>NZ_CP011371.1:2590458-3885688 GCF_001017435.1 Caldimonas brevitalea
TCACGACCTTCGGGTTGTTTGTGCAGCTCGACGCCTTGTACGTCGAAGGCCTGGTGCACATCACCGAGCTGGGGGGCGAGTACTACCGCTTCGACGAAGTGCGCCAGGAACTGCGTGGCGAGCGCACCGGGGTGCGCTATGCCGTGGGTGGGCGGGTGCGGGTGCAGGTCAGCCGTGTCGACCTCGACGGCCGCAAGATCGACTTCCGCATGGTGCGCGAGACCGAAGACGAGCGCCTCATCTCGCGCGCGATGCGCGACAAGGGCGGTGGCAAGCAGGCCGAACTCAAGGGCGTGCAGGAGGCCGACCGTGAAGTGAAGGCGCGCGGGCGGGCGGCTGGCAAGGGCAGCACGGGCGGCAAGCGCGGGGGTGGTGCCAAGGCGCACCCGCTGCAGGCGGCCAAGAGCGCCGCGAAAAAGGCGCGCTCACGGCGGTCTTGAGAGGGCGAGAGCGACCCCCATTCGGAGTCCAGGGCGTGTCGCACATGTCGTGCGGCCTCTGGTCCCGAGACGTCGTTTGCTGCATGTTCGAGTCCCCCTTACGGGGGATCCCTCCCCTGAGGGATCGGTGGCACCCTTCATGCTTCGGTGAACCTGCATGGAACAACAAGGTGCAACACTTAGGCAAACCGGAAGCTCCCGCCGCCCTTGATTTCCAGGACGTCATGGACATCCTCGGCACCATTTTTCTTTGGTGCTTTCTCTGCCTCGTCAGCGCCATCGGCTGGTCGTGGCTCCATCAGCGCTGGATCGACGCCGAGACCATCCGCAGTGCCGAGGGCATTGCGGCGGCAGGGCTCCACGCGCTGATCGCGCTCGGCTTCTACCTGGCGGTGCAGCGGGGGCGTCTGGAGGCGTTGCGACAGAAATGTTCGATCTCATCGTTCGGGTCACTCACGAAGCGAAGCAGTGCCGAGCGACGCGGTCTGCCAGGTGCTGCCGCCACTGATCTGCCATCCGGTTCGCTCGGCGCTGGTTGAGGTACCTGAGCACGTGCTCGACGTTGTCCTGCGGGGCGGCCCATTCAACGTCTTTAGGCCCGTCCAGCGCCTGCGCCGGTCCGAGCCCGCCCTCCGACCGTTCGCACTGACACTCGCCCCAGCCGCTACCCGACGGCCCGGCCCAGCACACCGATAAGCGCACTGGCCGACAACGGGCCCCGGGTGTCTCGTCCGAGGGCCAGCCACCGGTCGGCCGCCGCGCCATGTTCGTACACCGCCAGCACCGCGGCATCGCGGGCCTCCAGGCCTTGGGCCCAGCGGCCCCCCAGCCAGCCGGCCAGCACATCGCCAGTGCCGGCGCTGGCGAGCGCGGCGTTGCCGCTGCCGTTGACGGCGGGACGTCTGCCCGGTGCCGCCACGACACTGCCCGAGCCTTTCAAGACCACCGTGCAGGTGAGCCGTTCGGCGAGCCGCACGGCCGCCTGCAGCCGGTCCGCCTGGACCTCCTGCGTGGTGCAGCCCAACAGGCGAGCGGCTTCCAATGGGTGTGGTGTCAGGATCGTCGCGAGGCCTTGCGCCGAGCGCGCCCGCAGGAGATGTGCGAGTTGGGTGTCGGCCGCCACCTGGTTGAGGGCGTCGGCATCCAGCACCACGCGAGCCGCCCGCTCCAGCACGCCGGGCAGGACGGCCGCCACCGCGTCGCCGCCCCCGCAGCCGCAGACGACGGTCAACGACGTCGCGTCCATCCGCTCGAATGCACCCGGCTCGCGAAACATCAACTCGGGTGCGAGTGCATCGTGGCGCAGGGCGGCCGGGTCGAGCAGCGCCGTGTAGACGCGTCCCGCGCCGGCGGCGAGGGCGGCCCGTGCCGCCAGCAGCGCCGCCCCCGTCATGCTCGGCGCGCCGCCCACCACCAACACGTCGCCGAAGCTGCCCTTGTGCTGCGCGTGGGCGCGTGGCGGCAGCAGGGCGAGCGCGGCAGCCTCGCCGCTCAACTCGGCAAGCGGGTCGAGGCGGGGGGTCACACCGAGATCGTCGAACCACACGGTGCCGGCGAGGTCGCGGCCGTGCCCGGTGAACAAGCCGGGCTTGAGCGTCAGCAGGGCGAGGGTATGGGTGGCCCGGACGCAGGTGGCGATGTCACCGCCCACCGGCTGGCCGGTCTCCGCGTCGAGGCCGGTCGGCAGGTCCAGGGCCAGCACCGGGCCGGGCCATGCGCGCAGCTGCGCCACAGCGCTGGCGAGCAGACCTTCCGGACGGCGGCGGCTGCTGCTGCCCAGACCCAGCAAGGCGTCGATGGCGAGGTCAGCAGGGGCGGCGGACGGCAAGGCTGCCGGGTCGCCCGGGGTGACCACCACCCCGGCCGCCCGGGCGCGCTGCAAGGCGGCTGCCGCGTCCGCCGGCAGTCGGTCGGGATCGGCCAGCAAGCTGACGCTGACCGACTTACCGGCCTGCGTGAGCCGCAGCGCCGCTTCCAGTCCGTCGCCGCCGTTGTTGCCTGGCCCGGCCGCAACCCACACCCGTCGTGCATGCGGCGCCATCGCGAGGGCGAGTCGCGCGCTGGCCTCGCCGGCCCTGCGCATCAGGGTGTGGGGTGGCAATGCCGGATGTGCGGCTGCTTCGACGGCGCGACTGTCGTCGCGGCCATACAAGGGCCACGAGCCGGTGCTGCCAGCCCCTGGTGGCAGGATGCGGCGCAGCCGCGGTGCCGAGGGCGGCGGGTCGACGGGCAGGGCCTGCAGGTCGGGTGAGTTCATGGTGCAACGATAACGCTAGGCGCCAGGCCTGCGTGCAGCGCAGTCGTCCTGGCGAACCGCTGCCGCCATGGGCACCTGCCTCCAGGCCGTTCACATGGACATGAAAGGCCCGCTCACCTCGTAGGTGATGCCGAAGCCGAAGCTGCCCCGCTGGGAGCTGAAATACAACCGGCTGCCGTCGGGGCTGAAGGCCGGCCCGGTGATCTCCGAGTCATCCTGACCCTCGACCTTGAGCAGCGGGGCCACCTTGCCGTCGGGCGCAATGACCACCACCTGCATGCTGCCACCGTCCTCGGCCACATACACCTCACCGCGACGGGACACCACCAGGTTGTCGACGCCCGACAGCACCGGGTCGGCAGCGGTGGCGGCGTCGTAGACGATGTCGAGCCGGTCGCTGGCGGTGTGCAAGGCCCACACGCGGTTGTCGCCCTTGGTCGTGAAGTAGACCGTGCCCTGGTGGTACCAGATGCCTTCACCGCCGTTGAAGGCGCTGCTGTCGGGCACTTGCCGGCGGGTGCGGAGACCGAAGGTGCGCGGGTTCGGCGACGGCACCGGCAACCACTGCAGCGCATAAGGCGCGCCAGTGCCGACGCGGCGTGCCACTTCCAGCGTGCCGGCGTCGAGACGGCCCGGTTGGGTCGGCCGGAAACGGTAGAGGCGGCCGTCGGCCTTGTCTTCGGTCAGGTACAGGTAGCCGGTGGTGGTGTCCACCGTGACGGCCTCATGATCGAACCAGCCCAGTGCGTCGCGCGCCACCGCCGGCCGTTCGCCGGTCGGGTCGCACTCGTAGACACGGCCGCGGTCGGTTTCTTCGCAGGTCAGCCAGGTGCCCCACGGCGTCGGCCCGCCGGCACAGTTGCGGTTGGTATGGCTGCAGATGCGGTAGGCCTTGCGGATGGCGCCCGTGGCGTCGAAGTCGATCGCACTGACGCCGCCTGCGCCCAGTGCACGCTCGGAGTTCGAGACGTAGATCCACCCGCCGTCGGTGCTCGGGAAGGTCGCGCCACCGTCCGGGGCGCCATGCCAGACATACGACGTCGACCCGACGCGCAGGCCGGTGCGCGCGATCACGCGCGAGGTGAAGCCGGCCGGCAGGCGCAAACCGTCGGCGTTGGGTGGCAGCAGTTCACCGAAACCGCCGGCGCCGACGATGCGCAGCAGTTGGCCGTCGACGCGCGGGTTGGCCGGCACCGCGGGCAGGCCGCTGGCCCAGGCCGTGGGGCTGCCGATCGCGAGCAGGCCGCCGGTCAACAGCGAGGTGCGCAGGAACGCGCGACGGTCGTGGGAAGGGGTCTCGAACAAGTCGCTCATGGGCTTTCGATCTGGGAGTGGAGAGCCTGCCGTCGTGCGCGGTGTGCGGTGCGGCGGCAGCGCGGGCGCCGCGGGGATTCCGGGCTGGGGCAGTGTGTCGAGGTCGTGTGACGGGACCGTGCCGAAACCCTGCAGCGCGTGGGGCAGACTGTCATGATCGAAGCGTCGCCGTGTATCGAAATGCGGGCTCGAGGTGGCGGGTGAGGCCCGCCGTGAGCAGGGTGCGCGATCGGGGCATGAGGAGCGCATGCGCGCTGTGCTGATGACAGCTTGGCGCTTGTCGGTCAACCAGGTGCCCCGCGCGTGCGGTCGTGGAACAGGGCCTCGAGGTTGTTGCCTTCCGTATCGAGCACGAAAGCGGCGTGGTCGCCGGCGTGGTCCTGCGGCCGGTAGCCGGGCGCGCCGTTGCGACGCTCACCAGGCAAACCGTCGTTCGGGGCCGCGCGATCTTGCCGCTGCCGCGTCAGCGCAGCCGCCGCAGTTCAAAGGCGGCCAGCGGCAGGTCAGGCTCGCGGCCGGCGATGCGGTCGGCCAACAGCCGGGCGGCGCCGCATGACAAGGCCCAGCCCTGCGTGCCATGGCCGAGGTTGAGCCACACGCCGGGGGCGTCGCTCTGCCCCAGCACCGGCATGCCGTCCGGCAAGGCCGGGGTCGCGCCTTTCCAGGCCTGCGCGTGGTTCTTCTGCGCCGAACCGGGGAACCAGCGGTCCAAGGCCTGGTAGAGCGGTCGCAAGCGGGCTTCGTGATGCTCGTGCGCGGCTGTGCCGATCTCGATGCCGCCGGCCACGCGGACACGCTGGCCCAGGCGCGCGATCGACACGCCGTGCTGCGCGTCGGTCACGGCCGCGCGCGGCCCGCGGTCGAGGTCGCGCAGGCTCGCGGTGATGGAGTAGCCGTAGACCGGCAACAGGGGCAGGCGCAGCCCAAGCTGCTGCAGCAAGGGCGCGGCCTGGACGCCGGCGCACAACAGCACCGCGTCGTAGGCCTCCCGTGCGTCGCGCGCGGCTTCCCGCGCGGCGGCGACGTGGCGGCTCGACATGAACGCCGTGGTCGACTGCAAGGTGATGCTGCGCAACGAGGGGCGTTCACCCGGCATGACCTCGATCACTTCGGTCGAGAAGCGGAACTCCACGCCCATGCGTTCGGCCACCTCTTTCAGCAGGTGGGCGAACTGCCGGCAGTTGCCCACTTCGTCATTGGGCAGGTAGAGGCCGCCGGCGATGTTGGCATTCAGCGGCAGCGCCGGCTCGATGACGCGGCAGGCGGTCGGATCCAGCACCCGGGCCTCGATGCCGCGCGCCTTCAGTTCGAGCAAGCTCTGCTGCGCTTCGGACAGTTGGCTGCTGCGCGATAGCAGCACCAGATGGCCTTCGGCGCGCTCGTAGTCGAGCTTGTGGCCCACCACCACCTTGCGCAGATGCTGCTGACCGTAGCGCGCCAGCTCGCCGAGGCTTTTGTGCGCCGCCGCGCGACGGCTCGGCGCCACCGCCTGTCGCGCTTGCCAAAGCCAGCGCCACGCGGCGGTGTCCCAGCCGGGGCGTAAATGGGCCTCCGGCCGCAGCCCCCAGCGCCCACCCCGCTCGGTCAGCGGCGGCGCGCCGTCGAAAGGGCCCGGCCCGGTGAGGCTCGGCGCCACCAGCCCGAGCTGGGCAAAACTGGCTTCCGCCGCCACGCTGCTGCGCCGTTCATAAACGGTCACATGGTGGCCTTGCGATGCCAGAGCATGGGCAGCGGTGACGCCGGCGATGCCGGCCCCGATCACGGCAACCCGCATCATGGCCTGCTCCCGGCGTGCTGCAAGGCCGCCTCGATGGCAAGGGAGACGTCGAGCACGGTGTCGTCACGCAAGGCGGTCGACCACACCATCAGGCCGACCGGCAACTCGTCCGGGCCGTGGCACGGCAACGACAGTGCGCAGCCGTCGAGCATGTTCACGACCGAGGGGTTGCGCAGCAGCAGGGCGTTGACGCGGAAGAACTCGGCGTCGTCGTCGGTGATTGACGCCAACGGCGGCGCCACGATGGGCACGGTGGGCGACAGCAGTGCGTCGTAGCCGTTCAACGTTTGCTGCATCGAGGCGATCCACGCCGAGCGCGCCTGCTGCAGGTCGATGTAGTCCGCGGCACTCATGGCCGCACCGCGCTCGATGCGCTGCGCCACGCGTGGGTCGTAGCGGTGGCGCTCGGTCGCCAGGCGCCGACGGTGCCATGACCAGCTCTCCGCCGCAGCAAAGCCGCCGCTCGACTGGATCTGGCTCAGCTGCTCGATGTGGCTCAGCTCGAGTTCCTCCACCCGGGCACCTTGGCGCCGCAGCGTGGCGAGGGTGCGCTCGAAGGCCGCGGCCACCGTGGTGTCCAGGCCGTCGAGCAAGGTCGTGCGCACCACCGCAAGGCGCCAGCCGGACAGCGGGCGGCAGGAGAGGGCGACGCGCCGGTCGGCCAGCACCTCGTGGAGCAAGACCGCGTCGCGCACCGAGTGGGTGATGGCACAGGCGGTGTCGAGTGTGGTCGACAGCGGCACGGCGCCGTCCAGCGGCGTCAGCCGGGCCGTGTTCTTGAAACCGACCAGTCCCTGGAGGGCAGCCGGCACGCGGATCGAGCCGCCGGTGTCGGATCCGAGCGCCGCCCATGCGGCACCTGTGCTCACCGACACCGCGGCGCCCGAGCTGGAGCCGCCGGGGATGCGCGGCGTGGCGGGGTCGAGCGCCGCGGTGACCGGGTTGGCCGGCGTGCCGTGATGCGGATTCCAGCCCACGCCGGAAAACGCGAACTCGGTCATGTTGGTGTGGCCCACGAGCGCCGCGCCGGCGCGACGCAGCCGGGCCACGGCCGCCGCGTCCCGCTCTGCAGGACGGTCTGCGGGCAGGACGATCGAGCCTGCGGTGGTCGGGTGTCCCGCCACGTCGAACAAATCCTTGATGCTGACGGCCAGGCCGGCGAGAGGGGGCAGCGGTACGCCGGCTGCACGGGCGTGGTCTGCCGCCTGCGCGGCCGCTTCCGCCTGGGGCCAGAAATGACGTAAGAACGCGTGTCGGCTGGCCGGCAGGGCAGCCGCAGCGCGTGCGCGGTCCAGCCATTCGGCAGCGCTTTCGCGGCCCGCGAGGAGGGCGTCGCGAACCGAGGTGAGGTCGGGGTGCATTGGAGCCTGTTATACTCTTCGGGTTTACCTGGACGGGGTTCTTCTACACCCCCTCGTCCGAATCGGCGGCCGTTGCGGCATCCGTACTCCTGTTGGGCCAGCTGCTCAGGCGATATCTCAGACGATAGGCCGGAGCGACGTGCAGACGGAGAGCGAGACGCAGCAGCGACTGTCTGTGACGGGGCAGGTAAGCAAATCGCGAACCCGGCCGTGTGAAGGTGTTGCAGCCCGCAAGAGCGGTTGCAATGTGCGCCGGATTTTAGACCTAACCTTTGGAGCAGTTATGCCCGTCACCATGCGTGAAATGCTGGAAGCCGGTGTCCACTTCGGTCACCAGACCCGCTTCTGGAACCCCAAGATGGCCCCGTATATCTTCGGCCATCGCAACAAGATCCACATCATCAACCTCGAGAAGACGCTGCCGCTTTTCGAGGACGCCATGAAGTTCGTGCGCCAGCTGTCGGCTCGCCGCGGCACCATCCTGATGGTCGGCACCAAGCGCCAGGCGCGTGAATTCGTCGCGCAGGAAGCCCAGCGCGCCGGCATGCCCTATGTCGACCAGCGCTGGCTGGGCGGCATGCTGACCAACTTCAAGACGGTCAAGACCTCCCTCAAGAAGCTCAAGGACATGCAGGCCCAGGTCGAGGGCGGCCTCGAGCAGATGAACAAGAAGGAAGGCCTGATGTTCCAACGCGAGATCGCCAAGCTCGAGAAGGACATCGGCGGCATCCAGGACATGAACGCGCTGCCCGACGCGCTGTTCGTGATCGACGTCGGCTATCACAAGATCGCCGTCGCAGAAGCCAAGAAGCTGGGCATTCCGGTCATCGGCGTGGTCGACAGCAACCACTCGCCGGCCGAGATCGACTACGTGATCCCCGGCAATGACGACTCGTCGAAGGCCGTGGCCCTGTACGCCCGCGCCGTCGCCGACGCCGTGCTCGAAGGCAAGGCCAACGCCGTCAACGACGTGGTGCAAGCCGCCTCGGGTGGCGGTGAAGACGAATTCGTGGAAGTCAACGAAGCCGCTTGAGCCCGTCCTCGGCGCTGAAAGAGGGGGCTGCTTCAGCCCCTTTTTTTCAGCACGATTCGAATTTGTTGGCGGGCGCAAGGCGCCCGCAGCCTGTTGAGAGAACTGGAGATACGAAATGCCCGCAATTACCGCAAGCATGGTGGCCGAACTCCGCGCGAAGACCGACGCGCCGATGATGGAGTGCAAGAAGGCGCTGACCGAAGCGGACGGCGACCTGGCCAAGGCTGAAGAGATCCTGCGCGTCAAGCTGGGCAACAAGGCCAGCAAGGCGGCCTCGCGCGTCACCGCGGAGGGCATCGTGGCGGCCTACATCGACGGTAGCACCGGCGCGCTGATCGAGTTGAACTGCGAGACCGACTTCGTTTCCAAGAACGACGACTTCCTGGCCTTCGGCAAGACCCTGGCCGAGATGATCGCGAAGCAGAACCCGGCCGACGTCGCCGCGCTGTCGGCGCTCGAGCTGAACGGCACGACCGTCGAGGCCACCCGTTCGACGCTGATCGGCAAGATCGGCGAGAACATGGCGATCCGCCGCTTCAAGCGCTTCTCTGGCGACAGCAAGCTGGTCAGCTATCTGCACGGCACCCGCATCGGCGTGATGGTCGAGTACACCGGTGACGACGTTGCCGCCAAGGACGTCGCGATGCACGTCGCGGCGATGAAGCCGGTGTCGCTGTCGTCGGACCAGGTGCCGGCCGACCTGATCGAGAAAGAGCGCTCGATCGCCCAGCAGAAGGCGGCCGAGTCCGGCAAGCCCGCTGACATCGTCGCCAAGATGGTCGAAGGCTCGGTGCAGAAGTACCTGAAGGAAGTGTCGCTGTTCAACCAGCCCTTCGTGAAGAACGACAAGCAGACCGTCGAGCAGATGCTCAAGGCTGCCAACACCACGGTGAAGGGCTTCACGCTGTTCGTCGTCGGCGAAGGCATCGAGAAGAAGCAGGACGACTTCGCTGCCGAAGTGGCGGCCCAGGTCGCTGCTGCCAAGGGCCAGTAAGCCCGCGCCATCCCCTACACTTCGCTCACCCACCGCCGCTCACTCGGAGGACCTGCATGCCGGCCTACAAGCGCATCCTGCTCAAGCTTTCTGGAGAAGCCCTGATGGGCGACGATGCCTACGGCATCAACCGCGCCACCATCGTCCGCATGGTGCGTGAAATCCAGGAGGTGACGGCGCTGGGCTGCGAAGTGGCCGTCGTGATCGGCGGCGGCAACATCTTCCGCGGCGTCGCTGGCGGCTCGGTCGGCATGGACCGCGCCACTGCTGACTACATGGGGATGCTGGCCACGGTGATGAACGCGCTGGCCCTGGCCGACACCATGCGCCAGGAGGGGATGACGGCGCGCGTGATGTCGGCCATCGGCATCGAGCAGATCGTCGAACCTTACGTGCGCCCCAAGGCACTGCAGTACCTCGAAGAGGGCAAGCTGGTCATCTTCGCCGCGGGTACCGGCAACCCCTTCTTCACGACCGACACGGCGGCGGCACTGCGTGGGGCCGAAATCGGCGCCGAGATCATGCTGAAGGCCACCAAGGTCGACGGTGTGTACACCGCCGACCCGAAGAAGGACGCGACGGCCACGCGTTACGCGAAGATCAGCTTCGACGAGGCGATCATCAAGAATTTGCAGGTGCTGGACGCGACGGCGTTTGCGTTGTGCCGCGACCAGAAGCTGCCGATCAAGGTGTTCAGCATCTTCAAGCCGGGCGCGCTGAAACAGGTCGTGCTCGGTGAAGACGAGGGCACCCTCGTCCACGTTTGAGGAGTACGAAGCACATGAGCATTGCAGACATCAAGAAGACGGCCGAACAGAAGATGCAGAAGTCGGTCGAAGCCTTCAAGCACGAGCTGACCAAGATCCGCACCGGTCGCGCCCACCCGGGCCTGCTCGACCAGGTGCAGGTCGAGTACTACGGCTCGATGGTGCCGGTCAGCCAGGTCGCCAACGTCACGCTGCTGGACGCGCGCACCATCAGCGTGCAGCCCTGGGAAAAGGGCTTGGGCGCCAAGATCGAAAAGGCCATCCGCGAGTCCGACCTGGGCCTCAACCCGGCCTCGCAGGGGGATCTGATCCGGGTGCCGATGCCGCCGCTGACCGAAGAGCGGCGCCGCGAGCTGACCAAGGTGGTCAAGCACGCCGGCGAGGACGCCAAGGTGGCGGTGCGCAACCTGCGCCGCGATGCCAACGAGCATGCCAAGAAGCTGCTCAAGGACAAGCAGATCACCGAAGACGACGAGCGCCGCTCGCAGGACGAGGTGCAGAAGCTGACCGACCGCACGATTGCCGAGATCGACAAGCTGATCACCGGCAAGGAAGCCGAGATCCTTGCGGTCTGATCCGGCGCAGCGGAACCGCAGCGGCTCCCCGATCGTGCCTGACCACACTGCCGTGATCCCGCGCCACGTCGCCATCGTGATGGATGGCAACGGGCGCTGGGCCAACAAGCGATTCCTGCCGCGTGCGGTGGGCCATGAACAAGGCGTCGAAGCGCTGGTGCGCACGGTGCGCGCCTGCGTGCAGCGCGGCATTCCCTACCTGACGGTGTTCGCATTCTCGTCTGAGAACTGGCGGCGACCCGAGGACGAAGTGTCCAAGCTGATGGGCCTGGTGCTGGTCGCCGTGTCGCGCTATGTCGAGCGCCTGGCGCAGGAGGGTGTGCGCATCCGCATCGTCGGCGACCGCGAGGCGGTCTCCGAAAAGGTGCGCGCGTCGTGGCACAAGGCCGAGACGGCGACTCAGCACAACTCCCGCCTGACCTTGTCGGTCGCCTTCAACTACGGCGGCCGCTGGGACATCGTGCAGGCGTGCCAGCGTGCGCTGGCCGACGGTGTCCCGCCTGCGGAGCTGACCGAGGCGCGCCTGGGCAGCTACCTGGCGTTGTCGCACGCCCCCGACCCTGACCTCTTCATCCGCACGGGCGGCGAGCTGCGCATCAGCAACTTCCTGCTGTGGCAGGCCGCCTATTCCGAGCTGTACTTCACCGACTGCCTGTGGCCCGATTTCGGCGACGCGGAGCTTGACGCCGCCATCGCCGATTTCGCGCGCCGCGAGCGCCGGTTCGGTGGCGTCGAGCCCGCCGCTTCCTCCATCTCGCAAGGGACCTGACCCGATGTTGCTGCAACGTGTCATCACGGCCTTGTTGTTGGTGTCCGTGCTGTTGCTGGCCCTGCTGGTGCCTCAGGTCTGGCCGTTTGCCTTGCTGACGCTGCTGGTAGTGGCCGTGGCGGGTTGGGAGTGGGGCCGTCTGAACGAAAGTGGCGCGCGTGGCGCTTTGGGCCTGGGCCTGTTGGTCGCCGTCCTGTGTGCGGTCACCTGGTGGGTCGAGGCGCCCTTGCTCGACCAGGGATGGCTTTGGTGGTGCACCACCGCGGCGTGGGTCCTGGGGGGCGGCTACGTGCTGAGCCGCGGTCCGTCGAAGTGGCCGGCCGCGCCTCGCGTCCTGCGCCTCGCCCTCGGCACTGTGATGCTGTGGTTGACCTGGATCGCGCTGACGCGCGCCAAAGAAGTCGGCATTGCGTATCTGTTGTCGGTGTTCTGCCTGGTCTGGGCCGCCGACATCGCCGCCTATTTCGGCGGTCGCGCCTTCGGGCGGCGCAAGCTCGCGCCGGCCATCAGCCCCGGGAAGAGCTGGGAAGGCGTCTGGAGCGGCATGGTCGGCGTGCTGCTGCTGGCCGCGCTGTGGACCTGGGCCGACCGGTCCTGGTCGCTCGGCTCGCCCAGCATCTACACGCAGGTGCAAGGCCGTTTCGGCTGGGCCGGGCTGGTGGTGGTGTGTTTGTTCCTGGCGGCCATGAGCGTCGTCGGCGACTTGTTCGAATCCCTGGTCAAGCGCAGTGTGGGTGCCAAAGACAGCAGCCAATTGCTGCCCGGCCACGGGGGCGTGCTCGACCGCATCGACGCCTTGTTGCCGGTGTTTCCGATCGCGCTGACCCTGAGCTTCATTTGATGCCTGTTGCCACGCCCCCCATGCAACACGTCTGCGTGCTCGGCTCGACCGGCTCGGTCGGCGCCAACACGCTGGACGTGATCGGCCGGCACCCGGGCCAATACAGCGTTTTCGCGCTCACCGCCCACAGCCGCGCGGACGCCTTGCTCGAGCAGTGTCTGCAATGGCGGCCGCGCTATGCGGTGCTGGGCGACGAGGCCTGCGCCCGCCAGCTGCGCACCCGCTTGCGCGAGGAGGGCGTGTCGACCGAAGTGCTCTCGGGGGCCCGTGCCCTCGAAGAGGTGGCGTCGCATCCCGAGGTCGACGCCGTGATGGCGGCCATCGTCGGTGCCGCCGGCCTGGCGCCCTGCATGGCCGCCGCGCGAGCCGGCAAACGGCTGCTGCTGGCCAACAAGGAAGCCCTGGTGGTGGGCGGCGCGCTCTTCATGGAGGCGGTGGCGGCCGGCGGCGCGCGGCTGTTGCCGATCGACAGCGAACATTCGGCCATCTTCCAGTGCCTGCCCGAAGACCCGGCCAGCTGGGGCGAGCGGATCGACCGTATCGTGTTGACGGCGTCCGGCGGCCCGTTCCGGGAACGCGATCCGGCGACACTGCGCGACGTGACGCCGGCGCAAGCCTGTGCGCACCCGAACTGGGTCATGGGCCGCAAGATTTCGGTCGACTCGGCGACCATGATGAACAAGGCGCTCGAGGTGATCGAGGCGCGCTGGCTGTTCGCGCTGTCACCCGAGCAGATCGAGGTGGTGATCCACCCGCAAAGCATCATCCACTCGATGGTGGTGTGCAAGGACACCTCGGTGCTGGCCCAACTCGGCACGCCCGACATGCGGGTGCCGATCGCCTACGGCCTCGCGTATCCGCACCGCATCACCTCCGGCTCGCAGTCGCTCGATTTCATGAAGCTGGCCGCGCTCACCTTCGAGGCGGTCGATCCGCAGCGTTTTCCCGGCCTGCAGCTCGCGTGGCAGACGCTGCGCAGTGCGCCGGGCAGCACGGCGGTGCTCAACGCGGCCAACGAGGAGGCCGTGTCGGCCTTTTTGGACGGCCGCATCCGCTTCGACCAGATTCACGCGGTCAACCTGGCGACGCTGGAGGCCACCTCGGTGCCTGACGGTGCCGCCGGGTCGCTCGACACGCTGCTCGCGCTCGACGCCGAGGCGCGCCGTATTGCCCGCGAACGGGTGCAAAGGTGGGCGGCATGACGACGGTTCTGGCCTTCCTCGTCACGCTGGCGATCCTGATCGTCGTGCACGAGTGGGGCCATTACCGCATGGCCCGGGCCTGCGGCGTCAAGGTGCTGCGCTTCTCGGTCGGCTTCGGCAAGGTGCTGTTTCGCCGCCAGCGCTCGCCCGACAGCACTGAATTCGTGATCTCGGCGCTGCCGCTCGGCGGCTACGTGCGCATGCTCGACGAGCGCGAGGGCCCGGTGGCCCCGCACGAAGTGCATCGCGCCTTCAATCGACAGCCGCTGCGCTCGCGCGCGCTGATCGTCTCGGCCGGGCCGGTCGCCAACCTGGTGCTCGCGGTGCTGCTCTACGCAGCGGCGGGATGGGTCGGCACCCAGGAGGCCAAGGCCTTGCTCGGCGCGCCGAGCCAAGGCAGCCTGGCCGAGCAGGCCGGGCTTCGTTCGGGTGACTGGGTCAAGACCGTGACGGTGTCGGGTGGCAGCCCGGTCGACGTGCGCTCGATGAACGACCTGCGCTGGTACCTGATCGACGCGACGGTCCACGGCCAGGATCTCGAACTCGACGTCACCGACGCGCGCGGCACACATGCGCGTTCGGTGCTGCTGCCGCTCGGCCGCATCGGCTCGCGTGCGGTGGACGAGCGGCTGATGCAGCGCATCGGCATCGGCGCTCCCTACACCGAAGCCGTGATCGGTGAGGTGGTGCCGGGCAGCGCCGCCGAGCAGGCCGGGTTGCGCACCGGCGACCGTGTGTTGCAGGTCGACGGTGTGCCGGTCGAAGATGGCTCCCGGGTGCGCGAGCGCATCCGTGCCGCCGTGCGCGACGGCCAGCCGGTGCCGATGCAGTGGCGCATCGAAAGGGCCGGGCAGGCGCTCACCTTGCAGGTGACACCCAAGGTCGAGCAGGACCCGGCGGGGGGGCCGAGCTTCGGGCGCATCGGCGCCGGCATCGGCCAGCAGATCGAGATGGTAGAGGTGTCCTACGGGCCGTTCGACGGTGTCGCGTATGGCTTGCGGCGCACCTGGGAACTGTCGGCGCTGACCCTCAAGATGCTGGGCAAGATGCTGATCGGTGACGCGTCGCTGAAGAACCTCAGCGGCCCCTTGTCGATCGCCGACTACGCCGGCCAATCGGCACGTCTCGGCCTGGCTTACTACCTGGGCTTCCTCGCAGCGGTCAGCGTCAGTCTCGGTGTGTTGAACCTGCTGCCGCTGCCGGTCCTCGATGGAGGACACCTGATGTATTATCTTTTCGAAGGGGTGACAGGGCGGCCGATCTCTGACGCTTGGCTCGATCGGCTACAGCGCGCAGGCGTGGCCATCATGCTCTTGATGACCTCACTCGCCCTCTACAACGACGTGGCCCGGCTCCTGGGTCTGCACTGACCTCATGCTGCTTTCCATACGCACGCGCGCTCGCCTGCTGTCCGCCTTTCAACAACCGGCCTTCTGCAAACCCACGCTCATTGCCGCTGCGGCGGTCGCGGCGTTGCACGCCAGCCCGGCCTGGGCCGTCCAGCCCTTCGCGCTGCGCGACATCCGTGTCGAAGGGCTGCAGCGCACCGAGCCCGGCACGGTGTTCGGCTCGCTGCCGTTTCGTGTCGGCGACACTTACAACGACGAGAAAGGCGCCGCCGCGCTGCGGTCCTTGTTCGGCACTGGCTTGTTCTCCGATGTCCGCATCGAGGTCGAAGGCGACGTCGTCGTGGTGGTGGTGCAGGAGCGCCCGATCGTCTCGGCGGTCGAGTTCGTCGGCACCAAGGAGTTCGACCAGGAGGCCCTGACCAAGGCCTTGCGCGAGGTCGGCATCGCCGAAGGGCGACCCTTCGACAAGGCACTGGTCGACCGCGCCGAGCAGGAACTCAAGCGGCAGTACCTCGCCAAGAGCCTGTACGGCGCCGAGGTCATCACGACCATCACGCCGCAAGAGCGCAACCGCGTCAACGTGACCTTCACCGTCACCGAAGGCGGCGTCGCGAAGATCAAGGACATCCGCATCGTCGGCAACAAGGCCTACTCGGAAGGCCAGCTGAAGGATTTGTTCTCGCTGACCACCGGCGGCTGGCTGACCTGGTACACCAAGTCCGATCGTTATTCCCGCGCCAAGCTCAATGCCGACCTGGAGCAGCTGCGGTCGTTCTACCTCAACCGCGGCTACCTCGAGTTCGCGGTCGAGTCGACCCAGGTGGCGATCTCGCCGGACAAGCAGGACATCACGATCACGATCAACGTCCGCGAAGGCCAGCCTTACCTGGTCAGCGGCGTGAAGCTCGAGGGGCAGTACCTCGAGAAAGAAGAAGAGTTCAAGTCGCTGGTGACCATTGACCCCGGCAAGCCGTATCGGGCCGAAGACGTGGCCGAAACCGTGCGGCGCTTCACCGAGCGTTTCGGGGCGTTCGGCTATGCCTTTGCCCGGGTCGAGCCGCGCACCGACATCGACCGCGCCAACGGCCGCGTCGCGGTGGTGCTGCAGGCCGAGCCGCAGCGTCGCGTCTACGTGCGGCGCATCAACGTGGCCGGCAACACCCGCACCCGCGACGAAGTCGTGCGCCGGGAGTTCCGCCAGTTCGAATCGTCCTGGTATGACGGCGAGAAGATCCGTCTGTCGCGCGACCGCGCCGACCGGCTGGGCTACTTCAACGAAGTCGCCATCGAGACCAACGAGGTCCCCGGCACCAACGACCAGGTCGATCTGACCCTCAACGTGGTCGAGAAGCCGACCGGCAATTTGCTGCTGGGCGCCGGTTTCTCCAGCGCCGAGAAGCTGACGCTGACCGCGTCGATCAAGCAGGACAACATCTTCGGCTCGGGCAACTACCTGGGCGTCGAGTTCAACACCAGCAAGTACAACCGCACCTTCGTCGTCAGCACCGTCGATCCCTACTTCACGGTGGACGGTGTCTCGCGTGCGCTCGACTTCTACTACCGCACGACCCAGCCGCTGTCCAGCCAGGGCAGCGACTACAAGCTGGTGACGCCGGGCGCCTCGATCCGCTTCGGCGTGCCGTTCAGCGAGTACGACACGGTGTACTTCGGCATCGGCGCCGAGAGCACCGAGATTCGAGGCGACTCGAACGCGATGCCGATTTCTTACTCGCTCTACCGCGACGAGTTCGGTGCCAGAAGCGTGTCGCTCCCGTTCACGCTGGGCTGGACCCGGGACGATCGTGACAGTGCGCTGGTGCCCTCCCGGGGCCGTTACCAGCGGGTGAACGCAGAGCTGAGCCTGATCGGCGACGCGCGCTACCTGCGCAGCAACTACCAGTTCCAGCAATACATCCCGCTCTCGCGCAGCTTCACCTTCGCGTTCAACGCGGAAATCGGCTACGGCAAGGGCTTGCAGGGACGTCCCTTCCCGGTGTTCAAGAACTTCTACAGCGGCGGCCTGGGCACGGTGCGCGGTTTCGAGCAAGGCTCGCTGGGCCCGGTGGACGCCACCGGCGCCTTCTCGGGCGGCGCCAAGCGCATCAACCTGAACACCGAGCTCTATGTGCCGTTCCCCGGCTCGGGCAGTGACCGGACGTTGCGCTTGTTCACCTACTTTGACGTCGGCAACGTGTTCGATGAACACGCCAAGGTGCGCGCCTCCGACCTGCGGGCCTCCGCCGGTATCGGCTTCAGCTGGGTCTCGCCGGTGGGTCCGCTCAAGCTCGCCTATGGCGTGCCGGTGCGCAAACAACCAGGCGATAGAATCGAACGACTGCAATTTCAGATTGGGACTGCGTTCTGATGAAGAAGAATTTTTGGGGTTCGATGCTGTCTGCGGGCCTGCTGCTGCTGGCCCTGCAGGGCGCGCAGGCGCAGGAGCTGAAGATCGGCTACGTCAACAGCGATCGGGTGCTGCGCGACGCCACGCCTGCAAAGGCTGCCCAATCGCGCCTCGAGCAGGAATTCTCGCGGCGCGAGAAGGAGCTGGCCGACATGGCGGCCAAGCTCAAGGCCGCGTCCGACAAACTCGAGAAGGAAGGCCCGGCCCTGGCCGAGTCCGAGCGCGCACGGCGCCAGCGTGACCTGGTCGAGCAGGACCGCGACTTCCAGCGTCGCCGCCGCGAGTTTCAGGAAGACCTGAACCAACGCAAGAACGAAGAGCTGGCCGCAGTCGTCGAGCGGGCCAACCGCGTGATCAAACAGATCTTCGAGCAGGAGAAGTACGACCTGATCCTGCAAGAGGCCGTGTTCGCCGGCCCGCGTGTCGACATCACCGACAAGGTGATCAAGGCTCTCAACGCCAACGGCGGCAAGTGATCGAGGCGCCGTGACCGATGTCTGTCTGGGCGACGTCACCGCGCAGCTCGGTGGCGAGCTGATCGGTCCCGCCGAACGCCGCATCAACCGTATCGGGCCACTCGAGGGCGCGACGCCTTCGACGCTGAGCTTTCTGTCCAATCCGAAGTACCAGTCGCAGCTGGCCGAAACCCAGGCCGGCTGCGTGATCGTCGCGCCGGCCTTTCGCGAGGCCGCTGCCGCGCGCGGTGCGGCCATCGTCACCGACGACCCCTACCTCTACTTCGCGCGGCTGACCCAGTGGTGGGCGCGACGTGAACGGCCGGCGCCGCCGGCCGGCATCCATCCGAGCGCGGTGGTGGCGCCGACGGCCCGTATCGGCCGCGAGGTGCGCATCGAGGCCTTCGTCGTGGTCGAGGACGACGCGGTCATCGAAGACCACGCGGTGATCGGTTCGCACTGCGTCATCGGGCAGGGCGCCCGGGTGGGCCATTCGACCCGGCTGGCGCCACGCGTGTCGCTGCTGCACGGCTGCAGCATCGGCGCGCGCGGCATCGTGCATTCGGGCGTCGTGATCGGCGCCGACGGCTTCGGGTTTGCGCCTCATCAGGGGCAATGGGTCAAGATCGAGCAACTGGGCAAGGTCCGTATCGGTGACGACGTCGAGATCGGCGCCAACAGCTGCATCGACCGTGGCGCGCTGGACGACACCGTGATCGAAGACGGCGTCAAGCTCGACAACCTGGTGCAGATCGCCCACAACGTGCACATCGGTGCTCACACCGCGATGGCCGGCTGCGTCGGCGTGGCGGGCAGCGCGCGTATCGGCGCGCATTGCACGGTGGGCGGTGGCGCGGGCATCCTCGGGCATCTGACGCTGGCCGACCATGTGCATGTGTCGTCGATGTCGCTCGTGACGCGCTCCATCCTGCAGCCGGGCCTGTACAGCGGCGTGTTCCCCATCGACGACAATAAGTCCTGGGAAAAGAACGCGGCGACCTTGCGGCAGTTGCACACACTGCGGGAGCGCATCCGCGCGCTGGAAAAGAAATTGATGCCATGAGCATGGACATTCACACCATACTGAAAAAGCTCCCGCACCGTTACCCGATCCTGCTGGTCGACCGGGTGCTGGAGGTCGAGGACGGCAAGCGCATCAAGGCGCTGAAGAACGTCACCATCAACGAGCCCTTTTTCATGGGGCACTTCCCCAATCGCCCGGTGATGCCGGGCGTGCTGATGCTCGAAGCGCTCGCCCAGGCCTCGGCGCTGCTCGCGTTCAGCGCCGACGGGCGCGACCTCGACCCGCGCGCGGTCTATTACTTCGTCGGCATCGACGGTGCGCGTTTCAAGCGTCCCGTCGAGCCGGGTGATCAGCTGATCCTCGAAGTCGGGCTGGATCGCGCCCGCGGTGGCATCTACAAGTTCAACTGCAAGGCCAGTGTCGACGGCGAGCTGGCGGTGGAAGCCGACCTGATGTGCACCATGCGCATCGTCGAGGACTGAACGGGAGGCGGCGATGGCGATCATTCATCCCACCGCAGTCGTCGACCCGAAGGCCGAGCTGGCGGCTTCGGTCACCGTTGGCGCCTATGCCGTCATCGGCCCCGACGTGCGCATCGACGAGGGCACCTCGGTGGCGCCCCACGTCGTGATCGAGGGCCACACCAGCATCGGCCGCGACAACCGCATCTTCCAGTTCTGCTCGGTCGGGGCGGTGCCGCAAGACAAGAAATACGCCGGCGAGCCGACCGAATTGCGCATCGGCGACCGCAACGTGTTCCGCGAGGGCTGCACGCTCAACGTCGGCACGGTGCAAGACGGCGGTGTCACGAGCATCGGCGATGACAACTGGATCATGGCCTATGTGCATGTGGCGCACGACTGCCACCTCGGCAACCGCATCACCATCGCCAACGGCACCCAGCTGGGGGGGCACGTGGTGGTGGGCGACTGGGTCACGCTGGGCGGCATGTCGGGCGTGCACCAGTTCGTCAAGATCGGCGCGCATGCGATGACGGCCGTCGGCAGCGTCGTGCTGCAAGACCTGCCGCCCTTCGTCATGGCCGACGGCGACAGCGCCGAAGCCAGCGGCATCAACGCCGAAGGTTTGCGCCGGCGCGGTTTTTCCGCTCAGCGCATCAGCGCGGTCAAGCAGATGTACCGGCTGCTGTACCGCCAGGGGCTGACCTTCGAAGACGCCAAGTCGCAGATCTCGGCGTTGACGGCCGAGTACCCCGAGGCCAGCGGCGACATCGAGATGATGTCCCGCTTCCTGGCCGAATCCACGCGCGGCATCGTCCGCTGACCCCGTTCGTCCGCCCGATGTTGCCCGCACCGCGGCTGGCCCTGGTGGCCGGTGAAGCCTCCGGCGATCTGCTGGCCGGCCTGATGATGGGCGGGCTGCGTGCGCGCTGGCCCGCGTTGCAGGCGCAGGGCATCGGCGGCCCCCGCATGGCCGAGCACGGTTTCGAGGCCTGGTGGCCGCACGAGAAGCTGGCGGTGCGAGGTTATGTCGAGGTGCTGCGGCACTACCGCGAAATCGCCGGCATCCGGCGCCAGCTGGGCGAGCGCTTGTTGGCCGAGCGGCCCGACGTCTTCATCGGCGTCGACGCGCCCGACTTCAACCTCGGCCTGGAAGAAAAGCTGCGGGCGGCCGGGATCAAGAGCGTTCATTTCGTCTGCCCGTCGATCTGGGCCTGGCGCGGCAAGCGCATCGAGAAAATCCGCCGGGCGGCCGACCACGTGCTGTGTTTGTTTCCGTTCGAGCCGGCGCTGCTGCAGAAGCACGGCATCGCCGCGAGCTACGTCGGCCACCCGCTGGCCGACGCGATCCCGCTCGAAGTGCCACGCGCGCAGGCCCGTGCCACCTTGCAACTGGCGCCTGACGACACCGTCGTGGCGCTGTTGCCCGGCAGCCGCCGCAGCGAGGTGCAGTACATCGCGCCCAGCCTGTATGCCGCAGCCGCCGAGCTGCAGCGGCGCCGACCCGGGCTGCGTTTCGTCTTGCCGGTGGTGCCGGGGCTGCGTACCATGGTCGACGCGGCCGCCGCCCCTTATGCAGGGCAGGTGGAGGTCACGCTGGTCGAAGGGCGCTCGCACGAGGTGCTGGCGGCGTGCGACGTGACGCTGATCGCAAGCGGCACCGCGACGTTGGAGGCCGCGCTGTTCAAGCGGCCGATGGTCATCACCTACAACATGCACTGGTTGAGCTGGCAGATGATGAAGCGCATGGGCTATTTGCCGTGGGTGGGGCTGCCCAACATCCTGTGCGAGGACTTTGTCGTCCCCGAGTTGCTGCAGCATCACGCGACGCCGGCGGCGCTGGCCGACGCCACGCTCGCCTGGCTGGACCAGCCGGCCCGCTGCCGCGCGGTCGAGCAACGTTTTCTCGAACTGCACCACCGTTTGCGCTGCAACACCGCGCAGGCTGCCACCGATGCGATCGCGAAAATCCTCCAAGCCTGAACAACTGCCCCTGACTTGGGAAGTGCAAGGCCTGATGGCCGGCGTCGACGAGGCGGGCCGTGGGCCGCTGGCGGGCCCGGTCGTGGCCGCCGCGGTCATCCTCGACGACGCGCAGCCCATCCAGGGGCTGGCCGACTCCAAGCAGCTCACCGAGCGCACCCGGGAGCGGCTGTTCGAAGAGATCCGCGCCAAGGCCTTGTGCTACGCGATCGCCGAGGCCAGCGTCGAGGAGATCGACCGCCTCAACATCTTGCAGGCCACCATGCTGGCGATGCGCCGTGCGGTCGAAGGTCTGCGGCTGAAGCCGGCCAAGGTGCTGGTCGATGGCAACCGCCTGCCGGTGCTGAAGGTGGCGGCCGAGGCCATCGTGCAGGGCGACGCCAAGGTGCCGGCCATCTCGGCGGCGTCCATTTTGGCCAAGGTGCATCGCGACCGGCTGTGTTTGCAGCTGCACGAGCTGCATCCGCAGTACGGTTTTGATGAGCACAAGGGCTATTCGACACCCGACCATCTGGCCGCGCTGCAGGCCCACGGGGCCTGCCTTGCCCACCGCCGCAGCTTTGCCCCGGTGCGGGCGGTGCTGGACCCGCCGGCATGACGATCCAGCCGCTGCAGATCACGTCGCGCGACAACCCGCTGCTGCTCAAACTGCGCAAGTTGGCGCAAGATCCGGCGGCTTACCGCAAGCTGGGCGAGATTTGGGTCGAGGGCGACCATTTGTGTGCCGCCTGTCTGACGCGCAACGTGCCAGTGCGGCAGGGCGTGTTCTCGCAGTCGGCCTGGGAGCAGCCGGCCTTGCGGGCGCTGGCGCGGGGCGCACCGCGCGTGGCGGTGGTGCCGGATGCGCTGTTCAAGGCGTTCAGCGGGCTCGAGTCGCCGACCGGCTGCGGTTACTTGCTGCCGCTCGACGAAGGCGCCGCGGTGCTGCCGGGTGTGGCGACCGTGGTGCTCGACCGGCTGCAAGATGCCGGCAATGCAGGCTCGGTGCTGCGCAGCGCGGCCGCGCTCGGCGTGCGCCAGATCGTCGCGCTCAAGGGCACCGTCGCGCTGTGGTCGCCCAAGGTGCTGCGGGCCGGCATGGGGGCGCATTTCGGGCTGCACCTCGTCGAGCAGGCCACGCTCGCCGATCTCGACCGCCTGGGCGTGCCGCTGGTCGGCACCAGCTCGCACACGCCGGCAGAACTGCACCAGACGGCGCTGCCGTCACCCTGCGCCTGGGTGCTCGGGCACGAAGGGCAGGGGATCGAGGCGGAGTTGCTGGCGCGTTGCGCGCTGACGGTGCGGATTCCGCAGCCGGGGGGCGAGGAATCGCTCAATGTGGCGGCCGCCGCCGCGATCTGCCTCTACGAATCCCTGCGCCAGCGCCCCGCGGCCTGAAGCTGCCGCCGTCGCCCCGTTGGGCGAGGCGGCCACACCTCAATAAATCAGCCGGTCCGGCCGGATGTCGCGCAGGATGGTGGTGGCGATCTCCTCGATCGACTTGTGCGTCGACGACAGCCACGAAATGCCCTCGCGACGCATCAGCGACTCGGCGGCGCTGACCTCGTAGCGGCAGTTCTCGAGGCTGGCGTATTTGCTACCGGGGCGGCGTTCGTTGCGGATCTCGGCCAGCCGGTCGGGCGCGATGGTCAGCCCGAAACATTTGCCCTTGTGCGGCACCAGCGACGACGGCATGCAGTCACGCTCGAAGTCTTCCGGAATCAGCGGGTAGTTCGCCGCCTTCACCCCGTGCTGCATGGCCAGGTACAGCGAGGTGGGCGTCTTGCCGCTGCGGCTCACGCCGACCAGGATCACGTCGGCCTCTTCGAGGTTCTTGGCCGACTGCCCGTCGTCGTGGGCGAGCGAGAAATTGATGGCCTCGATGCGGTTGTGATACTCCTGGCTCTTCGCGATGTCGGAGAAGCGGCCCACCCGGTGGTTGGACTTCATTCCGAACTCCGCTTCGAGCGGCTCGACGAAGGTCATGAACATGTCAAGCACCAGGCCCTTGCAGCCGCTTTTCACAATAGCGAGCACTTCCTCGTCGACCAGCGTCGTGAAGACGACCGGCTTGCGGCCCTCGGCTTCGGCCGTCCGGTTGATCTTGTCGACCGCCTGCTCGGCCTTCTCGACCGAGTCGATGAACGGCATGCGGACGTGGCGCGGCTGGATCGCGAACTGCTTCAGGATCGAATTGCCGAAGGTTTCGGCCGTGATGCCGGTGCCGTCGGAGACGAAGAATACGGTGCGGGTCGTCATGAATCAGATTGTTTAGCTTTGTTCAGAACTGAATGTTAAAAGCCCCGGTAGAATTCCGAGAAATATCCCTCGTCATCCGTCCATGCGCACCCCACCACACCAACCAGAATCCACAAAGTGGATCGGCGTGTGCGCACCCGTCCCTGCCGCTGCCGCCTTCGGCGAGGCTGGCCGGACGGGCTCCGCCGTGCCGGCGGGGCTGGACGCCCCAGCGCGATACGCCGCCGATCGCGCGCCGCGGGCGGACACGGGAGCACCGGTTTCTCAACATCACGGAGCTTTCCCATGTCATCCACCTCACTGGCGACCGCCCTGGTCGTACCGTTTGAAAACCTGAGGATGACCGACGTCGAGTCGGTCGGCGGCAAAAACGCCTCCCTCGGCGAGATGATCAGTCAACTGGCGGCGTCCGGCGTGCGGGTGCCGGGTGGCTTTGCGACCACGGCCCACGCGTTCCGCGAGTTCCTGGCGCAAAGCGGCCTGGCGGCCAAGATCAACGCCACGCTGTCCAAGCTCGACACCGAAGACGTGCGCGCGCTGGCCGAGGCCGGCGCGCAGATCCGCCAGTGGGTGGTCGACACCCCGCTCCCGCCGGCGCTGGAAGACGCGATCCGCACCGAATTCGTCAAGCTCACGCACGAAAACCCGGGCGCGTCGTTCGCCGTCCGCTCGTCGGCCACCGCCGAAGACCTGCCGGACGCCTCCTTCGCGGGCCAGCAGGAGACCTTCCTGAACGTCGTCGGCATCGAAGACGTGCTGCACAAGATCAAGGAAGTGTTCGCGTCGCTCTACAACGACCGGGCCATCAGCTACCGCGTGCACAAGGGTTTCGCGCACAGCGACGTGGCCTTGTCGGCCGGCATCCAGCGCATGGTGCGTTCCGATCTGGGCGCCGCCGGCGTGATGTTCACGATCGACACCGAATCGGGCTTCAAGGACGTCGTGTTCATCACCTCGAGCTACGGCCTGGGTGAGACGGTGGTGCAGGGCGCGGTCAACCCCGACGAGTTCTACGTCCACAAGCCGGCGCTGAAGAACGGCAAGCTGCCCATCATCCGCCGCAACCTCGGCTCCAAGCTGATCAAGATGGAGTTCGCCAGCCCCGAGGAGCGGGCCTCCGCCGGCAAGCTGGTGCGCACGGTCAACACCGCGCCGGAGCTGCGCAACCGTTATTCGCTGAGCGACGCCGACGTCATCGAGCTGGCCAAATACGCGCTGATCATCGAGCAGCACTACGGCCGTCCGATGGACATCGAGTGGGGCAAGGACGGCGAAGACGGCAAGCTGTACATCCTGCAGGCGCGCCCCGAGACGGTGAAGAGCCAGTCCGAGGGCAAGGTCGAGCAGCGCTACAAGCTGAAGGGGCAGGGCACCGTGCTGGCCGAGGGCCGCGCCATAGGCCAGAAGATCGGCACCGGCCCCGTGCGCCTGGTGCACTCGATCAGCGAGATGGACCGTGTGCAGCCCGGCGACGTGCTGGTGACCGACATGACCGACCCCAACTGGGAGCCGGTGATGAAACGCGCCAGCGCCATCGTCACCAACCGCGGCGGGCGCACCTGCCATGCGGCCATCATCGCGCGCGAACTCGGCATTCCCGCTGTGGTGGGCTGCGGCGACGCCACCGACGTGCTGAAGGATGGCGCGCTGGTGACGGTGGCCTGCTCGGAGGGCGACACCGGCTACATCTACGACGGCCTGCTCGAGACCGAGGTCACCGAGGTGCAGCGTGGCGAGATGCCGTACTGCCCGATCAAGATCATGATGAACGTGGGCAACCCGCAGCTCGCCTTCGACTTCGCCCAGATGCCCAACTCTGGCGTCGGCCTGGCGCGCCTCGAGTTCATCATCAACAACAACATCGGCGTGCATCCGAAGGCCATCCTCGACTATCCCAATGTCGACGCCGACCTGAAGAAGGCGGTCGAGTCGGTGGCCCGCGGTCACGCCTCGCCGCGCGCCTTCTATGTCGACAAGCTGGCCGAAGGCATCGGCACCATCGCCGCGGCGTTCTGGCCCAAGCCGGTGATCGTGCGCCTGTCCGACTTCAAGTCGAACGAGTACCGCAAGCTGATCGGTGGTTCGCGCTACGAGCCCGAGGAAGAGAACCCGATGCTGGGCTTCCGCGGTGCCTCGCGCTATGTCAGCACCGAGTTCGCCGAAGCCTTCGCGATGGAGTGTGAAGCGCTGAAGCGCGTGCGCAACGACATGGGCCTCGACAACGTCGAGATCATGGTGCCCTTCGTCCGCACCTTGAAGCAGGCCGAGCGGGTCATCCAGATGCTGGCCGAGCATGGTTTGCCACGCGGCAAGGACAACCTCAAGGTCATCATGATGTGCGAGGTGCCGAGCAACGCCATCCTGGCCGAGCAGTTCCTCGAGTACTTCGACGGCATGTCGATCGGATCGAACGACTTGACGCAGCTGACCCTCGGGCTCGACCGCGACTCCGGCCTCGAACTGCTCGCGCAAGACTTCGACGAACGCGACCCGGCGGTGAAGGCGATGATCTCGCGGGCGATCGCTGCCTGCCGCGCGGTGGGCAAATACGTCGGCATTTGCGGCCAGGGTCCCAGCGACCATGCCGATTTCGCCGAGTGGCTGGCCGACGAAGGGATCGTCTCCATGTCGTTGAACCCCGACACCGTTGTAAACACTTGGCAACGCCTGGCACAGCGCTGATCCCTGTCAGATCTACCTGATCGCTCGACAAGCGGCTCCTTCGGGAGCCGCTTGTCTTTTAGACTCGCGAGGCAAGTCCTGATCGGGATTGCTTTTATCGGTGTCGACACGACGCAGAACGCTGCAATACCGAACCGAATCTGTCCAGATCGCATGTGAGGAAGGGTGTCAGATGCTGCTGGTGGTGTCCGCGATCAAGTTGGTGGCCGAGATCGCCTTGCTGTCGCTGGCCGGGCAATGGTTGCTGGGCCTGCTCGCCGGGCCCCACCGCGAGGCCAATGTGTTCTACCAGCTGCTGTCCGTGCTCACGCGGCCCTTCGTGAAGCTCGCGCGTCTGCTCAGCCCGCGCGCCGTGCTCGACGCGCACTTGCCGCTCGTGGCCTTCCTGCTGCTGGTGCTGACCTGGGTGGCCGCGACCCTCGCCAAGGTCAGCCTGTGTGTCGAAATCGGGGTGCAGCTATGCCGCTGACACCTGGTGCGCCGGCAGATCGCACGGGCGTGCTCGCCCACCGACTGCTCAAATACCGTGCCTTGCTGTGCCTGGCCTTCGGCGCCTCCAGCGCCGCCCGGCGGGCGTTCGACCGGATGCTGTCGCGCTGGCCGGGCGACGTTTTCGCACTGGCCGGGCGCGGCCATTTGTTCGCTGCCACCGGCGACCGCGCCGCCGCCCTGCGCGACCTGCGCGAACTCACACGTTTACACCCGCGGAGCGGGGCGAACCATTGGTTCAACCTGGCGTTCCTGCTCGAGGAGGGCGGTCAATACGACGAGGCCGAGACCTGTTTTCGGCAGGCCGTCGAGCTGGACCCGCACCTGGATCGAGCGTGGTACGGCCTCGGCCTGGTCCTGATCCGCGCCCATCGTTTCGAAGAGGCGGCCGTTGCCCTCAAGCGCAACACCGAATTGCAGCCGATGAGCCCATACGGCTGGTACCAGCTGGCACGGGTCCATCTCGAGCGGCGGCGGCCGGACGAGGCGATCCAGATCATTCGTCACCTGAAGGGTTTTGAGCCCAAGGTGGCGGCGCAACTCGAGCGCGAAACGGGTCTGGCGGTGTGATCGATTCGGTGCTCTAGCTCCGGGGGGAGGGGCGGGGGCACTGTGTGGGGCAGCCGGGTGGCGCGCTCGAACATCGGGCGAGCCGGCCGCTCTTGGTACCTCGGGCTGCGCCCGGGGCTGGCTTTTAGGGAGAGCAAAGACATGCAATTGACACGCAAGCACGAAGAGTACTGGCGCAAGAACCTGAGGGTGACAGCCTTGTTGCTGGCCATCTGGTTCGTGGTGACCTTCGTGATCGGCTATTTCGCGCGTGAGCTCGACTTCAACTTTTTCGGCTGGCCGTTCAGCTTCTGGGTAGGTGCCCAGGGGGCGTTGGTGGTCTACGTGGCCATCATCGGGTACTACGCTCGCTACATGAACCGGCTGGATCAAGAACACGGCGTGGCCGAGGAGGAATGACCATGGCTGCCATCCATCCCACATCTCCGAAGCGGCTGTCGGCCTCCGCCACCGCGAACGCTGCCTTCCGCCGCCAGCTGCACAAGGTCTACGGTTGGTACACCGGCGGTTTTATCGTCTTCATCATTGGGCTGGCCTTGCTGGAGCAGGTCGGACTGCCGCGCAACTGGATCGGCTTTATCTTCCTGTTGGCCACCGTCGCGTTGTACGCCGCGATCGGCATCATGAGCCGCACGACGGACGCAGGCGAGTACTACGTCGCCGGGCGGCGGGTGCCCGCGATGTACAACGGCATGGCGACCGGGGCCGACTGGATGTCCGCCGCCTCCTTCATCGGCATGGCCGGCACGCTCTACCTGACCGGCTACAACGGGCTGGCCTTCATCATGGGCTGGACCGGCGGCTATTGCCTGGTGGCCCTGTTCCTCGCGCCCTATTTGCGCAAGTTCGGCCAGTTCACGATTCCCGACTTCCTGGGCGCCCGCTATGGCGGCAACCTGGCACGTTTCATCGGCATCTTCGCCGCCATCCTGTGCTCGTTCACCTATGTCGTCGCGCAGATCTATGGTGTGGGGTTGATCACCTCCCGCCTGTCGGGGCTGGCGTTCGAGATCGGCATCTTCGTCGGGTTGGGCGGCATTCTCGTGTGTTCATTCCTCGGCGGCATGCGGGCGGTGACGTGGACCCAGGTTGCCCAATACATCATCCTGATCATCGCCTACATGGTGCCGGTGGTCTGGCTGTCGGTGAAGCAGACCGACGTGCCGATCCCGCAGCTCGTCTACGGCGCGCAAATGGAGAAGGTGAGCGCCAGGGAGAAAGAGCTGCAGCAGGACCCGAAAGAACTCGAGGTCATCGAGATCTTCAAGCAGCGTGCTGCCGCGGCCGACGCCAAGCTCAAGGACGTGCCCGCCGCGATGGCCTCCGACCAGGCTGCGGCGCAGCTGGCCGTGGCCCGACTGCGGACCGAGAACGCGCCGCTGCACGAAATTCAGGCGGCCGAAAAGGCGGTCGCCTCGCTGCCGCCGAACGAGGCCGACGCGAAGGAGCTCTACACCAAGGAGAAGGCGGCTGCCGAGGCGCGGGCCAAGCCGCTGGGGGGCATGCCGGCGCACGGGCAGATCTACGCCGGCGATCCGCGGGGCGACGCCAAGGCGCAGGCGGCGTTCGACGATTCGCGGCGCAACTTCCTCGCGTTGGTGTTCTGTCTGATGGTCGGCACCGCGGCGTTGCCGCACATCCTGATGCGGTACTACACCACGCCCTCGGTGAAAGAGGCGCGTGAATCGGTGACCTGGTCGCTGTTCTTCATCTTCCTGCTGTACTTCACCGCCCCGGCCCTGGCGGTGCTGGTGAAGTACGAGGTGTTCACCATGGTGGTCGGCACGCCGTTCGACCAGTTGCCCACCTGGGTGTCGCAATGGGCCAAGGTCGACCCGTCCTTGCTGTCCGTCACTGACGTCAACAAGGACGGCATTCTGCAACTGGGCGAGCTGAAGATCGGCGGCGACATCGTCGTGCTGGCCACACCCGAGATCGGCGGGCTGCCGTACGTCATCTCCGGCATGGTGGCCGCGGGCGGTCTGGCGGCGGCCTTGTCGACCGCCGACGGGCTGCTGCTGACGATCGCCAACGCGTTGTCGCACGACCTCTACTACAAGATGATCGACCCGAACGCACCCACCTCGCGCCGCGTGATGATCTCCAAGATCCTGCTGTTGGTGGTGGCACTGTGCGCCGCGTATGTGGCGGCCCAGAAGCCGGCCGACATCCTGTTCCTGGTTTCGGCAGCCTTCTCGTTCGCGGCGTCCGCCTTCTTCCCGGTGCTGGTGCTCGGCATTTTCTGGAAGCGCGCTTCGGCAGCGGGCGCGGTGCTGGGCATGGTGACGGGCCTGGGGGTGACGATCTACTACATGGTGCACAACCAGCCCTGGTTGCGCACGGTGTTCGACGTCACCTCGCCGCCGGAACTGTGGTTCGGCATCCAGCCGATCTCGGCGGGCGTGTTCGGCGTGCCGGTCGGCTTTGCCGTGACGGTCATCGTCAGCCTGCTGACGCCGCCGCCGCGCCGCGAAGTGCAAGACTTCGTCGAGCACGTGCGCTATCCCAATCTGCGCCCGGTCGGGTTGCGCTGAGCCGCACCGGTCGCCTGCGCCGCGGCCCGCGCGGCGCCGAAGGGCTCGCCCACCCGGCGGGCCCTTTTCTTTCTTCAGAAGTGCTATACTCGCCGGCTTTCCTTGCCGCACCCGGTTTCGGTGCGCGCTAGTCATGCCGTTTGCGGGGCCTCCCGCCGACGGCTCCCCGGCCCTCAACCGGGGTGGCGAGCGCCGTTTTGCCGAATCGACGCCCGGGGCGGCTTCCCTGTGGAATCCAGAAGGACTGAAGGAGTCTCATGCGTCACTATGAAATCATTCTGCTGATCCATCCGGATCAAAGCGAGCAGGTCAACGCGATGGTCGAGCGCTACAAAGGCGTCGTGACCGCCGCCGGTGGCAAAGTCCACCGCGTGGAAGACTGGGGCCGCCGCCAGCTGGCCTACATGATCCAGAAGCTCGCGAAAGCCCATTACATCTGCATCAACATCGAGTGCAGCAAAGAAACGCTCGAGGAGCTGGAAACCGGTTTCCGCTTCAACGACGCGGTGCTGCGTCACCTGACGGTGCAGAGGAGCAAGGCCGAGACCGCTCCGTCGGTGATGATGAAGCTGGTCGAAAAGGAAGAGGCGAAGAAGTCTCAACAGGAAACGGCAGCCTGACGTTCACACCTCACGGTTGCCCTGAGGCTGCCGCATGAACCGCATGGTTCTGCAGGCGGCGGTGATCGAGCGAGGGGCGATGCGCTACACGCCCGCCGGGCTTCCCGCCCTCGATTTGCGCCTCGAGCACGAATCGACGGTCACCGAAGCCGGCCATCCCCGCAAGCTCCGGCTGGAGCTCAAAGCGGTGGTGATCGGGCCGCTGGCGCAGCGTGTGAACCAGGTGGAACTGGGCGTGCCCCAGCAATTCGCCGGTTTCCTGGCTTCTCAGCGCAACGGTCGAGGTGTCGTGCTGCACATCACCGAGCTTCTCTAGACGGTGCTGCACTTCTCGCGAGCTGCTCTAGTTCGTTTTGTATTCGGATCGATAGATTTAGAAGGAGGTCATCATGCCCCCACCCCGTGGTAAGTTTTCCAAGGATCGCAAAGGCAAGCGCAACCAGCAATCGCTGCTGTTCAAGCGCAAGCGCTTCTGCCGCTTCACCGTCGCCGGCGTCGAAGAGATCGACTACAAGGATGTCGACATCCTGCGCGACTTCATCGGTGAAAACGGCAAGATCATCCCGGCCCGCCTGACCGGCACCCGGGCGATCTACCAGCGCCAGTTGTCCACCGCGATCAAGCGTGCCCGTTTCCTGGCCATGCTGCCGTACAGCGACCAGCACAAGGTCTGAGGAGCCGAGACATGCAAGTGATCCTGCTCGAAAAAGTGGCCAACCTGGGCAACCTGGGTGACGTCGTCAAGGTCAAGGACGGCTACGCTCGCAACTTCCTGATCCCCACCGGTTCGGCCCGCCGTGCCACCGAAGGTGCGATCAAGGAATTCGAAGCCAAGCGTGCTGAACTCGAACGTGTGGCCGGCGAGAAGCTCGGCGCGGCGCAAGCCCAGGCTGAAAAGCTCAATGGCAAGACCGTGCAAGTGGCCCAGAAGGCTGGTGTCGATGGCCGCTTGTTCGGCTCCGTCACCAACTTCGACATCGCCGAAGGCCTGAAGGCACAAGGTTTCGAAGTGAACAAATCGCAAGTGCGCCTGCCCAACGGTCCGCTCAAGACCGTCGGCGAGCACCCCGTCTCGGTGGCGCTGCACACCGACGTGGTGGTCGACATCACGGTCGCCGTGGTGGCCGCGAACGACTGAACGTCGCGCATCCTGCAGCACTGTTTCAACAGTGCACGAAAGCCGGTCCTCGGGCCGGCTTTTTCTATTCTGGCGCCGGGTTATCCCCCGAGATCCCCAGGCGATCCACCGCTTTTCCACAGACTTGTGGACTGGTCCCGGCCCGGGTCGGGTCCTATCATTGCCGCCTATGTCCGCGATACTGTCAGGTTCTGATTTCGCCGATCGGCCTCGCGCTGCCGACGACGAAGTGGCGCGCTTGCGCATCCCTCCGCACTCGATCGAGGCCGAACAAAGTGTGCTGGGCGGGCTGCTGATCGACAACGCCGCATGGGACCGGGCCGGCGACATGCTCAGCGATGCGGACTTCTATCGCTTCGAGCACCGTTTGATCTATGCCGCCATCGCGGGGCTGATCAACGCCAGCAAGCCGGCGGACGTCATCACGGTGTACGAGCAGCTGCAAAGCCTGGGCAAGGCCGACGAGTGCGGTGGGCTGGCGTATCTCAACGCGCTCGCGCAGAGTGTGCCGAGCGCGGCCAACCTGGGCCGCTATGCCGAGATCGTCCGCGAGCGGGCTGTGCTGCGCAAGCTGGTCAGCGCGAGCGACGAGATCGCGACGGCCGCCTTCAACCCCCAGGGCCGGCCCGTGTCGGCCATCCTCGACGAGGCGGAAGGCAAGATCTTCAAGATCGGTGAAGAAGGCTCGCGGTCCAAGCAGGGCTTCCACTCGATGGACTCGCTGGTCGTCGACCTGCTGGACCGGGTGCAGGAGCTGGCCGAGAACGGCGCCGAAGATGTCACCGGCGTGCGCACCGGCTTCTTCGACCTGGACCGCATGACGGCCGGCCTGCAGCCCGGCGATCTGATCATCCTGGCGGCGCGTCCCTCGATGGGCAAGACCGCCTTCGCGCTCAACATCGGCGAGCATGTCGCGGTCAGCGAAGGCCTGCCCGTGGTGGTGTTCTCGATGGAAATGGGGGCTGCCCAGCTCGCGCTGCGGGTGGTGGGCTCGCTGGGGCGTATCGACCAATCGCATCTGCGCACCGGTTCGCTGCGGGACGACGAATGGTCGCGCCTGTCAGAGGCCGTCGAGAAGCTGCGCAACGCCAGCATCTTCATCGACGAGACGCCGGGCCTGAGCCCGACCGAGCTGCGGGCGCGGGCGCGGCGGCAGGCACGCCAATGTGGTCAGCTGGGCCTGATCATCATCGACTACCTGCAGCTGATGAGCGGCAACGGCGGCGGCAGCGAAGAGAACCGCGCGACCGTCATCGGTGAGATCTCGCGGGGCCTGAAGGCCTTGGCCAAGGAGTTGCGTTGCCCGGTGATCGCGCTGTCGCAGCTCAACCGCAGTGTCGAGACGCGCACCGACAAGCGCCCAATGATGAGTGACTTGCGCGAGTCCGGCGCCATTGAACAGGACGCCGACGTCATCATGTTCATCTACCGCGACGAGTACTACACCAAAGAGGCGTGCAAGGAGCCGGGCGTGTCCGAGATCATCATCGGCAAGCAGCGTAATGGCCCGGTGGGTACCGTCAAGCTGGCCTTCCTGAAGCCGCTGACCAAGTTCGAAAACCTCGCGCCCGGCTACACCGGGCCGGACGAATACTGACGCTAGCCCAGGCGGCTCGACGCTGAAGGCGCGAGAGCCGTCGACGTACCTCGCACAGTGCGGCACGGCAGGGCAGGCAAGGCGGACCATCGGGTAGGACCAGGCTGCCCGGCCCTCTGCGGGTCATATCGTTCACATGGCGTTCAGCGTGCAAGCGGACGCCGCCAGCTGCCCTCTGGAGGCTGCAAGACCCCGGGCGTTCCGGCGCCCGTTTCGGCAGCTTCCATCGCTTGGGTCAACTGGACGCTGGCTGGAGCGGCGCGCGGTCCCGGCAGTCGGCACACCTCCCTCCTTCAGCAGCAGACCGTCATCGACACCGGTGGCGAGCGTCGCGATGTCCAGCGGCAGGACCGAGCCCGAGTAGGGCGACGGCCGCTCACCACCGCAGCTGCCTCTTCTCACAGGCCCTGCCACCGATCTTGCGCATCGACGCTGCGTGGAAATCCGGGGTCGTGGTGCCGTTTTCCTCGGGGCAATCGTGACATCCCGTGCCTCAGAACGAGACGCTGGTCTAGATCAGCCAAACCCACCACTTGGCTCGTTGGCAATAGCGGCGCCCGAGAAGCTGATATTTCTGCTAGGTCACGGAAATTTCAGTCGCGTTTAAGCTGCGCAGGAACAAAAAAATAAACCGAGCCAAAATTTCTAAGGGTTTACCAGAGCCCGCATAACCCACCCACACCTTTTTGGTGCTGGGCTGCTTCAATTTAGTATGCCGCATCGAGCGGTATAGATGGCGTCGGTACGACGGTTTAAGTGACCGCCGAGGGTTCCCACAGGACCCTTTCCCATCCCCTACGCTTAGGGGAAACACGGTCGCGGGCGAGAAAAAGCTGGACTCTGCCTGGGTGAAGAAAAAGCACCGGAGGACCCGACAGTTCCGACCGTTCTAACGGTCTCGCTCTGAATTACCGCGCACCGCGGACTTTGATGGTTGCAATCAAGGTCCGGGTGTGCCGGTCACCGGAATTCCGTCGACCTCGAGTGCACCGTCCGAACGCGACGCCGTAAGGCCCGCCGAGGTGTTTATTCATGGATACCGCATAGAAATGCGACACCTTAGGGTGGGCGCATAGGGGATGGCATGCTTGCGCAACATTTACATTCTCCGCAACCCACCGCTGTTGAGCCCAACGGGGATTTTGATGAGCTGCTCCATGAAATTGTGTTGAAGGCGCAGAGAGCGACCAATCTGTCGCAGGCCGCGGATATCGTGCTGACCTTGGGCGGCCGTGTGGCGGGCGACGAGGCCATCAACATGTTGACCCTGGTCGAGCGGCAGCTGCTCGAGACCGGCGGAAGCCAAGCCATATTTCCCCGTATCGTAGGTCTGGGTGCGCTTGAGCCGGCGGCAACTTATCTGGGTGTGACGGGATACGGCCGCTTGCGGCTGTTCCAAGGTAAAACCTGCCCGAAGGACACCATCGCCTTCGCGAAGACGCAGATCGAGTCGGCAGCATACCGCGCACACGAAGAGCTTGATCAGCAGGACCGGGCCCATCAGCATGAATTGACACGTCGATTCTTCGAGCAGGAATATGCCCAAGACCTGAGGGCGGTGATCGACCGGGTTGAATTTGCGGTCGATCACATCGACCCCGTGGTGCTCTACATCAACGATGAGACATTCACCAACTTCGATCAATACAACAACCTGCTGGCCCGCAACGCGATCAAGATTTCGGGCTACCTGATCACCGACCTGCGGCAGAGGCCCTTGGAAGCGTGGTCCCTGAACGAGCGGGGCCTGATCTCGTCCATCTACATGCTGGCGGCCGCAGGGATCCGGATCGAGGAGGTCAACGGCCAGCAGATGAACCTCGGGGTCGTCGAGAGCCTGCTGCGCACCCGGTATGCCGACTTGTGTCAGTTGTCGGGTGAGCCGCATCAGTCGGTCGATCTGTTTGAATTGCCCGAACGCATCGTCGCGCTCCGGCGCCGCATTCGGCCTGAATATTTCGCGTTCCGCCTCGTCAACGGGCTGACATTCAACAAGCATGAACACTACATGCGCCGCGGTGAGCTGGACATTTCACTGGCGCGTCTCCCTGAGCGCATCAGCGACGAAATCAATCAGCGGTATCAGGTCGGTGTGACCGATTTCGAAAGCCTCGGTGATTATTTCGCGGCGGTCGTGAAACAGATGCCCGAATCTGAACCCGATGCTCCGAACGGTTTGACGCCGTATGAACAGTTGCTGCAGCTGATCGTTTCATCCGTGATGGAGGAAACCAGGTCGGATATCGGAATGACCCGCGGCCTGCGTGACTTTGTCCAGTGGGCCGAATGGTTCCGCACGCACAGATTCGTGGAGCTGTGCAGCATGCCGCCCACCGACTATTACTGCGCGGTCTTCGCCAGCGAGGAAGCGGAGCAGCTGCTGCGCGGGCAGGGGACGTATCAGAAGATTCTGACCGCGATCGCTGGACGGATGACGTTCAACAGCTGGCACTACACGCCCGGTCATTGCCCGGTCGACCAGGTGCCCGCCGATCGGCATTTCTACGTGCCGCCCAAAATGTCCGACATTGCGGTCTGGTCCGACAAACACCACCAAGGCCACGTACTGGCCCAGGTCCGCTACAGCATCCGCTCTCCCGGGGGGCTGCGGGTCAACGACAGCAAGCAGTACGGCACGTTCGACCTCCGATTGATGCGGCGCGAAGGCGGGTCATATGACCTGGACGATCTCAAGCGCGCCCGTGTTCACACCGCGTATTTGCGAGCCATCGTCCAGGCCGCGCTCGACCAAGGCGTCAGCGGTGGCCACCGGCAGGTGGTGCGGGCGTTTACCAAAGACTGGTACAGGAGCCTGTGATGGCAGCCGGAACGGAACGCTTCGGATACCAATCGGAAATGATGTGCGACAGGAAACGGTGGGGTTGAAGATGCCGGAAGTCCGTCAATTTGAACTGCTGGATGGCCTTACCAGCCGCCGCTCGACCGCGGCAGAGCTGGGAGGGCTGGCGAAATGGTTTCAAAACCGTTTTGCGACCAAAACACGCCCCGTGGTCGCACTGATCATCGATGACAAATTCGAATTGATCCGGGTGACCTTGGCACTCACGCAGCTCGCCGTGAACGTCATCCCCCTGAACCCGTCGGCCAGCGAGAACGAGCTCGAACCGTATCTGCGACATGCCGAGGTCTCGTTCATCGTGACGGATGCGCCGGCCCTGATGGTGGGCCACGACTGCGCCATCCTCTCGACGAACGAGCTGCCGACGGATTTGCCGGCGGCGGAGCCGGCATCGGCCGAGCACGTACAAGCGGCCTTCGTGTTCTTCACATCGGGTTCCACCGGTGTGCCGAAGGGGGTGCGGCTGGAACCGGCGATGGTGGTCGGCAACGCGCGGCTGGCGATACAGCATCTGCCCTACACCGCAGACACCGTGACGGCCAGCATCCTGCCGGGCTATCACACCTTCACCTTGATCAGCGACGTGATGACGTCGTTCATCCTCGCGACGAAGTGTGTGGTGTTGCCGAACTTCGAGTTGAAGTATCTGAGCAGCACGGTCGACGCGTTGATCCAGCACCGCGTCAACACCTTCAGCGCGGTGCCCATCATCTTCAACGTGCTGTCCAAGTTCGCCGGAGCGCTGCGCGAATCGGCGCTGCAGTTCACCACGTCCGGCGCGGCGCCTTTGACGGCGGAACTGGCACGCCAGTACACCGAGAACCTCGGCCATCCGCTCGTGCCCTGCTATGGGATGACGGAGGCGGTGTGCTTCATCACGATCAGTGACATCCGGCAGATCAAGTTCGGCTCGGCCGGAAAGCCCGTCGTGGAGCTGCGCGTTGTCGATGAGGGCGACATCCCTTTGCCTTCTCACACGGTGGGTGCGATCCAGGTCAGGGGCGACACCGTGATCGCCGACGGCTACTACCGCTCGAACCTGGAGCACACGCAGGTGTATGCCGAGGGCGGATGGCTGCGAACCGGGGACCTGGGTTACCTCGACGAAGACGGCTGTTTGTTCGTTCGCGGACGTTCCAAGAACATGGTGATCCGCGGAGGCGAGAAGATCTATCTCGAGGACGTCGAGGCCTTGTTCGAAAGCGGCACCGTGGCGGGTGTTCCGATCCTCAGGGACAACAGCGAGGCCTATGCGCTGTTCATCGAAGAGGGGCGTCACGACCCTGAACACGCGGTGCACACGATCCGCGGCGCGCTGGGTGAACGTCACGTCCCCGACCAGGTCATCATGATCCCCCGCGTACCGAAGTCGCCGACCGGCAAGCTGCTGCGTCAGGAGATTGCCAAGGAGCTTGCGCGTGGACATCGTTGATTGCCATGCGCACGTGGCCTCGTCGCGGTACATCCCGGACGAGTTCTTCGACGGCTGGATCGAGAACATCGAAGCCAATGCGCTGTCGATGAATGTCCGCCAGCGCGAGGTGCTCGCCAACGTCTTCCGCGAGATCAACAACGATCCGATGTGCGATGAGTACATCTCGCAGATGGATGCCGCCGGCATCCGCCGTTCGGTACTGCTGATCATCGATTTCAAGTATGTCTATGGCGAGCCCTTCGACGACATGCTCGAGATCTACCGTCTGCACAAGGAGGTGGTCGACCGCCACCCGGGGCGCTTCATCTGCTATGCCGGGGTGGACCCGCGCCGCGGGCAGGCGGGGGTGGACCTGCTGCAGACGGGGATACGCGACTTCGGCTTCGAAGGCCTGAAGCTGTACCCGCCGTGTGGCTTCAGCCCCAGCGACGAGCGCCTGTATCCGTACTACGAAGTTTGTGAGGCGTACGGCGTGCCGGTGTTGTCGCACATCGGGCCCACAACGCCGTCCCTCAGTTTCAGCTTCTCGCGCCCGGAAGGCATCGACGAAGCGGCTCGACGTTTTCCGAAAGTGAATTTCGTCCTCGGCCATGCGGGCTCCACCCATTACCAGGAAGCGGCCGTGTTGGCCGAATACCGGCCCAATATTTTTCTCGATGTCTCGGGCTTTCAGGCGGCCGCGCGCCGCGGCGAATTCGACGCCTTGATGAGCTTTCACAAAAAACAGGGCATCGTCAACAAACTCCTGTTCGGAACGGATTGGCCGATCCATCGGCTGCTGGGCAACCAGAAGAAGTGGGTGCAGGAGTTCATCGCGCTCCAGGAGAAAAAGATACTCTCCACCGGGGAGCTCGAGCGGATTATGGCCGGTAATTTCAACCGAATTTACACCAGCAGATTGAGGTGCGCAGCATGAACGGAGATGCGAAAACGCAGTTGTTGATCGAGGCCCTGGAGCGTCAACTCGGAGAGTCGGAACGGAAGATCCAACCGGACGACCGGCTGGAAGATATCAGTCTTGATTCCTTGCGCTTCATGCTGTTGATCGTCGATCTGCAGGAAAAGCACAGCCAATACAAGATCGACATCAAGCGTATAGGGTCGGTCGAAACCGTCAGGGACCTCACCCACATCATGGAAGAGGTCAGTTGAGCCAGGGCCTCCTGACCGCAGCCGGCAGCATCACTGAATCGGATCAAGCATGGAAATTCGACTGGTTGAAAGCAACGACGAGATATTGCGGATCTATCCCGTCCTGAAGCAACTCCGCCCGCAATACAGCGAGGACAACTTCGTCCACTTCGTGCAGACCGAATTGTTTCCACGTGGGGTGCGGCTGGCCCAGCTGAGCGACGACGGCCAGCTGGTGTGCGCCGCCGGGTTTCGGATTTCTGCGTCACTGGCCTGGGGCAAATTTGTCTACATCGATGATCTGGTGAGCCTGGAAACCAACCGGTCGAAAGGTTATGGCAAGGCCATGCTCGATTGGATCGCGGCTTACGGCAAAAGCCAAGGGTGCCACGAACTGCATCTGGATTCGGGCGTGCAGCGCCACGAAGCACACCGCTTTTATTTGCGGGAGCGGATGGACATCGTGTTCTATCACTTCAAGAAGGTGCTCTCGTGATGGACACCCTGACCACCTCTGACGTTGCCGCGAGGCTGGAAGCCTCGCCCAACCTGACGGCGGTACGGCCCTTGGTGACGGGGGCCGCCACCACCGCCGAGATATTGGCGGCCCGGGCCCGCACCCATCCGCAGGAAGTGGCCATCGTCTATCTGGGGCTGGGCCAGTTCGCAGACCAGCTGCGGACGTACGAGAGCCTCGATCAAAAAGCACGCGACGTGGCGGCGCTGTTGCTGCATCGATATCTCGACCTCGCCGCGACGGAGGTGAAGGAGTGTTTCCTGCTGGCATACCCGCCTTGCATGGAGTTTGTTGATGCCTACTACGGAGCCCTTTATGCCGGGGCGACGGCGGTCAATGTGTTCGCGCCGGAATCGCCGAAAGAGCGACGAAAAATCAAAAGTATCGTCCTCGATTGCAAACCGGCCGCCATCCTGACGCACTCGAGCAAGCTGGCTTCGCTGCAGGCCTTTCTCGACGAGGAAGGCCTTGGGCCGATCGACCTGATTGCCACCGACCTGCTCGACCGCACCGACGCTGCTGCCCCCTCGAGTCTGGGCGATATGCCTCGTTCCCGCCGAGCCCGAACCGCCTTCATTCAGTACACCTCCGGTTCGACGGGCACTCCGAAAGGCGTGCTGGTCGAGCATGAGAACCTGCTGCACAACCTGCAGATGATCGACCGCCACCTGGACGGCCGGCGCGAAGGAAGATATCTGGGCTTGGTCTGGCTGCCTGTTTTCCACGACATGGGTTTGGTGGCCGGGGTGAACTACCCGATCTACATCGGGCGCCCGCATGTCTTGTTCTCGCCCGTCGCGTTCGCGCAAAAACCGCAGCGCTGGGTGGAACTGCTGTCGTCCTATGGCGCCACGCATACCGGCGGCCCCAACTTTTCATACGAATTGTGCGGGCGGTTTGCCAAGCGGGTCGACAAGCAAAACATCGATCTTTCCAGGCTGGTCTTTGCGCTGTGCGGCGCCGAACCGATCAGGGCCCAAACCCTCACGCGTTTCGCCAAGGAGTACGAGCCCTGTGGCTTCCACCTCGACGTCTTCGCCCCGGCCTACGGCATGGCCGAAACCACGCTGATGGCGACAGGTACACCGCGGGGTGGCGGTGTTGTCATCTCGCCAGCCGACTACAAGGCGCTTGGCGAGGGCCGGTTCCGCGCCGCTGCGGAGGTGGCGTCGGAGGAGGGCGGCACGCGCGACGGCGCAGTGATTTCCCTGGTGGCCTCCGGCCGACGCTGCGATCTACAGGACATCCGCATCGTCGATCCGCAAACATTCAATGAGCTGGATCCGAACGAAATCGGCGAAATATGGGTCCGCAGCGCCAGCGTCGCCAAAGGGTACCACCAGCTGCCGGATGAGACAGAACATGCGTTCCATGCTGAATTGCGAGGGCACGGAGGAGGTTTCCTGCGAACCGGAGACCTCGGGTTTCTGGACCCTGACGACAATCTTTTCATTACCGGCCGTTCGAAGGAAATGATCATCATCAACGGCGTGAACCACTATCCGCAGGATATCGAAGCAACCGTCGAGAGCCTGGCCGAGGCCGACATTCGTCGGGCAGTGGCCTTCGGTTTCCTTCGACAGGATGGCCGGGAAGGCGTGTGCGTGGTCTGCGAAGTGGCGGGGACCAAGGACGATCAGGAGTTTGCAACCTTGTCGGAAGCCCTGGCGAAAAAGGTCCATCGTGAAAATGGCATTACCGTTTCAGAGCTGGCCTTCGTCAAAAAGGGCGAGATTCCGAGAACGTCGAGCGGCAAGCTCGAGCGCAGACTCACCCGCAGTCTCTACGAACGCAAGCAGTTGAGCACCCAATTTTCCTATCGCACATTGACCTGAAGTTTCCATCAAATTTCACCCACCTCAGGGGAGAACGATCGTGAATGCTATTCCAGTGGTGACCGCCGAGAATGTTCACCGCATCATCGCGAAAGAACTGAACCGGCCTCAGGTCAATCGGGTGCTCCACGCGCACCCTTCACCTTTGCAATGGAACAAGGAAGAAATCGATTTCTCCCAACATTGCAAAGACCGTTTGGATCTGAACAAGCAAACCAACCGCAGCATCGGGCTGTACGTTGGCATACCCTTTTGCATTCCGACCGATCCGCCCCATTGCGGGTTCTGCCTCTTTCCCACCGAAAGCTATCGTGGCAAAGACAGCATGGAAACTTATCTCAACTATCTGGAGAAAGAGGCCGAGATGTACCGGGCGTTCAACCCGGACGTCAACATCAGTTCGTTGTATGTCGGCGGCGGCACGCCCAACCTGATGCGCGAGGACCAGTACGCGCGCCTGATGGCCATCGTGAACAAGACCTTCGGGGGCCTGCGCAGCGACATCGAGATCAGTCTGGAAGGGATTCCGCAGCTGTACAAAGAAGAGCGCATCCGTGAAATCAAGGAGGCGGGTTTCAATCGGGTCAGCATGGGGGTGCAGCAGATCAATGACGACCTGATCCACTACAGCGGCCGCAACCAGACGCGGCGCCAGATCTTCGATGCCATCGAGTATTTCAACAAATACGATTTGGCCTTCAACGTCGACCTGATCTTCGGCTGGCCAGAGCAGACCGTCGAGCGCATGGTCACCGATTTGCAGGATCTGGTGAACACCGGCATTCGCCATATCACGCATTACGAACTGAACATCGGCGGCATCAGCGACTTCGCGATGATGCAACGCGACAAGCTGCCGCCCAAAGAGGTCGTCCACGAGATGTACCGTGTGGGCCGGGAGTTTCTGCTGAGCCAGGGGTTCCAGCAACGCACGATATACGACTGGGAGCGCCCTGAAATCCAGAAGAACGGCTCGAACAATGTTCGCGCACATGAGTACCAGTTCGAAGACAACCTCCGCAAGGTGTTCGAGGTGCAGGATGGCGAGATCTTGTCCCGCCATGAAATGTTGGGGCTGGGGTATGCCGGTATCAGCTTTGCGAACGGCTATCCGGAGCCGGGCAAGAGCTGGACGACGGCCAACTCCAGGGCGCTGAAAGACTATTACGACAAGCTGGACCGCGACCTCATTCCGGTCGCGGGCTATTACTTCCGATCGGATGCGGACGTGAAGTTGTCGTTCCTGTTCCAGTCGCTACAAGAGATGAAGATCAACACCGCGACCTACAAGGCGATTTTCGGTTCGGACGTCCGGGAGGAACTGGCAGAGGTCTGGTCCACGCTGACCGACAAGGGCTGGATTCAGACCGTCGGCGACGAGATCTTGGTGAACACCGAGTTCCATCTGTACATCCCCATCATCCAGACCGTGCTCGCCTCCTCGCGAACGGCGGAAATCGTCCAGGAGCACCGGAACAGACACAAGTCCAGCACCAGCGGGAGTCCGTCGGGCCGTCCCGTGATCAATATCGCGGCGGCCTGACGTGTCGCGCTGCAGCCGAACAGTGGAGTCGTTCATGAGCAAGAGATTGTTGATAACAGGCGCTTCGGGGTTTCTGGGCAGTCACTTCCTGGTGCGCGAGTTGCTGCAAGGGTCGGGTCAAATCGTGTGCCTCGGCCGCGACACCTTGCGCGCCGACGCGGAACAGCGCATCCGCAAGGCCTTGGAGACTGCGGCAAGGGATGCCGGGCAGGCCCATGAGATAGGGCGGCTGAATGAAGCCTTTACGGCCCGCTGCACGGTCCTGCGCGCCGATATCGAAAAGCCGGCCTGCGGGCTCACCCCCGAAGGGCTGGCCCGGATCAAGGTGGACGAGGTGTGGCACTTCGCCGCGATGCTGCGCTTCAGCCTCAAGCTGAAGGAATATGTTGGCAAGAGCATCTGTGTCGGTACCGCCAACGTGCTGGATGTCGCCTTGGCCGCGGGCGCCCGGGTCGTCAATTACCTGAGCAGTGCCATCGTGGCCGGCAATCAGGTGGGCTTGAATACCGAGGTCTTCCACGAAAGCCTGGACACCGCCGACACCTCGTACGAGCTGGCCAAACGGCAGGCCGAGAACCTGGTGCGCGACCGTTGCCGTGAAGTGGGACTGGCCTTCCGCATCTTCCGTCCTTCCATCGTCGTGGGCCATTCGCAGACCCATGAAGGCAAGACCGACACCGGCTTCTACGGCTTGATCACGATCTGCGCCAAGCTCAAGAACGAGATCGAAAGCAAGATCCCCAACTTTCTTTCCAAGCATCCGATCAAGCTCGTCAACACCAGCACGCATTCGGCGATGAACCTCATCCATGTGGATGACGTCATCGAGCAGATGGCGACCATCGCCGCCCACCCGGAATCGGTGGGCCAGATCTTCCACATCGTCAACAAGACGCAGCTGCCCCAGGACCAGATGCTGACCGAGATGGAAGAAGTTCTGGGCATCAAGGTCGAGCGCGTGGCGTCGATCGACGAGTTCGAGCCGCTCGACCATCTGGTGCGCAAGCAGATGGGGGAGTACGAAAAGTACTTCAGCAACTACTACGAGTTCGACACCACCAATGCCGACCGGTATCTCGAGGGCCGCCGTGCGACGCCGATCTCGCGCAGCGAAGCACGTCACCTGATGGAGGTGTACTACGCCCGATTCCAGGCCGAAGACCGCCGCGCCACGCTGTTCGAATCGCCGCTGGCGCAGTTCGAAAAGCGGGAGCTGCCGGCCGGCGAAAACGAGGTGCTCACCTATTACGTCGGGGGGCGCGGTGAGCGGCCCGTCCTCATCATCAACGCCTACGGCCAGAGCCTGCATTTCTGGACCGAGCTGTTCAATCTGATGCTGGACGACTACCGGGTCTACCTGTGGGAGATTCGCGGCACCTCGGTGGTCGAGGGCGGCATGCGCGGCAACTTCACGTTGAACCATCACGTCAGCGACGCGTGCCAGATTCTCGAAGCCGAGGGCCTGCGGGATTGCAACCTGATGGGCTGGTGCACCGGCGGCAAGATCGCGCTGGAAGTCGCGGCCCGCGTGCCGGAACGGGTTGGCAAACTGATCTGTTTGACGCCGTCGTTCAAGGGCGTGGCCGGCGAGGACATGGACACCGACTATGAAAAGAAGATGGAGCCGCTGTGCCGCGCGGTGGACCGCAATCCTGCGCTCACCAAGCTGGTCCAGGAATTCATGGGCCACTTCTTCGCCGGCGTCGACATCACGTCCGAGACCAAGGACGACAAGCTAAATGCCAACGTCAGGGGTGTGATGGGCATGGTGAACCGGAACATCCGCCCGCTGCTGGTGGCGCCTTTCGTGGCCGAGGCCAGCATCCTCAACTACGCCCGCCAGCTGTTGCAGTTCTGGGCCCACGACATCAGCCCGCTGTACGACAAGGTCGACAAACCCATCATGCTGCTCAGCGGCGAGCGGGACAACATCGCCGACCCGCGCCTGGCGCACCGGGTGTTGGGTCGCTTCAAGCAGTTTGTCGGCTTCCAGGTGATCGGTGGATCGCACTACATCCACAAAGACAACAGCCACAGCGTCAAGCGCATGCTCGACGCTTTCATCGAGCACAGCACCGAGGCCTTGCCGGAAAGCGACCGGCTCGAGATCGTGTACTGACACATCAATCGAGAGGACTGGAAATGAAGTTCAACAGCATTCAGGAAATTGAAGACTGGTTGGTGAAGGCTTTGAGCGAGGAGGCGGATATCCCCATCGAGGATATCGAGCCGAGCATGTCGTTCGCCTCCCTCGGCATCGACTCGGTCGAATCGGTCGGCCTGGCATGCCAGCTGGACGCGATGTTCGAAGACTTCACGGTGAAGCCCGACCTGTTCTGGGAAGTCAACAGCGTTCGGGAACTGGCGACGGAACTGTTCAGACGCGCCCAGGAAGCAGCCGCTCGAGCGAACGTGGCGACGGCGGCGTGAACGCCGGGGGCCGCGCGTCCGGCACAGCAGCGGGCCCGCCACCTCTCGAACAACTTGTTCAGGCCATCTTGAGGAGGTCGTCGTCGATGGAAAAGCATGTCGAGATCGGCTTGGGCCGCATGTCGTATTTGGAAGAGGGGCAAGGCCCGCCTGTGGTGTTCATCCATGGCTGGCCGATGAACAAGCAGACTTTCTTGCCGATCATCGACCTGCTCAAAGACGCCTACCGGTGTATCTCGCTGGATCTGCTCGACATCGGTGGGTCCAGGCCGGTCAAGGGCGACGCACCTTTCAGCTTCCCGCAGCATGCGCGCGCCATTCTCGAGGCGCTGGACAAGATCGGCATCCAGCGGTTCTCACTGGTGGGCCAGGACTCCGGCGGTTTCATCAGCCGGCTTGTCGCCGACATCGCCGGCGCACGGGTCGACCAGCTGATTCTGTTCAACACGGAACTGCCGGGGCATATCCCGCCGTGGGTGCCGCTGTTCCAGATGTTGACCAAGTTCCCCCTGGCGGCCACGGTCTTCAGAACCTCGTTGAAGACGAAGTTGATCGCCCGCAGCCCGATGGGGTTCGGCGGCTGTTTCATGGACAAGCGCCTCATCTTCGGCGACTTCTACGACAGAACCGCGGCACCCTTGCTGAAGCACAGAGAACAGCTCGGCGGCGCCTTGCGTTTCCTGGACGTGATGGATTGGGAAGCCTGCCGCGACCTGAAGAACGTCCATCCGCGGCTGAAGGCCAAGGTGCACTTCATCTGGGGCGACAAGGACCCGTTCTTCCCGCTGACCCTGGCGAAAGAGGTCTTCAAACAGTTCACCTACCCGGGTGAGTTCGTCGTCATCCACAACACCAAGCTGCTTCCGTATTACGAGCAGCCGCGGGTGGTGGCGGACCACATGAAACGCATGCTGGGCAGCCAGCCTGTCGAGGCCGACACGGCCACTTGCTAACGCACTGAAGCACACACCACCATAGGGAATCAACACCATGGAAAGCACGTCCGTCACTGACATCCGGTTCGACCCCAAGCATTTCGACTGCCTGGCGGTTGCGAAGGCGCTGGCACCCTTGGCTGCACAGCATGCCGACTATGCGGAAGAGCACGGCCATCTCCACGACGAGGTGGTCACGGCCTTCCAGCAGTCCGGCCTCTATTCCGTCAATGTGCCCGATGAGTTCGGGGGCGTGTCGCCGTCGCCGCGGGCCCAGTGCGAAGCCATCATCGAGTTGTCCAAGGCGGACGCGTCGGCCGGCTGGTGTTTCATGGTGTCGACCGGCTTCAACTGGCAGGTCGGCCGCGACTTCGGTAAGCTGGCCATGGGCAAGGCCTTCGCCGACCTGTCCGCCCACGTCACCGGCAGTTTTGTTCCGGCCTTCATGGGCATGCCGGTGGACGGCGGGTATCTGGTCACGGGCGAGAGCGGCTTCAACAGCAATGTCTATCGCTCTGGATACAAGGTCATCGTGGCCTTGATCAATGACGGTAGCAAGCCGGCCGACATCAGCAAAGGCGAGGTGCCGCCCCTGCGCGCCATGGTCGTGCCGGATTCGGATTGCACGGTGGTTCAGAACTGGGACGTGATCGGCCTGCGCGGCACGGGTTCGAACAACGTCCGTGTCGCCAACGTGTTCGTTCCTGTCGAGCACACGGTCGATATCGTGAGCCATGTGCATCGCAAGCCCGCGGAATTCGCCAATCCCATTTATCGCATTCCCTATATCCCCTGGACGGGCTTCCATACCGCGGCGGTGCTCATCGGGGTTGCGGAACGCGCCGTGGAGACCTTCGTCAAGCACACGTCGTCCAAGATCATGCTGACGAACAAGCTGCAGAGCCAGGCCACCTTGCCTTCGACCAAGGCGGCGATCGCGGAGGTGGCCACCTGGGTGCGGTCCGCCAAGGCGCATTTGCTGTTCACCGCGGACGAGTGTTGGGACATCTGCCAGCAAGGCCGCGACTTCACGCAGGAAGAAGAGGCCTATCTGCAGATGGCGGCGTATCACACGTCGGAGCAGAGCGTGCAGGTGGTCCAGAAGATCTTCACGGTCTGCGGTGCGGCGGCGATCTCGAGGAAGCTGCCGATCGAGAAGTTGCTGCGCGACGTGATGAGCGCGCAGCAGCACCTCTCCGTCTCTCCCGATCGTTCCAAGGCCACCATCAGCCGTCGTTTGCTGGGCCTGGCGCGCGAAAGCCACCAACCGTTCGATTGAGGCAGGCGGCCATGGACACGCTGGATGTCATCGTGCTCGGGGGCGGAATCGTCGGGCTGTCGGCAGCGGCCCATCTGCGCAAGGCCGGGCTCCGCTTCCGTGTCGTCGAGCGGGCGTACGAGGTCGGTGGCACCTGGCGTGACCACGACTATCCCGGCTGCGGCGCCGACACCGAGGCGTCGACCTATGTGCCGTCGTTCGAACCGCTGTACAGCAAGCGGCGGTTCGCCACCCGGCAGGAGTTGTTCGACTACTGCAAGCTGATTGCGGCCAAGCATGTGGGGTACGAGCACATCCTCCTGAACCACACCGTGCTCGGCGCCGAGTTCGTGTCGGAGACCAACCGTTGGAAGGTCAGCACCGATCACGGTGAGTTGTCGGCGCAGTACGTGATATGGGCCACCTTTTCGGGCGCGGACGTCACCAAGGTGAAGCGACCGCTGTTTCCCGACCAGGACCGTTTTCAAGGCATGCTCAAGCACTCGACGGAACTGGGCAGCGACCTGGACTTTTTCAAGGGCAAGAAGGTCACCCTGGTCGGATGCGGCGCAACGGCCATCCAGATGGTGCCCACCATCTATCCGGTCGTCAAAGAGCTGAACATCCTCAGTCGCACTGTTCCCTACGTCAAGAAATGCGATCTCGGCGAGGGTCCGACCACACGCTTCGGTTACCGGCTGCAGGGCGCGCTGCTGCGGTGCCGCAACGAGATGATCTCGTTCTTCGACAACCATGCCAAGCTGGAGTTCCTGTACCGCTGGCCCTACCGCTTCCATGAGTACACGTTGAAGCGGGGCAAGCTGCCGGCCGCCGCGATTCCACCGTTTGCGCAGCCCGTGCAGTGCACCCGTCGAGGCTTCGACTATCTGGGGTTCAGGGACACGCTGTCCAAACCTGGCGTCAACTTCATCGACCTGAAGCAGGGCACCGGGATCGAGGGCTATTACGAGAACGGTCTGATCGCCCATGGTCGGCGCATCGAATCAGATGTGGTGATCCTGTCGACCGGCTATCACATGGCGGAGTTGAACTTCTCGATCAAGGTCGACGGTCGCCCCTTCCATTCGGCGGCAGACAAGATGATGGGCATGTATGGCGTGATCGACGGCCTGCCCAACTCGCTGTTGACGGTCTTCGGTTCGCCGGTCTGGATCATTCCGCCGCGGCTGGCCGAGTTCAACACCAAGGTTTTCATCCGCTTGATCCACCACATGAAGAAGAAGGGGCATGAGAGGGCCGACATCAACGTCCCCACGGCCAGCAAGACGATGGCCCTGGTGCACCGGCTGAACAAAGGCCATATCGTGCTGAGCCGCGCCTGCACGTCCTATCGCTATCTGCTGTCGAACACCGGGCAGGAGAAGGCCCATCGACTGCCCGCCAAGACGCCGGCCAATCTGCCCTACGTCCCGTTTCCCAGTGTCGTCATGGAGTTGCTGACCCGGCTCACGTTCTCGTTCAAGCATTTCGACTTCGACAGTCCCGCCGCCGCCAAGCGCGACGAGCCGGGCGACTTGAAGGCCGAAGACTCTTACGCGTCGAGTTGACATGCACGCACATGACCACAAGTCGGCATTGACGCCCGAAGCGCTGAAGCAATGGCTGCGCGAGTACGCGGCGCAGCGGTTCAGTTCGCCGCTGATGGACGAGCGACGCATGATCCCGCCGGACCTCGTGCTCGATTTCGGCAACATGGGATTGCTCGGCATGCAGGTGTCACCCTCGGACGGCGGGCTGGGGTTCAGCAACCAGGCCTTCGTTGCGGTGCTGCAGCAGTTGGCCGCCATCGACCCGACGCTCTGCTTGTTCGTCGGTCTGTCGAACATCCTCGGCATACGCCCGTTGGAGCAATACGGCACCGCAGACTGTCGTCAAAGGTGGCTGGGCATGCTGGCCCAGGGCAGGCAGCTGGGCGCTTTTGCGCTGACCGAACCCGAGGCCGGCTCCAATCCCGTCGCGATGCAAACGACGGCGGTGCTGCAAGACGGCAAGTTCGTGCTCAACGGCGTCAAGCACTGGATCGGCAACGCCTCCTGGTGCAGCGTGCTCTATGTTTTCGCCAAAAGCTCGGGTGAGCAGGGCGAGTCGTTGGGCATCACGGCCTTCGCGGTGGACCGCGGTCTTCGCGGTGTCACCGTCGGGCCCGAAGCGCGCACGATGGGGATGCGGGCCGCCTCACAGAGCCGGGTCACGTTGCGCAACGTGGAAGTGCCCGAGACCTGCGTGCTGGGCACCGTCGGTGGCGGCCTCGAGGTGGCGCAGGACACCTTGATGCGAGGCCGGCTCGTCATCGCATCGGCCGCCGTCGGCACGATGAAACGGTGTGCCCAGTTGATGCTGCGCTATGCGCGGCGACGCCACATCTCGACCGGGCGTTTGCTCGACAACACCATCACGCGTGAGCGGCTGACGGTACTCAACCATCAGATCACGGCCGTGGAGGCGTTGACGGGTGCGGTCGCAGCGCATCTGGATGCCGGTGTGAACGTGCCCACCGGGGTGTTCGCCGCGTGCAAGATCGCGGCCACCGAGTACCTGGACGACGCAGCCGACAAGCTGATGCAACTGCTCGGCGGCAGGGGCTACATCGAGCCCAACATCGTGCCCCAGATCTACCGCGACGCGCGCTTGCTGCGCATCTTCGAAGGGCCCACCGAGACGCTGGCCAACTACCTGGGCTCCGTCGTCCTGAAGCAACCCGGTCTCTTGCAGGATTACCTGGCCACCCATTTCAGAACCGGCGATCTGTTCTCCGGCCACCTGGAAGTGCTGGCGCAACTCAAACACGTGTTGGCCGAACGCGCCGGCTCACTCGGCGCCGTCGACAAAAAGGTCAAGCTCAGAGACGTGGCCGGGCACCTGACCAGCCTGTTGATGCTGCAAGCGGCCGTGCCGCCGGACAGTGCCACGCGCGCCTGGTTGCAAAGCAGTTATGAACGGCACCGCGAGGAACTCGAGCAGCGCGCGGGCCTGGCGGTGTGCTCGAGTGACGAACTCGCGAGCCTGATCGCTGGTTTCGACCGCGACATCGGGGACGTCGAGCAGGCATATGCCGGGGAGGACCATCAACTGGACCCGTACCTGGCAAAGGGCGATGGCATGCAGCAAAGCAGTACGCAGCATGCCGGCGCGGATGGATGGATGTGATTTTTTAGCCTACAGAGGTTTTCATGACGAGCAAATCGGAACTCGATGTTCGGGTGGAGCGGTCGACCCGTGTCTATGACACATCCGCGCTGAACTTCTATGACATCTTCGTGCATGGCTTTTGCAACCGGTTTGCATGGCAATGTTCAACCGAGACCCTGATCGCCCAATACAACCAGCTGGTGACGGGCAATCACCTCGAGGTGGGGGTGGGCACGGCCTTCCTGATCGACAAGTGCAGGGTGCCCGGGCGCAACCCGAGGTTGGGCATCATGGACTTCAGCAAGCAGTGTTTGACCCACTCGGCGAAGCGGCTCGAGCGCTATCGTCCGGAAATCTATCAATCCGACATCCTCAAGCCGCTGGACATCAAGGGGCCGAAATTCGACAGCATCGGCATCAACTATGTGCTGCATTGCGTGCCGGGGAGCTTTGCCGAGAAGGGCGTGGCGTTCAAGAACATGAAGGCCGTGCTGACCGATCATGGTGTCTTGTTCGGCAGCACCTTGCTGGGCAAGGACGTGACCCGAAACCGTGTCGCGAGGACACTGATGGCCCTCTACAACAAGGTCGGCGCCTTCACCAATCGTGCCGACGACGTGGCGAGCCTGAGGACCGCGCTCGAGGCGAACTTCAAGCATGTCGAGATCGACGTCGTCGGCTGCTGCGCCCTGTTCAAGGCCTGGGACTGAAGCTTCGCGCGGCGCGCCTGCGCAAAGGCGAGGCGCCCCAGCGACCCCTGCACCAACCGCGGCCGATAACGGTTGAGAGTGACCGGATGAACGAGATGCTGGAAACCATCGAGGAACGAGCCGAGTACGTGCCGTGTGTCGATGCGGATCGCTTCAGGGCCGCGATGAGGAAGGTCGTGTCGGCCGTCCACATCATCACGACGGGCGGGCCCGCCGGGCGCGCCGGTTTCACGGCCAGCGCGGTCACGGCGCTGTCGGATCAGCCGGCGTCCTTGCTCGTCTGCATGAACAGGCGGACCGCCACCGCCGGTCTGTTTCTGGCCAACGCCCAGTTTTGCGTGAACACCTTGTGTGCGGGCGACGGCGCCCTGGCCGACGAGTTCGGCGGCAAGGGCGGCGCGGGCGGCCGAAACCTGACAGGGCCGCGCTGGCGGGAGGGATGGCGTGGCTTGCCGGCGCTTCAGGCCGCGGCGATTGCGCATCACTGCTTGTTGGTCAAGGCGCTGGAGTACGGCACCCATTACCTGCTGATCGGGCGGGTGGTGGACATCGACGGCGACCCGGCCGATGCGATGCTCGCCTACATCAACCGGCGGTATGAATCGATCGATCTCGCAGGCTCCTGAGGCCGACTTGTCACGCTGCGCGATCCACTACTCATTCATCAAGATGACCTACTCTGAAATCCAATATGAAACGCTGGGACCGGTGACCGTGATCCGGTTCAACCGGCCCGAGGTGCGCAACTGCATCGGGCCCACGACCCACCAGGAACTGGTGGATGCCTGGACGCGTTTCCGTGATGACGAGCAGGCCCTGGTCGCCGTGATCACCGGGGCAGGCGACCTGTCGTTCAGCACCGGCGGGGATCTCAAGGCGGGGATCGAGAACCTGCCGCACACGCCTGCCGAAATTGCGGCGCACAACCGAGGTGAACGCCCCGGCATCCTCGGGCCCAGCCGATGGACCGACATCTACAAACCGGTCATTGCCGCGGTGAATGGAACCGCTTATGCGGGCGGGCTGGAATGGGCCTGCTTTGCCGATATCCGGATCGCCGAGGAACACGCTTCGTTCGGCGTGACGTGTCGTCGCTGGAATATCGGCCTGGCCGACGGTGGTACCCAGCGCTTGCCGCGCATCGTCGGGTTGGGGCGTGCGATGGAGATGATCCTCACCGGCCGCGTTGTGCAGGTTCAGGAAGCGCTCAGCATCGGTCTTGTGAATGAGGTGGTGCCGAAGGGGCAGTCGTTCAAGCGGGCGCTCGAACTGGCCCAGTTCATCGCGTCATTGCCTCAGCAGGCGCTGCGCACCGACAAGGAAGCCGCGATCCGCGGATTCGGCCTGCCGTTGCATGAAGGTTTGCGGATAGAGGCCGAGTGTTTCAACCGCTCCATACACCACCGGGACACGGTGGAAGGCCTGCGCCGGTTCAACGAGCGGGACCATCCCGATCGCCGGCCGGATCAACAGGCCCGAACGCCCGGCATCGTGCGCGGTCAAGACGCTGCGCCTGGCAATGGGCCAGATCCAGCGTGAAGACGTGACCTGACCACGAACCTCAGGAGACAGCGTGCTATATCCCGACCTTTTCAAAGAGCTTGAGGCGACCCGTTGGAACATGGAGCGGGACATCCCCTGGGATTTGTTCGATGCGAGCCGACTCAGCGACGAGCAGGCGCACTCGATCAAGATGAACGCGATCATGGAATGGGCCGCGCTGCCCACCACCGAGATGTTCCTTCGCGACCACCGCGACGACAGCGATTTTTCGGCCTTCACGAGTATCTGGTTCTTCGAGCAGCAGAAGCACGCGATGGTGATGATGGAGTACCTGCTCCGCTTCCGCCCCGATCTCGTGCCGACGGAAGCAGAGCTGCATGAGGTGCGCTTCGAGTTCGACCCGGCGCCGGCGCTGGAAACCGTCATGCTGCACTTCTGCGGAGAAGTGCGTTTGCACCATTGGTACGCCCGTGCCGCGGAGTGGCATGCGGAACCGGTGATCACGGCGATCTACCAGACCCTCGCGCTCGACGAGGCGCGTCACGCAGCAGCCCATCTGCGCTACCTGCGCCAGGCGCTCGACCGCCGCCCCGGCGAGACCCAGGCCGCCTTCACGAAGATCGGTGCGCTGATGACGGGTGACGGCGGCGGTTCTCGGGCCTCGCATCCTGCCACCCTGCACGTCAACCAAAGTCTCTTTCCCCGCGACACCGTTCAATCCCGGATGCCGGACCCCGGGTGGCTGGCAAGATGGTTGGACACGCAGATTCGGTTTGACCGGGCCTGCGAAGGCAGGGTCGTTGCTGCCATCCTTCGAGACCTGAGCACGTTGATGGGGCAGGGGAGTGCGAGCCCAGAGGCATGGAATCGAGGCGAGAAGGAAGTTGCGCAGGCAGCAGACTAAGAGGCGCCGTACTTCGCGCCTTTGTCCGGCTCTGTTGCTTCAAGGCCATCCCGAAGATCGCGGTCAGCACGTCACCATTCGCCACGCCATGAACCGGGAGGTGGGTACGGTTGCTGTGTGCCGTGTGGGCACACAACCACGGCGGACCAGGTCATCATCATGTTGTCGTTGATGATGGGGACCTTGGGTGTCTTGACCGTTGCGGCGCTCGACAGCGTTGCAAGACGGTCAGTTTGAGCCATACGGCGACGCGCGACCGTCATCGGCACACCGAGCGCGGGCCTGTTCATACTCGTCGCGCCGCCGCCCTCGGCCGAGTGTGAACAGGGGCTAGTGCAGCAACACCAGCCACAAGCCGGTCGTGAGAAACGACAAAGGGATGCCCACGCCGATCAGCACCTGCGTCAGCGGCGGATCGAGACGCCGCTCGGTGGCGATCAACCCGGCGATGATCATCGGTGGCATCGCGGCCTGAAGCACCGAGGTCGTGAAAGCCAGGTCGCGAAGGTCGCTCACCTGACTCCACAGCAGCAGCACCAGTGCCGGCACCATTAGCAGCTTGATGCAGGCACCCACGAGGAAGTTGCGCACGACTCCCAGTTCGCGCGGCCAGTGCAGGCTGGCACCGACAGAAATCAACGCGATCGGCGTCAAGGTGGCACCCAGTACCGACAGGGTCTGATCCAGCCACATCGGAAACTCGATCGGCCGCAACAGGAGGGCCAGGACCAGCATCTGCAGTGGCCGGTAGCCGAGCATCTGACGCACGATACGTTGCCCGTCCGGCCGGTCCTCTGAATAGAGGCTCGCCGCGACCATGCCCAGCGTGCACATCACGACGAAGTTCGATTGATCGATGACGACCGCGTAGCCCACCGCCGGCACGCCGATGAATGCCTGTACCAAAGGGATGCCGACGATCGATGTATTGCCTGTCCCGCATACCAGCGTCAGGCAGCCGATGGTGTCGCGTCTGAGCCCCCAGAAACGCCCGGCCAGTTGAGCTGCGGCGGCGGACAGCGCAAACACGACCCAAGGTGTCAGCAGGGGCAACCACAGGGTCGCATCGAACACGATGGCATGTATATGTTTGAGCACCAGAGCCGGCAAGGCGACGCGCACCGCAAACAGGTTGAGCACCGCGCAGAAGTTGTCCGGCAGGCGCTCGCTGCGGGCCAGGCCCACGCCGATCAACAAGCAAACCGCAATGAGCGCCAGTCCGTGCATCTCGATCCCTTGATGAATATGTACGGCCCGCTGACTCCGACCGCGCCGTGCGCCGCACACCTTGGGCGTCACCCACGTCAGACACGTCAGACACGTCAGGCGGGCCGGTAGAAGCGCCGCGAGCTGGCATTGTGGTGTAGCTCGCGGCTGCCTTGGAGCCTTTCGTCGCGAACTCTCGACCCCGACCCGCTGTTGGCACGGCCTCACACAGGGGCCGCACCGCCCGTCCTGTTGCTTCTCTGTGGGCCGGGTGTGAACAGGCCCTAAGGCTGCAGCAGCAGTTCACGGAACTGACCGCGCAGGCAATGGTTGGAGCTCATGGACGATGCGTAGCCGCCGGCGTTCAGCAAGGCCACTGCGTCGCCATGCTCCACCGGCGGCAAGGGCACGTCGGTCGCCCACACGTCGAGCGCCTCGTTGATATTGCCGGCCAGCGTTACTGCTTCCACCGCGCCCTGTCGAGGGCAACACGGCACGGGTTCGCAGGGCAGGTCATAGAAGGCAGGTTCGACCGCCAAGTTGAATCCGCCGTTGAGGCCAACAAAACGGGGAGCCGGGCGACTTCATCGTGGCGGGCAGCCCGAACATCAGGGGCCGAAAGCACTCCCAAGCGAAAAACACGTTGACGCCTTCGCGCTCGCCTTCCTGGTAGGGATAGAGGCTCTGGCGCGCCAGGAAGCAGAAGCTGGTGCCCCGATGGGTGGTGAGCACGGCCTTGGGTTTGCCTGTGGAACCGCTCGTGAGCGAGACGAATGCAACGTCGTCGCCCCGGCATGGCGCAGGCGTCAAGCGTGTCGCCTCGCTGGGCGCGGTGAGCGGCGACACGGCGAGGCAGGGCAGCGGCGACAGCAGCGCCTGCACGCGCACCAGTTCGGTGGGCAGGGTCAAGACCAGGCGCACTTTGCAGCTCGCGACAAACTCCTTCAGCAGCGCGTCGGACCAGTTCTTCTCCAGCAGGCAGACGGCGGCGCGGACAGACCAGGCAGCCAGCAGCGATAAGGTGTACTCGGCACCGTGGGGCAGGAACACGCCCACGACATCGCCGGCCTGGACATTCGCGGTTTCGAGCGACTCGGCCAGTTGTGCGGCGGCGGACGACAGTTGGCGGTAGGTCCAGCGGCGCTCGCCGTCGACCAGTGCCAGGGTGTTGTGGGGTAGACGCTCGACTTGGCGGCAGACGTGAGCCAGCACCGAGTGCCGGGCATTCCAACACTGGACCTGCCAGGAGGGGTCGGCCAGCAGCGACCCGGGCTGCGGGCGGGCCTCTAGCACCGACGGTGACAGCGCGCGCAGCCACTGCTCCATGTGATGCATCACACGCTCAGCCAGCGCGTCGGCAGCCGCCGGTTGTTGGAGATAGAAATGCCCACCCTCGAAATGCTCGACGGAAAAGGCGCTCTCCGGCGCCAGCTGGGCCTGCCACGCCGCCAAGCTTTCAGGGGGCACGCTGTGATCGCCGGTGCTGCCGAACACAACGGCGGGAATCGGCAGTGCAGCGCCCGACGAGTAGCGATAGGTTTCGTCCAGCCGCAAATCGGCGCGAAGCGCGGCCGCGCCGTACTGCAGCAGGGCCTCTTGCTGCGCCGACTCGTGCTGTCGGTTGAAGTTGGTGCTGAAAAATCCCCATTCGCGGACCACGGCAACGAACTCTGGTTCGGGCAGCGTGTGCGTTTGACGACCGGGCAGGCTGCGCGGGTTGACGAGGTGGGGCGCGGGATAGGACGAGACAAACAGGCCCAGGGGGAGAGGCATATTGCGCAGCACCAGTGCGCGGCAAACCTCGAATGCCTGCAGGGCACCGAAGCTGTGCCCAAACAGTGCAAACGGGGCGCCGCCGGTGTGCTGAACAAGCTCTTGGATCAGATCGTCTATGAGCGATGGCCACTCGTCATAGGGCTCGACATCGTGCAGCGGCCCGCGTCCGGGCAAACTTAGCGTGACGAGGCTGATGCTGTCCTTCAACCTGTTGGCGAGCGCCTCGTAGCTGGACTCCCCGCCGCCCGCAAAAGGGAAGGCGATCAGCATCACCGCGCTATCCAGAGAACCGGTAACAGTCGACCTGATCCGCGACATGAGACCCTCCGCCGACACCCGGGCCGCGTGCCTCTGCTCTAGTGGCAAGCAGACCGCCCTCGGTGTCATTCGATTGAAGCGCTGCGCCGCACTTGGAACGAATTCACGCCGAACGAGCCTCGCAAATCAACACGAGGCAGCAGGCGGTTCGATCAGGGGGGAGGAACTGGCGGCGCTAAGCGCGATGCACGTTGTTCGATATTTGGTCTTCTTGGATGCGATCATGCCGGCATAGATACCGCGCCAACACTGTGAGTGTCTGCAATCACCCCGAGGAGGGGAGCGACCTCAATCACAGCAGGTCAAGTCGGTCTCCTTTCGATGTGAAGCATCGGAGCGCCACACGACAGACGACCGCTTCCGAACCGCCCCCCGGAATCGTGGAGCGTCCACGCTTTGAAAGGATGGAGGTCAGAACCAGTTGAGCAGGTTCTCGCCGGCGGTGTGTGAGCGCGCCGTGCGTCCGGTGCAGGAGCACCGGGTGGTGTATACGTCGCCGTCGGCGGCCGTTGAATCGGTTGCGCCGAAGATCGGCTGTGTGCCGCAGGCCTCGTTAAAGTGAGTCATTCGCGTCGATGTCGATCGGGTGTACACCGTTGCCGTTCGGGACGTACTGTCGCAGCAGCCCGTTCGTGTTCTCATTGATTCCGAGTTGCGATGGCCTGCGCGTCCCGGAAATGGATTTAAAGACCGATGCCTATGGGCTGCTGCACATTGACCCTGTCCCAGCTTTCCGAACCGTTTGGTCAGTGGCGCATCTGGCATGACGAAGGCCCGAGGATGAGCCGGGAAAGCATGGCGGGAGGCCGAGCAGGTCCACTGACGAGCAGATCGCGTTTGCGCTGAAGCAGGCCGAGCTACTGTCCTGTCTCAGCGTCTGGGCGGTGTGCCGCGAGATGGGGATCGGCGACGCGACCTCTTAGGTGTGGCGGAAGATGTACAGCAGACAAGTGGGCGCACGCGCGTGACGTCGTGCGCTACCCTCGCCGGATTCGCCCGCCGTTGCTGCCTGCGGGAAGCAACGGCGACGTCACGCACAGGAGCCGGAAATTCCAACTCCTGAACCGTGCTGAAACGGGTACAGGGTCACCTGGAGCCCAGGCGCCCCTGTTGCACCGGCGTCCGCCTAAAGCACTTCGCTCGCAAAGTCGGCCAGCCGCGACCGTTCACCGCGGGCCAACGTGACGTGCCCGCTGTGCGGCCACCCCTTGAAGCGGTCGACCGAGTAGGTCAAGCCCGAACTGCCCTCGGTGAGGTAGGGTGTGTCGATCTGCGCGAGGTTGCCGAGGCAAACGATCTTTGTGCCGGGGCCGGCGCGGGTGATCAGCGTCTTCATCTGCTTGGGCGTCAGGTTCTGCGCTTCGTCGATGATGACGTATTTGTTCAGGAAGGTGCGGCCGCGCATGAAGTTCAAGCTCTTGATCTTGATCTTCGAGCGCACCAGTTCGTTGGTCGCGGCCCGACCCCATTCGCCGGCGCTCGAGTCGGACCGCGCCAGCACTTCGAGGTTGTCGTCGAGGGCGCCCATCCACGGCGACATCTTCTCTTCTTCGGTGCCTGGCAGGTAGCCAATGTCTTCGCCAACCGGCACCGTCACCCGGGTCACGATGATCTCGCTGTAGCGCCGGTCGTCCAGCACCTGGCTCAAACCTGCGGCCAGCGTCATCAGCGTCTTGCCCGTGCCGGCCGTGCCGGTCAGTGTGACGAAGTCGCACTCCGGGTCCATCAGCAGGTTGAGCGCAAAGTTCTGCTCGCGGTTGCGCGCCACCACGCCCCACACCGCGTTCTTCTGGTGGGTGTATTCCTTCAGCGTGCGCAGCACCGCCGTCTTGCCGGTGATCTCGGTGACCTTGGCGTACAGCGGCGCCACGCCGGGCGCTTCGAGATAGACGAACTGGTTGATCAGCAGCGACGGCACCAGCGGGCCGCTGATGCGGTAGTAGGTGAGCCCGCCTTGCTGCCAGCTCTCCATCGTCTTGCCGTGGCGCTCCCAGAAGTCGGCCGGCAGCGACAGCACGCCGGTGTACATCAGGTCGACGTCGTCCAGCGTCTTGTCGCTGGTGTAGTCCTCCGCGGGCAGGCCGAGCGCACGCGCCTTGATGCGCATGTTGATGTCTTTCGACACCAGCACGACGTCGCGGTTGGCGTGCTGCTTGCGCAGCGACTGCACCACGCCCAGGATCTGGTTGTCCGCCTTGCCTTGCGGCAGCCCTTCCGGCAGTTGCACGTCGAGCAGCTGGGTCTGGAAGAACAAGCAGCCGGCGGCGTCCTTGTGGCCGGTCTTGGACAAGGAGATGCCTTCGGGCATCTCGCTGCCGGTGCTGGCCACCAGCGCGTCCAGTTCCCGGCTCACCTGGCGTGCATTGCGAGCCACTTCCGACATGCCGCGCTTGTGGCTGTCGAGCTCTTCCAGCGTGACCATGGGCAGGTAGACGTCGTGTTCGTCGAAGCGGAACAGCGACATCGGGTCGTGCATCAGCACATTGGTGTCGAGCACGAACAACCGCGGCGGCCCCTCGGAGCGGGCGCGTTTGGCCGGTCGGGCCGGGGCGCGGGGTTGGGCAGCCGCCGCGACCACCGGCGCTGCCGTTTTGGCGGCCGGCCGTACCGGCTGGACCGGCGGAGATTTCTCGGCAGCGGGGTCGAACAGGTCGAGCACGGCCGGGGAGGCAGGCTCCGCCTTGGAAGAGCGTTTGCTGGGCCGCGGCGCCGCCTGGGCGTCGAGGTCGGCGAGCGAAAGAACGGTGGCTTTTTTGGCGGGCGGTTTCGGCAGTGGCATTGGATAGCGACGTGGCGTCAGGCTGCGAAAACAAAAAAGCCGCACAGCAACCCGTGCGGCTTTGCGGTCATGCAGGAGGTCCAACTCAACAGCATGGGCCCATTATGCACAACTCGTTCCAGCGATCAACGCGGCGCGCCGCCTCGCGGCGCCCGCCGCCACGGCCCTCAGCCGCCTTTTTTCAGCCCCTTGACGGCTTTCAGCACTTCGTCCACATGACCGGCGACCTTGATGCCGCGCCACTCATGGCGCAGGATCCCTTCGGGATCGATCACGAAGGTGCTGCGCTCGATGCCCTTGACCTTCTTGCCGTACATGATCTTGTTTTTCACGACGCCGAACATGTGACACATCTTTTCTTCGGTGTCGGCGATCAGGTCGAACGGTAGTTCCAGGCTCTGCTTGAACTTGTCGTGCGACGCCATGTTGTCGCGCGAGACACCGAACAAGACTGCGCCAGCTTTCACGAAGTCTTTGTGCTTGTCGCGAAATTGCATCGCTTCGGTGGTGCAGCCCGGGGTATTGTCTTTAGGATAGAAGTACAGGACGACGGTTTGCCCCGCAAATGCCTGCGGCGAGTACTTCACGCCACCGGTCGCGAGCGCTTCAAATTCCGGGAGGGGTTTATTGAGGGCAGGCGTCATGTAGATTTTTTGGAGGGTTGCGCCGGTCAGGCGTAGCCCTAAATTATACGGCCTCTCGCCTTCTCACCGAAGCCCGCGGGCCCTTGGCCGTTGCGCTTCGAAAGCCCATCGGGTGCCGCCCGGCGCCGGGCAGGCCGTCAGGCCGGCGGCTGGATCAGCAGCGCCGCCACGACCGAGCGGCCTTCGGACACCAGGACGTTGTAGGTGCGGCAGGCCGCCGGCGTGTCCATTGTTTCCATGCCGATGCCCGCCTCCACCAGCGGGCGCAGCGCCTCGGGCCGCACGAAGCGCAGCCGCGTGCCGCTGCCGAACAGCACCACCTCGGGTTTGAGCCGCGCCACCTGCTCGAAATGCTCGGCGCGCAGATCTTCCAGCGCCGAACAGGGCCAGGGCAGCACTTCGCCGGTCCAGGGCACGATCACGCTGCTGGTGTGCAGCTGGCCGTTGATGGTGACGCCGTCGGCGGCGTGGGCGCCGATGACGTTGGCGGAATCGATGCGGTCAGGTTGAAGCTTCACGGCGCGACGCAGACTGGGCTGGGGGGAGGAAAACACCGACGGCAAGCTGCCAAAAAAGGCGGCACCAGGGCGCCAAGGCCGCGCCGGCACTAGGGTGGCTGTGGTTAAATTATAGGTTTTGCGCCGCAGCAATTCCCCACAGCCGGCGCGGTTCCCTACGCCCGGAGGTCTCCTTGAAACCCGTCTCCAAGTCCGCCAAGCTGGCCAATGTCTGCTACGACATCCGAGGCCCGGTCCTGGAGAAGGCCCGGGAGATGGAGGAAGAAGGGCACAAGATCATCAAGCTGAACATCGGCAATCTGGCGGTGTTCGGCCTGGAGCCGCCGGACGAGATCGTGCAGGACATGATCCGCAACATGCCCCACACGGCCGGTTACACCGACTCCAAGGGCCTGTTCGCGCCGCGCAAGGCGGTGGTGCACTACACGCAGGAGAAGGGCGTGCACGGCGTCAGCGTCGACGACGTCTACCTCGGCAACGGCGCCTCCGAACTGATCGGCATGTCGATGAACGCGCTGCTGAACAACGGCGACGAAGTGCTGATCCCGGCCCCCGACTACCCGCTGTACACCGCCGTGGTGGCGCTGTCGGGCGGCACGCCGGTGCACTATATCTGCGACGAGCAGTCGGGCTGGTTGCCCGACCTCGACGACATCCGGCGCAAGATCACGCCCAACACCAAGGCGCTGGTCGTCATCAACCCGAACAACCCGACCGGGGCCCTCTATCCCGAGTCGCTGCTGCTCGAGCTGGTCGAGATCGCGCGGCAGCACCAGCTGATCGTGTTCGCCGACGAGATCTACGACAAGACGCTCTACGACGGCGAGACCCACACCAGCATCGCCTCGCTCGCCGACGACGTGCTGACCGTCACCTTCAACGGGCTGTCGAAAAACTACCGCTCGTGCGGCTACCGCGCCGGCTGGATGGTGGTGTCGGGCGAGAAGAAGCACGCAAAGGACTACATCGAGGGCCTGAACATGCTCGCCTCGATGCGCTTGTGCGCCAACACGCCAGGCCAGCTCGCGATCCAGACCGCGCTGGGCGGCTACCAGAGCATCAAGGACCTGGTGGCGCCGGGCGGGCGTTTGTGCCGTCAGCGCGACCTGGCGCACCAGCTGCTGACCGACATCCCCGGCGTCACCTGCGTCAAGCCGAAGGCCGCGCTCTACATGTTCCCGCGGCTCGACCCGAAGCTGTATCCGATCCAGGACGACCAGCAGTTCGCCTATGAGCTGCTGGCCGAGGAGAAGGTGCTGATCGTGCAGGGCACCGGCTTCAACTGGGCCCAGCCCGACCACTTCCGGCTCGTCTTCCTGCCCAACTCGGACGACCTGACGGAGGCCGTGGGCCGCATTGCGCGCTTCCTCGAGCATTACCGCAAGCGCCACTCCTACTGACCGTTCTTCCTCACACCACCCGAGTTCCTATGAATCCCATTCGCATCGGCCTGCTCGGCGCAGGCGTCGTCTCCAGCGGTGTCGTGAAGGTGCTCGAGCGCAACCAGGCCGAGATCCGCCGCCGCGCCGGCCGCGGCATCGAGGTGGCCCAGGTCGGCGCTCGCTCGCTCGACAAGGCCCGCGCGGCGCTCGGCTCCGGGGTCGCCATCACGGCCGACCTGGACGCCGTGGCCACCGACCCGTCGATCGACATCATCGTCGAGCTGATCGGCGGCACCACCCGGGCCAAGGAACTGGTGCTGAAGGCGATCGCCGCGGGCAAGCATGTGGTCACCGCCAACAAGGCGCTGCTCGCGGTGCACGGCACCGAAATCTTCGCGGCGGCCAGCGAGCGCGGCGTGATGGTGGCCTTCGAGGCGGCGGTGGCGGGTGGCGTGCCCATCATCAAGGCGCTGCGCGAGGGCCTGACGGCCAACCGCATCCAGTGGATCGCCGGCATCATCAACGGCACCACCAACTTCATCCTGAGCGAGATGCGCTCCAAGGGCCTGGACTTCGACGTGGTGCTGAAAGAAGCCCAGCGCCTCGGCTATGCCGAAGCCGACCCCACCTTCGACATCGAAGGCGTCGACGCGGCGCACAAGGCCACCATCATGAGCGCGATCGCGTTCGGCATCCCGGTGCAGTTCGACAAGGCCTATGTCGAAGGCATCTCCAAGCTGCAGGCGGCCGACATCACCTACGCCGAGCAGCTGGGTTACCGCATCAAGCTGCTGGGCATCACCAAGCGTCGCGACGACCTTCCCGGCGGCGGCATCGAACTGCGTGTGCACCCGACGCTGGTGCCCGAGAAACGTCTGATCGCCAATGTCGAAGGCGCGATGAACGCCGTCGTCGTGCATGGCGACGCGGTCGGCTCGACGCTCTACTACGGCAAGGGCGCCGGCTCCGAGCCCACCGCCTCGGCGGTGGTGGCCGACCTGGTCGACGTCACCCGGCTGCATACCGCCGACCCCGACCACCGCGTGCCGCATCTGGCTTTCCAGCCCGACGCGCTCGACAGCACGCCCATCCTGCCGATCGAGGACGTGGTCACCTCGTTCTACCTGCGGTTGCGGGTGGCCGACGAGGCCGGCGTGCTGGCGCGCATCACCGGCATCCTGGCCGAACACGGCATTTCGATCGACGCAGTGCTGCAGCGCGAGGCGGGCGACAACGAGAACCAGACCGACCTGATCATCCTGACCCACGACACCGCCGAGGGCCGCATGAACAAGGCTACCGTGCAGATGCAAGCGCTGCCCACCGTGCTGCAGCCCATCGTGCGCATCCGCAAGGAAGATCTGAACTGACCCCCGATTGAGCCCCGGCGTGCCCTGCAAGGCCCGCCGGGCGTGCAGGGGGAAAAACCCCCGCCGAACCCGACGCGGCACCGCGGAGACCGACTTGAAATACATCAGCACGCGCGCAGACAAGACCGAGCGCGGTTTTTCCGAGATCCTGCTGGAAGGCCTGGCGCCCGATGGCGGCCTCTACCTGCCCCAGCACTACCCCCAGGTCGACGCCGCCACCCTGCAGCGCTGGCGTGGCCTGTCGTATGCCGAACTGGCGTTCGAGGTGCTGTCGCTGTACATCGACGACATCCCGGCCGACGATTTGCGCGACATCGTCCGCCGCACCTACACCGAGCAGGTGTTCGGCACGCCGCAGATCACGCCGCTCAAGCCGCTCGAGCCCGGGCTGTGGCTGCAGGCCTTGTCCAATGGCCCCACGCTGGCCTTCAAGGACATGGCGATGCAGCTGCTGGGCAATCTGTTCGAGTACGAACTGGCGCGCCGCGGCGAGCAGCTCAACATCCTCGGCGCGACTTCCGGCGACACCGGCAGCGCGGCCGAGTACGCGATGCGCGGCAAGCAGGGCGTGCGCGTCTTCATGCTGTCGCCGAACGGCCGCATGAGCCCCTTCCAGCAGGCCCAGATGTTCAGCCTGCAGGACGAGAACATCCACAACCTAGCGGTCGAAGGTGTGTTCGACGACTGCCAGGACATCGTCAAGGCGGTGTCCAACGACCTCGAGTTCAAGCGCCGCTACAAGATCGGCACGGTCAACTCGATCAACTGGGCGCGCCTGGTGGCGCAGGTGGTCTACTACTTCGCCGGTTACTTCCAGGCCACGCGCTCGAATGACGAGGTGGTCAGCTTCGCCGTGCCCTCCGGCAACTTCGGCAACATCTGCGCCGGCCACGTCGCCCGCATGATGGGCTTGCCGATCCACCGCCTGGTGCTGGCCACCAACGAGAACGACGTGCTCGACGAGTTCTTCCGCACCGGCACCTACCGGGTGCGCCAGGGCGCCGAGACCTACGAGACGTCGAGCCCGTCGATGGACATCTCCAAGGCGTCCAACTTCGAGCGTTTCGTGTTCGACCTGCTGGGCCGCGACGGCGAGCGCACGCGCCGGTTGTTCAAGACCGAGGTCGAGCAGCACGGCTCGTTCCAGCTGGCGCCGCACGAGTTCGCGCGGGTGGCCGAATACGGCTTTGTCTCGGGCCGCAGCACACATGCCGACCGCATCGCCACCATCCGCACCACCTTCGAGCAGCACGGCGTGATGATCGACACGCACACCGCCGACGGCCTGAAGGTGGCACGCGAGCGCCGCACCCCCGGCGAGGCGATGCTGGTGCTCGAAACCGCCTTGCCGGTCAAGTTCGCCGCCGCGATCCGCGAGGCGCTGGGCCGCGAGCCGGAGCGTCCGAGCGCGCTCGAAGGCATCGAGCAGTTGCCCAAGCGCTACACCGTGGTGCCGCCCAAGGCGCAGACCGTCAAGGACTACATCGCCGCCCACTGCTGAGCGGCGATGAAGGTTCTCGGCTTCTGCGGCTACTCGGGCTCCGGCAAGACCACCTTGCTGGAGCAGCTGATCCCGCGGCTGCGTCACGCGGGGCAGCGGGTGTCCGTGGTGAAACACGCGCACCACCGGTTCGACATCGACCACCCCGGCAAAGACTCCTGGCGCCACCGCCAGGCGGGCGCCTATGAGGTGGTGGTCGCCTCCGACCGGCGGCTGGCCAAGATCCGCGAATACGAGGTCGAGGCCGAGCCGACGGTGCACCAGCTGATCGCCGAGCTGAGCGATTGCGACTGGGTGCTGGTCGAGGGTTTCAAGCACGCGGCCGACATCTGCAAGATCGAGGTGTGGCGCCCAGCCTGCGGCCATCCCGTGCAGTACCCCGGCAACCCGTCCATCGTCGCCGTCGTCACCGACGCGGCGACAGCGCTGCCGCAGCCGCCGCACTGCCCGGTGCTGGCTCTCGACGATGTCGACGCCGTGACGGCACATCTGCTGCAGAATGCTGCACGATATGAGTACCGTCCCCCGTCCGCCCTTGTTGAGCCTGGAAGAGGCCCTGGCGAGGCTGCTCGCCCCGGTACGCCCGCTCGCTGACACCGAAACGCTGCCGTGCGTCGCGGCGCTCGGCCGGGTGCTCGCCGAAGACCTGATCTCGCCGCTCGACGTGCCGCCGCTGGCGAACAGCTCGATGGACGGCTACGCGGTGCGCCGCGCCGACATCCCCGAGCCCGGATCCGTGCTGCCGTTGTCCCAACGTGTCGCCGCCGGCCAGGTCGGCCAGCCGCTGGCGGCCGGCACGGCGGCCCGCATCTTCACCGGTGCGCCGCTGCCGCCGGGCGCGGACGCCGTCGTGATGCAGGAGCAGTGCACGGTGCTCGAGGGCGGCGGCCAGGTGCGTTTCGACGTCGTGCCCGAGCCGCGCCAGTGGGTGCGCGAGCAGGGTGAGGACGTGAAGCGCGGCGCCGTCGTGTTGCCGCGCGGCACCCGTCTGACCCCTCAGGCGCTGGGCCTGGCCGCCACCGTCGGCGCGGCCCGGCTGTCGGTGGTGCGGCGCCCCCGGGTGGCGCTGTTCTCGACCGGCGACGAACTGGTGATGCCCGGCGAGCCGCTGCGCCCCGGCGCCATCTACAACTCCAATCGCTACACGCTGCAGGGCCTGCTGGCGCAGTTCGGCTGCGACTGCACCGATCTCGGCATCGTGCCCGACAGCCGCGAGGCCACGCGCAGCGCCTTGCGCCGCGCCGCCGAGGGCCACGACCTGATCCTGACCTCGGGCGGCGTTTCGGTCGGTGAAGAAGATCATTTGCGGCCGGCGGTCGAGGCCGAAGGCCGGCTCGAGCTGTGGCAGGTGGCGATCAAGCCCGGCAAGCCGCTCGCGTTCGGCCAGGTGAACACCGCTGCCGGCGCCTCGGCGTGGTTCGTGGGCTTGCCCGGCAACCCGGTCGCCAGCTTCATGACCTTCTTGCTGGCGGTGCGGCCGCTGCTGCTGGCGCTGCAGGGTGCCCCCACCGCAGCGCCGACCCCGGTGCTGCTCGAAGCCGGCTTCGACTGGCCCCGGCCGGACCGGCGGCGCGAGTTCCTGCGGGTGAGGCGCGCCGGCGAGGGCCGCCTCGAGCTCTACACCAATCAGAGTTCGGGCGTGCTCAGCTCGACGGTGTGGGGCGACGGTGTGGTCGACAATCCACCGGGCCAGCCGATCCGGGCCGGCGAACGCGTGCGCTACCTTGGCTTTGCAGAATGGCTGCTTACATGAAGATCTCGGTCAAATACTTCGCGTCCATCCGCGAGGAACTGGGCGCGGGCGAGCACGTGGAGCTGATGCAGGGCGCCACCGTCGGCGCGCTGCGCGACCTGCTCATCATGCGGTCGCAGGCGCATGCCGAGGCGCTGGCGCGCGGGCGGGCGGTGCGGATGGCACTGCAGCAAACGATGTGCGACGAAAGCGCGCGGCTCGCGGACGGCGTCGAGGTGGCGTTTTTCCCGCCGGTCACCGGAGGCTGACGAACATGGGCGAGCCGCGTGTGCGCATCCAGAGCGCCGACTTCGATCTCTCTACTGAGGTGGCGGCCTTGCGGGCGGCCGACCGGGGTGTCGGCGCCGTGGTCAGCTTCGTCGGCACCGTGCGGGACCACAGCGACGGCGCGTCGGTCGCGACGATGGAGCTGGAGCACTACCCCGGCATGACCGAAAAGGCCATCGACGGCATGATCGACCAGGCGTTCGCCCGCTTCCGCATCCGGGCCGCCCGGGTGGTGCACCGGGTCGGCCGGCTGCAGCCGGCCGACCAGATCGTGCTGGTCGCCGTGGCGTCCGCCCACCGGGCCGACGCCTTCCAGGCCTGCGAGTTCCTGATGGACTATCTCAAGACGCAGGCGCCGTTCTGGAAGAAAGAGCAGACGCCGGACGGCGCACGCTGGGTCGACGCACGCACCAGCGATGACGCGGCCTTGGCGCGCTGGGGCGTCGAGGCGGGCAATGCGGCCGCCGCCGCCGGCGAGCCGGCCGCGTGATGCAGCCGATCAGCTGGGCGCACCCCGCCGCCGTCGCCGCGGGCGCCGCCGTCGGCGCGCTGCTGCGCTGGCGGCTCAGCGTGTGGCTCAACCCCGTGTGGCCGGGCTTGCCGGTCGGCACGCTGCTGGTCAATTGTGTCGGGGGTGTGCTGATCGGCGCCGCCCTGATGTGGTTCAGCCGCGTGCCCGACGAGTTCTGGCGCTTGCTGCTGGTCACCGGGTTTCTCGGCGGGCTGACCACCTTCTCGGCCTTTTCCGCCGAGTCGCTGCAGTTGCTGCAGCACCAGCGCTGGGCCGCGGCGGTCTTGCACACGGTCGCGCATGTCGCCGGCGCCTTGGGCGGCGCCGCGCTCGGCTTCCGGCTGATGCGCCTGGTGGTCGGCTGAGGGGCGCCGCCCAGCTGGAGTGCCAGGGTGGCCGCCGGGCCGCGGCGGGTGCAGCGATTGCACTTGAAATGTGGGCGGCCCGCCTCATTTTTCATCGCAATCGGAGGTTCTCCCCATGCGACTCGACAAACTCACCACCAAGTTCCAGGAAGCGCTGGCTGACGCCCAGAGCCTGGCGCTGGCGCACGACAACCCGTACATCGAGCCGCCCCACATCCTGCTCGCGATGCTGCAGCAGGAAGAGGGGCCGAAGGCGCTGCTCGCGCGCGCCGGCGTCAACACCGGCGGCCTGCAGAAGGCCGCCGAAGCCGCCCTCAAGCGCCTGCCCGAAGTGCAGGGCGCCGAGCAGGTGCAGGCCGGCCGCGACACCGTCTCGCTGCTGCAGGCGGCCGAGAAAGAAGCGCTCAAGCGCGGTGACCAGTTCATCGCCAGCGAGATGTTTCTGCTCGCGCTGACCGACAGCAAGACGGACATGGCGCAGACCGCGCGCGAGTTCGGCCTGACGCGCAAGTCGCTCGAATCGGCCATTGACGCGGTGCGGGGTGGCCAGAAGGTCGACAACGCCGAGGCCGAAGGCCAGCGCGAGGCGCTGAAGAAATACACGCTCGACCTCACCGAGCGCGCCCGCCACGGTAAGCTCGACCCGGTGATCGGCCGCGACGACGAGATCCGCCGCGCCATCCAGGTGCTGCAGCGCCGCTCCAAGAACAACCCGGTGCTGATCGGCGAGCCGGGCGTCGGCAAGACCGCCATCGTCGAAGGCCTGGCGCAGCGGATCGTCGCCGGCGAAGTGCCCGAAACGCTGAAGAACAAGCGCGTGCTGGTGCTCGACATGGCCGGACTGCTGGCCGGCGCCAAATACCGCGGCGACTTCGAAGAGCGCCTGAAGGCGGTGCTCAAGGAGGTGTCGCAGGACGAAGGCCGCATCATCCTGTTCATCGACGAGCTGCACACCATGGTCGGGGCCGGCAAGGCCGAAGGTGCGATCGACGCGGGCAACATGCTCAAGCCTGCGCTCGCGCGCGGCGAGCTGCACTGCATCGGCGCGACCACGCTCGATGAATATCGCAAGTACATCGAGAAGGACGCGGCGCTCGAGCGGCGCTTCCAGAAGATCCTGGTGGACGAGCCCTCGGTCGAGGCCACCATCGCGATCCTGCGCGGCCTGCAAGAGAAGTACGAGGTGCACCACGGCGTCGAGATCACCGACCCCGCCATCGTCGCGGCGGCCGAGCTGTCGAACCGCTACATCACCGATCGCTTCCTGCCCGACAAGGCGATCGATTTGATCGACGAAGCGGCTGCCAAGATCAAGATCGAGATCGACTCCAAGCCCGAGGCGATGGACAAGCTCGACCGCCGCTTGATCCAGCTCAAGATCGAACGCGAGGCGGTCCGCAAGGAGACCGACGAAGCGTCGCAGAAGCGGCTCGGCCTGATCGAGGAAGAGATCGCCAAGCTGGAGCGCGAGTACGCCGACCTCGAAGAGATCTGGAAGTCCGAGAAAGCCACGGCGCAGGGCTCGGCCCACGTCAAGGAAGAGATCGACCGCATCAAGTTCCAGATCGAGGAGCTCAAGCGCAAGGGCGATTTCAACAAGGTGGCCGAGCTGCAGTACGGCAAGCTGCCCGAGCTCGAGAAGAAGCTCAAGGACGCGCAGGCCAAGGAAGCCGGCAAGGCCGAGACCGGCAAGCCGCAGCTGCTGCGCACGCTGGTCGGCGCCGAAGAGATCGCCGAGGTGGTGGCACGCGCCACCGGCATCCCGGTCAGCAAGTTGATGCAGGGCGAGCGCGACAAGCTGCTGCAGATGGAGGACAAGCTGCACCAGCGGGTGGTGGGTCAGGACGAGGCCATCGTCGCGGTCAGCGATGCGATCCGCCGTTCGCGGGCAGGCCTGAGCGATCCCAACCGTCCGTACGGCTCCTTCCTGTTCCTCGGCCCCACCGGTGTCGGCAAGACCGAGCTGTGCAAGGCGCTGGCGAGCTTCTTGTTCGACAGCGAAGAGCATTTGATCCGCATCGACATGAGCGAGTTCATGGAGAAGCACTCGGTGTCGCGGCTGATCGGCGCGCCGCCGGGCTATGTGGGCTACGACGAAGGCGGCTACCTGACCGAGGCGGTGCGGCGCAAGCCCTATGCGGTGGTGCTGCTCGACGAGGTCGAGAAGGCGCACCCGGACGTCTTCAACGTGCTGCTGCAGGTGCTCGATGACGGCCGCCTGACCGACGGCCAGGGCCGCACGGTCGACTTCAAGAACACCGTGATCGTGATGACCAGCAACCTCGGGTCCCACCTGATCATGCAGATGCAGGGGCAAGACCCGGAGCTGATCCGCGACGCCGTGTGGGCCGAGGTGAAGGGCCATTTCCGCCCCGAGTTCCTCAACCGCATCGACGAGACCGTGGTGTTCCATGCGCTCGACCAGCAGCACATCGAGTCGATTGCGAAGATCCAGCTCAAGGGCCTGGAAACCCGGCTCGAGAAGATGGAGATGAAGCTCGACGTGTCGCCGGCCGCGCTGGTCGAACTGGCCAAGGTGGGCTTCGACCCGGTGTTCGGTGCGCGGCCGCTGAAGCGCGCCATCCAGCACCGCATCGAGAACCCGGTGGCCAAGCTGATCCTGCAGGGCCGCTTCGGGCCGAAGGACGTGATCCCGGTCGACGTCGCGACCACTGACGAAGGCCAGGTGCAGTTCTCGTTCGAACGCGTGGTGCACTGAGCCTGGTTCGCTCGACCCCTGAAAGCCGCCGGCGCCGCAAGGCCCGGCGGCTTTTTCGATGGCGCCGATAGAATCGACCGGTCACGGCCGGCGGGCGACCCCTGCCTTGTGATGTCGCTGCTTCGGCGCGCGTCGGGCACAGACACACGCGGGGCCGCACCGTCCCCTCGAACGAACAACAGGATCCTCAGGCATGCAAGCGAATCTCGGAGCCCCGGTGGTGATCGTCGGGGCCGGTCTGGCCGGTCTCACGGTGGCCCTGCACCTGGCCGACCACCAACCGGTGGTGGTGCTCGCCAAGCGCAACTTCGAAGAGGCGGCCACCGCGTGGGCGCAAGGCGGCATCGTCGGCGTGCTGGGCTCCGACGACAGCATCGACAGCCATGTGCGCGACACCCAAGACGCCGGCGCCGGCCTGGTCGACGAGCACACCGCGCGCTTCATCGCCGCCCACAGTGCCGAGGCGATCGAGTGGCTGGTCGAACGCGGCGTACCGTTCTCGCCCGACCCCACCGGCCCGATGGGCCTGCACCTGACGCGCGAAGGTGGCCACGCGGTGCGCCGCATCGCCCATGCTGCCGACGCCACCGGCAAGGCCATCCACGACGTGCTGCTGGCCGAGGTCAAGGCGCACCCCAACATCCAGCTGCGCGAACGCTGGATGGCGGTCGACCTGATCACCTCGCGCCATCTGAGGCGTGAAGAAGCGCCGCGCTGTTATGGCGTGTATGCGCTCGACATCGACGGCGGGCGTGTCGAGACGCTGCCCGCCTCGGCGGTGCTGCTCGCCACCGGCGGTGTCGGCAAGGTCTATCGCTACACGAGCAACCCCGAGACCGCCACCGGCGACGGCATTGCCATGGCGTGGCGGGCCGGCTGCCGGGTCGGGAACATGGAGTTCATCCAGTTCCACCCGACCTGCTTGTACCACCCCCAGGAGCGCAGCTTTCTGATCACCGAAGCCTTGCGCGGCGAGGGCGGCCACCTGAAGCTGCCCGACGGCACCCGCTTCATGGCGGCGCACGATGCCCGCGGTGAACTGGCGCCACGCGACATCGTCGCGCGCGCAATCGACTTCGAGATGAAAAAGCACGGCCTCGACCATGTGTGGCTGGACGCCACCCACCTCGGCGCCGACTTCCTGAAAGAACACTTCCCGACCATCTACGCGCGCTGCCTCAAGCTGGGCATCGACATCACACGCCAGGCCATCCCCGTGGTGCCGGCGGCCCATTACACCTGCGGCGGTGTCGTCACCGACCTCTTCGGCCGCACCGACCTGCCCGGCCTTTATGCCGTGGGCGAGGCGACCTACACCGGGCTGCACGGCGCCAACCGGCTGGCCAGCAACTCGCTGCTCGAATGTGTGGTGCTGGGCCGCACCGCCGCGCAGCACATCCGCGAGCATGCAAGGCCCGACACCACGACGCTGCCGCCGTGGGACGAAAGCCAGGTCGAGAACGCCGACGAGCAGGTGGTGATCGCGCACAACTGGGACGAGCTGCGCTTGCTGATGTGGAACTACGTCGGCATCGTGCGCACCACCAAACGGCTCGAGCGTGCGCTGACCCGCATCAAGCTGCTGCGCAGCGAGATCGACGATTACTACGCCAACTTCCGGGTCAGCCGCGACCTGCTCGAGCTGCGCAACCTGGTCGACTGTGCCGAGCTGATCGTGCGCTCGGCGCTGATGCGGCACGAAAGCCGCGGTTTGCACTACAGCCGCGACTTTCCGCAGACGCTGCCGGTGAGCTTTCCGACCATCCTGGTGCGGCCGGCGGGGAGGCGGGGTGGCAATGGTGCGCCGGTGCCGAACTTTCTGGGCATTTGAGGCGCAACGAGGGCGCGATGAGCGGGCAACGCGCCAGCGGGCGAACGGCGCATCGGTGTGTTTCCCGCCGCCGCTCCCGTTCGACCTCATGACCGGGCAACCCTGCACCTGATCGGCACCCATGCTCCACCATTTGTCTTTCGGCGTGCACGAGCTGTCGCGTTCGATGCACTTCTACGATGCGGTGCTGTCGTCGCTCGGCTATGTTCGCGTCTGGGCCGACGACGAGGCCGCCGGCTACGGCCGCCAGGGGGGCGAAGACTTGTTCGCGATCAAACTGCGGGCAGGCGAGGCGAGGGCGCCGGGCGCGGGGTTTCATCTGGCGTTTGCGGCCCCATCGCGAGAGGCGGTGCGCCACTTCCATCAAGCCGCCTTGCTGAACGGCGGCATGGACAACGGCCCGCCCGGGCTACGCGCGGACTATGGCCCCGACTACTATGCCGCCTTCGTGATCGACCCGGACGGGCACTGGATCGAGGCGGTGATCAACACGCCGGAGTAGGCCGAACGGGCCGATCAGGCCGATCAGCAGATCCGTCGGTCAAGGCGCGGAGACCGACGTCGACGGCCCCCAGCAGGCCCGGTGCGAGAAGCGCACGGCGAGGAGGCCGCAGCTCCTACATCGATCGGGTTGCCGCCTGTCCCTCGCTCACGGTCAGCTCCAACGCGTCTCCCCGATAGCTCAGCGCGGCGCTCAAGCTCCCGCGAAGAGGCGAACAGGTGAAGGACTTGAACTCGCCGGTGAGGGTCGACGCCCGCAGCAGCGTCCACCTGCCCGGGCCGATGCCGTCGGGCAGGGTCACCGCCAGGGTGCCGCCGCGCAGCGTGACCGGGCCGCGCACCTCCAAGGTGGCACAGCGCTCCGCGTCGAGCACCGGGATTTCCAGTGTGCCGCCGGCCAGCGTCGTCAGCGCGCCGGAGAAGATGCCGCCGCTTGCCGCGGTCGCCAGGCGCCCGGACATGAGCATGAGTTCCGGCGCCGCGAGTTCGCCCGCCAGTTGCACCGTCCCTCGCTGCGACGTCTGCTCGAAACTCTCTGCGCCGAGGTAGCTGCCGGGGTCGATGATGATGGTGCCGGCGTTGCGCACGGCGGGCGTATCAATGCGGGCATCGACCAGCTCGAGGCGACCGTAGCCCTCCAGCCCCGGGTGGGCGATCTCATACCTGCCGGTGAACAGCGCTTGACCGTTGTAGTGGACGCCGCGGAAGAGGCGGCTCTGTGGCGCATCACCCGAGGCACGGGTGAACACCAGCCGCCCCTCCTGGCCGACGCGCCAACGCGCGATGCCGTGCAGCGCCCCGGCGTCGACATCCACCCGCATGCGGCCGTCGATGCCGACGTCGCCCTCGATCCAGAGCTGCGAAGCAGGGCCGCCGGACAGCACCAACTCCGCTCCCGCGCGGACCTGCACTTGTCCGGCGTTTTCCCAGGCCGGCCCGGCCACCTCCCGCATGTCGAAGCGAAGCCGGCCCTGCTCCACGTCCAGCCGGCCCCGGTTGCGGAAACGGCCCGTCGGCGTGAGCTTGATCTCGGTCGCACCGGGGCCCGTCTTGCAGTAGGCGCTCTGGATCTCGAGCTGGTCGTGGACCGTGCAATCGTGCCCACCTCGCGGGGCCTCGTCGAGGAAGCGGCTGCCCTGGCAGAAGATGGTCTTGCTCTCGAAGGCGGCGATCGGCCGGTCCGGCGGCCAGTGCGCGTGCCGGTGGACGCGCAGTTCCCTCGTCTCCGCGGGCGGGTGCCAGGCATTGTTCATGTTCGATTTCCCCTGATGATCTTGAAGTAGGCGCGAGTCAGCGCGTGGCCTGCCAGAGCTCCGGCGGCGGCGGGCTGCATTGTCAGCGGGTGAAAAGAGGGCGCCACTGTCTGAATTGACAAGCGCACCGCGCCACGGCCGGGCTGCGGGTGAGCGCACGCACGGGCGCCCTGAGGACTCGCCGCCTGACATCCGTCACAGCTTGCCTGCGCAGTCGGCAGCTTCTATGGTGCGCGCCACCGACAAGAACGCACCAACAAGGAAGAGGGTCGAATGAAAGACGACATCTGGGACCGCCTGGAGCCATGGCTGGCCCGGCACGCGAAGGAACTGTGGGCGGTGATGAACCCACCTGCCACGATGGCGCAAATCGAGGCGGCCGAGCGCCGGATCGGGCATGAGCTTCCCGCCGATGTGCGGGCCGCCTACCTGCGGCACAACGGCACGGCCGATTCGACCCGCCTGCACGGGCCCTATTTCTTCCACTATGCCGCCTGGTGCAGCCTCGACGCCATGGTGGACGGCTGGGAATCCCGCTGCGAACTCATCCAGCGCTTCAGGGAGGGCCCCGACAGCGAATATTTGTTCCCCGAAGAGGACGAGTCGTGGCGTGAGTTGGAGGTGCGGCTCGACTGGTCGAATCCCAACTGGATCCCCCTGGGCCACACCAACACGGCGAGTACCTTGTTGATCGACCTGCAACCCGCAGGGATGGGCACGCGCGGACAATTGCTGGAAGATGGCGGTGCCGGTGGCGTGACGGCGGTGGTACCCAGCCTGGGCCAGTACTTGCAGACCCTCTGGGACCGCATCGAGCAGGGCGAGATCTGGTGGCATCCCGACAAGGGTTGGGTCATCGCCGCCAGCGGTGCCGCTGTCCTCCAATGGGACCCTCTGGAGGGCTTCTTCTGGCCGTAGGCTCGGCCTTGTGGCCTGCGACGGGGCGTCAGGCCGCTTTCGCACGACTCTCCGTGCTCGACAACACCCTGCTTTTGAGCGCGTCAAGGGTGACCCTGGCAACTGGAACCGAGCACTTCGACGATCTCCAGCATCCCGACCTGACGCTTTCTGTTTTTCAACCCGCATCTCGACCACCCGGGCGAGCACGACGAGAGGACTGCTTTCGCACTCTACACGCATCCGCTCTTCGTTCGTCGGCCAGCTTGGGGGCGGGGCGGCCAGGGGGCGAAGGTGCCCAACAGGGTCAGCAGCAGGAACGCAGAGATGCACCGGATGAGGAAGGACATTCAACGATGTCCGTGAGGGGCACGTAGCAGAAGTCGCTCAGCTACCGCCGGAGGCGTAAGCAAGGCTCGGACGGCGAATCGACAGGTTCCATGGACGACCTCCTCGGGACACTCACTTCGAAGGCGCTTCTTGAGAGGACAGGTCGCGGCCGCACTGCTCAAGCGATGGGACACGGTAAGACACAGCCGTGACCTTGCCTGCCTCGACTGAAATGCGAGCCGTTCGCTCGAACACCGGCTTGCCTGCCTGGGATACGCACTCGACCTTGCCCAACTCGGCGGTCAACTCGCCGGTGACCCAGGTAGCAGCCCACGGTGACCTTGCGTCGGGGTACACAGACGACAGCTCGATCGCACCTCGGCAACGATAGAGCGCGTGCAGCCAAAGAACACCATCGGCGACCTTGAACTGGCCGCGAGGGCCGCCGATGGCGCTGCACCGCTCCGCCTGCACCATCGCCCGCAGCTGTTCGCTTTCGGGTAGCGCCAGCCAACCGCGGGCGTTGTCGTGCAAACGACCCGACCGACCTTCGATTTCGATTTTGTCGAACAAAGGTTCGGTGGCCGAGCAGGGTGCCGATGCCGTGGCGAGGAGCACGACGGCAGCCAGCAGCAGAGATGGGGTGTGGGTGTGTCGCACTCGATGTTCCGCGGTCAGCCGCCGCGCGCGGCCGCTTCGCGCAGTTTGTCCTTCTTGCTCTTGCGCCGGCCCTTGATGCCGCCTTCTGGTGGTGACGCGGGCGGCGCGGCGTCTCGCGGCTCGAAGCCCGCGATGCGCTCGCGTGGCACACGCTGGCCCTGGCGCTTTTCAATCAGCCGAAAATGCGCCTCGGTCGTTGCGCTGACAAAACTCACGGCCAGGCCGGTGGCGCCGGCGCGGCCCGTGCGCCCGATACGGTGGACATAGTCCTGGGGCGAGCGCGGCAGGTCGTAGTTGACCACCACGGGCAGGCCGGGGATGTGCAGGCCACGCGCCGCCATGTCGGTGGCCAGCACGACCCGCAGCGCACCGCTGTTCAGGTCGGCCAGCACACGGGTGCGCGCACCTTGGCTGAGGTCGCCGTGGAAGGCGGCGGCCGCAAGGCCGCTGCGCCGCAGTTTGTCGGCCACATGCTCGCTGGCGTAGCGTGTGGCCACGAACACCAGCACGCGCGACCACTGCCCTTGCTCGATGAGATGCCGCAACAGCGGCGTGCGCTGCGCCGCGTCCACCTCCACGGCATGCTGCTCGATGGCGGGAGGGGCGCCGCCGCTGGGCGTGTTGGTTGGCACCTCCACACGCACAGGATCACACAGCAAGGCATCCGCCAGCCCCTGCACCGCGGGCGGGAAGGTGGCCGAGAAGAACAGGCTTTGTCGACGCGCGGGCAACAGCGCCGTGAGCCGTGCGAGTTCGTCGGCGAAGCCTTCGTCGAGCAGCCGGTCGGCTTCGTCCAGCACCAGTAGGTTGACGTCGTCGAACTGGATGGCATTGCGGTCGGCGAGGTCGAGCAGTCGCCCCGGCGTGGCCACGACCACCTCCGCACCGCGCCGCAGGCTGAGCATCTGCGGGTTGACGGAGACACCGCCGAAGACGACCGCCACCTTGACCGGATCGGCAAGGTGGCGAGACAAGGCGCGGATCGTTTCGCCGACCTGGGCGGCGAGTTCGCGGGTGGGCACCAGCACCAGGGCGTAGGTGCGGCGCCAGGCGGGGCGCCAGGTGTCGAGGCGGTGCAGCAAGGGCAGCGCGAAGGCAGCTGTCTTGCCGGAGCCCGTCTGCGCGCAGCCGATGACATCACGGCCCTGCAGCGCGAGCGGAATGGCCGCGGCCTGGATCGGCGTGGGCTCGACATAGCCGCGCTCGGCTGCGGCGCGCACCAGGGCCGCGCTCAAGCCCAGCTCGGCAAACGATGAACTCACGGACGGCAATTTCACAGGTGACTCACTTTCGCCACGCGCCCCTGCACCTGGCCGGCGTTCAATCCGGGCAAGGCCAGATCGGTCGCGTCACGCCGCGAGGCCATGTCAGTGGAGAAATCATGGACGTTGCGCTTGCCGATGCAGGCGGCGTTCAAGCCGAGGACGGCGGGGGATACGGTCATGCGCTGATTATCGGCCCCCTTGCGATGCGGGCAGTGCCGGCGCCGGGACCGTCGGCGTGCGCTTGGTTCGGATGCAAAGGCCGGGTGTCGATCGGCAGGGTTGAAGAAACCGCCGGCGATCCAGACGTCGATTCGAAGACAATGGGAACCGCGTCGCGCGGCGTTCGGTGTAAGCCACGCCAGCGAGTGCGAAACCAGTGTTGACCCAGCGGCGAGACCGGACGGCCGCCTTCTGCAGCAGCACTGCTTAAGAGATGTAGGACTTGTCATGCACTACCTGCTTTTTATCGGGGCGTTTTTCTTCTTTGCCTTCACCGCACCGTTGAAGGTCACGCTCGCAACCTGCATCCTGTTGCTGCTCGTCACGACCATCATCCGGTTCACCACCAGGGCCGTGGCCGGCATTGAGCCTTCATATGGAGAGGCGCTCAAGGCCGTGGGTCTGTCCTTCTTCTTTCTCGTACTGGCTTTCGCTGCCCTCTTGAGCTTCGCTGCGGGGACTGGCATCTCGAACTTCACCGGCCTGGCGGGCCATCTCGTCTTCTTCGCCTTCTTTGCGGCCTATGTGCTGGGCTTCAAACTCAGCCTCGGGATCTCCGCCGGCGCGAGTGCCGTGGTGGCCATCGTTGCAACCGTCGCGTCGACTGCGCTCTTTGTGGCGTTTCGGACTCTGGGCTGACCGGCCCTCGCAGTCGGCTGGGCGCGCGCGCCGCGGAACTGCTTCCTCACGGGTGAAGCGTACCGTCAACGGCCGGTTGAACGACGGCCCTCGGCCGGGGTGGCATAGGCGAGCGCCTACGTGGAGGTCACGCCCAGCCGCGAGGCCGCAAAGACCTGGGGTCAAGGGCCTTGACGCCCCAGCTTCTCGATGCGATCGAATGCAGTGTCCAGATCTCGCTGCAATTCAGGCGGCGGGGGGTGGGTTGCCCGTGCATCGGCCATGGGTAGCGTCATCAGCACACGAACGACGCCGGCGGCTTGTACGCTGGCAAAGTAGAGATTGGTGGAGCCAAGCGACGGGTATGTGTTCCAACGCTTGTAGGAAGGACAAGGGGATGGCCGTACATCAAGCTCGAACCGGTAGGCTGTCGCTGGTGCGCCCTTATATGTCTTCTCCACTTTGAGGGTGATCAAAAAGTGATCCGCATCGTCGGGCTTCAAGGCCGTCGACATGACCTTGCCGATGAACACCGAGTCAGCCTGCTCGAATGCGCTGTCCACGCTCTCTTCGAAAGTCGGTGCTTCGCCGTCGGTCGCGCGAGGGGGGCACGCCTGGGCGGCTGTCGCGTGAGCAGAAAACAGGAGGCACAGTGAGGCGGTCAGGTAGGAGCGCATACGGCAATTCTGCCCCTTGGGCTAAGTTGGCCTCCCACACCACGCCGTTGGAGTCCGAAAAGACGGGGATCACCGCCGTGGACGGTCCTGTTTGGTGATGCGCGTGAGCGCGGTGTCAATCTCGCGCCGTTGCTCAGGGGATAGTGGGTGAGCCCTCGGCTCGGGGTACGCCTTTAGGAGTGTCATCAGCCGGTAGACCGGCCCGGCAGCTTGTACTTTGGCGAAGTAGAGACCGGTGGCGCCAAGTGTTGGATTTTCGTTCCGTACGAGAGAAGGACAAAGTGGTGGACGTACCTCAATCTCGAACTGCTCGGTCGCCCCGGCCAAGCCCTTATATGTCGTCTCGACCTTCAGGGTAATCAGAAAATGGTCCGGGTCGGAGGGCTTTACAGTCATCAAGATGACCTTGCCGACGAAGACCAAATCTGCCTGCTCGAACGCACGATCGACGCTCTCTTCCAGCGTCGGCCAAATGTGACCTGGCCCGGGAGGGGCGCATGCGTGCGCGGCAGACAAGTGAGCTGCCAGCACCAGACTGAGGCTGGCCGTGAGGTAGGAGCGCATGTGGCAATTGTGCCTGGTCGCGATTCCCACAGTCCCTGGCGGTCACATCGATCCCGATGAAGATCGCCATGCATGCGCTCGGCGCCTGGCTCGGTCGAGGTTGTCCCATTCGCCCAGACCAGCCCCTGGTGCACCAGCTGATGTAATGTAGAACGATGGAAAAGCAAGACCAGGTTCAGACCAATAACGCTGCGCTCCCATCGCTCGAGGTAAACGCCGTCAAGGACAACGTCCGAGTGTCAGAGCTGGCCCGACTTCTGAACCAACACGCGCCCCGCAAGGGCGTCGGCGCGACGGCCATCCCTCGGCTGTCGGTCATCAAGCTGTCCACACCGAGCGATGAGCTGGTTCATGCGCTTCATGAACCGGCCGTTTGCATCATCGCCCAAGGCGCGAAGCGGGTGATGCTGCGCGACGAGGTGTACTGCTACGACACCTCACGCTTCCTGGTCTTCTCCACTGACCTCCCCATCAGCGCCCAGGTGACCGACGCCACCTTCGAGCGGCCCTACCTTTGCTTCCGCCTCGACCTCGACCCGAAGGAGGTGTCGGAGCTCGTCCTTCAGCTAGGCGCCCCGCCCGCGACGCGCAATGCGACATCGCGCGGACTGTTCCTCAGTGCCGCCACCGACGCCATGCTGGATGCCGCGGTGCGTCTCTTGCGGCTGCTCGACACCCCCGAGGATGTGCCGGCGCTGGCGCCTTTGGCCACCCGGGAACTGGTCTATCGCTTGCTGAAAAGCGAGCAGGGTGAGCGTTTGGCCCAGGTGGCGCGAGCCGACAGCCCTGGACATCGCGTGACGCGTGCCATCGCCTGGCTGAAAGCGAACTATGCCGAGCCTTTGAAGGTCGACGAGTTGGCTCGCTGCTGCTGCATGAGCACCTCATCCCTGCATCACCACTTCCGCGTGCTGACCTCGATGAGTCCGCTTCAGTACCAAAAGCAACTGCGCCTGCAAGAGGCGCGGCGGCTGATGCTGTCTGAGGGCATCGAGGTCTCCAAGGCGGCCTACACGGTGGGGTACGAAAGCGCGTCCCAGTTCAGTCGGGAGTACAGCCGCCTGTATGGCATTGCCCCCTCGAAGGACACCTGGCCGTTGGGCGCATCGGCTCAGGGGACGTGAGTCGAGATCCCGTCTTCGGGACGACCGTGGGGCGCAATACCTCGCTCCCGAAAGAGCTCTTGTAGTGCCTGCGACGCTTCGATGGCCCGAGGAAACCCGGCCGGAACCGTGATGAGGTAGACGACCTCCTTGAGCTCATCGGGCGGCACGCCGGCGTCCAACGCATAGCCCGCATGGATCTTGAAGAACGGGCGCAGCCCGAGAGACGCAAAGGCGGCCATTGCGGCCAACTGCCTGGTCCGCGCATCGAGCACTTTGCGGCCCCACACGTCACCCAGCGCGTACCCGGCGGTGGCCTCTGCCAAGAAGGGAAACTCTTGTCTCATCGCCTCAAACGTCGGCTGAGGTCGACCGTGGTTCAGGTCCATCAGCACCTGCTCACCCCGGGTGACCCGTGGGTCCTTGGCGGCACTCTGTGCCAGGCAGGCTTGAACGGCGATCAGCAGGCAGATCGAAACGATGCCCCGGGTCCGGTAGCAGAGGGCGGGTCGATGTTTCATGGGGACCTCCCGTCAAATGTGGGCGACGCCCGCGTCGCCCAGGTGGAACATGAGGTCGCGCCTAGTGGCCTGTCACCCTGGAATCGGAAGTCGCTGTCCACGCGATACGAGGCACGTTGCGGCGTTGCAAATGCTCGCGATGCCAACGGGCATCGCTGTGCTTTGCGCCTTGCACCGCACCCCGTCTCGCGCGTCCCTCGACTCCCATTCCAGGGTGACAGGCCACTAGAACGCGCCGTCGGTGGTGACGGAAAGCTGCGCGTGCTGATCCATCTCCTTGCGCCTGCGTTCGAAGGCGCCGGACGCGTAGCCAAGGGCATCGGTGCCCGCGAGGAAGTGCAGGGGCGGCTCCGGCATCGCGGCCAGCTCGACGACCACACGGCCGAGCTTTACCGGGTCACCGGGCTGCTGATGGTTGTAGTCCTCATAGGTCGAACGCGAGTGGTTCGACACCTCGGCATACTCGGCGACCTTGCGCGTGCCGTACTGGACCGAGCGCTGATCCAGGAAGTCGGTGCGGAAGAACCCGGGCTCGATGACGGTCACCTTGATGTTGAACGGCGCGACCTCGAGCGCGAGGGACTCCGAGAACCCTTCCACCGCAAACTTGGCCGCGCAATAGATGGACGAGGCCTCGAACCCCATGAACCCGCCCACCGAGGACAGGCTCATGATGTGGCCGCGTCGCTGCTTGCGCATCACGGGCAGTACCGCGCGGGTGACATGCATCAGCCCGAACACGTTGGTCTGGAACTGCCGCTCGACCTCGGCGCTCGCGACCTCCTCGAACAGGCCCAACTGCCCATACCCCGCGTTGTTGACCAGCACGTCGATGGCACCGAAGCGGCTCTGCGCGACCTCGACTGCCGAGGCCGCGTCCTGCTCTCGGGCAACGTCCAACGGCAGGCAGAGGACACGCTCGCCATACGCGGCATAGGCCTCTGAAAGCTGATCGACGTGACGGCCAGTGGCGACGACCCGGTCGCCGACCGCAAGTGCCGCCTGTGCGATCCGGGCGCCGATGCCGCGCCCTGCGCCGGTGATGAACCAAACCTTGCTCATGTCTATCTCCTGATGGCTGTGTGAAGCACACGCTTGCTGAACATGAGAGGCATCGTAGAAAGCATGACCCGACGGCACATGCCTGATTCTCTTCAGGGCTTGCACGATGCACCGCGTCTGCATCCGCGACGGCGCCGCGGCGATCGTGATCGGCGAGACACGCCCTGCCAAAGCCGCGGCGCAATCATCAGTCGCAAGACCTAGGAGGCGGCCGAGTGGCAGCTCTGAAGCTGCCATACGTCCAGGTTGTTTACGTTTGCTTGCAGCGACATCGCGCAGGTTCGACCAAGTTGTTCCATCAGCACAGGTTCGACCCGCTCTCAACTGCAACAGGAGCACACGCCATGCGGTACACGTTCGTGAGACACGTTTTCGGCTGTTTGATGTTCGCGATGCTTTGCGCCGCGGCGAAGGCGACCACGCCGATCACCTATGACTTCACGGTGCGCTGGGACCACGCACCCCAGGTTTGGGGCAGCTTTGCGATCGAGCCGGACGCGGCGCCGCCGGGTGGTGGCCCGTTGAAAGCGACCGATTTGCTGCTCGATCTGTCGTTCAACGTCGCCGGCCGTGCTTATGACGAGAGGAGCGCGACCACCGGCTACCTCGAGTTCGCGCCGTCGGGCGAACTGCTGTATGCAGTGCTGGGCAACAACTGCTGGGCCGGCGGCTGCCAGACGACCGGGGAGCCCGGCCGCTTCGACTGGACGTTCTCCTTCTACACCTACCAGACCGGCTGGTTGCCGCCCAGCCAGCGCGGCATTGCGCACTGGGTCGACAACGGCCGCTCGCAAGTCGACCGTTTCGAAGAGGACTGGGGTGAGGTCTACGCGGGCCATCTGCCCCCGGTCCCGGAGCCCGGCACCCTTCCGCTATTGCTTGCGGGGGTGGCCGGGCTCGGGCTGTGGCGGCACCGACGACGCCGGCTGCGCTGAGGGCCGGGCGGGGCGGGCCGGTCGGGTGCGTCAGCGGCGCGCCCGCATGGAATGGCGTGCCTGGACGAATTCGAAAGCGAAGCTGACGGCCTCCGCCACCGCTTGTTCGATCTCGCCCCTTTCCTTCTCGGTCAGGTAGAAGACCAAGTCGACTTCGTGGCGGATGTAGCGCGGCGGCAGCCGGTTCAACGCGACGCACGCGACGTCGGGCAACTGCTCGGGCGCGACGGCCGGATAGCGTCCGGTGGCATCGGCAATGGCCTCCATCACCGGGCGTTCGTAGTAATTGCGGATCGACGTGAAGTCGGCTGTGGTGCTCATACGGACAACTCCTGAAACCGGGCCACAAGTATCGCGCAGTGCCCGGTGTCCCTCGCAACGGAAGGCGCCACCAGCCGAGAAGGGGCCGACCCAGCGGTGGCTAAAAGGCAAGTCCGGCTGATGTGATCGATGGCGTTGATCAGCGATCCATCAAATGCACAGGTGAAGTATCAGCAAACCTTCCTTCCGAGTGTGCTGTCGCGTATGGTCGTGCACCAGCAGAGCAGGGCGGCGCATCCGCCACTCGGTGAGGCAAGGTGACGTCGACTCACCGAGACCGAACGCGGCGTCTTCTACAAGATCTGTCGACGCAGGCGCCCATCAGCTTTACGGAACGCTTACGCCCAGACGGCCCTTCTGGCATTCGCAGTCGAAGGGCACGATCACGATGCTCTCGCCATACTGAAGGTGCATGAGCGAAAGGCATGCGGGTCGCCTCGGCCTGCGCAGTCCGCATCGATGCCATCACCGCGCAACGCTGCATCGTCGCGAGATGGAGCACCGCGACTGCACCTTCGCATCCACATCCGGACTGCCTGTTCATGCAGGGCGGTTCATCCCTTGGAGAGAACATGTTGCATACCGCAATCAAGACGGCTGCCATCCTTTTGCTGGCGGCTTCATTCAACGCCGGCGCTGCGCCCGTGCCCACGGTCGAGACGGTGACCACCGTCGAAGGTCGAACCGGTTGGTGTGGCCCTCTGGCGCCGGCCGGGCCCTGGTGTGCTGCCCACGCTGATTGATCAGCGCCTGTAGCGCCTGACGGCAGAGGATCCGGTTAGCGCTGATCGGGTCCTCACACGTGAGCCGCTGCACGGCGTGTGGGGACGGAGCCGCGCGACGAGCCGAGAGCTTGTCGAGGTCAGACGTCGGCCGAGAGCGAAAGCAGCGCGGGGCGACCCGCAAGCTCAGCGGGCCCGACGTGCGTCGCCCGGCGGCCTTGCCCGGTGGATGGATCGATGCGGGCAGGAGGTGTCGTGCAGGCGACCAACCAGGGATCGTCGGGTCGTCCGCCGAAGCTCGTCACGAGGAAGTGCACGAAGGCCTGCGTGCTCCCCGGGTTGGGCCCGTGGTCTGGCATGGCGGCATACAAGGTGTAGGGCGTGGTCCGCCACTCCGGCAACAGGCGAACCAAGGCGCCGCGTTGCAGCGCGTGGCGGACCATGAAGGTGGGCAGCGAGGCGATGCCCATCCCGGCCAGTGCCGCGGCCAGCAGCGACTCGCCGTGTCGGGCCTGCAGCGCGATGCGAGGCTCGAGCTCGATCGCCTCGTTGTCGCGCTCGAAACGCCACACCTGCGGCACGCCGGGCACGTCCGCCACGAGGCAGTCGCGTTCGAGCAGCTCGCGCGGGTGCGCCACCGGCCCGGTGCGCCGGAGGTAGCTGGGAGATGCGCAAGGGATGAGGTGCGTCTGCACCAGCTGGCGCACCGCCAGGTCGTCCTGCAGCCGGCTGTCTTCCTTTGCGATCTCGATCGACACGTCATAGCGACTGTCTACATCCAGGCCGTATCCCCGCGGCGTGACCTCGAGCGACACGCCGGGGTATCTCTCGGTGAAGGCCGGCAGGCGTCGGGCCACCTCATACACCAGAAAGGCCGAGGGGCCGACCAGACGCAGCTTGCCCCTCGGCTCCGCGGCCATCGCCGCCACCGCGGCGTCCGCCTCGTCGACCTCGCGCAGGATGCGCCGCGCCCGGTCGAGATAGATCTCTCCGGCGACCGTGAGCGCGAGGCGACGGGTCGTGCGTTGCAGCAGGCGCGCACCGAGTTCTGCCTCGAGGCCGGCCAACGTACGGCTCAAGGCCGCGCTCGTCAGTCCGAGCGCACTGGCCGCTCGGGAAAAACTGCCGGTGTCCACCACCTTGGTGAACACGGACAGCGCGTGCAGTTTGTCCATTCGACATCTGAAGCGTGTGATGTGGGCAGCAGCAGGGCTGCGAGGCTGGCTTGCACCTGTCACGGCCTCTTCCCGTCGCAGGTTGCGCGCCGCCGCGCGTCTATCGACCGGTCATCAACCGATCCACCAACTGCTTGACGGTGGGCGTGAAACCATTCGCATAGAAAGGATCCGAGGCAAAGCGATAGGCGTTGTGTCCGCCGAACATCAGGTTCCGGTCCAGCATCGCGTCATCGGCATGTTCGTCGCGCACCTCCTGCAGCGTTTTCTGGATGCAGAAGCTGCGAGGGTCGGCTTTCGCGCCGCTGCTGAAACTCGGCGTGTGCTGCGACCAGCTCGAGAACCGGCACTGGCTGAGGCAACCGATGCAGTTCTTCTGGTCGCGCCGGATCTCGTCGGCCTTCTCCGGTGTCACGAAGATCAGCGTTTGGTCCGGCGTGCGCAGGTCCTCGGTGAACCCCGAGCGCCGCCATACCTCGGCCCGCTCCAGTTCGGAGGGCGTCACGTAGTAGACCTGATGCGGGCCGACCTGCAAGGGCGCGGGTTGTGCCTGCGTCGGCTCGGTCGCATAGGGGATCTCGTGTTCGAGCCGCTGATACAGCTCTTGCAGAAAGCCGTTGTGGACCGCGCTGGAATAGAACCCGGTGGGGCTGAAGCGGTTCAACAGCACGTCTCCCTGCTTCAAGGTCCTGAGCCGCTGTTTCCAGGCCTGGCCGATCGGGCTTTCCTGGGTGAGCAGCGGACGGGTGCCGAGCTGAAAGGCGATCGGGCCGAGCTCGGGGTTGTCGATCCAGTGCTCCCACTCTTCCAGCCACCAGACGCCGCCAGCCATGATGATCGGCGTCGAGTCGAGGCCGAAGCCGCGCATGGACTTGCGCAGCTCCAGCACGCGGGGATAGGGGTCGGCCGGCTGGTCGGGGTCTTCGCTGTTGGACAGCCCGTTGTGGCCGCCTGCGAGCCAAGGGTCTTCATACACCACCGCCCCCAGCAGCTCGGCCGTCTTCGCATAGGCGCGCTTCCACAAGGCATTGAACGCGCGCGCGGAAGACACGATGGGGTAGTAGTGCACGCCGTACTTCGCGGCGATCTCGCTCAGTCGGTAGGGCATGCCGGCGCCGCAGGTCACGCCGTGGATCAGCCCCGCGGCGCCCTCCAGCATGCCGTCGAGGATGCGCTCGGCACCGCCCATCTCCCACAGCACGTTGACATGCACACGACCGTTCGGGCCAGCGATGTCGTGAGCGCGCCGGGCCTGCGCGATGGCGCCGCGGATGGACTGGGCAATCAGTGTTTCGTGGCGCTCCTGTCGGGTGCGCCCCGGAGCATCCGCGCGCACCGGGCGGCCCCCTTCGTCGAAGCTGTCGGGCAGCGCGGCACTGAAGGTGCCGACGCCGCCCGCCCGTGCCCAGTGGCCCGCGGACACACCGTTGGAGACACCGACGCCCTTGCCGCCTTCAACGAGGGGCAGCAGCTCGACGCCGCCCATGCGGATCGCGTTGACAGCTTTCATGGTCGTCATCCATTCGGGAGTGGTGAATACAGATCGTGATGGGGCAGGGCCCCGCCGCTTGGACCTTGCCGTTCACGTCGGCTTGCTCGCATGGGACTTGAAGTAGTCGCTGAGCAGCGTGATCTTTCCGCCGGTCGCCTCGACCAGCGTCGCGCCGGCGTTGCGGTACGGACCGGCGCCCTTCCAGACACCCTCGTTCTCCCAGAAGACGCAGGCCCGGGCACCGTCGGACAGCACGCCGGTCTGGGTGAACGTCAGGTATTCGAAGTTGCCGTAGAGCCGCTGCAGGAAGAACAGCACGGTCTTCTTGCCCTGCATCGGACGCAGCCCGGGGAAATCAAAGCTCACGCCCTCGTCGAAGATCTCGCCCAAGGCGTGAAGGTCCTGATCGTTCATCGCACGGAACAGGTGTTGGGTCAGCAGCAGCACAGATGTCATCGTCAGCTTTCCTCTGTCTGGGGGTTGGGCGCCGGCCTCACGACCGCACCGTGTCGGCCTCGCGGCGCAGGTCTGCGGGTGAAGAGGGCACGGGTGCCGGGCGGTTCTCGGTCAGTCGCAGCGCTTCGATGCGGCGGGTCAGCGCCGCGACGCTGGGCGACGAGAACAGGTCCCGAATCGACAGCTCCACCGTGAAGACCGTACGCAAACGGTTGATGGCCCGCATCGCCAGCAACGAGTCGCCGCCGAGCTCAAAAAAGCTGTCATCGGGGCCCACCGCCTCGACGTTCAGCAGCTCGGCAAACAAGCCGCACACCGCCTCTTCCAGGGCGCTGCCCGGTGCTCGGTCGCTGCGGCTGGTGAACACCGGCGCGGGCAGCGCACCTCGATCGAGCTTGCCATTCGCGGTCAGGGGCAGGGTGTCCAGCACCACCACGGCCGCCGGCACCATGTGCTCAGGCAGTTCCGCCGCCGCCTGGGCGCGCACCACCTGCGGGTCGACGCTGCTGCCTGCTGCCGGCACGACATATGCGACCAGGCGCTTGTCACCCGGCTGGTCTTCTCGCACCACCACTTCTGCTTGGGCCACCGCCGGATGCCGAGCCAGCACGAGCGCGATCTCGCCGAGCTCGATGCGGAAGCCGCGCACCTTGACCTGCTCGTCCGCGCGTCCGAGGAAGTCGAGCCCGCCGTCGGCACGCCAGCGGGCCAGGTCGCCGGTGCGGTACATGCGAGAGCCGCTGGCGCCGAAGGGGTCGGCCACGAAGCGTTGTGCCGTCAGCGCCGGGCGTCCGAGATAGCCGCGCGCCAGCCCGGCACCGGCCACGTACAGCTCGCCGGTGGCGCCCACCGGCACGGGGCGCAAGGCGGCGTCCAGCACATAGGTGCGCAGATCGGGGATGCGGTGGCCGATCTGGTGCTGAGCCTGCCCGTGAGCGATCTCCCGGGTCACCGGCAGGTAGCTGACATGGACGGTGGTTTCGGTGATGCCGTACATGTTGACCAGCTGCGGCGCCGTGTCGGCATGGCGCGTGTACCAGTCCTGCAGGCGCCGCACATCGAGGGCTTCGCCGCCGAAGATCACAAAGCGCAGCTGCAGCCGCTGCCCCAGCGTCGGGTCGTCCCGGTCGGCCTGCATCAGCTGCTGGAAGGCCGACGGGGTCTGGTTCAGCACCGTCACGCCTTCATGCACCAGCAGGCGCAGGAACTCGGCCGGCGACCGGCTGACCTCGTAGGGCACCACCACCAGCCGGCCGCCACGCAGCAGCGCACCCCAGCATTCCCACACCGAAAAGTCGAAGGCATAGGAATGGAACAGTGTCCAGACATCGCCGGGTCCGAAACCGAACCACGCCTCGGTGCTGTCCAGCAGTCGCACCACGTTTTGATGCGGAACCACCACCCCCTTGGGTTTCCCGGTGGAGCCCGAGGTGTAGATGACGTAGGCCGGATGCTCGGGGTCGAGCGGGCGGATGCGCTCCGCATCGCTCGGGTCATGGGCTGGTTGTCGCCGCAGGGCGTCGACCAGCGCGGGATCGTCGAGGTGCACGCGCGTGCCGTCGCCCGGCGCCTGCGATGCCAGCCCGGCCGTGGTGACGGTCGCGGCGGGGCGGGCATCGGCCAGCATGAAGCCGAGGCGGGCGGCCGGATAGTGCGGGTCGAGCGGCAGGTAGGCGGCGCCGGTCTTCAGGATCGCGAGCAGGCTCACGACGAGGTCCGCGCTGCGCTCGAGGCATACCGCGACGATGTCTTCCGGGCCGACCCCCAGGCCGATCAGGTGGTGCGCCAGGCGGTTGGCGCGCTCGTTGAGCGCGGCATAGGTGAGGCGCTCTTCTGACGCGACCAGTGCCACGGCGTCCGGTGCCCGCCCCGCTTGCTGTTCGAACAGCGACGCGAGCGTGGTGCGGCGGGGGCTCGGCTCCGCCACGTTCCAGTCGGTGAGCAGCCGTTGACGCTCCTCTGCCGCCATCAGGTCGACCGCTGCGATCGGTGCGCCGAGGTCGGCGACCAGCGTGTTCGCGAGGCGGATGAAGCGCTCGCGGTGGCCGCTCAGCTCGTCCTCGGTGTAGAGCGCCGCGGGCGCGTCGAAGGCAATGCGCAGGCCTTTGCCTTCGCCGTCGTCGTAGATCGTGAGGGACAGATCGTCGACCGGGCCATTCGAGAGATTGCAGGTCCGCCCCGCATGCCCGGCGAACCACACCTCGCTGTCGAAGGCCATCACGTTGACGTTGTGCGCGTACAGGCGCGCCACCGCACCGGCCTGCTGCAGGTCCCGCAACATCGTTTCACCCCGGTATCGCTGATGGCGCAGCGCCTGGCGGACCTCGCGGGCCGTTTGCTGGAACAAGGCGCCGAAGCCGAGGTTGGGCGTCATCTCGAAACGCAGCGGCAGCACATTGGCCAGCATGCCGGGAATACGGCGCAGTTCGCGCCCGGGCCTGCCGGTCACCGGCAAGCCGAGCACCAGATCCTCCTGCCCGGTCATGCGGTACAGGTAGGCCGCCACCAGGGCGATCAGCAGGGGCGGCACGCCCGCGCCGTTGTCGCGCGCGATGGCCCGCAGGGCGTCACCGGTCGCGGCCGGCAGCTCGGCCCACTGGCGGTGGAACTTGCCCGGGGGCGCAGCGGCCGCCGCTGCCGTCCCGGTGGAGAGGCTGACCGCCTCGGGGCAACCGGCCAAGCGGCTGATCCAGTAGGTGCGGTCGTGTTCGAGGGCGTCCGACGTGTGGTAGTCGCGGTCGGCCGCAATCATGTCCTCGAGCTTGCCGAACCACGCCGGCGGGGGAGCTTGCTGCAGCATCAGCGCGCTGTAGATCTCCGCAAGGCGGTGCATCAGCAAGGTCAGGCCGAAGGCGTCGGCCACCAGGTGATGGCCGCACAAGTACCAGAAGAACCGGTCCGGCGCGGCGCGAAACAGCGCCATGCGGAACAGCGGGCCGTGTGCGAAGTCGGGCGGCTGCGCCAGGTCGGCCTGCATCCAGGCTTCCGCCGCCGCCTGTGGGTCGGGCTCCCCGCTGACGTCGATCAGCGGGAAGGGCCAGGCCATCGTGTCGTTCGGCGTTTGCCGCGGGCCTTCGCCGTGGTCGTGGAACACCGCCCGCAGGCAGTCGGCCTCGGCCATTGTCTGTCGCAGCGCCGCGCCGAACCGCGCCACATCGACCGGCCCGCGGATGTCGGCATAGCCGGCGGTGTTGTAGACGCCGGTGCCGGGGTTCAGTTGCTCGGCGATCCAGATCTCTTGCTGGGCCGGCGACAACGGATAGGACGGGGTGTTGTGATTCGCTTGCATGTCCTCAGGCCTCCGGTTGGGCGTGTGCGCGGCGGGCCACGCTGCGTGGGCGCAGGTCGGTCCAGTGCGCCTCGATGTAGTCCAGGCAGGCCGGCCGCGTCTCGCTCCCGAACGCGATCTCCCAGCCGGCCGGGACTTGCAGCGATGCGGGCCACAGCGAGTGCTGGCCCTCTGCGTTGACCAGGACCAGAAACGCGCCGTCGACGTCGTCAAGTAGATGGGTCATCGATATCCTCTTGTTGCGGTGGAAGGTGTTGCGCGAGCGTTGCGGGATTGCGCAAGGCCCTGCAGCGCAGCACGGCGACGAAGGCCGCGCCGTAGAGCGCCGCGGCGAGCAGAAACGGCGCGCCCGGGAAGAACAAGGCCGGTGTGTTCGCCTGCGTGAAAAACTCGAACGAGCGGGCGCCGACCAGCGGCGCCAGCGACGCCGCCAACCCGCTCAGGCACACCAGCGCGCCCTGGTACTCGCCTTGCCGCCCGGCGCCGGCCCGTACCGACACGAGCGCACGCAAGGGTGGGTCGCTCAGCAGCGCCAGCGAGTGCAGACCGATCGCCATCGCAAGCCATGCGAAGGAGCCGGCGCCGCTGTAGACCACGTACGCGGCGACAAACAGCGCATAGCCGATCAGCGCAGATCGGTACTCGCCCAGGCGACGCAGCACCTTGGGCAGCAGCAGGCTTTGTGTCATGACGATGCCCAGGCCCAGCGCCGCCAGGGCCAGCCCGTTCTCGGCTGGTCCCCAGCCGAGCCGCAGCTGGTTGGACACCACGAAGCAGGCCAGGAAGATGCCGTAGGCGGTCATGCCCAGGCAGATCGCACCGGCCAGGGTGCGGAACACCTTGTCGTCCCGCACCAGCGCCAGGCTGCCGAAGGGATGCGCGCGCCGCCATGCGAACGGCGTTCTGCGCTGGGGCGGCAGGCTTTCGGTCAGCAGGAAGACCGCGCCGAGGAAGTTGAGGACGGCCAGCACACCGGCCGCGACGAATGGCACGCGTGGACCCAGCGCCCCTAGCAGCCCGCCGAACGCCGGGCCGGCGATCAAGCCCAAGCCAAGCACCGCGCCGGCCAACCCGAAGCGCCGCGACCGGTCGGCCGGCGGCGTCACGTCGGCCAGGTAGGCGGTGGCCGCCGCCGCCCCGGCCGCGGTGCAGCCGGCCAACAGGTGCGCGGCCAGCAGGCCGCCGAAGCTGTGGGCGCTGGCGCCGAGCGCAAAGGCGGCGGCGGTGCCGAACAGGGTCAGCAGCAGGACCGGCCGGCGGCCCCATGCATCGCTCAGCGTGCCCCACAGCGACCCGAACACGAACTGCATGAAGGCAAAGCCGGTCAGCAGTGTGCCGAGCGTCGTCGGCACGTCGGCGGCCGCGACACCGGCGGCCTTCAGCAGGTCGGGCAGCACCGGTGTCGCGACACCGAGCCCGATCGCGTCGAGCGCCAAGGTCGCCAGGACGATCCCCAGCTGTCGGCGCGTCTGCACGGCAGGTGGCTGCAAGCCGAGCGAGGGTGCGGTGTCCACGCTCATCGGCTCGACCCCTTCGTGGCCTGGGCGAGCGCCAGGCGCAGCGGCGTGGCCACCTGCTCGACGTGCTCGCTCATCAAACAGGTGTAGTGGTTGCCCGGCACCTCGACGATCTCGATCGGCAGGTCGGTGAAGTGCTCCCAGCCCCAGGCGTGGCTGTCGCGGATCTCCGGCAGGTGGATGCCCTGCGGCATCGGCTCCACTGCCTTGACCAGCAACATCGGGATCGGCAGCTTGACCCGGGGCGGGTTGTACTTCGGCGACAGGTCGGCCGCCGCGCGGTAGACGTTGAACAGGCCGCGTATGGAACTGTTGTCGCTGTGCGCCTGCACCAGCTCGAAGCGTGCGAGACGCTCGCCGATGAAGTCGAGCAGCTGCGGCCGTGACAGCTGCCGCAAGGCCGCTTCGTCGACCCCCTCCATCATCTCCAGCTTGCCGGAGTAGTAGGCGAAGATGCCGAGGATCACGCTGGCGATCGCAGCATCGTCCTGGTGGGGCACGTACGAGTAGGGCGGGGCCGCAGAATCGACCAGCGCCAGCAAGCCCACTGTGTCGCCCGCCGACTGCAGTTGGCGCGCCATCTCGTAGGCGACCTTGCCGCCCAGCGAATGGCCGCCGAAGTGATACGGGCCGTGCGGCTGGACCGAGTGCAAACACTGCACATAGTGGGCGGCAATCTGCTCGACCGAGGTGTGCGGCTCGTGCAGACCGTCCAGCCCCAGGTACTGCAGCCCGATGACCGGGCGGTCGGCCTTGAGCGCGGTGGCCAGCGGCAGCAGCTGGGTGATGTTGCCGCCCATGCCGGGCAGGCAGAAGAACGGCGCTTGGGTGCCCGCCTTGCTCAAGGGCACGACGCAATAGCGGACGGCCGCATTGTCGGTTTGGTGCGTCGCCGCGTCGGCCTCCAGCGAGCGCAGGATGCGGGCGAGCGTCGGTTGGTCGAGGAACTCGCCCAAGGTCAGACAGCGGTCATACAGGTCGCGCACCCGCGAGATCAGCTGGGTCGCCAGCAGCGAGTGGCCGCCCAGCTCGAAGAAGTCGTCCTCGAGGCCGATCTGTTCGACGCCGAGCAACTCTTGCCACAGCGCCGTCAGCACCTGCTCGGCATCGGTGCCTGTCGGCGGGCTCGATGGCACCCGGGCCGCCTTCGCCTGGCGGGCCGGAGTCCGGGGTGCCGCGCCGCCGAAGTCGGCGGCGTTGACCACCAGCTGCGGGTGGGTCAAGCCGAGCGCCAGATCGAAGACCAGACGGCCTTGTCGATTCGTCAGCCCCTGCACCGCCGTGGCGCCTTGCTTCGCGGTGCGGGCGGCATAGGCCACCGCCATGCCGGTCTCCGACCAGGCGTCCCAGTTGACCGACACCGCCGCCAGGCCCTGCCCACGCCAATGACGGGCGACGGCATCGAGGTAGGCGTTGGCCGCAGCGTAGTCGGCCTGGCCCAGGCCGCCCACCACCGAGGCCAGCGACGAGCACAGCACCACGAAATCGGGCCTATCGTGCTCGATGAGGTCGCGCAGGTGGTCGATGCCGTCCACCTTGGCGCCCAGGACCCGGCGCCATGCGGCCGGGCTGCCGGTTTCGATCAGGCCGCTGGCCTCGACGCCCGCCGCGTGCACGACCCCGTGCACACGGCCGTAGCGTTGCCGCAACCGGTCCACCGCGTCGGCCACCTGCGCCGCATCGGCCACATCGGCTTGCAGCACCAGCACTTCGGCGCCGGCTTCTTCCAGCAGGCGCACGCAGGCATCACGATCGGTGGCGACAGCGCGACCGGGCGATGTTGGCGCCGCACCGTCCAGACCCGTACGGCTCATCAGCGCCAGCTTCACGCCCCGTCGGCGGGTCGCGATGTGCCGCGCCAGCTCGAAGCCGATGCCGCCCAAGCCGCCGGTGATGAGGTAGACGCCGCCGTCGACCAGCCGGTCGCTCTCGACCGGCTGAGGCAGCGCCACGTACTGCGGCGTCTCGCGCTTGCCCTGGCCGAGCGTGACGGACGACACCGGGTCGACGCTGCCGGTCGCCGCCGCGGAGGCGCTCCAGCCGGACAGCTCGGCGTGCAGCAGCGCCTGCGTGGCCGCCTCGGTGTCTTCGAGATCGATGTGCCGGCAGGCGATGTCCGGAAACTCCCATTGCACCGCCTTCAGCAAGCCCACCGCCGTGGCCGCATGGCAGGCGGCCAGGGTGCGGGCGGCGCGCAGGCCGCGGGTCAGCAGCGACAGCCGCAGCGGGCCGCGTCGGCGCGCCAGCACCTGCAGCAGCGTGATCAGCGTCTCGAAGACCTCGCCACCGCCTTCGGCCGCGGCACCGGCCCACGTGTAGACCACGTGCTGCGGCACCCCGCCGTGCGGTTCCAGCGCCGTCAGCAGCTGCCGCAAGTCGTCGGCGTGGCCCGGGCGAAGGCCGAACTGCCGCTCGCCGAAATGCCGGAAGCCGTCGCTCCGCCGCACCACGACACTGCCTTGCGGCGCCTGTGCCACCAGGTCGGGCAGATCACCGCCTTCGTCGGCGAACAGCAGCCAGGGCGCCGGGGCAGGCGTGTGCGCGCCCAGCGGCGACGCCACCCACTGCACCACCCGGCAGCCGCGGGCCACCTCGGGTGCGTCCCGACGCAGCGCCCGCAGGCCGAAGCCCTGGATGTGCACCAGCACCACAGAACGCTGCGTCTGCTCGTCCCAGGCGAACACGGTGACGTCGTACACCCGCGGGGCGGTTTCGATCGCCAGGCTGTAGCACTGCGGCCGCAGCGGCTGGTGGATGGTCAGACGCTCGTAATGGAAGGGGATGGCGCCGTCCTCGGGTCGCAGCCAGGCCTGCAGGAACGAGGTGGCGAGGTCGAGCAGGGCCGGATGGAGCACGAAGTCCGGCAGGTCGTCGGTGTAGGCGGTGGGCAGTGCCAACTGCGCCAGGCCGCAGCCGTCTCCCAGCCACAGCGCGCTGACCGAGCGCCACCGGGGCCCGTAGTCGGCAAAGGCCTGTGCCAGGCGGGCCGGGCCGTCGTCGACCGGCTGCAACGCGAAGCGCTCGCGGATCGCGTCGGGTGAGCCGAACGCGGGTGTGGCGGCCGTGGTGGTGAACTGGCCGTTGGCGTGCAGCTGCCAGTGGGTCGGCGTTTCGTGGGTCGCGCTCTCGAGCGCGAACTCCAGGGCGCCGGCACGCTGTGTGAACACCACGCGGACGCGGCGCCGCGCGCCGGGCTCGAACACCAGCGGCGAAGGGAAATAGACATCGCACAGCGTCTGACCTGCCACCCCCGGGCCCGTGGCATGCGCGCGGCGCACCAGCTCCAGGCAGGCGGTGCCGGGGAGCACCCCCTGGCCGTCGAAGATGCGGTGTTCGTCGATGAACCAGGGCCGGTCGTCGAGCACACAACTGACCGTGGTGACGCCGCCGCCGCTGTCTTCACGCTGGAACGACAACGAGGCCGTGCCCTCGGGAGCGACGTGCAGATAGCCGCCGTCGGGCCGGTCCAGCCAGTGGCGGCTGCGCTCGAACGGATAGGTGGGCAGCGGCACGCGCCGCCCCGGCGTCGGCTGCTGCAGGCCGTCCCAAGCTACGTTCACCCCGCGCGCCCACAGTGTGCCCACGCTGCGCAGCAAGACCGCTTCATCCGAGGTCTGCTCCCGCGCGTGGCGCATGGTGGTCAGCAGCCGGGACCGCTCCAGCCCCTCGCGCCCGGTGAGCATCGAGCTGAGCGTGCGGCCCGGCCCGATTTCGAGCAGGACGACGTCGTCGAAGGTCGCCAGCACCGTCGAGATGCCGTCGGCGAACTGCACCGGCTGGCGCAGCTGGTCGCCCCAGTACGCCGGGTCGCGACGATCGCGCTCGTCGAACCATCCACCGCTGCGGTTCGAGATCATCGGGATGCGCGGCAGGCGGCTGGCCAAGCGGGCGCCAGCCCGGCCGACCCGCTCGGCGGCGCCTTGCATCGATGCAGAGTGAAAGGCGTGGGAGGTCGCCAGGCGCTGGCAGCCGATGCCGGCGGTGATGCAACGGTCTTCGAGCGCCGCCACCACCGACGGCGCACCGGCCAGCACGAACTGCTCAGGCCCGTTCACCGCTGCCAGTTCGCCGCCGATACGCAACAGGTCGGCCAGCTCCTCGCGCGACGCGGCGACGGCCAGCATCGCACCGGCGGGCTGGGCCTGCATCGTGGCGCCGCGCAGCGCGACCAGCGCGAGTGCGTCGTCCAGCGTGATCACGCCGCTCACGCAGGCGGCAACGAGCTCGCCCAGGCTGTGGCCGATCACGGCTTGCGGCACGATGCCCCAGGCTTCGAGCTGGCAGCTCAGCGCGTACTCGACGACGAACAGGGCTGGCTGCGTGTAGCGGGTCTGTGCGAGCCGTTGCGGGTCTGCCGGCTCGGCGGGCGAGCCGTACATCAGTTCGCGGACATCCAGGCCGAGAGAGGGGCGCAGCAGCTCGGCGCAGCGGTCCACCTCACGACGAAAGACACCCTCGCGTGTGTAGAGGTCGCGGCCCATGCCGACGTACTGGCTGCCCTGGCCGGGGAACATGAACACCAACGGGACCTGCGATCGCGACTCGCTGACCGGCAAGGTCTCGATCGAGGCGAGTTGGGTCGCGAGCTCCGCAACGCTGTGGCCGACCGCGAAGGTCCGGTGCTGGAAGGCGCTGCGCCCTTTTTGCAAGGTATGGGCGACGTCGCGCAACCGGCTGTCCGACACGGCCAGATGTGCCGCCAGGCGGGCCGCTTGCTGCCCGAGCGCGGCCTTCGACCGGGCCGACACCGGCAGGAGCTGCCAGCCTTCGTCGGTGCCGTTCGCGCCGTCTTCAACCGCACGTGGCGCTTCTTCCAGCACCACATGCGCATTGGTGCCGCCGACACCGAAGGAGCTGACGCCGGCACGGCGCGGCGCGGTGCCTCGCGGCCAAGGCCGGGCGGCGCGCACCACGTCGAAAGGCGTTTCGTCGAAGCGGATCTGCGGATGCGGTTGCTCGCAGTTGAGGCTGGGCGGGAGGGTCTCGTGCTGCAGCGCCAGGATGGTCTTGATCAACCCGGCAATGCCGGCCGCCGCATCGAGGTGGCCGATGTTGCCCTTGACCGACCCCAGCCCGCAGCTCCCGGCGGGCAGCGCGGCCTCGCCGGCGGCGTCCCGGAACGCCTGGGTCAACGCGCGCACTTCGATCGGGTCGCCCAGCGGCGTGCCGGTGCCATGCGCTTCGACATAGCCGATCGTTTGCGGGCTCACACCCGCGGCTTGCAGCGCGGCCTGGATCACGGCCGCCTGACCGGCGACGCTGGGCGCCGTGTAGCTCACCTTGCCGGCACCGTCGTTGTTGACCGCCGAGCCCTTGATCACGGCCTGCACGGTGTCGCCGTCGCGCAGCGCCGCGGACAGCGGCTTCAGCAGCACCAGGCCGCCGCCGCTGCCGTTCGCGGTGCCCCGGGCCTTCGCATCGAAGGGCCGGCAGCGGCCGTCGGGCGACAGGATGCCGCCTTCGGCATGGACATAACCGGCCTGCTCGGCATCGAGCGCCATCCCGCCCGCCAGGGCCATCTCGCATTCCCCGGCGCGCAGGCTGGCGCAGGCCAGGTGCACGGCGGACAGCGACGAAGAGCAGGCGGTGCCGACGCTGAGCGCGGGCCCGCGCAGATTGAGCTTGTAGGCGGTGCGGGTGGCGATGAAGTCCTTGTCGTTGCCGATCAGCCACTGGCCCGGCTCCAGGTGCAGGGCCTGTGCGTTCGGCATCACGTTTTGCAGCAGGTAGTAGCTGAAGGCCGCGCTGCCGAACACGCCCACCGAACGCGGGCTGCCGTGGTCGCCGTAGCCCGCTTGTTCGAGGACTTCCCAGGCCATCTCGAGGAACAAGCGCTGCTGGGGGTCCATCAGCTGCGCTTCACGCGGCGAGTAGCCGAAGAAGCCGGCGTCGAAGTCGGCCACCCCGTCCATCACTTTCACGCGGCGCACGAAGCGGGGGTTCTCGATCAGCTCCGCGGGGACACCGCGCGCCCTCAGCTGCGCGTCGGTCAGGTCCACCCCGGCCTCGTCGCCGGCCATCAGGCGTTGCCAAAAAGTCTGCAGATCGGGCGCCGACGGGAAGCGCCCGACCATCCCGATCACGGCGATCGCGTTCGGGTCGATCTCGGTCGCCGGCGCTTCGGCCGGCACGTTGTTCTGCGGCGTCGCTGGGGTGTTCAGGCGCAACAAGGCATCCAGCCGGGCCGACAAGGTGTGCAGCGTCGGATACTCGAAAACGTCGGTCAGCGAGAGCAGGTCGCCAAACACTTCGCCGATACGTTGGTGCAGCGCGACCGCGCGCAAGGAATGGCCGCCAGCGTCGAAGAAGTTCTCGTCGGCGCCGATCTCGTCGCGTTCCAGCAGCTCGCACCAGATCCGCGTGAGCCGCTGCAGCGTGGTCGACGGCAGCGCGACCGGCGGCACGACGACCGGCTCGACCGGCGACACAGCGGGAGCTGCGCCCGGCTTCAAGGCCTTCAACGCCCGCAGGTCGACCTTGCCGGTACTGCCGGTCGGCAGTTGGTCGAGGAACACCAAGGCCGACGGCACCATGACCTCCGGCACCGTGCGCCGCAACGCCTCCAGCAGCTCGGCTTTGGTGCCGCTACCCACCACGTAGCCCACCAGTTGCGCTTGCCCCTGGCGGTCGGGCTGGACCAAGGCTTCGGCGGCCCGCACGCCGGGCAGCTGGAGCAGTGCTGCGCGCACCGCGTCCAGCTCGACGCGGAAGCCGCGGATCTTCACCTGGCGGTCGACCCGACCGATGAACTGGATGCTGCCGTCGTCCAGGCGCCGCACGACGTCGCCGGTGCGGTACAGGCGCGCGCCCGTGTTGCCGCTGCAGGGGTCGGCGATGAAGGTGTGGGCGGTGCGACCCGGCAAGCCCAGATAGCCCTGCGCCACGCAGATGCCGCCGAGGAACAGCTCACCGGCGGCGCCCGCCGGAACCTCGCGGAACGCCTCGTCCAACACATACAACTGCGCGCCGCCCATCGGCCGCAGCACCAGGCGCTCACCCTCGGCCCAGTAGTCGGTCAGCGAGACGACGATGGCGCATTCGGTCGGGCCGTAGCCGTTGAGCAGGCGCCGCCCGCCGGCCCAGCGCCGCGCTACTTCAGGCGGGCAGGCTTCGCCGGCCACGATGAGGACTTGCAGATCGGGCAGGGGGGCGGCCGGCACCATGGCGAGCGCCGACGGCACGATCCACCAATGCGTGATGCGCTCGCTGGCCAGCCATTCGATCAGGCCGGGCCCCGGCAGCAAACGCTGCCGATCGCCGAACACGACTGCCGCGCCCGAGGCCAACGCCGGGAAGATCTCGCCGAGCACGACATCGAAGATGGGCGAGACATATTGCGCCATGCGCGACGTGTTCGTCAGCCGCATTTCGTCGCGCATCGCCAGCACGTTGTGGCAGACGCTCTCATGCGAGACGGCCACGCCTTTGGGGCGACCCGTCGAGCCCGAGGTGTAGATCACATAGGCACATTCGCCCGCCAGGTCGCGGGCGACCGGCTCGGGCGCCGCGGCCGCGGTATCCGCCAGGCGGGCGGTCACCACGGGCAGGCCGAACCGTTCGGCCGACGCGACGAGTCCGTCGCGGCACACCAGCGCCGACAGCGCGGCGTCTTCGACGATGTGCCGGTTCCACTCGAGCGTGTGGTCCGGGTCGAGCGGTACGAAGGCGGCGCCGAGGCGGTTGATCGCCAGCATCGCCGTCACGGTATGGGGGTGACGGCCCATGTAGATGCCGACCCGATCGCCGCGGCGCACGCCCACACCTTGCAAGGCCGCCGCCGTCGCGGCAGCGGCCGCCTCCAGTTCACGGTAGCGGAGCTTCAGGTCCGGCGCGTCGAGCGCGAGCCGGTCGCCGCCATCGACCAGACGCTCGGCAAACAGGCGGTAGAGGTCGCGCGGCGTGCTGGAGGCCGTGTCCTGCGCTGCCAGGTCCTCGCGGCGCGGCAGCGCCTCCAGGCGCAAGGCCGGGTTGTGCGACACCGCGCTCGCGAGAGCCAGGAAGGACTGCTGCATCGCGGCGAGCGCAGCTTCGCCGAAGCCGCCCGCGCGCGACATCAGGTGGGCGTGAACGACACCGCCCGACCGGTTGAGGGCGAACTCGAGATCGAGCTTCGCGGCATAGGCGTCCAGCGGCACCGGCTCGGCGGCGAGGCCTTCCAGCTGGAGGGGCGGGGTGTCGTCCAGCTCACACGAGAAGATCACCTGGTAGACGGGGTTGCGTCCCTGCACGCGCGGGGGCTTCAGCTCCTGAACCAGCCGTTCGAACGGCAGCTCGGCGTTTTCGTAGACGTCCAGGCAGACCTGTTTGGTGGTGAGCAGCAGGTCTTCGAAGCGGTTCAGCCCGTCCAGGCGGATCCGCAACGGCAGCGTGTTGGCAAACAACCCGATCACCGAGTCGAAGGCGGCCGACGGCCGCAGCGAGATCGGCGTGCCGATCACCACGTCGGTGTCTCCGGTGGCCTGGCTCAGCACCAGCGCGAACAGGCTGCAATAGAACATGTAGGGCGTGCAGCCGTGCTGCCGCGACCACCGCTCGATACCGCTGACCACCTCGGCGGCCAGCGGGAAGCTGAGCGATGCGGGGGCCGCGGCGTGGGTGGGTGAGGGGGGCGTTGTCTCGGGCAGCCGGAGGGGCGCCGGCAGGGCGTGCAGGCGGTCGCGCCAGAACGCCAGCTGGCGCTGTGCGGCGGGCCGGCGCAGCTGCTCGCGCTGCCAGGCGACGAAGTCGGCATAACGTGCGCCGGCAGCGGCCAGCGTCGGCGTGCGGCCGTGCAGCCGGGCCTGGTAAGCCGCCTGCAGGTCGGCCCAGAACAGGGGCAGCGAGGGCCCGTCCACGACGATGTGGTGCAGCGTGACGCACAGCACATGCTGCTGGTCGTCGAGTGTGAACAGCGCAGCGCGGACCAGGGGGCCGCGGCTGAGGTCGAACGCGATCTTCTGCTCCTCGCGCAGCCGCCGCGACAGGTCCGCGTCCGGCATGGTGCTCAGGTCGACGACGCGAAGCTCGACCGGCGTCGCGTCGTGGGCCGCCCGCACGGGTTCGAGCGAAACGGCGCCGGTGTCGTCCTGCAGCCTCTGCAAGGACGACGAGAACACGCTGCCCAGTGCCGGGTGGTGGTGCACGACGTCCTGGATCGCCTGCTGCAGGGCGGCGCGGTCGAGCCTGCCGACGAGGCGCCAGACGACGGGGATGTGGTAGCTGATGTCGTCGCGCTGCTTCATCGCGGCGAGCCAGAGGCTTTGTTGCGCGAAGGACAGCCAACGGGCGTCGGCATGCGCCGGCACCGAGGTCGGCACCGGCGCACCTTGCGAGGCCGCCGCTGCAGACTCGTCGATCCGCTGCGCCAGTTGCGCGACGGTCGGAAAGTTGAAGAGGGCCGACACCCCCAGCTCCACGCCGAAGGCCGTGTTCACCTTCGCGATCAAACGTGTCGCCAGCAGCGAATGCCCGCCGCAGAGGAAGAAGTTCTGGTCCACGCCGCCGACAGGGGCCGGCAGCACCGACTGCCACAGCGTCAGCAGGCGCCGCTCGGTGTCGGTGCCCGGCGCCGCCCGCGAGGGCTGCTGCGGCGCCGACAGGTCGAAGGTCTTGAGACGCTTGCGGTCGATCTTGCCGCTGGGCGTCAGCGGTAGCCGCTCGAGGCGTTCGATGTGGCCGGGCACCATGTGCGCGGCCAGACGTTCTGTGAGGTGTCGGTGCAGGGACTCCACCGGCGCGTCGGTGACGGCAAAGGCCACCAGCACCGTCTCTTCGAACCGCTCGTTGCGGGCGATCACGGCGCATTGACGCACTTCGGGGTGCGCCGACAAGGCGCTTTCGATCTCGCCGAGTTCGACGCGCAGCCCGCGCACCTTCACCTGGTGATCGCGGCGGCCCATGAACTCGATGGTGCCGTCGGGCAGGAGGCGGCACAGGTCGCCGGTGCGGTAGAAGCGGGTCGGCCCGTCGGCCCGCACCACACAACCGCTCGCATCGATGCTGCCGGACAGGAATTTATCGGCCGTCAACGCCGGGTTGTTGAGGTAGCGCTGCGAGACGGCGGGGCCGGCGATCAGCAGCTCCCCCGGCACGCCGATGGGCGTGAGCTGCAGTCGTTCGTCCACCACATACAGCTCACAACTCGGCAAAGGGCGGCCGATGGGCACCACGTCGCCGGGGGCGAGTGGATGAAGCGCGGGGTCGAACACCGAGCTGTCGATGGTCGCCTCAGTCACGCCGTAGGAGCCGAGCACGCGCGCGTGCGGGCCGCACAAGGCCTGCGCTGCGTGCAGCTCATGCCCGAACCAGACGTCGGCACCGCACACCAGCGTGTCCAGGCCGTCCAGACGTTGGCCGGTCTGCGAGCAATAGCGGATCAGCTCGCGCAGCACGACCGGCGGAAAGTCGCCGAAGGTGACCTTCTCGCGCGTCATCAGGCCGTGGACTTTTTCGGCGTCGAGCAGCCAGTCTCGCGGGCACAGGATCAAACAACCGCCGCAGCCGAGCGTGCGGCTCACGTCGCCGATGAACAGGTCGAAGGTCGGCCCGGCGAGCTGCAGCGTGACCGGGCGGCCCGGGGTGTCGAAGCGGTAGGCCTGGCACCACGCCAGATAGGACAAATTCAAGTTGCCGTGCGACACCTCCACGCCCTTGGGCGTGCCGGTGGAGCCGGAGGTGTAGATCACATAGGCCGCGTCGCCCTCCCGCAGCTCGGGGCCGTCGAACGGCATGTCCTTGCCCTCGTCAATGCCGAGCAGTTCATCGAGCAGGACGGCCTGCGCAGCGAGCGCGTCGCCGAGATGGGCCCGGTCTTGCGTGGTGGTCAGGATCAGCCGCGGTGCCGCGTCGTCGATCTTTTCGGGGACACGGGGATCGGTGGGGCCCAACGGCAGGTAGACACCGCCGGCCTTCAGCACTGCGACGAAGGCGATGATGAGCTCGTGCGAATAGGAGATGAGGGTGGCGACCGGCTGGCCCTGGGTGACACCGCGGGCGCGCAGGCCGGCGGCCACGCGGTTGGCGCGCCGGTCCAGCTCGGCGTAGGTGAGTCGGTGGTCGCCGTAAACAACGGCCTCGGCGTGTGGCGTGCGGCGCACCGAGGCGCGAATGCGCTCGACGATCGAGAGGTAGCCGGTCGAGACGAGCGGCTCGTCGGGCTGTGCCCACTGCAGCAGCTGCGTCAACTCGGCGGGGGGCACGAGCGATCCCTGCGTGAGGGGAGACTGCGGCGCCGCCAACAGCGTTTGCAGCAGCTGTTCGAAGTGGCTGGCGAGCCGTGCCACGGTGGTGTGGTCGAACAGCTCGGTGTCGTACTCGAAGATGCCGGCCAACTCGGTTCCGCTGTCTTCCAGCGACAGCGTGAGGTCGTACTTGGCGGTGCCGGTGTGCACCAGCGTGCCGCTGACGTCCAGCCCCTGCAGCTGCAACTTCCGTGGCGAGCCTTTCAGGTAATCGAACATCACCTGGAAGATCGGCGTGTGGCTCAGCGAGCGCGGCGGCCGCACCACTTCGACGATCTCGTCGAAGGGCAGGCGCGCGTTCTCGAAGGCGTCCAGCATCGTTTCCCGCACACGCTGGAGCAGCGTCAGGAAGCTGTCGGCACCCTGGAAGTCGAAGCGCAGCGGGATCAGGTTGATGAAAAAACCGATCAGCCGCTGCTGCTCCTCGGTGGCCCGGTTGGCGAACGGGCTGCCGATGACGATCTCGTCTTCCAGCGAATACCGATGCAGCAGCGTCGCGAAGGCCGCCATGCCGACCATGTAGGGCGTCACGCCGGTGCTGCGGCACAGCTTGGCGATGCCCGGTGCGATGCTCGGTCCGAAGGTGTGCTTCAACACCGCGCCGGCCTGCTGGCGTTGCGCGGGGCGCTGGCGATCGGTGGGAATCTTGTGAACGGTCGGCGCGCCCTCCAGCTGCCGGGCCCAATAGTCCCGCAGCCGGATCGTCTGCTGGGGGTCGAGCGGTGCGCCAACATCGGCCGTCTCGTATCGCACGGCAGGCAGCTGGGGCTCCGTGCCTGCGCGGAAGGCGTCGTAGGCCACACCCAGTTCGCTGAAGAACACCGTGGTGGACCAGTCGTCGAACACCATGTGGTGAATGTTCACCAGCAACTGGTGCTCGAATTCGTCGAGGCGCAGCAGCAGTGCGCGGATGGGCCGTTCGTGCTCCAGATCGAACACATGGGTGGCGTGCTGCTGCCCGTGTTCCGCGGCCTGTGCGAGTCGGTGCTCCGGCGGGAGATGGCTCAGATCCAGCGAGCGCAAGAGCTGCGACGGCGGCGCCAGCGAGATGCGCAGCTGACCGTCGTGCGTGTGGAAGCGCGAGCGCAGCACCGGGTGCCGCAGCACCAGAAAGTCGATCGCTTGTTCGAGCGCCTGCGTGTCGAGCGGCCCGGTCAGCTTGAACGACGCCGGCACGTTGTAGGTCGCCGAGCGCAGGTCGCCGCCGGTGACGAACCAGAGCCGGCGCTGCGCAGCCGTGGGCTCCAGCGAGACGACGGTGGTGGCGCCGGTGGTGTCGTGGCGATCGGGGCTGGCGGAGGAGGAGATGTCAGAACGTTGGCTCACGGTGGTCGATTCCGGTTCTCGATCGATGAATGGGTCAGGTGGGTTGCGCGCTGGACGCAGGGTTCAAGGGCGAGAAGTCGATCAAGATCACGGTGCGCGTGCCGTGTGAGGCGCCGGGGCTGCAGCTGACAGCCGTGACCTGGTGGCAGATGGCCGCGTCATCGATGATGTAGCTCTGCAGCGGCGAGCCCAGCACGAAGGCCGACAGCAGATGGCTGGGCACTTCGTCGAACTGGCGTCCCGTGTACCGCGGCGGCGCAATGAAGTTGACGCCGCCTTCGGCATGGCTGCGTTCGACCAAGTGCACCGCGGTGAACGGCTGCCCGTCCTGGTGCAGGCAGTCCGGCGTGATCCTGGCGACGGCGCCCGGCGTGGCCTGCATGCGGATCATGTGGAAACCGCACAGCAAATCGCCCTCGGCGTCGAACATCGGCGTGAGGCTCAGGTCGTACCAGATGAGCCGGTGGACGAGCGGCAACGCCAGGATGTCCTCGCGGGTGCGCGCGAAGTTGCGCACCACCCCTCCATGCTCCGGCTGGAACTCGCTGTGCTGCACATAGGCGATCTCGACACGGCCGTCCGGCGTGCGAGCGCCGGCCTTCCATGCAATCGTCTTGCGGCGCGGCGTGAGAATGCCTTCCGCATAGCTGCGATGGCGGCCCCCGGTGCCGAAGCGGTCGACCGGCAGGCTTCGGGCGTATTCCGTCAAGCGCTGCAAGTCAGCCGCTTCGTCGACCGCGACTTGCATGTCGGTCGCGTCGAACCTGGCCCATCCGCGTTGCTGCAAGGCTGCGCGCACGTCGCCGGGTTCCGTTTCCGGTGCTGCGGCAGCCCATTCCTGTCCTGTCATTTTTGACATGCTTTCCCGTTTTAAAAAAGGCACGCCCAACTGCATGGCACCGGTTGCCCGGCGGCAGATAAGAAGTTCAAAGGGCACCGGCACGTGACCGGCAGGACGGAGCGGCGCGCCGCTGCATAGCGCAGCGCCGGCTCCTGTGCGTCGACGTTGTGGGTTGAGGCTCGCGGTCAAGACCGCGGGCGCTTGCCTGCTGCTTGTGTTGTCGACTTGTTGGACATCTTTACGGACTCGTTAAGCTGTAGCAATCGCGGCGGCCACAATGCGTTCGTTACCGGGATGCAAGAATGTGAGAGCCAAGTATTGACAACGAGCAACGGACGATCAGACGCGGGCGCGCGCAAGCCGGTGTCGGTGTGACGCCGGTCTGGGGTGCGCCGCGCGAGGTCGCGGCGAGGCGAGGCGGGAAGGGGAGGTGTCGGCGGGGTCAGCGGCGCCGGGCGGCGCTGTGGCGGACGCGCTTGCCGAATGCAGTGCCCGCGCCGTCGTGCGAGACGGCCGGCGTCGAGCCACGGGTGGTGGCGGCTGCAAGCCATGGATCATGGTCGGGGCCGCCGAAGGTGGTCGTCAAGAACTGAACGAAGGCGCGCGTACTGGCGGGGATGTACCGATAGGTCGGCAGAACGGCATAGATCGTCTGCGGCGCGATGCGCCACTGCGGCAGCACGCGAACCAGGCTGTTGCGCTGCAATGCGTCGTGAACCATGAAGGTGGGCAGTGTGGCGATGCCGAGTTCTGCCAGCGCTGCCGCATACAGAGACTCGCCGTGATCGGACCTCAGTGCGGCCCGCGGTTCTATCTCGACCACATCGGCGGCGCCTTCGAAACGCCACACGGGCGGCATGCCCGACGTCGCGAACACGAGGCAGTCGCGCTGCAGGAGATCGGTGGGGTGCTCGACCGGGCCGCAACGTTCGAGGTAGCCCGGGGCGGCGCAGGGAAGGCAGTGCACCTGTGCGAGGGGGCGCGCCACCACGTCGTCGCGCAGGATGCTGCCGCCGACGCCGGCGACCTGGATCGACACGTCGTAGGCGCTGTCCGCCTCCAGGTCACAGTCGCCGGCGACGACGTCGATCGACACGTCGGGGTAGCGGGCGACGAAGACGGGCAGCTGCCGGGCCAGTTGGTGCACCACGAAGGATGACGGCGCCAGCACGCGCAGCTTGCCTTTGGGCTCCGCCACCAGGGCGGCCACGGTGGCATCGGCTGCGTCGACCTCGCGCAGGATGCGACGCGCCCGTTCGAGATAGACCCCGCCGGCGGGGGTGAGGGCAACGCTGCGGGTGGTGCGTTGCAGGAGTCGCACGCCGAGCTGGGCCTCCAGGCCGGCCACCGTGCGGCTGACGGCGGCGCTTGACAGCCCGAGCGATTCGGCGGCCTTCGTCAAGGCGCCCAGGTCGACAACCTTCGTGAAGACGTGCATAGCATGCAGCTTGTCCATGAGGATTCAACGAGGAGGTGCAGTGGCAGGAAGGGCAGGCGACCGGCGGCTCGACATGCCGCTATCTGTCCCATTAGAGGGCCCAGGCGTTCTGGATGCAGCGACGATGCGGCTGCAAGCGCGTGCAGATCAAATCGATTGCGATCTCGGCGTCATGAATGCGAATTGAAGTGCAGGTGCCAGAGAGTGTAGATGCATGTAGTGTCCTGAGACAGGACACTAGCTTGTGTGTGCGAGGCCCGGGCCGATCGCGGCAGGTGCGCGGGTTGGGCGAGGGAGCCTACCCGCCTGAGAGAGTCGACACGGCCAATCAGCCGCCGGGCGGCAGCGTGGCGGGGCCCGCTCGACTATGTCAGCTCTGCGGCCGGCGGTGCATCCCGGCGAGGTCGGCGATCAGGCGCAGCAACCGGCGCGGCTCGACCGGTTTGGTCAGGTGATGGTCGAAACCCGCCTGGGCCGCCTTGCGCTGGTCCTCCAGGCTGCCCCAGCCGGTGAGCGCGACCAGCCGCGCCGCTTGCAAACGCGGGTCGGCGCGCAGCCGTTGGGCCAGTTCGTAGCCGCTCATGCCCGGCATGCCGATGTCGAGCAGCACGATGTCGGGGCGAAAGCGGGCGGCCGCATCGAGTGCGGCAAGGCCGTCCTGCGCGCCGTGCACCTCGCAACCGCTGGCCTCGAGCAGCGCGACCAGCGTCGCCAGCCCTTCCGGGTTGTCTTCGGCCACCAGCACACGCACGCCGGCACCGTCGACCGGCAGCTCGTCCACCAGGGTGTCCTCGGGCTCTCGAGCCGGCGACACCTCGGGGGCCAGCGGGAGCGAGACGGTGAAGCAGCTGCCCCGGTCCACCCCCCCGCTGTGCACGCCTATGCTGCCGCCGTGCATCTCGACCAGCTGCTTGGCCAAGGCCAGCCCGATGCCGAGTCCGCCCTGGCCACGCTGCCACTGGTGCGCCTCCCGCTGCGAGCGGACGAACATGTTGAACAAGTGCTTCTGCTCGCCGGGCACGATGCCGATGCCGTTGTCCGCCACCTCCAGCAGCACCTGCGACCCGACCTGCCGCACCGACACGCGGATATGGCCTGCTGCAGGTGTGTACTTGGCGGCGTTGTTCAACAGGTTGCTCAGCACCTGCGACAAGCGCGTCGCGTCACCCATCACCAGCAGGTCGGCGCCCGGCACCGCCACTTCCAGCTGGTGCCGCGCCGCCTCGATCAACGGCCGGCTGGTCTCCAGCGCCGACTCGACCACCTGCCCCACGCTGACCGGTTCGTGCTTCAGTTCGATCAAGCCGCGGCTGACGCGCGACAGGTCGAGCAGATCGTCGATCAGCCTCGCCATGGTCGTGACCTGCCGGTCGATGATGGCGCAGGCCTCGGCAGCAGGCGCCGCAGTGCCGGGCTGCAGCTTGAGGATGGCGATGGCATAGCGCACCGGTGCCAGCGGATTGCGCAGCTCGTGCGCCAGCGTGGCGAGGAACTCGTCCTTGCGGCGGTCTTGTTCGCGCAGCGCGGCCGCATCGCGGATGCGCTCGATGTGGGCCCAGCAACGCTCGACCACCTCCTGCACCAGCAGCACCTCGTCGGTCGCCCAGCCGCGGGGCTGGGCCTGGTGCACCGCCATCATCGCGGTCAAACGGCCGTCTTTCACCAGCGGTGAGCAGATGATGGCCTTGATGCCGATCGAGTTGAACATCGCGCCGCCGTCGTCCGGGCCCAGTTCGGCGTCGACATCGCGGACGATCAGCGTGCGTCCGTGGCGCAGATCGGAGGTGGCCTGCGAGCCGAACAGGTCGAGCGAATAGTCGCCGCGTGCGCTGCTCGCGACACCGGGCGCCGACCAGTCGCTGCGGATCGTGAAGGCGTCGTTGTCGGGCTCCACATCCGCATAGGCGCAGCGCGAGGCGCCGAGATGTTCGCCGAGCAGCTGCGCCGTCTGGCGCATCACCTCATAGGGGTCGGTGGTCTCGCGGGTGGCCTGGCCCAGCCGGTCGAGAAAGCGGAAGCGCTCTTCGCTGGCACGCAGCTGTTGCGCGGCCTGCTGGGTCTCGGTGACATCGCTGCAGCTGCCGATCCATTCGACGACGTGGCCCTCGTCGTCCAGCACCGGTGCGCCGCGCGCCAGCATGTGTCGGTACTCACCGTCGTGCCGGCGCAAGCGGTAGGGCAGGCCGCTCAGCTCACCTCGCGCCAGCCCCTCCAGCCACACGCGCTGCACCCGCTCACGGTCGTCTTGGTGGATCGCGTCGAGCCACCCCCACCCGGTGTAGTCGTCGTAAACCTGTCCGGTGAAGGCTTGCCAGGACGGGTTGGCGACGGTGGCGCGACCGTCGGGGGCGGTGAGCCAGATCACCGCCGAGGTGGTGGTCGCCAACGTGCGGAAGCGCCGCTCGCTGCGTCGCAGTTCGCTGGCGGCGTCCAGCGCCGGGGCCGGGTCGAGTGCGAGGCCGGCTGGCGGGGAGAGAGTGGGGGAGGTCACGTCGGGTACTGCAGGGTGGTGCCGCCACTCTAACTGGCTTCGACGCCCGCCGTGGCCTGTCCTACAGCGAGGGCGGGCCGGCGCGAAGCCGGCCTGCAGGCCCCCACTCAGTTGGGATGCCGCACCAGCAGCTGCCCCTGCCGCCAGGACGCGCGCAAGGGGTTGAAGCCGAACTGGCAGACGAGGTCGCGCGGATGGTCGATGGCCCACCAGGCCAGGTCTGCGTCGAGCCCGACGCGCAAACGGCCGGTGCGCTGTTGCAGGCCGAGCGCTTGCGCGGCATGCCGCGTCACGCCGGCAAGCGCTTCGGCGGGGGTCAGGCCGAACAGCGTGCAGGCCATGTGCAGCATCAGCAGCAAGGAGGTGCAGGGGCTGGTGCCGGGGTTGCAGTCGGTCGAGACAGCCATCGGCACCCGGCGGGCCCGCAGTGCGTCGACCGGCGGCCGGCGCTGCTCGCGCAGGCAGTAGTACGCGCCGGGCAGCAGCACGGCGACCGTGCCGGCCCGTGCCATCGCCTCGATCGAGGCGGGCGAGCTGTATTCGATGTGGTCGGCCGACAGTGCGTGGTATTCGGCCGCCAGTGCCGCCCCGCCCAGGTCCGACAACTGGTCGGCGTGCAGCTTGACCGGCAGGCCCAGTGCCTGCGCCGCCTCGAACACGCGGCGGGTTTGCGCCGGGCTGAAGCCGATGCCTTCGCAATAGGCGTCCACCGCGTCGGCCAGGCCTTCGGCGTGCACGGCGGGCAGCATGCGGTGGCAGACCTCGTCGACGTAGGCGTCGGCCTGCCCCCGGTATTCGGGCGGCAGCGCATGGGCGCCGAGGAAGGTGGTGCGCACCTGCACACCGTGGCGGCGCCCCAGTTCGCGGGCCACCCGCAGCAAACGCAGTTCGGCGGCGACCTCCAGGCCGTAGCCCGATTTGATCTCGACCGTCGTGACACCTTCGCCGCGCAAGGCCAGCAGGCGAGGCGCCGCGGCCTCGAGCAGCTGCGCTTCGGACGCGGCCCGGGTGGCGGCCACGGTCGAGACGATGCCGCCGCCGGCGCGGGCGATCTCTTCGTAGCTCGCGCCCTGCCAGCGTCGCTCGATCTCGGCGGCCCGGCTGCCGGCCCAGACCAGATGGGTGTGGCAGTCGATCAACCCCGGGGTCAGCCAGCCGCCGCCCAGGTCGAGCACCTGCTGGGCCTGCAGCTGTGCAGGCCGCTCGCGGGCCGGACCGAGCCATGCGATGCGGCCGTCGGCAATGGCGATGGCCGCGTCGTGCAGTTCGCCGTATCCCTCGTCGGTGTCCAGCGTCGCGACGTGCACGCCGTGCAGCAGCAGGTCGGCCTTCATGCGGTCGCCGCGGTGGTGGCGGCCTGCCAGGCCGAGACGATCTGCCAGGCCAGGCGGGCCGCCGTGCGTGCGGTGCGTCCGTCCGGGTCCAGCGGCGGGCACAACTCGGCGATGTCGGCCAGCCGCAGTCGGCCGCAGCCGGCCACGCTGCACACCAACGGCTCCAGCAGCTCCATCGCCAGCCCGCGGGCGGCTGGCGCACTGACACCAGGCGCGACGGCCGCGGGCAGCACGTCGAGGCACAGGCTGAGGTAGACGTGGTCGTAGCCGTCGAGCCAGTCGCGCAACTCATTCAGGTGGGCGTCGAGCGTGAGCAGGTTGAGCTGGTGGTCTTCGGCCCAATCGACTCCCCGGGTGTGCGCGGTGTCGTACAGCGCGCGCGTGTTGGCAGTGGCGCTGATGCCGTAGCAACGGTAGGCGACGGTGCGGCCGCGCTGCGCGGCCTCGTCGAGCGCCTGGCGAAACGGCGTACCCGAGGTGGCCTCGGGCGCCACGCGCAAATCGAAATGGGCGTCGAAGTTGACGATCGCCAACTTGCCTTCGGCGGCCGCGCTGCCGGGCGCCGTCAGGCCGCTGTAGCTGGCCCAGGCGATCTCGTGGCCGCCGCCCAGGCCCAGCACCAGCTGCCCGTCGGCCAGCAAGGCGGCGGCGCGCTGCGCATAGGCCTGCTGCGCGGCTTCGAGGCGGCCGTCGTCGCAGCCGATGTCGCCCGCGTCCTGCAGCGCGAGTGGGGGGTGCCAGGGCAGGTTGGCCATCGCCCGGCGCAGCGCCTGCGGGCCTTGTGCCGCGCCCACGCGGCCCTGGTTGCGGCGCACGCCTTCGTCGCTGGCCAGGCCCAGCATCACCACGCCGCCGGGTCGGCCGGGGCGCCACGGCACCACCACCTGGTGCCAGCGCCGGCCGGCTTCGCCGTCGAGCGCGTCGACGCGGCCTTGCCAGGGGCCATCGCTCATGACCGGCTCCACGATGGCAGCACCTGCCCCGCGTAGGGCGTGAAGCTGCCGGCGTCGATCAACTGCTCGACGGCCGCGATGTCGGGTGCGAAGTAGCGGTCCTGCGTGTAGTGGGGCACGCGACGCCGGATCGCCGCATGCGCTTCTTCCAAGGGTTGCGAGCTGCGCAAGGGACGGTGGAAGTCGATGCCTTGTGCGGCCGCCAGCAGCTCGATCGCGATGATGTGCCGCACGTTGAGGGCCATGTCGGCCAGCTTGCGCGCGGCGAAGGTGGCCATGCTGACATGGTCCTCCTGGTTGGCCGAGGTGGGCAGTGAGTCGACGCTGGCCGGGTGCGCCAGCGTCTTGTTTTCGCTCGCCAGGGCCGCGGCCGTGACATGCGCGATCATGAAGCCCGAGTTGAGGCCCGGCTCCTGCACCAGGAAGGGTGGCAGCCCCGACAGCGACGCGTCGATCAGCAAGGCGATGCGGCGTTCGCTCAACGCGCCCACCTCGGCGATCGCCAAGGCCAGCGTGTCGGCGGCGAACGCCACCGGCTCGGCGTGGAAGTTGCCGCCGGAGAGCACTTCACCGCTGTCGGCAAACACCAGCGGGTTGTCCGAGACCGCATTGGCTTCGATCACCAGCGTCGCGGCGGCATTGCGGATCAGCTCCAGGCAAGCCCCCATCACCTGCGGCTGGCAGCGCAGCGAATACGGGTCTTGCACACGGTCGTCGCCGGTGCGGTGCGAGGCGCGGATGGCGCTGCCGGCCAGCAGGTCACGGTAGAGGGCGGCCACCTCGATCTGTCCGCGGTGGCCGCGCACCTGCTGGATGCGGTCGTCGAACGGCGCATCCGACCCTTTGGCCGCGTCGACACTGAGCGCGCCGGCCACCACCGCGGCGGCGAACACCTGCTCGGCCCGCAGCAAGCCCATCAGCGCGATGCCGGTCGACACCTGGGTGCCGTTGAGCAGCGCCAGCCCTTCCTTGGGGGCGAAGCGCACCGGCTGCAGCCCGGCGCGCTGCAAGGCCTGGGCGGCCGGCACGATACGCCCGTCGACGCGCACCTCACCTTCGCCCATCAGCGGCAGCGTCAAATGGGCCAGCGGTGCCAGGTCGCCTGAAGCCCCGACCGAACCTTGCGACGGGATGCAGGGCCAGATCTGCGCGTTGAACATCGCCACCAAGGCGTCGATCACCTCGGGCCGCACGCCGGAATAGCCCCGCGCCAGCGACGCGATCTTGAGCGCCAGCACCAGACGCACGGTGTCGTCGTCGAGCAGCGGGCCGACGCCGACCGCATGCGAGCGCACCAGGTTGGCTTGCAGCTGGGCCAGCTGGTCGTGGGGGATCTGCACCTTGGCCAGTTTGCCGAAGCCGGTGTTGATGCCGTAGGCCGGCTCCGCGCCGGCGCTGATGCGCTGCACGGTGGCGGCGCTGGCGGCGATGCCGGCGCGGCATTCGAGGTCGAGTTCGATGGGCTGGAAGGCTGCGGCGATGCCGCGCAGGTCGAGCAGCCCGAGGCGGCCGGGGTGCAGGGTGAGTCGTTCGCTCGGGCTCATCGGGCGCCTCCGGTCGCGGTGGTCTGTGAAGGCAGGTGTAGCCGATGGGCTCGGGCCGTCGTCTCGGCGAGTTCGTAGCCGGCGTCCGCGTGGCGTACCACCCCGAGCGCCGGGTCGTTCCACAGCACCCGCTCGAGCCGGCGGTCGGCCTCGGGCGTGCCGTCGCAGACGATCACGACACCGGCATGCTGCGAATAGCCCATGCCGACGCCGCCGCCATGGTGGAGGCTGACCCAGGTGGCGCCGCTGGCGGTGGCGGTGAGGGCGTTCAGCAGCGGCCAGTCCGACACGGCGTCGGAGCCGTCGCGCATCGCCTCGGTCTCGCGGTTGGGGCTGGCCACCGAGCCGCAATCGAGGTGGTCGCGGCCGATCACGATGGGGGCCTTCAGCTCGCCGCGGCGCACCATCTCGTTGAAGGCCAGCGCCGCCCGGTGCCGCTCGCCCAGGCCCAGCCAGCAGATGCGCGCCGGCAGGCCCTGGAAGGCGATGCGCTCGCGCGCCTGGTCGAGCCAGCGGTGCAGATGGGGGTTGTCGGGGAACAGCGCCTTGACCTTGGCATCGGTCTTGTAGATGTCGTCCGGGTCGCCCGACAACGCGACCCAGCGGAACGGCCCCTTGCCCTCGCAGAACAGCGGACGGATGCAGGCCGGCACGAAGCCCGGGAAGGCAAAGGCGTCGGCCACACCGTGGTCGAGCGCGACCTGGCGGATGTTATTGCCGTAGTCGATGGTGGGCACGCCCATCTGGTGGAAGGCCAGCATCGCGCGCACATGTTCGGCGCAAGACGAGGCCGCCGCCTCGGTCAGCCGGCGGCGCTCGGCCTCGCTGCCCTGGCGCGCCGCTTCCCACTGGGCCACGCTCCAGCCCCGCGGCAGGTAGCCGTTGACGAGGTCGTGCGCCGAGGTCTGGTCGGTCACTGCGCCCGGGCGCGCACCACCGGCTCGGGCACGCTCGACGAACTGCGGCAGCAGCTCGGCCGCGTTGCCCAGCAGCGCCACCGAGGTGGGACGGGTGGCGCGCTCGATCAGCGCCAGCGCTTCGTCGATGCTGTGCGCCTTGTGATCGACGTAGCGCGTGCGCAGCCGGAAATCGATGCGCGACTCCTGGCATTCGACGACGATGCAATGAGCCCCGGCCAGCACCGCGGCCAGGGGTTGGGCGCCGCCCATGCCGCCGAGGCCGGCCGTCAGAATCCACTTGCCGGCCCAGTCGCCACCGTAGTGCTGGCGGCCCAGCTCGACGAAGGTTTCGTAGGTGCCCTGCACGATGCCTTGGGTGCCGATGTAGATCCACGAGCCGGCGGTCATTTGGCCGTACATCATCAAGCCCTTGCGGTCCAACTCGTGAAAGTGCTCCCAGGTGGCCCAACGCGGCACCAGGTTGGAATTGGCCAGCAGCACGCGTGGGGCGTCTTCATGGGTGCGGAACACCGCGACCGGCTTGCCGGACTGCACCAGCAGCGTCTCGTCGGGCTCGAGGCGGCGCAGCGTTTCCAGGATGGCGTCGAAGGCCGGCCAGTTGCGCGCTGCGCGGCCGATGCCGCCGTAGACGACCAGGTCTTGCGGCCGCTCGGCCACCTCGGGGTCGAGGTTGTTCTGGATCATGCGGTAGGCCGCTTCGATCAACCAGTTCTTGCAGTGCAGCTGGGCGCTCCGCGGGGCGCGCACGACACGGGCGGCTGTCATGCCGGCACCTTGCGGGTCGCAAGCACGCAACGGCCTTCGCGGCGAGCAGGAAGGGGTGGGGACGACGGTCTCATGTTGTGTCTCCTCGTGAGAGCGGTGCGGTCAGCCGTGGTGGGGCTGGGCAAACGAGAAACGCCCGCTCAGGCGGTAGCGGCGGGCGGGGTGGATCAGCCGGGCGACGCTCACGACCCGGCCGTGCGACCAGGTGCGGCGGTTGAGGATCAACACCGGCTCGTGGGCACCGAGTTGCAGCTGGCGCGCCCAGTCGGGCGTCGCCGCGTCGGCTTCGATGACGTGCTCGGCCTGCTCCAGCGGCGCAACGCGGGACAGGTAGTGGTGCGGCGTGTCGCTCGCGAAGTCTTGTTCGAGGTAGCCCGGCGCGGCCGCCGGCGCGACGTGCCGATCCTCCAGTTGCAGCGGCTGGCCGTCGGCGTAGTGCAGCAGCAGTGAATGGAACAACGGTGCGCCGAGCGCGACGCCGAAAGCTTGGGCCAGCCGGGCGTCGGCCGGCACCGACGCGAGGCTCAGCACATCGGCCCGGTGTTGCTGACCGCGCTGCTGGATCTCGTCGCGGATGCCGTGCACTTCGACCAGCGTCGACTCGGCCTTCGGGCCGGCCACGAACGACCCGACACCCTGCACCCGTGTGATGGCCCCGCTCGCGGCGAGCTCACGCAGCGCCCGGTTGACCGTCATGCGCGACAGACCGAACTCGCGCGTCAGCTCGCCTTCGCTGGGAATGCGGTCGCCGGTGCGCCAGCGGCCGGCGGCGATCTGCGCCAGCACGTGGCGTTTGAGCTGGAGGTAGGCGGGGGCGGCGGCGGACATCGGGTGGCGATGGTGGGGGCAATGCCGGCCATCATAGCTACTTGTCTATACAGGTCAATACATCAGAACCCGGCGCGGGGCTGAGCCGTTGGGGGATGTGTTCGACCAGCGTGTCGATGGCCAAACGGGTCTTGGCCGACAGGTACCGGCTGCGTGGCCAGACCGCCTGCACCTCAGCTGACAGCACGCGCCGGCTGTCGAACACCAGCTCCAGCTGGCCGCTGCGCAGGTAGGGAGCCATCATCCAACAGGGCAGCCAGGTCAGACCGACGCCGGCCACCGCGGCATCGGCGATCGCCTGCAGGTCGTCGAGCCGCACCCGGGCCTGCACCCGGATCTCTCGCAGGCGGCCTTGTTCGTCCTCGATCCGCCACGGCTTGTCGCCGCCGGGGCGGCTGTAGAGGATGCCCGTGTGGGCCGACAAGTCGTCGACACCGGTAGGGCGGCCATGGCGGGCCAGGTAGGCCGGCGACGCGCAAATGCCCATGCGTTGCACGCCCAGCAGGCGCGAGGCGAGGGTGGTGCTGTCGGCCAGCGGGCCGATGCGCACGCCCAGGTCGAAGCCTTCCTCGACCAGGTCGACCACCCGGTCGTTGAACGACATCTCGATTTCGAGCTTGGGATGGCGGGCCGCCAAGGGCAGCAGCAAGGGCGCCACACAGTGGCGTCCGAACAGCACCGGCGCGCTGACGCGCAGCCGCCCGCTCGGCTCGCGCCGCCCGGAGTCCAGCTCCGCCTCGGCGGCTTCCAGCTCGCCGAGCGCGCGCACGCAGCGTTCGTAGAAGGCTTGGCCGTGCTCGGTCAGGCTTTGCGAACGGGTGGTGCGGTGAAACAAGCGGGTGCCGAGCCGCTCCTCCATGCGGGCGATGGTCTTCGCCACCGCGGAGCGGGTCAGGTGCAAACGGTCGGCCGCGAGCGAAAAGCTGCCGGCCTCGACGCTCGCGACGAACACGTGGATGCCATTCAATCGGTCGTTCATCGCCCGATTATTGGCGCCTCTGTGGCAACAGTGTGGCGCTCAAATGCCGCCACTGTAGATAGGGTGGAGCCAATAGAGTTCGCTGGTCCCGTCCTCGACGGGCCCACATCACCCTTACAGGAGAGAATTCATGAAGGCTTATCGCACAGGGACCGGCGCCGAAGCCGGCTTGCAGTGGGTCGACCTGGCCCCCCGGGCGCTTGGTGCACACGAGGTGCGCGTGCGCATGCAGGCGGTGTCGCTCAACTACCGTGACGTGATGGTGGCCTCGGGCCACTACCCGGTGGCGGTCGGGCAACCCATCCTCGCGTCGGACGGTGCCGGCGAGGTCGTGGAAGTGGGGTCCGAAGTCAGCCGCTTTCGGGTCGGCGACCGCGTCGTGACCACCTTCTTCCAGGACTGGGCCTCCGGCCCGCAGCCGGCACGCGCCGAACTCACCGCGTTGGGCGCCGCCATCGATGGTGTGCTGGCCGAGGAGGTGGTGCTCGGCGAGCAGGGGCTGCTGCCGGTGCCCGCACATTTCAACGCCCGCCAGGCCGCCACGCTGCCGGTGGCCGGGGTCACCGCCTGGACCTCGCTGTTCGTCCATGGCGGGGCGCGGCCCGGTGACACCGTGCTGTTGCTGGGCACCGGTGGCGTGTCGATCTGGGCACTGCAACTGGCCAAGGCGGCCGGGCTGCGGGTCATCATCACATCGTCCAGCGACGACAAGCTGGCGCAGGCCCGCGCGCTGGGGGCCGACCGGACGGTCAATTACCGGCGCCACCCGGAGTGGCAGGACGAGGTGCTGAAGCTGACCGATGGCCTCGGCGCTGACCTCACCGTCGAGGTGGGCGGGGCCGGCACGCTGCCGCGCTCGATCGCGGCCACCCGGGTCGGCGGCACCATCGCGCTGGTGGGCGTGTTGACCGGCATGGGCGAGAGCATCAACCCCTTGCCCTTGCTGATCGGCGCGAAGCGGCTGCAAGGTGTGCTGGTGGGCAGCCGCGAGCACCAGGAGCAGCTGCAGCGTTTCGTGGCGACCTCGGGTCTGGCGCCGGTGATCGACCGGGTGTTTCCGTTCGCGCAGGCCCCCGAGGCTCTGGCCTACCTGAAGTCAGGCCAGCACTTCGGCAAGGTGCTGATCGAGATCGGCTAAGCGCCGGGCGCGGGGGCTCAGAGCCGTTCGAGCACCCGCATCGAGTAGTCGACCGCCTTCACGTCCTTGGTCAGCCGGCCGATCGAGATGCGGTCGACGCCGGTCTCGGCGATGGCCCGCACCTGGTCCAGTCGGACGCTGCCCGAGACCTCGAGCAGCGCGCGGCCCTGGTTGAGCGCCACCGCCTCGCGCATCTGTTCGAGCGAGAAGTTGTCGAGCAGCACGCTGCGGGCGCCGGCCGCCAGCGCCTCGGCCAGTTGCTCCAGGGTTTCGACTTCGACCTGGATGTCGACACCGGCGTCGAGCGCCTGCGCATTGCGCAGCGCCTGCGTCACGCCCCCGGCGGCGGCGATGTGGTTTTCCTTGATCAGGATGCCGTGGTAGAGCGCCAGCCGCTGGTTCTGCCCGCCGCCCACCCGCACCGCGTATTTCTGTGCCAGTCGCAGGCCGGGCAGCGTCTTGCGTGTGTCGAGGATGGCGCAGCCGCGCGGGTTGGGCGAGGCGCCGGCGATGGCGTCGACATGCTGGTGCGTCAGTGTCGCGGTGGCCGACAGCAGCTGCAGGAAGTTGAGGGCCGGGCGTTCGGCCGACAGCAGCGCGCGGGCGTCGGATTCGATGTGGCAGACCAGCGTGTCGGCGGCCATCCGGGCGCCTTCGTCGTAGTGCCAGTCGACGCGCGCCTGGGGGTCGAGCGCCCGCACGCAGCCATCGAACCAGTCGCGCCCGCACAGCACCGCGTCTTCGCGCACCAGCACGCGCGCCTTGACACGCTGGCCGGCGGGCACCAGCTCGGCCGTCCAGTCGCGCCGCCCGATGTCTTCCATCAGGGCGTCGCGGATGTTGCGCTCGCGCGCCTGTTCCAGGGTTTCGTTGGAATCGAACATGTTCTTCTTTTCTGACGGGCCGGGCTCAGGCAGCGCCGACGTTGGGAACGAACCCCTGCGCCGGCCGCGCGATGCTGGCCGGGTTGCGGGCGACGAAATCGAGCATGCGTTGGATGCAGCCGAGCGCCTCGCTGCGCACCGGCTCCGGCACGGTGATCTCGCCGCTGCCGTGTTCGAGGCAGCCCACCACACCCTGCAGCGCGTTCATCGCCATCCAGGGGCAGTGCGCGCAGCTCTTGCAGGTCGCGCTGTTGCCGGCCGTCGGGGCCTCGATCAGCGTCTTGTGCGGCGCCAACTGGCGCATGCGGTGCAGGATGCCGTTGTCGGTCGCGACGATGAAGGTCTGCGCCTCGGACTGCACCACCGCGTTGAGCAATTGCGAGGTCGAGCCGACCACGTCGGCCAGCGCTACCACACTGCGCGGCGACTCGGGGTGCACCAGCACCTTGGCGCCCGGGTGTTCCTGGCGCAGCAACTCGAGCTCCACGCCCTTGAATTCGTCGTGCACGATGCAGGCGCCGTTCCACATCAGCATGTCGGCGCCGGTCTGCTCCTGGATGTAGCGGCCCAGGTGACGGTCGGGCGCCCACAGGATCTTCTCGCCCTGGTCTTTCAGGTGCTGCACGATGGCCAGCGCGCAAGAGCTGGTCACCATCCAGTCGGCGCGCGCCTTCACGGCGGCACTGGTGTTGGCATACACCACCACCTTGCGGTCGGGGTGGGCGTCGCAGAAGGCCGCGAAGTCTTCCGGCGGGCAGCCCAGGTCGAGCGAGCAGGTGGCGTCGAGGTCGGGCATCAGCACACGCTTGTCGGGCGACAAGATCTTGGCCGATTCGCCCATGAAGCGCACGCCGGCGACGACCAGCGTCTTGCTGGGGTGGTCGCGGCCGAAACGCGCCATCTCGAGCGAGTCGGCCACGCAGCCGCCGGTCTCGAGCGCGAGGTCCTGCAGGTCACCGTCGACGTAGTAGTGCGCCACCAGCACCGCATCGTGTTGCTTGAGCAGCGCCTTGGCGCGCTCTTTCCACTGCTCTTTCTGGTCGCCGGTCAGGGGTTCGGGCACCTTGGCCCAGGCGTGGGCGGTGCAACTCGCGCCACTGGCGTCCTGGCGCGTGTAGTCGAAGATCACTTGGTTCATGGCGCGGGGGCGGGCCGGCAGGCCCGCGCGGCTTCGTTGCGTGGGTCCGGCAATGGTAGCGGAGCCCACGTGGCGGGGCCGGCTCAGGGGTATCGGCCCCGGGCAGGGCGCCCGGGCCCGTCCCGGGCGGTGGGAGACCGCCGGGTGCGTTCAGCCGAGCGCCTTTTCGGCGTCCATGATCTTGTAGCGGGCCAGCGCGAGGTTGACACGCTGCTTGTCGAGCACCGCGAGCACGAACAGTTCCGGGTGGGCCGTGACCGTGCGCAGCACCAGGTGGCGCCGCCCGTGCGTGACGAAAATCTCGTCGACGCGCTCGCCGCAGCCCATGTCGCGCGCCGCGCGGCGATGTGCCTTCATCACCTCGGTCTGGCTGGCGGCCGCCAGTTCCAGATGCAGGGACTCGACGTCGGGCGCCACTTCGCTGCCCAGCAACAGCCCGGTGGTCATGTCTGCGATGCAGCAGCCGAGCACACCTTCCACCTGCATCAGCTGCGACAGCGTGCGGGCGACACGCGTGGCATCGGGCGCGTTGTGCAGTGTGTCGACCTGCACTGCAACAGGGGCAACAGCCGCCGCGGCGTCGACTGCCTTCACGGTGCCGATGATGGGCATGCCCAGCTCGGCCACCTTGATCGGGAACTCGGACACGCCCAGCGCGGGCGCCGGTTTGCTTTGGTCCCACTGGGAGCGGGTCTTGACCCGGTTCCAGGTGCTCAACACGCTGTTCCAGACACCCGAGGCGCTGGTCATCGGCTCGTTCGTGACCTGCACGTTGAGCCGGTTCGGCCAGCGCATTTCGGCGATACGGGCTGCCAGGTGACCGGTTTGGGCGCACAGCATGAACAGCAGGTTGGGGCAGCGCCAGTGCACGTCCTTGGTGGCTGCGTGCAGCATGCCCAGCATGTCGTCCAGCTCGTGGGCCGACGCGGGGGTGACCACCACCGCGGTCAGGTGGCTGCTCTCCATCAACGCGATCGGCACCGCCAGCGCCTCGGCGCTGAGCTGCCGCACGTCGGTGTGGTAGATCTTCAGCGGTTCGTCGACGCGGCGCGGCAGCGAGGTGCGTTCGATCTGGGCGATCGTCGCGAGGGTGGTCTGGTGGCGCAGGTGCAAACGCTCGATCGGCTGGCCCGAGGCGTCCGACAAGGCCTTGATCACGCTGCCGGCCCACAAGCGGGCCGGGTCGAACAACGTGATCTGCCGGCTGGCGACGCCGAGGTCGGAACGCGTGGCGACCAGGTGCTGGCGTATGGCCTCGGCCGGCGAGCCGACGACGAACAGGTCGCGTGTGTGTTTGTCGACCATCTGGCCGCGGTCGTTGACCTCGGTCGCGACACTTTCGAGGATGGCGGTGGCGGCAAAGTCGCTGCCTTCCGGGGAGGGGCGGCGGACGCGGCGGGGCGGATGGGCCGGGGCCCCGAGGTCGCCGAAAAGGGAAGTCAGCATGTCGTCCTCGATCGAGCGGTTGTACTGCAATGTCGGTCAGCCGAGCAAACGGAATGCCTGCCCCCTGTCGAACGCCCCACACGCCTGTTCAGCCCGTGGGGCAGCTACCCATTCTGCGGTGCAGGCCAGTTTGGGCGGCCGACAGGTCTTGGAGCCCGGTAATCTTGTCAGTGTAGGCAGGAGGTCTTGCCGCACCATCCCCTAAAAGCGGGGCGAAGCAGCGCAAGCGGTGTCAGGACGGGGACAGCTCGTCCTGTGTTTCGGACGGGCCCGGCCGGATGTCCGCCTGCCCGAAAAACCGGCTCGGTGGCGCCCCCACCGAGCGGCGCACCATCGCGCTGAAGGCGCTGGCGCTCGCATAGCCCAGCTCCGCCGCGATATGGCTCATCGGCACTTTGCGGGCGGCCATCGACAAGGCCTTGGCGAGCAAGACCTGCTGCCGCCATTGCACAAACGTCGTCCCGAGTTCCTGCCGGAACAAGCGGGCGACGGTGCGCACGCTGGCGCCGACGTCCTGCGCCCACGCGTCCAGGCTCTCGTGGCGCGTGGGGTCCTCCAGCACCGCAGCGCACAAGGCCCGCAGCCGCTTGTCGGTCGGCAGGTCCACGCCGAGCCGCACCGGGCGGGCGCGCCGCAATTCGTCCAGCAGCAAGGCGCCGAGGTGCTGTTGGCGTCGAGCTTCGTCCGGGTCGGGCTGGGGCGGCGCCTGATCGTCGGGGGTGGTGTCGAGTTCCAGCACCAGCGCGCGCAGCAGCGGCGACACCTCGAGCACGCGGCAATGCTGCCACTCGGCGTCGCGCCCGGCCGCAGCGGCGATGCCGGCAGTGCCCTCCGGCGCGTAGACGTAGACGGTGCGCATGTCGGCATCTTCCAGCACGGTCACGGTGTGCTCGACGCCGGGTGGCACCCACACCGCGCGGGTCGGCGGCACGATATAGGTGCTGTGCGGTGTGCCGAGGCGCAGCACGCCGGTGGCCGAGAAGGTCAACTGGCCCCAGGCGTGCGCGTGCGGAACCACTTCGGTGTCGGCGCGCATCAGGTGGGCCTTGCCGCGCACAGGGCGTGCGGCGGTCGGCACGTAAAGATGTGGGGTCAGGGGCCCCACCGTGGCAACGGCGCGGGCGCCGGTGGCGCGGGAGCGGGGCGGGTTTGGCATGTTCTCGACAAAGTTTGGCCCGCTATCGTAAGCCGGTCGGAACCAGCCTGCCTACCATGACAGGTATTCCTCCTTGCCTCGCAGGCCCACACGCAGATGACCACCGCCGCACCCCCCGTCGTTCCCTTGCAGCAGGACGCGCACACCATCGGCCTGATCGGCCTGGCACATGCCAGCTCGCACTTTTTTCACATGCTGCTGCCGCCGCTGTTCCCGTGGTTCATTCGCGATTTCGGGCTCAGCTACTCCGAGTTGGGCTTTCTGGTGACGGTGTTTTTCGTGATTTCCGGCATCGGCCAGGCCCTGTCGGGCTTTCTGGTCGACCGGGTCGGGGCGCGTCCGGTGTTGTTCGTCGCGCTCGGCTGTTTCCTCGCCGCGGCGCTCGCGGCTGCGGGTGCCGGCGGCTACGGCGGCCTGTTGATCGCGTCGGCACTGGCGGGCTTGGGCAATGCGCCGTTCCACCCGGTCGACTTCACCATCCTGAACAAGCGCATTTCGTCGGCGCGCCTCGGCCATGCGTTTTCGGTCCATGGCATCAGCGGCAACCTCGGCTGGGCCTCGGCGCCGGTGTTCCTGGCCGGGCTCACGCATGCGACCGGGTCATGGCGCATCGCCTGCCTCGGGGCGGCCGGCGTGGCGGCCGTCGTGCTGGCGGTGTTGTGGTGGCAGCGTGAGGCGGTGGACGACCGCGTCGGCGCCTGGGCGCACGAGTCGCAGCGGGCCGCTGGGGCGGCGCCCGAGCATCCGCTCGCGTTCCTGCTGCTGCCGTCCGTGTGGCTGTGCTTTTCGTTCTTCTTCTGGTCGACCTGCGCCTTGAGCGCGGTGCAGAGTTTTGCCAGCCCGGCGCTGCAGAAGTTGTACGGGCTGCCGCTGTCGCTCACCTCGCTGGTGGTCACCGGCTACATGCTGGCGGGCGCCGTGGGGATGGTGTTCGGCGGTTTCCTGGTGGCCCGCGTGCAGCGCCTTGAAGCGACCATCGCCGTGGCCTTGTTGTCCGGCGCCGCGATGCTCGCGCTGGCCGGCTCGGGCCTGCTCCCCGGTCTCAGCGCAGCGCTGATCGCCTGTCTGGCCGGCTTCGGCACCGGGCTGGCCGGGCCCTCGCGCGACATGTTGATCAAGCGGGCTTCGCCCGCGGGGGCCACCGGCCGCGTCTACGGCACGGTGTACTCAGGGCTCGACATCGGGTTTGCGGTGGCCGCGCCGGTGTTCGGCGGTTTGCTCGACCGTGGCCAGAGCGACTGGGTGTTCTACGGCGCCGCGCTGGCGTTGGCCTTTGGCGTGGGCTCGGCAGGGCTGGTGGGCAGACGTCAGCGTGTGCCGAGCCGGGCCGAGGCGGCACAGGCAGCGTGAGCACCGCCGGCCGCGCTTGATAATGGGGTGAACTGCATCAGGAGACCCGCCCCATGGCCCCTATTGCCCCCCGTCCGGCCGGCCACGCTTTGGTCGAAGCGTTGATCGAGCAAGGTGTCGACACGGTGTTCGGCGTGCCGGGCGAAAGTTTTCTGGCGGTGCTCGACGGCTTTTACGAGCACGACGACCAGATCCGCTTCGTCGCCTGCCGGCAGGAGGGTGGGGCGGCCTTCATGGCCGAGGCGCAAGGCAAGCTGAGCGGCCGCCCCGGCATTTGCTTCGTGACGCGAGGGCCGGGGGCCACCAATGCGAGCATCGGCTTGCACACCGCGTTCCAGGACTCGACGCCGATGATCCTGTTCGTCGGCCAGGTCGGCTCCGACATGCGCGACCGCGAGGCCTTCCAAGAGGTCGACTATCGCGCCATGTTCGGCCCCAACAGCGGCGCCTTCGCCAAATGGGTGGCCGAGGTCGACAGTGCCGACCGGCTGCCGGAGTACGTCGCGCGTGCCTTTCACGTCGCGATGCAGGGCCGCCCGGGGCCGGTCGTGCTGGCCCTGCCCGAAGACATGCTGACCCGTTCCACCGCAGCCCCGGTGCTGCCGCGTGTGACGCCGGCGCTGGCGTGGCCGGCCCCTGGCGCCTTGCGCGAGGTGCGCGAGGCGCTGTTGCAGGCCGAACGGCCCTTCGTGATCGTCGGCGGCAGCGGCTGGGATGTGGAAGCCTGCCGGGCGCTGCAGCGGTTTGCCGAAGCGTGGCAGCTGCCGGTCGGTTGTGCCTTCCGCTTCCAGGACCTGTTCGACAACCGGCACCCCTTGTATGCCGGGGATGTGGGCATCGGCATCAATCCCCGGCTGGCCCAACGGATCGGCGAGGCCGACCTGGTGCTGGCGATCGGCGCCCGGCTGGGCGAGATGACGACCGGCGGCTACACCTTGCTCGAGGCGCCGCGTCCACGGCAGCGGTTGATCCACATCCATGCCGGCGCCGAGGAACTGGGCCGCGTCTATGCGGCCGACCTGCTGTTGCAGGCCTCGATGGCCTGCGCCGCGAAGGCGCTGGACAGCCTCAGCCCGCCGCCGTCGTTGCCCTGGGGCGCATGGTCGGCGGCGGCGCACGCCGACTACGACGCCAACTGCGTGCCGACGCCTTCACCGGGCCCGCTCGACATGGCCGAGGTGGTCAAGACCCTGCAGCGCGTGCTGCACGAGTCGGGCCTGCACGACGACGCCGTGCTCACCAACGGCGCGGGCAACTACTCGGGCTGGCTGCACCGCTATTACCAATACCCGGGCCTGGCCGGCGGGCGCCGCACCCAGCTCGCACCCACCTCGGGCGCGATGGGGTATGGCGTGCCTGCCGCGGTGGCGGCCAGCCTGCTGGCGCCCGGGCGCACAGTCATCAACATCGCCGGCGACGGCGATTTCCTGATGACGGGGCAAGAGCTGGCGACGGCCATCGGCTACGGCGGCCGGCCCATCGTGATCGTGGTCGACAACGGCACCTACGGCACCATCCGCATGCACCAGGAGCGCGAGTACCCCGGCCGGGTGTCGGGCAGTGACCTGTTCAACCCCGACTTCGTGATGCTTGCTCGCGCCTATGGTTTCGAGGCCTCGCTGGTGGCCCAGACCGCCGAGTTCGAACCGGCCTTCCGCGCGGCACTCGAGCGCAGCGTGCCGACCCTGCTGCACCTCAAGCTCGATGCGGAAGTGAGCACCTCGCGGGCGACCTTGAGTGCGATCCGGGCGGCGGCGCTGGTTCGCCGGGCGCAAGCGTCGTCGCGCTGAAGGCCTGCAACGTGGAACTGCAGATGGATCGAGGCCGCACCGGCAACATGCAGCCGGCACCCATTGTTACATGTCAACGACGTCTGACACCTCGACTCGTCATCACAATCCGGCGCATATCAGAAAAAGCCCACACAGGGCGCAGGGTACGAAACGGAGGGTGACGAATGAGCGCGAGTGTCGTGCTGGAACTGCTGGTGTCAACCGTGCTGCTGGCTTGGGGCAGTATCTTGCTCGCCGGTCGGCTGCCGATGGCATTGCTGGCCCGGCGGGCGGCACAGTGGCAGAAGGCGCCAGCCATCCTTCGGCTGACCAGCCTGCAGGCCGCGCAAGGCCGCAGCACCTGCTTCCGCGTGCAGGTGCGCTACAGCTACCAGGTCAACGGCACCGCAGTGGTGGGCGAGCGCATCCACCATTGCTACAGCCCGTCGCGGCACCGCCAGCTGCACAAAGGCATCTTCAACCGCTTGCAGTCCGGCTCGGTGATCGCCGTGCACGTCGACCCCAGCCAACCGCATGAATCGACCATCCTCGCGGGGGTCAATCGTGACTGTCTGTTGTACGCGCTGGCCGGGGTGCCGTTGCTGCTCGCCGGCCTCTTGCTGACGGTGCATGCGCTGGCCGCCGTGTCCCGGGTCGATATGCCGGGGTGGCTCGGTGCGCTGGGCCTGCTGATCGTGCTGGGTTGCGTTGCGATGGCGATGTGGAGCCGCTTCGCGCAGCACCGCTTGCTGTCGGACGTCGCCAAGGTGTTGTAGCCGCCGCGGCGCGGCGGTCGCTCAAGTCAGCGCCATCGCGCGTGGCGCACCACCGACGACGCCGAAGGCGTGTTGCAGCGACGAACTGCTCAGGGCCGCCTCGGTCGCATCGGCCAGCCGCTGCAGGCTGGCGTCGCGCAAGGCGCCCAGGTCGATCGGGCGCCGGTCTTCCAGTCCGGCCCAGGCGAGCAACGCATCCAGTGCCGCGGGATGGTCGAACAGCCCGTGCACATAGGTCGCCAACAACTGGCCGTCCGGGTCGCACACACCGTCGTGCCGCCCGTCGTCTAACTCGACCATCGGGTGGGCCAGCGCCGGGCCGCGGCTGACACCGGCGTGGATTTCATAGCCGGCCACTGCGGCGCCGCCGGCGCGCAGCCGGCCGGCCACACGCGCCAGCTGCTTGTCGCGGGCCATCGTGGTCTCGAAGTCCAGCAACCCCAGGCCCGGCAACGACCCCGGCGGGCCTTCCAGGCCGTGCGGGTCGTGCAACCACTGCCCGAGCATCTGCATGCCGCCGCAGATGCCGATCATCTTGCCGCCGTAGCGCAGGTGGCGGCGCAACGCGCTCTCCCAGCCGCGCCGGCGCAACTCCTGCAGGTCGGACTGCACGCTCTTGCTGCCGGCCAGCACGATCAGGTCGGCGGCGGGCAGCGGGGCGGCGGGGCCGGCGAACACCAGCTCGACCTGCGGATGGTGGCGCAGCGCATCGAAATCGGTGTGGTTGGAGATGCGCGGCAACACCGGCACCACCACCTTCAGCCGGCGCTCCGCCGTGGGGGTCGAGGCCTCGCGCGGCAACGCGTCTTCGGCATCGAGCATCAAGCCCTGCAGATAGGGCAGCACCCCCAGCACGGGCTTGCCGGTGCGCTGCGTGAGCCACTGCAAGCCGGGTTCGAGCAGCCGCAGGTCGCCGCGGAAGCGGTTGATCACGAAGCCGCGCACGCGGGCCCGCTCCGACTCGCTCAGGCATTCCAACGTGCCGAGCAGGTGCGCGAACACGCCGCCGCGGTCGATGTCGGCCACCAGCAGCACCGGGCAGTCCGCGGCCTCGGCGAAGCCCATGTTGGCGATGTCGCGCTCGCGCAGATTCACCTCGGCCGGGCTGCCGGCGCCTTCGACCAGTACCACCTCGTGCGCGGCGCGCAGCCGCTCGTAACTCTCGAGCACGTAGGGCAGCGCCATCGGCTTGTAGTCGTGGTAGTGGCGGGCATCGGCATTGAAACGGGCGCGGCCCTGGATGATCACCTGGGCGCCGGTGTCGCTGTTGGGCTTGAGCAGCACCGGGTTCATGTCGGTGTGCGGCGCCAGGCCGCAGGCCTCGGCCTGCAGTGCCTGGGCGCGGCCGATCTCGCCGCCGTCGGCCGTCACGGCCGAGTTGAGCGCCATGTTCTGCGGCTTGAAGGGCGCCACGCGGCGGCCGTGGCGGTGGAAGATGCGGCCCAGTGCCGCCACCAGGGTCGACTTGCCGGCGTCGCTGGTGCAGCCCTGCACCATCAGCGTGCCGCAATAGGTGTCGAAGAAGTTGTCGGAAGTCGGGAGGGAAGGGGGCATGGGCCGATTATGATTTCCGCCTCCATCATGTTGGCGCCTCTTCGCACAGGCGCCTCTTTTTTGCCTGTCACGGCGCCTTGTTCGTCGCCGATCGTCGCTGCCCTCGATGCTCTTCGACCTCTACCTCTCTTTGGCCGATCGGGAATGGGCCTGGGCGCTGCTGCTGGGCGTGGCGGCCGACGTGCTGCTCGGCGAGCCGCGTCGCTGGCACCCGCTGGTCGGCTTCGGCCGCGTGGCCGCAGGTGTGGAGGCACGGCTGAACCGGGCCCGCCGGTGGCAGGGCGTGCTGGCGGTCGGGCTGATGCTGGCGCTGCCGCTGGCGTTGCTGAGCTTGCTGCGGAGCCGGCTGCCGGGCGGCCAGTGGCTGGTCGACGGCGTGTTGCTGTATTTCGCGCTCGGCGCGCGCAGCCTGCACGAGCATGTGAGGCCGGTGGGGCAGGCGCTGCAGGCCGGCGACCTGGCGGCCGCCCGCGCGGCGGTGCAGCGGGTGGTGTCGCGTGATTGCGGCTCGCTGGATGCGGCGGGCGTTGCCGGCGCGGCGGTCGAATCGACGCTGGAAAACGGCAACGATGCGGTGTTCGGCACGCTGTTCTGGTTTGCCGTCGGCGGCGGCGCCGGGGCCTTGCTGTACCGCCTCGCCAACACGCTCGACGCCATGTGGGGCTATCGCACCGAGCGGCTGCGCGCCTTCGGCTGGGCGGCGGCGCGGCTCGACGATGGGCTGAACTGGCTGCCGGCCCGGCTGACCGCCCTGAGTTATGCCGGCCTGGGCTACACCAAGCTGGCGTTGTGGTGCTGGCGCCACCAGGCGCCGCGCTGGGACAGCCCGAACGCCGGCCCGGTGATGGCCGCCGGTGCGGGGGCCCTCGGCCTCAAACTCGGCGGCCCTGCGTCCTACCACGGTCGTGTCGAGCAGCGGCCGGTGCTCGGCGCGGGCCGGCTGCCGGCGGCGGGCGACATCGGACGGGCGCTCGCGCTGGTGGCCAGTGTGTTGCTGTTGTGGCTGGTGGTGTTGACTGTGCTGCATGCGGGGCTGACACGATGACTTCTGCTTCGCGGCTGGGCTCCCATATGGAACCTCCCAATCCTGCTGCAGCCTGGCCTTGGCCTGCCGTGCCGCACGGCGCGGACCTGGCGCGGGCCCGCCAGCTCTACCCGGCGCCGGCGGCCGGCTGGCTCGACCTGTCCACGGGGCTCAACCCGCGGCCGTGGCCGGTGGCTGGCGAACTGGATCGAGTCGCCGCGTCGGTCTGGCGCGACCTGCCCGACATCGAGGCCGACGTGGCGCAGCGCTTCGAGCGTTACTACGGCGCCCCCGCCTTGCCGGTACCCGGCTCGCAAGCGGCGATCCAGGCCTTGCCGCGCATCTGGCGGCGCCTGTACGGCACGGCCCGATGCCACGTCTTGGCCCCTGGCTACGGTGAACATGCGGCGCGCTGGTCGCTCGAAGGTCACACCGTGGTGGCCTGCGACTCGCAAGCGCTGGGGCAGGGCGAGCCCGACGTGATCGTGCTGGCACGGCCCAACAATCCCACCGGCGAGTGGTTCGAGGCGGACACGCTGCAGGCGCTGGCCCGGTGTTGCCGCTTGCTGGTGGTGGACGAGACCTTTCTCGATGCGGACGTCCACGCCAGCGTGGCCGCGCTGCGTGAACCCCGGGTGGTGGTCTTGCGCTCGCTCGGCAAGTTTTTCGGCCTGGCGGGTCTGCGCGTCGGCGCGGTGCTGGCCTGCGCGCCGTGGCTCGACGCCTTGCGCGCCGAACTCGGGCCCTGGAGCGTCAATGGCCCCGGCCTGCACCTGGCTGCCGCGGCGCTCGCCGACGAAGACTGGCAGCGCGATACCCGCGACTGGCTGGCGCAGCAGGCGCAGCGGCTCACGGCCTTGCTCGCCGCGCGCGGCCTGGTGTCGCACGGGACCTCGCTGTTCCGGACCGTGGCCACCCCCGCTGCCCGCGGGCTCCACGAGGGCCTCGCGCGGCGCGGCATCTGGACGCGCTTGTTCTGGCTCGACACGCCGCAGCCCTTTCGGGCGGTGCGCTTCGGGCTGCCGGCCAACGACGCCGGCTTGCAGCGGCTGGCGCAGGCGCTCGCCGACGTGTTGGACAAAGATTGCGAATCGCGATGAACCCTTGCTTGTCGAAGGCGCTGCGCCGCCTGTCCCTGGTCCCCCCGACGCTGCTGGCGGCCGTCGCCTGCGCCGCGGCGCCCGTCAGCGCGGTCGACGACCATGGCCTGACCGTGACCCTGCCGGCACCGGCCCGTCGTGTGATCAGCGTCGCCCCGCATGTCACCGAACTGGTGTTCGCGGCCGGGGGCGGCGAGCGGCTGGTGGGTGTGGTCGAGTACAGCGACTTCCCCCCGGCGGCCAAGGCGATCCGCCGTGTCGGCGACAACAAGGCGCTCGACCTCGAAACCATCGCCGCGCTCAAGCCCGACCTGATCGTCGTCTGGCGGCACGGCAACGCGCAACGCCAGCTCGACAAGCTCAAGAGCCTCGGGGTGCCGATGTACCAAAGCGAGCCCAAGCGGCTGGAGCACATCCCCGAGTCGATCGAGCGGCTGGGCCGGTTGCTCGGCAGCGAGGCGGCCGCGGCGGGCGAGGGCGCACGCTTCCGCGAACGGGCCGCGGCGCTGCGCCGGCAGTATGCCGGGCGGCCGCCGGTGCGCAGCTTCTATCAGGTCTGGCACCAGCCCTTGATGACCCTGAACGACACCCACATGGTGAGCGACGTGATCCGCTTGTGCGGCGGCGTCAACGTCTTCGGCAGCCTCGACCGGCTGGTGCCGACGCTGGCCGAGGAGGCGGTGCTGCAGGCCGACCCGGAGGTGATCCTGACCGCCTCGATGGGCGCCACGTCGAGCGGCAAGGCGCTGGCGGGGCTGGACGCGTGGAAGCGGTATCCGCGCTTGCAGGCCGTGGCGCGCGGCAACCTGGTCAGCATCGACGGCGACCTGCTGAACCGGCCGACGCCGCGGCTGCTGCAAGGTGCCTCGCAGGTCTGCGAGGCGCTCGAGGCCGCCCGTCGCAAACGGCCGGCTGACCAGCCCTGAGGACGATCGGCGACTGCCCGCGGCTCAGCAGCTGAACAGCGCGGCCGCCGCCGCCGGGCACGAGCGGTAATAGCCGTGGAAGAACGAGGCCGTGAGCGAGCCGGCCCGGTAGACCGCTTCCGGCCCGCCATAGCGGCGCGGCTGCGTCAGGTGGGCGGGCGTGAAGCCGGGCTGCACTTCGAGCCGGCCGTAGTGGAAGACATGCCCGCGCAACTCACCATGGTCGGTACGCCAGCTGTGCAGGCCGATGCCGGCCAGGCGGTCGCCCATCACGGCGGTTGCCGGCAGCAGGCCGGCCATCGGGAACTCACGGCCGTCGAGCACGCGCAGTGTCTCGGCACACACCATCATGCCGCCGCACTCGGCCACCACCGGCAGCCCGCGGCCATGGTGCTCACGCAAGCTGTCGAGAAACCGACGGCAGCCGCTCAAGGCCTCGGCCTGCAGCTCCGGGTAGCCGCCCGGCAGGTAGACCGCATGCGAGTCGGCCGGCACTGGCTCGTCGGCCAGCGGCGAGAACGGCTGCAGCCGGGCGCCGAGGGCGCTCAGCAGTTCCAGGTTGGCCTGGTAGCAGAACGAGAAGGCCTCGTCACGGGCGTAGGCGATGGTGCGGCCTTGCAGCAGGCCGCCGGCGGCGGGCGGGCGCCGCGCCGACGCCGGCCGGGCATGCTCCGGCGGGCTCCATTCCGGCAGCGCCCTCAGCACGCTGATGTCGAGATGCAGGCCCGCGTCCAGGTCGTGCCAGATCCCGGCCAGACCGGCGCGCAGTTCCTGGGCCTGCACCAGGCCGAGGTGGCGCTCGGGCAAGGGATGGTCGCAGCGCTGCAAATGCCCGGCCCAGGTCAGACCGGGCGGCAGGCTCTCGCGCAGCATGCGCGCGTGGCCGGGGCTGGCGACCCGGTTGGCCACCACGCCGGCCCAGCTGAGGGTGCGGCCGCGGCCGTATTCATGCAGGCCCAGCGCCAGTGCGCCGAAGGTTTCGGCCATCGCGCCGGCATCGATCAGCGTCAGCACCGGCACCGCGAAGGCGGCGGCGAAGTCGGCCGGGCTGGGGTCGCCGTCGTACAGGCCCATGGCCCCTTCGATGACCAGCCAGTCGGCCTCTTGCGCGGCGGCCTCGAGCCTGCGCGCGCTTTCGGCCTTGCCGACCATCCACAGGTCGAGGTTGTGCACCGGCGCGCCGGTGGCCTCGGCCAGAAAGGCCGGGTCGATGAAATCGGGCCCGATCTTGAAGCCGCGCACCCGTTGGCCGCCGGCCGACAGCCGGCGCGCGAGCGCGCAGGTAAACGACGTCTTGCCCTGGCCCGAGGCCGGACCGGCGATCAGCAGGGCACGCGCCACGGCCTTACAGCTCCACGCCCGGCTGGGCCCGGATGCCTTGGGCAAAGGCGTGCTTGACGACGCCCATCTCGGTCACCGTGTGGGCGATCTCGATCAGCTCGGGCGGCGCGGCCCGGCCGGTGATGACGACATGCTGCATCTCGGGCCGCGACAGCAGGTCGTCGATCACCTGTTGCACGTCGATCAGACGGTACTTGAGCGCGATGTTCAATTCGTCGAGCAGCACCAGGCCGAGCGACGGGTCGCTGAGCATCTCGCGTGCGACCGCCCAGGCCGCCTGTGCCCTTTGCATGTCGCGTTCGCGGTCCTGGGTGTCCCAGGTGTAACCCTCGCCCATCACATGCAGCCGTACCTCGTCCGGGAAGCGCCGGAAGAAGCTTTCCTCGCCGGTCGGCACCGCCCCTTTGATGAATTGCACCACCCCGACCTTCATGCCGTGGCCCAGTGCGCGGGCCACCATGCCGAAGCCGCTCGAACTCTTGCCCTTGCCATTGCCGGTGGTCACGACGATCACGCCGCAATCGCGCTGGGCGGCTGCGATCTTGGCGTCGATCAGTTCCTTTTTGCGCTGCATGCGGCGCCGGTGGCGCTCGTCGAGGTCGGGAGTGTCGGTGGTCACGGTTTTGTCTTTCATGTTCAGGGCGCCGGCACGAAATAGGTCTGACCTTGCAAGGTCACCGGCAGCATGTGACAGGCATACGCCTGCTCGAGGTGGGCGGGGTTGAGCACCTCGTGCAGCGCGCCGGCCAGCCAGCGCGGGCCGCCGGCGCTGCCCCCTTGCAGGCACAGCAGCGCATGGGTGCAGCAGCGTTGTGCGAGGTTGACGTCGTGCAAGGACATCACGATGGCCTGCTCGCGCCGGGTCGTCAACAGACGGCCCAGCGCAAGCTGGTGGTTGACATCTAGGTGGGCGGTCGGCTCGTCGAGCAGCAGCAGCGGTGTCTGCTGTGCCAGCGCGGCGGCCAGTGCGACCCGCTGGCGTTCGCCGCCCGACAGGCTGCGCACGTCCTGGTCGGCCAGGTGTGCCGCGTCGCATTGCGCCAGGCACGCCGCCGCGATCGCACGGTCGTCCGGCCCCAGCCAGCCGAGCCGGCCGGCATAGGGCTGGCGGCCGGCCAGCACCACGTCGAGCACGGACATCGCAAACACGTCGTGGTGCTGTTGCGGGCACCAGGCGCGGTGGGTCGCCAGCTCGCGCGTGCGGATGTGGGCCAGCGACTGACCCAACAAGCGCACCTCGCCGCCGGCCGGCGCGCTCAGGCCGGCCAGCGTGCGCAGCAGCGTGGTCTTGCCGCAGCCGTTCTGGCCGAGCAAGGCCCAGCGTTGCCCTGGCAACACCTGCCAGTCGAGGGCCGGCACCAGCGTGCGCTGGCCGGCGCGCACGACCAGCGCATGGGTCGACAGCAGCGGGGTGTCTGCGGTCATTGGGTAACCTCCGTGCTGCGCACTGCGGTGCGAGCCCCTTCGGGCGGCCGGGCGGGGCTCATTCGGAAACCTCCGTGCTGCGCACTGCGGTGCGAGCCCCTTCGGGCGGCCGTGCGGCGCTCATTGGGTAACCTCCGTGCTGCGCACTGCGGTGCGAGCCCCTTCGGACGGCCGTGCGGGGCTCATGCCCTTGCCCCGTGATGCCGCAGCAGCAGCCACAAAAACACCGGGACGCCGATCAAGGCGGTGAGCACGCCCACCGGCAGCTGCATCGGCGCGACCAGCGTGCGGGCCAGCGTGTCGGCGATCACCAGAAAGGCGCCGCCGGCGACGGTGCAGGCCGGCAGCAGCCAGCGCTGGTCGTTGCCCAGCCACAGGCGCAAGGCGTGCGGTACCACCAGGCCGACGAAGCCGATGCTGCCGGCGACCGAGATGGCCAGCCCGGCCGCGACCGAGGCCAGCACGACCACGGCGACCCGTACCCGCCGCACCTCGACGCCCAGTGCATAGGCCTGCGCGTCGCCCAGCAGCATCAGGTTCAGGTCGCGTGCCAGCGGCAGCGTCAGGGCCAGCAACAGGAACAGGCCGGCCAGCGGCAGGCCATAACGGTCGGCACCGTTGAGGTCGCCGAGCATCCAGAACACCATGCTGCGCAGCTGGCTCTCGGGCGCGATCGACAAAATGAAGGCGACCATCGCGCCGAAGCCGGCGCCGAGGATCACCCCGACCAGCAGCAGATGTACGCCGGCGCCGCTGCTGTCGACGCTGCGCCGAAACGCTTGCGCGCCGAGCAGGAACACCAACCCGGTGGCCAGCATGGCACCCGCCGAGGCGCTCGCCGTCACACCGTAGCTGCCCAGGCCGGCCCACAAGGCAAGCAGCGCCGCCACCGAGGCACCGCCGGACACACCGAGCACGTAAGGCTCGGCGAGCGGGTTGCGCAGCAAGGCCTGCAGCAGCGCGCCGGACAAGGCCAGCAGGCTGCCGCACGCCAGTGCGCTGAGCGCACGCGGCAGTCGCAGGCTGAGCACGATGTCGGCCTGGACCTGGTCGGTGCGGCCCAGCAGTGCGGCCAGCACGTCGGCGAGCGGGATGCGCGCGCTGCCGAGCGCGAGCGCCGCGGCCAGGCCGAAGGCGGCCACGAGCAGCAGCAGACCCAGCGAGGACAGAGCGGCAGTCGGACGCATCGAGACGCTCAAGGCCTCAGCGGGGTGACCACTTGAGGGCCAGGTAGACGGTGCGCCCGGCGGTGGCGTAGTCCTTGGCCATCTCGTAGTCCTTGTCGCCCAGGTTGTCGACCCGCGCGATCAAGGTCCAGTCCTTGGCGACCGTCCTGCTGGCGCTGAGGTCGACCAGGCCGTAGCCGCCCAGGCGTGTCAGGTTGTCAACCCGGTCGTAGCGGTAGCTGGACAAACGCCAGTCGGCGCCGACGGTCCAGTCGGCCCAGAGGGTCCGGGCGCCCAGCGTGGCGTGGCGGGGAGCCCGGCGCGCCAGCAGGTTGTCGGTGGCACGGTCTCGCGGGCGCTGGAAGTCGACCGAGGCCGACAGGTCGACGCGCCCAAGGCGGTGGTTGCCTTGCAGGCTGAGGCCGGCGTACTCGGCCTTGCCAACGTTGGCGTAACAGCCCAGCGAGAAAGGTTCGCCGGCACCGGGGCAAGGCCCGGGGCCAAAGACGAAATCGATCAGGTCGCGCACCCGGTTGCGGTAAACCGCGACGGAGAAGGCGCTGCTGCCCTGGGCATAGCGCAATCCCGCCTCCACGTTGTGAGACGACTGAGGTTGTAGCGTCGGCGCCCCGTATTCGCTGAAGCGCTGGTAGAGCGATGGTGCTCGAAACGCGCTGCCGTAGGACAGCGTGCCTCGCCAGCCTTGTGCCAGGGCGAGCGCGTAGGCGATGCTGCCGGTGGTCTTGCCGCCGAACTCGCTGTCGTCGTCATGGCGGGCGTTCAACTGCAGCGTGTGGGCCCCTTGGCGCAGGCCGTAGCCGAGGGCCAGCGCGTTCTGGGCACGCGACAAGGTCTGCCCCTCGACCGCACTGCTCTCGAGCCGGTCCTCGCGCCGCTCGGCTGCGACGGTGAACAGCTGCGCACCCAGGCGGATCTCGTTCTGCCACAGGTGGCTGCGCACCCGTGTCTTTGTCTGGTAGGGCGAGGGGGACGTGGCGTAGCGGTCCTGGCTTTCCGACACGCTGACGCGGGTGGTGTAGTGCTTGGACCAGACCGCGGTCCAGTGCAGCCCGAGGCTGCGCAAGTCGGATGCGCTGCGATCGTCCTGGGTTCGCGAGCCGTCGTAGTCGGCGTCGAGATCGTGGTCGAGCCAGGTCGCCTCCAGACGCTGGCCCTCGGCGAGCTTCACGCCGAGCCGGGCCGAGCCGGACAAGCTGCGATAGCCGTCGCGGTCGGGGTTGAAGGTGGGGCGGGCGTCGAAGCCGTCGCTCGACTCGCGTGCCAGGCCGATTGCGTAGTCCAGTCGGCCCTTCGTGCCGGTCGCGCTCAGATCGAGTGCGCGCCGGTGGTGCGTGCCCACCGCCGCCGTGACGGAGGGGTTGAAGGCCCCTTCGCCCTTGCGCGTGAAGATCTGGACCACGCCGGCGATGGCGTCTGAGCCATAGACCGCCGCGGCCGGGCCGCGCACGACCTCGATGCGGTCGACCTGCGCCAGCGGGAGGGCGTTCCACGACGCTCCGCCGTCGCCCGCCTGGCTGTCGATGCGCACCCCGTCGAGGTACACCGCGGTGAAGCGGCTCTCGGCGCCGCGCAGGAACAGGCTGGTGTTGCCGGCCGGTCCGCCGTTGCGCACCAACTCGACCCCGGGCAGACGCGACAGCACCTCGCCGAGCGAGGCCGCGCCGCTGCGCTCGATGGTCTCGCGATCGACCACCGACACATCGGCGACCACGTCGGTCAAGGGCTGCGGAACGCGCGTGGCGGTCACCACCGTCGGCGGCAGCGGCTGTGGGGCGGACGATTGGCCATGAGCCGGCAGCGTGGCGGCGAGCGCCAGCGGCCACAGACCCTGGGGCAGGACAAACAAACGGAAGTTCATGTCGGCAGTGCAGTCTGACACCCGGCGCTGCGTCCCCGCAGGCCCAGGCTCTTTGGGCGTGCCCTCTCGTGCACGCCCCCCTGTTGGCCGGTATCCGGGCTGACAGAACAGCTGTGGAGGCCTTCCCAGCTCTCGAGAGCCAGTGGCCGTGAACCACAGTGAGACCGCGCGTGCGCGGCTTCGTCTGCTGACCGTTGCGGGGGCAGCGCAGGCCGGGGTGTCGCCTGTCGCGTGGCGACGACTCTTCCTGCTTCCCGTTTAACTGCACAGCCGACCGGCCGTGCGAGCACCAACGGGCAGATTGTATGAGAGCGTTGCTGCGTACACGTTTGATCACAGTGGAAGCAAACGCATCAGCAATTGACACACCGCCATCAGTGTGCAGGTGGCCCCTGAGTGGGTGGTGCGCGAGCGCCCACCTTTGGCCCTAAGGTGCGGCTTCCAACAAACGTCACAGGAGGACACGGTAGTTGCTGCAGGGCGACATGATCGACCTTGCGGGATCGCCGTGGCCTCCTCCAACAGGGAGTTCACCATGCTGAGACCGACGCGGTGTCGCGCGTTGCTGCGCCATGCCCCATCCTTGCTGATGGCCTTGACCCTGGCCGCCTGCGGTGGCGGCGGGGGCGACGATGCTGCCTCTGCTGACCACGCCGAGGCCGACCCGGCCGCCGATGTGCCGGCCGCGAAAGCGCCACAAAGGGCCCGCAGCCAAGGCCTGGCAACCGCGGCTGCCGATGTACCGGCCGCGAAAGCGTCACAAAGGGCCGGCAGCCAAGGTCTGGCAACCGCGGCGGCCGACGCGCTGCCCGAGCCGACGCCCGACGCCGATGTGGTCGGCATGTGGACGCCGCTGGCCGACTGGCCCTTTCTCGCGGTCCATGCCAGCGTGCTACCGAACGGCAAGGTGCTGACCTACGGCACCCAGAGCAACGACAGCGACCAGACCGCCTTGTTCTTCGACGAGTGGGACCCGGAGCAGGGGCTGACCGAGGCCGCGCACGTGCAGGTGCCGAGCCCGACCGAAGTCGATTCCTTCTGCAGCGCGAGTGTGCTGGGCCCGGACGGCATGCTGCTGATCGTCGGCGGCAACACCCATTGGCAAACCTCGCAATGGGACCCGGCGCGCCGTGAGCTGTTGATCCGGGCCAGCCAGATGCACCAGCCGCGCTGGTACGGCACGCTGGTGACCCTGCCCGACCAGCGTGTGCTGGTGGTCGGCGGCAAGAGCTACAAGGTCGACCCGGTGCAGTACGCCGACACACCCGAAGTGTTCAGCCCGTCCGAAGGCTGGCGGCCCTTGACGGGCGCCAGCAGCCCCACGGCTTTCGGCGAGACCGACCACCGCTGGTGGTATCCGCACGCCTACGTGGCCCCCGACGGCCGTGTGTTCGGCGTCTCCAACGACCAGATGTGGCGCCTCGACCCGCGAGGCGAGGGCAAGCTGGAGATGCTGGGCCCCACGGGCCACCGGCTCGGCGTGTCGGGCAGCAGCGTGATGTACCGGCCCGGCAAGGTGTTGCTGCTCGGCGGCGGCGAGACGTATTTCGACCGCACGCCGGCGACCCGGCAAGCGACTATCGTCGACCTGACCGGCGAGACGCCGACCGTGACGGCGGCCGCTTTGCAGACGCGCGGACGCAACTACGGCACGTCGCTGATGCTGCCGACCGGCGACGTGCTGGTGACCGGTGGCACCGGGTTCGGCAACTCCGCGCGCGGCAGCGTCCGGCCGCCCGAGATGTGGAACCCCGACACCAACACCTGGCGCACCCTCGCGCCCGCGGCAGAAACGCGGCTCTATCACTCCAACGCCTTGCTGCTGCCCAGCGGCGCCGTCCTCGACACATCGGGTGGTGCGCCCGGCCCGGTGTTTGCGAAGAACGCACAGATCTACTACCCGCCGTATTTCTTCCGCAAGAACAGCGAGGGCGTGGTGGAGTGGGCGAGCCGGCCGGCCATCGAGTACGTGACACGGCGCTTCACCTACGACCGCGACCTCAACGCGGTGCTGAAGCTCGCCGACGGCCGCCGCATCGGCTCGGTGGCGCTGATCTCGGTCGGCTCGATGACCCACAGCCACGGCACCGACCTGCGCTACATGCCGGTGCCGTTCCGGCAGTCGGGCCGGCGTTTGCAACTGCAGCTGGGTGGCATGACACCGACGAATCTGCCGCCCGGGCACTACCAACTGCACGTGGTCGACGCTCGCGGCGTGCCGTCCCCGGCCGCTATCGTCGAGTTCCGCCCCGATGGCAGCCGCCTCGCGGCAGCCGGCCGCGCCAGCCAGTCTCGTACCGAGCGGCGGGAGCAATCGGCCGACGTCGCCGTCGACGGTACCTTCGAAACCGCCAGCCGCATCGAGGGTCGGGAACCCTGGTGGCGGCTCGATTTCCGCGAGCCGCGCGCCTTGGCCGGCATCGGTTTGTTCGAGGGGGATGAGGACTGCGGCGACGACGGCCCGTGCCCCAGCCTGTTCGAGGGCGTGACCGTGACGGTGCTGGATGAGCGGGGCGAGCCGGTGTGGCGCTCCGAGACGGTGTCGGGGGAGGCTCCGGCTGTGCTGGGGCGCTTGCAGTTCGACCTGACGCGGCAGGACGGCAATGCGGTGATCGGCCGCAGCATCGTGGTGCAGGCCGGCGCCGGCAAGGCGGGCGCCGCGCACTGGCCATGGCCATGGCCCGGCCGGGACCACGACCGCCCGGCGCTGCGCCTGGCCGAAGTGCAGGTGGAAGGCGGGCCGCTCAATCTCGCGCTCAAGCGGCCGGCGAAACAATCGGCCACGGCGCATGACGCGGCGGCGGCTTTGGCGGTGGATGGCCGCCTCGACGCCACCTGGAAGTCGGGCCGCGTCACCCTCACGCCCAACAGCCCGCAGCCGTGGTGGGAGGTCGACCTGGAGTCGGTGCAGAAATTGAAGCAGGTGAGGCTGTGGAACCGGGTCGATCCGTGTTGCAAGGACACCCTGGCCGATTTCGAGGTGCTGGTGTCCGACCATCCTTTCGGTGAGGGACCACTGGAAGTCGAGCGTCAGCGGCCCGGCGTGCGCAGCTACCACGTGGTGTCGCTCGAAGGACGCCGCGCCCTCGAACTGCCGCTCGACCCTGGGCAGACCGGGCGTTATCTGCGGGTATGGCTGCGGGGGAGCGGGGCGCTGTCGCTGGCTGAGGTGCAGGTGATGGGAGCGCGTTGAACGGCCCCCTTCACCCTGTCCCGGTGCATCGGAGCACTGCCTAACAGACACGGCCGGCGCCACGACGGGATTCCATCCCGACCGGCGCCGGCTTCAACGTGCCTCGGCCATCATCGCCACGGCGTCCGCGCCAGCCGGGAGGCGCACCGGGCTCGAGGGGTCGTTCGCCGCGCGCCACACGGCTTCTGCCACGTCCTGTGCCAGGGTGACGGGCCACGGTTGCTGCATTCCCGCGAAGACGCTTTGGGTGATGCCGGCGTACGCCTCGGGGATGTCGCCCTGCATCCGGGGCCGTGCGTTTTCGCCGAAGCGGGTCTCAGGCGAGCGCCCCGGCAGCACCAGCCTCACCCGCACATTGAAGGGCTGGAGTTCCAGTGCCAGCGACTCGGTGAACGCTTCGACGGCCGTCTTGCTCGCGGTGTACACGGAAAGCAGAGGGAGCGGCTGCATCGTCACAGCCGAGGTGACGTTCACGATGACGCCTGCCTTGCGCCGCCTGAACTGAGGCAACACCGCCTGGGTCATCGCGATCGTCCCGAGGGTGTTCGTCTCGAAGACCTCACGGGCGGTTGCCATCGACGTGCTTTCCAGGGCTCCCAACACGCCGATCCCTGCGTTGTTGACCAAGACGTCGATCGGCCCTGCGGCTTCGACGGCGCGACGAATGGTTTGCGCATCGGTCACGTCGAGGGCCAACAAGCGCAGGCGCTCGGAGCCGGGCAGAACGTCCGCCCGCGGCTGGCGCATCGTGGCGATGACCTGCCAGTCGCGGTCGAGGAAGTACTGCGCGGTGGCGAGGCCGAACCCGGACGAACATCCGGTGATCAGGACGGTTTTCATCAAAACTCCTGCGGGTGGTTTGGGGTCCGGAGACGATAGGGCGGCGCGGCCGGACTGACTACAATCGAAAGTCCAGTTCTCATTCGCAGGAGTCCGGCTGTGGTCGACCCGCTGGCCGAGGTGGTCACGCTGCTCCAACCGGGCGCGCCGTACTCGAAAGTCGTCCTCGGGGCAGGACCTTGGATGGTTCGGCGCTCCGAAATCGGGCAGCCTTTCTATTGCGTGATCCTCGACGGCTCGTGCCGCCTCGCGGTCGACGGACATGAGCCGATGGCCCTCCAGGAGGGCGACTTTGTTTTGATTCCCTCAGCGCATGGCTTCTCGATGTCCAGCCTCGAGGTCGCGGCATCGGAGAGCATCGATCCCTCGAGCATCTCGGTGCGCAACGGCGAAGTCCGACTCGGCATTCAAAGCGGACCACCCGACGTTCGGCTGCTGGTCGGCCACTGTGTCTTCGGTTCGGCGGACGCCGCCTTGCTGGTGTCGCTGCTCCCGCAACTCGTGCATGTGCGCGGCGAAAGGAGGCTGGCCACTTTGGTGCAACTGGTCAGCGAAGAAGCGCGCGAGCAACGGCCCGCGCGCGATGTCATCCTGGCTCGACTCCTGGAGGTGCTGCTCATCGAAGCCCTCCGATCCATGCCGGGGACCGGGGCGTCGCCGGGGCTCTTGCGCGGGCTGGCCGACGCACGCCTTGCGGTCGCGATACGAAGGATGCACGAAAGTCCGACGCGACCCTGGACGGTGGCGCAGCTTGCGAAGGAAGCAGCGCTGTCCCGCTCGGCGTTCTTCGAGCGGTTCAGCCGCGCCGTGGGTGTCGCCCCGATGGCGTACCTGCTCGCTTGGCGCATGGCCTTGGCAAAAAACCTGCTGCGTCGGAACGAAGGCAGCGTCGCCGAAGTTGCGGAACGTGTCGGCTACAGTTCCGCCAGCACGTTCAGCGTCGCATTCACCCGCCATGTCGGAGTGCCGCCCACCCGGTATGCGCGGGAGCAGATGGAATCGCAACGCACGTAGTGCGCCGCGGCGACGCAAAATGCCGGGCAAAGGCAACCGCGCCCCAACGCAACACCTTATTCCGCTAACGACCTCGCATGCGATCCCTCATCCTCACGGCGCTAGTCTGCGCCTTCACTTCGGCGGCCACCTCGGCGCCGCTCCCCGCAGCAACACGATCGGAGATCGGCGCCCTGCTGAACCGCCTCGAGTCTTCGGGCTGTCGCTTCAACCGCAACGGCTCCTGGCATGCGGCGGCGGAGGCCAAGCAACACCTGCTGCGCAAACTGGATTACCTCGAAGGCAAGAACGCCGTGACGTCGACCGAACGGTTCATAGAACTCGGGGCGTCGAGCAGCAGTTCCAGTGGCAAGCCCTATCTGGTGCAGTGCGGAACGGCGCCGGCGGTCGAAAGCGCCAAGTGGCTACGCACCGAACTGAACGAGCTTCGCAAATCCGGGCCAGCCGCGTCGCGGGCGGAGTGAATGCGTCGGTGCAGTCATCGTGCACACGACGTGTCCGTGTTGCCTCGCGCGCTCATGCCGCCATCGGCTCGCGGCTGCGCATGAAAGCAGTCGCGGGCCCTCGCGTGAGCTCGGCTTGGATCACCTTCGCCACCTGAACCCCCTGGGCGTAGGACGTCGCCACACAAGGGTGCCAGTAGTTCGTGACCTCGCCGGCTGCGAACAGGCCAGGCATGTGAGCGACGGCACCACCCCGGTCGACTTGAAGATAGCCGTGCTCCGTCGGAAGATCCAAAGCGCCTGGCAAGCACGCCTGGAAGCCAAACTGCACCCCGATCACGTCGTAGGCCGCCGCGTTGACGGTCATCGTCTGTTGGTTCGCAACAAAAGGACCGACGTAGACCGACTCTCGGGGGATGCGCTCCTGCAGGATAGGCAAGGCATGGGGGGGCCGCCGGCAGTAGATGTGGACCTCTCGTGCGCCGCGCTGCAGCGCAAAGGCGGCCTGGTCGTACGCATTGTCGCCTCCGCCCAGGATCGCAACCCGCTTGCCTTTCACCTCGATGCGCTCCATGGCGAGGCCGGGGCCGACACCCACGCAAGCTGAGTTGACGAAGCCCGCGCCTCTGGGCTTCGAACCCGTCGCCAACACGACATACCGCGAAGCAAAGCGCTTCACACCGTCGGACACTTCCCAGCTCCCGCAGGTTGTTTGTCGACGGATGGACACGACGCGGTAGTCCACCTGGTATGGCACCTCGGCAAGGTCGAGGTGCGATTGCAAAGAGGCCGCCACCTGCTGACCCGTTTTGCCCGGCAGCCCGGGCAACCAGCGGTTGGTGTAGGGGCTGAGCAGTTGCAGGCCCCCGATGGCGGAGGCCGCTTCGAGCAGGCGTACACGCAGGCCCAGTTGATGACACCACAGGGCACAAGCGGCACCGGCCGGACCGCCCCCGACGACCAGCACGTCTTCTGTCGGGAGCGATTGGGAACTCGTGAGGCAGGCGTTCTTCATAGCGTCCCAGTCTGTTCCCGGGCGCCCGGACCGGAGGCGGTCGGCCCGAAGATGCATCGACGAACCCGAAGCGAGAGGCGGTGGCCCCTGTCCGGGTGACGCACGGTTTCGACGCGAAGTCGGCGCCGCTCAACCCCCTCGCAACGCCGCGCCGCGCAGCATCAGCACCACGCCGCACAACACGACGCCGGCCGCGCTCCACTCGAAGGCGGTGATGTGTTCGCCCGCCACCACCACGCCGAGCAGCATCGCGATGACCGGGTTCACGAAGGTGTAGCTCGAGGCCAGCCCGGCGCTGGCCTGGCTCAACAGCAGCATGTAGGCGTTGAAGGCGATCAGCGAGCCGAACACGACCAGGTAGGCCCATGCGGCCGCCGACACCGGCTGGGGCGGCCACTCGGGGGATTCACCCGTCAGCAGCGACAACAGCATCAACACCGCGCCGCCGCAGATCATCTCGCTGGCGAAGCCCATCGCACCCGGGGCGAGCGGCAAACTGCGTTGGCTCAGCACACTGCCGACCGACCAGGTCAGGCACGCGACCGCGATCGCGGTGAGCCCGGCCGGCGACGCCTGGAAGCCGGCGCCTTGCGTCAGCAACAGCACACCGCCGAGGCCGACCACGATGCCAGCCAGCTCGGCCCGCCCGGGGTAGATGCCCCAGAACAGATTGAGCGCGGCGATCATCAGTGGCACCACCGCGATGAAGGCCACCACCAGGCCAGAGCCCACGCTTTGCTCGGCATAGGCGGTGCCGCCCATGCCGCCGCCGAGCATCAAGGTGCCGACCACCAGCGCGTTGCGCCACTGCGCCCCGCCGGGCAGCGGCTTGCCGCGCCAACGCAGCCACGCGAGCAGCAGCAGGCCGGCCGTGAGGAAGCGCGTCCCCATCTGGAAGAACGGGGGCAGGCTGATCAGCGCGTACTTGATGGCCAGATAGGTGGAGCCCCAGACCAGCCAGGTTGCGGCCAGGCATACCAGGACAAGTGGGCTGAGGGGAGCAGGGCGGGCAGCGGTCGGGACGGCAGCGGACATGGGTGCGACAGACAGATCAGGGTGGAACGGCGGTGCCGAAGGGCATCGGCGATGACAAGATCGTAAGAAAGGCCGGCCCGCGAGACCAGTGGCTTTTGAAGGAAGTTCGCCGGATAATCTTTGCATTCACAAAGCCGAGCGGAACGACGCCTTGAATCCCGACTTGGACCTCCACGACACGCGCATCCTGGCCGAGCTGCAAGCCGATGCGCGCTTGTCGATGGCCGAACTGGGCCGCCGTGTGCACCTGAGCCAACCGGCGGTGACCGAGCGGGTGCGCAAGCTCGAAGCGGCAGGCGTCATCACCGGCTATCGCGCCACCGTCAATCTGCAAAAACTGGGCTACGGCATCCGCGCCATCGTGCGCGTCGGGCGGGCCGACTACGCGCGTGTGGTGCGGCTGATTCAACAGACGCCCGAGGTGGTCACTGCCTACAACGTGACCGGCGAGGACAGCTGGATCCTCGAGATCGCGGTGCTCGACGTCGGCCACCTCGATGCCGTGGTGACGAAGTTCTGCCTCCTGACCGAAACGTCGACTTCCATCATCCTCAACGCCGCGCGCGAGCACCAACCCATGTTGCCGCCGCGCCGCGAAGACATCAAACCTCCGATCAAGAAAGTGGACAACGCATGAGCACTGCTGCCTCTCTCGATTTCGCCACCTGCGACCTGTGCGACGCGCACAAGAACGACAGCGACGGCGCCTTCCGCGTGCTACCGCCGGTGTTTCGCGACTTCGGCGGGCGCCGCAAGTTCGCGGGGCCGGTGTCCACCGTCAAGTGCCATGAAGACAACTCGCTCGTGAAGGCCGCGGTCGATTCGCCGGGGCAGGGCCGGGTGCTGGTGGTCGACGGCGGTGGCTCGCTGCGGCGGGCGCTGGTCGGTGGCAATCTGGGCGCTGCGGCCGCGAAGAACGGCTGGGCCGGGGTGGTGGTGGACGGCTGCGTCCGCGATGTGGCCGAACTGGCCCAGTGCGACACCGGCATCCGCGCCTTGGCGTCGATGCCGCTGCCGACCGAAAAGCGCAACGAAGGTCAGCGCGACGTGCCGGTCCAGGTGCAAGGGGTGTGGGTGCGCCCTGGCGAGTGGCTGTATGCCGACGAGGACGGCATCGTGGTGATGCCGACGCCGGCCAGCTGACACGGCGGGCAGGGCGGGGGCGGCCCTGGCCCCCGTCAGCCCACGTGCACCACTTCCAGCAGCCGGTCGAGCCCACCTTCGTGGATGGCGACCATGGCCTGCTCGCGCACCTTCGGTTTGGCGTGATAGGCCACGCTCAGGCCGGCCGCGCTCATCATCGGCAAGTCGTTGGCGCCGTCGCCCACCGCGATCGCTTCCAGCGGTGAACAGCCGAGCCGCTCGCACATCGCCAGCAGCTGGCGTTTTTTCTCTTCGCCGTCGACGATGTCGCCGAGCACGCGGCCGGTCAGGCGGCCGTCGACGATCTCCAGTTCGTTGGACTTGGCGTGGTCCAGCCCCAGCCGCGCCTTGACGCGGTCCGCGAAGAAGGTGAAGCCGCCCGACACCAGCAGCGTGGCCAGGCCGGCCGCCTGCGCCGCCTTCACCAGGGCTTCGGCGCCCGGGTTCAGCTGCAGGCGTTCGTCATACACCTGCTGCAGCGCCTCGGCGGGCAGGCCTTGCAGCAGCGCCAGCCGGCGTCGCAGGCTGTCCTTGAAGTCGGTGATCTCGCCGCGCATTGCGGCTTCGGTGATCGCCGCCACCTCGGCCTTCTTGTTGGCGACTGCCGCGATCTCGTCGATGCACTCGATGTTGATCAGCGTCGAATCCATGTCGAAGGCGATCAGCTTGAAGGCGCGCAGCGACAGCGGCGGCGTGAAGATCTGGACCGTCAGGCCGGGGGCGAACTCGGTGGGCATTGGATGGCGTGGAGGGCTAGGAAGGGTGGGGCGGGCTCAGCTCGGTCAACTCGGCTGCGGCGTCGGCGTGCCCAGGGTGCGCAGCACGTCGCGGATGTACTGGACGCGGTCCTTGGGGTTCTCGGTGGCTTTTTCGATGCGCAGCTTCTCGTTGCCGGCCAGCTTGATGTGGCGGTTCTTCTGCACCAGCTCGATGATGCGCAGCGGCTCGACCGGCGGGTTGGGCCGGAAGGTGATGTGGGTGGCGGCCGGCCCGGCGTCGATCTTCTGCACGCCATACGGCTTGGCCAGCACCCGCAGCCGGTGCACGTCGAACAGCGTTTGGCCTTGCGGCGGCAGCTTGCCGAAGCGGTCGGTCACCTCTTCGAGCAGCGCGTCGATCTGGTCGAGCTTGTCGGCCGACGCGAGGCGCTTGTAGAGGTTCAAACGCACGTGCACGTCGCCGCAATAGCTGTCGGGCAGCAAGGCCGGCGCATGCAGATTGATCTCGGTGGTGGCCGACAACGGCGACAGCAGATCCGGCTCGCGACCGGCCTTGAGCGAGCGCACCGCCTCGCTCAGCATGTCGTTGTAGAGCTGGAAGCCGACCTCCTGCATGTTGCCGCTCTGGTGCTCGCCCAGCACCTCGCCGGCGCCGCGGATCTCGAGGTCGTGCATCGCGAGGTAGAAGCCGGAGCCGAGTTCTTCCATGTTCTGGATCGCTTCCAGGCGCTGGGCCGCCTGTTTGGTCAGGCCTTCGACATCGGGCACCAGCAGATACGCGTAGGCCTGGTGGTGCGACCGGCCGACACGGCCGCGCAGCTGGTGCAGCTGGGCCAGGCCGAACTTGTCGGCGCGCGAGATCACGATGGTGTTGGCGGTCGGCACGTCGATGCCGGTCTCGATGATGGTCGAGCACAGCAGCACGTTGTAGCGCTGGCCGACGAAGTCGCGCATCACGCGTTCCAGCTCGCGCTCGGGCATCTGGCCGTGGGCCACCGCGATGCGGGCTTCGGGCAGCAGCTCATGCAGTTTCTCGCGCCGGTTCTCGATGGTCTCGACTTCGTTGTGCAGGAAGTAGACCTGGCCGCCGCGCTTCAGCTCCCGCAACACCGCCTCGCGGATGGTGCCGCTGCTCTCGTTGCGCACGAAGGTCTTGATGGCCAGGCGCCGCTGCGGCGCGGTGGCGATCACGCTAAGGTCGCGCAAGCCCTCGAGTGCCATGCCCAGTGTGCGCGGGATCGGCGTGGCGGTGAGCGTGAGCACGTCCACCTCGGAGCGCATCGCCTTGATGGCCTCCTTGTGGCGCACGCCGAAGCGGTGCTCCTCGTCGATGACCAGCAGCCCCAGCCGCGCGAACTTGACGTCCTGCGACAGCAGCTTGTGGGTGCCCACGACGATGTCGACCGTGCCGTCGGCCAAACCCTTGAGCGCCTGGTTGATCTCTTTGGTCGAGCGAAAGCGCGACAGCTCCGCCACTTTGATCGGCCAGTTGCCGAAGCGGTCGGTGATGGTCTGGTAGTGCTGCTCGGCCAGCAGCGTGGTGGGGGCGAGCAAGGCCACCTGCTTGCCGCCCGTGACGGCGACGAAGGCGGCGCGTAGCGCCACCTCGGTCTTGCCGAAGCCGACGTCGCCGCACACCAGGCGGTCCATCGGGCGCGGCGAGATCAGGTCCTGGATGACGGCGTGGATGGCGGCGTTCTGGTCGGGCGTTTCCTCGAAACCGAAGCTGGCGGCGAAGGCCTCGTAGTCGTGCGGCGAGAAGCGGAACGCATACCCCTCGCGGGCCGCTCGGCGGGCATACAGGTTGAGCAGTTCGGCGGCCGTGTCGCGCACCTGTTCGGCGGCCTTGCGCTTGGCTTTTTCCCACTGGCCCGAGCCCAGCCTGTGCAGCGGCGCCTCGTCGGGGCTGACGCCGGTGTAGCGGCTGATCAGGTGCAGCTGGGCCACCGGCACGTAGAGCGTCGCCTTGTCGGCGTAGACCAGGTGCAGGAACTCGGTCGGGCCGTCGCCGAGGTCGAGGTTGACCAGGCCCTGGTAGCGGCCGATGCCGTGGTTGACATGCACCACCGGGTCGCCGACCTTCAGCTCCGACAGGTCCTTGATCAGCGCGTCGACGTTGCTGACCTGCTCCTGCTTGCGGCGCCGCCGGGTGCTGGGGCCGGTGGCGAACAGCTCGGTCTCGGTGATGAACTGCAAGCCGGTCGCCTGGCCCTCGGGCAGCCAGTGGAAGCCGGCCGCGAGCGGTGCGACCGCGATCGCGAAACGTTCGTCGCCGGCCTGGAACGCCGCCAGTGAATCGACGCTGGGCGGCTCGATGCGGTTGTCGCGCAGCAGTTCGAGCAGGCTCTCGCGGCGCCCGGCGGATTCGGCGATCAACAGCACCCGGTGAGGCGTGGTGCCGACGTGGATCTGCAGCTTGCGCAGCGGCTCCTGCGCGCCGCGCTCGGCCGACAGGTCGGGCAGCGGCCGGGCCCAGTCGCTCGCCTCGCTGCCGCGCACGGCCAACTGAGCGTGCGCATTGCACAAGGTGAAGAAGTCCTCGGCCTTCAGGAACAGGTCTTCCGGCGGCAGGATGGGCCGCTCGGGGTCGTGCTGCAGAAAACGATGGCGCTCGCGCGTGTCGGTCCAGAAGCGCTTGAGCGCCTCGTCGATCTCGCCGTGCAGCGCCAGCACCGCCTTGTCGCCCAGGTATTCGAAGATGGTCGCGGTGCTGTCGAAGAACAGCGGCAGGTAGTACTCGATGCCGGCGGTGGCGATGCCGCTGCCGACGTCCTTGTAGACGCGCGCCTTGCTCGGGTCGCCCTCGATGCGCTGGCGCCAGCGGTTGCGAAACTGCGCCCGTGCTTCTTCGTCCATCGGGAACTCGCGGCCGGGCAGCAGCCGCACCTCGGGCACCGGGTAGAGGCTGCGCTGGCTGTCGGGGTCGAAGGTGCGGATCGAATCGACCTCGTCGCCGAACAGGTCGACGCGGTAAGGCACGGTCGAGCCCATTGGGAACAGATCGATCAGGCCGCCACGCACCGCGTATTCGCCCGGCGACACCACCTGGCTCACGTGCTGGTAGCCGGCCAGTGTCAGCTGCGCCTTGAGCGACGCCTCGTCGAGCTTTTCCTTTTGCTTGAAGTGAAAGGTGTAGGCCGCCATGAACGACGGCGGCGCCAGCCGCACCAAGGCGGTGGCGGCCGGCAGCAGCACCACGTCGACCTCGCCCTGGCGCACGCGCCACAGGGTGGCCAGGCGTTCGGAGATCAGGTCCTGGTGCGGCGAGAAAGTGTCGTAGGGCAGTGTTTCCCAGTCGGGAAACACGGCGCAGCGCAACTCGGGCGCGAAGAAGGCCAGCTCGTCGTGCAGCCGCTGCGCGTCGGCCGGCTCGGCCGTGACGATGGCGGTGAGCACCTTGCCCTCGGCCTGTCGGCGCGCGAACTGCGCCAGCAGCAAGGCGTCGGCCGAACCGGGCGGGCGGGGCAGGGTGTAGCGCTTGCCGGGCGCGATGGAGGGGAAGTGCATGCGAGCCGTCGACAACAAAAGCAAATCGCCCCGGGCGGTCGGTATGCCTGGGGCGACGAGAGCGGTCGAATTATAGAATCCGGGCTCTTTGCTGTCCGTCACCGTGATGTATTCCACCGAGCCGCCTCGTCTTTTCGCCCTCGTGCCTTGCGCAGGCGTCGGCGAACGTGCCGGTGCGGGCGGCCCCAAACAATATGCGCCGCTGGCCGGGCGCCCATTGGTCGGCCACACGCTGGCGGCGCTGGCGCAGGTGTCGCGCCTCTCGGGGGTGCTGGTGGTGCTGTCGCCGGACGACACGCAGTTCGAGCAGGTCGTGCCGCAAACCTCCGCCTGGGTCGAGCGGGTGGGCGGCGCCTCGCGTGCCGCCTCGGTCGCCAACGGGCTGGCTGCACTGCAGGCGCGCGGCGCTCAGCCGCACGATTGGGTGCTGGTGCACGACGCCGCGCGCTGTTTGCTGCGGCCCGAGTGGGTCGACCACCTCATCGATGCCTGCCTCGACGACGAAGTGGGCGGCCTGCTGGCGCTGCCGCTGGCCGACACCCTCAAGCACGAGGTCGACGGCCGGGTCGACACGACGCTCGACCGCGGCGGCAAGTGGCAGGCGCAAACGCCGCAGATGTTCCGTCTGGGCCTGCTGCGGCCAGCGCTGGTTCAGGCCGGCGATGCGGTCACCGACGAAGCCAGCGCCGTCGAGGCCTTGGGCCACCGCCCGAAGCTGGTGCGCGGGGCTCTGGAAAACTTCAAGATCACCTACCCGCCCGATTTCGAACTGGCGGCCCGTTTGCTGACATCACGTTGACGACCATGGACATACGAGTGGGCGAGGGCTGGGACACGCATGCCCTGGTGAGCGGGCGCAAGCTGATCCTCGGCGGTGTCGAAGTGCCCCACGACAAGGGGCTGCTGGGGCACTCGGATGCCGACGCGCTGCTGCATGCGATCACCGATGCGATGCTGGGCGCCGCGGCGCTCGGCGACATCGGCCGCCACTTCCCCGACACCGACGCGCGCTTCAAAGGCGCCGATTCGACGGTCTTGCTCGCGGAGGCGCATGCCCGCGTGTGCGCACAAGGCTGGCGGCTGTCCAACGTCGACAGCACCATCGTCGCGCAGGCGCCCAAGATGGCGCCCCACATCCCGGCCATGCGCCAGCGAATTGCCGACGTGCTCGGCTGCGATGTCTCGCAGGTGAATGTGAAAGCGAAGACCGCAGAAAAACTCGGGCCGGTGGGCCGGCAAGAGTCGATCGAAGCCCGGGCGGTGGTGCTGCTGACGCGCGGCTGACGGTCGCCGACCGGCCCCGTCCTCCAGCCTGCTGCTCAAGGCGCTCGCTTCAACCGGATGCGGGCCACCAGCCCGGTGTCCGGCGGTGGTGAGTTGCTCAACTCGAAGGTGCCGCCCATGCGCAGCACCGTCTTCTCGACCACCGCGAGGCCCAGCCCGGCGCCGGTCACCGCGGTGCGCGCGACATCACCCCGGAAGAACGGCGTGGTCAGCTGCGACAACTTTTCGGGCGGCACGCCGGGGCCGTGGTCGCGCACGGTGATGATCACCCACGGCCCGGTGCGCGCATAGGTCAACTCCACATGCGCGATGCCGCTGCCCGGCGTGCGGCCGTAGCGGCGCGCGTTCTCGAACAGGTTGGCCAGCACGCGGCCCAGCTCGGTGTCGTCGGCCAGCACCTTGGTGTCGATCGCCACCCGAGACGTGATGCGTATCTGGTTGCCGTCGCGGAAGCCGGCGATCTCGCGGTCGACCACGCTGCTGAGGTGCACCGGCACCAGCTTGACCTCGCCGGGGCGGGCGTAGTCCATGAATTTGTCGATGATGGCGTCGAGCTGGTCGATGTCGGCCGCCATGTTGCGGCGCGCCTCTTCGTCCTGCACGCTCATCTCGGCTTCGAGCCGCAGGCGCGCCAGCGGCGTGCGCAGATCGTGCGAGATGCCGGCCAGCATCACCGCGCGGTCTTCCTCGACCTTGGCCAACTCGCGGGCCATCCGGTTGAAGCCCATGTTGACCTCGCGTATCTCGCTGGTCAGCGTTTCTTCGTCGAGGCGCGATTCATATTCACCTTCGCGGATGCGGCTGGCCGCGAACGACAGCTGCTTGAGCGGCTGGTTGATCAGCCGCGCGACACCGGCCGAGCCGAGGATGGTGGCCAGCAGCGCGATGCTGACCCAGATGAACCAGGTCCGGCCTTGCACCGCCTGCACCCGGCCCGGGTCGACCTGCAGCCAATAGCGGTCGTTCTCGATCGCGAAGTCGATCCACAACCCCTGGGCCCCGTTGACGCTGGTGGCGACCAAGGTCGTGGGCCCCAGCCGCGAGCGCAGTTCCTGGCCGATGCGGCGGGAGAAGCGGTCGGTTTCGAAGGCTTCGTAGCGGTCGCCTTTCTCGCGCGGCTGCAGCTTGATCGACTCTTGCTCCGAAATCGTCTTCAGCAGCGTCACCCGGTTGATGCTGTCGGCATAGCGCAGGGCGGCCCGCGACAGGTTGACCAGGCTCGCGAGCTGCTGCGCGGCCTGCACCGCGCGAGGCTCGAATTCGAGGGCCCGAAAGGTCTGCACCCACGCAAAAATGCCAAAGCCCAGCAACACGCCGAGCAGGATGAACGTCCGCCAGAACAGACTGAGGGTGACGCGTTTTCGGGCCATGCACAACAAATAGCGGCGGCCACGTCGCGAGGCCGAAAGCCGAGGAGGCCCCCCGGCCGACGCCGCGCGACGGCGTGGCGCATCCCGGGCGGGAGGCTGCAGCGGGGCGACGCCAGCGCGTCAACCCCTGGGGGAAAGATCAGGCGGCGCCGTCCGGCACGAAGACGTAGCCCACACCCCACACGGTCTGGATGTATCTGGGCTGGGACGGATCGGGCTCGATCATCTTGCGCAGGCGCGAAATCTGCACATCGAGGCTGCGGTCGAACGGCTCGAATTCGCGGCCGCGTGCCAACTGCGCCAGCTTGTCGCGCGACAGCGGCTGGCGGGGGTGGCGCACCAGCGCCTTGAGCATCGAGAACTCGCCGGTGGTCAGCGGCATCGGCTCACCATCCTTGGTCAGGCGGCGCAACGCCAGGTCGAATTCGAAGGGGCCGAACACGACACTCTGCGGTTCCTTGGCCGGCGCCCCGGGAGCCTCCAGGGTCGGGCGGCGGCGCAGCACGGCGTGGATGCGGGCCAGCAGTTCGCGCGGGTTGAACGGCTTCGGCAAATAGTCGTCGGCGCCGACTTCCAGGCCCACGATGCGGTCCACGTCCTCGACTTTGGCGGTCAGCATGATGATCGGCGTGGCGTCGTTGGCGGCCCGCAGGCGGCGGCAGATCGACAGGCCGTCTTCACCGGGCAGCATCAGGTCCAGTACGATCAGGTCCACCGTTTCTCGAGTCAGCACGCGGTTGAGCGCCTTGGCGTCTTCCGCGAGCAAGACTTCGAAGCCCTCCTGCGTCAGATAGCGGCGAAGCAGGTCGCGGATACGCGCATCGTCGTCGACGACAACAATGCGGTCCATGCGGGCGTTGGGGGTCTGAGATGTCATGAGCGAGGCTCCCTAACTTGTAACAGGCGGGATTTTGTGCGGCGCAAACGCGCATTTTTGCCCACCCTGACCAACTGTTACAAATATTGCGCGCTGTCCGGCCCCCTTGTAAAGAGGATTTCTCCGAGTGAGGGTGCAGATGGGAAAGCCGGCCAATCGGCCGGCAGCCCGCGCCAGTCGGCGAATGCGGGCAGTGCCGCGTTATCCCTGTAGACCTCTTCAGGAGGACGGATTTGCGTCCCGGAGGGGTCGGGAGGCCAACGGCCGGCGACAGGGCTGGCCGTTGTTTTTAAACCAGGAAGGACATGATGAAGAACCAAAAGAGATGCGGCCGCGCCGCGGTGGCCGCGCTGGCCCTGCTGGCCGGCGGCGCCGGCGCCGGCGCCCAGACGCTGCCCGAGCCCCAGAACGTGGTGAGCTTCTCGGCCAGCGCCAGCATCGAGGTCACGCACGACCTGCTCACCGTCACGCTCAGCACCACCAAGGAAGGCGCCGACGCCGCCAACGTGCAGAACGCGCTGAAGCAGGCCGTCGACGCCGCGCTGGCCGAGGCGAAAAAGGCGGCGCAGCCGGGCCAGATGGAGGTGCGCACCGGCAATTTCTCGCTCTACCCGCGCTACAGCCAGCAAGGCAAGATCGCCAGCTGGCAGGGCAGCGCCGAACTGGTGCTCGAAGGCCGCGACATGCCGCGCATCGCGCAGACCGCCGGCCGATTGACGACGCTGACCGTGGCCGGCGTGTCGCAGAGCCTGTCGCGCGAAGCCCGCCAGCGCCACGAGGGCGAAGCGACCACCCGCGCCATCGCGGCCTACCGGGCCAAGGCGCAGGACTATGCCAAGCAGTTCGGCTTTGCCAGCCATGTGCTGCGAGAAGTGAACATCAGCAGCAACGAAGGCGGCGACCACTACCGGCCGATGATGGCGCGCGCCAAGGCCGCGATGGCCGAAGACGCCTCGCCGATGCCGGTCGAGGCGGGCAAGGGCCTGGTGACGGTCACGGTCAGCGGCAGCGTGGTGCTGAAGTAGCCGAGGTGGGGCGCCGGGCGGCCCCGGGTCGCCGGTCGCCCCCCGTCCCGGCGCGGCGCATGCCGACGCATCGCCGCGCCGCTGGACCCGTGCTGCCGACTACTGCGCCACCCAGGCGCCATCCATGTTCCACGCCACGCCGCGCACGTTGGACGCCGCATCGGAACACAAGAACACCGCCAGTTCGCCCAGTTGTTCCGGCGTCACGAACTGCAGCGACGGCTGCTTTTCACCCAGCAGGCGGCGCTTGGCCTCTTCGATGGACACGCCTTCACGCTCGGCACGCGCTTCGACCTGCCGCTGCACCAGCGGGGTCAGCACCCAGCCGGGGCAGATCGCGTTGACGGTCACGCCGGTGGTGGCGGTCTCGAGCGCGACCGCCTTCGTGAAGCCGACCAGGCCGTGCTTGGCGGCTACATAGGCGGACTTCTGCGCCGACGCCACCAGACCGTGGGCCGAGGCCACGTTGATCACCCGGCCCCAGTTGCGGGCCTTCATGCCGGGAATCGCCAGCCGGGTGGTATGGAACGCGGAGCTGAGATTGATCGCGAGGATCGCGTCCCACTTCTCGACCGGGAAGTCCTGCACATCGGCAACATATTGGATGCCGGCGTTGTTGACGAGGATGTCGACGCCGCCGAAGTCGGCCTCGGCATAACGCATCAGGTCTTCGATCTCGGCCGGCTTACTCATGTCTGCGCCGTGATAGCCGCAGCGCACACCCGCCAACCCTGCAAATTCGGCCTTGGCCGTTTCGATGTCGCCGAAGCCATTGAGCACGATGTTCGCTCCCCGGCGTGCGAGCGACAGCGCGATGCCGAGCCCGATCCCGCTGGTCGAGCCGGTGACGACGGCAGTTTTTCCTTCCAACATGGTCTGTCCTCTTTGCTATGGTTCAGGTAGCGACAAGCACCGGCCATTATGAAGAAGGACGTTGAACGATGACTGAACCGCGCCTGGAGTACGTGCAATGCCTGGACACCCAGGGCTTGCATCGGATGGCGTACTGGGAATGGGGCGAGCCAACAAATCCGAAGGTGCTGGTCTGCGTGCATGGCCTGTCGCGCCAGGGGCGTGACTTCGATGCGCTGGCGCAGACGCTGTGCAAGCACTACCGGGTGGTCTGTCCCGACGTCGTCGGCCGCGGGCGTTCCGACTGGCTGGGCGACCCGATGGGCTACCAGATCCCGACTTACGTGGCCGACATGGTGACCTTGCTGGCGCGGCTCAATGCCAAGACGCTGGACTGGCTCGGCACGTCGATGGGCGGCGTGATCGGCATGGCGGTCGCGTCGCTGTCGGGCAGCCCGGTGCGGCAGTTGGTGCTCAACGACGTCGGCCCGGCCATCGAGCCGCAGGGCCTGGAGCGCATCGGCGCCTACGTCGGCCGGGCGCCGCGCTTCGCGTCGGTCGACGAGGCGGCCGACTACATGTGGTCGATCTCGACCAGCTTCGGCGAGCACACACGTGAACAATGGCTGGCGCTGACGCGGCCGATGCTGCGCAGTGTCGACGACGAGCAGGGCGGCTTCGTGCCGCACTACGACCCGCGCATCGCGGTGCCGCTGCACGGCACCACGCCCGAGATGGCAACGGCCGCACAAGGCTTGCTGTGGCAGCGCTACGACGCGGTGCGGGCGCGCACGCTGGTGCTGCGCGGCGCCTTGTCCGACATCCTGAAGCCGCACACCGTCGAAGAGATGGCGCGGCGCGGCCCCAAGGCCAGTGTCCACGAGTTCCCCGCGGTGGGGCATGCGCCCACCCTGGTCACGCCCGAGCAGATCGCCGTGGTGCAGGAGTTCTTGCTGGCGGGCGCATGAAAACGGGATTGCTGGATCACGGGCCGCAGCCCGCGACGATTGTTCAACTGGCGGGCGAGGCGGCCCGCCCCCACTTGCCGGACGCCGAGGCGCTCGACCTCGAGCTCAAGCGCCTGGCGCGCGCACGCGCGTTCTCCGAGCCGCTGCTCGCCGGGCAGCGGCTGGACACGGGTGAGGACGCGTTGCACCACGCCGAGGGCGTCGCGGGCATCCTGCAGGGCATCGGCGCCTCACCCTCGGTGCTGGCGGCGGTCTATCTTGTCTATGTCGGCGACTACCTCAACAAGCCGGAGGAGGTGATCGCGAAGGCCTTCGGCGAGTCGTACGCCAGCCTGGTGGGCGCCGCGCGCAAGTTGCTGCAAATCCAGCGCAACGCGCGGGACGCCCTGGTCGACGAGGAGATGCGGGCCGAGCAGACCGAGCGTGTGCGCAAGATGCTGCTGGCGTTTTCCAAAGACCTGCGCGTGGTGCTGCTGCGCCTGGCGTCACGGCTGCAGACGCTGCGCTACTACGCGCAGGAGAAGCGTCCCTGCCCGCTGGTGCTCGCGCGCGAGTCGCTGCAGGTGTTCGCGCCGCTGGCCAACCGACTCGGCATCTGGCAGATCAAGTGGGAGCTGGAGGACCTGTCGTTCCGCTTCCTCGAGCCGGAGCAGTACAAGACGGTGGCGCGGATGCTCGACGAGAAGCGCGTCGAGCGAGAGCAGATGGTCGAGACGCTGCGGCAGGAGCTGGGCGTGCTGCTGCGCCGGCACCAGATTGCGGCCGAGGTGCAGGGCCGGCCCAAGCACATCTACAGCATCTGGAAGAAGATGCGGGGCAAGCAGCTCGATTTCGACCATGTGTTCGACATCCGCGCCTTGCGCGTGATCGTGCCCAGCGTGCGCGACTGCTATGCCACGCTCAGTGTCGTGCACGAAGCCTACAAGCCGCTGCCGGAGGAGTTCGACGACTACATCGCCAAGCCCAAGGCCAATGGCTACCAGTCGCTGCACACCGTGGTCTATGGCCCGAACGGACGGCCGATCGAGATCCAGATCCGCACGCGCGAGATGCATGAGCACGCCGAGCATGGTGTCGCGGCGCACTGGGCCTACAAGGAGGCCGGCACCAAAGGTTATGCGGGTGTGGTCGCGGCCGGCGACTTCGAGGCCCAGGTCGCCGAGGCGCGCAAGGCGGTGCTGCGGCAGCTGCTCGCATGGGAGCGCGACTTCGCCGGGCAGGGTGAAGACGCCACGCAGGCGGTGTTCGATGACCGCATCTATGTCTTCACGCCACAGGCCTCGATCGTCGAGCTGCCGAAAGACGCGACGCCGGTCGACTTCGCCTACACCGTGCACACCGACCTCGGCCACCGCTGTCGCGGCGCCAAGGTCGACGGCGCCATGGTGCCGCTGAACACGCCGCTGCGCAGCGGGCAGACGGTCGAGATCATCTCCGTCAAAGAGGGCGGCCCGTCGATGGACTGGCTCAACCCCGAGCTCGCCTATCTGAAAAGCTCGCGTGCCAAGGCCAAGGTGCGCGCCTGGTTCAACGCACTCGCGCAGCAGCAGACGATCGCCAAGGGCCGCGACCTGGTCGAGAAGCTGCTGCAGCGCGAAGGGCGTACCGCGATCAAGCTCGAAGACCTGGCGAGCCAGCTCGGCTTCAAGAATGCCGATGCGCTGTTCGACGTGGTGGGCAAGGACGAGTACTCGTTGCGCAACATCGAGAATGTGCTGCGCCCGAGCGAGCCGCCGGCCCCGCCCGACGACTTCATCTCGCTGAAGAAGTCGCGCGCCGACGGCAGCACGCCCAAGGGCGGCGTGCTGGTGGTGGGGGTCGAGTCCTTGCTGACGCAGCTGGCGCGCTGCTGCAAGCCGGCCCCGCCCGACACCATCGGCGGCTTCGTCACCCGCGGCAAAGGCGTCGCGATCCACCGCGCCGATTGCTCCAACTTCCGACAGCTGGCCGGGCGTTCGCCGGAACGCGTGATCCCGGTCGAGTGGGGCATGCCGTCCGACGAGAAGCCGGCGGTCTACCCGGTCGACGTGACGGTGCAGGCCCACGACCGGCAGGGGCTGTTGCGCGACATTTCGGAGGTGTTCGCGAAAGAGAAGATGAACGTCACCGGGGTGCACACGCAGACGCTGAAGCACATCGCATGGATGACGTTCACCGTTGAAGTGTCCGATTCGGCCCGCTTGGCGCATGTGCTGGGGCTGGTGTCGCAGATCAACGGCGTGCAGCTCGCGAGAAGGAAGTAGCGGGCACTAGAAAAAACATGCTATAGTCACGGCTTCTCCAGGCGCGTAGCTCAGCTGGTTAGAGCACCACCTTGACATGGTGGGGGTCGTTGGTTCGAGTCCAATCGCGCCTACCAAATACGAAGCCCCGGTCTTTCATCAAGGCCGGGGCTTTTTCGTTTTCGAACGAGGCGGCAAGCATCGCCTTCGGTCTATAAAATTCAGCCGCGGGGACGGCCCTGTGTTGCATCGGCAGGGGACGGCCCCTGGAGGAACAGTCTCTTGGCGTGGATCATCCTTTTCGTGGCCGGTCTCCTCGAGATCGCCTGGGCCATCGGCCTCAAGTACACCGAAGGGTTCACCCGGCTCGGGCCGACACTGGCAACCGTCACTGCGATGGTGCTCAGTGTCATCTTGCTCGGTCTCGCGATGAAGCAACTCCCGGTCGGCACGGCCTACGCCGTCTGGACCGGCATCGGGGCGGTGGGAACGGCCATCCTGGGCATCGTGCTCTTCGGCGAGTCCGCGGCCGTGGCGCGCCTGCTGTGTCTGTGCCTGATCGTGGCCGGCATTGTCGGCCTGAAGGTCGTGTCGCCCGACTGACGCCCTCGGGTCATCACGAGCGCACGAAAAGCTCCGGCGCTCGTTTCCTCAGGCTGCGCCGGCCCTCGCTTCGCTGTGCGCCACGGCCGCTTGCGAAAACCGCATGCTGCCGTCGTCGATGCGCCCGAAGCGGAGTGTCAACAGGTCCAGCACATAGTTCTGATACAGCCGCCACGGTTTCTTCGAGCCTTGCTTGGGGAGCAGGTCGACCGCACGCACCACGTACCCCGACGTGAAGTCGAGGAAAGGCCGCGGCTCGACCGACGCGTCGGGTGTCGGCACGGCGCTCACATAGCCGTGCCGGTCCATGTGCTGCAGCAGACGGCAGACATAGCGGGCGGTCAGGTCGGCCTTGAGGGTCCATGAAGCGTTGGTGTAGCCGAAGGTGTAGGCCAGGTTGGGCACGCCGCTGAACATCATGGCCTTGTAGGCCAGCGTCTTCGAGAAGTCGCAGCGCCGTCCGTCGACGTGGAACTCGACGTCGCCCAGCACGTTCAGCTTCAAACCGGTGGCGGTGACGATGATGTCGGCTTCCAGTTCCTGGCCGGACTTCAGCCGGATGCCGCGCTCGGTGAAGGTGTCGATCTGGTCCGTCACCACCGACGCGCGGCCGGTCTTGATGGCATCGAACATGTCGCCGTCGGGCACTGCGCACAGACGTTGGTCCCAGGGGTTGTAGCGCGGGGTGAAATGCGGAGCGTGATCGTCGGCGCGCGGGCCCAATTGCTCTCGCGCCTTGCGCACCAGGAAGTCCTTGGCCTGCCGGGGGCGCTGCCGGGCCAGCCGGTACAACACGACCCCGAGCAGGACGTTCTTCGTGCGCACCAGCCGGTAGGCGAGCAGCGGTGGCAACCAGCGCTTCAGGGTCTCGGCGATCGCATCGCGCGAAGGCAGCGCGAACACATAGGTGGGCGAGCGCTGCAGCATGGTGACGTGGGCGGCGGTTTTGGCCATCTCGGGCACCAGGGTCACGGCGGTGGCGCCACTGCCGATCACGACCACACGCTTGCCGGCGTGGTCGAGTTGTTCGGGCCAGAACTGCGGATGGACGATCGTGCCCTGGAACCGCGCCTCGCCCGGGAACTCGGGACGATGCCCTTCACGATAGGAGTAGTAGCCGCTGCAGATGCTGAGGAAGCGGCAGGTGTAGCGGTGCCGTTCGCGCTGTTCGCCGTGTCCCACGTCGACGTCCACACGCCAGCACGCGTCCTGGCTCGACCATTCGGCCCTGACCACTCGGTGGTGGTAGCGGATGTGCTGGTCGATGCCATGCTCGGCCGCCGTTTCCTCGACGTAGCGACGGATCGACGGCCCGTCGGCGATCGCCTTCGGGTTGGCCCACGGCTTGAAGGCATAGCCGAGCGTGTACATGTCGGAGTCGGAGCGGATGCCCGGGTAGCGGAACAAGTCCCAGGTGCCGCCCAGCGCGCCGCGCGCCTCGAGTACCGCATAGCGCTTCGACGGGCAGCGTGTCTGCAGGTGCACTGCGGCACCGATGCCCGACAGACCGGCCCCGACGATCAGCACATCGACATGCCGGGAGGAGGCATCGGCAGGTGTGGGACCCGCCTCGCTCAGGTCACCCAACGCCGGCTTGACGCGCCGACGCACCCCAAACGCGGCCGCACAGGCCTGCCAACTCGCCATGTCGTCTGTCTCCTGTTGGCCCGCCGCCGTCATGGGACGGGGGGCTGTGTTTGGGCTGGCCCAGGCGTCTGTCTGCAGACGCCCCGTGGCGCGGGGGCGAACAACGGCAGGTGGCACACGCGACCTGCCTGCCTGCCTGCCCGTCCCGATGCCACCGCTGTGGTACCAGTCGATCTGACGATGCGTGTCGTCAAAATCTTAGGGGTGGGTGGGTTTGGTGTCAAATGTGGGCATGACGGTCCCGACCAAGACGCGGCGTCGCACTGCCGCGCACGCCGTGCTGCCGAGAGACGACACCGACACTGCGACCAGCCCGACGGTGGGGCGGGCCTATGGCGGCCTGGCTCCGCAAGACCGCGTGGCGGCGCGGCGGGCGCGGTTCATCGAGGCCGGCGTCGAGCTGTTCGGCACCCAGGGGTTCCGCAACACGACGGTGCGCGGCCTGTGCGCCGCCGCGCGGCTGACCGACCGCTATTTCTATGAGTCGTTCGACAGCCTCGAAGCCTTGCTGATGGCCGTCTATCGCACGCTGATGGCGCAACTGCGCGAACGCTTGATCGGCGTGGCGATGCCCGCCGAGCCGGCCAGCGGCACACCGGGAGACCTGGAGCCGCGTGCGATGGCGGGCTACGACATCTGGTTCGACATGGTGCGCGACCGGCGCTTTGCCCGCATCGTCCTGCACGAGGTGCTGGGCGTCAGCGCGGAGGTCGACGCGCTGTATGAGGAGTGCACGCGCGAGTTTGCGGAGCTCACGGTCGCGCCGCTGCAGGCGGCTTTGCCGCGGCTGCACCTGTCGGCCGAACGGCGTGCTTTGCTCGGCCGCGCCTTGGTCGGCGCCGCCGTGCAGGTGGCCACGATGTGGGTGATCAGCGAGTATCGGCAGCCGCAGCGCGAAGTGGTGCGCACCTGCGTGCTGGTGATGATGGGCACGTTGGGCGCGCTGGAGGGTGAGGCGGGGCAGGGGCCGCGCCCCGCCTGATCGATCTCATCCTGCGCTCCGGATCGGCGCCGGTGCTGCGTTCAATACGGCGGCGCCTTACGCGCACGCTGCGCCTGCGCCGCTTCGGTCCACCACGCCAGGTCGTCGGCGAAACGCCCGAAGGCCCTCTCCAACGACTCGCCAGCCGATCCGGTCGGCCGCCCGTCCGCATCGAGTGTCGCGGAGATGGGGCCGACCGCCAACGTGCTCGAGACGACCACCATGCCCATCTCGGACAGGATGCTGTGCCAGGTCGATCCCGACCGCACGCCCGAGAAGCGGCCGGCCGAGTAACTCGCGATCGCCGCCGGTCGCCAGAACCATTCTTCGAGGAAGTGGTCGGTGAGGTTTTTCAACCCCGGCTGCGGTCCCCAGTTGTATTCCCCGGTCACGAACACGAAGGCGTCGGCCGAGCGGATCTTGCCGGCGAGAGATTCCATCGCCTCCGGTGCCGTCCCCGGCGCGTACTCCTTGTACATGCGGTCCAGCATCGGCAAACCGATCTCCTTCGCGTCGATCAGTTCGGCCGCGTTGCCCTTGGCCGTCAGGCCGCCGACCAGGTAGTTCGCCAAGCGGATGCCCATGCGGTCGGCGCGATATGAGCCGTAGAGGACGAGGATCTTGTGAGCCATGGCACCTCCTGAAGGGATGGGGAGGAGTCTAGGGCCTGTCGGCCCTTGAACTGGGGGGGCTCACAGCAGATCCAGCCTGCAGCCTGCGCCGTATAAGTCCTCGCGGGTCGTGGGGGGTCCACTGCGCCGCTGTCATCACAACACCAAGGAATCGAACATGCCAGTTGCCTATTACCGTTGGATCCGTACCGGGTCCGCTGATCTGCTGCTTGCGATGGACAAGCAGCAACTGCGATCGCACCGCTTGAAAGACGGCCAGTTGGAAGAGTTGAGGACGGCCCTGTGGGTGTTCCGGATGGACAAGAACTACCGGCCGGGAGGCGGCATTTCGGCCGACCGCGAACTGGTGAAGATCTCACTCACCGCGGAGGGGGAGGCCATCCTGGAGAGCCCCGAGAATCACATCGATTTCGAGGACGAGAAATTCAACGGTGAGGCCGGGCACGCGATGCAGATCATCGTCAAGAGCAACGAGCCCGGGGCACGCGGCATCGGCGCGGGGCTGCTGGAGTTTGTCAACGCGCGGGTCGTGAAGATCGAGATGGCGACGGACGCAGACAAGCGCAAGGCGTAGATCAAGGCCGAGCGTCGGGGGCGCGGGCTGTTTCGCACGGGCTCGGCTCGGCGCAGCGAGGGGCTCGGTATTCCGGTCATCGGAATACAATTCCGTTCTGTCCCCCGTGTGGCTTGGCCGCCGGGCTGCAGTCCGTGTGCCGGCGGCGATCTACGTCGGTGCCGAGGCTCGGCGCTGTCATGCCGAGCCTCGGGTCGTATCCCGCATACTCCGCGCCCATGAGCACCACCAAGCCCGCCTCAGACGAACCGACCATCGAGCGCGTCGCCCTATCCACGGCTTCGGGCGAGCCCCGGGAGGACGACCCGAAAGAAGGCAAGGACTTCGTCACCGCGCTGGCGCGCGGGCTGCAGGTGCTCTCCTGCTTCCGCTCCGGACACAAGCTGCTGGGCAATCAGGAGTTGGCCGAGCGGTGCAAGCTGCCGAAATCGACCGTGTCGCGCCTGACCGCCACGCTGACCCAGCTGGGCTATCTGGTGCAAGTGAAGGACAGCGCCAAGTACCGCCTTGGCACCGCGACGCTGGCGCTTGGCACGGCGATGCTGTCGCAGCTCGACGTGCGGCAGCTGGCCCGCCCGCTGATGCAGGAGCTGGCCGGGTTTGCGCATGGGACCGTCTCGCTCGGCGCACGCGACCGGTTTTCGATGATCTACATCGAGAACTGCCGCAGCAGCGCACCCTTGACGCTCAGCATGGACGTCGGCTCGCGCATTCCCATCGCCACCTCGGCGATGGGCCGCGCCTACCTCGCGGTGGTCGGCGAGCGCGAACGCCGCGAGGTGATGGAGCGGGTGCAGGAGTACGACGAACTGGCGTGGCCGGCCATCCGCGCAGGCATCGAGAAGGCGATGGCCGACCATGCCACGCTCGGTGTCACCTGCTCCTTCGGAGACTGGCAAAAAGATGTCAACGGCATCGCCCGGGCGTTCAACCCCGGCGGCGGCCTGCCGCCCATGGTGATCAACTGTGGTGGGCCCGCGTCGAGTCTGTCGCCGCAGTTCCTGCTCGAGGAGGTGCGGCCGCGGCTGGTCGAGCTGATTGCGCGGCTCGAAACCTCGTTGCCTGGCTGAGCGGGTCGAGCAAGCAGCTTCTCGACCGCCGGGTGCCCGGGCAGGGCCGGGCTCCCCGGCTTTACAGCCTCAGGACCGGCAGATAGCATCCAGGCGATCGTCGGAACGAAGTTCCACCCGGTGGAACAACAGCTTTTGTTTCTGACTTCCGTAGGCGCCTCGGCGCCTACGGCCCACACCCCATCGCAGGAGCAGCCTCAGATGAGCAGCGCACAGTACGGCGTCCGCGGCCAGACGGCCGTCATCACGCTCGACAACCCTCCCGTCAACGGCCTCGGAGCAGCCTTGCGCGCCGGCATCGTCGAGTCGCTCGAGCGGGCCTTGGCCGACGTCGCCGTGCGCGCGGTGGTCATCACCGGCTCCCCGCGCGCGTTCTCCGGCGGCGCGGACGTGAAGGAGTTCGGCACCCCGAAGTCAGGCATGGAGCCCAGTCTGCCCACCGTGATCCGGGTGCTCGAAACGTCGACCAAACCGGTCATCGCCGCGGTGGCGGGCGTGTGCATGGGCGGCGGCCTGGAGCTGGCGCTGGGTGCGCACTTCCGGGTGGCCCGCCGCGATGCGCAAATCGCCTTGCCCGAGGTGAAGCTGGGGCTGTTGCCCGGGGCCGGCGGCACGCAGCGACTGCCGCGCTTGATCGGCCTGGAGGCGGCACTCAACCTCATCGTGACCGGCGACACCGTGCCGGCCGCGCGCTTCGAGGGCACGCCGCTGTTCGACTTGCTGGTCGACACCGATGTACTCGACGCCGCACTCTCGTTCGCCGACCAGGTGGTGGCAGAGAACCGGCCGCTGCAGCGTGTGCGCGACCGGCAGGTCCAGGAGCCCCAGGCTGAGGCCTTCCTGGCCTTTGCCCGCAACACGGTGGCGGCGACCGCCAAGCACTTCCCGGCACCGCTGAAGTGTGTCGACGCGGTAGCCGCCAGCGTGGCCCAGCCGTTCGATGAGGGACTGCGCGTCGAGCGGGAAGCCTTTCTGGCGTTGATGAACACACCCGAGTCGCGGGCACTGCGGCACGTGTTCCAGGCCGAGCGCGCCGCGGCCAAGATTCCCGACGTGCCGGCCGACACGCCGCTGCGCAAGATCGCCAAGGTCGGCGTGATCGGCGCCGGCACCATGGGCGGCGGCATCACGATGAACTTCATCAACGTCGGCATTCCGGTGGTGCTGCTCGAAACCCGGCAAGAAGCACTCGACCGGGGCCTCGCGACGATCCGCAGGAACTACGAAAACTCGATGAAGAAGGGCAAGCTGACGCAGGCCCAACTCGATGAGCGGCTGGCGCGTGTGACGCCGACGCTGGGGTATGAGGCGCTGCGCGACGTCGACCTCGTGATCGAAGCGGTGTTCGAGGACATGGGCGTCAAGGAAACGGTGTTCAAGACGCTGGATGATGTGGTCAAGCCGGGCGCCATCCTCGCCTCCAACACCTCGGCGCTCGATCTCGACCAGATCGCGGCCTTCACCCGGCGACCGCAGGACGTCATCGGACTGCATTTCTTCAGCCCGGCCAACGTCATGCGTTTGCTCGAGGTCGTGCGTGGCGCGCGCACGGCGCCGGACGTATTGGCCACCTGCATGCAGCTGGCCAAACAAATCAAGAAAGTGGCCGTGGTGTCGGGCGTGTGCGACGGCTTCATCGGCAACCGCATGCTGGCTCGCTACGGTGCGGCCGCCAACCAGCTGGTGCACCAGGGTGCGTTGCCCCAGCAGGTGGACGGCGCCTTGCAGACCTTCGGACTGGCGATGGGGCCGTTCCGGATGGGCGACCTGGCCGGGCTCGACATCGGCTGGGCCGGCCGCAAGCGCCGCCAGGCGGCCAACCCGCAGGCCTACACGCGCATCGTGGCGGATGCCTTGTGCGAGGCTGGCCGCTTCGGCCAGAAGACGGGCGCGGGTTGGTACCGTTATGAGCCGGGTCGGCGCGACCCGATCCCCGACCCGGCGGTCGAGACGCTGATTGCCGATTTCCGCCGCGAGAAGGGCATCACGCCGCGGCGCATCGATGACGACGAGGTGGTCGAGCGCTGCATCTATGCGCTGGTCAACGAAGGTGCCCGCATCCTCGAAGAAGGTATTGCCGCGCGGGCCTCGGACATCGACATCGTTTATCTCAACGGCTATGGCTTTCCGCTGCACCGCGGCGGCCCGATGCTGTATGCGGACATGGTGGGCCTGCCCAACGTGGTGCGCAGCCTGCGCCGCTTCGCGGCCGAGCCCGGGGCCGACCCGTCGTGGCAACCCGCACCGCTGCTGGTGAAGCTTGCCGAGGAAGGCAAGACCTTCAACTGACGCACTGGGCTCACGCCACGGAGACCTTTGGAGCCCGTGGCGACGACCTCAACGCCGCAGAGGCACCACCACGGTTCCCGCGATGTAGTCGCCCAACCGGCGCCGCGAGCGGCCGAGCACGAACACGGCGTCCAGGAGCAGGAACACGTGGGTGACGTTGCGCGTCACCGACTGCGGCCAGGTGCAGGAGCGACCCGAGTCCACCTGCACCGTCCGTATGCCCATCAGCCGTTTCCCGAGGCCCAGCCCCGGGATGCTGTCGCGCAGCAGGAAATAGGTGAGCCAGACCGCCAAGAAGATGGGCACGTGCGCCGACTCCGAGACGGCGCGCAGCGGGAGCAACACGACCGCCGCCAGCGACAAGCAGCCGCAGACGTCGATCGCGTAGGCGAGGGCACGGCGAGGCAAGGAGGCGAGGTGGGGTTGTGCGTCGGCTTCGGCTTGCGCGTCGCGCACGCCGTCGGTTCGAGCCGTCGTCCCGGGTGTCACCTCCGGCACGCCGGGGGCCGACAAGACGGTCTGCCACACACCGCCGGTTGTTTCACCGGGGGCCTGGCGGGCCGTCTCCGGAAGCTCCTCGGTGTCTTGGTGGCGGTCGTGTTCCTTGAGTTGCTGCATCTCGAGCGCGAGTCAGGGGCGGCTTTCGGCGAAGCAAAGATTCTGGGGCGTGGGGTGCACCCGTCCCTGTTTGCGCTTCGCCGTTTCCGTGACTTGCTTCACATCCTTGGCCGGCGCGATCGCTGCACGGCCATGGCGGGGGTCGTACCGGCGACAAACGAGTCCGGTAAGGCGTGTCGTGCGCCTTGACCGCCCATCAGCGCCGGATGGGCGCGACCACCGTCCCCGCGATGTAATCACCCAACCTGCGCTGCGCACGACCCAGCGCAAAGATCGCGTCCAGCACGAAGAAGACATGCGTCACGTTGCGCGTGACCGACTGCGGCCAGGTGCAGGATCGGCGCGAGTCGACCTGTACGCAGCGCAGGCCCATCAGGCGCTTGCCCAGCCCTTGGCCCGGGATGCTGTCGCGCAGCAGGAAGTAGGTGAGCCAGACCACCACGAAGACGGGCTCGTGCAGCGACTCGGAGACCGCACGCAGCGGCAGCAGCACGAGGGCCGCCAGCGACAGACCGCCTGCGACGTCGATGGCGTAGGCCAAACCCCGGCGCGGCAACGGGGCGAGGGGGCGGCCCGTCTCCGCCCTCGCAGAGGCTCCCCAGCCCGCGTTGGCTGCAGCCGGCATGGCCGCAGTGCCGTGGCCCGACAAGATTGTTTGCCACACGCCGGAGGGGCCGTCGGTCATCTCTTCGGAAGCCGTCTCCGGAGGTGCCTCGGGGTCTTGGCGGCAGTCGTGTTCTTTGAGTTGCTGCATGTCGATCGCGAGTCAAAGGTCGGCCTTCGGAGAAACGCCTTGCCGCGTCGCGGTCCACGCGAGCAGAGGGCAGGGCGCCGCTGTCGGTGCGCAGTGTCGACCTCGCCGCGGCATCGCCGTGGGCCGCTCCGATAGCCGGTGGTTCGGGCAGGAAGTGCGGTCAGCGCGCAGCACCGCCGCGCTCGCACGCTCGGGGTAACCCTAGTGGCCGCTGGTGCAGCGCAGCACGCAGGCGGCCCGCGACCCCACCCCGCTTGACCCTGACGCTGCGTCAGGGTACACACTCGCGGCCCTCACCCACAGGAGCGCCGCGATGCGCATCGGCGAACTGGCCCGGCACGCCGGGCTCACCATCAGAACCCTGCATCACTACGACGCGATCGGCCTGCTGCGGCCGTCGGCGCGCTCGCCTGCCGGCTACCGGTTGTACGGGCCGGACGACATCGCGCGGCTGCACGCCATCCAGGCCTTGCGTCAGCTCGGCCTCGCGCTCGACGACATCCGCCGTCTGCTGGCAGAGGGTGGGGCGTCGTTGCCGGTCATCGTCGAGCAGCAGATCCACGCACTGGACCGCCAGATCGAGCAGGCGACCGAGTTGCGCAGCCGGCTGAGCCTGCTGCGCGCCAAGTTTTCGGCCGGCGACGCGCCGGAGGCGTCCGACTGGCTGGCGTCCTTGCAGCTGATGAACACCTGCAACAAATACTTCAGCAGTGCCGAGCTGCGCATCATCTTCAGCAACTGGGCGCGCATCGCGGGGGACTGGCCGCCACTGATGCAGGACGTGCGCCGCGCGATGGAGCAGGGCACGCCGCCCGAGAGCCTCGCCGTCCAGCCACTCGCCTACCGCTGGATGCAGCTGATGGGGGTCTGGATGGAAGGCAATTTCGACCTGATCCGGCGCTGGGGCGACATGTACAAGCGCGAGCCGGCCGCGCTGCATGGTTCCGGACCCGATCTGGCGATGATCGAGTACGTCGAACGTGCCGTCGGGGTCCGCATCGCAGCCCTCTGCAAATACCTCAGCCTCGAGCAGTTGATGGGTTTGGCCGCGTTGCCGCCACAGCCGTGGCACGACCTGTCCGACGCCGTGCACCAGCTGATCCGCCGTGGTGTGCCGCCGGACAGCGACGCCGCGCGGGCGCTGGTGCGCCACTGGTTGGCACTGATGGACCGCGTCGCAGGTGGCGACACGGCTGTGCGCGACAAGCTGCTCACCGCCTACCGGCGCGAGCCGCTGCTCGCCGCCGCAGCCGTGATCGATGCGTCCGTCCGCAACTATCTGGAACAGGCCCGTCGCACGCTTGACCCTGTCGCTGCGTGAGGCTGCACAGTGCGGGTCGAGCGCGGCCCGGCCGGGCGCGCACACCGCAACAGGACCTCATGCATGTCTGAAACGACCTCTTTGCCGGACGGCACCCGCTCGGCCGCGGCGCCCGACCGCAGTTTCCACTGGCTGTTGGCCGGTTCGCTGCTGTCGATGCTGGGCGACCAGTTCACCTTGATCGCGCTGCCCTGGCTGGTGCTGCGCATGACCGGCGACACCCTGATGCTGGGCCTGGTGCTCGGCGTGATGAGCGTGCCGCGCGCCTTGTTCATGCTGGTCGGCGGCGCGATGGTCGACCGCTATTCGCCCAAGCGTGTGCTGATGTGGACCAAACACGTCAGCACCGTGCTGCTGCTGGTGCTGGCGGCCGTGGTCTACAGCGGCACTCCGCAACCGTGGATGATCTACACCCTGGCCTTCGGGCTCGGGCTGGCCAGCGCCTTCAGCATCCCGTCAGGTACGTCCATCCTGCCCCGGGTGGTGCCGCCGCAGCGCCTGCAAGCCGCCAACGGTGTGCTGCTCGGCCTGCGCCAGCTGTCGATGTTTGTCGGCCCGCTGCTCGCCGGCGGGTTGATCGTGGTGTTCGGCGACGGCGAGCGTGACCGGGTGTCCGACGCCCAAGGCCTCGCCGCGGCGTTCGCGTTCGATGCTCTCACGTTCATCGTGTCGGCCTGGACGCTGGCGCAGGTGCGCACGATCCAGCCCCCCCGCGAGCCGGGCGCCGCGGCCGGCCAGGCGGTGCTGGCGTCGGTGGTGGCGGGTTTGCGGCACTGCTGGGGTGACCGGGAATTGCGCGCCTGCTATCTGTACTGGGGCGCCGTGGCGCTGCTCATCATGGGGCCCGTCCACATCGCCTTGCCGCTGCTGGCCGACACCCGTCCCGGGCTGGGCGCTGCGGCCTTCGGTGTGCTGGTCGGGTCGCATGGCGCCGGCACGCTGCTCGGCATGGCCGTCGCGGCGTTGAAACCACGCTGGCGCGTGCGCAATCTCGGCATCACCTTGCTGCTGGCCGACGCCACCGTGGGCCTGTTGTTCATGCCGATGGGCCACATCGCCGCGTTGTGGCAGGGCGCGGCGCTGCTGCTGGCGATCGGCACATTGGGCGGCTATTTGCAGGTGGCCATCTTCACCTGGATACAGCACCGTGTGCCGGCGTCCCTGCTGGGCCGGGCGATGAGCTTGTTCATGTTCATCTTCCTGGGCCTGGTGCCGCTGTCGGCGGCCGTGACCGGCGCCTTGCTGCGCCACATCGCGCTGGCCGACCTGTTCGTCGGCAGCGGCGTGGTGCTGGTGGGCCTCGTCGCGCTCGCGCTGGCGGTGTCGCCGTTGCGCCATCTCCGCGACGCGCCGGTCGCCGCCCCCAGGTGAGCGGGCGGGGCTGCCCATTGCACAAGAACAAGGCAGATTGATGTAAACCCTTGTCGGCGTTCAGCCCCTCGGCGTCGCCGACAGCTTGTCCACAGGGTCACCCACATCCACTGTGAACAACGACAGGGCGCAAACGGTGCCGACGGGGCGGCGTGGGGCGGGCGCAGGCACCCGCCGGGGCCCGTCGGGCAGCGCCGGTGGGGCGACGTCGGCGTACCGGCGCCGGCCGTGAAATAGTTCCCTCAGCTTGCGGCCGCCCTGGCCGATAACGCCTGGAAGGGCCGCAGCGCCGGCCCTGCTGCCACCCCATCTCCTGCCTGCTAGCGCCCGGACCGGATTCACGCCATGCCACGCGACCTCATCTGCCTGCGCGGCCGCCTACTTGCCCCGAGCGGCCCGTGTCGAATGCCGGTCCCCGCGGGGCGGCGACGGTTGCTGCCGATGTTGTCGCTGCTGCTGCTGCTGCTGCCGGGCCTGCAAGCGGCCCGCGCGCACGACCTGAAGGTCGTGACCGAGGAGTACCCGCCGTACAACCTGGTCGAGAACGGCAAGGTCACCGGGTTCAGCACCGAGGTGGTCGAAGCGGTGCTGAAAGAGCTGGGGCTCGCCGTGCCCATCCAGGTGATGCCCTGGGCCCGCGCCTATGACGTCGCCCGCAATGCCGACAACGTGCTGATCTACTCGATCGCGCGCACGCCCGAGCGCGAGAAGCTCTTCAAATGGGTGGGCGTGGTGGCGCCGTCGGAGTGGGCGCTGTACGCGATGCGCAGCAGCAGCATCAAGCTGCAGACCCTGGACGACGCCCGGAAGTACCAGATCGCGACCGTCAACGAGGACGTGGGCGAGCAATTCCTCGTCTCCAAGGGGTTCGTGATCGGCAAGAACCTGCAGTCCAGCAACAAATACGAATTCAACTACGACAAGCTGAAGGTCGGCCGTGTCGACCTGTGGGTTGCCAACGACCTGGTGGCCCACCACCTGGTCCGCCGCGACGGTGGCGACCCGGCCCAGTTGCTGGCGCGCACGCTTGCGCTGCCCGATTTGGGCGGGCCCGGCCTGTACATGGCCTTCGGTGCCAAGACATCCGACGCGATGGTCGAGCGGTTCAAGAAGGGCCTCGAGACGATCAAGAAGAACGGCAAGTACGAGGCCCTGAAGAAAAAATGGCTGTAGCGGGAAACGTCGAGACAGTGCGCCGCCACCACGGCGGGTCGGGCCGGCCATGAAAGGCTCGAGACCAGCCGTCGGTTCGTTGGGCCGCCGGGTCGCGCTGGCGACGATCGGCTTCTGCCTGGTCTTCACGGTGCTGGCCGTGGCGCTGCGCACCGCCTGGGCGTGGCAGGCCAGCGTGGCGGCGATGCGCCAGGAACTCGCGCAGGTCGACCAGGTGTTCAACCGGACCCTGGCCAAAGCGATCTGGGAGATGGACCGCGACGCCTTGTACACCCACCTGGCCAGTGCCGGCCAGGTGACATCGGTGGGACGGGTGACGTTGAAGATCCGCCAGGCCAACCGGTCGGGCGAGATGCTGGAACACCGCCAGCCGGGCTGGTCTCATTCGCCTCGCATGCCGTCGCTGCTGCGCACCTTGAGCTACGAACCGTATGCCGGCGCGAAAGAGGACGTGGGTGAGCTGACGCTCGAAGGCGATGAGCGCGTGTTGCTGGAACGCCTGCGCGACGAGGTGGCGAGCATCGTGATCACCCAGTTGATCCAGTCCGTCCTGTTGGCCGGCCTGATCATGTGGATGTTCAACCGTTCGGTGACGGTGCACGTTCAGCACATCGCCCGCCATCTTGCAGCGCTGTCACCCGAAACCCTGGACGACCGTCTGGTGCTGGCCCGCCGTCCGTCTCGTCCCGACGAACTGAGCAAGCTTGAGGCGGGCGTCAACGATCTGCAGGGCAGCCTGCGCGACTACCTGGCGCGGCAGCGCCGCGACGAACGCGAACTGGCGGCCCACCGCGACCGGCTCGCCGAGCTGGTACACGACCGGACCAGGGAACTGGAAGAGGCCAACGCGCGCCTGCAGACCTTGTCGCGCAGCGACCCGCTGACCAGCCTGCCCAACCGCCGCCACTTCGACGAACTGAAGGATGTGGAGATGCGCCGCTCGCATCGCTCGGGGCAGCCGTTGTCGCTGCTGCTGTGCGACGTGGACTTCTTCAAGCGCTACAACGATGCCTACGGCCACGCCTGCGGCGACCGCTGCCTGCAGGCCGTGGCGCAGGTCCTGCGCGAGAGTTTCGTGCGGGCCGGGGAACTGCCCGCCCGCATCGGGGGGGAGGAGTTCGCGGTGCTGTTGCCGGGTGTCGACCTGGCAGGCGCCTTGAGGTTGGGCGAGCGCCTGTGCAAGGCGGTCGAGGCACGGGCCATTCCCCACAAGGCCTCGGAGGTCGCGCCGCATGTCTCGCTCAGCGTTGGCGTGGCGCAGTTCGACGCCGTGACGATGGAGCGCTTCGACGCGCTGCTGCAGCAGGCGGACGAGGCGTTGTACCGCGCCAAGAGCGGCGGGCGCAACAGGGTGGCGTCATGAGCGTTACCCTGCAATGGAGTGCCAGAACATGAAGATGCGACTGTTGATGGCCGGGCTGCTGGCGTTGCAAGTCCACGCCGCTGCCCAGGCCCAGACGATCCAGGTGGTCACCGAAGCCACCTCCTTCGCGTACGTGCGCGACGGCAAGGTTGCCGGGCCGGCGACCGAGATTGCTGAAGCCACGCTGCGCGGCGCCGGCCTGCACGACTTTCGCGTCATGCTGTACCCCTGGGCGCGGGCCTACGACCTGGCGCGCAACGAGCCCAATGTCCTGATCTACCTGATCGCCCGCACGCCGGCACGCGAGACTCAATTCAAGTGGGTCGGCGAGGTGATCAAGATGAAGTACCACCTCTACAAGCTGAAAGAGCGCGCCGACATCATGGTGACCGGGCTGGAGCAGGCCAAGCGCTACACCGTGGGGGTCACGCGGGACGACATGCGGCACGACTACCTGCGGGCCAAAGGGTTCAGCAAGATCGTGGTGTCGGCCCACAACATCGACAACTTCCGCAAGCTGATGAGCGGCCAGGTCCAGCTGATCCCGATGCCCGAGACCGACGTCGTGGCCTTGTGCCAGGAAGCCCGCTTCGACTGCTCGCGCCTCGAACGCACGTACAACCTCGACGAGTTGAGCACCGGGTTGTATCTTGCCTACGGCAACCCGACATCGGACGCCGTCGTCGAGCGCACCCGCGCCGCGTTCCAGAAGCTGAAGGCCGACGGCAGCGTGGCCCGGGTGATGGCGACCAGGCCCTGAAACGCCGACGGCGCCGTTTCCGAAGACTGCTCCCGCGGTCCCCGCCGGCAGGCCGGGACCGCGGCCGCCTTTGAGCCCCTGAGTGAGCCCGTGAACCTTGATTCCTTCGCGTCGACCATCGGCGACAGCGTGTTGGCTGCCGTGCTGCTCGGCCTCTTCATCTTTGCCAGCCGGCTCTCGCCCGGCTTGCGCGGCATTGCGCTGTGGGGCTGGTGCCACTTTTTCTACACGGTGGGCTCCGCGATTGCGAGCGTCGCGGCTGCGGCCGGGGCGGGGGGCCGGACGGACGCCGACCGCGCGGCGGTGTTCGGGGCGTTCCTGGCCTGCCTCAGCGTCGCCGGTCTGGCCGCGTCGGTTGCGATCTTCGTGCGTCAGCGGCCGCTGCGGCCGCGCCAGCGATGGGGGCTGGCGGCGGCATTGCCGGTGCTGTGTGTCGCCCTGTGGATCGCCTACCGTGGCGACCAGAGTTCCGGTATCCCGGCGGTTCAGAGCTGGTGTGAGGTCGTGATGCTGAGCTGGATGGCGTGGGCGCTGCGCCGGCTGCGCCAGCCGCCGTATCGGGTGCCGGCGCGGCTGATGCAGGCCGCCGCCTCGGCGCTGATCGCACTCTACCTGGTCGAATGGACCGTGCAGATGCGCGTCGGCCAGGCCTCGCCGCTGAGCGACCTGTCCTGGTCGCACGCCGACGTCAGCCTGTGGTTCCTGCTCAACTTCTGCATGCTGATGCTGGCGAGCTTCCGGGCCGTCGAGGCCTATCAGCGCACCGCCAACCTCGATCCCTTGACCGGCGTGCTCAACCGCCGTGGGCTGGAGGACGCCTTGCTGCGCCATGCCACCGGCAAGCCGCGTGGCCGCCACGACGCGCCGGCGTTGATGGTGTTGGCCATCGACCTCGATCATTTCAAGCGCATCAACGACAGCCACGGCCATGCGGCCGGCGACGCCGTGCTGCGAGCGGTCGCGCAGTGCCTGCAATCGAGCGTGCGGGCCGAAGACGCGGTGGGCCGGCTGGGCGGCGAAGAGTTCGTCGTGGTGGGCGCCGAGACCGACCCGGCGCGCTCGCTGCGGGTGGCCGAGCGGGTGCGCGAGCGAGCCGCAGCGCTGCGCTTCCCGGCCGTGGCCCCGTCGCTGCGGGTCACGGTCAGCATCGGCGTCGCCTGCGGGCCACGCGAGGCCTGGCAGGAACTGCTGGCGCGTGCCGACGAGGCGCTCTATCAGGCGAAGGGGCAGGGCCGCAATCGGGTGGTGGCGGCTCAGGCGCCGTCGGCTCCGGCCTGAACCGGGCCCTGCCGTGGCAGCCGCACGGTGAAGGTCGTGCCGCGCTCACTGCTCGACTCGAGGTGCACCTCACCCCGGTGCGCGCTGACGATCTGGCGCACGATGAACAAGCCCAGCCCGATGCTGCCTTGTCCCTGTCCCGCCGCGGCGGGGCCCTGACGCAGCGGCTCGAACAGGCTGTCGCGCAAGGCGTCGGGTATCGGCTCGCCCCAGTTGTGCACCACCAGCTGCACATCGTCGGCGCGGCCCTCGATCCGGACCGTGATCGGTGTGTCGGCGGTACCGTAGACCACGGCGTTGAGGAGCAGGTTGGAGACCACCTGCGCGATGCGGTGCGGGTCCCACACGCCGCCGCCGTCGCCCCGCCGATCGACCGTGATGCTGCGGTCCGGGTAGGCCTGGTGCACTTCTTCCACCATCTGCTCGACGATGGGGTGCAAGTCGCTGGCCACCGGGGCCACGCGCAGCCCCGATCCCAGGCGCACCTGGGTGAAGTCGAGCAGATCGGCGATCAGTTTGTTGGCGCGGTGGCCGCTGCGCTTGATGCGCTCGATGCACGGTCGCAAGGCCGGCGGCAGCGGTGCGCCGCGTTCCAGCAGCGCGGCATTCAGCAGGATCACGTTGACCGGGTTGCGCAAGTCGTGCGAGACGATGCCCACCAACATCTCGGCGAACTCGTTCTGGCGCTGCAGCGCCGCGTGGGCCTGGCGCGCGGCGTCCTCGGCTTCCTTGAGCTGCACGGCGGCCAGCACCGCCTTGGCGAGGCGCTTCGGGCTCAGCGACTGCTTGGCCAGGTAGTCCGCCGCGCCGGCTTTCATCAGCTCGACGGCCAGTTGCTCGTCGCCCTGGCCGGTCAGCATGATGGCGGGCGTGTGGATATGCAACGAGCGCATGCGCTGCAGCACGGCGAGCCCGTCGATCCCCGGCAGGTGGAAGTCGAGCAGCATGCAATCGAAGGGGCGCGCCTGCAGCAGGTCGACTGCCTCGGCGGCGGTGTCGGCATGGGCCAGCGTGAGGTCGAGCGAGGTGGCGCGCAGGGCCCGTTCGACCGCCATCCGGTCGAGCAGGTCGTCGTCCACCACGAGCACGTCGAGGCGGCGTTGCCCTGTCGTGGTCGGGATCGCAAGTGCGGTCATCACGGCAACTCCGTCGTCGCCCAGCCGCGCTCGACGCCGGCCATCAGGTCGACGAAGGCCGCGAGGCCGACCGGCTTGAGCAGGTAGCCGGCGACGTTCAGGTGGTTCGCGCTGACCTTGTCACGGTCGTCGTCGGAGGTGGTCAGCACCACCACCGGCAACGACCGCAGCGACGGGTCGGCTCGCAGTTCGTGCAAAAACTCGATGCCGTTCATGCACGGCATGTTGAGGTCCAGCAGCACCAGGCGGCGGCCGGGCGGCACCTGGCCGCCGCGCAACATCGCAAGGGCCTCGACGCCGTTGGACGCCAGGTGCAGCGGGTGGGGGAGCTGCGCCTTGGCGAAGGCGCGCTGGACGTTCATCACGTCGATCGTGTCATCGTCGACCAGCAGGATGTGCAAGGCGCGCGCTTCGTCCATCGATGGGGCCTCCGCGAGTTGGCAGGTTGCCTCGGCTGTCAATCCTTGGGCCAGGTGAAGCCGAAGGTCGCACCGTGCCCGGGCTCCGAGCGCACCCAGGCTTGACCGCCCCGGCTCTCCACCAGCTTGCGCACCACGGCGAGGCCGATGCCGGCACCTTCGACCTTGTCGCGCGGCTGCAACGTCTGGAAGATGCCCCAGATGCGTTCGTGGTACGCCGGCGCGATGCCTGGACCATTGTCCGTGATCGAAAACTCCCAGTGCTGCGGAAGGTCACGGCACGACAGGGAAATGTGGCCAGACGGCGACGCTGCATGCTTGACCGCATTGCCGACGAGGTTGAGGAAGACCTGCTGCAGCGCGGTGCGGTCGGCTCGCACCACAGGCCAACTGGCGTCGGTCTCGATGACCACGCCCGGCGGAGGCGACAACAGCTCCAGCACCTCGGTGATCAGCTCCCCGACGTCGACCGGCTGGGGCGGCGTCGCGGTCCGGCCGGCCCGGCTGTACTGCAGGATGCCGTCGATCAGCGCATCCATGCGGTGCACCCGGCCTTGCAGCAGCTGCAGGTGCTGCGCGACCTGCGGCGTCAGGTGAACGCCGAGGTCCTCCGCGATCCATTGCGACAGGTTGGCCAGGCCGCGCAAAGGCGCTTTGAGGTCGTGGCTGGCGACGTAGGCGAACTGATCAAGTTCCTGGTTGCTGCGCTCCAGCGCTTGCAACAGCGCTTCGCGCTCCTGCTCGGCGTGCAGGCGTTCGGTGTCGTCGTGGGCGATCAGCACCGCGCCGGCGTTCGATCCGTCGGCTCGCTGCAGCGGCGTGGCGGTGCCGAGCAGGGTGCGCCACACGCCGTCGGGCCGGCGCACGCGCCAGCGGCTGTTCTGCACCACCTGGCCGTGCAAGGCCAGGTAGAGCGGCGTTTGCGCCAGCGGCAATGGCGACCCCTCCAGCGTGTACAGCCCGTAGCGGCTGTGCCACTCGGCTGCGGGCACCTCTTGCCGGCCGACGCCGTGCAGGCGCTCCGCGGCGGGGTTGAACAAGCGGATCACCCCCTCTGCGTCGGCCGCGATGATGGCTTCGCCGCTTTGCTCGATGATCAGGTCGAGCAAGGCCTTCTGGTCTTCGACCAGGCGGTGGGTCTGGCGCTCGCTTTGCAGCAATTGCGCGTTCTCCAGCACCACCGCGGCCTGCGCCGCCAGGCCTTCGACCAGCCGCTCGTGCTCGGGCCGGAAGCGTCCGGGCTCGGGGTGCCCGAGGAACAGGCCACCGAGCACCCGACCGTCGCGCGCCTTCACGGACACGCCCAGGTAGCTGACCACTTTGAGGTGGCCGGCCGGCATGCCCTGGTACGGCGGGTTGCGGCCAAACAGCTCGCTGCGCGTCACGTCGTCCAGGCGTACCGTCTGTCCGCTGAAGGTCGCGCCGAACAGCGGTGTGGGGCGCAACGGCGGAAAGTGCGCGAAAGCCTCGCGCGGCGCACCCGACAAGGTGTAGAGGCCGTAGTGCCCGGCGTCGTCCGGGGTGTTCTGGAAGTAGGCGCCGAACGACGCGCCGGTGAGCCGGGTGGCTTCGTCGGTGACACGCTGGATCACCTGGGCGGGCTCTTGCCGGGTGCCGAGCGAGAGCGCGATCTCCGACAGGGTTTCGGCCACCGTCCGATGGGCCTTCTCGCGATCGAGTGCGGCACCGCGCTCCTGCCCCGCGCGTTCGAGCGCGCGCCCCGCACGCACCTGGATCAGCACCAGTCCGAACAGCAGGGCACTGCTCAGGCAACCGAGCAGCAGGATCAGGGTCGCGCGCTGCGCCGTACTGCCGCCCTCGAACCCCTCCCGCGGGCCGGCGAACTGCAGCAACCATTGCTGGCCGCCGAAGTCGAGCACGCGCTGGCTTTGCAGGGCAGGGGGCTGCGCGGCGGGCGCTTCCGCCCTGTCGTAGAGCAAGGCCTGAGGCTGCGCCCGGCGCGAATAGACGCGCAGCTCGAGCCCTGCCGGTAGGGTGCCGACCACGGCCGCGAAGAAGTCGTGTGCGCGGAACGGTGCGAACACGAAGCCGCGCAGACGCCCCATGCGGTCGGCAGGGGCAGCGGGTGCCGGGCCGTGGTAGAGCGGCAGGAAGACCAGGAAGCCGGGTTGCTTGCGCGCGTCGATCTCCTGCTTCAGCGTCACGAGGTCGGTGGCGGCAACTTGCGACGACAGGGCCGCGCGTTCCATGGCCTCGCGGCGCAACGGCTCCGAATACATGTCGTAGCCCAGCGCGGCCCGGTTGCGGGCATCGGCGGGCTCGAGGTAGAGGACGGTGAACAAGGGGTCGCGCCGGCCTTCGGGCACGACCTTGAACCCCGTGACACCTTCGCGGCGCGCCAACTGCTCCACCGCGGTGCGTTCATCGGGTCGCACCCGCGGGCTGTAGCCGATGCCCTGCACGCCCGGATAGCGCTCGCGCAGTGACAACCGGCTGACGAAGGTCGCGAAACTCTCGCGCGAGACGTAGGCCGACTCGATGAAGGCCCGGGTGGCAACCAGCAGCGACAGGTGGGCGTCGACCGCCGAGCCGACCCGTCGCATCGAAACCTCGACCTGTTCGTTGAAGTGGGCCTGTTCGCGCAGGACGGCGGCATTGTGCGCAAAGTTGGCGGCCAGCAACGTCAAGCCCAGGCAGGCGAGTAGCACCACCCAGGGGTAAGGCGAGCGCAGGCTGCTTTTCATGTTGCTGTTGGGTCCGCACCGTGGGCAGCCTCGATCGCCCGCCGTCAGCTGGCCGCCGCCGCCGGCTCAGTCCTTCAGGTCGGCCGGCACCTTGCCACCGTTTTCGGCCAGCTTGCGCATCACCTGCTTGTGCAGCCAGACGTTCATCGCCGCCGAATCCTGGGTGTCGCCGCTGTACTGCAGTTCCTGCGCCAGTTCCTTGCGCGCCGCCAGGCTGCTGTCGAGATCGAGCAGCTTCAGCAGGTCGACGATGGAGGTGCGCCAGTTCAGCTTCTGCGGGTTGTTCTGGGCCAGCCCGTTGAGGACGGCTTCGACGTCGACCTGGGGGATGGCGGCCGGGGCGGGAGCGGTGGCCGTTGCAGTGGGCGTGGCCGCAGCACTGCCGACCTGAGCCGCGGGCGCTGTCTCAGGGGCGGGGGTGGTGGGAGCGGCAGAGGCAGAGGGGGCGGGGGCCCGCGCGGCCTGCGCCGATGGGAAGATCTTCTTGAAGATGTTGCCGAGTATGCTCATGGTGTTTCCTTCCTGATTTATGGAGCGCCCCACGGGGCCGGGCGCCGCGCTCAGCCTAGTGGAGCCGGCAGGCCGGCCTTGTAGGACGGCGGTCCCGCGGCAGTGGGCGCTGCGCCGACACACGACGCAAGTGCAGTGCCCGCTGCGGCTCGAAGCGGCGGGCGCACCGCATGCTGAGCCAAAGGCAGACCCCGACCGCCAGCATGAAGATCGCGACCTACAACATCAACGGCATCAACGGGCGCTTGCCGCGGCTGCTCGAATGGCTGCACGAATCCGAGCCCGACGTCGTCTGCCTGCAGGAACTGAAAACCTCGGATGCGACCTTCCCGGCCGAGGCCTTGCGTGAGGCCGGCTACCACGCCGCATGGCGCGGCCAGCGGGCGTACAACGGCGTGGCCATCCTGGCCCGCCATGCCGAGCCGGTGGTGACCCGCCGCGGCCTGCCCGGCGACGTGGCCGACCCCGAGAGCCGCTACCTCGAAGCCGCGGTCGAAGGCGTGCTGATCGCGTGCCTGTACCTGCCCAACGGCAATCCGCAACCAGGGCCCAAATTCGACTACAAGCTGGCCTGGTTCGAGCGGCTCATCACCCATGCCCAGGGCCTGCTGGACTCGGGCGCCCCGGTCGTGCTGGCCGGCGACTTCAACGTGGTGCCGACCGATGCCGACATCTACGCCACCCGCTCATGGCTCGACGATGCGCTGCTGCAACCCGAAAGCCGCGCCGCCTTCGCCCGGCTGCTCGAGCAGGGCTGGACCGACGCGGTGCGCCGGCTGCATCCGACCGCGCCGATCTACACCTATTGGGACTACAAGCGCAACCGCTGGCAGCGCGATGCCGGCCTGCGCATCGACCATCTGTTGCTGAGCCCGAGCCTTGCGCAACGGCTCAAGCGGGCCGAAGTGGAGAAGGCCGTGCGCGGGCGCGAAGGCGCGAGCGACCATGCGCCGGTCTGGATTGAACTGCGCTGAGCAGCGGCGAACTACCGCCGTGTCGGCGGATGGCGCAACAGCGAGCGCAACGTCGTTTGCAATTGCTCCGGGTCGACCGGCTTGATCAAGTGGCTGGCAAAGCCGGCGGCCCGCGTCGACCGCAGATCTTCCTCGCTGCCGTAGCCCGACAACGCGACCACCGGCACGCCGGGCGCGAAGGCGCGCGCCACTTCGACGCCGCTGCCGCCGGGCAGGCCGAGGTCGGTGATGATGAGGTCGAAGCGGTCGCTGCGGCCGCATTCCAGGGCTTCCTGCAGCGAACGCGCCAGCGTCACCTCGTAGTCCAGGTCCTCGAGCAGGAGCTTCATCACCTGGGCGGCGTCTTCATGATCTTCGACCAGCAGCAGACGGTGCCGCAGCGGTGCGCTCGGGGAGGGGGCCGGCGTTGCCGCGGCAGGAGTGCCGGCGGGACGGGTCGCCGCGGTGCCGGTCGGCAGCAGGATGCGGAACGTGGCGCCCTGGTGCCGCCCGTCACTGTGCGCCTCCAGCGAGCCGCCGTGGCGCGCCACCAGGCTGCGCGCGATGGTCAGGCCCAGCCCGAGTCCGCCAAACTGCTCCGCGACCTCCTGGTCGGCCTGCTCGAAGGCGACAAAAATGCGCGACAGCGATTCCGGCGCGATGCCGATGCCCGAGTCGGTGCATTCCAGGCACAGCCGGCCGGCCTCGTCGTTGTAGGAGCGCAAGCGGATCGACCCGCCGTCGGGCGTGAACTTGACGGCGTTGCGCACGATGTTCCAGACCACCTGCTGCAGCCGCGCCTCGTCGCCCTGCACCACCGTGTCTTGCGCCTGCAGCTCGAGCTGCAGGCGCAGGCCCTTGGCCTGGATGTCGTTGCCCAGCATCTCGATCACCGTGGGCACGACGCGGTGCACGTCGAGCGGCTGCAGCTTCAGGTGCAGCTTGCCTTCCTCGATCGCCGTCATGTCGAGCAGGTCGTCGATCAAGCGCGCTTCGAGCGCCACGTTACGGCGGATCATCGGCAACAGGTCTTCGCATTCCGGCGGCACTTTGGCGACCCGCTGCAACACGAAGGTGGCCGCGGTGATCGGTGCGAGCGGCGTGCGCAGCTCGTGCGACAGCACCGCCAGGAACCGGTCCTTGGCGCGGTTGGCGCGCTCGGCTTCCTCCTTGGCGCGCCGCACCGCGCTGGCGGCTTCATGCGCCTCGGTGGCGTCGCGCACGATCTTGGAGTAGCCGCTCGGTTCGGCGGCGCCGTCGCTGTAGAGCGGCGTCATCACGCCTTCGGCCCACAGCCGCCGGCCATCCTTGTGCAACAACCAGCGGTCGTCGCTGGCACTGCCGTCGGCCGCCGCGGTGTGCATCTCGGCCTGCAGCACGCCGGCGGCCCGGTCCTCGGGGGTCAGCAGCAGCTCGCACGAGCGGCCCAGCACCTCGTCGACGGCGTAGCCGAAGATCAACGATGCCGCGGCGTTCCAGGCGCGGATCTGCCCCTGCACGTCGAGCAGGATCACCGCATAGTCCTTCAACGAGTCGACCACCCGCGCATACAAGGCGTCGGCCTCGCGCAGCTGGCGTTCGGCCAGTTTGCGCTGGCGTTCCTGGCGCACTTCGCGCATCGCGCGCTCGATCACCATCGGCAGCCGGCCCATGCGTTCCTTGAGCACGTAGTCGGTCGCGCCGCGGCGCAGCATCTCCACTGCGTTCTCTTCGCCGATGACGCCGGAAACGAACACGAAAGGTGTGCCCGGCCGCCGGCGCAGCGCTTGCTCGAGCGCCTCGACGCCGGAAAACCCGGGCAGCTCGTAGTCGGACAGCACGAGGTCGAAACCGCCGCGCTCAAGCGCCGCCAGGAACTCGCTTTCGTTGCGCGTCCATTCGATGCGCCAGCGCGGTTGGGCCAGGCCCAGCGAGTCGATCAGCAGCTCGGCGTCGCGCGGCGAATCTTCCAACAGCAGCAACTGCAGCTCGTTGTCGGCTGCCTCCGCAACGGCGGCCGTCGTCGTCTCACTCATAACGCCGCTGCACCTTCGCCGAGCCAGGGGGCGGCTCGTTGAGGACGGCCCAGAAGATGCCGAGGTCGGCGATCGCCGCGACGAACTGCTTGAAGTCGACCGGTTTCACCACATAGGCATTGACACCCAGCTCGTAGCTGCGCAGCACGTCCGATTCTTCATGCGACGACGTCAGCATGACGACCGGGATGGCGCGCAGCGCCTCGCTGGCGCGCACAGCCTGCAGGACTTCCAGGCCGTTGACCTTGGGCAGCTTGAGGTCGAGCAGGATCACGGCCGGATTGCCGGCCGTGCGGCCCGCGTAGGTGCCCTCGCGCAGCAGGTAGTCGAGCGCCTGGGCGCCGTCGCGCACCGTGATGACGTCATTGGCCAGCTGGCTGCGTTCCAGCGCCACCAGGGTGAGTTCGAGGTCGCGGGCGTCGTCTTCGACGAGAAGGATGGGCTTGAGCATCAGAGCTTCCCTCCGGGAGGGACTGGATTCGAGAGAACACCTGTACTTGGCGACCGCGGAAGCAAAATCGTAAAGGCCGCGCCGACGTCGGGCTCACCCCGCGCGCTCACGCTGCCGCCATGCCGCTCGACCACCCGCCGCACGTTGGCCAGGCCGATGCCGCTGCCTTCGAACTCTTCGGCGGTGTGCAAACGCTGGAACACGCCGAACAGCTTGTTGGCGTATTTCATCGAGAAACCGACGCCGTTGTCGGCCACTTCGAAGCCATCCTGCCTGTCATTGCCCGCGCCGCGGATGCGGATCACCGCCGGGTCGCGCCCGCGCGTGTATTTGACAGCGTTGCCGATCAGGTTGCGGGCCGCCATCTGCAGGAACACCGGGTCGGCCCACAAGCGCGGCAGCGGCTGCTCGATGTGCCATTCGATACGGCGGTCGGCGTGTTCCGAGCTGAGCTGCTGCACCAGGTCGTGCACCAGGCCGTCCAGGTCCACCTCGGCGGGCTTCAGGGCGGCCCGTCCCATGCGCGAGAAGTCGAGCAGGGCGTCGACCAACTCGCCGGCAAACTTGGCCGCTCCTTTCACATGGTCGAGGTAGCGGCGGGTGCGCTCGCTCAGCGCCCCGCCTTCCAGCTCGAGGACCAGGTCGACATAACCGGCGATGTGGCGCATCGGCGCGCGCAGGTCGTGCGAGACCGAGTAGGAGAACGCCTCCAGCTCCTTGTTGACACGGCCCAGTTCGCCGGCCAGTTCGGCCAGCTCTTCGGCGCGTCGCAGCACGATGCCGACCAGGGCCTGTCGCAGTTCCAGCGCGGCGGCGACTTCGCCCCCCCGCCAGGCCAGCGAGCGGCCCCGCACCTGCTCGCGCCAGGTGGCGAAGCTGCGCCGCGGGTGCAGCTGGCCGTCACGCTCGACCGGCTGCTTGCGCGGGTCGCCGGCCCATTCGATCGTCTGCACCATCTCCGGGCGGAACCAGATCAGCAGGTGGCGGTGCACTTTCGAGATCGACACCGCGAGCACGCCACATCCGGCCTCGGCGAAGGCGCCCGCCGCTGGATACGCTTCGGGCAGCCGGTCGGTGTGGAACACGTCGCCGATACGGGACGCGAGCCATTGCGCCAGGCGCAGGACTTCGGGCGGGGGCGGCGTCTTGCCGACCATCCAGCAGCTTTCGTCGAGCACCACGGCGGCGCCGCCGGCGCGGGCAATGCGCAGCAGCGAGGCCGGCTCGCGCACCAGCTGTTGCAAGGTGGCGTCGCTGTCGGTCAGCTGGGACACCAGGTCGAGCGTGATACGGCGTAACTCGAGGCGGTCGGCGACTTCGGCGTTGTCTTCCTTGGCCTCGATCTGCAGCGACAGCAACTGCCCGAGGTGCTCACAGGCGACACGGGTCTGGAAAGACACGAAGCGCGGTGCGTGGTCGTGGCAGGAGATCAGCCCCCAAAGACGGCCGCGTACCACGACCGACACCGACATCGACGCGGCGGTGCCCATGTTGCGCATGTATTCCAGGTGCACCGGCGAGACGCTGCGCAGCGCCGCGAACGACAGGTCGAGCGGGGCCTGTGCCGCGTCGGGCACCGTACTGCGCAGCGGCACGGGCACATAGTCGGCCGACGCAATCAGGCGGATGCGGTTTTGCAGGTACAGCTCGCGGGCCTGGGCCGGCACGTCGGAGGCCGGGAACCGATGCCCCGCATACGACTCGTAGCCGGGCTCTATCGTTTCCGCCAGCACCTCGCCATGGCCTTCGGCGTCGAAGCGATAGACGAGCGTGCGGCCAAAGCCCGTCAACCGTTGGATCTCTTCGGCTGCCAGCGCGCACAGCGCCTCGACGCTGGTGGCCTGCTGCAGCAAGGGTACGAACTGCCGCACCAGCGTGTAGAGCGGCGCGCGCAGCCCGTCGTCGGGGACGGCGGGCTCGAATTCGACGAACACGCGTGCTGCGCTGCGGTGCGCGATCATGTCCAGGCGGCGCCCAGCGACGCTCACCGAGCCGATCGCTGCCGGCCCGACAGTGTCCGGCAGGCCGCGCAGCTTCGGCTGCACCGGCGTCAGCAGGGCGGGCAGCAGGGCCGCAAGGCTGGCCGGCAGGTCGGCGTCGCCGACCAGATCGCGCCAGTTCTCGCTGTAGGCGAGCAATTGAAGGTCGTCCGCGCCCAGCGCGACCATCCAGCCGTGCGGCTGGATCGCGCCCGGCACGCGGATGGGCTCCGAGGCGCAGGCGGCCAGGTCCAATCGGGTCGGCTGAGTCATGGCAGCTGCGAGAAAACGGTGATCAAGGCCGCGAAGGTGGCGCAAGCGGCAGTGCAGGCGGCGGCCCGATCGACGGGACCAGGGCCCACCTCGTGCTCCAGGGCCATGCAGAATTCGCGCCACAAGGCGCCGCTCGCATCACCGTGGCCGTGGAAGTACGCGGCGCCGGTCTCGGGTGTCAGGTTCAGCTGCCGCTGCAGGTGCGGCACGATCACGCGGGCTCCGAGGGTCGAGCCTTCCAGCACGTAGAGGGAGCCGAACACCTGGCTCAGCCGGTCGAGGGGGACGCGGGCAGCCGCCTCGGCAGCTTGCTGCTGCCGTGCGCTGTCGGGTGTCACGCCCAGGCGTTGCAGGTCGTGATGCAGCAGGTGGCCGCGCCGGCGGCGGGCAAAGGCGTCTTGCCAGCGCTGTGGCAGCGCGGCGGCGACACGCGGCTCCCAAACGTCGAGGAAGCCGGCAAAACCTTGCAGTACGGCGTGGTAACGCCCCGGCGTCAGCGCGCCGGTCAGGCCCAGCAGGTCTTCGAGCTGCTGGTGCTGAGGCCGCGAGGCGGCGCGCAAGGCCTCCCGCACGGAGGTGCCGGAGGCGACAGGGGGCGGGTGGGGCGTGCCGGCAAGCGCGGTCTCGGGGTACAGCAACATCGCGCGGGATTATCTGCGATGTGCAGGGAGGTCGTTTGTATCAAACTCGCAGGCCGCCCGCCAGGGACACCGCCCTCAATACACTTCCAGCTCCCGGATCGAGAAGCCCCACTGGGTCGCCCGGTTCACCCCATAGATCTTGACGTAACGGGCGGTTTCATCGAGGCCGGTGATGTCGTTGGTGAGGCTGGTGTTGTTGCCCACGTCCCGCACGGTTTTCCAGGTGCGGCCGTCGACCGAGGTCTGGACCTGGAAGTAGCGGGCATAGGCGGTTTCCCACACCACCTTGACCCGGCGGATGCGGCGGTTGCTGCCCAGGTCGACATACAGGTGCTGCTTGTCCGCGTAGGCTGACGACCAGCGCGACTCGACGCTGCCGTCGACGGCGTTGGCGCCCGGGTAGCCGTTTTCGGTCGACGACACCGTCACCGGCCGCCCGCGTGCCAAGTTGCCCGCGCTGACGCCGCCCCAGCCCGGCATCTCGCTCTGGTCGACGACACGCGGCGAGTTGTACAGGCGCTGGATGTCCTCGCGGCTGTTGCGCTCGAACACCAGTTCGGCCCAGCCCATGAAGAAGGTCCAGCGCGGCTGGGCCGCCAGTTCTTCGGGCTTGGGCAGCTTGTCGAACTCGCCGATCGCGATCGGCTTGCCGCGCGAGGCCCGCACCATCGCGTCATATTTGTCTTGCGTGTAGCCGCGCCCGTCCGACCAATAGACGTCGAGCGCCAGCACGTCCCAATAGCCTTCGCCCGGGTCGTAGTTGGCCAGGTCGGAGGCGAGCGAGGCGAAATCCTGGACGTCCCAGACCCAGATCAGGTTGCTCAGGCCCTTGGTGCGGGTCATGTAGTCGTGGATGTAGCGGTACAGCTTGGCGGTGCCGTTCGGCCCGGGCCGGCCGCCCCACCAGAACGCGCCCTGGTTCATTTCGTGCAGCGGCCGGAACAGCACCTCGACGCCGCCGTCCTCCAGCACCTGTAAATGGGCCGCGAGGGCGTCCAGGCGGGAGCGCAGCACGCCGTTGAGCCACGTGCCTTCGGTCAGCAACTGCTTCCATTCGTCGTCCGACAGCTTGCGCTGCACACTCGACTCCCAGCCGCAGGGCTCGGGTGTCGCCGGCGAGCAGGTGTGCCACATGATGTTGACCAGCGAACCGTTGCGCCATTCGGTCTTGGCCTGTTCGATCATCGTCGCCCGGTGCTGGATGTCGTGCTGCGAGAACAGGAAGTCGCCGCTCCACAGGCCGGGGTAGCGGCCGGTGACGTTCTTGACCTCGGCGGTCCATTTGGCCGGGTCGCTGTTGGGCTCGCGGTTGTGTTGACCGGCCACGGTCTTCTGGCCGGAGATACTGTAGAGATAGTTGAGCGACTTGTGCCGGGTCTGGCCGAAGGCGGTGGCGGACATCGCCAGCGCCAGGGCGGCGATGGCGAGGCTCTTGCACGCGAAGCGCATCTTGGGAGTCTCCTGTGGAGTCGGGGTGGCGGGACTGATGTGCGACCCGCGGGGCTGGCGGTGCAGCGGCGGCAGGCGTGCCGCCGCGGTGTCGGCCCGGGCTGGGTGAAGTACAGGGCCGCCACGCTAACAAGATGCAACGTCGCTCATTGTGTGGAAGCGATTCAGGACGTATGGCGCCGTTCGGCCCGGTGGGCTACGGCGTCGGGAAGCTGAAGACAGCCCGGAAAGGAGAAGGCCATGCTGGAACTGGAAGGCAGCTGCCACTGCAAGGCGGTGAGATTTCGTGTGCAGTCCTCATCCCCGTGCCCGTTCATGCGGTGCTATTGCTCGATCTGCCGCAAGACCGCCGGCGGGGGCGGTTATGCGATCAACCTCGGGGCGGACCACCGCACGCTGCAGGTGGCGGGGCGCGAGCACCTGTCCGTCTATCGCGCGCGGATGCCCGACGGCAGCACCAGCAGCGCCGAGCGGCACTTTTGCAGCCGCTGCGGCAGCGCGCTGTGGCTGTACGACCCGACCTGGCCGGACCTGGTGCATCCGCACGCCTCGGCGATCGACACGCCACTGCCCGAGCCGCCCGAGCGCACGCACATGATGCTGGGCTCGCGCGCCTCGTGGGCCGTGCCGGACCTGTTGCCCGGCGACCAGCAGTTCGATGAATATCCGGATGTCTCGCTGGCGGAATGGCATGCGCGGCATGGGATGGCGTGATCGGGTAGGGCGCCAACCCGCGCTCCTGCCGTCATTCATTGGCGAGGGACATCATGAGCACGACCACCATCCATCTCGATGACGAGTTGAAGCGACGCGTGGCGAACGCTGCTGAGCAATGCGGCAAGACAGTGGACGAATTCATCCTCGACGCGATCGCGCAGCACGTAGCGCAGGTCGAACACGACGACGAATTTCATCACCTGGCGGATCGACGCTGGGCAAGACTGACGGCCGGCGGGGAGTCGGTGGCCTGGGAGCAGGCCAAGGCCTACCTGGAAGCCCGCGCACGTGGCGAGCAGCCGAACCGGCCCGCGGGCCGAAGACGGGTGCGTTGACCGCGCAGGCCGGGCCTCACGCCACCACCGCCTCCTCCAGCCGGAACCTGAGCTTGAGCAGCAAGGCCTCGGCGTGCTCGCGCGCATCGCCGCACAAGCCGCTCATCAGGCGGTGCACCTCTTTGATACGGTGGCGCAGGTCGGGCGCAGGCGTCTGGTCGGCGCGGTCTTCGAGTTGCCGCAACACTTCGGTGATGTCCTGGGGAGCGAGCGGTGCTGTCATGACGAACCTCTTGAGAGAACGAGATGTCCGTCACGGTAGCCGGCCAGCGCCGCCTCTCGAGGGGCTGTAGGCGATGCGGCGTGCGTGAACGCGAAGCACCTTCGCTTGGCATACCACTTGCCAGAAGTTGGCCTAGAACATGGCCTGGAAAATGCCGCCATACCGGCGCGGCAAACTGCATCAAGGGGCAGGACGTATGGGCAACCGGACAGAGCAAACCGCCGCGACGCCGTGGTGGAAACGTAGCGTCGTCTACCAGATCTATCCGCGCAGCTTCTGCGACGGCAACGGGGACGGCATAGGCGATTTGCGCGGCATCATCGGCAAACTCGACCATCTGCAAGCGCTCGGGATCGACGTGGTGTGGCTGTCGCCGGTGTATGCCTCGCCGAACGACGACAACGGCTACGACATCAGCGACTACCGGGCCATCATGCCGGAGTTCGGCACCATGGCCGATTTCGACGAGATGCTCGACGGGCTGCACCGCCGCGGCATCAAGCTGATGATGGACCTGGTGGTGAACCACACGTCGGACGAGCACGACTGGTTCGTCCAGGCCTGCCGCTCGTGCGACAACCCCTACCGCGATTACTACATCTGGCGAGCGCCGCGCGAAGACGGCAGCGAGCCGAACAACTGGGAATCCGCCTTCGGCGGCTCGGCCTGGCAGTTCCATGAGCCGACCGGCGAGTACTACCTGCATCTGTTCTCGAAGAAACAGCCCGATCTGAACTGGGACAACCCCAAGGTGCGCGAAGAGGTCTACGACCTGATGCACTTCTGGCTGCGCAAGGGCGTCGACGGCTTCCGGATGGACGTGATCAACATGATCGCCAAGACGCCGGGCCTGCCCGACGCGCCGGTCTGCGACCCGTCCAGCCGCTGGCAACCGGCCTTCACCACTGCCGCGGACGAAGATCGGCTGTTGCTCTATCTGCGCGAGATGAAGGAGCGCGTGCTGTCGCACTACGACATCATCACCGTGGGCGAAACCCCCACGGTGACGACCCGCTTGGGCCTGGCCCTGACCCACCAGGAGACCGGCGCGCTGCACATGCTGTTCCAGTTCGAGCACATGGACCTCGACCACCAGGGCAGCAAGTGGATGGGGCGCGAACTGGACCTGTACGAGCTGAAGCGCGTGACCAGCCGCTGGCAGACCGAGCTGGCGGTGCACGGCTGGAACAGCCTGTACCTGTCCAACCACGACCAGCCGCGCCCGGTCTCGCGCTTCGGCGACGACGAGGAATACCGGGTCGAGTCGGCCAAGCTGCTCGCGACCTTTTTGCATCTGCAGCAGGGCACGCCCTTCATCTACCAGGGCGAGGAACTGGGCATGACCAACGTGCGCTTCGACTCGATCGACGACTATCGCGACATCGAGACGCTGAACATGTACCGCATCGCCGTGCACGAGCGGGGTGAGGACCCGCAGCAGGTCCTGTCATGGATCCATGCCAAGAGCCGCGACAACGCGCGCACGCCGTTCCAGTGGGACGACAGCGAACATGCGGGCTTCTCGACGGTGCGGCCGTGGATCGGCGTCAATCCCAACTATCGGTATGTCAACGCCGCCCAAGCCTTGGCCGATCCGGACTCGGTGTTTCGCTACTACCGCTGTCTGATCGAATTGCGCAAGGCCCACGCGATCCTGGTCGACGGCCGTTACGACCTGCTGAACGACACCCCTGACGAGGTCTTCGCTTTCACCCGCACGCTCGGCGAGCAACGGCTGCTGGTGGCGCTCAACTTCTCGCCGGACACCGTGCCGTGGCGGCGGCCGGACCGCCTGGAACTGGGCCCGGTGTTGATCGGCAACCTCCCGGATGAACCGGCAGTGTCGGACGGCGTCGTGAGCTTGCGTCCTTACGAAGCCCGCGTCTGGTGGGTGGGCTGAGCCGCCGCGGCACGGGCCCGGGCATCGGCTGCCGGCGGATGGCGCCGGCCCGCCGACGCACCGGTCAGTGATGGTGGTGGCCGTGGCCCGCATCGGCTGGACTCACCTCCAGCGTGGGCGCGGGCGTGGCACTGTCAGCGGGGCCGTTCCAGTCGACTTCCCCTTTCTCGCAGGTCTGCACGACCCGGAACGCGAGCTTCCCCTTCGCGCCGTCGGCAATCCGGCCATGCAGGCTGAACTCGTCGAAGAAGTCGCCCGGCACGGCCCCGCCTTCCCAGCGGATCACCGAGGTCGTTTCGTTGATGCTGCGGCCATGCAGGACGGCCGGCTTGTCGAGGCGGGTTTTCTCGACGCGCACCGACCAGCCCGGCTTGACCGCCGGCTTGGCGACCAGGAAGGCCGGTGGCACATGGACGGCGAGGGCCACCGTCGCGCTGCCGGCACAGCCGTGGGGCACTTGCAGCGTGACCTTGTGGTAGCTGCCGGCCTGCGCCTTCGGGTCGGCGATCGTGACATGCGCATCGGCGCACACGGCGGCGGCGGCCAGCAGGGCGCCGAGGCCCAGACGGGGCAGGGTGGTCATCAGTTGAATCTCCAATCAATGCCCGCGAAGAGCGAGCGCCCGTCGCCGGGCAGGAACTGCGCCGAGTCGGCGCCACGGGTGTCGCGCACCACCTGGGTGGTGGCGGCATAGGAACGGTTGCTGAGGTTGCGGCCCTCGACGAACCAGCTGAGGCCGGCGGCGTGCCATTCGCCACTCGCCTTCAGGCCCCACACGGCATAGCGGTCGGCGCTGAAGCTGCCGGTGAAGTCGACCGGATAGGCGCTGGCGCCCTCGGCTGCGACGGCCAGCAAGGTGCCTCCCGCCAGGCGGTATCCCAGCTGCGCCCGCGCGCTGTAGCGCGGCACACCGGGCAGGCGGCGGTTGCCGTACTGGGGATCGTCACGAAAGCGGAAGTCGTTCCACAAGCCGGTGAGCCACCATTCGACACGGCCGGCCGCACTCCGCCAGCCCGCGCCCTTCAGCCCGAGTTCGAGGCCGCGGTGGAGCGTGCGAGGTGCATTCACCGTCTGCGACGCGCCGAGCGTGTTGGTCGCCAGCTGCAGCAGTTCGTCGCGCACATGCGCTTCATAGAAGCTCACGTCCCACTCGACGTCCGCGGTGGTGCCGCGGGTGCCGACTTCGAGGGTGGTGGCGCGCTGGGCGTCGTTCAAGGTCGGCCGCAGCCCGCCACTGAGTTCGCCGAAGCTGGGCGGCTCGAAACTGCGCGAAAGATTGGCGTACGCCTGCTGGCGCGGCGAGACGTCCCAGCGCAGGCCCAGCTTGGGGTTGCTGCCGCGGTAGTGCATCTCGAAGCCTTCGTCGGCCGGGTCTTGCGCCGGCATGTGGCGGTCGGCCAGGCGGCGCATCGAGCGCACCCCTTGCCAGGCGGTCACGGCGGTCCAGCGCGGCACGATCTCGTGCTGGTTCTCGATGTGGAATTCCACATTGCGCGCCTTTTGCTCGCTGCGGTTGGTCAGCGCGCCGCTTGCGCCACCCACGTTGACGTACCGGTCCTCGTCGGTCTTGCCGACACTCGACGACAACCCGAGCGCCAGCCGGTTGGGCCGGCCCGCCAGCGTGCCCTGCAGTTCGTAGCGCAGCTCCGCGCCGTAGTCGCGGCTTTGCTGGTCGAGCACCTGGAAGATCGGGTGGTGCAAACGCTTGTCGGCGGCGTAGAGGAACAGCTCCAACTGGTGCCCGCCGGTGCGGTAGACGGTCTTGCTGGACGCGCGCGTCCAACGGATGTCGCGGCGCTGGTCGGCGCTGATGCTGGCGGGTTGGGCCTGCCGGGGGTCGTCGTTCAACTGGGCCTTCGTCAGCGCGCCGGGCAGTTCGGAATCGCTGTGTACGTAGCCCAGATAGACCCGGGTCTCGAGTTCGGGCGTCAAACGATAGCCGAGGTTGGCGCTGGCGCGGCGGCTGTCCTGCTTGGCATGGTCACGAAAGCCGTCCTGGCGAAACCCGCTGACCGACAGATAGTGGTCGGCGGCGCCGTGAACCCCGCCGGTCGACACCTGGGCGCGGCCGTAGCCGAAGCTGCCGGTCTCCGCGCGCACCCGCCAGGGCTCGGCGTTGTAGCCGTTGGGCGAGACGAAGTTGATCGCACCGCCCAAGGTGCTGGCGCCGTACGCCAGCGCATTGGCGCCGCGCCACACCTCCACATGCCGCGCCGACAAGGCCTCCACCGCCTGGAAGTCGAAGCTGCCGTCGGCCAAGTTCAGCGGCACGCCGTCTTGCATCAACTTGATGCCGCGGCCGTGGAAGGTGCGCTGCAGGCCGGAGCCGCGGATCGACAAGCGGGCCTCTTCGGCGCCGAAGCGTGGTTGCACGAACACGCCGGTGGCGCGCCCGAGGGCGTCGGCCAGCGTCGCCACCCGGCCTTCGCTGTAATCGGCGGCGTCGAGCACTGCCGCACCGCCGGGGGTTTGCGAGATGCGTCGGCGGGCGGTCGCCGTATCGGGTTGCGTCAGGGTCGAGGCGTCGTCGCTCTGGCGGCCGGTGACGACCACGCCCGGCAGGCTGCGGGCGGCGGCCGCATCGGCCGGGCCTGCTTCGGTTTGTGCCCACAAGGGCAGGGCCGCGCACAGCGGCAGCACGGCCCAGGCGGGCCGGTGCAAAGAAGTCATGAGGGGCTCCTGATATGCCGCGAGCCAGTTTGCAGGGCTCGCGCAAGGCAGTCGACGGCGCCGCGTGGTGCCGTTGCGATAGATCAGATCAGGAGCGCGTGGGCGGGCCGCGCGACAAGGCGCCGAGCCATTCGGCGCCGATGCGACCGGCGGTCAGCAGCGGCGCGGCGCGGGTGGCGATCTGCGCGGTCGTGAGGGTCGAGATGGCGGCAGGGGGCAGGGAGAGGTCGGCTGCAGCGCAACAATCGCCGGCGACATGCGCATGGTCCGCATCGACGCTGTTGCCATGGCGGTCGACACGTTGGGTCCCGGCGACGCTGCACAGTTCGAGGCCGGCGACCGCGACCGTGGCCTGATAGGCCGCCGCCCAGGGTTGCCAGAACACCACCAACACCAGCCACCATGCCGTCGCCAGCCGCAAGGCGGAACGGGAGGTGAAAAGGCGCTGAGTGCCGGGCATGGGTCGAGATTCTAGGCGCCGGCGCCTGTGCAGCGCGGCAACAACGGCAACAAGATCGCCCCCCGTTCGCGGGCCGCCGGCACGCCACAAAAAAGAAAACCCGCCTGGGGCGGGTTGTCGTGGAGGTGGCGCGGCGCCCTCACATCGGGGCCGGGCGCGGCGCGCAGCGGCGCCGCATGGCTGATGTGGAACGCTCAGCCGCCGGTGCCGACGGGCGCGGCAGGACGCAGTGCGCTTTCGCGCTTGCTGTCTTCACGCTTCTTGGCGACGGCCTTGGGCGTCGCGTTGGGAGCGGCGCTGGCTTCGCCCTCGAACACCGGCAGCACCTGGCCTTCGGCGCGCGCTTGTTCCAGTTCGGCGCGCACTTCGGCGCGCGTCTTGCCGCGCGGCTGGGTGTCGGCGGTTTGCTGAGCAAAGGCACCGGTGGCAGCGAGCGCGGTGACCAGCGTGGCGATCAGTTTCTTGTTGGCAATCATGATGTTCTCTCCGTAGGCAGTTGGACAGGTCGGGTCGGCGGCGACGCCACCAGGCCCCTCGCTGAGTCGCAAGCGCATTCGTTTGTGCTCACCGATGGGTGAACTTTAAGTAGAAACCCTGACCCGATAAACGGGCCGGCCCAGAATGGACAGTTGCTGAAACCGCAATAAAAGCAGGGAACGTCAGTTGCTTGAACTGCGGATCACCTCCTGGAGTACCGAATGCATGCACTGCAACGAGGCATGAACATCCGTCTCGGGCCGGCACCCGGCCACCTTTGCGTTCCGTGTCCCGCCACTGCTGCTGCCACGGCGGGCCGGGGCGGGTGGCGGGCGCTGTCGTATCGGATCTGCTCCGGCGCATGCAAGCGGCCTTGACACCCGATGTGTTGATCGTCGGTGCAGGCGTCGCCGGACTGGCCTGCGGCGTCGCGCTGAGCGACGCCGGGTTGCGGGTGACGGTCGTCGAACGCTCCGCGCTGCTTGGCGGGCGCGCGGCGAGCTGGCGCGAGCCGACGACGGGCGTCACGGTCGACATCGGACCGCACGTGTTGACCAGCGAGCATCACAACCTGCTCGCGTTGATGCGTCGGCTCGGCACCGAAACCCAGGTGCTGTGGCAGCCGCAGCCGCTGATCACCCTGCTCGACGAAGACCGCCGCTTGGCGATGCGCGGTTCGCGGCTGCCGCCGCCGCTGCATGGCTTGCCAAATCTGCCGCAGGCACTGAAGAGCGTGTCCTGGCGCGACCTGTGGTCGAACCGGCGAGTTGCGTGGCGCGCCTTGCGCATCAACGAACAGCAATCGCTCGAACTCGACGAGATCGATGCACGGCAGTGGCTGCAGGACATGGGCGTGCGGGCCGATTTCATCGAGTGGTTCTGGCGCCCGGCCTGCCTGGCGATTCTGAACGTGCCGCTCGAGCGCTGTTCGGCCACAGCGCTGGTGCGTGTGTTCCGGCTGATGGCGGGGCGCAATGGCTATTGTTTCGGTTTTCCGAAGCAAGGCCTGGCCGATCTCTATGCGCCGGGGTGCCGAGGTGTCATCGAAGCCGCGGGTGGGCAGGTGCTGCTGAACACCGAGGTCAAGCAGGTGCTGCTGCGTGACGGTCGCTTCGACGCGGTGGTGCTGGCCGACGGCAGCCGCCTCCAGGCACGGTCAGCGGTGGTCGCGGTGCCGCCCGAGAACCTGGCCGAGATGGCCCCGCCCGACTGGCGCGAAATCGATCCCGCACCGACCCTGGCGGCGCAACTCGAGCCGTGCCCCTACGTCAGCAGCTACCTGTGGTTCGACCGCAAGCTCACGCGTCAGCACTTCTGGGCCCGCACCTGGTCGCCAGGCGACCTCAACCTCGATTTCTACGACCTGTCGAACATCCGCGAGGGGGACACCGAGGCGGGAGCTGAAACGCCGTCGCTGATCGCCAGCAACAGCATCTATGCGCATGCCGCCGCAGAGCTGAGCGACGACGAGATCGTGCGGCGCACGGTGGCCGAGATTGCCGAATTTGCGCCCGAGGCGGCGCAGGCCAGGGTGGTGCATGCCGACGTGCACCGCATCTCGATGGCGGTGGTGTGCCCCCAGCCGGGGACCGAAACGGCCCGGCCGGCGGCCGCCACACCTTTCGAGAACCTGTGGCTGGCGGGGGACTGGACCCGCACCGGCTTGCCGTCGTCGATGGAGAGTGCGGCCCGGTCCGGCGCACTCGCCGCCGAGCAGGCGGGCGCCTGGCTGGGCCGCCCGCTGCTCGCGGCGCAACCGGTGCCCGAGACACGCGGCCTGCCCGCGATGCTGCGCTCGCGCAGCTTGTCCTGACCGGCGTCACGCCGGCCCAGGACGCTAGTAGCGCGGCAGCGCGTCGCGCGACAGCTGCGGGACCGTGCCGTCGTGCAGCCAGGCTTGCAGCACCGGCGTCATGTCGCGCGCCTGCGCGGCGTGCCAGACGAGTTCGGGCGGCACCACCCGGGTGCCCGGGCGCGCCTCTGGCAGCAGCAGCGACAGCTGCACCACCACGCGGGCCGCGGTGGTGGCGACCACGGGTTGGTCCTGCTTGGGCACCATCAGGTGCAACTGACCGAGCATCCAGAACGCGAGCCGCTGCAGGGGTGACCCGGCCGAGCGCTGCGGCGCCTGCGCGGACCGCACGAACAAGGCGTGTTCGAACCCGAGGGCCGCGACGGCTTGCTCGTCGAGCGACGCGAGGCCGAGCTTGAGGGCCGTCGGCAACAGGGCGGCGGCATGCGGCAGCACCACCAGCAGGCGGCGCACCCCAGCCTGCTTGAGCGCCCCGGCCAGCGCGGCCAGCTGGTCGGGCTCGGGCCGCACGAAGGCGGCGTCCCGCCCGTTGGCGTGTCGGGGTCGGTCGAAGATGATGAAGGCCGTGTCGGCCCGAGCACTTTGGCTGCCGCTGCCGGTGGCTTCGAGCTGCGCCAAGGTGATGGCCTCGAAGCCGCGCAGCGCCGGTGCGACCGGGGTGCGCACCAGGGTCTGGACTTGTGCATAGCGGCCGCAGCCCAGCGCTTGCTCGAGCACGGCCGCACCGAGCGCACCGCCGGCCCCGACGACGAGGGCCGACGCCTGCGCCGCGGCGGGCGCGGCAGGGCCGGGGGTTTGGCCGGCGCGGAGGGCGTGCTGCATCAGCGACATCGTGGCAGTATGCCGTCTGCGCCCCTGGCGCGATGCACCCGCCCACCGTCGGGCGCTGTCCGCCCGCCCTGATCACCCAAGATGGAGTCGAGCCGATGTTCGGCACACAAGATCTCGCCCTGTTCGTCGTGTCCGGTTTGCTGCTCAACATCGCCCCCGGACCCGATTCGCTGTTGATCATGAGCCGCAGTGCCGTCCACGGCTGGCGTTCGGGCTCCGCCGCCGCATTGGGCATCGGCGCCGGCACGCTGGTACACGTGCTGGCGGCGGCGCTCGGTTTGTCGGCCTTGTTGTCGACCTCCGCGACCGCATTCGCCGTCGTCAAATACGTCGGCGCGGCCTATTTGGTGTGGGTCGGCTTCGGCATGTTGCGCCGGCGCGCCACCGCACCGGGCGCTGGTGGCGGCAGCGGCAAGGTGCCCGCGCTGACCCACGCCCAAGTCTTTCGGCAGGGGTTTCTGACCAATGTGCTGAACCCCAAGGTGGCGGTGTTCTTCCTGGCCTTCGTGCCCCAGTTCATCGCACCCGACGCCGAACACAAGGCGCTCGCCTTCATCGTGCTCGGCTGCATCTTCAACTTCAATGGGATGTTGTGGTGCCACTTCCTGGCGTTCGCCACCGCCTACGCCAGCCGCCGCGTGCGGCCCAGCCAGCGGGTGGCGCTGTGGCTCAACCGACTGATCGGCGCGGTGTTCGTCTCGTTCGGGTTGAGGCTCGCGCTCGGAACGCGCAGCTGACGCCACCGCACGCCGGCCTGCCGGTCGCGCCGGCTGGTCGGCCGGCCCGCCATCGCAGGCCTGCATCCGCTATCCTGTGCGGTGACCGCGAGTCGACTTCCGTGGTCTGCCACCACGGCGGGGGCCGGTGCGACGACCGCGCTCCTGCGTGACTTTGCTGCGTCCTGTCCACTGCCATCTTGATCACGCCTGTCGCCTTTTTCGCCTTCGCCGTCCTGATGATCCTGGTGATTGCGGCCGGGCTGCACGGTCTGCTGCTGCGCCGGCTGACGTCGGCACGACGGCAACGCTGGGTGCCCATGCTGGAACTGGCAGGCCATGGCTTGCTGGCCCTCACGGTGGCGGGCCTGCTGACCGGCTATGTCGGGCTGCAGGCGAGCCTGACGCCCTTGCAAGCCCAGCCGCCCTCCGCGGTGGCCGTCCGCGAAGCCGCCCGGCTCAAACGCGACGCCGCCACTTTGCTGGCCTACGAGTGCGAGAGCGAGACGGCGGGGCGGCGCGCGCTGCGCATCGGCTTTTGCCCCGAGCTTGCCGGGGGGGCCGAGCGCGCTTTGATGCCCACCGCCGAGCACAGCCCGGCCAACTGTCCGCCGGCCGTCGACGAGTTTCTGCAGTGCCGCAACTACTTGCCGCCCCATGCGCAACTGTGCAGCGCGGCACGGCGCACGGCACAGGCGGCCGACCCGGCGGCACATGCCGCCGCCTTAGGGCAGGTGCTGCGCGGCCAGACCCGCTTCACGCTGTGCCCGCCCTCGGGCGTCGCACTCGGCAGGGCGCTGGTCTCGATCAAGCGCCTCGAGGCCGAGCGACGCAGCGCCGAATGGCAGCGGCAGCAGGCCCGGGCCGCGCGTGATCCGCGTTCGATGTCGTGGGTGTTGTGGATCACCGTGGTGTGTGGGGTGCTGGCGGCGGCGCTGAAGGCGGCCCTGGCCTTCGACACGTATTACGTGCAAAGCGCGCCGGCCCCGGCAGGGCGCCGGTGAAGCGGCGCGTGGCGCGTCACCACACCGGGCCTCGGCATCTGCCGCCTACCTGACCCACGTATTTTCCCAACAGGAGGCCGAATGCTCGTCACCCATCTCGGAACATCACCCCGGATCCACCCCACCGCCTATGTCGCGCCGAATGCCGTCGTGTGCGGCGACGTCACGGTCGGCCCCGGTTGTCGCATCCTGTTTGGCGCGCAGGTGGTGGCCGAAGGCGGCTCGATCGTCCTCGGGCGCGACGTCATCGTGATGGAGAACGCGGTCTTGCGGGCCACGGCGCGCCACTCATTGCGCATCGGCGACCACTGCCTGGTGGGGCCGCAAGCACACGTTGTCGGCTGCACCGTCGAAGACGAGGTCTTCATCGCCACCGGCGCGTCGGTGTTCCATGCCGCCCATGTCGGCCGTGGCAGTGAAGTGCGCATCAACGCAGTGGTGCATTTGAAGACCGAACTGCCATCGGGCTCGACGGTCCCGATCGGATGGGTCGCGGTGGGCCAGCCGGCCGAGATCCTGCCGGCCCACGAACACGAGCGCATCTGGGCCCTGCAGAAGCCGCTCGACTTTCCCCTCACCGTCTACGGCCTCGATCGGTCGGACGCCGACATGGTGAAGATCACGCGCGGGCTGTCCGAGGCCCTGGCGTCGCATCTCGGCGACGAGGTGCAGGGCGGTTGACACGTCGTGTCCTGTCTTGTGAGACAGGGCACTCGGGGTCACCGCACCACCTGCACCCAGCGGCGCTGGGTCATGTAGGAGGGCGGCATGCCGAACTTCCGCTTCCAGGTGCGCGACAGATGGGCCGAGTCGGCGAAGCCGGCGGTCAGGGCCGCATCGGTCATGCGGGCGCCGGCGAAGATCGCCTCGGCGGCCACCGCCAGGCGCCGGCCGGCACGGTACAGCGGAAACGGCACGCCGATGCCCTCGTACACCAGTCGGCCGACGCGCGCGCTGGGAACGCCGAGCCAGCGCGCGAGTTCTGCCGGCGCGGCGTCGGGATGGGCGGCGAGCACGTCGAGCACCGCGGCCGGGCGGGTGTCGGTGCGCCAGCCCATGCCGGACTGCGAGACCGCTTCGGCCACGAGGTCTTCGAACAGGGCGCGCGCCCGGGCGGCGCTGAGCGCGCCGTGGTAGGCCAGCAGCATCTCGTGTTGCAGAAAGCCGAAGCCGGCGCGGTCGAGCGGCACCACACCGGCGGGCATGAGGCTGCGCAGCCATGGGTAGCAGGGGTGGTGCGGCGCCACGTTGCAGCTGATCAAGGCGACGTCGAACGCCCGCAGGCGGCGGCGGACCGACGGCGGCACCAGCGCGGCCGGTGTCGTTAGGTGCCGTCCGTCCGACTCGACGTCGAAACAGCGCCCGGTCGCCGAGACGAGGATGGTGGCGACATGCCGTACGGTGGCACCGGTCGACACCCAGGGACTCGCGAACAGAAAACCCACGAGGCCGAGCGGGTAGGCATGGTCCGGCACCGTGTCGGCCAGAAAGCCGAACGCTGGCGCGCCTTCGTGCGACGGCGGCTCGCCGATGATCTTCACCACGCTGTCCTCCTTGGTGATCTCATGGCCTGAACGGGACGAGGCGCGCGCAAGCGTGGCAGGCACGCCCGGCCGTTGCACGTCGGACCTCAGTACGGGCAGCTCTCGCGGTACTCCGAGAGGCGGCTGCTGCGCAGGTCGGCCTGATGTGGTGCGCCGCAGAGGAAGGGGCTGTAGCGTGTGTCGTTGTCGACGAAGCGCTTGATCCACGCCACACCGTATTTGCCGATCAGGGCCTGGTTGCTGTTGCCGGTGTTGGCGCAGGTGTGCGAGCCGTTGTTGATCTCGAGATAGGCCTTGGCGAGCGAGCTCGAAAAGCTGTTGTAGAAGGACGAGGCATGTCGCGAGATCGGGGCGACGGTGTCGTTTTCGCAAGCGATCACGAGCGTCGGCACTTGCACGCCCGAGAAGTTGGCGGTGTTGTGCCACGGGGCGAATGGCACGGCGGCCTTCAAGCTGGGGTTGTCGCGCGCAGAGATCAGCGTGCCGCCTCCGCCCATCGACCAGCCCATCACCGCGAGACGGTTGGGATCGACCTTGCCGTAGATCGGGCTGCTGCGCGTCTCGCTGAGCGCCACCACCTGCCGCAGCGCCGCCATCTGTTGAGCGGAACGGCTGGCGGGCTGGTCGGAGGTCGAGCGGGTGTCGAGGGTGATGACGACAAACCCGTGCGAGGCCAGGCGCGGCCCCCACCAGCGGATGCTGGACTGGCGGGCGAGGTAGCCGGGCACCACCGCCACCGCGCCGACGCTGCCGCTGACGTCGGTGGGGTAGTAGATCGTGCCCGCGCCATAACCGCTGGGCGAGCGCACGTTGGTGCTGGCGTAGCGGAACGGCCCTCGGCTGTCTTCCAGGTCGCGGGTCGTCGGGTCCGGGCCTCGCTGGTAGGGGTTGGTCTGAGCCGCGGCCGACAGCGGCACAAGTGTCGCGCTCGCGAGGAGCGCGGCCGCGGCGAGGCGGCGGGGAAGGACGCAATCCGGTGGCATGGTGTGCTCCATTCGAAGGGGTGGCGAGTGGCGCAGCCGCTTGGACAGACAGCCGAGCCCCCGGTCTCGCCCGTCGTAGCGGTCGAGAGATGGAAGCGGGGCGCGGCATCTTCCCGGAGGAGGCCGTTTGAAGCCCGCGGGAGATCTTCGGCGGCGGATCGCGTGGCGGCGATAGGCGCTAATCAGGAGGCCCACGTTCAAGCGGTCGCCACGCGTTTGTGCTAGGGCCGAGCGAGCCGCTTCTGCACCGCGGGCGAGCGCTTGCACGCGGGGTGTGTTTCGGCGCACCATGACGAGCCCATGGACGGCCGCGCTCGAGGTGGGCGCAGGCCGTCTTGCGAGCCCGCTTGCGCGGGAATCAGAGGCCGCCCTTGCCAGAAGGAGTGCCGCCATGTCGTGGAGATACGTGAAGCGCCCCTGGATGTGGGGCGGGATCACTGCCTTGGCGGTGGGCGCCGCCGTGCTGTATGAAGGTCCGCCGTCCGACCCGGGTCGGGCGAGCGCGGAGACGGCGCCACCTGTGTCGCGCGGCGCGAGCCCAGGCGTCGGTGCCCGCTCGGCGGCCGGACCCGGCTCTGCGCTGCGCGTCAGCGTGATGGGCATCGACCTCGACCTTGCCCAGCTGTTCGAGATCGGCTACGCCGGCGGCCTCAAGGTCAACGAAGACACCCGGGCGGCGCTGGAGGCCCTGATGGACGTGCTACCGGCACCGCTCTCGCAAGACGATCTGCAGCGGATCGAGTGGACCTTGCGCGACGGGCTGCCGAAGGCCGATGCGGACCGGGCCATCGCGCTGGTGCGAGGCTACCGGGGCTATGTGGACGAGCTGTCGCAAGAGGCGGACCGCGGCGCCATCCCCGACACCTTGGCTGCCGCGCGGGAGCAGTTCGCCCGGCTCGAGGCGATGCGGCAGCGTCACTTCGACGTGGCCACGGCGGACGCCTTGTTCGGCCCCCACGACCGGCATGCGATGGTGACGTTGGAAGCGATGTTCGTCGCCCAGGATGCGAGCCTACCGGTCGACGAAAAGAGGGCCCGGCTGGCGACGTTGCGGGCGGCGCTGCCGGCCGAGTTGCAGTCGCAAATCCCCGAGCCTGAGCAGACGTCGCCGCCTGGGGACGCGCTGCCGCTTTCCGGCGCAACGGGCGGTTGAGACGCGTCGCCTCGGGCACTCACAAGAAAGGACTCGAACCGATGAGCTCCCCATCCCCCGTGCTGGTGCGCGTCACGCATGTGTTCGCAGCGTCCCCGAGCGTGTGTTCGACGCGTGGCTGCGTCCTGACGCGCTGTCGCACTGGATGTTCGGGCCGGCGGTGCGCGACGAACACATCGTGCGGCTGCAACTCGACCCGGTCGTCGGCGGGCGCTTTTCGTTCACGGTGCAACGGCAGCAGGCCAACATCGATCATGTCGGGGTGTACCTCGCCATCGAGCGGCCGCGCCGGCTGTCGTTCACCTGGGGCACGTGCCAGGCGGAAGACGCCCGGGTCACGGTGGCGCTGCAGGCCGACGGCGGCGCCACCACGTTGGAGCTGACGCACGAGATCGATGCCGCCTGGGCCGAGCACGCCGACCGCATCGAACACAGCTGGCGGTCGATGCTGCTGGCGCTGGAGCGGCACTTGGGCGAGCGTGAGCTGTATGCCGAGGTGGTGGCTCCCGGCACGCTGCGGCTGACGCGCTGGCTGCCGGGGCCACTGGAGCGCGTCTGGGCCTATCTGACCGAACCGGACAAGCGGGCGCTGTGGCTGGCCGGCGGCCCCCTGCAGCTGCAGCGCGGCGGGCGGGTGGAACTGCAGTTTCGGCATGCCGACCTGTCGTCGGTGCTGGAGCCGACGCCGGCGCGTTACGCCCATCTCGAGGGCGGAGCGCGCCTGCTCGGTGAGGTCACGGTGTGCGACCCGCCGCACCGGCTCGCCTACACCTGGACCGGCGACGCCGGCGAGCCGTCGGAGGTGCGCTTCGAGCTGACGTCGCACGGCGAGCGGGTGCTGCTGGTGCTCACGCATATGCGGCTGTCGGGTCGGGCGGCGATGGTGAGCGTGGCAGGTGGCTGGCACACGCATCTGGACTTGCTCGCCGACCGGCTGCAAGGCCGCCCGCCCGCGCCGTTCTGGTCGTCGCATGCGGTGCTCGAAGCCTGGTACGAGCAGCATCTGCCGGAGTGCTGAAGACCGGCCGCCGGGAGGGCGGTCCGCCACCATGCTATCGTCAGCAAGGTTTTCAAAGTCACCCCAGGAGTGAGTCGATGAGCAGTAGGCGTCGGTGCCGTGGTGGCGGCTCCACCTCGTGCGCGATGGGTTGTATTCAGTCATCGGAGGCATCATGGCCGTGCGCACGCTGACACCGCTGGAAGCACGCGTGCTGGCCGTGCTGGTCGAGAAGCAGCACACGGTGCCGGACAGCTACCCCTTGTCCCTCAATGCACTGACGCTGGGCTGCAATCAGAAGACGGCGCGTGAGCCGGTGATGAACGTGACCGAGGCCGAGGTGCTGCAGGCCCTCGAAGGCCTGAAGGAACAGAGCCTCGTCAACACCGTCAGCGGCAGCCGGGTGGCGCGTTTCGAGCACAACGCGGCGCGGGCGCTCGGCCTGCCGGGCCAGTCGGTCGCGTTGCTGACCCTGCTGATCCTGCGCGGCCCGCAGACGGCGGCGGAGTTGCGGCTGCACACCGAGCGGCTGCACCGCTTTGCCGACGTCTCGTCGGTCGAAGGTTTTCTCGACGAATTGGCCGAGCGCGAGCCCAAGCGGGTGGTGAAGCTGCCGCGCGGCCCGGGCGAACGCGAGGCGCGCTGGGCTCATCTGCTGTGCGGAGAGGTGCAGTTGCCGGTCGGGTTCGACAGCGCTCGCACCCTCGCGGCGCCTCGGGCCGTGGCCGACGACGAGCTGGCGCAGCTGAAGGCCGAACAGGCACGGATGGCGGCCGAGCTGGCCCAGCTGCGCGCGCTGGTGCAACGGCTGGCGAGCGAATTGGGCATCTCGCCGGACGGAGCCTGAGCGGTCAAGCGGCTGCGGCAGGGCACCGTGCCGATCGCGGCGGTGCCGCTGACCGCGCCGTCAGCACGCGGTAGCGGCTCAGGCGGCGGCTGCCGTCACGACTTCTTCAAGCACTCGCTCATGAATTTCTTGCGCTCGTCGCCCTTCAGGTCCTGGGCGTCGGCATTGCAGGTTTTCATCTTGTTCTGCTGCGCCTTCTTCTTGTCGGTGAGGCAGTCTTTCATGAAGGCCTTGCGCTCGTCGCCCTTCTTGTCGGCGGCGGCCTTGTTGCATACGGCCATCTTGTTTTGTTGTGCGGTGGGGGCCGCGGCCGAGGCCGGCGCCGCCGGCGTTGCCGCGTTGTTCTGGGCTGCGCACCAGCTGGTCGTGAGGGCCAGCAGCAAGGCGAGGGACAAAGACTTGTATTGCATGTAAACGACTCGGTCCTGAACTGAAGACAAACGCGAACGTGGCGACCCGTGGCGACCACAAGGGCGGGTCGGCGCCTGCGATGTTAGCGGTGCTGACGGGCGAGGGCCGGCCGCCGGTCGGGTCGGGTGCGCCTTCAGTGGGCGCCTTGCCGCTTGACGGGGCACGAAGGCAGGTCGGCGTAGCCGCCCCCCGTGCAGGGTCGCCCGCCACTCAGGTGACGGCTGGCCGGCCTGCGCGGCACAATCGGCGCTTCTTCTGCTTCGCTTCGCCCTCCCTGGCGGTTTGCGCTCTGCACCCGCGGGCGCTGAGCCGGGACCTTCCGGCCACGCATGTCCGACACCTCCGACCCATTGCCCGCGCTGCCGCCGCTGCCCGACCCTCGCCATGCCGAGCGCATCCCCCCGCACCTTGGCCCCGAGCAAGTCCAGCGCATCCGCAAGGCGGCTTACAACCTGCCGCAGGTCGTGAAGCCCGCTGACCTCGATGACGATGGCGACGCGGGCGCGGTCGACGACGAGCGCCTTGATCGGGAGGGTTTGATCCTGCTGCAAAAAGGGGTGCCGGGGTCGCGGCCGAGCCGCTGGATCGCACCGCAGTTGATGGACGAAGCCCTGCGCCACCTCGATGCCTTGGGCAGCGGGCGGGAACTGCGCGCGGCGCTCACCGACGGCACGGTCGCGCTCGAAGCACACGGCCTGCTGCGCAAGGGCCAGGGCTGGGTGCGCTTGGCCTTGCACGAGCTGCCCTTGGACGGCTTGGCCGAGCGCTTGCCGGTGGCGTACACGCTGCCGGTCGACGCCGCGCCGATCTGGGCGTTCTACCGCAGCGGCGACCTCAAAGACCTGCAGGCGGTCCTGTCGCACCGGGCCGACTACGCGCACGCCGAGGCCTTGAAGGCCCACCTCGACAGCCTGCTGGCACAAGCGCGCGGGCAAAGCGAACAGCAACTACCGTCCTTGCTGGCGGGCTGGCGCGTGGCGTGCAGCAAGCCGCAGCCGCTGGACGCCCTGAAGGCCGCGTGCACACGGGCCTACGAGCGCTGGCAGCGCCGCGCGGTCGAGCTCGACACGCTGGAAGACCTGAACAGCGAACTCGCGTTCCAGGGCTATCCCGACAGTTTCCCGTTGGCGCGCCGGCTGCAGCGCAAGGTGCGCTTGTTCGTCGGGCCGCCCAACAGCGGCAAGACGCACGCTGCCTTCGAACATCTCGCCACGGTCGAGTCGGGCGCTTATCTGGCGCCGCTGCGCTTGCTGGCCCTCGAAGGGCGCGACCGGCTGGTGGCGCGTGGCGTGCCGTGCTCGCTGCGCACCGGCGAAGAGAACGTGCCGGCCACAGGCGCGCGGGTGGTGTCGAGCACGATCGAGATGGTCAACACGCACGATCGTATCGACATGGCCGTCATCGACGAGGCCCAGATGATCTTCGACCCGTCGCGGGGTTGGGCCTGGACCCAGGCCATCGTCGGCGTACCGGCGCGTGAGGTGCTGATCATCTGCTCGGCCTTTGCCGTGCCCGCGATCGAGAACCTGCTGGGCCTGTGCGGCGAGCGCTGCGAGGTGCAGCGCTTCGAGCGCAAGCAGCATGTCGAATGGCTGCCGTCGCCGGTGCCCTTGAAGTCGCTCAAGAAGGGCGACGCGGTGGTGGCCTTCAGCCGCAAGGAGGTGCTGATGCTGCGCGACCAGATCGGCGGCAACGGCCGGGCGGTGTCGGTGATCTATGGCGCCTTGCCGCCCGAGGTGCGGCGCCGCGAGGCGGAGCGGTTCGCCTCTGGCGAGTCGCACATCCTGGTCGCGACCGACGCGATCGGCATGGGGTTGAACCTGCCGATCCGCCGGGTGCTGTTCAGCACGCTGACCAAGTTCGACGGCTGGGCCGAACGCTCGCTCGACGTCTCCGAGGTGCACCAGATCGCCGGTCGCGCCGGCCGTTTCGGGCTGCACGAGGAGGGCTATGCGGGGGTGTTGCAAGAGGCCGAGCCGGAGGCCTTGCGCAATCTGCGCGACCTGCTGGCGAAGACGCCGCGCGCGCCGCGGCAGTTCAAGGCGCCGGTGGCGCCGAGCTGGTGGCATGTGGAGACCATCGCGGTGCGGCTGGGGCGGACCCGGTTGCGCGAGGTGTTGGGCGTGTTCATGGACCAGCTGAAACTCGACACCGCCCACTTCCAGGTGGCCGAGCTGGAGCAGATGCTGGAACTGGCCGACCAGCTCGACCGCTGCGCGACCCAGTTGTCACTGCGCGAGCGTTTTGTCTATGCACAGGCGCCGGTCGACACGCGGACCGAATCGCAGGTGCAGGAGTTCTTGGGCTGGACGCAGAGCCACGCGCTGCGCGGCCATGCCGGGCGGCCCTGGTTCCTCGACGACGTCGACGAGCACAGCCGGCTCGACCAGATGGAGCAGGCGCTCAGGTCGTGCACCTTGTGGTTGTGGCTGGATCAGCGCTTCCACGACGTCTACGGCTATCTGGAAGAGGTGGAAGACCTGCGCCAGCGTCTCAACGACGGCATCGAGCGGCAGCTCAAGGCGAAGCGGCCGCTGTGGCGCTTGCGCGGGCGGGGCGGCTCGAGGGGGCGTTGACCGGTCGCAGCACCGTCCGCCGCCGGGCCGCCTAAAAGACGCCAGCGCCGGGCGCCGGCGGTGCCGCCAGCGGCGCGACCGGCCGCCTGCCGTCCCACGAGGCCGGGTCGACCCGGTAGAAGCGGCTGAGTTCGCCGTACAAGGCCGGGCTTTCCTGTGCGAGCAACTCGCCCTGCTCGAAGAACACTTCGGTCGCCACCGCAAAGAATTCGGCCGGGTCGGTCGCGGCGTAGTCGCTCAGCAGGCCAGGTTCGCCGGGCCCGCGCTGTTGCAGCCGAGCGTATTCGGCGGCCAGCACCCGGGACCAACGGGCATAGTCGCGGGCCGAGTCCAGATAGGGGGCCCCGCTCGCATAGCCTTTCTCCTGGTCGAGCTGGTGGGCGAACTCGTGGATCACGACGTTGCGGCCATCGTCGGCGATGGCGGCGCCGGCCAGCGTGTCTTGCCACGACAGCACCACCTGGCCCTGCGACCACGACTCGCCCGACAACACCTGGCGCTCCTCGCGCTGCACCGCGCCCGCCTCGGTGCGCACCCGGTCGACCACGAAGGCGCCCGGGTAGACCAGGATCTGGCGCAAGGTGGGGAAGGGGTCGGGCGCACGGTTGAGCAGCAGCAGACAGGCCTGGGCGGCGATGACGACGCGCATCTCGTCGGTGACCCGCAGGCCGCCACAGCCGATGAAGGCTTTTTCGGCCAAGAACACCTGCATGTGGCGCTTGAGCTGCAACTGCAAGTCGGGCGGCAAGCGTGCGAACATCGGCACGCGCCGACGCAACACGGTGCGCCAGGCGGCCGGGAAGGGCCGCGCGGCCCAACGCTCGCGGCGCCGCCGTTGCCGCCACGGCGCACTCAGCGCCCAGCCGATGTAGAGCATCGCCAGGCCGAACAGGACAAGGAGGGGCATGACGATCTCTTTGCCGGGTGGTGGATGGGCTGCAGCTGAGTGCGGCGGCTAGCTTTTCAATGGCGGTGATGGCCGACTTTGGTGTCCGCCGGTGACGCCGGTCGGTGCAGCACTTGGCTACAAAGCTGCCTTGCGCTTTACTCTAGAGTGAATCGCCCGGTGTCGCATGGCCAGCCTTTCGGCCCTGGCGCCCGGCGTGGAGAAAGGCCGACGATGACCTCAAACGTGCCCGCCACCGCGGCGGCGCCGCTGCGTCCTGATTCGAAGACGGCTGCCGCCGTGGCGTTGCGTTGCCTCGACCTCACGTCGCTGCGCGACGACGACACCACCGCTTCCATCCAGGCCCTGGCGGCGCGGGCGGCCACACCCCATGGCGCCCCGGCGGCGCTGTGCATCCATGCGCCTTTCGTCGCGGTCGCCCGTGCGGCGTTGCATGCGCACGGGCTCGACGGCGTGCGTGTCGCGACCGTCGTCAACTTTCCGCACGGGCAAGGCCGGCCCGACGAGGTGGTGCACGACATCGAAGCCGCCCGTGCTGCCGGTGCGGACGAGATCGACATGGTGTTTCCCTGGCGCGCCTTGCTGGCCGGCGACCGCCAGGCTGGCAGCACGCTGGTGGCGGCAGCGCGGCGGGCGTGTGATGTCGGGCCGAAGCCGGCCTGCCTCAAGGTGATCCTCGAAACCGGCGAACTGCGCGAGCCGCGGCACATCCGCGAGGCGGCGGAGATCGCCGCGGCGCAGGGCGCCGATTTCCTGAAAACGTCCACCGGCAAGGTCGCCGTCCATGCGACCCCCGAAGCGGCCGCCTGTTTGCTCGACGTCATCCGTGCCCATGGCGGCCGCCGAGTCGGCTTGAAGGTATCAGGCGGCCTCGCCAACGTCGAGGATGTGCAAACCTATCTGGCCTTGGCCGCCGAGACCTTCGGCCCCGACGGCCTCACGCCCGACCGGCTGCGCTTCGGCGCTTCGAGTCTGCTGACGTCGCTGTTGGCGGTGCTGGACGGGCGGGCCGCGGGCGCGCCCGCGGCGGGGTACTGAGGTGGCCGTCGCGATCCCCGCGCCGCTGCCGCAGGAAACGATACGGCGCAAGCGCGACGCCGAGACGCTCACCGACGCGGAGCTGGCGGCCTTTGTGGCCGGGCTGGTCGACGGCGGCGTCAGCGATGCGCAAGCCGCGGCCTTTGCGATGGCGGTGTGCTGCCGCGGCATGAGCCGGGCCGAATGTGTGGCGCTGACGCGGGCGATGCGCGACAGCGGCGAATGCCTGCAATGGCACCCGGCCGAGATGTCCGGCCCGGTGGTGGACAAGCACTCGACCGGCGGCGTCGGCGACACGGTGTCGCTGATGCTCGCGCCGATGCTCGCGGCCTGCGGTGCGCACGTGCCGATGATCTCGGGCCGCGGGCTCGGCCATACCGGCGGCACGCTGGACAAGCTGGAAGCCATCCCGGGCTACCGCGTGCAACCCGGCGTGGACGTGTTTCGGCGCATCGTGCGCGAGGTCGGCGTGGCCATCGTGGGGGCGGGGGAACGGCTGGCGCCGGCGGACCGGCGACTCTACGCGGTGCGCGACGTCACGGCCACGGTCGAGTCGCTGCACTTGATCACCGCGTCCATCCTGTCGAAGAAACTCGCGGCCGGTCTGCAGTCGCTGGTGCTCGACGTGAAGGTGGGCTGCGGCGCCTTCATGCCGACCCGCGACGCGGCGCGCGAGCTGGCCTGCAGCCTGGTTGAAGTGGGCCAGGGGGCGGGGCTGCCGACGCGCGCGCTGCTGACCGACATGGAGCAGCCGCTGGCGCCTTGTGCAGGCAATACGCTGGAAGTGCAGCTGACGCTGGACTACCTGAGCGGACGGCAACGGCCGCAGCGCCTGCATGAGGTGGTGCTGGCGTTGGGGGCTACCTTGCTGCTGCAGGCCGGCCTCGCGGCCGACGCTGCCGACGCTTGCGCACGGCTCGAGCAAACGCTGGCGAGCGGCGCGGCGGCCGAGCGGTTTGCGCGGATGGTGGCGGCGCTCGGCGGGCCTGCGAGCCTGTTCGAGCAGAGTGCCCAACATCTTGCGGCCGCGCCGGTGACGCGCGCCGTGCTGCGGCCCGGCACTGCCCGCGTGACGGGCATCGACACCCGGGCGCTTGGCTGGGTGGTGGTCGGACTGGGCGGTGGGCGTCGCCATGCGAGCGACCGTGTCGACCCGGCGGTCGGCTTGAGTGCACTGGCGCCGTTGGGTGTCGTGATCGAGGCGGACCAGCCGATCGCGTGGGTGCATGCCCGCGATGCAGGCGCTGCAGACGCAGCCGCGGCGGCCGTGCAGGCGGCGTATCGCTGGGGCGATGCGGCGCAGCCAGTGGCGGTCGGGCCGGTGGTCTTGGACGTGGTGGCGGCGTCGAACCGGGCGGAGGCGCACGATGACCGATGACGAACTGGTCGCGGCGGCCTTGAACGCGCGCACGTTGGCGTATGCGCCGTACTCGAACTTTGCCGTCGGTGCCGCGGTGCTGGCGGACGACGGGCGGGTGTTTGTCGGCTGCAACATCGAGAACGCGTCCTACGGACTGACGAATTGCGCCGAACGCACCGCCTTGTTCAATGCGATTGCTGGGGGCGTCCCGGCGCGGACCCTGCATCGCCTTGCGGTGGTCGGCGACACCGGCCGGCCCCTCGCGCCGTGCGGCGCCTGCCGGCAAGTGATGCTGGAGTTGGGTGGGCCCCAACTGGAGGTGGTGCTGGCCAACCTGCAGGGTGCGCGCGAGCGGACCACCGCCGCGGCGCTGCTGCCCGGTGCCTTCGACGCCGGCGCCTTGCCATGATCGCCGGCTCGCCCTCTGTCATTCCGTTTGCTCAGGAGACTCGATGAACCGCCATTCCCTGATCCGCCGTGCTGGCCTCCTCGCGTTGCAGTCCGCCGCCGCTGCCCTGGCCTGCGCCGGGGCGCTGGCCCAACCGGCCGTGGTCTACGACGCCGGCGGCAAGTTCGACAAGTCGTTCAACGAAGCGGCCTACCAGGGCATCGAGCGCTACAAGAAGGAGACCGGCACGGCCTACCTCGAGTTCGAGATCACCAACGACACGCAGCGCGAGCAGGCCTTGCGGCGCATGGCCCAGAAGGGGGCCGACCCCATCATCGCGATCGGGTTCGCGCACACCTCGGCGCTGGAGAAGGTGGCCAAGCAGTTTCCGAAGTCGCGCTTCACGCTGATCGACAGCGTGGTGGAGGCGCCCAACGTGCAGTCGGTGGTGTTCAAGGACCAGGAGGGCAGTTTCCTCGCCGGGCTGCTGGCGGGGCTGGCCAGCAAGTCGGGCAAGGTGGGCTTCATCGGTGGCATGGACGTGCCGCTGATCCGGCGCTTCCAGTGCGGCTATGAACACGGGGTGCGCTACGCCAATCCGCGCGCCGAGGTGCTGAGCAACATGACCGGCACCACGCCCACGGCCTGGAACGACCCGACCCGGGGTGGTGAGCTTGCCAAGAGCCAGTTCTCGCGCGGTGTCGACGTCGTGTTCGCGGCGGCCGGTGCGACGGGGCTCGGGGTCTACCAGGCGGCCAAGGACCAGGGCAAGCTCGCGATCGGCGTCGACAGCAACCAGAACCATCTGCAACCGGGCACCATGCTGACCTCGATGGTCAAGCGCGTCGACGTTGCGGTGTACACCGCGGCGATGGCGGTCAAGCAGGGCAGCTGGAAGCCGGGCACCACCGTGTTGGGCGTCAAGGAGCAGGGTGTGGGCGTGGCGCTGGACGCCCACAACGCCCGGCTGTTGACGCCGGAGATGAAGCAGCGGCTCGAGGCGGCGCAGGCCGCCATCGTGTCGGGCAAGCTCAAGGTGGCGCTGCACAGCCAGGCCGGCGGTTGCAAGTTCTGAGGCCGGTGCCGGTGCAGCAGGGACAGCCAGCGCCGACACACGTGGTGCCCCTTGCGGTGCAGTTGCGCGGCATCCGCAAGCGCTTCGGCAACGTCTGGGCCAATGACGGCGTCGACCTCGAGGTGGCGCGCGGCAGCATCCACGGGCTGGTGGGCGAGAACGGCGCCGGCAAGTCGACCTTGATGGGCATCCTCTACGGCTTGCACGAGGCCGACGAGGGCGAGGTGTGCCTCGACGGACGGCCGGTGCGGCTGCGCAGTGCACAGGAGGCCCTCCGGCACGGCGTGGGCATGGTGCACCAGCACTTCATGCTGGTCGACCGTTTCACGGTGCTCGAGAACGTGGTGCTGGGGGCCGAAGGCGGTTTCGCATTGCGCCGCGGCATGGCCCAGGCGCAGCGAGAGCTGGAGCGGCTGGGGCGCGAATTCGGCCTCGCGGTGGACCCGCGCTCGCGCGTCGCGGACCTGCCCGTCGGCGCGCTGCAGCGCGTCGAGATCCTCAAGGCCTTGTACCGCGGGGCGCGCATCCTGATCCTCGACGAGCCGACCGGCGTGCTGACGCCGGCCGAGACCGAACAGCTGTTCGCCGTGCTGCGCGACCTCAAGGCGCGTGGCGTCACGGTGCTGCTGGTGACGCACAAGCTGAAGGAGATCCTGGCGGTGACCGATGGCGTCACGGTGATGCGGGCAGGGCGGGTGGTGGCGACCTGCCGCACCGCGGACACCCGCGAGCAGCAGCTGGCGCAGTGGATGGTGGGGCGCCAGGTGCTGCCGGTGGCGCGCAGCACCGAGCCGCGGGGGCCGGGTGAGGTGCGCCTGCAGGCCGACGGGCTGTGGTGGCACGACACGCACGGCGTGGCGCGTTTGCGAGACGTGACGTTGACGCTGCGGGCCGGCGAGATCGTCGGTGTGGCCGGTGTGGCCGGCAATGGGCAGAGCGAGTTGCTTGCGGTGCTGGCCGGGCTGCTCGCCGCCGAAAAGGGGCGCTTGTGCTGGACGCTAGGCGATGGCCGGCAGCGCGAGCTCCACGCGCCGCAGCGCCTGAGCCCGCGTGAGCTGCGCCACCTCGGCGTGGCGCATGTGCCGGAAGACCGGCACCGGCTCGGCCTGGTGCTGGGGCTGCCGGCGTGGGAGTCGGCGCTGCTCGGCTATGAAGACGACCCGGCGGTGCACCGCGGCCGGTGGCTGAGCCCGGCGGCGATGCGGGCACAGTGCCGCCGCCTGATGGCAGCCTTCGACGTGCGCCCGCCCGAGCCGTCGCTGCAGACCTCGAAGTTCTCGGGCGGCAACCAGCAGAAGCTGATCCTGGCACGCGAGTTCGCACGCGCCCCTCGGGTGCTGTTGATCGGCCAGCCCACCCGCGGGGTCGACATCGGGGCCATCGAGTACATCCACCGCCAGATCGCTGCGTTGCGTGAGGCCGGCTGCGCGGTGCTGCTGGTGTCGACCGAACTCGACGAGATTCTGGCGTTGGCCGACCGGATCGTCGTGATGTCCGGCGGGCGCATCACCGGCAACCTGGCGCGCGAGGAGGCGAGCGAGGCGCGGCTGGGGGCCTTGATGGGCACCAGCGGCGGGGGTGGCCCTGCTGAGGTGGCGGCATGAGGTCGGACGCGTCGCTGCCGCTGCCGACCTGGATCGAAGTGGGCGTGTTGCCGCTGTTGAACGTGGCGCTCGCGCTGGTCGCCGCCGGCTTGCTCGTTTGGGCCCTGGGGCAGGACCCGTGGCTGGCGGTGCGGCTGCTGGTCGACGGGGCCTTCGGCAGCCCGCTGGCCTGGGGCTACACGCTGTACTACACCACCAACTATCTCTGCACCGGCCTGGCGGTGGCGGTGGCGTTTCGGGGCGGGCATTTCAACATCGGCGCCGAGGGGCAGGCGACGCTGGGCGGGCTGGGTGCCGGTTTGTTGTTGCTGGGTCTGGACGCCTGGCTGCCGGCGCCGTTGCTGCTGCCGCTCGGGGTGCTGGCGGGTGCGGCCGCCGGCGGCCTGTGGGCTTTCGTGCCGGCGCTGCTGCAGTCCTGGCGCGGCAGCCACGTGGTGGTGACCACCATCATGTTCAATTTTTTGGCGGCGGCGCTGATGGTGTGGCTGCTGGTCGACGTGGTGGGCGTCAGCACGGGGCTGGCGGTGGAGTCGCGGCGCTTTGCCCCGGATGCGGCGCTGCCGGGAGCCCAGGCGCTGTTGGCGCAGGTCGGCATCGACGTGCCGGACACCCCGCTGAATCTTGCCTTCGTGCTCGCCTTGCTGGCCTGCGCCGGCGTGTGGCTGCTGCTGTGGCGCACCGGTCTGGGCCTTGCGGTGCGCACGGTCGGGCTGGCGCCCGATGCGGCGCGTTATGCGGGGCACGACCCGAAGCGCTTGACCCTGCTGTCGTTGACGCTCTCGGGCGCCTTGGCGGGGCTGGCTGGCGTGAATGAGATCGTCGGCGTGCACCACAAACTCTTGCTCGATTTTGTCGCCGGCGCCGGCTACACCGGCATTGCGGTGGCGCTGCTGGGCCGCAACCACCCGCTGGGTATCGTGCTGGCGGCGCTGTTGTTCGGCGCGCTGGCGCAGGGCGGATCGGAGCTGGTGTTCGAGATGCCGGCTTTCACGCGTGACATGTCGTTGGCGGTGCAGGGCCTGGTGGTGTTGTTTTGCGGCGCGCTGGCCGCGATGCCGAGGCCGTGGGTGGCGCGTGCCTGGGCCGGCTGGGGCCGCTGGCGGGCCGCAGGGAGGCGCGATGGATGAGGCGTTGCTGACGCTGGCGGCGCTGCTCGGCGCCACCTTGCGGGTGGCGGTGCCGCTGGTGCTGTGCGCACTGGCTGGCGTGTGCAGTGAACGCGCCGGCGTGATCGACATCGGCCTGGAAGGCAAGATGCTGGCGGCCGCCTTCACGGCGGCCTGCCTCGGCGCGCTGGGGTGGCCGGCGCCGCTGGCCTTGCTCGGGGCGTGTGGCGTGGCGGTCGCTCTCTCGATGGTGCACGGCTTTGCCTGCATCACCCACCGTGGCGACCAGATTGTGTCCGGCGTCGCGCTCAACCTGATCGCCGCCGGCTTGACGGCGGTGCTGGGGCTGGTGTGGTTTGGGCAGGGCGGGCGCACGCCGGACGTGGCGGCCGAGCACCGCTACACCGCGTTGTTTCCGGAGGCGGCGCAGGCCGTGCGCGGCTGGTCGGGCGTCGGGCCGCTGCTGGCCGAGGGGGTGCTGCAGCACGACGCGCTGGTCTGGATCGCGTTCGCCGCCGTGCCGCTGCTGGGCTGGCTGCTCTACCGGACCCGCTTCGGCCTGCGCCTGCGCGCCGCGGGCGAGAATCCGGCGACGCTGGAAGCAGCCGGAGTGTCGGTGGCCTGGCTGCGCTATCGGGCGACGTTGCTCGCTGGCGTCTTGTGCGGCGTGGCGGGCGCCTATCTGACGCTGGCGCAAAACGCGGCTTTCTCGCCCAACATGACGGCGGGCCGCGGCTTCATGGCGCTTGCCGCCATGGTGTTCGGACAGTGGCGACCGGGGCGCGCCGCAGCGGCGTGTCTGCTGTTCGGCTTTCTCGACGCCTTGGCGATCCGCCTGCAGGGCGCGTCCGTGGGGCTGCTGTCAGCGGTGCCGGTGCAACTGCTGCAGGCCTTGCCCTATCTGCTGACGGTGGTGCTGCTGGCGGGCTTTTTCGGGCGGGCCGAGGCGCCGGCCGCGTTGGGGCGGCCTTACTCGAAGGAACGCTGAGCCAGGACGTGCGCCGGCAGCGGCAGAATCGGGCGCAAGGCCGGGCCCTCCTTCGGGCGCCGGCGAGTGACCCAGGACTGCCGATGCCACCGATGACCTCATGATGATGAACGAAGCCGATCTTGCGTTGGCCGCGGCCGCGATGGCGCTGCTGCGCTCGAAGCGGGCCGCCTTGGCGCAGGTGCAAACGCTGTTGCGGACCCCGCCCGCTGCCGGCGACCGGGCCGACCTGGCGCTGCTGGAGGCCGCGGGCGTGGGCTATGGCGAGCTGAACGCCACCTTGTCGCAGGCGCGCGGCGAACTCGAACGCAGCGTGGAATTGGGCATCGAGGTGCTGCACTACGGCTCGCCGCGCTACCCCGCGTCCCTTGCAGCGTGCAACGATGCGCCGGCCGTGCTGTTCGCGCGGGGCGATCTGTCGGCCCTGCCACCCGGCGTGGCGGTGGCGGGGACACGACGCGCCACCGCGCACGGGATGGCGATCGCCCAGCGGTTGGGTGCCACCCTCGCGCAAGCCGGTTGGCCGGTGGTGGGCAGCCTGGTGCCCGGCATTGCCGTCGCTGCACTCGAAGGGGCCACGCAGGCCGGCGCGCCGCCGGTGGCCGTGCTCCCGCATGGCCTGGAAAAGTCGCCGCCCAAGGCGCTGCGGCAGGTGGCCGACGAGGTGCTCGCCCGCGGCGGCGTGTGGGTGTCGGCGCTATCGGGTGCTGCGGCGGCCACGTCGGACTCGCTGGTGCAGGCGCAGCATGTCGAGGTCGGGCTGGTGTGCGCCTCGGTGGTGGTGGAGGGGGCGGCGCAGAGCGCGGCGCTCGAACTGGCCGAGCGGTGTGTCGCGCAACAGCGCGCCTTGTACGCGGTGCTGCCCGACGACAGCGCGGGTGTCATCACGCAACGCGCGCTGCCCGAGCTGCTGGTGGCGCGCCACGGAGCGTCCGTCATCCGCTCGCGTGACGACTATCCACGCCTGCTCGCGTCGCTGGTGCAGTGGCAAAGGCCGTGGCGACCGGCGGCGGCCGATTGAGCACCGTGCGAGCAGCGGCCGGGTCGGGCGCGCGACCGGGCACACGAGCGTCGGGCACACGAGCGTGGCGGCCGGGCGGCGGACCGCGCGGGTCGCGCAACACAGTGGCCGGAGACCTGGCGCGCTGAACGCACAGCTTCGGGGCTCGTGCAAGTCAAGCGAGCTTCCGTTAGGCTACGAGGTTTTGCCGGGCGGCAGACACCGCACGCACCGGCCGACGCCGCATGCGCCACCTTGCATGCGGTGCAGCGCTCGTCCACCACCCCCGACGGAGAAGCCGTGTTTCGTGCATTCGAAAAGCTGGTGCATCCCTATCCCGATGCACTGCCGCAGACGCCTCCGCAGGCGTTCTTCCCTTTCATCTGGGCCTGCACGAAGGGCATGCGCCCTTATCTGCTGGGCATGACGCTGTTCACGGCAGCCATCGCCGCGTTCGAGGCGCTGTTGTTCAGCATGATGGGCCGCATCATCGACGGGCTGTCGCAGGTGGCACCGGCGCGGCTGTGGGCGGAAGAGGGTCGCACCTTGCTGGTGCTGGCCGCGGTGATGGCAGGCAGTACCGGCCTGGTGGCCCTGCAGTCGTTGTTGAAGCAGCAAACGTTGGCGGGCAACTTCCCGATGCGGCTGCGCTGGAACTTCCACCGTCTGATGCTGACCCAGAGCCTGACTTTTTATCAGGACGAGTTCGCCGGGCGGGTGGCCGCCAAGGTGATGCAGACAGCGCTGGCGGTGCGCGACACCTGGATGGTGTTCGCCGAGCTGCTGGTGTTCGTGATCATCTATTTCGTCACGCTGCTCGGCGTGCTGGGCGGTTTCGACCTGATGCTGGTGCTGCCCTTTGTCGTGTGGGTCGGACTCTACGTGGTCGCGTTGCGCTACTTCGTGCCCCGACTCGGACGCGTGGCCAAGGAGCAGGCCGATGCGCGGTCGCTGATGACCGGCCGGATCACCGACGCCTACACCAACATCGCGACCGTCAAGTTGTTCTCGCATGCCGGCCGCGAGGCGGGCTACGCGCGCGGCGCGATGCAGGACTTCATGGTCACGGTGCATGCGCAGATGCGGCTGGTGACGCTGTTCGAGATCGTCAACCACGTGCTGACCATCGGCCTGGTGCTGGCCACCACCGGCGTCGCGCTGTGGGCGTGGGTGCGTGGGCAGGCGGGCGTGGGCGCGGTGGCCGCGGCGACCGCGATGGCGCTGCGCCTCAACGGCATTTCTCATTGGGTGATGTGGGAGATGGCGTCGCTGTTCGAATACATCGGCACGGTGCAAGACGGCATCACGACGTTGTCACGTCCGCATACCGTGCTCGACAAGCCCGACGCCCCACCTCTCGAAGTGAGCCGGGGTGAGATCCGCTTCGAGCAGGTGAGCTTCGGCTATGGCGGCGACAAGCCCGTCATCGACGACCTGAGCCTGCATATCCGGGCAGGCGAGAAGATCGGGCTGGTCGGGCGTTCGGGTGCCGGTAAGAGCACGGTGATCAATCTGCTGCTGCGCTTCTACGACGTCGAGCGGGGGCGCATCCTGATCGACGGGCAGGACGTGGCCGAGGTGCAGCAGGAGAGCCTTCGCACCCAGGTGGGCATGGTGACCCAGGACACCTCGCTGCTGCACCGGTCGGTGCGCGACAACATCCTGTACGGGCGGCCCAACGCGAGCGACGCCGAGATGGTGGCCGCAGCCCGACGCGCCGAGGCGCATGAGTTCATTCAGCAGTTGGCCGACGCGAGCGGGCGCACCGGCTACGACGCGCACGTCGGCGAGCGGGGCGTCAAGCTGTCGGGTGGCCAGCGACAGCGCATCGCGATCGCCCGGGTGATGTTGAAGGACGCGCCCATCCTGCTGCTCGACGAAGCCACCAGCGCGCTCGACTCGGAAGTGGAAGCCGCCATCCAGTCCAGCCTGTACCGGCTGATGGAGGGCAAGACGGTGGTGGCGATCGCCCACCGCTTGTCGACCATCGCCGCGATGGACCGCCTGATCGTGCTGGACCAGGGCCGTATCGTCGAGCAGGGCGACCATCGCAGTCTGCTGGCGAAGGGCGGGTTGTATGCCCGGCTGTGGGCGCACCAGAGCGGCGGGTTCCTGGGCGAGAACGACGACGATGAAGCGCCGCGAGATGCCAGCGCGGCGGCCGTGCCGCGTCAGGCCGCGGGGCTGGCGCAGCCTGCGGAGCGCGCGACGGGGTGAGCCAGGACCGGGGAGGGCGGAGGCCGACACGGGTTGTCAGTGCGACGAGGCGGCACGCCGCTTGCCTCGCCACGACACCTCATGCCCATGACCGGGAGGTCTCATGCTCACTGACTTCTTCGACGGCATCGCACGATGGGAGTTGCCGCAGTACGGCACGCTCGCCCCGCTGTTCTTCCAGGACCTCGGCTGCATCACGGCGGTGTACACGGCAGCGACCGACGCGGTCCGCGCCTTGTTGCCTCGCACTGAAATGCGGCCGATTGAGTTGCTGCCGGGCCGCTGCCTGATGGTCTTCACCGCGCTCGAATATCGGCAGTGCGATCTCGATCCGTACAACGAGTTGGCGATGGCAGTCCCGATCGCCTTCGGCCAGCACGTGCTGCCAGTGGCCGATGCGCTGAAGCAGGCGTTGCAGATGACGATGAGCGCCTATATCTGGCAGTTGCCGGTGACCACCGAACGCGCCCGCGTCGCTGGCGTCGACATTGCCGGCTATCCCAAGTTCGTGGCCGACATCGATTTCGAGGAACTGCCCGGGCGGCGCGCATGCACACTGGCACGCGATGGGCGCCGCATTCTCCGCCTGAGCTGCGAGACCGGTGCGGCACGCGACCAGCGGGACGTCCGCCTGCGGAGTTACACGCTGCGCGACGGTATCCCACTGGTGTCGAATCTGCTGGTTCGGCAGTTGCGCTGCGAAGAACATCTCCATGGCCGGGCGGCGACGCTCGAACTGGGCGATGACCCGTTGGCCGATACGTTGCGAGGGCTGCGTCTGAGCGACAACCCGGTGGCGAGTCAATACAGCCCGCAAGCCCAGGCCATACTCTTCTTCCCTCGAAACCTGGCGGACGCGTAGTACCGCGTGCCGCATCCCGGCCTGGGCCAGGCGCGCCCCCGTGCAGCGCCTGCGCCTTCCGTGAAGGGATACGCGGTCTAAGCCTGGCGGGTAAGCCATGAGGGCTCGACTTCGTGACGCAGTTCACGGTTTTCAGGGGTGCGGTGGTAAGGCCGCGGGTCGGATGAAAAAGTCAGCGGAGAGCTGTTGCGTTTCTTACTCCAAGCCTGCTATAGTCGCGTCCTTCGCTGATCACGGCGCTGCAAACGAAGTCCCGAAGAAGAAATTCTGGAGGGAACCAAGGGCAGCAAAGTCGAATCGTAGAGAGTTCTCCGGTAACGGAGCTTGAGCGGCAGACTGAAGTGGTGAGTGAAGAAAGTGAAGCAGAGTAGTTGACAGGGTTTTAAAAATTCTTCATAATCTCGCTTCTTTGCTGATGACGACGAAAGACGAATCAGCGAGCTGAGAAGTGTGCAGTGTCACCGAGGTGGCGCGAGACGCGGATCAGATGCTCTTTAACAAATAACAGCCGATAAGCGTGGGCGTTTGAAGGCGAGTGCCAAGGCTACCCGGTCGCAAGACTGGGTGCCACAAACGCTCACGGAGAAGAAGTGAAGTTCACTTCAATTCCGTTTTGAGCAAAATTTCAAGATCGAACTGAAGAGTTTGATCCTGGCTCAGATTGAACGCTGGCGGCATGCCTTACACATGCAAGTCGAACGGCAGCACGGGAGCAATCCTGGTGGCGAGTGGCGAACGGGTGAGTAATACATCGGAACGTGCCCAGTAGTGGGGGATAGCCCGGCGAAAGCCGGATTAATACCGCATACGACCTGAGGGTGAAAGCGGGGGATCGCAAGACCTCGCGCTATTGGAGCGGCCGATGTCAGATTAGCTAGTTGGTGGGGTAAAGGCCTACCAAGGCGACGATCTGTAGCTGGTCTGAGAGGACGACCAGCCACACTGGGACTGAGACACGGCCCAGACTCCTACGGGAGGCAGCAGTGGGGAATTTTGGACAATGGGCGCAAGCCTGATCCAGCCATGCCGCGTGCGGGAAGAAGGCCTTCGGGTTGTAAACCGCTTTTGTCAGGGAAGAAAAGTTCTGGGCTAATACCCCGGAGCGATGACGGTACCTGAAGAATAAGCACCGGCTAACTACGTGCCAGCAGCCGCGGTAATACGTAGGGTGCGAGCGTTAATCGGAATTACTGGGCGTAAAGCGTGCGCAGGCGGTTGTGCAAGACAGATGTGAAATCCCCGGGCTCAACCTGGGAACTGCATTTGTGACTGCACGGCTAGAGTGCGGCAGAGGGAGATGGAATTCCGCGTGTAGCAGTGAAATGCGTAGATATGCGGAGGAACACCGATGGCGAAGGCAATCTCCTGGGCCTGCACTGACGCTCATGCACGAAAGCGTGGGGAGCAAACAGGATTAGATACCCTGGTAGTCCACGCCCTAAACGATGTCAACTAGTTGTTGGACGGCTTGCTGTTCAGTAACGAAGCTAACGCGTGAAGTTGACCGCCTGGGGAGTACGGCCGCAAGGTTGAAACTCAAAGGAATTGACGGGGACCCGCACAAGCGGTGGATGATGTGGTTTAATTCGATGCAACGCGAAAAACCTTACCTACCCTTGACATGCCAGGAATCCTGCAGAGATGTGGGAGTGCTCGAAAGAGAACCTGGACACAGGTGCTGCATGGCCGTCGTCAGCTCGTGTCGTGAGATGTTGGGTTAAGTCCCGCAACGAGCGCAACCCTTGTCATTAGTTGCTACGAAAGGGCACTCTAATGAGACTGCCGGTGACAAACCGGAGGAAGGTGGGGATGACGTCAGGTCATCATGGCCCTTATGGGTAGGGCTACACACGTCATACAATGGCCGGTACAGAGGGCTGCCAACCCGCGAGGGGGAGCTAATCCCAGAAAACCGGTCGTAGTCCGGATCGCAGTCTGCAACTCGACTGCGTGAAGTCGGAATCGCTAGTAATCGCGGATCAGCATGCCGCGGTGAATACGTTCCCGGGTCTTGTACACACCGCCCGTCACACCATGGGAGCGGGTTCTGCCAGAAGTGGTTAGCCTAACCGCAAGGAGGGCGATCACCACGGCAGGGTTCGTGACTGGGGTGAAGTCGTAACAAGGTAGCCGTATCGGAAGGTGCGGCTGGATCACCTCCTTTCTGGTAACACAGAAGCACTCAAATTCTTGCGCCCACACTTATCGGCTGTTGTTGTTGACGACAGTGAGTGAACGTGAACCGGCAGGCGGAAGCTGGCGGGGCTGACGAGAGTTGGTCCTGGGTTGACGCGAGCCGCAGACGCGCTTCACGCAGAAGTGAAAACGGGTCTGTAGCTCAGTCGGTTAGAGCACCGTCTTGATAAGGCGGGGGTCGTTGGTTCGAATCCAACCAGACCCACCATCCTTCTGCATGAGACATGTTGGGGGATTAGCTCAGCTGGGAGAGCACCTGCTTTGCAAGCAGGGGGTCGTCGGTTCGATCCCGTCATCCTCCACCACCGCCGCCAAAAGGGCGGTCACTCTGTTCAGAACGTTAACGCGAGCAATTGGAAGATTGCTGGCGTTAGCGGTTCGTGAGAACGGCTGTTGTTCTTTAACAATTCGTAGAGTCGAATCAGCGTTGTTGGCGGAAACCGCTTCATGGCGGACCGTGCCGCCAACAACATTTGATTGCGTCACCAGACTTCAATTCGTGAATTAAAAGCGAGTTTGAAGACGGCATAACGCGTAAATACTCAACTGAGCGAGCCATCGCTCAGACAGTCCTTGACGACGCTGAGAGGCGTCAAAGTTATAGGGTCAAGTGACTAAGTGCATGTGGTGGATGCCTTGGCGATTACAGGCGACGAAGGACGTGATAGCCTGCGATAAGCTTCGGGGAGCTGGCAAATTAGCTGTGATCCGGAGATTTCCGAATGGGGAAACCCACCCTTAGGGGTATCGCATACTGAATACATAGGTATGCGAGGCGAACCGGGTGAACTGAAACATCTCAGTAGCTCGAGGAAAAGACATCAACCGAGATTCCGAAAGTAGTGGCGAGCGAAATCGGACCAGCCTGCACGTTTTAGCAGTCGACTTATCAGAACGGCATGGAAAGGCCGGCCATAGCAGGTGATAGCCCTGTATGAAAAAAGTTGGTTGTGGAACTAGGCGTGCGACAAGTAGGGCGGGACACGTGAAATCCTGTCTGAAGATGGGGGGACCATCCTCCAAGGCTAAATACTCGTAATCGACCGATAGTGAACTAGTACCGTGAGGGAAAGGCGAAAAGAACCCCGGGAGGGGAGTGAAATAGATCCTGAAACCGCATGCATACAAAAAGTCGGAGCCCTCCGGGGTGACGGCGTACCTTTTGTATAATGGGTCAGCGACTTACATTCAGTGGCAAGCTTAACCGAATAGGGAAGGCGCAGGGAAACCGAGTCCGAATAGGGCGTTCAGTCGCTGGGTGTAGACCCGAAACCAAGTGATCTATCCATGGCCAGGATGAAGGTGAGGTAACACTTACTGGAGGTCCGAACCGACTAGTGTTGCAAAACTAGCGGATGAGCTGTGGATAGGGGTGAAAGGCTAAACAAACTTGGAAATAGCTGGTTCTCTCCGAAAACTATTTAGGTAGTGCCTCAAGTATTACCATCGGGGGTAGAGCACTGTTATGGCTAGGGGGTCATGGCGACTTACCAAACCATTGCAAACTCCGAATACCGATGAGTACAGCTTGGGAGACAGTGCACCGGGTGCTAACGTCCGGACACAAGAGGGAAACAACCCAGACCGCCAGCTAAGGTCCCTAAAATTGGCTAAGTGGGAAACGAAGTGGGAAGGCTAAAACAGTCAGGATGTTGGCTTAGAAGCAGCCATCATTTAAAGAAAGCGTAATAGCTCACTGATCGAGTCGTCCTGCGCGGAAGATGTAACGGGGCTAAGCCAGTTACCGAAGCTGCGGGTGCACAGCAATGTGCGCGGTAGGAGAGCGTTCTGTAAGCCTGTGAAGGTGTCTCGAGAGGGATGCTGGAGGTATCAGAAGTGCGAATGCTGACATGAGTAGCGTTAAAGGGGGTGAAAAGCCCCCTCGCCGTAAGCGCAAGGTTTCCTACGCAACGTTCATCGGCGTAGGGTGAGTCGGCCCCTAAGGCGAGGCAGAGATGCGTAGCTGATGGGAAACAGGTCAATATTCCTGTACCGATGTGTAGTGCGATGTGGGGACGGAGAAGGTTAGCTCAGCCGGGTGTTGGATGTCCCGGTTTAAGCCTGTAGTCGTGCCTGGTAGGCAAATCCGCCGGGCTTAGATGAGGGGTGATGACGAGGCGGCTTGCCGCTGAAGTGAGTGATACCCTGCTTCCAGGAAAAGCCACTAAGCTCCAGCTACACACGACCGTACCGCAAACCGACACTGGTGCGCGTGATGAGTATTCTCAGGCGCTTGAGAGAACTCTGGAGAAGGAACTCGGCAAATTGACACCGTAACTTCGGAAGAAGGTGTGCCCTTAGTAGGTGAACCTGTACAAGGGGAGCCAAACGGGGTCGCAGAGAATCGGTGGCTGCGACTGTTTAATAAAAACACAGCACTCTGCAAAGACGAAAGTCGACGTATAGGGTGTGACGCCTGCCCGGTGCCGGAAGGTTAAGTGATGGGGTGCAAGCTCTTGATCGAAGCCCCGGTAAACGGCGGCCGTAACTATAACGGTCCTAAGGTAGCGAAATTCCTTGTCGGGTAAGTTCCGACCTGCACGAATGGCGTAACGATGGCCACACTGTCTCCTCCAGAGACTCAGCGAAGTTGAAATGTTTGTGATGATGCAATCTCCCCGCGGAAAGACGGAAAGACCCCATGAACCTTTACTGTAGCTTTACATTGGACTTTGAACAGATCTGTGTAGGATAGGTGGGAGGCTTTGAAGCGGTGCCGCTAGGTGCCGTGGAGCCGTCCTTGAAATACCACCCTGGTGTGTTTGAGGTTCTAACCTTGGCCCGTGATCCGGGTTGGGGACAGTGTATGGTAGGCAGTTTGACTGGGGCGGTCTCCTCCCAAAGCGTAACGGAGGAGTTCGAAGGTACGCTAGGCACGGTCGGAAATCGTGCTGATAGTGCATAGGCAAAAGCGTGCTTAACTGCGAGACTGACAAGTCGAGCAGATACGAAAGTAGGACTAAGTGATCCGGTGGTTCTGTATGGAAGGGCCATCGCTCAACGGATAAAAGGTACTCTGGGGATAACAGGCTGATACCGCCCAAGAGTTCATATCGACGGCGGTGTTTGGCACCTCGATGTCGGCTCATCTCATCCTGGGGCTGTAGCCGGTCCCAAGGGTATGGCTGTTCGCCATTTAAAGAGGTACGTGAGCTGGGTTTAAAACGTCGTGAGACAGTTTGGTCCCTATCTTCCGTGGGCGCTGCAAGATTGAGAGAGCCTGCTCCTAGTACGAGAGGACCGGAGTGGACGCACCTCTGGTGTATCGGTTGTCACGCCAGTGGCATTGCCGAGTAGCTAAGTGCGGAAGAGATAACCGCTGAAAGCATCTAAGCGGGAAACTCGTCTCAAGATGAGTCTTGCCGGGGCCTTGAGCCCCCTGAAGAGTCGTTCAAGACCAGGACGTTGATAGGCTGGGTGTGGAAGCGCAGTAATGCGTTAAGCTAACCAGTACTAATTGCTCGTGCGGCTTGACCCTATAACTTTGATGTGCCTCACAGCCTTCAAGGTGGAGTCTTTAAGCTGTTATGCCAGGTAGCACGCCAACGCGTCGCTCACCTCTGGTACGCAATCAAATTCTGCTGATTCACTGCAGCGCCATTAAAGAGCGCTGCAGTTCAAACTCTACGAATTGGTCGTCTTGCACCACGCCGCCTCCCGCGGCGCCGCACGACGGCAACCAGTTATGCCTGATGACCATAGCGAGGTGGTCCCACTCCTTCCCATCCCGAACAGGACAGTGAAACGCCTCAGCGCCGATGATAGTGCGGATTCCCGTGTGAAAGTAGGACATCGTCAGGCTGTTATCCCTCAAAACCCCACCCACTCTCGCAGTCGGTGGGGTTTTGCTTTTGCGGGTCCATATTCGTCTTTGCTTTCGCCGGCTACCGAACCGACGCGTGGAGCACAAAAACCGTGAATGTGCCGACCATCGTTCGCGGGCCGCGGAAAAGGCCCCGGTAACGCCACGGGGCGTCCCGGCTTGTGCTGGTGGCGAGTCCTGGCGGCAGCGCTTGCTGGTGCCGCTGGAACCGATCCGCCTGCCGCGGTATGAAGCGTGGTGGAGTCTCGGGCGAAGCCTGAGTGAAGCCACAGGTGCTCACGCCCCTCTTTGCGACGGATTCCCTGCAGCGTTCCCGTCTGCATATTTGCTCTTGGGGTCGATCGCCGAATCCTTGCCTCTCAACCGAGAACTGGGGCAGGGGATGCCGTGCTAGCGCTCCGGCCCACAAGCGTCCGGATTTGCCCTGAGTGATCCGAGTGTCGGACGGCGGTCAAAACCGCACTTTTCCAGCCGCCGCGGGTTCGGGCTCGACATTTTCTACAGCCAGCCACGGGGAAACCCTTCTCCAAGGTGCGCGGGTGCCCCCCCTAGAATCCTTGTGCTGTGCACCACGCTGCACGTCGTTGGAGATTGAGACATGGCACAAGCCAAACGCAGTGCGGCTGCGGGGCAGGACGCAGCCGAACCGGGCGTGCGCACCCTGAAGAAGTACCCGAACCGCAGGTTGTACGATACCGAGACCAGCAGTTACATCACGCTGGCGGACGTCAAGGAAATGGTGCTGGCGGGTGAAAACTTCGTGGTGCGTGACGCGAAGACGAATGAAGACCTGACGCGCAGCATCCTGCTGCAGATCATTCTCGAAGAGGAAACGGGCGGCGTGCCCATGTTTTCCACCCGCATGCTGGCCCACATCATCCGCTTCTATGGCCACACCATGCAGGGCCTGATGGGCACCTATCTAGAGAAGAACATTCAGGCCTTCATCGACATGCAAAGCCGGTTCGCCGAGCAATCCAAGGGCGTGTACGACCCCAAAGGCCTGAATGCCGAGATGTGGACCCAGTTCATGAACGTGCAGGCGCCGATGATGCAGGGTCTGATGACGAACTACCTCGAGCAGTCGAAGAACATGTTCGTGCAGATGCAGGAGCAAATGCAGAAGCAGGCGGAGTCGTTGATTCCTGGCTTCCCGGGTTTTCCTCCACAGAACCGTTGACAGCGGTGCCCGCGGGCGGCCCGGATCGGCGAAAATCGCGGGATGACTCAAGATACCGCCACGGCCGTACTGCCCCCGACCACGGCCGCCCCCAAAATCGGCTTCGTCAGCCTCGGCTGCCCGAAGGCTTTGACCGATTCCGAATTGATCCTGACGCAGCTACGCGCCGAGGGATACGACACCTCCAAGACCTTCCAGGGCGCTGACCTGGTGATTGTCAACACCTGCGGCTTCATCGACGACGCGGTGAAAGAGAGCCTCGACACCATCGGCGAGGCGCTTGCCGAAAACGGCAAGGTGATCGTCACCGGCTGCCTGGGCGCCAAGGCGGGGGAGGGCGGCGGCAACCTGGTGCAGCAGGTGCACCCGAAGGTGCTGGCCGTCACCGGGCCGCATGCGACGAACGAGGTGATGGACGCGGTGCACCTGCACGTGCCGAAGCCGCATGACCCGTTCATCGATCTGGTGCCGGCGGCAGGCGTCAAGCTGACCCCCCGGCACTACGCCTACCTGAAGATCAGCGAAGGTTGCAACCACCGCTGTTCGTTCTGCATCATTCCCAGCATGCGCGGCGATCTGGTGTCGCGGCCGATCGGCGATGTGCTGGGCGAGGCGCAGCGGCTGTTCGAATCGGGCGTCAAGGAACTGCTGGTGATCAGCCAGGACACCAGCGCCTACGGTGTCGACGTCAAGTACCGCACCGGGTTCTGGGACGGCAAACCGGTCAAGACGCGGATGCTGGACATGGTGCAGGCGCTCGGCGAAATGGCAGAGCGGCACGGCGCCTGGGTGCGCTTGCATTACGTCTACCCGTATCCGCATGTCGACGACGTGGTGCCGCTGATGGCCGAAGGCAAGTTGTTGCCTTACCTGGACGTGCCGTTCCAGCATGCGCATCCCGATGTCCTGAAGCGCATGAAGCGCCCCGCCAACGGCGAGAAAAACCTGGAGCGCATCCTGCGCTGGCGCGAGCTGTGCCCGGAAATCGTCATCCGCAGCACCTTCATTGCCGGCTTCCCGGGCGAGACCGAGGCGGAGTTCGAATACCTGCTCGACTTTTTGCGCGAGGCCGAAATCGACCGCGCCGGTTGCTTCGCCTACTCGCCGGTCGAAGGCGCGAGTGCCAACGAACTGGCCGGCGCCTTGCCCGACGAAGTACGCCAGGAACGGCAGGCGCGGTTCATGGCCGTCGCCGAGGAAGTCTCGATCCAGAAACTCAAGCGCCGGGTCGGCGCGACCATGCAGGTGCTGGTCGATTCGGCCCCGGCGCTGGGCCGCAAGGGTGGCGTGGGGCGCAGCTATGCCGACGCGCCCGAGATCGACGGCACCGTGAAGCTGTTGCCGCCCGAAAAAGCCTCCAAGACGCTCAAGGTCGGCGAGTTCACGCGCGCGCGCATCGTCGGCGTGCAGGGCCACGACCTGATCGGCATGCCGATCTGAGCGGCGCAACGGCGATGACGGAAAAAGCGGCAGAACCGCCGGTGTCCAGCACCGCGCTGATCCACCATGCCTACCAGCCGCCCGCAGGCTTCGAGGGGCTGGCGCCGGGAGTCTACAAGGCTTCCACGGTCGTGTTCCCCAACGTGGCTGCGCTGCGCGCGCGCAACTGGCGGGAGAAGACCGGCTACACCTACGGGCTGCACGGTACCCCCACCACGTTCACGCTGGAGGAGCGCATCGCGACGCTCGAGGGGGGCCGCCAGACCTTGCTGGCGCCGAGCGGCCTGGCCGCCATCGCGCTGGTCAACGCCGCCTTGCTGCGCCAGGGCGACGAAGTGCTGATACCGGACAACGCCTACGGCCCCAACAAGGAGCTGGCCCGCCACGAGCTCGAAGCTTGGGGTGTGCGTCACCGGTTCTACGACCCGATGGACGCCGGCGCCTTCGCGGCGCTGATCGGTCCTCACACCCGCCTGGCCTGGCTCGAAGCGCCCGGCTCGGTGACGATGGAGTTCCCCGACCTGGTCGGCTTGGTGCGCGCCTGCCGCGAGCGGGGCGTGACCGTGGCGTTGGACAACACCTGGGGCGCCGGCCTCGCGTTCAATCCGTTCGCCTTGGGCGCCGCCGGCCCCGCGCCGTCGGGTGTCGACATCTCGGTTCACGCACTCACCAAATACCCCTCGGGGGGCGGTGACGTGCTGATGGGCGCCGTCACCACCGTCGACGAAGCCTTGCATCTGAAGCTGAAGTTTGCGCACATGCGCCTGGGTTTGGGCGTCGGCGCCAACGACGTCGAACTGGTGCTGCGCGGCCTGCCGACGCTCGCGCTGCGCTACCAGGCGCACGACGCGGCGGCTCGGCAGGTGGCCGACTTCCTGCGCCAGCGGCCCGAGGTGACGCAGCTGCTGCACCCGGCTTTCCCCGAGTCCCCCGGCCACACGCATTGGGCGCGCCTGTGCCACGGTGCTGCAGGGCTGTTCTCGGTCGTCTTCGACGAGCGTTTTGCGCCGGCCCGCGTCGACGCCTTCGTCGACGCGCTCAAATTGTTCCGCATCGGCTATTCGTGGGGCGGCCCGGTCAGCCTGGCCGTGCCCTACGACGTCCCGGCCATGCGCAGCGCCACCCGGTGGCCGTGGCGCGGCACCCTGGTGCGGTTCTCGATCGGCCTGGAACGGCCGGATGACTTGATCGAAGACCTGCGCGCCGCGCTCGACGCGCTACACGGCTGAGAAGGAGGAGGAGCAGGGCGCGTCCTCAGCCCTCGCTCTTCGGGCCCGACGACACCTTGTGCCGCATCAAACGGCCCTTTTCGCGCTCCCAGTCGCGCTTCTTCTCGGTTTCGCGCTTGTCGTGCTGCTGCTTGCCCTTGGCCAGCGCAATCTCGGCCTTGACCAGGCCGGCCTTGTAATGCAGGTCGAGCGGCACCAGCGTGTAGCCCTTTTGCTCGACCTTGCCGATCAGGCGGCGGATCTGATCCTTGTGCATCAGCAGCTTCTTGGTCCGGTCGGCCTCGGGCTTCACATGGGTCGACGCCGAGCGCAACGCGTTGATGCGGCAGCCGATCAGGTACAGCTCGCCGTCGCGCACCACCACATAGCCGTCGGTCAGTTGCACCTGGCCCGAGCGGATCGCCTTGACCTCCCAGCCTTCGAGCACGACACCGGTCTCGAAGCGCTCCTCGATCAGGTAGTCGAACCGGGCTTTCCTGTTTTCAGCAATGGACATGGGTCAGAAGTTGGGGGGTTGGGTCTAGGGCCGGCTGGTTGACACTCATAGCCCGCACGCGGGCTATTAGAACCCATCTCGAAATCGCTTGAGCAGCCAGCCCCGTGATGCAGGCAAGCTGCGCGCTGACGAGGACCTGGCCGCGGCGGTACTCCCACCGGACGAGCGCTTGGCGCTTCCACAGCAACCCTGCCGGGTTCAGCCGGCGACGAGCTCGGGCACGCTGGCTGCTGCTGCGTCTGCAGAGAGCTGGGCGACCGCCCTTTTGGGGAAACCCGAGGTCACGTCGCGATAGATGCCACGTTCGCTGTACGACCCGTCCTCGACGTCGAGCGCCACCACCGAATTGCGTCGGCTGCCCTATCACGTGGGCCGGCCCCTGACACGGCACACGCGGGGAACAGGTGCGCTGCCACTCATTCTGCCGGTGCCGCGGTGAGGGCCACCTTGCCTCTCTCCACCGTTCCGCTACCCATCTTCCGACCCTTGGGGATGTGTGTCCCCGTACAGCAGTGCTCACGCACCTTGGCGCCTGGCGGGTCGCACCGCGTCCCTGGTCCGCTCCGCAACCTCCGAGGATCCTCTCCATGAAACCGTTCATCCCAAAGCCTTGGCATGTCGTCGGGCTGATGGCCGTCAGCACGGGACTGGTTCTCAGCTTCTGGCAGGACAAAAGCGTCGCCGATCGGTTACTGCCGCACGGTTACTGCTTCACTTGGAGCCCCACGCTGCTCAGCATGCATGTGATCAGCGACGCGGTGATCGGGCTGGCCTACGTGACGATCCCGCTGACCCTGATGCACCTGGTGCGCCGACGAGGAGACCTGCCCTTCAACTGGATGTTCCTGCTGTTCGCGTTGTTCATCGTGAGCTGCGGTACCACTCATTTCATGGAGGTGTGGACGGTGTGGCGGCCGAACTACTGGTTGTCCGGCAGCGTGAAAGTGGTCACCGCGGCCGCGTCCGTGCTCACTGCGTTCGCGCTCATCCGGTTGGTGCCACAAGCCTTGGGTCTCCCGTCGGTGCATCACCTGAAGGAAGCGATGGCCGCGCTAGAGGACGAGGCCACCCGCCGCGAGCAGATGCTGGCAGAGGCCGAGCGGCTGCGCGTGGCCGCCGAAGCGGCGAGCCGCGCCAAGTCTGACTTTCTGGCAACGATGAGCCATGAGATCCGCACGCCGATGAACGGCATCCTGGGCACTGCCGACTTGCTCGTGCGGGCGCCGCTGGGCGAACGCGAGCGCGCCCTCGCCGAAACGCTGCTGCGTTCGAGCCGGTCGCTGCTCGGCATCCTCAACGACATCCTCGATCTGTCCAAGATCGAGGCCAACGAGCTGCATGTGGGCGCGGAAGCGTTCGACCCCCGGCACTTGCTGGAGGAAGTCCGCGACCTGTTTCTGAGCTATGCCGGCAGCAAAGGCCTGGAGCTCACAATCGACATCGACCCCGGGGTGCCGCACGGTGTGATCGGCGACCCCGACCGTGTGCGGCAAGTGTTGAGCAACTTGGTCAGCAATGCCGTCAAGTTCGCGTCCACCGGCACCGTCCATCTGCGCCTGACGGCCCGCTTCGGCAGCGGCGAGGGAGTCAGCGAGCCGCCCACGCTGCGCTTCCAGGTCGACGATCCAGGTCCGGGGATTCCACCTGAAGCCCGGGAGCGCCTGTTCCAGCCCTTCCGCCAACTGGACAGCTCGATTGCCCGGCGTCATGGCGGCACAGGCTTGGGGCTCGCCATTTCTCAACGTCTCGTGCAACTGATGGGCGGCAGCATCGATTTCTGCAGCACCCCGGGCGAAGGCACGAGTTTCTGGTTCGAGTTGCCGACGCCCCTTGCCCAGGCTGTGCCGGTGCCTGGCCCGCGGCAGGAGCCCCCGGAACTGCGCTTTGCGCACAGCGGTGCCGCTCCGCTCGTGCCAGCCGACCCGTTACAGCCTCTGCCCGAAGTCGGGGCACCGCGCATCTTGGTCGTCGAAGACAACCCGGTGAATGGACTTGTGCTCGAGGCGCAGCTGGCCGGGCTGGGTTGCGCTTGCGACGTTGCGACCGACGGAGAGGAGGCCCTGCGTCGCCTCGAGGCCGACGGGTACGACCTGGTGCTGATGGACTGCATGTTGCCGGGCCTGTCGGGCTACGAGGTGTGCCAACGCTGGCGCACCATCGAGCGGGAGCGCGGGCGGGGCCGTGTACCGATCATTGCGCTCACCGCCAATGCGCTTGCAAGCAACGCCGAGGAGGCACGTGCCGCCGGCATGGATGACTTTCTGACAAAACCCTGTACGGTGGACAAACTCGGGCGGACCGTGCGGCGTTGGCTGCTCGGCGAGGGCGGGAACACATTGCGACGGTCGAAGCTGTAGCGCCGCTGGGCTGAACCCGGCTGGCCCGGGCTGCAGTGGCAGCCCCGAGGGCTCGTACGGGCTTCGTGCAGTTGGCCTGCCTCACGACACTGCGCAGGCGATTTCGCGATACGTTCCTGTGCGGACAGGCCCTCACTACAATCCGTGCATTCTATGAAGCACGTCAAGAAGTCCGTCCTGCTCTGGTACTCCGCGCAGGAAATGTACGAGCTGGTCACCCGGGTCAGCGACTATCCCAAGTTCCTGCCCTGGTGCGAGAAGGCGGAAGTGCTGGCGGAGGCCGACCACGAGATGACGGCCCGGCTCACGCTCGCCTATGCCGGCATGCGCCACGCGTTCACCACCCGCAACACGCACGATCCCGGGCGCAGTGTGGTGGTGACGCTGGTCGACGGCCCATTCTCGCTGCTGGAGGGCAATTGGCGTTTCAACGGCCTGAGCGGCGGCGCTTCGGGGCCGCCCGCATGCAAGGTCGAGCTCGACCTGCGCTACGCCTTCTCCAGCGGCGCGCTGCAAGCGCTCGTCAGCCCGGTGTTCGACCGCATCGCCAACACCCTGGTCGACTCCTTCGTGCGTCGCGCCGAGCAAGTCTATGGCCCCCGATGAGGGTTCGGGCGACCGGTGCCGCGTCGAGGTGGTCTACAGCCCCGCGCCCGGTGAGATCGACAGCGTCAACCTCACGCTCGCGCCAGGCGCCACCGTGTTGCACGCGCTGCGCGCCAGCGGTGTCCTGGCGCGGCACCCGGAGATCGACCTCGCGCAACCACGGGTGGGTGTGTGGGGGCGTCTGAAGGGCTTGAGCGACCCCCTGCGCGACCGCGACCGTGTCGAGGTCTACCGGCCCCTGAAAGTCGATCCGAAAGAGGCGCGGCGCTTGCGCTATCGCGGCCACCGCGAGCGCAAGGCCGGGACGAGGACGCAGGGCAGCTGAAAGAAGCTGCCTCCACGCCGCCGGAGCGCGGGTCTACCGACGACTACTTGCAGTCGCTCGCAATGACCTGCTTCGCGCGTTCGACTTCCTTGGCGCGGGCCGCGTCGTCGAGGATTTCGCGCTCGCCCTTTTCATTGGTGCGGGCGATGCGGATGCCGCTGTCCAGCGTCTGCTGGTAGTTCTTGGCACGCGTGCAGTTCTCGGCACGTGCCTTGGCGAGGCGCTCTTCCTCGGCCTTGGCCTTGGCTTCTTGCTCCTGCGCTTCCTTCTTGCGCCGCTCTTCCAGTTCCTTGTCGACGCCCGGCGCGGCCGGCTTGGCCACCGGGGCCGCGGGCGCGGAGGCTTCGGTCGCTGGTACGGGCGGCGTCGCCTTGCGTGCGCCGGCCGGTCGCTGCAGCACGTCTTTGTCGGTCACTGAAGCCGGTGGCGGGCGGTCGCTGTACTGAACCTTGCCGCTGGCGTCGCGCCACTTCCATTGAGCCGCCGCGGGCAGGCTGGCGGCGAGGCCGAGCGTCATGCCGACGACGGCGGTCAGCACGCGAAGCGAGACGTTTTTCATGCGGGGCAGTGTAGCGGCCGGGGCAGGGCCGACCAAGGCCCGCCGGGCTGCCGGGCACGTCCTGTGTGACCAATGCCACGCTTGGCGCCGCCAAGGCAGCGCGGGGCCCGGCTGCACGCGATGCCCCCACATCCGTATAATTCGCTTTTGCGTCTGGAGCTTTCTCATGCGCCTGCTCGGTAAAGCGCTCACCTTCGACGACGTTCTGTTGGTGCCGGCTTTCTCCCAAGTGTTGCCCCGCGACACGTCTCTTGCGACCCGCCTTTCCCGCAATATCACGCTGAACCTGCCACTCGTGTCCGCCGCGATGGACACGGTGACCGAGGCGCGCCTTGCGATCGCGATCGCCCAGGAAGGCGGCATCGGCATCGTCCACAAGAACCTGAGCGCCAAGCTGCAGGCGGCCGAGGTGGCCAAGGTCAAGCGTTACGAGTCGGGCGTGCTGCGCGACCCGATCACCATCCCGCCCACGCTCAGCGTGCGCCAGGTCATGGAGCTGTCGCGCCAGCATGGCGTGTCGGGCTTCCCGGTGCTCGAGGGCAAGACCGTGGTGGGCATCGTCACCGGCCGTGACCTGCGTTTCGAGACCCGCCTCGACGTGCCGGTGCGCGACATCATGACGCCGCGTGAGCGGCTCGTCACCGTCAGCGAAACCGCCTCGCTCGCCGAGGGCAAGGCCCTGATGCACAAGCACAAGCTCGAGCGCGTGCTGGTGGTCAACGAAGCCTTCGAGTTGCGCGGCCTGATGACCGTCAAGGACATCACCAAGCAGACCACCTTCCCGAACGCCGCCCGCGACTCGCACGGCAAGCTGCGCGTCGGCGCCGCGGTCGGTGTGGGCGAGGGCACCGAAGAGCGCGTCGAACTGCTGGTCAAGGCCGGTGTCGACGCGATCGTGGTCGACACCGCGCACGGCCACAGCAAGGGCGTGCTCGACCGGGTGCGCTGGGTCAAGCAGAACTTCCCCGACGTCGACGTCATCGGCGGCAACATCGCCACCGGTGCCGCCGCGCTGGCGCTGGTCGAGCATGGTGCCGACGCCGTCAAGGTCGGCATCGGCCCCGGCTCCATCTGCACCACCCGCATCGTCGCCGGTGTCGGCGTGCCGCAGATCACTGCGATCGACAATGTCGCCACCGCGCTCAAAGGCTCCGGCGTGCCCCTGATCGCCGACGGCGGCATCCGCTATTCGGGCGACATCGCCAAGGCCATCGCGGCCGGTGCCAGCACCGTGATGATGGGCGGCATGTTCGCCGGCACCGAAGAGGCGCCCGGCGAGGTCATCCTCTACCAGGGACGCAGCTACAAGAGCTACCGGGGCATGGGCTCGATCGGCGCGATGAAGGCCGGTTCGGCCGACCGCTACTTCCAAGAGAACGACGAAGCCGTCAACCCCAACGCCGACAAGTTCGTGCCCGAGGGCATCGAGGGCCGCGTGCCCTACAAGGGCTCGGTGGTCGCCATCCTGTACCAGATGGCCGGCGGCCTGCGCGCCTCGATGGGCTATTGCGGCTGTGCCGGCATCGAAGAGATGCGCAACCGGGCCGAGTTCGTCGAAATCACCGCGGCCGGCATCCGCGAGAGCCACGTCCACGACGTGCAGATCACCAAGGAAGCGCCCAACTATCGCGTCGAATGAGCGCGCGCTTGCGCGAGCTGCAGGCAGCACCGGGTGCTGCCTTTTCCTTTTCTTGAACAGGCCCCGACCGTGCACGACAAGATCCTCATCCTCGACTTCGGCTCCCAGGTCACGCAGCTGATCGCACGGCGCGTGCGCGAAGCGCATGTCTATTGCGAGATCCATCCCAACGACGTCTCCGACGACTTCGTGCGCCAGTTCGCACCCAAGGGCATCATCCTGTCGGGCAGCCACGGCAGCACCTACGAGGCGCACGACCTGCGCGCCCCGCAAGCGGTGTTCGAGCTGGGCGTGCCGGTGTTCGGCATCTGCTACGGCATGCAGACCATGGCCAACCAGCTGGGCGGCAAGGTCGAGTGGAGCGACCACCGCGAGTTCGGCTATGCCGAGGTGCGGGCCCACGGCCACACCAAGCTGCTCGAAGCCATCGAGGACTTCTCGACCGCCGAGGGCCACGGCATGCTCAAGGTCTGGATGAGCCACGGCGACAAGGTCACCGGCCTGCCGCCCGGCTTCAAGCGCATGGCCTCAACGCCGTCGTGCGAGATCGCCGGCATGGCCGACGAAGACCGGCGCTTCTATGCGGTGCAGTTCCACCCCGAGGTCACGCACACCCTCAAGGGCCGCGACATGCTCAACCGCTTCGTGCTGCAGATCTGCGGCGCCAAGCCCGATTGGGTGATGGGCGACTACATCGCCGAGGCGGTCGAGCGCATCCGCCAGCAGGTCGGTGACGAAGAGGTCATCCTGGGCCTGTCGGGCGGTGTCGATTCGAGCGTCGCCGCTGCGCTGATCCACCGCGCCATCGGCGACCAGCTCACCTGCGTGTTCGTCGACCATGGCCTGCTGCGCCTGAACGAAGGCCACATGGTGATGGAGATGTTCGCCCGCAACCTCGGCGTCAAGGTCGTGCATGTCGACGCGAGCGAGCAGTTCATGGGCCATCTGCAGGGCGTGACCGACCCCGAGGCCAAGCGCAAGATCATCGGCCGCGAGTTCGTCGAGGTGTTCCAGGCCGAGGCCAAGAAGCTGACCAACGCGAAGTGGCTGGCGCAGGGCACCATCTACCCCGACGTCATCGAGTCGGCCGGCGGCAAGACCAAGAAGGCCACCACGATCAAGAGCCACCACAACGTCGGCGGCTTGCCCGAGACGCTGGGCCTGAAGCTGCTCGAGCCGCTGCGCGAGCTGTTCAAGGACGAGGTGCGCGAGCTGGGCGTCGCGCTCGGCCTGCCGCACGAGATGGTCTACCGCCACCCGTTCCCCGGCCCCGGTCTCGGCGTGCGCATCCTCGGCGAGGTCAAGCGCGAGTATGCCGAGCTGCTGCGCCGCGCCGATGCGATCTTCATCGAAGAGCTGCGCGCCACCGTCGACGGGCCCAGCGGCAAGAGCTGGTACGACCTGACCAGCCAGGCCTTTGCGGTGTTTTTGCCGGTCAAGAGCGTTGGCGTGATGGGCGACGGCCGCACCTACGACTATGTCGTCGCGCTGCGCGCTGTCCAGACCAGCGACTTCATGACGGCCGACTGGGCCGAGCTGCCGTACAGCCTGCTCAAGCGCGTCTCCGGCCGCATCATCAACGAGGTGCGTGGCATCAACCGCGTCACCTACGACGTGTCGTCCAAGCCGCCTGCCACCATTGAATGGGAGTAAGGCCGGCGTCGTCCCGCCGACTTCCGGCGGGGCGGCGGCGACCGGTGGTCTCGGCGCTGCTGTAGCGCCGTGCTACAACATCTGCTCGGTCCTTGTTTGTCATCGAAAGCTTCGCATGCGTGCCTTGTTCAGTCTCGTGATGCTCGTCGCGCTCGTGATCGTGGTCGCCGTGGCGGCCAAGCGGCAGCTGGCCTCGGGCCCGCTGGCCGAGTTGCCCCAGCTGGAGGTGGCGCCGGCCGCCGCCGCGGCTGCCGCAGCCTCCCTGAAGGGGCCGTCCCCGGAACAGATCGAGCAGTTGCGTGACGCTGTCGACCAGGCGACGCAGCAGCGCATGGGCGCCCTCGACGCGGCCGTCGACGGCAAGTAAAGGCTAGTCCAATGAAACCGGAGATCGCGCCGGCCGACGAATACGCGATGCGCATCGCGCTCGACCAGGCGCAAAACGCCTGGCTGGTCGGCGAAGTGCCGGTGGGGGCGGTGATCATGCGCCAAGGCACGGTGATCGCCACTGGCTACAACCGCCCCATCACCGAACACGACCCCACCGCGCATGCCGAAATCGTCGCCTTGCGGCATGCGGCACAGCTGCTGGGCAACTACCGCTTGCCCGAGTGCGAGCTGTACGTGACGCTGGAGCCCTGCGCGATGTGCGCGATGGCGTTGATGCACGCCCGCTTCAAACGTGTGGTGTTCGGCGCGCTCGACCCCAAGACCGGCGCCGCCGGCTCGGTCGTCGACCTGTTCGCGCAGCGCCAGCTCAACCACCATACGCAGGTCATCGGCGGCGTGCTGGCCGACGCCTGCGGCGACATGCTGCGGCGCTTCTTCGCGGAGCGTCGTGCGCTGCACAAGACACGGCGCGCGCCGGCCACCCCGGCCGTCTTCGATGACGCCGCGGCGCCGCCCGACGAGCCCATCCCCACCGGCGATGCGAGTGAACTGACCGACCCGGAGAACTACTCTTGACCGTTCCAGCCCCCGTCCACACCCACGCTCACGACGACCACGAGTGTGGCCACGGCTGCCAGCACGACCACGACGGCCCCTTGTCGCTCACCGTTTTCTCGGCCGCCGGTGTCATCGCCAAGGCAGCCACGCTGCGGCTCGCCGTCAAGCGCCTGCGGGCCCACGGCTTCGACACGCAACTGGACGACAGCGCGCTGGCCAAGTCGCAGCGTTTTGCCGGCGACGATGCCACCCGCCTGGCGGCGTTGCACCGCGTCGCCGCGAGCGGCGTCTCGATCGCGATGTCCTCGCGCGGCGGCTACGGCTTCACCCGGCTGTTGGACGGCGTCGACTATGCTGCGCTGCAGCGCAGCATCGAGGCCGGCACCCGCTGGGTCGGCCACAGTGATTTCACGGCGCTGCAACTCGCCTTGTTGGCGCACAGCAAAGGCGCTGTCACCTATGCCGGCCCGATGGCCAACTACGATTTCGGCGGCGAAAGCGTCGACGAGGTCACCGAAGCCTGCTTTGTCGAAGCGATGCGCGGCGAACTCGAGGCGGTCGGGTTCAAGACCGAGGCCGGTTTCGACGGCCTCGACCTGAAGGGCACCTTGTGGGGCGGCAACCTCTGGATGGTCTGCTCGCTGCTCGGCACCCGGCACATGCCGCGCATCAAGGGCGGCATCCTGTTCGTCGAGGACGTCAACGAGCATCCCTACCGGGTGGAGCGCAACCTGCTGCACTTGCACCAGGCCGGTGTGCTCGATGCCCAGAAAGCCATCGTGCTCGGCCGTTTTACCGATTACAAACCTTCGCCGCTCGACCGCGGCTACACGCTCAAGACCGTCGTCGACTATTTGCGCAGCGTGACAAGCACGCCCATCCTGACGGGGCTGCCGTTCGGCCATGTGCCGACCAAGGTGACGCTGCCGGTGGGCGCCAAGGTGCAACTCGTCGTGCAGGGGCGGGACGTCTTGATGGCCTGGTAGGGAAGTTGCATGGCCGGGCGGCGGCGGGGCTTTATCATGCCCCGCGTTCAGGAGGATGCCGATGCCATCTTGTTGTTGTCCCGGACTGTCCGACCCGCGCGCCGCGATGTGGCTCCGGCGCCTCACCCCGCGATGGCTGTGGTGGATCGTTTTCGCCGTGCTGGCCCTGACCGTGCTGGCGGGCTGCAACAACAGCCCGCAGCCGATCGGCAGCGCCGAGACCAACACCTTGTTCTCGGCCTTCACCGAACGTTCGCCGCGCTACCTCGACCCGACCGCGTCCTATTCCAACAACGAGACGCCCTACACCTACCAGATCTATGAGCCGCTCTACGGGTACCACTACCTGAAGCGGCCCTACGAGCTGATCCCCAAGACCGCAGCGGCCCTCGTCACGCCGCGCTACCTCGACCGCAACGGCCAGCCCTTGCCCGACAACGCGCCGGGCGAGCAGGTGGCCGAGAGCATCTACGACATTCCCCTCAAGCGCGGCGTCAAATATGCGCCGCACCCCGCCTTCGCCAAGGACGAGCAGGGCCGCTACCTCTACCATGCCCTGCAGCGTGAAGACGTGGCCGACAAGCGCTCGCCGTGGGACTTCGAGCAGCAGGGCACGCGCGAGCTGGTGGCCGACGATTTCGTCTATGCGCTGAAGCGGCACGCGACCACGCGCATCCAGGCGCCCGTGTTCGGCATCTTTTCCGAACATGTGATCGGCCTGAAGGAGTACGGCGAACTGATCCGCACCGAGGATGCGAAGCTGCGCCAAGGGCTCGACCCCGCCAGCCTCGACCTGCCGTTCCTCGACTTCCGCAAGTACCCGCTGGCCGGTGCCGAGGCGCCCGACCCCTACACCTTTCGGGTGCGCTTGAAGGGCAAGTACCCGCAGTGGAAGTACTGGCTGGCAATGGTCTTCATGGCCCCGGTGCCCTGGGAGGCCGACCGCTTCTACGCGCAGCCCGGCATGGCCGCGCAAGGCTTGACGCTCAATGTCTGGCCGGTCGGCACCGGCCCCTACATGATGGCCGAGTACGTGCAAGACCGACGCCACGTGCTCAAGCGCAATCCGCACTACCACGCCGACCCCTATCCCTGCGAAGGCCAGCCCAGCGACCGCGAGGCCGGCTTGCTCGCCGACTGCGGCAAGCCCATGCCCTTCATCGACACCCTGGTGTTCTCGCTCGAGAAAGAGGGCGTGCCGCTGAAGGCCAAGTTCCGCCAGGGCCATTACGACGTGCCCGAGATCGAGCGGCCCGAGTACGGCATCGAGTTCGCGCTCGAGAAGCAGGACTCGCCGGCGGTCGAGCGCGAGTACACCGAGAAGGGCTTCAAGCTGCCGCGCACGGTCGACATGACCAACTGGTACATCGGCTTCAACTGGCTCGACCCGGTGGTGGGCAAGGGCGACACGCCCGAGCAAGCGCAGCGCAACCGCAAACTGCGCCACGCCTTGTCGATCGCGCTCGACTGGGAGGAGTACGCGCGCGTGTTTCCCCGCAAGGGTGGCGAAACGGCGATGTCGCCGCTGCCGGCGGGCTTGTTCGGCTCGCGCCACGGCACGCCGGCCGGCATCAACCCGGTGACCCACGAGCTGGTGAACGGACAGCCGGTGCGGCGCGCGCTCGCGCAGGCGAAGCAGCTGCTGGCCGAGGCCGGCTATCCGAACGGGCGCGATGCCAAGACCGGGCGGCCGCTGGTGCTGTACTACGACTACCAGCGGGTGCCGACGCCGGAGCTGAAGTCCGAGATCGACTGGGTGGTCAAGCAGTTCGGCAAGCTGGGCGTGCAGCTGGAGGTGCGCGCGACCGACTACAACCAGTTCCAGGACAAGATGCGCAAGGGTGGCCAGCAGATCTTCTGGTGGGGCTGGCTGGCCGACTACCCCGATGCCGAGAACTTTTTGTTCCTGCTTTATGGCCCCAACGCGAAGGCCAAGCACGACGGCGAAAACGCGGCCAACTATGCCAACCCCGAGTACGACCGCCGTTATGCGCAGCTGCGCCTGATGGACGACGGCCCCGAGAAGCAGAAGGTGATCGACGAGATGGTCGCCATCCTGCAGCAGGACGCGCCGTGGGCGTTCGGCTTTTTCCCATACTCGTCGGGCGCCTACCAGCAATGGGTCTACAACGCCAAACCTGGCTTGATGCTGCGCGACCAGGCCCGCTACTACCGCATCGACCCGGCTCAACGCGCCGCGCTGCAGGCGCAATGGAACCGGCCGGTCTGGTGGCCCCTGGTGTTGCTGGCGCTCGGCGTGGTCCTGCTGGTGTGGCGCGCGCGGGCCAGCTTCCGCGAGCGCGACCTGCGCACCGCCCGGGGCGAAGTGCTGAAGGAGGCGTGAGATGCTCAACTACCTCATCCGCCGCATCGGCTACGGCTTTTTGATCCTGCTGGGCGTCAACCTGCTGACCTTCGTCCTGTTCTTCACGGTCAACACGCCCGACGACATGGCGCGCTTGAACATCGGCGGCAAGCGTGTCACCGCCGAGCAGATCACCAAGTGGAAGGCACAGCGCGGCTATGACAAGCCGCTGTACTGGAATGCCGAGAGCGAAGGGCTGGACAAGCTGACCGACACCGTGTTCTGGGACCGTTCGGTGTCGTTGTTCGCGCTCGACTTCGGCCGCGCCGACGCCGAAAGCGCCGGCAACATCGGCCACCAGGTGGCCACCCGCATGGGCGTCAGCCTGCAGCTCGCGGTGCCGCTGTTCTTGCTGCAAGTGGTGGTCAGCACGGCGTTTGCGCTCTTGCTCGTGTTCTTCCGGCACAGCCGCATCGACTTCTGGGGTGTGGTGCTGTGCGTGCTGATGCTGTCGATTTCCAGCCTGTTCTACATCATCTTCGGGCAGTTTTTGTTCTCGAAGGTGATGCGGCTGGTGCCCATATCCGGCTACGACGGCGGGCTGGACGCGGTGAAGTTCTTGATCCTGCCGGTGCTGCTGTCGCTGCTGTCGCGCCTGGGCGGCGAGGCCCGTTTGTACCGGGCCATGTTCCTCGAAGAGGTCGGCAAGGACTATGTACGCACCGCGCGCGCCAAAGGCCTCGCCGAGCATGTCGTGTTGATGCGGCACGTGCTGCGCAACGCCTTGATTCCCATCATCACGAGCGCCGGCTCCTACCTGCCTTACGTCTTCCTCGGCAGCCTGGTGTTCGAGAGCTTCTTCGGCATCCCGGGGCTGGGCACTTACGTCATCGAGGCCATCGGCTCGCAGGACTTCGCGATCGTGCGCACGATGGTGTTCCTCGGCTCCTTGCTCTACATCGCGACCTACGTGCTGATCGACGTGGCCTACACCTGGGTCGATCCCCGCGTGCGGCTGGGCTGAAGCCCGAACAACCAGGAAGAAGGTCATCATCCATGGGTTTCAAGTTCGTCTGGTTGTGGACCGACGTGGTGCTGTGGGCGCTCGTCGCATGTCTCGCTTTCTATGTCGCGCGGGTGCGGCGCAGCCCGCCGCAGCGCGCCAAGTGGGCCTCGGTGTTTCGCGATGCCGCCGCGGCGTGCTCGGCCGTGGTGCTGCTGGTGTTCCTGGTCGTCGCACTGGCCGACAGCCTGCATTTCCGCCGCGCCTTGCCCAGCAGCGGCAGCCAGCAGGCCGAACAGGCCTACGACCCGCGCGTCGAGTCGGTGCTCGACCTGGCGTTGGCGCGCCAGATCGCGATGCGCGAGCCGTCCTACTCCGAGCCCTTGGCGTACCGCGGTTTTGTCAAGGAAACGGTGGAGGTCGATGGCCGGCCCACGCGCGCGTTTCCGCGCCTGCCGCACGGCGGCGCGCACTTGAAGGACCCGGCGGCCGAGTGGGGCGGCGATGTCGTCTCGCGCGGGCTCACCGGCGCGCTGCTGGGACTGGTGTCGACCGCGGTGCTGGTCGGCCTGATCGCCGTCGGCGTGGCGCGGCGCGACGCGAGTAGCGTTCGTGTGGTGCTGGCCCGGCTCGCTCGCGACCAGACCGACCTGCCATGGCGCGCCGCGACCGTGACCGTCGCGCTGATCGCCCTCGTGGCGGGCGCGGTGATCGGCTGGATGGATCACTACCACGTGCTGGGCACCGACCGCACCGGCAACGATGTGCTGTACCAGGCCCTGAAGAGTGTGCGCACGGCCTTCGTGATCGGCTCGCTCGCCACCATCGCGACCTTGCCGTTCGCGATCGCGCTGGGCATTGCTGCGGGGTATTTCAAGGGCTGGGTCGACGAAGTGATCCAGTACCTCTACACCACGCTCTCGTCGGTGCCGAATGTGCTGTTGATCGCCGCCTGTGTGCTGATGGTGCAGGTCTTCATCGACAAGAACCCCGAGTTGTTCCAGACCGGCGCCGAGCGCTCCGACGTACGCATCCTGCTGCTGTGTTTGATCCTGGGCGTCACCGGCTGGGCGTCGCTGTGCCGGCTGCTGCGGGCCGAGACGCTCAAGCTGCGCGAGCTGGACTTCGTCCAGGCGGCCACCGCCTTCGGTGTCGGGCCGCTGCGCATCATGGGCCGCCACATCCTGCCCAACGTGATGCATCTGGTGCTGATCACCACCGTGCTCGAGTTTTCGTCGCTGATCCTCTACGAGGCCGTGCTCTCGTACGTGGGCGTCGGTGTCGACCCGTCGATGAACAGCTTCGGCGGCATGATCAACCTGGCGCGCAGCGAGCTGTCGCGCGAGCCCACGGTGTGGTGGTCGGTGAGCGCCGCGTTCGCCTTCATGGTCACGCTGGTGTTGGCGGCCAACCTGTTCGCCGACGGCGTGCGCGAGGCCTTCGACCCGCGCGGGCGCTCGTTCCGCGCCCGCCTGGCCACCCGCACGCGTCCCGCCGCCTGAGGAGTGACCACGATGCTGAAAATCAAGGACTTGACGGTCGAACTCGAGGCCGACGCCGGCCTGGTGCGCGCGGTGGATGGCCTGCAGCTGTCGTTCGAGCGCGGCGAAACCTTTGCGCTGGTCGGCGAGTCGGGCTGCGGCAAGAGCATGACGGCGCTGGCGCTGATGCGCTTGCTGCCCGACAACGGCCGTGTCGCCGCCGGCCGGCTGGAGCTGGGCGGCGACGAGTTGTTCGGCTGGCCCGAGGCCCGTATGCGCAGCGTGCGCGGCGGTCGCATCGCGATGATCTTCCAGGAGCCGTCGACGAGCTTGAACCCGGTAATGCGGGTGGGCGACCAGATCATCGAGGCGATCGAGACGCACACGCCTTTGCGCGGTGCGGCGGCGCGCGCCAAGGCGATCGAGTGGTTGCGGCGGGTCGGCCTGCCAGAGCCCGAGCGCCGCATCGACGAATATCCGTTCCGCCTCAGCGGCGGCCAGAAGCAGCGCGTGATGATCGCGATCGCGCTGGCCGGCGAGCCCGAGTTCATCGTCGCCGACGAGCCCACGACCGCACTCGACGTGACGATCCAGGCGCAGATCCTCGACCTGCTGAGGGAACTGCAGCGCGAGCGCGGCCTCGGGCTGCTGTTGATCACGCACGACCTCGGCATCGTGGCCGGGATGGCCCATCGGGTCGCCCTCATGTATGCCGGGCAGATCGTCGAAGTGGCGCCGGCCGACGAGTTCTTTGCGGCGCCCAAGCACCCCTATGCGCGGCTGCTGCTGAGCGCCTTGCCGGATGCGAGCAAGCGCGGCGAGCCGCTGGCGGCGATCCGCGGCAGCGTGCCGCCGCTGTGGATGGAGTTTTCCGGCTGCCGCTTCGAGCCCCGCTGCGATCGGGCGATGCCGCACTGTCGCACCGTGCTTCCGCCGATGGAGCGGGTGGCGCCGGCCCATATGGTGCGCTGCGTGCTGTACGAGCCCAACGCTCCGCAGTCCGCACCCCATGAGCCGCGCGCGGCGGCCGCCGAGTCGCCAGCCGGGGGCGGTCGGGTCGAGGTGGTGACGACCACAGGGCAGGGCGGCAGTCCGTCGGCTCCCTTGCTGAAGGTCGAGCAGCTCACCGTGCGCTTTCCGCTGCGCCGCGGCCTGCTGCAACGGGTGCACAGCCATTTCGAGGCCGTGAAACAGGTGTCGCTCGAGATCGCCGAGGGCGAGACCCTGGCCTTGGTCGGCGAATCGGGCAGCGGCAAGACGACCACCGGCAAGGCCATCGTCCAGCTGCTGCGCGGCCAGGCCTTGATCGAAGGGCGCGCCGAGTGGCGCGGGCGCGATCTGTTCAGCTTGCAGGGCGACGATTTGCGTGCCGCACGCCGCGACGTGCAGATCATCTTCCAGGACCCGTATGCGTCGTTGAACCCGCGCATGCGGGTGGCCGAGATCCTCGAAGAGGGGCTGCTGTCGCTGCGGCCGGAGTGGGATGCGAACGCCCGGCGTGCGCAGATCGAGCGGCTGGTCGAGCAGGTGGGCTTGCGGCCCGATGCCTTGCAGCGGTGGCCGCACGAGTTCTCGGGTGGTCAGCGGCAACGGCTGGCGATCGCAAGGGCGCTGGCGGTCGAGCCGCGCCTTATCGTTTGCGACGAGCCGACCTCGGCGCTCGACGTGTCGGTACAGGCGCAGATCCTCAACCTGCTGCGCGAGCTGCAGGCGAGCATGGGTCTGTCGTTTCTGTTCATCACCCACAACATCGGGGCGGTCGAATATGTCGCGCACCGGGTGGCCGTGATGCAAGCCGGCCGGATTGTCGAGACGGGGCCGGCGGCGCAAGTGTTGGAGACGCCGCGCGATCCCTACACCCGCACCTTGCTTGCCGCGGTGCCTCGGGTGCATCGAAGGGAGATGGGCGCCTCGGTGACCTGACCGAGTGGCTTGAATGGTTGATTGGGCGCGAGAGCTGTCCACTGGTTCTCGACTTCGAGAATTTCTGCATGGTCGGCGCGCGCGCGTCGATCGCACGGTACCGAGTGGACGGAAAATGGCGAAGCGCCGGTTTCGCACGGTGGTTCTCGCCGCTGCGTCCAATAGCGGGAGCAGTCCTGGTCGAGGCCGGAGTTTTAAGTCATCCAGTCGGGGTTAGCCTGCTTCGTCCCAAGAGATGTGGCACGTCACTTCGATGCCAACAAACAATATGTCCACTGGACCTTCCCTTTGCAGTCACGTGATGGGACTTTGCACTTCCTATCTTGCACTTCAGCTTTTCCCATGCAGGTTGTGACTTATCTGACTTCAACCCTGCTGATCGCGGTATCAGTAGGTCTGGTGCTTCTTGCCTTCCGCTATGAGGTCAGGAGGCGACGGAGCCTGCACGAGCTGGTGAACTCGCGAGAGCTCGTTGTGCTTGACGATTCAGAAATCGAGCGGGACCGCGAGGTCTCAGTGCCGCACGCGGGGGTCGCAGCGCATACGGCGGATTTGAGTTCTGCACCCCCATGGCACGGGCTTGAGGGGTTTCATTGTCAGCACACCCCGGCAGAGGAGTGCCTGCATGTTCACTCCAAACTCGCATTGTTCTCTCCCGCCCTTGCAGGCGTCGTTGTCCATAAGGGAGGGGAGCTGAGACTGTTCGGTCCCTGCGTGGGCAGCGTGACGGTGCGGGTGGGAGGAACATGCTTCTCCTATGGCACGGTCACCGGTGACGCCTTGAATGAAGGGGGCGTGTTGCGCGTCTACGGCACGATCATAGGGGAAGTGAAAACGAAGCAGGGCGCCACCTTCATCAGGGGCGATGAAGGTAGTGAGTCACGGCGCTAACCCGTCTGACCATGTCCCCCGTGATGGCAGGTCGCCCGACCCCAAATTGGTCGGCTGCGGTCACCTGAGCCTCTGGCCGGCAGAACTGCCGACGCGAACCTTGGAGGTGGTCGCCGACGGCACGGGGTTGAGTTCAAGGCGATGGTCGTCGAGGAGTGCCTGCGACCCGGCGTCTCCATCGCTGCAGTGGCCCTGGCGCATGGGCTGAACGCGAATATGCTGCGCAAGTGGGTTACTGATGCGCAGCATGCAGAACCTCGGATGGCGAAGGTGGAGCCGCCGCAGCTTGACCGCCCGCAAGTCAGCCCGGCCTTCGTTCCCTTGGCGCTGACGGCACCGGTGGCCGAGGGCGAGATCCGCATCGAACTGCAGCGGACGGGTACGACGGTGAACATCGTCTGGCCGGCCGCAGCAGCGCGAGAGTGCGCGGCCTGGCTGCGGGACTGGTTGCGGTGATCCGCGTCGACGCGGTGTGGATGGCCACGACGCCGTTGGACATGCGAGCCGGGACCGACACGGCGCTGGCCCGCGTGGTCAAGGTCTTCGGCAGCGCCCGGCCTCATCACGCGTACCTCTTCGCCAATCGTAAGCGTCTGGGCACACCGTCTTGACGACGGCGGGAGACCTCGATCCGTCGGCGCGTGTCAAGGTAATTGTCGCCTCAGTCATGCAGCCAACGGTTGAATGTCTTGGCGACACGAAGCCGTTGAAACAGCGCAGTCGCGCTCAGCGTTCAGCGTGACCTTGGTGATGTGCGACCAATAGTCCCGCGTGTCGCCGGTGGGGCAGCGCCCCCAAGCAACGACCAGAGTCAGGTTTTCGCCCGGCTACGGGCGCTGCCGAGGGCCGTCGTGGTAGGGTGGCCTGTGATCTCTGGCAGCGTCAGCAACGACTCATGCAGCGTGGTCAACGCAGCGAAAGGGAAGCCACAATGGATATTGGCATCATTGGTTCGGGGAACATCGGCAGCACGCTCGCTCGAAACTTGAGAGCCCTCGGGCATCGGGTATCGATCGCTAACTCGCGAGGCCCTGCTTCCCTCGCATCGCTCGCTGCAGAAACGGGCGCGAGGGCAGCAACTGTGGAGCAGGCTGCTGGGGCAAAAGATCTCGCCATCATCACCATTCCTCAAAGCGCGGTGCTAAACCTGCCTCGGGAGGTCATCCGTTCGACGCCAGCAATCGTCGTCGACACGGGGAACTACTATCCCTCTCGGGACGGACGGATCGCTGAAATCGACGAGGGCTTAACCGATAGCGAATGGGTGGCACGCGTTCTGGGCAGGCCGGTGGTTAAAGCATTCAACAACATCGTTGCCGGAAGTCTGGCTACGCGCGGAGTCCCAGTTGGTGACCCGCGTCGCGTTTGCCTCTCCGTCGCCGGAGATGTGCCTCAAGCCAAAGAGACCGTCCAGGACCTGATTCGGGCGCTCGGGTTCGACGTTATCGACGCCGGTACGTTGGCCGACTCGTGGCGGCAGCAACCAGGCGCACCTGCGTACTGTCGGGATCTCGATATGGAAGGACTGAAGGCCGCGCTGGCACAAGCCGATGCACTTCAAATCGCGGCCTACCGCCTAAAGGCAGACCAAGAGGCGGCTCCGTACTTCGTCCGTTGATTCGCCCTCGGAGGCGCGGCGTCAGGCAGCTGGCTTCCAGCGGTGAGGCAGCAGTTCTTCGATGCGATGGTTCGGATGTACGAGCAGCCCCTCGAGCACGTCCTTGAGGTAAAGCCACGGGTCATGCCCATGCAGTCTGGCTGACTGCACCAGACTCATCACCATGGCCGCGCGCGGGCCGGCCAGTTCGCTGCCCGCGAAGAGCCACGCCTTGCGACCCATTGCCGTTGCTGCCGCATCGGTGGACTCTCGCCGGCTACAACTGCCAATCTACGGGTGCTCGGGATTCACACGCGCTGCCAGTAAGGTAGGCGCGGCACATCAGCACCAGTTGCCGTTGCAGCTCCTGAGCTGCCGACGATGGCAAGTTTCGCTCGAATGCGTTGCGCACCGTGCCGAAGATGACGGTCAGCAAGGTGAGATTCACTCCCTTCAGGTCCTTGAACGTCACATCTGTCGCGCTTTCGAGCATTGCCATCGTTGCAGCATCGACCCGGCGTGCGAACGCGTCTATCAACGGTTGGTTGTCGAGTTCTGCAACGGAACGGTACAACGCCCGGGTCACATCCGCTTTTTCGGTTTTGGCGCGCCAATACGTCTCTACGAGCGCTTCGACCATGTCACCGATGGGTGCTCCCAGCTGGCTTGCGCAGGCGGTTTCTATCCTGTCGGCCAAAGCCTCGAGGTAACGCTCGTTAAGCGCGTAGACCAAAGACTCCTTGTGCGGAAAATATTGGTACATCGTCCCGACTGAGACGCCTGCGCGCTCGGCCACACGCGTGGTGGTGAGTCGATGAATTCCACTTGCAACCAAAAGCTGAATGGTGGCTTCGAAAATCGCGTCCAGCGTCGCTGCGGCCCGGGCCTGAAGTGGCTTCTTTCGCGGGTTGAGAGAGGGTTGGGCACGCTTGGCCAAAAGCGAATTCCAGAGGTGAAGAATGACTCATATATTAGTTCCACTTCGCCACGCAAAGGACTTCTCTCATGACTGACCAACGTATCGCCCTGGTCACCGGCGCCAACAAAGGCATTGGATTTGAAATCGCACGACAGCTCGCCCAAGCAGGCGTGCGAGTCATCCTCGGTGCAAGGGATGCCGAACGCGCCCGGGCCGCAGTGGAGGCCCTGAACGCGCATGGGCTGGCTGTCAGCGCCATCGCCCTCGACCTCAACGACCAGGCCAGCATTTCCGCTGCGGCATCCCACATCCAGTCCGAGCACGGCAAGCTGGACATCCTCGTCAACAACGCCGGCGTTTTCGAGTCTGTCGATGGGCCTCCGAGCAAGGCTTCTCTCGACGCTGTGCGCCGAGTGCTGGACACCAATTTCATCGGCACCCTGGCCGTAACGCAGTCGATGCTGCCTCTGCTGCGGATGGCGCCTTCGGCCCGCATCGTGAACGTGTCCAGTTCGCTGGGTTCGCTGACGCTCAATGGAGACCCCACCTCCAGCTACTATTCGGCTCAGTTCATCGGCTACAACGCGTCCAAGGCAGCCTTGAACATGCTCACGGTGCAGCTCAATGAGGAGTTGAAAGACACTGGCATCGTCGTCAATTCAGTCAGTCCAGGCTTTGTGAAAACGGACTTGACGGGCTACGGCACGATGACGCCGGATGAAGGCGCAAAGCTACCGGTCCAGTACGCGTTGGAAGGCAAGGAATCCGGCCTCTTCGTTGAGCCTGGCCACCTGACTCCCTGGTAACCCGAAGGCGTTAGGCAGTATCAACGCTCGGCTGACGGATGACTGCAAGCTGGGTTTGCCGGACGCTTACGGCTTGCCACCTTCCACCGCAGTAGATTCGTCGGATTGGATGCAAGCCGGTGGCGCGGACGTGCAAGCAGGCGCGCTGATCGGTCTGGTCGCCTTTGCAATCACCTTGAGGATGGTCGCGGCAAGACCGATCGAAACCACTAAACCGTGCACTGGGTAGGCGATGATCGATTCGATCATCAGCGCCATGCAGTACTGAAACTTCGAGCGCATCTTCAATCCTCTGAGCTGCTCTCTAATCTCGAGCACCTGCTCCCTGCTGGGCCACGGAGGGAACCATGTAGCGGCGCAGAACAAAACCCAAACAAGGGTGGCGATGAGTAGCACAAAGAGAATCGAAGACATCTGAACCCTTGACCCCATCCCATCTGTGATCTCCCCTCCGAGACCACTCGCCTCGTCGTGGGGAGCGGGCCGACCTTTAGGACGCTGTTCTTCAAGGGCCGATGAGTGTGGGGTGGGAGCAGGCCGCATCGATGGCGCGCAAAGAGATCGTGATCGAGGCGTTGGGCACCGAACTGTCGCGCCCGATCCATCTTTCGAGATGGATGACGGCTTGGACCTTGGCGACAGTTCACTTTTCGAACTGCTTGCCGATGAAATAAGCCGCGGCCGCAAGTGCAGCGAAGCACCCGATGATGCCGATTCGAATGATGCGCTGCGTCTTCAGGTGATCAGCCAGCATCGCCTTTGACTCGCGCTCGGCATCACCTCTGGCCTGGATGCCGTCGGGATGAAAATAGGTTCGATCGACGGTTTCGTAGGTCTCGAACTCATCACCGCGCACGCGTGCGCCCAGCCGTTTCGCGAGGTCGAGGAGGGCTTCCAGCATCCAAGGTTCCGGCCTCTCAGTCCACAGTTCTCCGTTCTCGTACCAAAGAACCAGAACCTCGTCGCCGCGCTCCTTGACGAAGGCAGCGTCCTGCTCGACGTAGCGCCAGTCGCTGCTCGATCCGGTCGCAGCGAACACTTCATCTGGGTGTAGGGGCACCTGAGCGCCATCGAGTGTCCGGAGGATCGTGATGTGGTAACTCATGGAGCGGGCCTGGGGCAGGTGATTCGCTGGCGCCGGCATTCGGCCATGTGGACTGGTCCGGGCTATCTCGCACGCTCGCCGCTTGCCGAAGCCACCGTCGGCCGCTATAGCTGACAGCAAGACGCCGGGGTGGCCCGTGTCGCCGACGCGGGCCCCTGCGCCTTGAACCGTTCAGGAAGGAGGTATGACATGCCGCGTCCCTCTCAGCTTCTGCGTTACTTGACGCTGGCCATTGCCGGGGCTGCCGCCATGCCCGCCTTCGGGGTGGACACAGCACCGGGACATCCGGGCTGGAGTGCCCGAGGGCCTCAGCCATCACAAGCGACGACCGCGGATTGGAGTCCGCTTCCGGAATGCGCGGGATTCCCGCTCGGTGAGACGTATGACTATCAGGGCCTGTCGGGTACCTACATGGCGCGCGGTGCGGGCGTTCCCGGCGAAGCGCTGCAATTGACTTTGCTGGTCACGCGCATGGATCAAGTGCCCCGGGTCGAGGGGCAGTACGGAGGCTGGTTCTCCACCGCCTCCGGCCCCGTCTGGCGAATCGGGCCTTTTTCGGGCATCTCTTCGAATCCGGCGTCTGGCAACGGCTTCTTGCTGTTCTACGCCGGCTCGGACAAACCCGAGCGCCTATACATCGTCGCCAGCGTGATCAAGCACCCGACAACAAAGCAAATCAGCGCCCTGTGCCTCTACGACAGCAGCGACTGGTGGCCCCCGGACAGCCGTCCCTTCACGATGTGGCGGGTAATGTAATCAACCTCATCGCCGCAATGTCTCAACTCCGGTCGTGCTCCTAGTTGTGTGTGTACGACGCCTCACACCGTTTGGCACTCACATTGCCATGGCAGCAGAAGTGGAGCAGGACCGCGAGTCTCAGGGCACCACCTTGGTGGTAGCAAAGCATCAGGCAGATTCCAGTTCTGCACCCCCCCGCGCTGGCTCGAGTGGTCTTCGGGCTGGCACGGCTGACGATGAACCATGCCATGTAGACGGCGATGGATGCGGCGTGCCAGTCGATCGTGTGGCGGATTGCTGCGAGCGGCTCGCTCACTGTCTCCGGCAGAAACGGGGTTGGCTTTGACTTCGCGCATCTCACGCCGGAGGGCCAAGAGATCCTGGAATACCGGTTCGTTCCGTCACCGACCGACCCCACTTAGCTACGCGCAGCGCCGTGAAGATGGTGCAACCAGCCGCTTACCACGCGTCGGCTTACGGGTGGGAGCATGCTCGCGACACTGCTGCTGCTGCTGCTGCTGCTGCTGCTGCTGCTGCTGCTGCTGGCGCTTGCTTGCATCTCTGCAATCGCCTCTCAACGGAAAGTCCGCTCGGTGCCACAACGAGTGAAATGGGAGCGTTTGGGCACTACGCCTTGACTAGACGGTCACGAAGATCCCGCAATCTCATCGCTTGAATTTTGAGCGAAACAATTGACGGCAGAGGAAGGGCGACGCGGCCGTGCCGGCACCGAGGCCGAGGGTCTGGAGCGCAGAAGGAAGCCCGGGCATGTCAGCGGCAACCGCGACGACAACTCCCCAGACTGACGAGAAGGTGAAAGTGAGGCCAATGAAGACAAGCAGCCCGAAGGGCCAATTCCTCCACGGCTTCAGCCAAAGTGACGGACCCTCCAATTGCCTGCCGAGCGGCAGTGTTCGAATCTCTCCTATCCAGAGCATTAGGACGCCACCGAGAAGCGCCAGTGGAAAGGCTCCGGCAACCTGAACCGATGAGGGGCTGGTGGGGCCGACGCCCTGCGCCAGGAGAGCGCCCCACCCGGAACAGACGAAGAACCAGAAGGCATAGAAAAGTCGAATTTACGGAGCTGACTGGCAGGACTATGAACTCCAAGTATCCCATTCACCTCTGCGGAGCCAGCCAGCAGTGTGCACGTCCGCTGGCCCATGCCTACTTCCGGACGTCTACACTGACTCGCACACATCAGGCCTCGCGCAGGCCCACACATTTCAGGAGAGTTCATGTTTGACCACGTCAAATTCGGCGTCAGCGACTATGCCGCGAGCAAAGCGTTCTTCCTCAAGGCACTCGAACCGCTCGGCATCGCGGTTGTCTCGGAGGGGCCGCCCACGTACGGCGTCGAGCTGAGCTCGAAGGGTATGGCTTCATTGTGTTTGTACCAAACCGAAGAGAAGCCGGCGCATCTTCACCTGGCGTTCACGGCCGAGAATCGACAGCAAGTCGAAGCCTTCTATCGGGCGGCGCTGGAGGCGGGCGGCAAAGACAACGGGGCGCCTGGTCTGCGCGCGCATTACCACGCGGACTACTACGCAGCTTTCGTCATCGGTCCGGACGGGCACAACATCGAAGTGGTTTGCCACGAACCCGAGGCCTGATCCTTCCATGGAGGGGGAGCAGGGCAGCGGCTCGCGTCAGAAGAGAACTCCTCGCCGTGTTGCCTGCCAAAGTAGATGTCAAATCCCGGCTCGACGCCGTGGCGTACCAACGCCCCCATCTAAGGGGGCTTGCCGTCGGGCCTGCCTGCCCAGCCGAGAGCCAGTAGCACCAAACCAGTATCTTGTACCCGGAGGATCTGAGTTCGGCGAACACTCGTCATGAAGGCTGGATCTTCTATGCAACACGTCGGTCGGTTTTCTGTAGAGTTCGGACTGCAGTGGCACGAGGATCAGCAACAGGATGGCAAGCCATCTTTGCCGTCGTCGAGTCGCTAGTGTTGGCTGACCTGTTCGTCTTTCATGACGCGGGGCACCCGATCAAGAATCGACGACCCAACGGGCCGAGCATCGGAGGTGTAATGCCCACGGCACCTGATTCCTGGGTTGGTTTCAATTGCATCTATTCCGGCCTCAGCATCCCTGTCGACCTGTCCGCTTGTTGCTGCGTAAGCGGCTAGGCATTCCACCTTGAACGGGGCGAGGTGTGGCTTCATGATGGTGTCCAACTTTCGGGGGGCAGTTCACTTTTTGGTGGACACGTGGACACAGTCTCGAACCAAGTTGCCGGCCAGCGTCGACGCCGCCGTCAGCACAGTGACGAATTCAAGGCCGAAGCGGTGGCGGTATGTGCTCAGCCCGGCGTGTCGATGGCCGCCGTGGCGCTGTCTCGTGGGATCAATGCGAACCTGATGCGCAACCGCTGCCGCAGCACCTGCGGCGTGTCGAACACCGCCACGAGCCCGAGGACACGTTCTGCCCGAACGAAGGCTGCGGCCGCCCGGTGGGGCGCATCGGCGAAGACGTGCAGCTTACTCCTTGGTTGCAGCTCACCCTGTTGAACACAGAAATCCTGATAGGCCCCGGTTGTCAGCCTCCCCTTGCGAGCTTCCCGTAGCCCGAGGGCGGCTCCCCGCGCCGCTGGGTCGGCACTTCGCCTTCCGACCCAGCACTTCGTCTTCGCCTTGCCATCGTGCGCCCGACCACGGTACGGTGAAGCATCCTCCATCGGGCCGACACCTGCTGCGCGGTCAAGTCATGAAGAAGATTTTCTCTTGCCTGTCCAGGTCCGCCGTGACGGACGCACTCCCTGGCTCCAGGCCGTCGTCCCCTGATGCACCCCGACCGGTACAACCGGGCCCGAGGTCGGAGGGCAGCAGACTCGGCTTTCTCACCGGGCTGAGCGCCGCGCCCAGACGCGCCATCGGTGCACCGCCTCCGCCCAGCACCGCCGTGCTGCCGCGAACCCACACCCCCTCGTCCTCGCCGCTGCGCGCCGATGTGCGGCTCTCCGCCTTGCCGGGACTTGCTCCCCTCCAACCTTCGCCAGCAGCCAGCGAGGCGAAGGCATCTCTGAAGCAGGTCTTCGGGGCCGGTGAAGATGGGGTCAAGCAGGTTTCCCCTGAACAGATGCGCACGCTGCATACGGGGCAGGAGTCGATTCAAATCACGAAGCGTCTGCTCCCTTATGGCTCGGGCAACCAGGAACTGGATGTGCTCCGCACCCAGGGCGAGGCCGCCCGTCGCAGCGCCGCCGTGCATGCTTTGAAAGGGCACTATACGCAGCAAGACATGAGCCACATCCGCAACAAAACGGACGTCACACCCGAAGAACAGGCCTTGCTCGAGATCAAGAACAGCGCGCGTCTCGCAGTCTCTTTCGGTGCAGGCAACTGCGGCGAACAAGCGGACGTGGCGCTCGCCGTCCTGTCCAACATGCCGCGCGATGTCCCGATCCACAAAGTGCAGTTCGAGTTCATGGACCACGCGCTCCTCATCGCGGGCGACCTCAACTCGAAGAAGAATCAGGTCGTGATCGATCCCTGGCCCACGCACGCGACCTCGCACATGATGCGCGACGGCCTGGCCGACGGCTTGCCGTACAAGCGGTTGTACACGCTCAACCCCGCTGACCCGTCCCTGTTCTCCCAGGCGCAGCTAGAGGCGTTCAGGCAGCAAGGCGTGCCGCCGGCACGAGTCGACGAGCACAATCAGGGCCGGCCGGTGGGCTCGGAACTCGTGCAGTCCCTGTTGGACAGCAACACCGTGCATTGTCAGCCGCACAGCCTCAAAAACCCGGGTCTGACCTACGAGTCGGCGGGCCAGGACGGCGAGGTGAAAAAGAAGTCCCACGAAGTGCCCCAGTCCCAGCATCAGCAATACCAGGCGAGCATGGCGGCGGGTGCCACCCGGAAGCCGGCCTTGATGCGCCCGGAGGATGACGACGCTTGACGGGAGAGCTTTCGGGCGGGGCCGAGAACCGCTGCAGCTTACGGTTCTCCGGCCGCCCCACGATGTAGTCGATGCCCTATGCGTCCAAGCGCCACCGGCGCTCAGGCCACATACCGAGTCCACATAGGACGCCGACAGCACGGCGTGCGCCATTGAGCTGAGATGCCTTTGGTCGTCGCGGTAGGCGACGACCAGGACTATTTCAACAAGGCGTTAGGCGCGCCATCTGTTCTAGGGGCGCGGCCGCAGAAACGGCACCGTGTCAGCACGTCGACGCACAACACGTTGACCATGTCGCCACGCTTGCCCGGAAGACGAACACGTGGCCAGAGTACGGGTTGTCGGCCAGTGCGGTCTGCACCAGCGGCGCCAGGCCGTCGAAGCCCTTGCGCATGTCCAGCCGCTGCGCCGCCGAGCACGGCTGCCTGGAGGTCTCCCATCACGCTGCGGACCGCGACATCCAAACCGTCGCCTCAGGAGGGCAACGGTTGCCCGCCTACTCGCACGACACCCGCGGCGAGCGCACCGCCGCGTTCTATCGTCTGGCCGACACCGCCACACATCAACAGGATGTATCCGCAGGCGAACCTCACGAATGCTCCGTTGCGCCTTGTGGTGCTGGCGGGCGCGCGGGCGCTTGACCTTGACGCAGCGTCAACCTCTACAGTCTTGCCATGAGCTCTCCACGCACTTGGTCGATCACACAAGTGGCGCGCCTTTCCGGCGTCACCAGTCGAGCCCTGCGCCACTACGAAGCACTCGGTCTGCTCAAGACCGTTCGTGCCGGGGACGGTCAGTACCGGCTGTATGACGAGCACGGCGTGCTGCGTCTGATGCGCATCCTGCTGTTGCGCGACATGGGCATCCCCCTGAGTGAAATCGGGCGCCTGCTGGACGCACAAGAACCGGATCTGCCCGCGGCGCTACGGCAGCACATGGACGAGCTCATGCTGGAACGCGCCCGTATCGAGCGCAGGCTCTCAGCGGTGCGTTGGACGCTGGATCAACTTTCAAAGGGAGAACCCCTCATGGCAGAGAACATGCTCGACGGCTTCGACCAACACCAGTACCGCAAGGAAGTGGAGCAACGCTGGGGTCCAGACGCCTGGAACCGTTCGCACCAATGGTGGAGCACGCTGACACCGACGGACGCGCAGCGCATTCGCGCGCAATGGGCCGAGATCGGGCGCGGCTATGCGGCGGCCAAAGCGGCGGGGCTCACGCCTGACCATCACGTTGCCCAGGAAGCCGCCCGCCGGCATGTCGAGCTGCTGGCCGCCATCCCGGCCACGCAGAAAGACCCGGAGGGTCAACCGGAAAGGGGCTACCTGTTGGGTTTGGCCGATCTCTACGCGAACGACAGCCGCTATGTCACGTTCACCGGCTCCAGCGATCCGGACATCGGCACCTATCTGCAGGAGGCGATGCGGCACTATCTCGGCGCGGCTGATGGCACGGCTGTTCAAGCAGTTCACCTTCCAGAGTAAGCGTCGCTGGCCGACGCCTTGATATCAGGCCGCGGGCGTCCATCCCATTGCGACGAAACGTCGATCGCCGTGTCGCAGCGATCAGGCCGGGCACGGTGTCCCGTGCCGGCCTGCGGAGTGGCGCTTATCTCGGGTAAAGCAGCAGGCCGTAGGTGCGGTACAGGTCCTGGTCCGAGTTGGTCGGCCCGCCCTGCACGGTGAGACCGCCCTGCACCTTGATCCACACCAGGTTGTTGGCCCGGTCCTGCCAGATCAGGTTGCCGGAGGAAGCCTGCATCTCGGCATAGCTGTTGGCCGGGCTGAAGCGCCGCACGATGTCGGGTCGATCGCCTGGGGCCCAGTTGCGCGGCTCCCTGCGGTTGCCCGAGGACGTGAGGTAGCCGGTGGCATTGAGCGAGCCGTCGAAGCTCACGGCCAGGATGAAGCTATCCGTCGCGCGGTAGACATTGGTGATGCTCGCCTCGAAGTAGCGCGGCAGCGGGCGCTCGGGGAAGCGCAGCACGTAGCGGCCGCCGGTGCGTGCCGCGAAGTGCCGCATGTGGCCCAAGAACGTCGAGACGTTGCCGTCAGCGATCGCCCAGGTGCCGATGGTGTTGCCCGCAGCGTCCAGCCGGGTCGCTTCGATGGGCGACATGAACATGTAGTCGCGGTTGTCGAAGTCGGTGTTGTAGTTCTCCACCCCGTAGAACTCGCCATTGCAGCTGACGCTGTTGCGGCCGGCCGGCGCCACCGGCTGGCAATTGGCGCCCGTGGTGAGGAAGGGCACGTCGACGACCCAATAGTTGCCCCTGGGACCCCAGTAGCCGTGCGGGTCCCACAAGGCGCCGGCCAAGGTCCAATGGCGCCGGTTCAAAGGCTGGCCGTCCAGGTGGGGCGGCAGCGTGCGGTAGCCCGCGGAGCTGTTGATCAGGCGGTTGTTGGGGTTGCGCACCGGGCCCTTGTCGACGGCCGTGATGTAGTAGTCGTCCGTCTTGAACACGCCGCTGGGCCGGCCGTCAGCGAAGGGGAAGTTGACCACCGTGTTGCTGAACAGGTTCAGGGTCGAGTGATAACTGGCGAACGCGGCGGACGGATCATTCGACGGGTAGGGCGTCGGGTTGTTCAGGCTGGTGCCGACGACCAGGGCACGTGTCAGGTTGCCGTTCTGCACGGCGCCGGAGAAGTGGATGCCGGCGTTGTCGGCCGTGACCCATTCCACGTACTGTGGGCCGCGTGCGCGGTTGCGGTAGGCGCCGCCGTTGTTCTTGTACGAGGTGATGCGCTTGAGCGTGAACTGCAGTTCGGGCCCACCGTCGGTGCCGGTGGACGTGGGGATGTAGTAGTTGGGCTGCACGTTGCCGGCGGCATCGATGGGGGCGTGTTCGAGCAGGATGCCCGAGGCACGCGCGCTGTGCCCGGTGTTGTTTTCGAACACGCCGTGCGCCATGCGGTCCGGCCGCAGTGGCACGCTGGCCGAGAGCCCCAGCGGGCGGGGCGGGAAGGCCATCCACAAGCCGGTGCCCTCGGCATCGCCCGCCAGGTTGTTGCGCACGATGTTGTCCGGGTTGGTCAGCCAGAAGCCGGAGGGACCGCCCTCGTGGACCACACCCTCGTGCACCTGCAGACGGCGCGCGGCAGGCGGCGCGCGCATCTTCAGCGCCAGGTTGCCGTCGAACACATTGCGGCGCTCCACCGCGTCTTCGAGGAAGTAGGCGTGGCCGGCGATGTCCTGGCAGATGTTGTTGAGCACCTGCACGCCGTTGGTGCCGTGGATCACGATGCAACGCTGCGAGGAGTTCCAGATGCTGCTGTTTCGGATCACGTGGCCGAGGGCGTCTCCCAGCACCTGGCCCTGCGTGTTGTAGCTCAGCATGTGCCAGTGGAAGGGGTAGCGCCCGAGCGCTCCGGCCTGGCCCGCGCGGCGGATTTCGACGCCGTCGACCACCACCTTGGAGGCCAGGTTCATGATCATCACGTGCACGCCATAACCGCTGTTGCGCCAGGCCTCGTCGTCGGGAGCCTGGATGACGATGTTGCGGCTGAGGTTGCCCACCGCGGCGCGCTCGTCCAGCTCGGTCGGCGCCGGAGTGGCCGGCGGAACGTAGCCGGGATCTTCCGTCAGGCTCATGCCGTTGTGGGTGATGTACTGCAGCTTGCCCCAGCGGGACTTGGCTAGCGGCGTGCTCAGGCTCAGCTGGGTGCCGGTGGCGCCGGACAGGGTCAGGCGCTCGGTCTCCGTCTGGCCGTAGAAGTCGGTCGGTGCAATGGCGATGGTGTCGCCCGAACGCCAGCCCGTGGTGCTGTCCTTCAGCCGCAGGGTGGTGGCGCCGGCGGTGGCGTGGTCGCCCAGCTTGGTCCACACCGGCTGAGGCACGGCGCCATAGATTTCCAGCCGGCCGCCGCTCACGTTCAGTCCGCGCGAGACGCCGTCGTTGGGGGTGCGGGGTGCGCCGGTCAGCGTGATGGTGGCCCGTTGGGTGTAGGGCGCAGCGGCCGTGCCGATCTCCAGCGCGCCGGTGACGTCGATGGACGCGGCCGTCAGCGCGACGTTTTGGCGTGCGAAGCGCAGGGTGCCGTCGATTTGCAGATGACCCAGCGGCGGGGTGTTGGCGTCCAGCGTGATGACCTTGCCGGCCGGGATCACCACCGTGGCACCGGCCGGGGGCAGGGTGCCGCCCCAGGTGCTGGGCGCGGACCAGAGCTGAGAGCCGTCGCTACCGGGTGGCGTGGGAGCGGGTGCAGGTGTGGGTGCAGGTGTGGGTGCAGGTGTGGGCGCCGGGGCGGGTGTCGGCCCTTCCACCCGGACTTGACACTGCTTGAAGGTCCCTACCAGCGGGTCGCGGCCGAAGAAGGGGGTGGTGCACCACCCGTCGCCGGAAACCGTCTTCTCGATCCAGGTCGAGCCCGCGCCATAGCGAACCACCCGGCTGCCTTGCACGGCGAAGCGGTCCTGTTCGTTGGCGATCTTGACCCAGCTTCCCGGCGCAGGGGTCGGCGCAGGGGCTGGGGCCGGGGTCGGCGCAGGGGCTGCTTGCTGGACCTGACACTGCTTGACGGTCCCTGCCAGCGGGTCGCGGCCGAAGAAGGGGTTGGTGCACCATCCGTCGCCAGAAACCGTCTTCTCGATCCAAGTCGAGCCCGCGCCGTAGCGAACCACCCGGCTACCTTGTATGACGAAGCGGTCCTGTTCGTTGGCGATCTTGACCCAGCCTCCCGACACGGGTGTCGCTGCCAATGCCTCAGTCGACTCTTCCGCTGAGGTCGCTGTTGACGTTTGCGTTGTCTCTGCCATCGCCGCCGAGTCACTGGGCTGGCCGTCCTTGTTGCCGCCGCCGCAGCCCGTCAAGGCAGTCGCCATGAACAGGGCCGTCAAGGTGGCGGAAATCGGGGACAACTGGGGCGGGGTGTCCGCTGGGGTCATAAGGCCTCCCTCTCCACGAGGTGTTGTAAGTGGTGCGACATCGCCGGCTCGTCCAGCCCGTGGCTTGGAGGTCATGGCATGTGTGAAATACGTACTTGCCGCTTTGTGGATGCGATTGCACTGGCACGGCCCGATAGGGTCAATGGGACCCGACGCAACTCCAAGTAACGGCTGCCGTTGGCACGCGCCGTGATTGCTGCGCCGCCATAAGCCATGTCCTGGGGCCGCCAACCACACCAGCCAGCAAGCATTCACAAGCCCAGGCGTTGTCAGTGCTCGCTTAGCTTCGGCGGGTTCGCTGGGACAGGGCCACGCGGCCCGCGTGTTTAGTTACGGCTTGGCCGCCCCGGGCGTGAACTCGGGATTGCTGACGCACGGTCAACGGAGAACCAGGCGGACTTGCAGCTCATGGCCGCTCCTGAAATGCCTGCCGCATCTACGTTTCGAGGGCAGCGGTTGGGAAAGCGACGAGCTGCAGGCGCAGACAAGGCAGCGACGAACGGTGTGATCGAGGCGGCAGGGCCTGGGCGTCGTGGCGGATCGGATCATGCCGCCATCCCAACGATGGAGATTCGCATGAACGACGTCACCGTGATCGGCCTGGGCGCGATGGGCGAGACCCTCGCGCGGCTCCAGCTCCAGCAAGGGCACCAGGTCACCGTTTGGAACCGCACTGCGGCCAAGGCCGGCGCGCGCTCCGCGCAAGGGGCGCAGGTCGCCGCAAGCGCGGCAGAGGCTTCACTGCCAGTCCCGTCGTGCTGATGTGCGTCTACGACCACCTGGCGGTCAACGGCATCCTGGAGCAGCCCGGGGGTGGCGGCAGCGGCGCAGGGCAGGACGCTGGTGCAGCTGACCACCGGGCGCATCTCGGTGGCCGCGACAAAACAGCGCATCCAGGCATTCTCCCGGGCTCAGGGGCTCAACACCGAGCTGTCGGGCCTGCTCGTGTCATGGCTGCAGCGGGCCGAAGCCGCGGGACTGGCGGGCGAGGAGCCGGCCGCGGTGGTCAAAGTGCTTCGGCGGCCGTCCGGTCCGCAATGAACTCAGCTCCATAGAGGGGCGCAGCGCGGCAAAGGGGGCGCCAGCACTGCGGACGGTCAGAAGCGCAGCGGCGGCAGCGTGACCCGCGGCCTCGCTCAAGCTACAACCGGGCCTCCAGTGCGCGCATACGGACCGTCGGTGCGAATTGGCTGTTCGCCGGCAGCTTGCGCGCGGGCAAGCGAGCTGCTGCCGGCATGAGCTTGATCCAGTCGGCCAAGCTCAATGACATCGATCCGTGGCACTACCTGCGCGACGTGATGGAGCGCTTGCCCACCAACGAGGAAGATCCGCCGCGGCAAGTCAGCCAAGCATGGACTCATAAACCTTAGCCACGGCATCCGATGCATCTTGGGCTTGGTCTTATCGCATGTTCAGCGGGACTCTGTGGTGCATCGCGTCATTCTTGCTTATCAAGTTGAACAGTACTTCCCGATGACGCCTTCACCTGTGTTCGGCGGACGCTTACGGATCTTCTATGCAACACGTCGGTCGCTTTTCTGTAGAGTTCGGACTCCAGAGGCACGAGGATCAGCAGCAGGAAGCTCTGTCAGAAGTTGTCTAGCATGACGGCACAAGTACCAGATCACCTTTGTCACGAGAATCAGGAGTACCGGATATGCGCCCGCAGCGGGGATAGCCCGCTCTTCGACCCGTTGATTTACGGCCTGAACCCTGCGGCACCCTCGACAGCAAGCTACCGGGGTTGGCAAGCCATGTTTGCCGTCATCGAGTCGCTAGTGTTGGCTGACCTGCTCGTATTTCATGACGCGGGGCACCCGATCAAGAATCAACGACCCAACGGGCCGAGCATCGGAGGCGTCATGCCGACGGCGCCTGATTCCTGGGTTGGTTTTAATTGCGTCTATTCCGGCCTCAGCATCCCTATCGAGTTTACCGGCGGGCTAGTGGTTAGCCGAGATTTGGTCAGGGGACTGGCCAGCAACTCGTTGTCTCGACCGTTTTGGGCGTTCGAGCAGGTGAAGGAACTCTTGTTTGAGCACGGGGTACTAGTGGCTGCCCAAGACCTATCTCACGTTGCAGCAACCGTACGCAAGGAGCACCTCGTCCAAGGCATTCTAGGTCGCGCCGCGTTCACCGAGGATGAGGCAACGAGAGCGCAGATCGAGGGCGAATTCTCGGCCCACTACGACTACCTGCTCTGAGCATTGCGAGCGCGCCCGCCCATGCGGCTCGTCGCTCGCGAGCGGCCAACAATAGGATGATGAGTTCAGAAGCTATCGACATGAAGGTCGCAGTTGCGATGCGTCCCTCCAAGGGCTGGGGGGTACCGGTGCCGCGATTGCCTATCGTCGTGTCCCTGCAATCGGATGAGGGAATCGAGTTGCAGGGGGAGCCCGTGGTGAACGGTGGTTTGCTGGTGTCACGGGATGACCGGTCACTTGTGTTCGGGGGGGCGGCGTGCATTACTCGCTTCCCCGGTCATCCTATTCCGATCTCCGCTACGTCTCCCTGGCATACCGTGGTTGACGTTCTATCCGACGCCGAAGACGAAGATCCGCCTCCGGGGAAGTACGAGCTCAGCGTGAGCGTGTCCTTCTTTCGCACAAACGGGGAAGGACGGATCATTTCTCAGTGTCTGATGCACAAGATGGTTGTGGAACTAGACAGCAATGGTTGGCATGTCGTTCGAGATGAGATGTCGACACCCACACGCTAGTCGCCTGTCATCCTGATCGGAAGTCGCTCCGTGTGCCGCGAACGGGGCACATCCCGCCCCGCAGGGTTATCCCGTAGAACCTCCGCACTCCAGGCGGCACAGTTCGCAGCCGGCGTTGCGACTTCAGAAACAAAGGCACACAAATAGACGACTTGTCCTTGACGGTGACCGTCTCATTTGTTTCGTTTGGAAGCAAGTCCGCCTTTTGCCGGCATTTCGACTGCCATTTTTGTGATTTTGTGAAAGTAAATGTTCGATTTTTGCGGAACTCGCACGAACTGAAAGTCAGCTGAATTCGGCTTGTACGAAGGCCTCGGTGGGCTGTCCTACAGAGACAAAAAGGCCGCTCAGCCCATCGATCCTCGCCCGCGGCTCGCATCGGTTTTGTCCCGCCGTGGCATGCCCTTTGCTCAAAGACCCTCCAACTTGAAGGGAGTGGTCATGTCACTGGGCCTGTCGAATGTCGGCCATCGCGCCGGCCCCCTGTCGCGGCGTCGCGATCGGGCGGTTGCCGGTGGCGCTTGGTACAGCCGCCAGGAAGCCATCATGGGCACGCCCGTGCGGGTCGAGCTGTGGAGCGAGACCCGGGCCGCAGCCGAAGCGGCGATGGCGGCCGTGATGGCCGAGATGCACCGCATCGACCGCGCCATGAGCCCGCACAAGGCCGACTCCGAGCTGTCGCGCCTCAACCGCGACGCGGCGAACGGACCAGTGCCCGTCAGCGATGAGCTGTACGAACTGATCGCGCGCTCGATGGCCTTCTCCGAACTCTCCGGCGGCGCCTTCGACATCACCTACGCGGCCGTGGGCCACCTGTACGACTACCGACGCCGGGTCAGGCCCACCGAGGAAGCCGTCGAGCAGGCGCGCGCCGCCGTCGGCTATCGCCATCTCCTCCTCGACCCTCACAGCCGCAGCGTGCGTTTCGCGCGTGCCGGCGTGCGCATCGATCTCGGCGGTTTTGCGAAGGGCCATGCGGTCGACAAAAGCATCGCCATCCTCAAGGCCGCCGGTATCCGCCATGCCATGGTCTCCGCCGGCGGCGATAGCCACGTGTTGGGCGATCGCCGCGGGCGGCCTTGGACGATCGCGGTGCGCGATCCCCGGCGGCCCGGCGAGGTGGTGGCGGTGCTGCCGCTGGAGGACGTCTCCATCTCGACCTCGGGCGACTACGAGCGCTTTTTCGAGCACGGCCAGGTGCGCTTCCACCATCTCATCGACCCACGCACCGGCAGGTCGCCCAGCAGCGTGCGCAGCGTCACCATCCTCGCGCCCGACGGGCTCACCAGCGAAGGCCTGTCGAAGAGCGTGTTCATGCTCGGGGTCGAGCAGGGGCTGCAGCTGGTCGAGTCCATGCCCGGCGTGGATGCCGTGGTGGTCGATGCCGACGGCGTGCTGCACAGCTCGTCGGGTTTGCTGCCAGGAGGCGGCACCCCCCAACCGTGATGCATGTGTTCCCGCATCGAAACCAAGCAATAAGAAAGTCTTCAGGAGAGGCACGATGGACACGACGCAATCGAGAACAAAAAGAAGAGGCGGGCTCGCTTTCGCTTCCGCGGCCGCGGCCGCGGCACTGAGCCTGTGGCTGGCCGCCTGCGGCAGCGGCGGCGACAGTGGCGCCGACTCGGGCACCGTGGAGGGCGACGTCGCGATCGCCTATGTGATGCGGCCCAGCACGGTCAACATGAACCCCACCAACGGCGCGCCGAGCGCGGCCGGCGGTGACTTGTTCATCCGCGAGAAATCGTCCCCCAGCGCGCCCGAGCACAACCTCACGCGGCGCTTCACGCAAGGGGTCGGCGACGCGTCGGACCCGGAGGTCTCCTACGACGGCAAGAAGATCGTGTTCGCGATGCGCTGCCCGGCCGCGAACACCGCCACCGTCGACGGCCGTCCCGCCTGCACCGGCCGCTGGAACATCTGGGAATACGACATGAGCAGCGGCGGGCTCACCAACGGCAGCTTCCGGCGCCTGACCAGCTCCATCGAAGACGACGACGTCGACCCCGCCTACCTGCCAGCCGGGCGCGGCTTCGTGTTCTCGTCCAACCGCCAGGCCAAGTCGAAGGTCAACCAGGCCCTGGGCCGCAGCTACTACGCGCTCGACGAATACGAGCGCGAGCGGGTGTTCAACCTGCACACGATGGACACCAAGGGCGGCAACGTCCAACAGATCTCCTTCAACCAGAGCCACGACCGCAACCCGGTGGTGCGCCCCAACGGCGACATCATGTTCTCGCGCTGGGAACACCTGGGCGACCGCAACCGCTTCGCGATCTTCCGCACCAAGCCCGACGGCACCGACATGTTCGTGCTGTACGGCGCCCACAGCCCGGGCAACAGCTTCCTGCACCCGCGCGACATGGCGCCCACCGGCCGCTACGCCGGCTTCGTCTCGTCGTCGTTGATGCCGCTGTCGGGCACTGACGAAGGCGGCGCGCTGATGTTCATCGACATCAAGAACTACTCCGAGCAGAACACGCCGGCCAACCGCACCGTGCCGACCGCGGGCGGGCAGCGCGAGCTGACCGAACGCAGCCTGAACATGGACGAAGGCCTGTCGCTCTACGGGCGGGTCAGCGCGCCGTATCCGCTGTGGGACGGCACCGACCGCGTGCTGGTGGCCTACCGTCCTTGCGAGGTCATGCGCGAGGGCAAGGTGGTGCCCTGCGCCACGCTGACGCCCGCCGAGGCCGAACGCCTGGGCAACCGCGACCGTTCCGAGGCCGAGGAGGCGGCCGACACGGTGCAGGACAACGTGCCGCCGAACTACGCCATCTACATGTTCAACCCGGCCAAGCAGACCTGGCTGCCGGTGGCGTCGCCTCCGCAGGGCTTCATGTACACCGACCCGGTCGCGCTGCAACCCCGGCCCGAGCCCAACGCCACCCCGCCGACCAACGTCGACCCCGCGCTGGCCGCCGACAACATGGCCCTGATCGAGGTGCGCAGTGTCTATGACACCGACGGCCTCCAACGGATGGGCGAGCAGATGCTGACCGCGGCGGACCTTCCGACCGGCTGCACACAAGGCATCGCGCTGACCAACCCCACCGAGCCCAACGACACCCGGGCACAGGTGCCCGACCTGCTGCGCATCAAAGACCCGGCGCAACCGGCTTATCACTGTGCCCCGGCGCGCTTCGTGCGGGCCACCCGTGCCGTGCCGCCGCCGGCCACGACGATGGGCTTGCGCTCGGCCATCGGTGAAACCGAGTTCGAGCAGCAGCAGATCCTCGGCTATGCGCCGATCGAGCCCGACGGCTCCTTCAAGCTGCACGTACCGGCCGACGTGCCGCTGGCCCTGTCCATCGTCGATGCCAAGGGCCGTGCCTTCCAGACCCACGCCAACTGGATCCAGGTCCGCCCCGGCGAACGGCGCACCTGCGACGGCTGCCACAGCCCGCGCCGCGGCGGTGCCTTGAACTCGGGCGCCGTCGTCGACACGGTGCCGGCTGCGTTGCGCCCCGCAATGGCCAGCGCGCATCTGGCAGGTGAGACCATGGCGTCCACCCGCACCCGGCTCGACCCCGCGGCCCTGCGGTTGTTGGCTGACCTGTCGTACACCGACGTGTGGGCCGACACCAGCAAGGCCGGCGTGACCGCGCGCCCCTCGATCACCATCCGGTATACCGGCAACGCCAATCCCGCGGACGACCTGGCCACGCCGGCACCGACCAACGGGGTCATCAACTATCCCGACCACATCCAGCCGCTGTGGACCCGCGACCGCGGCGCCAACACCTGCGTCAACTGCCACGCCGACACCGCCAAGCTCGACTTGCGCGCCACCCTCGGCGGCACCGGCCGGCTCACGTCCTATGAAGAGCTGCTGATCGGCGACCCGCTGATCGAAAACGGCGTCCCCGTCACGCGGGTCCGCGAAGGGGTGCCGATGGTCGAGCGCGGCGCGCCGCTGGTCGAGGCGAGCTCCGGCGCCGCCAACAGCGCCGGCATCGCGCGCAAGAGCCGGCTCGGCGAAATCCTGTTCGGCGATGTCTTGCTGGCCGGCGAAGCGGCCCGCACCGCACACCCGAATCCCCCCGCCGGCGCGCCCAACCACGCCACCCTGCTCAACGCCGCCGAGAAGCGCCTGGCGGCCGAATGGATGGACCTGGGCGGCCAGTACTACAACGATCCGTTCAACGGCGCCAGCGGCGTGCGCACCGTCACCACGCTGAGCCAGAGCAGCTTCGAAGCGCGGGTCTTGCCGGTGCTGCGCAGCACTTGCATGGGCTGCCACCGCCCCGACAGCGGCTCCAACTTCCGCGGCAACCGCTTCGTGCTCACCGGCGATGCCGACGGCGATTACAACGTCACGCTGACGATGGTCTCCAACACCTGCAACGCGTCTGCCAACGCGCTGCTGGCCCGGCCGTCGACCGCGCCGCATCCGTCCGGCGCGACGGGCCAGACCACCGCGGTCTTGCCGGTCGGCAGCGCGGGCTACACCGCCATCGCCAACTGGATCGCCACGGGGTGTCCCAACCCATGATCATGCTGCAGCAAGCCCGGCGCCTCTTGAGCACCCGGTGGCGCACCGGCGGGTGCCTCGCCTTCCTCGCGCTGACAGCGTGCGGGGGAGGGGGCTCCAATCCGCTCGACAACCCGCCCAACGTCAGCAACCCGCGCGGCACCGTTGGCCAGAAGTTGTCGTACGTCTACTTCCAGAAGTGCATCAACCCAATCTTTCTGAAGCAGCTGCCGGTGCATCAGAACGGCACGGTGTCGAACAACACCTGCGCCGGCTCGGGGTGCCATGACAACACCAGCGGCACCGGCGGCGCGTTCCGCATCGTCTCGGGTGCGCAGTCGGTGGACCTGGGCAGCCCGGCGAACACGCCCGACGTGGTGCGTGAGACCGACATGTACAAGAACTTCTATTCGGCGCAGGGCGAGGTGGTGTTCGGCGCGCCGATGGAGAGCCGGCTGCTGACCAAACCGATGGTGCTCAACGTGCTGCACGGCGGTGGCCTGGTGTTCGAAAACGCCGACGACCCGAACGTGAAGCTGATCGAGTACTGGATCAACCATCCGATGCCGGAGGGCCAGGACGAGTTCAGCAGCGCCGGCCACAACATGTTCACGCCGGCCGACCCCGAGACCGGATCCTGCAATATCGAGTGAGGGGTCTGATGGCCTTTGTTGTTGCTTCGCGCGGGCACCTAACGCGCGCTCTGTTGCGGGCCGGCCTGCTCGCCTGCTGGGTCGCCTCCGCGCCGGTGCAGGCAGCCGACAGCGCGCCCGAGCGCCTGCAAGTGACCGAGCCCTACATCGAACTGCACACCGGCCCCGGGCGCGGCTACCCGGTCGCGCATGTGGCCGAGCGCCATGAGTGGATCGAGGTCGAGCTGCGCCGCACCGATTGGTTCAAGGTGCGCACGGCCGGCGGCAAGCAGGGCTGGGTGCGTCGCCAGCAGCTGGAAAGCACCTTGACCGAGGCGGGAGGCCAGAAGACCTTCCGCGACATCTTGCTGGACGACTACCTGCAGCGCCGCGTGCAGCTCGGTGGCGCCTGGGGCCGCTTCGAATCCGAGCCCATGCTCAAGCTCACGACGGCCTACCGCTTCTCGCCGTCGCTCAGCGTGGAAGGCAGCATCGGGCAAGTGCAGGGCGTGTTCTCCGGCACCGACTTCTGGCACGTCAACCTGGCCGCCGAGCCGTGGTCGGACCGGCGCTTGTCGCCGTTTTTCGGCATCGGCGTCGGCCGCTTCAAGAACGTGCCCAACTCGAGCCTGGTCGGGGCCACCAAGACCAACGCCAACCTGGCGGACGCCATCGTGGGCCTGCGGTGGCATTTGAGCGATCGCTTCGTGGTCTCGGCCGATTACGCGTTCTATACCGCCTTCGTCAACGAGCAGCGCTCAATCGAATACCGCGCGATCACCGCCGGCATCTCCTTCTTCTTCTAACGTCACCCACGATCTCTATGCGCACACAGGTCCTTGCCCTTCCGCTGCTGACGACCGCCTTGGCGATGGCGTCGCTCGCCGCCCCTGCCGCAGAACCCGCGCCCGCCACCGAGCAGGTGGTCGTGCCCGAGGTCGACCGGCGCGACGTCAAGCGCCCGCGCATCCCGTCCAACGACTTCGAGGCGGGCCTGTTCACCGGCGTCTATTCCACCGAGAACTTCGGCAGCAGCGTGGTCGCCGGGTTGCGGCTGGGCTATCACATCACCGAAGATTTTTTCGTCGAGGCGGCCTACGGGCGCACCAAGGTCAGCGACGAGTCGTTCCGGCAGGTGCTGCCCGGTGGCATCTTCGGGGGCGAGAAGGAGACGCTGAGCTACTACAACCTGTCGGTCGGCTACAACGTGCTGCCCGGCGAAGTGTTCATCGGCAGCCAGCGCGCCAAGGCGTCGGCGCTCTACCTGATTGCCGGTGTCGGCAGCACCCGCTTCAACGACCAGCGCAACCAGACCATCAACCTCGGCCTCGGCTCGCGCGTGTTCCTGGCCGACTGGGCGGCGCTGCAAGTCGACCTGCGCGACCACATGTTCTCGCTCGACCTGCTCGGCAAGCGCCAGAGCACCCACAACCTCGAGTTGACCGCCGGTCTCACGTTCTTCTTCTGAGCCACCCCTGCAGGAGTACCGCATGCAACACCTTGGCTATCGAATGCTACGACACCTGCTGCTGGGGTCGGCGCTGGCGCTGTGCGCCGCTTTGCCCGTCGCGGCCGTCGGCCCGCAGGCCGCGGCGCCCGACTTCACGCTGCGCACACTGAAGGGCGACAACCTGCGCCTGCAGGAGCAGCGAGGCCGAGTCGTGATGATCAATTTCTGGGCCACCTGGTGCGGCCCCTGTCGGGAGGAAATGCCGCACCTGAACCGGCTCTACGACAAGTACCGCGGCTCGGGCTTCACGGTGCTGGCCGTCAACGTCGACGAAGACGGCCGCAACGCGGCCAGCATGGCGTCCAAGCTGGGGGTGAAGTTCCCAGTGCTGTTCGACAGCGAAAAGAAGGTGAGCCGTCTGTATGACGTCAAGGCCATGCCGTCGACCCTCATCGTCGACCGCGACGGACGCGTGCGCTATCTCCACCGCGGCTATCTGAGCGGCTACGAGAACACCTATGACGAGCAGATCCGCGCATTGCTGAAGGAATGAAGATGCCCGCGTCGCTTTGCCGTCTTGTGGTGCCCGCGCTGCTGGGCGTCACCTCGCTGCTGGCCGGCTGTGCCACGGAGCCGTGGGTCAGGCCCTACGAGCGTGAACGCCTGGCCGATCCCATCATGCAGGTCTCGCGCGATGCCCTGGCCGCAAAACACTTCGAACACATACATGACGTACGCGAGGGTGCGCGCGGTGCCACCGGCGTCCAAGGAGGCGGATGTGGCTGCAATTAGTCGGCGGCGCTTCTGGGCGGCCCACTGGCGACGCGCGGTGAGGGCGCTGCGGGGGCAGCTCGCGCAGCGCGGCGAGCCCCTGCGTCGGTCGGTCGTGACCCGGGCCCATGTGGCCGGTTTGGTCGGCGGTGTGCTCGCCGGCGGTGCCGCGCACGCGGTCAACCTGCCGGAAGACCGCGCCGAGGCGCTGTTCCATGTCTACGACGGCGGCGGCGTGAAGGCCACCGGCCCGGCGCTGCTGGTGCGCAAGAGCATGGCCGACCGGGTGTCGCTGTCGGCCTCCTACTATGTGGATGCCGTCAGCAACGCGTCGATCGACGTCATCACGACGGCCAGCCCCTTCGACGAGCGACGCACCGAGTACGGCCTGGGGGCGGATTACGTCTACCAGGATTCGCTCATCACCTTGTCGACCTCGCACAGCAAGGAGCCCGACTACGTGGCCGACGGCGCCAGCCTGGACCTGTCGCAAGACGTCTTCGGCGGCATGACAACCGTGAGCCTGGGCTTTTCGCGCGGGTCGGACAAGGTGGGCCGCTCCGACACCGGGTTTTTCGACAGCGCGCGGCACTGGCGCTACCGGCTCGGCGTCACGCAGATCCTGACGCCGCGCTGGGTGGCGAGTGCGAATTTCGAGATGGTGTCCGACAGCGGCTACCTCGGCAGCCCCTACCGGTCGGCACGTGTGTTCGGCGCCGCGGTGCCCGAGCGCAACCCCCGCACGCGGTCGAGCCGGGCGGTGAAGTTCCGCACCGTCGGCGCCATCGGCACTGCCGGGGCCGTACACGCCGAGTACCGCTATTTCTGGGACACCTGGGACATCCAGGCCCACACCGCCGAGGTCGGCTACAGCCGCTATTTCGGCGAGGCCTGGTTGGGCGATGCCTACCTGCGCTACCACACGCAGTCGAACGCGCTGTTCTACAGCGACAACGCCCGCACCGAAACCACCTACATCTCGCGCAACCGTCAGCTCAGCAGCTTCAACTCGATCGGGCTGGGCGGGAAGGTGTCGCGTCGCCTGGCGAAGGTGCCGGGCGAGTACGAGATCAAGGCGCACGCCACCTATGAGTTCAAGCGCTTCAAGTACAGCGATTTCACCGACGTCCGCACCGGCGCTCCCTATGCCTTTAACGCGAACGTATTCCAGATCTATGTGTCGGCAACTTATTGAGAGAGTGGGCCTCATGTCGAGTCGCAACTGCAGGGCCTGGGCCCTCGGGTTCCTGATGTCGATCGCCGCGGTGTCCGCAGCGTGGAGCGCCGACGCGCCGCCGCCGCCCGCAGCCGCCGCGAGCGCGCCGACCGGGGCCGGGCAGGGCGGCCTGGACGAGCGCATCCAGACCCTCAAGCACGACGTCATCCAGCTCAACCGCGACCTGCTGGTGTTGGAGGAAGAACTGCTGTTCCCCGCCAGCACCCAAGTGGCGGTGTTCGTCTCGATGGACGTGGGCAAGATGTTCGCGCTCGATTCGGTGCAGCTGAAGCTGGACGACAAGGTGGTGGCCAACTACCTGTACACGCCAGCGGAGGTGTTGGCATTGCACCGCGGCGGCGTGCAGCGTGTCTACCTCGGCAACCTGCGGGCGGGCACGCACGAGCTGGTGGCCTTCTTCACCGGCGTGGGGCCGCACGAACGCGACTACCGACGCGGGGCCACGGTGAAGTTCGAGAAGGGCAACGACGCCAAGTACATCGAGCTGCGCATCAAGGACTCCACCGGCAAACTGCAGCCGGAGTTCGACGTCAAGGTCTGGCAGTAAGGGCGGCGGGCACATGCAGTCGCGGTCTTTACTCCGCTCCAGGCTCAGACGCTGCGCCGTGGCCTTGGCCGTGGCCTCCACGCTCGGCGCGGCCGCGCCGGCGGGTGCGGCCGATACGGCGGCACGCGTCGTCAAGGACCCGCATTACGGCGACGGTCTGTTCTACTTTTTCCAGGACCGCTATTTCACGTCGCTGACCACGCTGATGGTGTCGCAGCACTTCGAGCGCGTGCCGCAGCACGCCGACGAGGCCGAGGTCCTGCGCGGCGGCATGCTGCTGTCCTATGGGCTGCACCGCGAAGCCGGCAAGATCTTCGAGCAGCTGATCGACCAGGGCGCCGCCCCGTCGGTGCGCGACCGCGCCTGGTTCTACCTGGCCAAGATCCGCTACCAGCGCGGCTTCCTGGCAGAGGCCGAGCAGGCGCTGGACCGCGTCGAGCAGCACCTGCCGTCCGAGCTGGAGGAGGAGCGCAGCCTGCTGAAAGCCCAGTTGCTGATGGCGCGGGCCGACTACCCGGGGGCGGCCGAGGTCTTGAAGGGCCTGACGCAACAGGACGGCGCCGGGCGGTACGCCCGCTACAACCTCGGCGTGGCGCTGATCAAGAGCGGCGACACGGCCGGCGGCAGTGTCTGGCTCGACGAGCTGGGCCGGGCGCCGGCGGCCAACGAGGAAGACCGCAGCCTGCGTGACAAAGCCAACGTCGCGCTCGGCTTCGCGGCGCTGCAGGAGCAGCGCGCCGAGCCGGCACGGGTGTACCTCGAGCGGGTGCGCCTGGCGAGCCCGCACGCCAACAAGGCGCTGCTCGGCTTCGGCTGGGCCGCGGCGGCGCTGGAGCAGCCCAAGCAGGCACTGGCGCCGTGGACCGAACTGAGCCAGCGCGACAGCAGCGACGCGGCGGTGTTGGAAGCCAAGATCGCGGTTGCCTACGTGTACGCCGAACTGGGCGCCTATGGCCAGTCGCTGCAGCGCTACAACGAAGCGATCGAAGCCTTCGAGCGTGAAAGTACCGCGCTCGACGAGTCCATCGCCGCCATCCGCGCGGGCCGCCTTGTCGAGGGCTTGATGGACCGCAACCCGGGCGAGGAGATGGGCTGGTTCTGGCGTCTGCGCGAGCTGCCCGAGATGCCGCATGCGGGCCATTTGACCCAGGTGTTGGCGGGGCACGAGTTCCAGGAAGCGTTCAAGAACTACCGCGACCTGCAGTTCCTGCTCCACAACCTGCAGTCGTGGCAGAGCAAGCTGGGCGTGTTCGACGACATGCTGACCCATCGTCGCCGCGCCTTTGCCGGGCGGCTGCCGCAGATCCTCGCGAGTGCCCGGCACAGCGAGAGCGGGCACGCCGCGCTGTTGCGCCGCCACGGTGAACTCGAGGCCGAGCTGACGCGGGTGGAGGCCGAGGCCGACGCCAGCGCGTTCGCCGACGCGAAACAGCGTGATCTGCTGGCCCGCTTGAACCGGGTCAAAGCGGGCCTGGAGCATGCCGGCGCCGACCCCGAACTGGACAGCGCGCGCGAGCGCTACCGGCTCGCGGCCGGGGTGTTGAACTGGCAGCTGGCGCAAGAGTTCCCGGTGCGCTTGTGGGCGGCGAAAAAGGCCTACCAGGGTGTGGCCGCCGAGCTGGCCGAAGCCGAGCGGCGCACAGAGGCGCTGGCACAGGCGCAGCGCGACGAACCGGCACGGTTCGAGCGTTACGCCGAGCGCATCCCCGAACTGTCACGCCGCCTCGACGCACTGCTGCCCCGCGTGGCGTCGCTCAGCGGCGAGCAGCAACGGGTCGTCGAAGACCTGGCGGCGGCGGCCCTGGTGCGCCAGAAGGAGCGCCTTGCCGTGTACACGACCCAGGCGCGCTTTGCGGTCGCGCAGCTTTATGACCATGCCCAGCTCAAGCAGGAAGAAGGCAATGATGCGGCCCAGAAATAGCCTGCTGACGCTGCTGATCGCCAGCGGGCTGTGCGCCTGCTCGGTGGTGCGCAAGCCGGCGTCGCCCGACAACGAGCCGACGCTCAAGACGCTGGCGAGCCGCGAAGTGGCGGTCGAGCCCGACCCGGGCATCCAGGGCAGCGACGAGCAGACCATCGCCGCCTACCGCCAGTTCCTGGCGGTGGCTCCCAAGGCGCCCCAACGTGCCGAAGCGATGCGCCGGCTCGGCGACCTGGAGATGGGGGTGGCCGACCAACGCAGTGCCGACGCGACCGGGGCGAACGGCCCCGACTACCGCGCCGCCATCGCGCGCTACGAGGAGTTCTTGAAGGCCTATCCGCAGGACCCCGGCAACGACCGCGTGCTCTACCAGCTGGCCCGCGCCCACGAGCAGGGCGGCGAATTGGAGGCGGCCCTGCAGACCCTGGACCGGCTGGTGCGCGACTTCCCGCAGACCGGTTATCGCGACGAGGCGCACTTCCGCCGCGGTGAACTGCTGTTCGCCGGGCGCCATTACCCGAAGGCCGAGCAGGCTTACGCCGCGGTGATCGACGGCGATCAGGGCAACCCTTATCGCGAGCGCGCGCTCTACATGCACGGCTGGTCGCTCTTCAAGCAAGGGCGGCTGGACGAGGCCTTGGGCTCGTTCTTCGGCGTGCTCGACCTGAAGCTCGGGGTAGGGGCCGGCGACGGCGATCTCGACAGCCTGGCAGGCCTGAGCCGCGCCGACCGCGAGCTGGTCGAAGACACCTTCCGCGTCACCAGCTTGTCGCTGCAGAACCTGCAGGGCGCCGAGTCCATCCCGCCTTACATGGACTCCGACGCACGCCGGGCTTACGAGTTCCGGGTCTACCAGCAGCTGGGTGAGCTGTACATCAAGCAGGACCGCACCAAGGACGCGGCCGACACGCTGGGCGCCTTCACGCGGCGCCACCCCTTGCATGCACAGGCGCCGGTGCTGCAGGCCCGCGTGATCGAGATCTACCAGCAGGCCGGCTTCGCCACGCTGGCGCTGGACGCCAAGAAGGCCTACGTGGCGCACTACGGCATCGACAGCGAGTTCCGCCGCGCCAACCCGGCGGGCTGGGAACACGCCCAGCCGCTGGTGAAAACGCACCTCAGCGAGCTGGCGCGCCACTATCACGCGAGCGCGCAGAAGAGCAAGAACACCGCCGACTACCAGGAAGCGGTGCGCTGGTACCGGGCGTATATCGCGTCCTTCCCGTCCGACCCGGAAGCGGCGCAGAACCACTTCCTGCTGGCCGAGCTGCTGTTCGAGGACCGCCGGTTCGACGAGGCCGCCGCCGAGTACGAGAAGGTGGCCTACCACTACCCGCCGCACCCCAAGAGTGCCGACGCCGGCTACGCGGCCCTGCTGAGCTATGCCGAGCAGGAGAAGCGGGGGGCACCGGCCCAGGCAGCGGCGCTGCGGGGGGCCGCGGTGGAGAGCGCGCTGCGTTTTGCCAAGGCCTTCCCGACCGATACCCGCACGGGCCCGGTGCTGACCCATGCGGCCGAGACCCTGTACGCGCTGCGCGACGCCGAACGTGCCGCGAAGGTCGCGCAGCAGGTGCTGGCGCTCGAACCCGCGGCGGCGGCGCCGCAGCGCAAGGTGGCCTGGACCGTGGTGGGGCACACCGCCTTCGAGCGCGGCGACTTCGCGACGGCCGAACGGGCCTACGGCGAAGTGCTGGGCCTGACCCCCGAGAAAGACCCGGCCCGCGGCGACCTGCAGGAGCGGCAGGCGGCCGCGATCTACAAGCAGGGGGAGCAAGCGCGCGCGGCGGGGCAGCCGCGCGATGCGGTCGCGCATTTCCAGCGTGTCGCCACCGTCGCGCCCCAGTCGGCCGTGCGGGCCACTGCCCAGTACGACGCCGCCGCCTCGCTGATCGGCCTGAAGGACTGGGCTGCCGCTGCCCAGTCGCTGGAAGACTTCCGACAGCGCCATCCGAACCATCCGCTGCAAGGTGAGGTGGCCGGCAAACTGGCCGTCGTCTACCTCGAGCAGGGGCGGTGGGCGCAAGCGGCCGGCGAACTTGAGCGTCTGGCGGCCGACAAGAAAGACCCCCGTTTGGCGCGCGAAGCGCACTGGCAGGCCGCCGAGCTGTATGAGAAGGCGGCCGACAAGACCGGCGAGAAGACAGCCGCCCGTGCCGCGGCGGCCAAGGCCTACGAGCGTTACCTGCAGCAGTACCCGCAGCCGCTGGAGCCGGCGGTGGAAGCGCGCTTCCGGCTCGCCCGTCTCGCCAAGGCCGACGGCAATGCCCCCCGCGAGTTGGCGTGGATGCAAGAGGTGCTGCAGGCCGACCAGCGTGGTGGTGGCGCCCGCACCGACCGCACCCGCTATCTGGGCGCCCGTGCCGCGCTGGCAGTGGCCGAACCGAGCTTCGAGGCCTACCGCAAGGTGGCGCTGGTGGAGCCGCTCGCCAAGCAGCTCAAGCTCAAGAAGACCAAGATGGAAGAGACGCTGAAAGCCTATGGCGTGGCCGCCGACTACGGCGTGGCCGAGGTCACCACCGCGGCCACCTTCCACACCGCCGCGCTCTACCAGGACTTCGGCCGTGCGCTGCTGGGCTCGCAGCGGCCCAAGCGCTTGTCCAAGGCCGAGCTGGAACAGTACGACGTGCTGCTCGAGGAGCAGGCCTATCCGTTCGAAGAGAAGGCCACCGAACTGCACGAGGTGAACGCACGCCGGGCCGCCAGCGGTCTCTATGACGAATGGGTGCGGCGCAGCTACTCGGCGCTGGCCCAGCTGCAGCCGGTGCGCTACGGCAAGAGCGAACGAAGCGAGGGCGTGATCGATGCGATACGCTGACATGCGACCTTGGCGGGTCTGCGGCCTCGCGGTTCTATGTGCGAGCCTTGCGGCTTGCTCGTCGCTGAGCGGGCTGTTGCCTTCGCAGGCACCCGCAGCGCCGGGCGCCAGCGGCACGGCAGGGGCAGCGCCTGCGGCGGCCGCATCTCCGACGGCTCAGGCGGCAAGCCCCGTCGATGCAAGCGTGCAACGTGCGTTCGACGAGGCCTGTCGTGCCCTCGCCGCGGGGCGCACAGAAGAGGCCGAGCGGGGCTTTCGGGCACTGGCACGTTCGCATCCCGAGTTGGGCGGGCCGCACGCCAACCTGGGCCTCATCTACCGGCGTGCCGGCAAGCTCGATCCAGCAGTGGCCGAACTCGAACAGGCGGTACGCGTCAGCCCGGCTCAGGCCGCGTATTTCAACCAGCTGGGCATTGCGTACCGCCAGCAAGGCGACTTCGCCAAGGCGCGCAGCGCCTACGAGCGGGCGATGGCGCTCGCCCCGGGTTATGCCGCGCCCTATCTGAACCTCGGCATCCTGCACGACCTGTACCTGGGGGACGGGCCGCGCGCGCTGGAACTCTACGACCGCTATCTCGCCTTGTCGCCTGGCGGTGACGCCACGGTGACGAAGTGGGTCGCGGAGCTGAAGAACCGCAAGTCCTCACCGGTGACGGCGAGCCGCAAGGAGAAGGAATGAAACCGACCCAAGGCGTCGCGCTCGCCCTGGCCGCCGCATGTGCCACCGCAGCCTACCCGCAAGACCGGGCCGACATCGACCGCACCCAGATCATCGGCAACCGCGAGCTGCCGAAGGTCCTGTACATCGTGCCCTGGAAGAAACCGATGCCCGGCGAGCTGTCGGGCAGGCCGGTCGAGAGTGTGCTCGACGAGGCGCTGGCGCCGGTCGACCGCGACGTGTTCCGCCGCCACGTGCACTACGACGGCCAACTGCGTGCACGCGCCGCAGCGTCTAAGAACTGACCCGACAACACCGACATCTGTTTGAGGAGAGAAATCGATGAATGCCTTTCAAACCGCCGTGAAGTTCTTCCAGGACAGCGGTCTGTTCATCTACCCGAGCATCTTGATCATGGCCCTGGGCCTGGCGATCGCGATCGAGCGTTTCGTGTTCCTGCAGCGCGCGCGCAGCCAGAACCGCAAGCTGTGGGCCCAGGTGCTGCCGCTGCTGCAGGGCGGGCGCTTCAAGGAGGTGTACGGCCTGGCCTCCAACTCCGATGCCGCCATCGGCAAGATCGTCAGCAACGGCCTGTCGCGCCTGCAGAGCGCCAGCCGTCGCGAGGACATCGACGCGGCGATGGAGGAGGGCATGATGGAGATCGTGCCGCGGCTGGAAAAGCGCACCCACTACATCGCCACCTTCGCCAACGTCATCACGCTGGTCGGCCTGCTGGGCACCATCATCGGCCTGATCAAGGGCTTCACCGCGGTGGCGCAGGTCAACCCGGCCGAGAAGGCCGAGCTGCTGTCGGCCAGCATCTCGATCGCGATGAACAACACCGCCTTCGCGCTGATGGTGGCCATTCCCTTCCTGCTGATCCACGCCTTTCTGCAGGCGCGCACCAGCGAGATCGTCGACGGGCTGGAAGCGGCCAAGATCAGCTTCCTCAACCTGGTGCAGCGCGTGAAGGCCGAAGCGGCGCCTTCGTCGAGGTAAGCCCATGCGCGTGCGACGCCTACGCAAACACCCGGCAGCGCTCGAAGTCACCGCGTTCATCAGCCTGATCGTGGTGCTGGTGCCCTTTTTGCTGTCGACCGCCGTGTTCACGCGCCTGTCGGTGCTGGACGTGGCGCTGCCGGCGCAGACCTCCGGCGTCGAACAGCTGAAGGTGGACGACCTCAAGCTCGAGATCGTGATCCGGCCCGACGCGCTGGAGGTCGGCGACCGCATCGGTGGCCTGATCCAGCGTATACCCGACACCGCCGGCGGCCATGATCTCAAGACGCTGGCCGCGGTCATGTACCGCATCAAACAGCGCTTTCCGACCGAGACCGATGCCACCGTGATGGCCCAGCCCAACACCTCCTATGACGTGCTGGTGCAGGTGATGGACGCGGTGCGGGCCACCTACACCGCCAACGGCATCGAGCTGGTGCGCACCGATTTGTTCCCCGCCATCTCGATCGGCGATGCGCCGGTGGTCAAGCGATAAGGGCAGCAGCGCATGAAACTCACACCACTGCAAAAGCGCGCCGCCCGGCTGGAGCGCAACAAGTCCGAGGTCGACGTCAACCTGGTGTCGTTGATCGACATCTTCACCATCTTGCTGTTCTTCCTGCTGTCGAGCGCGACGGGGGTCGAAACCCTTTCCAGCCCGAAGGCGGTGAAGCTGCCGCAGTCGACCGCCGAGACCAGCCCGCGCGAGACCGTCGTGGTGGTGGTCAGCCACGACGACATCCTCGTCAGTGGGCGGCGGGTCGCGACGGTGGCGGAGGCGATGGCCACCGAAGGCGACCTGATCGCGTCGCTCAAGGCCGAGCTGGAGGGGCTGCCGGGCGCCGCGCCCGAGCAGCCCCCGGCCCAGAGCAAGTCGGTCACGATCATGGGCGACAAAGACATTCCCTACCGCTTGCTGCGCAAGGTGATGTACACGGCCGCCCGCGCCAACTTCAGCGACGTGTCGTTCGCGGTGATCAGGAAGTACGAAGCGTCATGAGGTACCGGATGCCTATCCCGACCGAGGGGCAACGATGAGCACCGTTGCTGCTGTTTCTTTCCGCCGGCCGCTGCTGCCCTGGGCGGTGGCGCACGAGGACGAAGCGCGCTTTCGCCGCATCCTGCACACCGTGCTGGGCGTCAGCGCGCTGGTGTGCCTGCTGTTGCTGCTGTGGCCGCGCCCGCCCGAGGAACGTGCCGAGCCGCGCCCCTTGCCGCTGCCGGTGGCCAAGCTGATGCTGGAGCGCGAGCCACCACCTCCGCCGCCGCCCGTGGTCAAGCGTGAACCGCAGCCCACGCCCGCGGCCCCGTCCACGGCCGCTGCGCAGCCACCAGCCTCCACCGTCAAACCGGAAGGCCGCAAGCCGCAACCCGACAAGCCGGCGACGGTGAAAAAGCCGGTACCCGAGGCGCGCAACCCGCAACCCGGCAAAGCGCCCGGTGAGATCGGCGAAGCCCGACGCAAGGCGGCGGGTGTGGGCCTGCTGGCGATGAAGGACGACCTGGCCGAACTGCGCGGCGCCCCGGTGGCGGTGCAGCTGAAGCAGGACATCAAGCCCGGCCGCGGCGTGGGCACCGGGGCCGGCGTCGGCGTGGGGGCGGGCAACGAGCCCGGCATCCCGACGCGTGCCTTGATCACCTCCAATGCCACCGGCGGCAGCGGCGGCATCAACACCGCCGCCTACAGCCGCAACACCGGCGGCGGTGGGCTGGCGGGCCGCGCCACCACGCTGGTCGAAGGTGTGGCTGGCGGTGGTGGCGGCGGCGGGCCCGGGGTCGGCGGGGTCAAGGGTGACGGCACCGGCACCGGCACGGGCAACGGCACAGGAGGCGGCGGCGGTGGCCGCGGCGGCACGGTGCAGCGCGGCGGCAGCGGCAAGGCCTCGCGTTCGATCGAGGAGATCAAGCTCGTCTTCGAGCGCCACAAGGGCGCCATCTACGCCCTCTACAACCGGGCACTGCGCGAAGACCCGTCGCTGCAGGGCAAGGTGGTGCTGAAGCTGACCATCTCACCGTCGGGCAGTGTGGTGGACTGCCGCATCGTCTCGAGCGAGCTGCAGGCGGCCGAGCTGGAAAGCAAGCTGCTGGCGCGCGTGCGGCAATTCGACTTCGGCGCCAAGGACGTCGACCAGATGGTCGTGACCTGGCCGGTCGATTTTCTGCCCTCTTGATGTCGACACCGGCCGTGTCCCATGCCGAGCCGCCGCGCCTGGCCACCGTGCAACTCGCGTGCCGCCGCGCCGGCCGCCTGCTGTTCCAGGCCTTGGACCTGCAGGTGCCCGCCGGCCAGGTGGTGTGGGTGCGCGGGCGCAACGGCAGTGGCAAGACCAGCTTGCTGCGCCTGGCGGCCGGGCTGGTCGCGCCCGAGGCCGGGCAGGTGTTGTGGGGCGGCGTGCCGGTGCGCGAAGGCGCCCGCGCCGGGGCGCGGCCGGCATTTGTCGGCCATGCGCACGCACTGCAGCAAGACTTCACCGTGACCCAGGCGCTGCAGTTTTTGCTGCGCTTGCAGGGCGGCCCGAGCGACACCGCCACCGTGCACGGCGCGCTGCACCGCATGGGGCTGCAGGGGCACCGCGAGACGCCGGTGCGCAGCCTGTCGCAAGGGCAGCGGCGGCGCGCTGCGCTCGCGCGCCTGGCGGTGCCGGAGCCGGCGCCGCTGTGGTTGCTCGACGAACCTTATGACGCGCTCGACGCGGACGGCATCGAACGGCTGAACGCGCTGTTGTGCGATCAGCTGCTGCGCGGCGGCAGTGTCCTGTTGACCAGCCACCAAGCGGTGGACCTGGGCCCAATGCGTGTGGGCGAAATCGATCTCGATGGGTACCACTGAGAACGACGACCCCATGCCTGCGCTGTTCATCACCCTCTACCTGCGCGAGCTGCGGCTGGCGCGGCGCCGGCCTGTCGAGGTGGTGCTGCCGCTGGTCTTCTGCGCCGCCGCGGTGAGCCTGTTCCCGCTCGCCGTCGGGCCGGAGCCGCAGACGCTGCGCCAGATCGCGCCGGGTGTCGTGTGGGCCTGCGCGCTGCTGGCCGCGATGCTGTCGGTCACGCAGCTGTATGCGCTCGATGGGGCCGACGGCACGCTGGAGCAGATGCTGCTCGGCGACCCGGGCGGCGGTGTCATCGCCGTCGCCAAGGCGGCCGCGCACTGGAGTCTCACCGGGCTGCCGCTGGTGCTGTTGGCGCCGTTGTTCGGGCTGCTGCTCGGCCTGCGGGGGGCGGCGCTGGGCGTGCTGGCGGTCTCGCTGTTGCTGGGCACGCCGGTGCTGAGCCTGCTGGGCAATGTCGCCGCGGCCCTGACGCAGGGCCTGCGCAGCGCCGCGATGCTGATCGTGCTGCTGGTGCTGCCGCTGTCGATCCCGGCGCTGGTGTTCGGCACCGGCGCGGTCGCCGCCGTCGAGGGGGGGCAGTCGCCCGGCGCGCACTACTCGCTGCTGGGCGCCTTGCTCATCTTCAGCGCGCTGACGGCGCTGCCCGCCACGGCCGCGGCCTTGCGCATTTCGATGGAGTGAGGGCGACATGGCACCGCAGCCGCAACGCCTACGCTGGTTCACCTTCGCCGCGCCGTCACGCTTCTACACGCTGGCGGGGGCGCTCGTGCCCTGGTTGTGGGCCGCCGCTGCCGTGCTGGGCGCCGCCGGGCTCTACATCGGCTTTTTCGTCGCGCCCACCGACGCGCAGCAGGGCGAGGCCTACCGGATCATCTTCATCCACGTGCCCGCCGCCTGGATGTCGATGCTGATCTACGCGGTCATGGCCGGCTGGGCTGCGCTCGGCTATGTCTTCAACGCCCGGATGGCGGCGATGCTCGCGCGTGCGCTCGCACCCACCGGGGCGCTCGCCACCTGCGTCGCGCTCGTCACCGGCGCCTTCTGGGGCCAGCCGACCTGGGGCACCTGGTGGGTGTGGGACGCGCGGCTCACCTCCGAGTTGATGCTGCTGTTTCTCTACCTCGCCTACATGGCGCTGGTGACGTCGATCGACGACCCGCGCCGCGCCGACCAGGCCGGCGCGCTGCTCGCCATCGTCGGGGTGGCCAACCTGCCCGTCATCTACTTTTCGGTGCGTTGGTGGAACACGCTGCACCAGGGTGCGAGCGTCAGCATGACGGCCGCGCCCAAGATGGCGGACACCATGTTCGCGGCCTTGCTGCTGATGAGTCTGGCCTTCTGGGCCTATGCCGCCGCGGTGAGCCTGACCCGCGCCCGAGCCATCGTGCTGGAGCGCGAGGCAGACGCCGAGTGGGTGCGCGAGCGTGTTGCCGCAGGCCGGGAGCGGGCCGCATGAACTGGGGCAGTGTGGCCGTGTTTTTCGAGATGGGCGGGCACGGGCTGTACGTGTGGGGTGCCTATGGCGTGACCGCGGTGCTGATGGCGATCGAACCCTGGTCGGCCTGGCGGCGGCGCCGGCGGGCCGCGGCACAAGCGGTGGCCGCTGCGGCGAGCGGGGAGCCGGCGAGATGACACCCCGGCAGCGGCGTTGGGCGATCTGTCTCGGCCTCGTGGCCGCCGTCGGCGTGGCCGGTGCGTTGGTGATCAACGCCTTGCGCAGCAACCTGGTGTTCTTCTACTCCCCCTCCCAGGTGGCGGCCCAGCAAGTGCCGCTGGGCCGTGCCTTTCGCGTCGGCGGCTTGGTGGCGCCGGGCAGCGTGCAGCGGGATGGCCTGATGGTGCGTTTTGTGGTGACCGACACGGCCCACTCGATCGCCGTGCGTTACCAGGGTGGCCTGCCCGATCTGTTCAGGGAAGGCAAGGGTGTGGTGGCGCAGGGCAGGGTGGGCGAGGACGGTGTGTTCCAGGCGCAGGAGGTGCTGGCCAAACACGACGAGAACTACATGCCGCCCGAGGCCGCCGATGCGCTGCGGCACGCCGGCGCGGCGGCGCAGCCGCCCGCCGCGACCGGCGCTGCCCGGGAGGCCCGATGATCCCCGAACTGGGTCAGGTGGCACTGCTGTTGGCGCTGGCCGTGGCGCTCATCCAGGGTGGCTTGCCGTTGCTCGGTGCAGCACGCGGGCGGCAGGACTGGATGTCGCTGGCGCGTCCCGCGGCGCGCGCCCAGTTTGTCCTGGTCAGCCTTGCCTTTGCCTGTCTGGCCGCTGGTTTCGTGCGCCACGACTTCTCGGTGCTCTATGTCGCACAGCACTCCAACACCGCCTTGCCGCTGGTCTACCGGTTGGCCGCGGTGTGGGGCGGGCACGAGGGCTCCTTGCTGTTGTGGGTGTGGATGCTGGCCGCCTGGGGGCTGGCGGTGGCGCGCTTCAGCCGCGAACTTCCCGAGGCACTGACGGCGCGCATCCTCGCGGTGATGGGCCTGATCAGCGCCGGATTTCTGCTGTTCATGCTGTTCACGTCCAACCCCTTCGAGCGGCTGTCGCCGGTGCCGCCGGACGGGCGCGACCTCAACCCGCTGCTGCAGGACCCCGGCATGGTGGTGCATCCACCGCTGCTCTACATGGGCTATGTCGGGTTCTCGGTGGCCTTCTCGTTCGCGGTGGCGGCGCTGCTCGGCGGCCAGCTGGACGCGGCCTGGGCCCGCTGGACACGACCGTGGACCACGGCCGCCTGGAGCTTCCTCACGCTGGGCATCTTGTTCGGCAGCCTGTGGGCGTACGACGTGCTCGGCTGGGGCGGCTGGTGGTTCTGGGACCCGGTGGAAAACGCCTCTTTCATGCCCTGGCTGGCCGGCACCGCGCTGATCCACTCGCTGGCCGTGACGGAAAAGCGCGGCGCCTTCAAGGCGTGGACGGTGCTGCTGGCCATCCTGGCCTTCTCGCTGTCGCTGCTCGGCACCTTTTTGGTCCGCTCGGGCGTGCTGTCGTCGGTCCATGCGTTCGCGACCGATCCACGCCGTGGCCTGTTCATCCTGGTCTTTCTGGTGCTGGCCGTCGGCGGCTCCCTGGCGCTGTACGCGTGGCGTGCGCCCAAGCTCGGGCTGGGCGGGCGTTTCGGCCTGGTGTCACGCGAGTCCTTGCTGCTCGCGAACAACGTGCTGTGGGTCGTCGCGACGCTGTCGGTGCTGTTGGGCACGCTCTATCCGCTGCTGATCGAGAGCCTGGGACTCGGCAAGATCTCGGTCGGGCCGCCGTACTTCGACAGCGTGTTCGTGCCGCTGATGGTGCCGGCCGTGCTGCTGCTCGGTTTCGGGCCGCTGGCACGCTGGAAACACACCGAACTGCATACGCTCGTGTGGCGTTTGCGCTGGGCGGCAGTCGTCACGGTGGTGGCCGCGCTGGCGACGGAGGCAGGAGCCGGCCGCGTCAGCTTGAGCGCGACGCTGGGTTTGGCGATGAGCTTCTGGATCGCCACCTCGATCGGCACCGACCTGTGGGAGCGCTTGCGGCCTGCCGAGCGCTCGCCCGCGCGGCTTTGGGCGCGCCTGCGCCAGCTGCCGTGCGCGCTGGTCGGCATGCTGCTGGCGCATCTCGGCGTCGCGGTGTTTGCTTTCGGCGTGAGCATGGTCAGCAGCTACCAGGTCGAGCGTGAGGTGCAGATGGGCTGGGACCAGAGCCGCGAGCTGGCGGGTTATCGGTTCACGCTGCGGGGGGTGCGCGACGTGCAGGGGCCCAACTATCAGGCCGTGCAGGCGTTGATCGAGGTGACCCGTGCGGGGCAGCCGGTGGCCCGGCTGTATCCCGAGAAGCGGGTGTACCGGGTGCAGCGCAACCCGATCACCGAAGTCGCGATCGACCGCGGCATCACGCGCGACCTGTATGTGTCGCTGGGCGAGCCGGTCGAGGGGGGGCGGGCCTGGATCGTCCGTCTGTACGTGAAGCCATTCGTCAACTGCATCTGGGCCGGTTGTGTCCTGATGGCGCTGGGGGGCGCGGTCGCGGTGGGTGACCGGCGCTATCGGACGCAGCGTCGCCAGGTGCCGGCCGGCGCCGCGCTGGAAGCCGCCGGAGCGCCGGCATGAAAGGGCTTCGTTATGCCGTGCCGCTGGCGGTGTTCGCGCTGCTGGTGTGGGGCCTCGCGCGTGGGCTGGCGCTCGATCCGCGGGCCGTGCCGTCGCCGCTGATCGGCAAAGCGGCGCCGGCCTTTGCGCTCGCGCGGCTGGACGAGCCCGGCCAGCAACTGCGCCTCGACGACCTTCGAGGCCAGGTGTGGGTGCTGAACGTGTGGGCCTCGTGGTGTACGGCCTGTTTGCAGGAGCACGCGACGCTGGTCGAGTTCTCGCGCACGCACGCGGCACCTGTCATCGGTTTGAACTACAAGGACCAGCGGGCCGAGGCGCTGGCGTGGCTGGACCGCCACGGCAATCCGTATCGAACCTCGGTGGTGGATGTCGACGGGCGTGTCGGTCTCGACTTCGGTGTCTACGGGGTGCCCGAGACCTTCGTGATCGACCGACAAGGACGGGTGCGCTTCAAGCACGCCGGGCCGCTGACGCCGGAGCTGGTCCGGTCACGGATCGAACCGTTGTTGAAGGAAATCGGTGGCGCCTAGTGTCGTCTTCCACTGGACCCGTGTGTGGGCCGCGGCGCTGTGTTGTGCCGTCGCCCTGCAGGCGGCGGCGCAAGAGGCGGCCCCCAGCGCCGCCGACCCGGCACTCGAAGCCCGCGTGCGGCAGATCACAGCCGAGCTGCGCTGCCTGGTCTGTCAGAACGAAACCATTGCCGAGTCGAGCGCCGATCTGGCGCGCGACCTGCGCGCCGAAGTCACCCGCATGTTGCGCGCAGGGCGCAGCGAGGCGGAGATCCAGCAGTTCATGACCGACCGCTACGGTGACTTCGTGCGCTACCGGCCGCCGCTGAAGCCGTCCACGCTGCTGCTGTGGTGGGGACCGCCCGCGCTGCTGGCCGGTGGGTTGCTCACGCTGTGGGCGGTGCTGCAGCGGCGCTCGCGCTTGAGCGATGACTGCTTCGAGCCCGATGAGGAGCCCGATGCACCCGCGGGAGTGGACGAGGGCGGCCCGCCATGATGGCCTTGTTTGTTCTCGTGGCAGGCTTGCTGTGCCTCCTCACGCTCGCCCTGTTGGCGGGGGCACGATGGCGGCGGTCGCGCGCCGGTGTTCCGGAGGGGGCTACCGCGGTGGGCCCGTCGCCCCGGCTGCTCGCGGCGCTGGCGGTGTTCGTGCTCGGCGTGGTGGGCGGTGGATATGCGTGGCTGGGCGCGCCGCGCCATCTGGACCTCGGTCCCGCGGCCTCCGTGGCCCTCGGGACCGCAGAACCGCCGCAACGCGCGGCCTCGGCTCCCGACCGTCTGAGTCCGGAGCAGGTCTTGGCCTTGGCCGAGCGCCTGGAGCGGCAGCTGCAAGGTCAACCGGACGATGCGTCGAGCTGGGCTCTGCTCGCACGCGCGCACGCCGCCCTCGGCCGCCGGGCCCAGGCCGCCGCGGCCCTCGAACAGGCGGCGCGGCGGCGGCCGCATGACGCTGGTCTGCTGACCGACCATGCCGACTTCCTCGCCCGGCTGAACGGGCCCAGCCTGCAAGGTGAGCCGACCCGCCTCATCGAACGCGCCTTGGCGCTCGACCCGACACATGCCAAGGCGCTCGCCTTGGCCGGTGCGGCGGCCTACGACCGGCAGGACTTCGAGGCGGCGGCCCGGTACTGGGAGCGGCTGGCCGAGGTCGAGCGGCGCAACGAGCCGCTGTATCGGCAGATCCGCGAGCGTGTCGACCAGGCGCGCCGGCTCGCCGCGAGCCCCGCCCGGGTGGGGGTCACGGTGACGTTGACACCGGCGCTGCAGGGCAGTGTGGGACCGAACGACATCTTGTTCATCTTCGCACGGGCGGCCGATGCTCGGCCCGGTACACCGCCGCTCGCGGTGCTGCGCAAGCGCGCCCGCGACCTGCCGATCAGCGTGACGCTCGACGACAGCCTGGCGATGTCGCCGACCGCGAAACTGTCGGACGCGTCGCGGGTGCTGGTCGTCGCCCGCATCTCGAAAAGCGGCAGTGCGACACCGCGCAGCGGCGATCTGCAAAGCCACGCTGAGCCGGTTGCCGTCGGAGCGAGCGGGGTGCGGCTGGAGATCGACGCACGGGTCGCACCGTAAGGCGGGCCGGCGGCGCAGCCGCCGCAGCGTGGGCTGCGCCCATAAGGGCATCAAGCTTCGACCACCGTCACGCGGTTTTGGCTTTGTTCAGTTCCTGCGCGAGTTGTGCGAACTGCTTGCGCTTGCTCAGGTCTTCGACATGCAAGCCGTCGCTGCCGGTGCTCAGTGCGTTTGCATACTTCTTGTTGAAGTCGTCGCCCTTCATCGTGCCCTGCAGCATGTACTGGCTCAAGTCCTGGCGCAGTTGATCGAGATCGACACCGCGCTCTCGCAGCGCCGAGATCCACTGATCGCGCGGCATGCTGCCGATCGAGACCGGCGGGTGCTGAGGTTTGGAGCTGCCGGTGCTGTCCGAGGTGGCCTGGGGTTGTGAAGGCCGCCCGGCACCTTGCCCCGCCTGCGGACGCGGCGGTGTGCCTGAGGCGCCTTCCGGCCGGGGCGGGGTGCCCGACGAGGTATTTTCAGTTCGGGGCGGCGTGCCGGAAGCGCTGTGCGGGCGCGGCGGTGTCCCCCCGGCACCTTGTGCGTGAGGCGGTGTTCCCGAACCTGCCTGGGGACGGGGCGGCGTTCCAGAAGCTGTTTGCGGACGCGGCGGCGTACCCCCGGTACCTTGCGCGTGAGGCGGTGTTCCGAAACCTGCCTGGGGCCGAGGTGGCGTGCCGGAAGCTGTGTGCGGGCGCGGTGGTGTGCCGCCTGCGCCACCGAAGGGCTGGGCCCCCGCCGGGCCGCCGTTGGCGTGAGGGAAGGAGCCGGGCCGCTGCGGTTGCTGCGGTGGCGTCCACTGAGGCGGTCTGAACGCGCCGGCGAACGGATTGAACTGCGGCTGATGATGATGACCGGGCATGAAACCCGGCTGTGCACCGGGCCCCGCGAAGGGATGCGAGGGCCCGGGCGCACCATAGAACCCGGGCTGGAAGCTGCTCCCCGGGTGGGGCCCGGCCGCCGGTCGAGGCGGCATGAAACCTCCGGCGTTGGGATGGAAGGCACCGTGGCCGAAGGATGATGGCTGACCGGCGTATTGCGGGCCTGCAGCGAATGGCGATGGCCGAAAAGCGCCGGGAAAGGGATGGAACTGCGGCGGACGGGTATAGGCCCCCTGCTGGAATGCCATGCCCGGGTGCTGTGTGTAGGTCACGTGCTGCGGCGGCCGGAACCCACCTTGCGGTGCGCCGAACGGCGTATGGCCCGCATAGGCGGGCTGAAAGCCCGCGCCCTGTTGCGGGCGCCATCCCGCCGCCCCTTGGAAGCTGGCGAGCGCCGGCATGTTGAGCGCGGCGGCCAGGTTGTTCAACAGGCCTTGCCCCATCTGCGCCGCGAGCATCGCGGGGCGTTGCAGCAGCGCGCCCAGCGCGGCCCGTGGCGGCAGGTTGGCGGTGCCAGCCGCCAGCGACGAAGGGCGACGCGCCATGCCGGCCAAGCCCGTTTGCTGCGCCATCCGCGACGCCTCGCGGCCCAACTGCTGCAGGGTGCCCGGCGCCTGCGACGCGACCTGCCCGGCGAGACGGCCCAAGGTATTGGCGGCGATCTTGATGCTCATGGTGGTTCACGCGGATAAGAGGGTGCCGTCAAGGTAGGGCCGGGTGCCGGAGCCGGGCGCGCAGGCATGCGAAGTGACGTGAGCCTGCGCGAAGGTACAGGAAGCGTGGCAGGCGTTCAAAGAGAGCGCTGCAACGGGGTCAGAAACTCCAGAATTTGGGCATACGCGCACCTGGAACGTGATGGATGGGCAAGGCGCTTGTTCGGCGCCGCTCACTCGCTACGCGTCCGAATCCGAATCGTTGGCGTATTGCGGGGCGCCGGTGATCACCCGGTTGTGCGACACCTGACCTGTCGTGGGATGCTGCCAACCGGGGAAGCGTTGGCCATGCGTGCCGCGCAGATCGCTGTTGCGACCGACTTCGGACGCGTAGTCGTCGCAATCGCCGCACGACAGCTTGCTGACGCCGATGGGACTGGGGACGGACTGCGCCAACAAGGCGGTTTCGCCATGGACGACACCGCGCCCGGCCGGCGGCATCGTCAAATTCACGGCATTGATCGGCTTGGGTTCCTCGCGCGTGCCGAACACGTTGTGCAACGCCTGCTTCAGGCGTGCGCCGCCGCGTTCGTCGTCGTTGCCGTCGTAGGTCGAGCGCAGCTTGCGCAAATCTTTGGCCAAGCGGTCTTGCGCGCCCAGATTGCCGTGGTGCGAACGCCGCGGCAGCCCGCTATCGGGTGCCAGATAGGCCGCGGTCTCAGCCGAAGAAGTGCGCCCGACCACCACATCGCGAACCAATTTCAACCGCGCCAGATCGTCTGCGTGTTGCTGGGCATCCTGGGTGTTGTGGGCGATGGCCAGCCGGTAGTTCTTGCTGACATTGTTCTGCTGCAAGCCCACCGCGGTGACGACCGGATTGGGCCGCTCCCCATTCGCCATCTCGGCGGTGTACGAATGGGTCAGCCGGGCCAGGCTGTCCATCCGCCGATTGATCAGCCGCGGTTCGGTCTGCGCTGGGGGGGGCCGTCGGCGTGGACGATTGCGGTGCGAGTCCTTCGAGCCTGCCCCGCTGGCGCGAAGTCGAGGAAGAGGAAGAGGTGTTGCCTGTGTTCGACGTCTGCCGTGTGTTGCCAGCATTGGAAGACGAACTGCTGACGTGGTGACGGTTGGAGTGGTTGCGAATTTCCGGCATCGGAAAGCTCCTTTGTGCGCCATGCAGCGCGTAGAGCCACCTCTACCGCCCCGCTGCAATCGAGTCGATTCCAGTGTGCGGGGACGTTTTTCATCCGCCTCGACGAGAGGCGAAGTGGGCGCGGAAAAAGCGAAGCCGCGGGCAGGCTTCGTCTCGATACGCCGAAACGGGAGTCACCACCCGGCGCTGAACCACCAGGACTTGCGATGTCTGCGGGAAGAAAGCGGGCACACCGACTGGCTTTGAGCCCCCCCGCCGGTGGTCGCCCTGGGGCCAAGTTGGGCCCGCTGTGGAAGGGCGCGTTGGAAGACGAAGCGGTCTTACCCGTCAGCGATAAGGCGTTGGCATCGAACCAGCGGGCCGCGCGTTTATCGGCGCGGGCCCGCTGTTGCGCCCTTAATGAGCCACCACCAGGCGGCAGGGGGGGCGGTTCGGTTCCGCAGCACGCTCGAGCGCGGCCAAGCGCTCCAGCTCGCGGCACACCTCGACGAAAGAGCCGCTGAGCATCGTGCGGCGGTGATCGCTCGGGTCTTGCACCACCCGCAAGTGCCGCACCGGGGCCGGGCCCAATGCCGGCACGCGCACCGTGGGCGCGGCGCCGCCGGCCTGCAGGTGCACCCGCACTTCCCAGCGGCCGCCCTTGCCGGCGATCAAGCTGACGCGCAGATCGGCTTCGCTGTCGTCCCAGTGGGCCACCCACGGCCGCACGACAAACACCATGCTGCGGGCCCGGCGCGCCACCCGCTGCAAATCACGCAGCTGAGCCGGACGGAATTCGGGCAGCCAGACCGCCAGCACGCCGTCCTTGCCTTGGCGCAGCCAGGCCAACGCCAGGGCCAGGGTATCGGGGCGGCCGGTTTCGCTCGACGACGCTGCTGCATCGCTGCCCCCGGTCGCCGGTGTATGCCTCGCGACCAACGGCATGGCCGCCGTCACCGCCGTATCGGCGGCTGCCGATGGCACGAGAGGCGACGCCGGCCCCGTTGCGCACGCGCTGTCCGCTCCGTGCACCGCCGGCGCCTTGCTGCCGCCCTCCGAGGTGTCGAAAGCCGCATCCGGCGGTTGCCCGATCAGCGCGTGGCGGCGACCCTGCGCGGCGGCTTCGCTCAGCACCGGGTTCAGCAAGGCCAGCTCCGGACGGCCGGGTTGTGGTGCCAGCACCTCGATCACGCCCGCCGCCGGCCAGCCGCCCGCAGGCAACACGGCGTCGAGGGAGGGAAAGCCAGTCGGGGTGGCAGCACTGGCCTGGTTGGCCGCGCGCCAGTCACGCAAGCTCGGCCCAACCGGCAGGCCCAGCTGTTCGACCAGCCGTGTCCACCACGAGGTGGCGCCGGTGCGGGGCGCAGCGTCGAACGCCGCAGGGGAGGAGGGCTGGGCCGGGCGGTGAAGCTCCGGCTTCGGTGCGGTCGAGGGGGTGGCCGGGGATGCCGGCGAGTGCGGGTGGGCAGGGGTCATGTCCGTCTCCGAAAATCAAGAAGCTATGCAATGACGTTCGGCAGGATTGAGGGTGAAAGTCGACAGCCTTCGAGGGGTCGCGCTTTCGGCCTGCTGCACGGGGCTCGCGAACCAGGGTTCGCGAAACGCCCGCCACCCGTGCAGCGGCTGAGAAGGGGGTGGTTGCGTCGTCGGGTGATGCGTGATGGGTGTGATGGGTTGACAGATGAGCGGCTGGTGCTGAGGTGGTGCGGGTGGTTGCCGTGACGGGCCTCAAGACCGCGCCGCACCTCGTGCACTGCCGCCCGGACGGCTGCGGAGATGCGCCGCATCAGCGCCCGGGTCGTCGGTGTGGGCCTGGCCATAGAGCAGCTTGCGCTGTGCGGTGTAGTGCCACCAGGGCGCTGCGGGCGCCCCCCGCATGAAGTCGACGGCGGCCATGAAGCTGTCGAGCACGCACGGGTCGTGGCGGTGCCCGGTCTTGGCACACAGTTCCTGGTAGAGCACGAAGGCGTCGCGCCCGACGAGGTCGCGTGGCGCATGCACGCCGATCAGCTGCAAATCGGCAGCGAGTGCGGGGCCGATGTTGGGCACCAGCTCGAGCGCAGCCGTTGCATGCAGGCAGTCGGTATGGCGCAAGGCTTTCATCGACGAGGCCTCGATCATCGGCTCACATCAGCAGCGTGTTGCGGATCAGCCCGACCGCGATGCCTTCGAGCTCGAAATCCTGGCCGGGCTCGACCACGATGGTCTTGAACTCGGGGTTTTCGGCGATCAGCTCGATCGACTGGCGTGTCTTGCGGAAGCGCTTGACGGTGACATCGTCGCCCAAACGGGCCACGACGATCTGGCCGTTCTTGGCCTCCTTGGCCTTTTGCACCGCGAGCAGATCGCCGTCGAGGATGCCCGCATCGCGCATGCTCATGCCGCGCACCTTCAGCAGGTAGTCGGGCTGCCGCGCGAACATGCTGGCGCCCACGTGGTAGGTCTGCTCGATGTGCTCTTGCGCGAGGATGGGGCTGCCGGCTGCGACCCGGCCCACCAGCGGCAGTGCGAGCTGCGCGAGGCCTGGCAGCGGCAGCATCGCCTGCTGGCCCTGGTAGAGGCGGCGCGATTCGTTGACCGAGCGCAATGTGTCAGACTTCAAGCGGATGCCGCGCGAGGTGCCGCCCACCAGCTCGATGACACCTTTGCGGGCCAGCGCCTGCAGATGCTCCTCTGCTGCATTGGCCGAACGAAAGCCCAGCTCGGCCGCGATCTCAGCGCGCGTCGGCGGGGCGCCGGTCTGCTCGATCGACTGGCGGATCAGCTCCAGAATCTGCTGCTGACGGGCGGTGAGCTTGGGGCTTTCTGGCAGAAGGGGGTCCACGGGCGCCTCGCGTTCAAGGTGATGTTCATGCTGCCCGCGCGGCTAGGGCGCTGGCCGACGCCGGCATCGGCGGCTGCCAGGACGACTACTGTTTGGGCATCCAGTAGCTGTATTTTTATCCAGGCCGAGAAAAAATGCAAAGCCGTTCGCAATCAAGCACCGTCGTCCTCGGCACCGGGGGCACCATTGCCGGCACCGCCGCCACGCGCGGCGACCACATCGGCTACCAGGCGGCGCAACTCGGCGTCGGGGCGCTGCTGGGTGGCGTGCCGGGGCTGTCGGAGGTGGCGCTCGAGAGCGAGCAGGTGGCTCAAGTCGACAGCAAGGACATGGAGCCGGCCGTCTGGCAGGCCCTGGCCCGGCGGGTGGCGCACCACCTCGGTCGACCCGAGGTCAGCGGTGTGGTGATCACCCACGGGACCGACACCCTCGAGGAAACCGCCTATCTGCTGCAGCGGGTGCTGGCACCGGCCAAACCGGTCGTGCTGACCGCGGCGATGCGGCCGGCGACGGCCTTGCACCCGGACGGCCCTCAGAATTTGCTGGATGCCGTGCACCTGGCGCGTGAACCCGGCGTGCAAGGGGTGGTGGCCGTGCTCGCCGGCCAGGTGTACAGCGGCCTGGAGGTGCGCAAGCAACACACCTACCGGCTCGACGCCTTCGGGGCGGGCGATGCCGGGCCGCTGGCCTTACTCGAAGCCGGCCGGCTGCACACGCTGCGGCCCTGGCCGGCCGGCGTGCCGCTCGGTCTGGACGTGATCGATGTCGACCCGGCGCTGTGGCCGCGCGTCGAACTCGTGAGCAGCCATAGCGGTGCCGACGGCAGCCTGGTGGCGGCGCTGCAGCAGATGGGCGTGGCGGGGGTGGTCGTGGTGGGCACCGGCAATGGCACGGTGCATCAGCGGCTGGAAGCTGCGCTGCTGGCGGCGCAGGCCGCGGGCATGAAGGTCTGGCGCAGCACGCGCTGCGCCGAGGGTCGCGTGCTCGGCAAGCCGGACGATGTCTTGCCCGCTGCCGGCACGCTCACGCCTTATCAGGCCCGGGTGGAGCTGCTGCTGCAGCTCCTCGCCGAGCGGAAGGGTCTCAGACCAGGCTGAGGCGCACTTCGATGTTGTTGCGGGTGGCGTTGGAATACGGGCAGACCTTGTGCGCGGTCTCGACCAGTGCCTGGGCTGCTTCGCGCTCCATGCCGGGCAGCGACACGGCGAGGTCGACTTCCAGGCCGTAACCGGCTGCGATCGGGCCGATGCCGACCTTGGCCGTCACCGACGCATCGGCCGGCAGGGCCTTCTTCTGCTGGCCCGCGACGACCTTCATCGCGCTCAGGAAACAAGCCGAGTAGCCGGCGGCGAACAACTGCTCCGGGTTGGTGGCTGCACCACCGGCGCCGCCCAGCTCTTTCGGGGTGCCCAGCTTGACGTCCAGCACGCCGTCGGCGGTGGCGGCACGGCCATCACGGCCCCCGGTGGCGGTGGCTTCGGTCTTGTACAGCACTTTGTCGAGTTTCATGCGAGGCTCCTTGAGCAGTGAGGGAAGCGTGAATGTAAAGAGTGCTATTAAATAGCACGCAATGTATCCGGTGACCGATGGCAGCGGTGATGGCTCATGCCGCTTCCACCTTGTGGGTGGCCGGGTCGGAACCCGGCGCATCGGACACCGCTTGAGGCGCGAGACGGCGCCTCAAGTCGTGCAGCCGACGGCGCAGATCGTGCAATTCGTCGGCGCTGCATTGGGCCGCGCCGGAGACCTGGCGCGGCACTGAGATGGCCGACTGGCGCAACGCCTGCCCGGCCGGCGTGAGACTGACCACCACGCGCCGTTCGTCTTCTTTGGCACGGGTGCGGGTCAGCCACCCGCTGCTTTCCATCCGCTTGAGCAAAGGCGTCAGCGTTCCGGAATCGAGAAACAGTCGTTCGCCCAGGGCGCCAACGGTGAGGTGGTCTTGCTCCCACAACACCAGCATCACCAGGTACTGGGGATAGGTGAGGCCCAGCGCGTCGAGCAGCGGCTTGTAGAGCTTGGTCATCGCCAGCGAGGTCGAATACAAGGCGAAGCAGAGCTGGTTGTCGAGCTGCAGCAACGCACGGTCGCCGGCCGACAGGGGGGTCGGGGCTGGTGAGGACGATGGAGCTTGCGACATGGGTTCTATTCTAGCTCTCAATTCAATTGAGTGCAATTTAATTGTGCGGGGAAAGGAAAACGGGATGGCGCATCCGTGTTCCGGCGAGGCCGCATCGCTTGCAGGCCCGCCGCTTGCAGCAGTTGACGAAGCCCGGAGACATTCCGGCGAGCCCACGAGGCGCAGCGTCCGCGGGGAGGGCTTTTTTGCGGCGTTTGCGCTGCTCGCCTTCCTGACCCGCTCGGCGAGATGCACGGGATCGGGAGACGCCATGTCCCTCTCTGACCTGATTCAAAGCCACGTCGACGCCATCGTTGACGAGTGGGCGGAATTCGCCAAAACGAATTTGCCGACGGCGCGCGAGTTGGCACCAGAGGAACTGCGTGACCACGCCAAGTTGCTGCTGCAGCACGTCGCGTCCGACATCCGGGCACCGCAGAGCGACAGCGAACAGCACGAAAAGTCGCGCGGCAACCGCCCCAGCAATGCGCCCGAGCTCACGGCGACGGCCAGGGCAGACGCGGAGCAGCGCTTCCGGCAAGGCTTCACGCTGAAGGAGGTGGTGGCGGAGTACCGCGCCCTGAGAGCCAGTGTCGTGCGCCGGTGGTTCGATCAGCTCGAGACGGCCGACCTCGACACGCTCGCCGAGTTGATCCGGTTCAACGAAGCCATCGACCAGGCCATCAGCGAGTCGCTCGCTTGGTACGTGGACCGCGTCGAGGAGTCTCGAGACCTGATGTTGGGTGTCCTGGGACACGATTTGCGCAATCCCCTGGGCGCAGCTGGCAACTCCGTCCACTACCTGTTGGTCACCGATGGATTGACGGGCACCCAAACCAAGGCCGTGGTCCGCATCCAGTCGAGCGTGGACCGCATGCGCAAGATGGTCGACGACCTGCTCGACTTCACCCGAACGCGACTGGGATTGAGCCTGGCCCTCGCGCCCAGACGCGCGAACCTGGGTCAGGTCTGCCGCGAGACGGTGGATGAGTTGCGCGCGTTCCACCCGGATCGCACCTTGCAGATGGATTGCTCCGGCGATCTGAGCGGCGAATGGGACGTGTCCCGGATCGGCCAGTTGGTGTCCAACCTTGTGGCCAATGCGATGCAGCACGGCCGCCCCGACACGCCGGTGTCGGTCAGCCTGCGCGGCGAGGGCGGCGAGATCAGCCTGAAAGTGCACAACGAGGGGCCACCGATCGCCCCGCAAGCGCAGCGCACGCTGTTCGACCCGCTGATGCGCCCGCTGGTGCAGGAGGCGGAGCGTCGCGAGGGGTCCTCGGGGCTCGGGCTGGGGCTCTATATCGTGCGCGAGATCTCGCTGGCGCACGGGGGAGAGATACAAGTGGCGTCCTCCGAACGCGACGGCACCACCTTCACGGTACGCCTGCCGCGCCAGCCGCCTTCCACGCCGGCGTGACCAGGGCCGGCGAGCGTTCGATCTTTCGTAGTCGCCGGCACCGCGCCGCCCGGCTTCAGGCGCCGAGTTGCTCGATCTGCTCCGACAGTTCGAGCCAACGCTCTTCGAGCGTCTCCACCTCGTCGCCGATCGCCTTCAGGCGGCGGCCGTGTTCGGCCAGTTGCGCCGGCGTCAGGCTGCCGCCGGCCAAGGCTTCTTCCAGCCCCGCCTTCTCGGTGCCGAGCGCCGCCAGCCGCTGGTCGATGCCGGCCAGTTCCTTCTTGAGCGGCTTGGCCTGTTCGGCCAGCCGCTGGCGCGCCTGAGCCTGGGCCTTGCGTTCGTCGCGGCGGTTGGCTCCACCGGCTTCCGCTGACGTATTGGGCGACGCGGTGGCAGGCGCGGAAGCCGAAGCGGCCTCGCGTTGCTGCTTGGCCTGGTCGAGCAGCCAGCGCTGGTAGTCGTCGAGGTCACCGTCGAAGGGCGCGATGCCGCCGCGGCTGACCAGCCAGAACTCGTCGCACACCTCGCGCAGCAAGGCGCGGTCGTGGCTCACCAGCATCACGCTGCCGTCGAACTCGTTGAGCGCCAGGCTGAGCGCCTCGCGGGTGGCGAGGTCGAGGTGGTTGGTCGGTTCGTCGAGCAGCAGCAGGTTGGGGCGCTGCCACACCAGCATCGCCAGCACCAAACGCGCCTTCTCGCCGCCGCTCATCGTGCCGACCGGCTGGTACGCCATCTCGGCGACGAAGCGGAAGCTGCCGAGGAAGTCGCGCAGCTCCTGCTCGCGCGCCTGCGGGCTCACCTCTTTCGCGAGCCGGATCATGTGGTCCAGCGGCGAGTCGTCCGGCCGCAGCACGTCCATCTCCTGCTGCGCGAAGTAGCCGATCGCCAGGCCCTTGCCCTCGGTGATCTGCCCGCCCAACGGCGGCAGCGCCCGGGCGATGGTCTTCACCAGCGTCGACTTGCCCTGGCCGTTGGCGCCCAGGATGCCGATGCGCTGGCCGGCCAGCACCGAGCGGTGGACGTTGCGCACGATCACCGTCTCGCTGGCCTCGCCTCGGTAGCCGCAGCTGACGTCCTTGAGCGAGAGCATCGGGTTGGGCAGGCTCTCGGGCTCGCGGAACTCGAAGCTGAAATCGGCCGCGGTTAGCACCGGCGCGAGCTTTTCCATGCGCTCCAGTGCCTTGACGCGGCTTTGCGCCTGCTTGGCCTTGGTGGCCTTGGCCTTGAAGCGGTCGATGAAACGCGTCAGCTGTTGGATGCGGTCCTGCTGGCGCTCGAAGGCGGATTGCTGCTGCATCAGCCGCTCGGCCCGCATGGCCTCGAAGGCACTGTAGTTGCCGCTGTAGCGTGTCAGTTGCGCGTTGTCGAGGTGCAGCGTGACGCGGGTGATGGCGTCGAGAAACTCGCGGTCGTGGCTGATCACGAGCATGGTGCCCTCGAAGCGCTTGAGCCAGCTTTCCAGCCACACCAGCGCATCGAGGTCCAGGTGGTTGGTCGGCTCGTCCAGCAGCAGCAGATCGGCCGGGCACATCAACGCGCGCGCCAGCTGCAGCCGCATGCGCCAGCCGCCCGAGAAGCTGTTGACGGGCTGGTCGAGCTGGTCGGGCTTGAAGCCGAGGCCCAACAACAGGGCCTGGGCGCGGGCCGGCGCGTCGAAACCGGCGGCTTCTTCAAAGCGCTGGTGGGCCTCGGCGATCGCATGGCCGTCGCCCGTCGCTTCCGCTGCGGCCAGCGCCTCGCGCGCTTCCATCAGCGGGGTGTCGCCCTGCAGCACGAATTCGGTTGCCGCCTCGTCGGTCTCGGGCATGTTTTGCGCGACCTCGGCCAGCCGCCAGCGCGGCGGCAGCTCGGCGTCGCCGCTGTCGGGGTGCAGCTTGCCGGTCAGCAGCGCGAACAGCGACGACTTGCCGGCGCCGTTGCGCCCGACCAGGCTGACCTTCTCGCCGGCATGCAGCGTGACGCTGGCATCTTGCAGCACCACCTTGGCACCGCGGCGCAGCGTGAGGTTCTTGAGGTTGATCATGGGCCCGTGCTCTCCAGCAGCGCGCTGCGCGTCACCAGCAGCACCTGGTCTTCACCGGCGCTGGTTTCGAGCCACACCACTTCCAGGCGCGGGAAGGCTGCTTCGAAGTGGGGCCGTTCGTTGCCGATCTCGAGCACCAGCACGGCGTCTTCGCTCATCTTCCCGGGGGCCTGGGCCAGCAGCCGGCGCACCAGGTCCATGCCGTCGGTGCCGCCGGCCAGCGCGAGGGCCGGCTCTGCCTGGTATTCGGCCGGCAGCGATTGCATCGTCGTGGCGTTGACGTAGGGCGGGTTGCACAGGATCAGGTCGTAGGGGCCGCTCAGCTGCTCGAGCAGGTCGCTTTGCTGCAGCCGCACGCGCTCCGCCAGCCCGTGGCGGTCGACGTTGATGCGGGCCACCGCGAGCGCGTCGGTCGAGACGTCGGCGCCGTCCACCTCGACCTCCGGGTAGGCCATGGCCGCCAGCACGGCCAGGCTGCCGTTGCCGGTGCACAGGTCGAGCACACGCCGGGTGCGGTCGGACAGCCAGGGGTCGATGCTGCCGTCGGCCAGCAGTTCGGCGATGAACGAGCGCGGCACGATGGTGCGTTCGTCGACGTAGAAGGGCACCCCCTGCAGCCAGGCTTCACGGGTCAGGTAGGCGGCCGGCTTGCGGGTGCTGATACGTTGCTCGATCAAGGTCTCGACCCGTGCCGCGTCGGGCTCGGCCACCGGCCGGTCGGCCACCGCGTCGAGGTCGTCCAGCGGCAGCGACAAACCCCACAGCACCAGCCACGCCGCCTCGTCGAAGGCGCTCGCGGTGCCATGCCCAAACGAAACGCCCGCCTGTTCGAGGCGGGCGCTGCTGCGCTCGATCAGTTCGATGACCGTCATGCGATCAAGCCTTCCATGGTCTTGCGATAGATGTTCTTGAGCGGCTCGATGTAGGCGACCTCGACGTGTTCGTCGATCTTGTGGATGGTGGCGTTGGGCGGGCCGAACTCGATCACCTGGGGGCAGATGCGCGCGATGAAGCGCCCATCGGAGGTGCCGCCGGTGGTGGACAGCTCGGGCGTGAGCCCGCATTCGTTTTCGATGGCCGCCACCAGGGCCTGGCTCAGCGTGCCCGGCTCGGTCAGAAACGGCAGGCCGCCGAGCGTCCACTGCAGGTCGTACTCGAGGCCGTGCCGGTCGAGGATCGCGTGCAGCCGCTCTTTCAGGCCGTCGGGCGTCGACGCGGTCGAGTATCGGAAGTTGAAATCGACGGTCATCTCGCCCGGGATCACGTTGGTCGCCCCCGTGCCGGCGTGGATGTTCGAGATCTGCCAGCTGGTGGGCGGGAAGAAGGTGTTGCCGGCGTCCCACTCGACCGTCGTCAGCTCGGCCAAGGCGGCCGACGCGAGATGCACCGGGTTGCGCGCCAGCTGCGGGTAGGCGATGTGGCCTTGCACGCCCTTCACGACCAGGCGGCCCGACAACGAGCCGCGCCGGCCGTTCTTGACCGTGTCACCGAGCCGGTCGACCGAGGTCGGCTCGCCGACGATGCAGTAGTCCAGCCGTTCGTCGCGCTCGCGCAGCCACTCGCAGACCTTGACCGTGCCGTCGTTGGCCGGCCCTTCCTCGTCGCTGGTGAACAGCACCGCCAGCGAGCCGCGGTGGCGAGGGTGGGCGGCGACGAATTCTTCGATCGCCACCACCATCGCCGCCAGCGACGTCTTCATGTCGGCGGCGCCCCGGCCGTAGAGTTTGCCGTCGCGGTGGGTCGGCACGAAGGGGTTGCTTTGCCACTTCTCGATCGGGCCGGTGGGCACCACGTCGGTGTGGCCGGCGAGCACCAGGGTCTTGGCTTCGGCGCCGGCGCTGCCGGACCGCTTGGCCCACAGATTCGTCACGCGAAAGTCGTCCGGCCCCGAGACCAGCGTCTCGCAAGCAAAGCCGATCGCTTCGAGGCGCTCGCGGATCAACGCCTGGCATCCACCGTCGTCCGGCGTGACGGAGCGGCGGGCGATCAGGGCTTCGGTGAGCCGCAGGGTGGCAGACATCGTCCCGGGGGCCCTCATCGGATCGAGCCGAAGCCGGTGGTACCGAAGCCGGTCGTCCCGAACCCGGTGGTGCCGAAGCCGCTCGGGCGCTCTTCGCGCACGTCCAGCGTGATCTCGGTGAAGGAGGGGCCTTCCTCGACCTCTTCCTTCTTGGGCGCCGCCTTGGTCTGGCCGGCCATGTCGTTTTGCAGCCGCCACATCAAGTTGGTCGGCGAGTCGGCGTAGGTCAGGCCTTCTTCGCGCGTCACGCGGCCTTCGTTGATCAGGCGCGCAATGTCGGCTTCGAAGGTTTGCGAGCCTTCGGCCATCGACTTCTCGACCGCTTCCTTGACGCCGGCGATGTCGCCCTTTTCGATCAGCTCCGACACCAGCTTGGTGTTCAGCAGCACTTCCACCGCCGGCACCCGCCCGCCCGTCACCGCCTTCAGCAAGCGCTGCGAGACGATGGCCTTGAGGCCGGAGGCCAGGTCGGACAGCAGAGCGGGGCGCGCTTCCGGCGTGTAGAACGACAAGATGCGGCCCAGCGAGTGGTAGCTGTTGTTGGCGTGCATGGTGGCCAGCACCAAATGGCCCGACAACGCGTACGACAGCGCCGCCGTCATCGTCTCGCGGTCGCGGATCTCGCCGATCAGGATGCAATCGGGCGCCTGGCGCAGCGCGTTCTTCAGGCCCACCTGCAGCGACTGCGTGTCGCGGCCGACCTCGCGCTGGTTGATGACCGACTTCTTGTTGCTGAACAGGAATTCGATCGGGTCTTCGATGGTCAGGATGTGGCCGGTCGAGAGCTGGTTGCGGTGTTCCAGCATCGAAGCCAGCGTGGTGCTCTTGCCGGTGCCGGTGGCGCCCACCATCAGGATCAGCCCGCGCTTTTCCATCACCAGGCTGGTCAGGATCTCGGGCACGTTGAGGGTGTCGATCGACGGGATGTCGCTTGGGATGCAGCGGAACACCGCCGCCACCGAACCGCGCTGCTTGAAGGCGCTCAAGCGGTAGCTCGCGACACCCGGCAGCACCAGGCCGACGTTCAGCTCGCCGGTGTCGTCCAGCTCTTCGAGCTGGGTGGGGGTGAGCAGTTCGGCCAACAGCTGGCGTGGCTGGCCCGGGGTCAGGGCCTGGTCGCTGACCTGCAGGATCTGCCCGTGGATCTTGATCAGGATGGGCGTCTTCGCGGACAGGTAGACGTCCGATGCTTTTTTCTCCGCCATCAGCCGGAGCACGCGCTCCATGTTGCCGCTCGTCGCCATCGTGAGTTCCTTTGAAGGTCAGATCCTGCTGGTCGCGGCGCCGGTCAGGCGCGCAGCAGTTCGTTGAGGCTGGTCTTCGAGCGCGTTTGCGCGTCGACGCGCTTGACGATCACCGCGCAGTACAGGCTGTAGGCGCCGCCGTCGCGCGGCAGCGAGCCGCTGATGACGACCGAGCCGGCGGGGATGCGGCCATAGGTGGTTTCGCCGGTCGCGCGGTCGTAGATCGGGGTGCTCTGGCCGATGTAGACGCCCATCGAGATCACCGAGTTCTCTTCGACGATCACGCCTTCGACGATCTCGGAGCGGGCGCCGATGAAGCAGTTGTCCTCGATGATGGTCGGGTTGGCCTGCAGCGGCTCCAGCACGCCGCCGATGCCGACGCCGCCCGAGAGGTGCACGTTCTTGCCGATCTGGGCGCACGAGCCAACGGTGGCCCAGGTGTCGACCATCGTGCCTTCGTCGACGTAGGCGCCGATGTTGACATAGGAGGGCATCAGCACCACGTTCTTGGCCAGATAGCTGCCGTGGCGGGCCACCGCGGGCGGCACCACGCGCACGCCGGTGGCGCGCATCTCGTCTTCGCTCAGTTTCGAAAACTTGGTCGGCACCTTGTCGAAGAAGCCCAGCTCGCCCGAACGCATCAGCACGTTGTCGTTGAGGCGGAAGCTCAGCAGCACCGCCTTTTTCAGCCACTGATGGGTGGTCCAGCTGCCATCGATTTTCTCGGCCACGCGGCGCTTGCCAGTGTTGAGGTCGGCGATCACCTGCTCGACGGCCTGACGCACGTCGGCGGGCGCGGCGGCGGCGGACAGGCTCGCGCGGTCGTCCCACGCCTGGTTGATGAGGGCTTCGAGTTGTTGCGTCATGGAAAAGACAGACTGAGGAAGAAGGATCAGGAGAGGGATGACACGTAGGCGACGATCCGTTCGGCCGCTTCGACACATTCGTCGACCTCGGCCACCAGCGCCATCCGCACACGTCCGGCGCCCGGGTTGACGCCGTGGGCCTCGCGGGCGAGGAAGCTGCCGGGCAGGACCGTCACATTGTATTGAGCCAGCAGGCCACGCGCGAACTCGCAGTCGGCCGCCGGGCCGCGGCCGGGCACCTTGGCCCACAGGTAAAAACCGGCGTCGGGCAACTGCACGTCCAGCACCTCGGCGAGCATAGGCGTGACCCGCGCGAACTTGCTACGGTATTTCTCACGGTTCTCGATCACGTGTTGTTCGTCGTTCCACGCCGCGATGCTGGCCTGTTGCACCACCGGGCTCATCGCGCTGCCGTGGTAGGTGCGGTAGAGCAAGAACTGCTTGATCAAGGCCGCGTCGCCGGCCACGAAACCCGAGCGCATGCCGGGCACGTTGGAGCGCTTGGACAGGCTGGTGAAGGCGATCAAACGGCGGAAGTCGGGCCGGCCCAGCCGCACCGCGGCCTCCAGCCCGCCGAGCGGCGGCTCGTCACGGAAGTAGATCTCGGAGTAACACTCGTCGGAGGCGATCACGAAGCCGTAGCGGTCGCTCAGCTCGAACAGCCGCTGCCATTCGGCCAGCGGCATCACCGCGCCGGTCGGGTTGCCGGGCGAGCAGACGTAGAGCAGCTGCGTCGCGGCCCAGGTGGCTTCGGGGATGCTCGCCAGGTCGGGGGCGAAATTGCGCGCCGGGTCGCTGTTGGCGTAGACGATGCGGGCGCCGGCCAGCAGCGCCGCACCTTCGTAGATCTGATAGAACGGGTTGGGGCTGACCACCACCGGGCCGCCCTGGTCGCGGTGTTGCGTGGGGTCGATCACGGTCTGGGCCAGTGCGAACAAGGCTTCGCGCGAGCCGTTCACCGGCAGCACCTGCGTCGCGGCGTCCACCGCAATGCCGTAACGCCGGTTCAGCCAGCCGCTCATGGCCTCGCGCAGCTTCAGGTCGCCGGCCGTGGCCGGGTAGCTGGCCAGGCCCGAGAGGGCGCCGCGCAGGGCGTCCTGGATCAGGGCCGGGGTCGGGTGCTTGGGCTCGCCGATGCCCAGGCTGATGGGGCGCAGCGCTGGGTTGGGGGTGATGTCGCGGGTGAGGTCGCGCAGCCGCTCGAAGGGGTAGGGCTGCAGGCGGGAGAGCAGGGGATTCATCCTGGCGATTATCCGCGCTGCCGGCCGCGGCCGATCAGCGCAGCAGGCCCGATTCGGCGGCGTGCTGCGGCAGTTGCACGGGTTCTACCGGCTTCCAGCCCTTTTGCCGGTGCTCGGCGACCACGTTGGTGTAGATACCCCCGCGCACGTACCACTTGGCGACGATGCGCGCATAGCGCGGCTGCACCGCCTTGACGATGTCGGTCAGGATGTCGTTGGTCACCTTCTCGTGGAAGGCGCCTTCGTTGCGGAAGCTCCACATGTACATCTTCAAGCTCTTCAATTCGATACAGAGCTGGTCGGCGATGTAGTCGATCGTGAAATGGGCGAAGTCGGGCTGGCCGGTCAGCGGACAGTGGCAGGTGAACTCGGGGATCTGGAACTGGATCACGTAGTCCCGCTCGGGCGCCGGGTTGTCGAACACGTGCAGCTCTTTCGACGGCGCTGACGGCGGGTTGGCCGGCATCGGGCGTTGCTTGGGGGCGGCCGCTGGCTTGGCGGCGGCCTTGTTCACGTTCTTGGCCATGTCTGGGTGGTCTTTCGGGCAAGGGGCGGATGGTATCATCCCGCCTCGGTTGTTCCTCGGCCAAAGAGCAGATTCACGAGGAAAATCAAACACTTAAGAACGCGCTGAGCGAGCGGGGCCGGGGTTGCGCCGGGCACCGCACGGCGCGTCCACCCCATGCGTCTGAATTCGATCAAGCTGTCCGGCTTCAAGTCTTTCGCCGAGCCGACCCATTTCCAGCTGCCCGGCCAGCTGGTCGGCGTGGTCGGCCCGAACGGGTGCGGCAAGTCCAACATCATGGACGCGGTGCGGTGGGTGCTGGGGGAGTCCAAGGCCTCCGAGCTGCGCGGCGAGTCGATGCAGGACGTGATCTTCAACGGCTCGGGCAACCGCAAGCCGTCGAGCCGCGCCAGCGTCGAGCTGGTGTTCAGCAACGAAGACGCGCGCGCCGGCGGCCAGTGGAACCAGTTCGCCGAGATCGCCGTCAAGCGCGTGCTGACGCGCGACGGCACTTCCAGCTACTTCATCAACAACCAGCCGGTGCGCCGGCGCGACGTGCAGGACGTGTTCCTCGGCACCGGCCTGGGGCCGCGCGCCTACGCCATCATCGGCCAGGGCACCATCAGCCGCATCATCGAGTCCAAGCCCGAGGAACTGCGCATGTTCCTCGAAGAGGCGGCCGGCGTCTCGAAGTACAAGGAGCGCCGCCGCGAGACCGAGAACCGGCTCAAGGACACGCGCGAGAACCTGACCCGCGTCGAAGACATCCTGCGCGAGCTGAACGCCAACCTCGACAAGCTGGAGCGCCAGGCCGAAGTGGCGTCGCGCTACCGCCACCTGCAAGAGCAGGGCACGCTGAAGCTGCACCAGCTGTGGTTCTTGAAACACCGCGACGCCGCCACCGAGGAAGAGCGGGTGCGCAAGGACGTGCTGGAAGCCACCAACGCGCTCGAATCGCGCATGGCCGAGCTGCGGCATGTCGAGGCCGAGCTGGAGACGGTGCGCCAGGCGCACTACACCGCGAGCGACGAGCTGCACGTGGCCCAGGGCGCCTTGGCCGAGGCCAGCCTCGAGGTGAGCCGGCTGGAAGAGCGCATCCGCTACGTGGTCGAAGGCCGCCAGCGGGTCGAGCAGCGTTTGGTCGAACTGCGGGCCCAGAGCGAGCAGTGGGCCGATCGGCGTGCGGGTGCCGAACAGGAACTGGAAACCATCGCCGAGCAGATCGCGGCGGCCGAAGAACAGTCCGAGATCCTGGCCGCGCAGGCCGAGGAGCAGGCGGCCAACCTGCCCGGCTACGACGACGCGGTGCGGGCCGCCAGCCAAAAGGCCAATGAACAGCGCAATGTCGCGGCCGGCGTGCAGCAGCAGATCCAACTGCTGGCCGCCGAGTCGCGCAACGTCGAGGAGCAGACGCGCCAGTTCTCGCTGCGGCGCGAACGCCTGAGCACCGAGGTCAAGGCGCTGGCCGCGCCAGACGAAGCCCGGCTGGTCGAGCTGACCCGGCAGAACGAGCAGGCCGCCGAGGCGCAGGCCATCGCCGAGGAGCGTCTGCACGAGCTGACCGAGCAGGTGCCGCAGCTCGACGAGGAACGCCGCGCCAAGCAGGAGCAGGTCAACGCCGAGTCGGCCAAGCAGGCCGATCTGGCGGCCCGGCTGGACGCGTTGCGTGCGCTGCAGGAAAAGGTGCAGACCGAGGGCAAGCTCAAGCCCTGGCTCGCCAAACACGGTCTGGAAGGCCTGCAGGGCCTGTGGACCCGGGTGCACATCGAAACCGGCTGGGAAACCGCGCTCGAATCGGCGCTGCGCGAGCGCCTGAACGCGCTGGAAGTGGGCCGGGTCGAGACGGTGCGCGCCTTCGCGGCCGACGCGCCACCGGCCAAGCTGGCCTTCTACACGCTGCCGCCGGCCGGCATCGCCAACACCCACCAGACGCTGCCGCGCTTGTCCGAACTGCTGCGGCTGAACGACGCCGGCCTGAAGGCCTTGCTGAACGACTGGCTGGAGGGGGTCTACACCGCCAGCTCGCTGGACGAGGCCCTGGCCGAGCGCGGCAAGCTGACGCACGGCGAGGTCATCATGACGCGCGAGGGCCACGCGGTCTCGCAGTTCGCGGTGGCCTTCTATGCCCCCGATTCAGAGCAGGCCGGCATGCTGGCGCGGGCGCAGGAGATCGAAAACCTGGAGCGCCAGGTGCGCGCCCAGGCGCTGATCGCCGAAGACTCGCGCACCGCGCTGGTGCGCGCGGAGGCCGCCTACACCGACGCGTCGCAGCGGCTGGTGAGCGCCCGCCGCGAGGCCGCCGAGTTGCAGAGCCGCCATCACCAGTTGCAGGTGGAAGTGCTGCGTTTGAGCCAGCAGGCCGAGCAGGCCAGCGCGCGGCGCGGGCAGATCCAGGGCGAGCTGGCCGAGATCGACGCGCAGCTGGAAGAGCTGAACGAACGCCGCGCCACCGGCGAGGCCCGCTTCGAAGAGCTGGACATGGCGCTGGCCAACGAACAGGAGCGTCACGCCGAGCTGGAAGAGGCCGTGATCGAGGCCGAACGCCGGCTGTCGCAGGCGCGCGAGCAACTGCGCTCGCTCGAGCGTGAGGCGCAGGAAGCGCAGTTCTCGGCGCGCGCGCTGGCGGCCCGGCGCGGCGAGCTGCAGCGCTCGATCGAAACCGCGGCGCAGCAGATCCAGGCCAATGAGCAGACTGCGGCGCAGCTGCAGTCCGAGCTCGACAGCTTCAACGACCAGGCCGCCCAGGCCGGTTTGCAGGAGGCCCTCGCGCTCAAGCTCGACCGCGAATCGGCGCTGGCGGCCAAGCGCAGCGAATACGACGATTTGTCGCTCAAGCTGCGGCGGGCCGAAGAGCAGCGGCTGGAGTTCGAGCGCAGCCTGCAGCCGCTGCGCGACCGCATCACCAAGCTGCAGCTGGAGCAGCAGGCGGCGTCGCTGGGCGGCGCGCAGTTCCTCGAGCAGCTGACGGCGGCCGAAGTCGACCTCGAAGCCATCGCCAAGAGTGTCGAGGAGGGCAGCGTCAAGCTCTACGGCCTGCAAGGCGAGATCGACCGCATCAACCGCGAGATCACCGCCTTGGGCGCGGTGAACCTGGCCGCGCTCGACGAATTGACCGCCGCCCGCGAGCGCAAGACCTTCCTCGACGCCCAGTCGGCCGACCTCAACGAGGCCATCACGACGCTGGAAGACGCGATCCACAAGATCGACCTGGAAACGCGCGACCTGCTGAAGAAGACCTTCGATTTCGTCAACGAACACTTCGGCAAGATGTTCCCCAGCCTGTTCGGCGGCGGCACCGCCAAGCTGGTGATGACGGGCGACGAGATCCTCGACTCGGGCGTGCAGGTGATGGCCCAGCCGCCGGGCAAGAAGAACAGCACCATCCATTTGCTGTCGGGCGGCGAGAAGGCGCTGACGGCCATCGCGCTGGTGTTCGCGATGTTCCAGCTCAACCCGGCGCCGTTCTGCTTGCTCGACGAAGTGGACGCGCCGCTGGACGACGCCAACACCGAGCGCTATGCCAACCTGGTGCGCAGCATGTCCAAGGGCACGCAGTTCTTGTTCATCTCGCACAACAAGATCGCGATGGAAATGGCCGAGCAACTGATCGGCGTGACGATGCAGGAGCAGGGCGTTTCGCGTATCGTCGCGGTCGACATGGAAGCCGCGCTCGGCATGGCGGAGGCCGCCTGAGCCGCGGCGCGCGGCAGCCGGTGCCGGGAGGGCGCTGTCGCGCCGTCCGGGTTCACCCCCGACACGCTATAGACGAAGGACAACAGGCCCGATGAGCAGCTTGCAGGTTGCGTTGGCCGTGCTGGGCGGCCTGGTGCTCGCCGGCGTGGTCGCCCACGGCGCGTGGCAGTCGCGCAAGGCGGGCTTTCGCCAGCCGCTGATGCGCACGCCCAAGGAGCCGCCGCCGGCGATCGAGCCCACGTTCGGCCCGATGGAGCCGATCGAGCCGGCCGCCGCACCCGAGCCCGGCGACGACGAAATGCCGTCGATGCCGCCGCTGATCCCGCCGGTGGCGGTGCGGCGCCAGCACGGCGTGCGGCTCGACCCGCTGATCGACGCAATGGCCACGCTGAGCCTGGACAACCGCGTCAGCGGCGACAACGTGCTGGCCCATCTGCCGCCCACGCGGCGCGCCGGCAGCAAACCGTTTTTCATCGAGGGCCTGAACGAGGCCACCGGTGAATGGGAAGCGCCGCAGCCGGGCCACACCTACCGCGAGTTCCAGGCCGGTGTGCAGCTGGCCAACCGCACCGGCGCGCTCAACGAGATCGAATATTCCGAGTTCGTCCAGAAGGTGCAGGGGTTTGCCGACGCGCTGGGCGGGGCGGTCGATTTCCCTGACATGCTCGACGAGGTGGCGCGGGCGCGCGAGCTCGACCAGTTCGCGGGGCAGCACGATGCCCAGCTGGCCTGCCATCTGCACGCCCGTGGTGCGGCGTGGGCCGTGTCTTATATCCAGCAGCACGCGGCGCGGCACGGCTTTGTGCCGGGTGTGGTGCCCGGGCGGCTGGTGCTGCCGGCCCGCGAAGAGGGCGGCCCTCCGGTGCTCAGCCTGCAGTTCGACTCGCAGGCGGCGTTTGCTGACGATCCCAACCTGGTGGCGGTGCGCGACGTCACCTTGTCGTTCGACGTGCCGCAGACCGCGGCGGCCGAAGCGCCCTTCCGTGCCTGGCAGGCGAGCGCGCAGGCCTTGGCGGCCGACATGGAAGCGGTGGTGGTCGACGACAACGGGCACCCGCTGAGCGACCCGGGTTTCGAGGCCATCGGCCGCGAGCTGGAGCACTTGTACCGCACGCTCGAGGAGCGTGGGCTGGCGGCGGGGTCGCCGGCGGCGCGGCGGGTGTTCAGCTAGACACCCCGGCCGCGGGCACCAAGGGCCCGTCCTCAGCCTTCCATGCCTTTGGCGCGTAGTTGCAGCTGCGTCAGCTCGGTGATCATGGCCCGGTAGATCGCCTGCACCGTGGCTTCATGGCCACCGGCCTCGCGCGCCCGCACCGCCACGCGGTCGAGCACCTCACGAACCCGGTCTTCCCCCTTCACTTCGCTGACGGTGTGCTTGAGGCGGCTGGCTTGCAAGGCCAACGCAGTGCGTCGGACCAGCAGGGGGACCAACTGGGCGTCGATGTCGTCGATCTGGGCTCGGACGTGGGCAAGGTCGGGATGGGAGTTCATGGGTGTGCGCGGCTTGGAAGTCGCATGGGGCCGTCCGGCAAGGCGGTCGCGGACGCGTCGACCTGCCATCAGCCTGGCACGGCGCTCGCCCCCGGTCTCGGCGGCGTCGACCGGATCAGGTCGGAAACGGCCGCGGCCGCGCCGCTGAGGGCAAGCGCCCCGAACAGCAGGCCGGTCGCGAAGTTGAAACGGGCGGCGAACCGAGGACCGGAAAACAGGTGGGAGATCTGGGTGCCGAGCCCGGCATAAAGCAGACAGCCGGCCAAGGAGATCAGCGCCAAGGGCGTCAGCGTCGCGCCTGCCGACGCCGCGAGGCCCCGGTGGGGCGTGACGAATTGGGGGAACAGCGACGAGAAGAACAAGATGGCCTTCGGGTTCAGGATCGCGACAGCAAAACCTTGGCGGAACAGGCTGAACCAGGACACCCGCGCTGCGAGGCCGGCGCCACCGGCCGCATCGGCACGCCAGGCGCCGGGCGAGGAGCGCATCAAGACCAGACCGAGGTAGGCCAGGTAGACCGCGCCGAGCAGCTGGAGCCAGGCGAATGCGCCGCTCCACACACTGTGGGCCTGGACGATGAGGAACAGCGCCGCCGCCCCCTGGAGCAGGGACGCGATCATGTTGCCGAGCGCCGAGAACACCGACGAGCGCAGGCCATGCTGCATGCCATGCGACAGCGCCAACATCATGCTGGGGCCCGGGATAAGGGTGGCCAGCAGCACCGTGGTCCAGTAGGCGAGGTGGCTGTCGGACAGGTCCATGCGGTCTCCGTTGTGCGTGCGACGGGAGCGCCGTGAGCCGCGCGGGGCCGGCGCGCGGGCCGCCTGCACGTCGCCGCTCTCGACACGCACGGCAGTTTGCGACAGATCCTGCGTGTCTCCCAGTCCGGATTTCCGGAATGTCGAGCGTCGGGGCCGCACCGCGCCGCTGCCGCCTGACCTCTGCCTGAGCGGCGAGTCTGCTTGCGTCCCCTGGCCTGACAGATCGTTGCAAATATCCCCTGGACAGGTGACTTCGCCTCGACAGGCCGGTCGCACTTTCGCTCTTACACTCCGCCGCGTCTACCACGAGCAGAGACGACAAACGCCGTCGTGGTCCTGCGCGTCCGCGCTCTGCGGCGCGTCACTTCAGGGAGTGTTGCTGTGAACAACCGTGTATTGCGATGGCTGGCCGGCGCCAAGGCGGCCGCGCTGATCCTGGCCCTGGCCGCGTGCGGCGGTGGGGGCGGGGATGATGATGACGATGGCCCGCCGCCGGCCGCGACCGCTTCGATCAGCGGTGTCGCCTTGGCGAGCGCCGATGCCAAACCGGTCGTCGACGCCCGTGCCAGCGCGGCCGGCGTGGAGGTGCGCAGTGGTGCCGACGGGCGCTTCCAGTTCACCGCCTTGCCGGCCGGCCGTCGGCAGGTCGTGAAGGTGGAGGCCGAAGGTTATGCCGATGGCTTCCTCGCGCTCGACCTGACGGCCGGCAAGACCGCCAAAGGCGAAGTGCGGCTCGTGAAGGTGGCGGCCACGGTCCAGATCGACCCCGCGCAAGCCAATACGGTCAGCGTGCCGGGCACCTCGGCGCAGGTGCAACTGCCCGCCGCCGGCCTGCAAGGCCCGGGCGGCGAGCCGCCGCGCGGGCAGGTGAGCGTCGACCTGACGCCCATCGATCCGGGCGCCGACCCGGCCAGCATGCCGGGCGACTACACGACGTCGAACAACGAGCGTATGGAGAGCTTCGGTGCACTGCAGGTGCGGCTGCGCGATGCTGATGGCCGGCGCCTCAACCTGAAGCCGGGGACGACGGCGCAGATCCGCATTCCGCTCGCGTCGCGCTCGGCCGACGCGCCGCCCACCGTTCCGCTGTTTTACTTTGATGAGCAGGCCGGCCGCTGGGTGCAGGAGGGCGAGGCGACGCTCAAGGGCAGCGGGGCCAACCGCTACTACGAAGGCAGCGTCAAGCACTTCACCTATTGGAACGCCGACATCGTCGCCGACACCATCTATGTGCACGGCTGCGTGAAGGACCAGGATGGCCGCCTGGTGGACGGTGCCTGGGTGCAGAGCGAAGGTGTCGACTACTCCGGCAACGGGTTCGCGGAGACCGATGCCCAGGGCCGGTTTTCGGTGCCGATCCGCCGCAACAGCCGCGCCCTGGTCAACGCCCGTGACTTCTTGAGTGAGGCCAGCGCGAGCGTGCTGGTCGGCCCGTCGGGCGTGGACATCACGCTGCCGGAGTGTTTGGTGCTGCCGCTGGACAGCGTGGCGCCGAGCGTGGTGGTGCAGCCCACGACGCCGGCGGCCACGGTGGGCGACCGCGTGTTCCTTTACGCGCTGGCGCAAGGCAGCTGGCCGCTGCAGTACCAGTGGCTGCGCAACGGTGTCGAGATCGCCGGCGCCACCTATCCCTGGCTGGAACTGCCGTCGGTCACGCCGTTCGACCACGGCGCCCGGTTCACGGTGCGTGTGAGCAACCGGGTGGACACCGTGGTCAGTGACCCGGCCGTCCTGACCGTCACCGCCGCCCAGCCGCCCAAGCTGCTGGTGCAACCCTTCGATCAGACCGCCGCGGTGGGCGAGACGGCACGCTTTGCCGTGGTCGCCGAGGGCGGCCAGGGGCTGCGCTACCAGTGGCGGCGCAACGGCACGGCGCTGCCCGGTGCCACCCAGGCGTTCTACCAGACGCCGCCGCTCACCGAGGCGGACAACGGCGCGCTGTACAGCGTCGTCGTGAGCAATGCGCAGGGCGATGTGACCAGCCAGGAGGCGAAGCTCACCATCACTGCCGACAGCCAGGAGCAGAAGGCCAACCTGATCCGTCTGGTCACGCTGGCCTTCGAGGCCTACCAGGCCGCGGCGGCGCCGATGCTGTTCATCGACGAAGAGATGCGCGGCAAAAGCGCCGCGGCTGTCTGCAGCAGCGGTTCGGCGAGCGCGACGCTGTCGGGCGCGAGCCTGCCGGTCGGCCAGCCCTTGCCGCTCAGCGGCGAGCTGGCGGCGAGCTTCCAGGGTTGTGTCAACGCCGGGACGCGCCACAACGGCAGCGCCAAGCTGAGCTACAACATCACCTCGCTCCACCCGCAGACCGGCTCGATGTCGTCCCAGGTGACGGCCTTGCGCCTGCAGGACGTGGACTCCGCTTCGCCGGAGGCGCAGGACATCACCGTGACCGGCACGGTGGGCGCGACGTACACCGGCAGTTCGACGGCCGACGAGTCGACGCAACGCTCCGTCATCACGCTGCATGCCGGCACCACGTTGCTGAGCGCCACCAGCGGCCTGACGGCGAGCTTCCAGCAGAGCACCCTGGTGTCCGAGGTGATCACGCCGAAGGCCGGCGGCAACCCGCGCTGGAGCACCGGCTACCAGAACGTCAGCTTCACCGCGGGCGGCGCGAGCTACACGGCGGACGGAACGCTCGAGTTCGGCGGCACGTCGCTCGCGGTCACCGGGGAGGTGATCGTCAAGCGCAACGGCGCAGTGCTGGGGCGGATGTTCGGCTCGCCCGCCGGCCTGCAGATCGAGGTCGACGGCAAGGTGCAGCCCTTCTGACCCTCGGCGGGTGCCGGCGCGCTTCGGCGGGCCGGCACCCGCCGGCCGCGCTTCTCGTGGCATGCTTGTGTTTTCGCATGCCCTGGCTTGTTTTCACGCATGGCTTCCACTTCTGTCCCCGCCCGCGACGCGGCCCTGCGGCGCGCCGCGGAGCTGCACACGCTGCTGCACCACCACGCCCACCGTTACTACGTGCTGGATGATCCGGAGATCCCGGACGCCGAGTACGACCGGCTGTTCCAGGAGTTGCAGGCCCTCGAAGCGCAATATCCCGAGCTGCAAACGCCCGACTCGCCGACACAACGCGTCGGCGGCGCCTTGCTGGCCGAACTGGCCGCGGTGCGCCACAGCGTGCCGATGCTGTCGATCCAGACCGAGACCGACACCACGGCCGAAGGCGCGGTCGCGTTTGACACCCGCATCCGCAAACGCCTGGGTCTGGGGCCGGACGATCCGCCGGTGCGCTACTCGGCCGAGCTGAAGTTCGACGGACTGGCGATCAGCCTGCGCTACGAGCAGGGCGTGCTGGTGCGGGGTGTCACCCGCGGCAATGGCGAGCAGGGCGAAGACGTGACCGCCAACGTGCGCACGATCGGCCAGGTCCCGCTGCGGCTGCACGGCACGGGCGTGCCGCCGGTGCTGGAAGTTCGCGGCGAGATCTACATGCGCCGCGACGATTTCGAGCGCCTCAACGCGCGCCAGCGCGAGGCCGGCGAGCGCACCTACATCAACCCCCGCAACACGGCGGCCGGCGCGGTGCGGCAGCTGGACCCGAAGATCACGGCGCAGCGCCCGCTGTCGTTCTATGCCTATGGCCTGGGTGAGGTGGCCGGGTGGGACGAGCAGCCCGACACCCACTCCGGCACCCTCGACGCGCTGGCCCGCTTCGGCGTGCCGGTGAGCGCCGAACGGGCGGTGGCCGAAGGGGCGCCGGGCCTGATCGCCTTTCACCAGCGGGTGGCCGACAAGCGCGACAGCCTGCCGTTCGACATCGACGGCGTGGTCTACAAGGTCGACAGCCTGGCCCTGCAGCGCCAGCTCGGGTTTCGCAACCGCGAGCCGGTGTGGGCGGTGGCGCACAAATACCCGGCCCAGGAGCAGACCACGACCGTGCGCGACATCGATGTGCAGGTGGGCCGCACCGGCAAGATGACGCCGGTGGCCAAGCTGGCGCCGGTGTTCGTCGGCGGTGTCACGGTGACCAACGCGACGCTGCACAACCAGGACGAGATCTCGCGCAAGGACGTGCGCATCGGCGACACGGTGGTGGTGCGGCGCGCCGGCGACGTGATCCCCGAGGTGGTGTCGGTCGTGCTCGACGCCCGCCCGCCGGAGGTGGCCGAGGCGGCGCCCTGGGACCTGTATCAGCGCCTGGGCGGCAAGTGCCCGGTGTGCGGCTCCGACATCGTGCGCGAGGAGGGCGAGGTCGACTGGCGCTGCACCGGCGGGCTGTTTTGCGGCGCGCAGCGCAAGCAGGCGCTGCTGCACTTCGCGCAGCGCCGGGCGATGGACATCGAGGGCCTGGGCGAGAAGATCGTCGACCAGCTGGTCGACCAGGAGCTGATCCGCACCTTGCCCGACCTCTACAAGCTCGGCGTCGCCAAGTTGGCGGTGCTGGAGCGCATGGCCGACAAATCGGCCCAAAACCTGGTGGCGGCGCTCGAGAAGTCCAAACAGACGACGCTCGGCCGCTTTTTGTTCGCGCTCGGCATTCGCCATGTGGGCGAGGCGACCGCGAAAGACCTGGCGCGCCACTTCGGCTCGCTCGACCGCATCATGGATGCGAGCGTCGACCAGTTGCTCGAGGTCAACGACGTCGGCCCGGTGGTGGCGCAGAGCATCCACACGTTTTTCGAGCAGCCGCACAACCGCGAGGTGGCCGAGCAGCTGCGTGCCGCCGGCGTGTACTGGGATGAACACGAGGGCAGCGCGAGCCAGGCCCCCAAGCCGCTGACCGGCAAGACGCTGGTGTTGACCGGCACGCTGCCGACACTCAGCCGCGACGAGGCGAAAGACCTGATCGAGGCGGCCGGCGGCAAGGTGGCGGGCTCGGTCTCGAAGAAGACCGACTACGTGGTCGCCGGCGCCGAGGCGGGCAGCAAGCTGGCCAAGGCACAGGAGCTGGGCGTGACGGTGCTGGACGAAGACGGGCTGCGCGCGCTGCTGCAAGGCTGAACCAAACAGCGCCTTGTGCGGCCTCGGGCGGCGCAAGGTTGGAAGCGAGAGGAACACGATGGCGATCCGAGAGATTCTGAAGATGGGCGACCCGCGCCTGCTGCGCGTGGCGCCGCCGGTGACGCAGTTCGACACGCCGGAGCTGCACGCCCTGGTGGCCGACATGTTCGAAACCATGCACGCCGTCAACGGTGCCGGGCTCGCCGCACCGCAGATCGGCGTCGACCTGGCCCTGGTCATCTTCGGCTTCGGCAGCAACCAGCGCTACCCCGACGCGCCCCCGGTGCCCGAGACGGTGCTGCTCAACCCGCGCATCGAGCCGCTCGACGCCGAAGAAGAAGAGGGCTGGGAGGGCTGCTTGTCGGTGCCCGGGTTGCGCGGTGTGGTGCCACGCTACAAGCGCATCCGCTACAGCGGTTTCGACGTGCGCGGCGGCAAGATCGAGCGTGAAGCCGAGGGCTTTCACGCGCGGGTGGTGCAGCATGAATGTGACCACCTGATCGGCAAGCTCTACCCGATGCGCATCCGCGATTTCAGCCGCTTCGGCTACACCTCGGTGCTGTTTCCGGGGTTGGATGCGAGCGGCGACGACTGAGGTCGCGGCTTTGCAGGCACCAAGGCCCTGCACACCCGCTTGCCCGTTCCGCCCGCCGCACTATCTGCCGGCGTTTTTCGCGCAGCAGCCGTACTCCAGTTGTTCGTCCGCGGCTGGGCGCCCGCCGGGCGTCAAGTCGAACAGCGTCCACAAGGGCTCCACGGTGCCGAGATGTCGCATGTCCTGCCCGGGGTCCGCCGGCTCGAAGACAAGCTCGCTGGCCCAATGCAGGCGCATCGTTCCGTCAGGCGACCGCTTGAACACCGTCATGATCGGGACCGGTTCGCCTTGCGCGTCATCGCCGCCATAGTCTTTGCGAAACCGGCTTGCGCCAGCGGACAGCAAACGAACGTTCTTCCAACCCTTGTCGCGTGCGAAGGCTGCCACTTGCTCGATCGGCGCTTTGGCAACGATCGCAAGATTGCCGCCCAGACCTTCGAAGTGCGGCATCGTGCCTTCCCACATGTCGACGAGCGCCGTGCACGACGGGCAAGGCCCCTCGGTGAGCGGCGCGGTCGCCATTGAGCCTTTCGTGGGGCCTGGGCGCGGGTCCTGCGAGTGGCGAGGGAACATGTAGTGATAGATCATCAGCGTGTCCCCGCCGCGAAACAGCTCGGACATCCTCACGTCCTCCGGCGAGCCTGAGGCTCCAAGCCGCTGGAAGACGTAGTCCTCCGGCACCTGGCCCCCATCGGGCAGTGACCGCAGTTGCGCCGCGACCGCCTCCATCTGCCGGCGCAGATCGAGCTCACGGGAGAGCAACTGATGGCGTGCCGCGCGGTATTCCGCCGATTCGTTCGGGAAACAAATGCTCATCGGTTGCTCCTTCGCATCCTGTGGCGTCCGGGCGTTCGCGGCCATGATGCAGTGATTGGTTGATCATCGCAACGTCGGCTCTTGACGGTAGTAGCTAGGCTCCGGGTTCGGCACAGCACAACGGGCAAGCGCGCGATCCCCGCGGTGCCCGCCTTGGGCCGCTGTTTGACGCTGATCAATGTTGCGCTCCTCCAGGTCCCGCACGCGACAGGGCCCGCCCTCGGTGCTGCCCAGAATGGGCTCGAACCTCCACTGCCCCGACAGACGCGCACACGCCCATGGACTTCGCCCTCACCCCCCGCGCGCAAGCACTGCAGCCCCGCCTGCAGCGGTTCATCGACGACCTCGTGCTGCCCTCTTGCAGCGACTGGCACCGCTATGCCGATGCCGGGGTCTACCCGAGCGACGTCATCGAACCGCTCAAGGACCAGGCTCGCGACCTGGGCCTGTGGAACCTGTTCCTGCCCAGCCTGCGTGACGACCAGCCCGGCACGCGTTTGGATCACCTCGATTACGCCCCACTGGCCGAGACCATGGGCCGGGTGCCGTGGTCGGCCGAGGTCTTCAACTGCAATGCGCCCGACAGCGGCAACATCGAATTGCTGCAGCTGTTCGCCACGGCCGAGCAGCGCGAGGCCTGGCTCGACCCCTTGTTGCGCGGCGAGATCCGCTCGTGCTTCGCGATGAGCGAGCCCGACGTCGCGTCGTCTGACGCCACCAACATGCAAACGCGCATCACGCGCGAGGGCGACCACTACGTGATCAACGGCCGCAAGTGGTTCATCACGGGCGCCGCACATCCGAAGTGCCGCCTGGTCGTGCTGATGGGGCGGAACGACGCTGCCGACACGGCAGGCGGTGGCACATCCTCGCATCAACAGCACAGCGTCGTCCTGGTGCCGATGGACACGCCCGGCCTGACCGTTGAGCGCAACATCCCGGTGATGGATCACCAAGCGATCGAAGGCCACTGCGAGTTGGTGTTCCGCGATGTGCGCGTGCCGCTGCAGCAGCGGTTGGGGCAGGAGGGGGCGGGGTTCGCGATGGCGCAGGCGCGGCTCGGCCCGGGCCGGGTGCACCATTGCATGCGCACGATCGGCCAATGCGAGCTGGCATTGGAGCTGATGTGCGAGCGGGCGCTCGAGCGCAAGGCGTTTGGCCAGCGCATCGGCGATTTCGCCAACGTGCAGGACTGGATCGCTCAGAGCCGTGTCGAGATCGACCAGGCGCGCTTGCTGGTGTTGCGCGCCGCATGGCGGATGGATCGTGAAGGGCTGGCCGCGGCACGCACCGATGTTTCTGCCATCAAGCTTGTCGCCGCGCAGCTGCAAACGCGGGTGCTCGACCGGGCCATGCAGGTCTTCGGCGCGATGGGGCTGACGCCCGACACGCCGCTGGCCCGACTGTGGAGCTGGGGGCGCGCGCTGCGTTTCCTCGACGGGCCGGACGAAGTGCACCTGCGCACCATCGCACGCGACGAGCTGTCGAAGGCCAAGGCGCAGCGCGGCCGCAATGCGCTGCATCTGCGGCGTTGGATGCCGGCGCCGCAGGGCGTCTGAGGGCGGCGACCCTGCACGCCCTCGAGCATTGACCCGGCGCACGCGCTCACGACGCCAGCGCGTCCAGCAGGTCCGACTCCATGTCCAGTTGCACGCGCGACTGCCGCAAGGACGGGCCGTCGATCAAGAAGGTGTCCTCGACCCGCTCGCCGAGCGTCGTGACCTTGGCCAGCTGCAGGTTCACGCCGTATTTCGCGAGCACCCGCGCGATCGAATACAGCAGACCCGAACGGTCGCTCGCCGACACGCTCAGCAGCCAGCGCTGGCCGCGCTCGTCGGGTCGCAACATCACCCGCGGCTGCACCGGGAACGACTTGACCCGGCGCGACAAACGCCCGCGCCCGGTGTCGGGCAAGGGGCCTTCGGCCACCAGCGCCAGCCCGAGCTGGTTTTCGACCAGCGAGATCAGATCGCGGTAGTGGTGGTCGAGCTGCGGCGAGATGACCTGGAAGGTGTCGAGCGCGTAGCCGGTCTTGGTGGTGTGGATCTTCGCGTCCAGGATGCTGAAGCCGGCCGAATCGAAGTAGCCGCAAATGCGGGCGAACAGGTCGGGCCGGTCGGGCGCATACACCAGCACCTGCAGGCCTTCGCCGACCGGTGACAAACGGGCCCGCACGACTGGTTTGTCGGTGGCGATATAGCGCCACAACGAGCGGGTGTGCCAGGCGATGTCGCCGGCGTCGTGGCGGGCGAAGTAGCTCAGCTCGAGCGTCTTCCACAGCGCCTCCTGGGTGCCGGGCAGCATCGAATACAGGTTGAGCGTGTGCAGGGCTTCCTGCTTGCGGGCCTCGATCTCGGTGTCCAGATTGGGCTTGGCGCCGCCCAGCGCACGCAAGGTCAGCCGGTACAGGTCTTCGAGCAGCTTGCCTTTCCAGGCGTTCCAGACCTTGGGGCTGGTGCCGCGGATGTCGGCCACGGTCAGCAGGTACAGCGCCGTCAGGTAGCGCTGGTCGCCCAGCTTGTCGGCGAAGGCCTGGATCACGTCCGGGTCGCTCAGGTCTTCCTTCTGCGCGATGCGCGACATCGTCAGGTGGTGCAGCACCAGGAACTCGATCAGGCGCGCGTCTTCCTTGGGGATGCCGTGGTCGCGGCAAAAACGCCGCACTTCCTCGGCGCCGAGATCGGAGTGGTCGCCGCCGCGGCCTTTGGCGACGTCGTGGAACAGGGCCGCCACGTACAGCACATACGGATTCTCGAACTGCGCCGCCAGCTGCGAGCAGAACGGATATTCGTGCGCATGCTCGGGCACGAAAAAGCGCCGCACGTTGCGCAGCACCATCAGGATGTGCTGGTCGACCGTGTAGACGTGGAACAGGTCATGTTGCATGCGCCCGACGATGCGCCGGAACACCCACAGGTAGCGCCCCAGCACGCTGGTCTGGTTCATCAACCGGAACGCGTGCGTCTGGCCCAGCGGTTCCTTCAGGATCTGCAAAAAAGTCTGCCGGTTGACCGGGTCGCGGCGGAACTCGCCGTCCATCAGCTCGCGGGCGTTGTACAGCGCCCGCAGCGTGCGCGCCGACAGCCCCTTGACGCCGGGCGTCTGCTGGTAGATCAAGAAGGTGCGCAGGATGGCGTGGCGGTCTTGCTCGTAGAGGTCGTCGCTCGCCACTTCCAGCATGCCGCCGCGGTCGAAGAACTGCTCGGTGATCGGGCGCATCGGCGCATCCTGCGAGCCGTTGATGCGTTCCTCGATGTTGAGCATCAGGATCTGGTTCAGCTGCGCCACCGCCTTGGCGGCCCAGTAATAGCGGTGCATCAGCGCTTCGGAGGCGCGCCGCGCCTTGGTGCCGTGGTAGCCGAAGCTCTCGGCCACCGAGGTCTGCAGGTCGAACACCAGCCGGTCTTCGCGCCGGCCGGCGATCAGGTGCAGCCGGGCGCGGATCAGCTTCAGCATGCCTTCGTTGCGCTGCAGCTGCTTGACTTCGAACGGCGTCACCAGGCCGCGGGTGGCCAGCTCGGTCCAGGTTTTGCCGAGGCCGGCGGCGCGCGCCACCCACATCACCACCTGCAGGTCGCGCAAACCGCCCGGGCTTTCCTTGCAGTTGGGCTCGAGCGAATAGGGCGTGTCTTCGTACTTCTGGTGGCGCTGGCGCATCTCCAGCGTCTTGGCGCGCAAGAAGGCGCGCGGGTCGAGCTGGCGCTCGTAGGCGCGCCGGAACTGCTGATACACCGGCTTGGCGCCGCACAGGAAGCGCGATTCCAGCAAGGCCGTCTGCACCGTCACGTCGCGCTCGGCCTCTTCCAGGCATTCGGCCACCGTGCGCACGCTGGAGCCGATTTCGACGCCGATGTCCCAGCACGCGGTGATGAAACCTTCGATGCCCGATTTCAGCGCGGCATTGGCGTCGTGGGTCAGCGAGGTGTCGGTCGGCAGCAGCACCAGCACGTCGACGTCCGAATACGGAAACAGCTCGCCGCGGCCGTAGCCGCCGACGGCCAGCAGGGCGGCGCCCTTGGGCAGGTAGGCATGCTCCCACAGGCCTTGCAGCGTCTCGTCGACGTGGCGGCTCAGGCTTTTCAGCAGCCGGCGCGCCGCCGCGGCGCTCGGGCGGGCCTGGCGGAACACCTCCAGGATGTCGGCCTTGCCTTTGCGGAAGCGGCTGCGCAGGTCGGAAACGTTGGCGAGCCCGGGGGCCGGGCCGGCGGGCTCGTGGGGCAGGGCGGCCATGCGGACAGGGCCGCTCAGGCGGCCGGCGCCGCCAAGGCCGCAGTGACGAACTCAGGCAGCGGTGGGTATCCGGCCGACAGCGTCAGCACCTCGAAGCCGGACTCGGTGACCAGCACCGTGTGCTCCCACTGGGCCGACAGCGAACGGTCCTTGGTGACGATGGTCCAGCCGTCGGGCATCTCGCGGATTTCGCGCTTGCCGGCGTTGATCATCGGCTCGATCGTGAACACCATGCCGGGCTTCAACTCGTCGAGCGTGCCGGGCCGGCCGTAGTGCAGCACCTGCGGCTCTTCGTGGAACTTGCGCCCGATGCCGTGGCCGCAGAACTCGCGCACCACCGAGAAGCCGGCGTTCTCGGCAAAGGTCTGGATGGTGTGGCCGATGTCACCCAGGCGGGCGCCCGGCTTGACCTTCAAAATGCCCTTCCACATCGCCTCGAAGGTGATCTGGCACAGGCGTTTGGCCTGGATCGACGCGTCGCCGACGATGAACATCCGGCTGGTGTCGCCATGCCAGCCGTCTTTGATGACGGTGACGTCGATGTTGACGATGTCGCCGCTCTTGAGCGGCCGGTCGTTCGGGATGCCGTGGCAGATCTGGTGGTTGATCGAGGTGCAGATCGACTTCGGGTAGGGCGTGTAGCCGGGCGGCGCGTAGTTCAGCGGCGCCGGCACGGCCCCCTGGACGTCGACGATGTAGTCGTGCGCCAGCTTGTCGAGGTATTCGGTGGTGACGCCCGGCTTGACGTGCGGCGTGAGGTGATCCAGCACTTCAGAGGCCAGGCGCCCGGCCAGGCGCATGCCGTCGATGTCGCTGCCGGATTTGATCGTGATGCTCATGGGGCGGGATTATCTCAGGCGCGGGCGGGGGCTGCAGCCCGGCGCCCGGTAAAATCGCCAGCTCCGTGGGCTTGCCCCACCGCCTCCACCCCCCATCCGAGTTCCAGCGTGACCGCGACAGCCCACCACCTCTTCCATTTCGAGGGCGGCAATGCCCTTTCCGCGTTCCGAGCCCAGGCCTTGTTGCCGCAGTTGCAGGCGGTATCGCCGCGCATCACCGCCGTTTCGGCCCGTTTTGTGCATTGGGTGTGGGCGCCGCAGCCGCTGGCGACGGCCGAACAGGACAAGCTGGCGGCGCTGCTGAACTACGGCGAACCCTATGCCGGCGCCGCCGATGGCGAGCTGATCGTGGTGACGCCGCGCCTGGGCACCGTGTCGCCATGGGCGTCGAAGGCGACCGACATCGCGCACAACTGCGGGCTGGCGATCAAGCGGGTCGAGCGTGTCACCGAGTATCGGTTGACGGTCAAGACCGGCCTGCTCGGCGGCGTCAAACGGCTGGAACGGGCCGAACTGGAGGCCGCCGCGCGCCTGTTGCACGACCGCATGACCGAGAGCGTGCTGTTCGAGCGCGGGGGCGCCGGCCATCTGTTCGACGAGCAGCCGGGCAAGCCGATGCAGCATGTCGACGTGCTGGGCCAGGGCCGGGCGGCGCTGGAAGCCGCCAACCGCGATTTCGGCCTGGCGCTGTCGGGCGACGAGATCGACTACCTGGTGGAGGCCTTCACGGCGCTCAAGCGCAACCCCAGCGACGTCGAGCTGATGATGTTCGCCCAGGCCAACAGCGAACACTGCCGCCACAAGATCTTCAACGCGCGCTTCACGATCGACGGCGTCGAGCAAGAGCGCTCGATGTTCCAGATGATCCGCAACACCCACCAGCTGGCGCCCCAGCACACCGTGGTGGCCTATTCCGACAACGCGGCGGTGATGGAAGGCGGCCCGATCGAGCGCTGGGCGCCGCAGGGTTACCTGAACGCCCCGGCCTACGGCGCGCGGCCTGAAGTGGCGCATGTGCTGATGAAGGTCGAGACGCACAACCATCCGACCGCGATTTCGCCCTTTCCCGGTGCCTCCACCGGGGCCGGCGGCGAGATCCGCGACGAAGGCGCGACCGGCCGCGGCGCCAAGCCCAAGGCCGGTCTGGCGGGCTTTTCGGTGTCCAACCTCCACCTGCCCGGCACCTCGGAGCCCTGGGAGCGCGAGCCCTACGGCAAGCCTGAGCACATCGCCAGCGCCTTGCAGATCATGATCGACGGGCCGCTCGGCGGCGCCGCCTTCAACAATGAGTTCGGCCGGCCCAACCTGGGCGGGTACTTCCGCGTCTACGAGCAGACGGTCGACGGCGTGCGCCGCGGCTACCACAAGCCGATCATGATCGCCGGCGGCATCGGCAGCATCGCCGACGGCCAGACGCACAAGCTGCCGTTCGGCGCCGGCACGCTGCTGATCCAGCTGGGCGGGCCCGGCATGCGCATCGGCATGGGCGGCGGCGCGGCCAGCTCGATGGCGGCCGGCGTCAATGCCGCCGAGCTCGATTTCGACTCGGTGCAGCGCGGCAACCCCGAGATCCAGCGGCGTGCGCAGGAGGTCATCAACCACTGCTGGTCGCTGGGCGAACAAAACCCGGTCCTCGCGATCCACGACGTCGGCGCCGGGGGCATTTCGAACGCCTTCCCCGAGCTGGTCGACGGCGCCGAGAAGGGTGCCACCTTCGACCTGCGCAAGGTGCCGCTGGAAGAAAGCGGCCTCGCGCCCAAGGAAATCTGGTGCAACGAGAGCCAGGAGCGCTACGTCCTGGCGGTGGCGCCCGAGGCCCTGCCGCTGTTCGACGCGATGTGCCGGCGCGAGCGCTGCCCGTACGCCGTGATCGGTGTGGCCAGCGACGACAAGGAACTGGTGCTGGAAGACGGGCCGGGCGGCGAACGTGTGATCGACATGCCGATGGACGTGCTGCTAGGCAAGCCGCCCAAGGTGCACCGCGACGTGCAGCGCATCGAACGCCACGGCGCGCCGCTGGCGCTGGCCGACGTGCCGCTGGCGCAGGTGGCCCTGGACGTGCTGCGCCACCCGACGGTGGCCAGCAAGCGCTTTTTGATCACGATCGGCGACCGCACCGTGGGCGGCCTGAACCATCGCGACCAGATGGTGGGCCCGTGGCAGGTGCCGGTGGCGGACTGCGCCGTGACCCTAGCCGACTACGCCGGCTTCCGCGGCGAGGCGATGAGCATGGGCGAACGCACGCCGCTCGCCAGCCTCGACGCGCCGGCCTCCGGCCGGATGGCCGTGGCGGAGGCCATCACCAACCTGCTGGCGGCGCCGATCGAGCTGCCGCGCGTCAAGCTGTCGTGCAACTGGATGGCCGCCTGCGGCGAGGCCGGCGAAGACGCGGCGCTCTATGAGACGGTGCGGGCGGTGGGCATGGAGCTGTGCCCGGCGCTGGGGATTTCGGTGCCGGTGGGCAAGGATTCGTTGTCGATGCGCACCCGCTGGCGCGACGGCGAGACCGAAAAGCAGGTCACCGCCCCGGTGTCGCTGATCGTCTCGGCCTTCGCGACGCTGGCCGACGTGCGCGGCACCCTGACCCCGCAGTTGCGCACCGATGCCGGCGATACGACGCTGATCCTGGTCGATCTGGGGCAGGGCCGCAACCGCCTGGGCGGCTCGATGCTGGCCCAGGTGCTGGGCCAGCCCGGCGACGCGGTGCCCGACCTGGACGACGCCGCGCTGCTGAAGCAGCTGGTCGAGGCGGTCAACCGCCTGCGCCGTGAAGACAAGCTGCTGGCCTACCACGACCGCTCCGACGGCGGCCTGTGGGCGGCGGTGTGCGAGATGGCGTTCGCCGGGCGCTGCGGCGTTTCGCTCAATGTCGACATGTTGGTCACCGAAGGCGACGGCATCGCCGACAGTCGGGCCGAATACGGCGATTCTAAGAACTGGGCCACCCAGGTGGTCGCACGCCGGCACGAGCTGACGCTGCGCGCGCTGTTCGCCGAGGAAATCGGCGTGGTGCTGCAGGTGCGCGCCGGGCAGCGCGACGAAGTGCTGCAGACGCTGCGCGAGTTCGGCCTGTCGCGCCACAGCCATGTGATCGGCAAGCCCAACGACCGGCGCGTGGTCGAGGTCTGGCGCGACACCAAGGTGCAGTACTCGGCGCCGTTGACCGAGTTGCTGAAGGCCTGGGACGACGTGTCGTGGCGCATCGCGCGGCTGCGCGACAACCCGGTCTGCGCCGACAGCGAGCGCGACGCGGTGCTGCGCGAGGACGACCCGGGCCTGCACCTGTCCCTCACGTTTGACCCGAACGAGAACGTCGCCGCGCCCTTCATCGGCAAGGCGCGGCCCAAGGTGGCGATCCTGCGGGAGCAGGGCGTCAACTCGCATCTCGAGATGGCTTATGCGATGTCGCAGGCCGGCTTCGACGCGCACGACGTGCACATGAGCGATCTGCAAAGCGGCGGCGCCCGGCTGGACCAGTTCCAGGGTGTGGTCGCCTGCGGCGGCTTCAGCTACGGCGACACGCTGGGCGCCGGCGAGGGCTGGGCGCGCTCGATCATGTTCAACCCGCGGCTGGCCGAGCAGTTCGCGGCGTTTTTCGGCCGCAGCGACACCTTCGCGCTGGGCGTGTGCAACGGCTGCCAGATGATGGCGGCGTTGGCGCCCATCATCCCCGGCGCCCAGGCCTGGCCCAAGTTCACCCGCAACAAGAGCGAGCAGTTCGAGGCCCGGCTCAGCCTGGTCGAGGTGCTCGACAGCCCGTCGGTCTTCTTCGCGGGCATGGCCGGCAGCCGCTTGCCGGTGGCCGTCGCGCATGGCGAGGGGTACGCCGATTTCTCGCAGCGCGGCAACCCCGACCAGGTGGTGCGCGCGATGCGGTTTGTCGACAATCACGGCCTGGCGACCGAAAACTACCCGGCGAACCCCAACGGCAGCCCCGGCGGTCTGACCGCGGTGACCACGGCCGACGGGCGCTTCACGGTGCTGATGCCGCACGCCGAGCGGGTGTTCCGCAACGTGCAGATGAGCTGGAGCGGCGGTGACCCGAGCGCGGCCAGCCCGTGGATGCGGATGTTCCGCAACGCGCGCAAGTGGGTGGGGTGACGCGCTCAGTCGCTGCCGCGGCCGGCTGAGTTCAACCGCCTGCGCGCCCCAGGGCGCGCAGCTTGGCCACCCATTCGGCACGGTCGGCGCTGTCCATCGCGTCGACCGAGCCGATCAGCGTTTCGCGCACCGGCGCGAAGCCGACGAAGGCGAGGATGTTGCGCTCCAGCGCCTTGACGCTGTGGGCGCCGAAAAACCAGCGGTAGACACGTGCTGGCATGCCCATCGTGACCACCACCCGGGCCGACCGGCCCGCCAGCAGCTTGGTCGTCAGCGGGTTGCGGCGATCGGCCGGTACCGCGAAGCCGGGCCGGGCCACCTGTTCCAGAAAGCCTTTCAGCAAGGCCGGCATGTCGCCCAGCCACAGCGGGAACACCAACACCACATGCTCGGCCCACAGGATGTCTTGCTGCACCGGCGCCAGCGCTGGGGGCAAACAGGCCTCGTTTTCCCATTCCTGCTGGCTGCGCAACAGTGGAAAGTCGAGGCTGGCCACCGGCACGTGCCGCAACTCGTGGTCGGCCTCGGCGCAGCCTTCGGCGTAGGCCTGCTGCAATGCATGGCAGAAGTGGGCGGCGTGGGGATCGGGGTGACCCTGGATCAGCAGGATGCGCTTCTTGTGCATGACGGCCTCCTCGAGCGGGCGCTGTTGATCTTCCCGGTCGCCGCGCGGGGCGGCTTGACTTAACGCAAGCCGGAGCCGCCGTGGATCGAGCCGTGGCGGCTGCCCGCTGCCGTCACACGCCCTCGGTGGCCGACTCCCGCCCTACAAATGGGCGTCGATCACCGCCCGGATGAGCCGCGACGCCGGCGCTGTCAGCGTCTGCAGCTCGGGCACCCGGTCATTCTCGATGGCCTGCAGCACCCATTCATGGATCGCGCCGACCAGCGCGGTCGCCGTCGCGTCGCCCAGGCCGGGGGAGGGTGCTTCGCCCGTCGAGCCGTTGACCACCGCCACGATGAAGTCGGCCAGCGCCTGGTGCGTGCGCCTGCGGGCGCGCAGGCCGCGGGTGCCGAGCGCGAGGATTTCGATGAACAACGTGCGCAGCAGCAGCGGGTTGCACGCCAGCGCGCCCAAGTAGGCGCCGACCGCCTGTTCGACCTGCACATGCCAGTCGCGCTGAGGATCGACCGTGGCGCGGAGCACCGACAAGGCCTGCTCGCTGGCGGACTCGTACAGCGCCACCAGGCAATCGGGCTTGCTGTCGAAGTGTTCGTAGAAGGTGCGTTTCGAGACCCTCGCTTCGGCCGCGATGTCGGCAATGGTGGTGTCGGCGTAGCCCCTGGCGGCAACACAGGCCGCCATCGCTTCCATCAGGCGCGTCTTGTGTTCGTTGAGCACTGGTTCGATGTCTTTGCTGTTCCCCATCGCTTCGAACTGTAATTCCCCTCCTCGCTGGTACTTGACAGTACCACGACCGCTTGGCAGAGTAGATCTCGTTGGTACTGATAGGTACCGGGTGTCGCCCGCGCCGGCGCGCTAGATTTAGAGAACGAGGAGTGCGTGATGACCGAGTTGGTGGTGCGTCGTCTGTTGATCGACCTGGAGCAGCCGTTCGTGCGCTACTGGAACGGGGGTGACCCCTTCCGTACCGCTTTTCTCAACGCTTTGTCGATGAGTTTCCCGGTCGGCGAGCAGTTTTTCATCGATTCGGTGCGCAGCGGCCTGAAGGCGCTCCCGCCGGCGCAGCGCGAGCGCTTCGAGCGCGAAGTCCAGGGGTTCGTCGGGCAGGAGGCCACCCACCGGCGCATCCACGGCTTGTACAACGGCCATCTCGAACGTCAGGGCTACCGCAACACCTGGGCCGGCCGGGCTAAGAAGCGCATCGAGCGCATGAAGGGGCTGGAAGTGCGGCATCACCTGGCGGTCACCGCGGCCTACGAGCATTTCACCGCCATCCTGGCCGAGTTCCTGCTGGCCCACCCGGAGGTGATCGGCGACGACGAGCCGCGTCTGAAGACGATGTGGATGTGGCATGCGGCCGAAGAGTCGGAGCACAAGAGCACGGCCTTCGACCTCTACCAGGCGCTCGGTGGCAACCACAAATGGCGCATGCGCTGGTTCCATCTCATCACCCTGTATTTCATCGTGGATGTCTTGCGGCAGACGGCGCGCAACCTGTGGCGCGACAGTCAGTTGTTCAAGTGGCGCACCTGGAAGAGCGCCGCCGACTTCCTGTTCGGGCCGGTGGGGATGGTGCGGTTGACGCGTGCGCCGTGGCGCGCCTACAAGTCCGAGGGTTTCCACCCGGCGCAGCAGGAAAGCGATTTGTCGCGGCGCTGGCTGCAAGCGCATGCGCAGCAGTACACGGTGGTGGGGCAGGGGCGCTGATGAGGCCTGTGGCGGCGGCGGCTTTCCTCGCTTGCCGCGGCAAATCCGCCGCGCCGCGCTTCAGCGGGCCGCGGGCGGGCGGTCCGGCTTCGACTTGTAGAACGTGATCGGCGCTGCCGGCACCTGCTGGAGCACCGAGCGCTTGATCTTGCCCACCACGTGCATTTCGCAGGGCTTGCAGTCGAAGCGCAGCGTCAATTTCTCTTTGCCATTGACGAGGGTCAGGGGCTCTGCCTTGATGGTGCCCTGGACGCCCTGCACCCCTTTGGCCTGTTTCGGGCACAAGCTCAGCGAATACCGCACGCAGTGCTTGGTGATCATCAGCGACACCTCGCCCAGCTCTTCGTGCGACTCGTAGGCCGCGTCGATCACCTTGACGCCATGGCGGGCGTAGAAGTCGCGGGCCTTGTGGTTGAACACGTTGGCGAGGTAGGTGAGGCTGTCGTCGGGATAAGCCACGGGAGGCTCGACGCGGGCACGGGGGAGCGGACGCGGATAGGCGTTCGCCCGGGCCGCTTCGAGCGCTGCCACCGCGTCGCGCCGCAGTTGGTTGACCGCCGAGGCCGGCAAGAAGGGGACCTCGGCCAGGTGCAGCTGCAGCTCGGTGGCCTCGAAGATCGTGCCGCCCAGCTTCTGCAGGTGTTCACGCAGCGCGGCTTCGGCCTTCGCTGGATCGTTGGCAGCGGCGAGCGGCTGGGCCAGCCGGGCCTCGCCGCGGTGGCCGTCTTCGTCCTGCAGCCGCAGCCGGCAGCCGGAGGTCGAGGCCTCGAAGTGCATCGACACCGCAATGCGGCGTTCGCTGGATTTCTTCTCGAGCGTGCGGTCCCAGGCGATGTCGCGGTTGCGGTGCACCTCGGTGCCGGGGCGCAAGTCCTTCAGCGACGCCACCGGCTCGTTCGGGAACACCCGCCACACGCCCGCACCTTCCGCGCCGTCGACGCGCTCGGCGCGATTCACCTGCACGCCGACCAGTTCGCGCTGCAGGTCGAAGTAGCTCAGCCCGTCGCCGTTGTGCAGCTCGGTCGTGCTCTCCAGCTCGAAATGGCCGGGCGCGACCCGAGTCACCCAGCCGACCGGCAGGCCGGCGTGTTTGGGCGAATCGAAGGCGCCGATGTCTTGCTGGCGGCCGTTGACGAAATAGTCGGTCGAGCCGCGGTTGAAATTGCGGTCGGGGTCGGGCGTGAAGAAATGGCGCGTGCGGCCGCTCGAGGCGGGCCGCAGACCGACGCGCTGTGCCATCAGGTCGTCGAGCAGGCGGCGGTAGTGGGCGGTGATGTTCTTCACATAGCCCATGTCCTTGTAGCGGCCCTCGATCTTGAAGGAGCGGATGCCGGCATCGACCAGCGCCGCGAGGTTGTCGGCCTGGTTGTTGTCCTTCATCGACAGCACGTGGCTCTGGTGCGCGACGACACGGCCCTGCGCATCGGTGACGTTGTAGGGCAGCCGACAGGCTTGCGAACAATCGCCGCGGTTGGCGCTGCGCCCGGTGTGCGCGTGGCTGATGAAACACTGGCCGCTGTAGGCCACGCACAAGGCGCCGTGGACGAAAAACTCGAGCACGCAGTCGGTCTGGGCGGCGATGGCGCGGATCTGCGGCAGCGTCAGCTCGCGCGCGAGCACGATCTGCGCAAAGCCGACGTCCTGCAGAAAGCGCGCCTTCTCGACGCTGCGGATGTCGGTCTGGGTGCTGGCGTGCAGCTGGATCGGCGGCAGGTCGAGTTCGAGCAGACCCATGTCCTGCACGATCAGCGCGTCGGCCCCGGCCTCGTAGACCTGGTGGATCAGCTTGCGCGCCGGCTCTAGTTCGTCGTCGCGCAAGATGGTGTTGAGCGTGACGAAGATCTTGGCGCCGAACCGGTGCGCGTGTTTCACCAGCCGCTCGATGTCGGCCACCTCGTTGGTGGCACCCGCCCGCGCCCCGAAAGAAGGCCCGCCGATGTAGACGGCATCGGCACCGTGGTTGACGGCCTCGATGCCGATGTCGGCGTTCTTGGCCGGCGACAGCAGCTCGAGCGGATGGAGGTCGTGGGGGGTCATGGCGACGGCGCCGGGGACGGCGAAGAAAAGCCAATCCGCAAGTGTATCCAGACGCTTGCGGAAGCAGCGCGGCGGCCCTGCACAATGATGGGATGAACGTTGCCGCCCCTCCCGCTGCTCACCCCGATGTCGCCACCGGCGCCGCCCCCAAGCCGCCAGGATCTGCCACACGTTTCGACCGGCTCGACGCCTTGCGTGCCGCGGCCATCTTGTGGATGGCGGCGTTCCACTTCTGTTTTGATCTCAACTACTTCCGCCTGATCCCCAAGCAGAACTTCTATACCGACCCGGTCTGGACCTGGCAGCGCACCTGCATCGTCTCGGTGTTTTTGTTCTGCGCCGGCCTCGGGCAGGCGGTGGCGTGGCAGCAGGGCCAGGGGTGGCGGCGCTTCTGGCGACGCTGGGCGCAAGTGGCGGGGTGTGCGCTGTTGGTCACTGCCGGCTCCTATGTGATGTTCCCGAAGAGCTATATCTACTTCGGGGTGTTGCATGGCATCGCCGTGATGCTGATCCTGACGCGGCTGACCGCGGGCTGGGGCCGCTGGTTGTGGCCGCTGGGCCTGGTTGCCATCGTGTTGCCGCAGTTCGTGCAGCACCGGTTTTTCGAAGCGCCGTGGATCAACTGGACCGGGCTGGTGACCCGCAAGCCGGTCACCGAAGACTATGTGCCGCTGCTGCCGTGGTTGGGGGTGATGTGGTGGGGCATGGCGGCGGGGCAGTGGGTGTTGAGGCAGCGTGCCGGCTGGATGACCGGCCCGCTGCCGGACCGTTTACATCCGTTGGCCGTGCTCGGGCGTTGGAGCTTGAGCTTCTACATGCTGCACCAGCCGGTGTTCATCGGGCTGCTGTCGGCGTGGGTGTGGTTGACCCGCTGAGCGGTTGAGTGCCCAGTGGCGATAGGCAAGGCGTGTTGCCGCACCGGAATGCAAAAGGCGCCTTGCGGCGCCTTTTGAGAGAACAGCGTCAGCCCCGCATCACTGCTGGAACTTGTAGTCCGTCTTCGCGCCGTTGCGCAGGTCGTCGCGGAACTTGGCGATCTTCTGCTGGGTCAGGCTCTGCTGGATCTGCGGCTTGACCTCTTCGAGCGGCGGCACCTGGGCGGCGCGCACGTCTTCGAGCTTGATGATGTGGTAGCCGAACTGCGACTTGACCGGCTCTTGCGTGACCTGGCCCTTCTGCAGCTTGGTCATGGCTGCCGAGAACTCGGGCACGTAGCTGCCCGCGGCAGCCCAGTCGAGGTCGCCGCCATTGGTGGCGGAGCCGGTGTCCTTCGAATTCTTCTTGGCCAGGTCTTCGAACTTGGCGCCACCCTTGATCTGCGCGATCAGCTTCTTGGCCTGGTCTTCCTTCTCGACCAGGATGTGGCGGGCGCGGTATTCCTTGTCGCCGGCCTGGCCCTTGAACTTGTCGTACTCGGCCTTGATCTCGGCGTCGGTGACGGGGTTGTTCTTCTGGTAGTCGGCGAACAGTTCGCGGATCAGCAGCGTCTGCCGGGCCAGCTCGAGCTGCTGCTTGTAGTTGTCAGAGGCGTTCAGGCCACGCTTCTCGGCTTCCTGCATGAAGATTTCGCGCAGCACGACCTCGTCCTTCACCTGGCGCTCGATGTCGGGAGTCATCGGCTGGCCTTGCTTGGAGATCTGGCTGATCAGCGCGTCGGCACGCTCCTTGGGCACCGACTTGCCGTTCACGACGGCGATGTTCTGGGCCGACGCGGCCATCGGGGCCAGCAGGGCGGCGCTAAGAGCCAGCGACAACGCGCCGAACGCGAAATTCGTTTTCTTCATCGAAACCTCTCTTTGGAATGGGGGGAGATGCCAGCGTTGGACACCGTGGCGCGCTGCGCGTCAGCAGGCAGCACCGATGCTGTGGATCAAACTTCGTCGGGCGCGTGGGCCTGAATGGCGAGGGCGTGAATGCCCTGGGGAATCAAAGGCATCAAAGAACTATACACGAGGCGATGTCGGGCGATGCGTGACAAACCGAAAAAGCGTTCGCTCACGATGCGCACCGAAAAATGCCGCCCCTCGCGGGCGCCAGCATGGCCTGCATGCAAATGGCTGTCGTCCTGCACCTCGAGTTGCCGGGGCTGGAAACTCTCGCGCAGGGCGGCCTCGATCTGGCTTGCGCTCACCGCCATCGTCAGGGCTGCCCTTCGTTTTTCAGGTGACGGCTCAGGTACACACCCTGGCCCAACATGAACAACAACATCAGGCCCATGCCGCCGAACAGTTTGAAATTGACCCAGGTCGCCGTCGAATAACTGTAGGCGACGTAGATGTTGAGCAGACCCATCAGACCGAAAAACGCGATCCAGGCAAAGTTCAGCCGCTGCCATACCGGCGCAGGCAGTTCGATCTGCGTGCCCATCAACGCCTGCAGCAAATTGCGGCGGAACAGGGTATGGCTGATCCAGAATGCGGCGCCCATCACCCAATACAGCACGCTGGGCTTCCACTTGATAAAGGTTTCGCTGTGGAACCAGATGGTCGCGCCGCCGAGCACGGTCACGAGCACCAGGCTGACCCACAACATCTTGTCGATCTTGCGGCGCCGCAGCAGGAGCCAGACGATCTGGGTGGCGGTGGCGAGGATCACCACCACCGTGGCCAGCAGCACCGGGGCTTCCTTGGGGCCGACGACACCGCCCGACACCAGAAAGCCGAACCAGTCGGTGGCGACCGTGGCGGCCCAGTCGGACCGGTTCTCGGCATACTTGAACATGCCGAAGAACAGAATCACCGGCAGGAAATCGAACAATAGCTTCATCGAATCTCGGGAGGTGCGAAGACGTGGGGCAGCAGGGACCGGCGTCGCGGCTCAGTCCTTGCGCTCGTCGAAGTCTAACGCGGCCGAGTTGATGCAGTAGCGCTGGCCCGTCGGCGCCGGACCGTCGTCGAAGACATGGCCTAGGTGCGCGCCGCAGTGCCGGCACTTCACCTCGACTCGCACCATGCCGTGGCTGTGATCCATCTCGCGTTCGATCGCACCCTCGTCGATCGGCTGGAAATAGCTCGGCCAGCCGCACCCGGCGTCGAACTTGGTGTCGGAATCGAACAGCGGCTCACCGCAGCAGACGCAGCGGTACACGCCGTCGGCGGTCTGGTTCCAGTATTTGCCGGTGAAGGGCCGCTCGGTGGCGGCGTGGCGGGTGACCTGGTACTGGGTCGGATCGAGTTGGCTGCGCCATTCCTCGTCGGTCTTCTTGACCTTGTAGTCGCTCATGATGAACAAGACACCTCGATGGTTTGCGCCCATTCTGGCGGAAAGCCGGCATCCGCTTCATGCTCGGGTTGTTCGTCGTAGGGGCGCTCGAGCACGGCCAGCAGCCGCTGCAGCTCGCTGTGGTCGCCGGCCCGGGAGCGCCGGATCGCCACCTCCGCCAGGTGGTTGCGCAGCACGAACTTCGGGTTGACCCGGTTCATCCGCGCGCCGCGCTCGGCGTCCACGCTCGACTCCTGGCGCAGCCGCTCGGCATAGCGGGTGCCCCAGGCGTCGAAGCCGGCGCGGTCGACGAACAGGTCGCGCACGGAGTCGTTGGGAGCGCCCGGCGTGCTGACGAAGCCGGCGAGCCGGCGGAACGTGATGGTGAAATCGCACCGGTCCTGCGCCATCAGCCGCAGCAGGTCGTCCACCAGTTCGCGGTCGCCTGGAAGCGTTTGCAGCAGGCCGATCTTGTCGCGCATGCGACGCTCCAGCGCCGCGGGAAAGACCGTCTTGTACGGCTCCAGCGCCTGCTGCGCGGCGTCGGCGTCGGGGATCAGCGGCAGCAGCGCCTGGCCCAGCGCGTGCAGGTTCCACAACGCGATGTTGGGCTGGCGGTTGTAGGCGTAGCGACCCTGGTGATCGGAGTGGTTGCAGACGTGGCCCGGGTCGAACGCGTCGAGAAACCCGAACGGACCGTAGTCGATCGTCAGACCCAGGATGGACATGTTGTCGGTGTTCATCACCCCGTGGCAGAAGCCCACCGCCTGCCATTGCGCCATCAGCTCGGCGGTACGCCGCGTCACCGCATCCAGCAGCGCCGCCGCCGGCTGCGCAGCCTCCCGGCATTCGGGGTAGTGACACGCGATCACGTGGTCGGTCAGCTGCTGCAGCTGCTGCGGCTTTTCATGGTGCGCGAAGTGCTCGAAGTGGCCGAAGCGCACGAAGCTGGGCGCCAGCCGCGTCGTCACCGCCGCCGTTTCGATCTGTTCCCGACGCACCGGCAGCGCCGAGCCGATCACGCACAGCGCACGCGTCGTCGGGATGCCGAGCCCGTGCATCGCCTCCGAACACAGAAACTCGCGGATCGACGAGCGCAACACCGCGCGGCCGTCGCCCATGCGCGCATAAGGCGTGCGGCCGCTGCCCTTCAGTTGCACTTCGACGCCGCTGCCATCCGCCAGTTGCATTTCGCCCAACAACAGGGCACGGCCGTCGCCCAACTGCCCGGCCCAGACGCCGAATTGGTGCCCGCTGTAGACCGTGGCGACCGGGTCGAGCCCCGGCCACTGGGCGCCGCCGCTCAGGCACTGCAGTGCTTGCCAGTCGTCGCGCTGGGCCCAGTCGTCGGGCCAGCCGAGCATCTCGGCCGCGGCCCCGCTGGTGCACACCCAGTAGGGATCGGGCAGCGGTTGCGCCGTCCATCGGGTGTGGAACTCGCTGCCCAGTGCGGCGTACCGATGGACCCACGACAAGGCAGCGGGCGAGGGCCAGGTGCGCGGCTCCGGCGGCAGGTTCATCGCGCCAGTTTAGCGACGGCGCGCAATGCAGCACAGCTGGAGGGGCTCACAGTCGCCGAAACGACACTTGCCTAGGGAAAACGTCATGCGCTGCAGTGCAGCACGATTCCTATCATCCCCGGCAACGTCTAAATGGTTTTTTTATTCACTTTTCGCTTCTACTGACAGGAGATTCGGATGGCGCGTTTGATGGGGCAGATGATGCAGATGCCGTTGATGATTTCGTCGCTGCTCACGCATGCTGCACGGCACAACGGCGATGTCGAGATCGTTTCGAAGCGGGTGGAGGGCGACATCCACCGCTACACCTATCGGGATGCCGAGCTGCGCGCCCGCAAGCTGGCCCAGGCCTTGCAACGGCTGGGCTGCCAGCCCGGCGACCGGGTCGGCACGCTGGCGTGGAACGGCTACCGCCATTTCGAGATTTACTACGGCACCTCCGGCTCCGAGCTGGTGTGCCACACCATCAACCCACGGCTGTTTCCCGAGCAGATCACCTGGATCGTCAACGACGCGGAAGACCGCGTGCTGTGCTTCGACCTCAACTTCCTGCCGTTGATCGAGAAGCTGGCACCGCACCTGCCGACCGTGCAGCACTACGTCATCATGACCGACCGGGCTCACATGCCGGCCCAGACGAGCGTGCCCAACCTGCTGTGCTACGACGAGCTGGTCGAGGCCGAAAACGGCGACTACGAGTGGCCCGAGTTCGACGAGAACACCGCGTCGAGCATCTGCTACACCTCGGGCACCACCGGCAACCCCAAGGGCGCCGTCTACAGCCACCGCTCGACGCTGCTGCACGCCTACGCCTCGGCGCTGCCCGACGGAATGGGCTGCTCGAGCCGCGATGTGCTGCTGCCGGTGGTGCCGATGTTCCACGTCAACGCCTGGGGCGTGCCTTACTCGGCGCCGCTGGTCGGCGCCAAGCTGGTGATGCCCGGACCGCACATGGACGGCAAGTCGCTCTATGAGCTGTTCGAGTCGGAGAAGGTCACCTTCAGCGCCGGCGTGCCGACCGTCTGGCTGGGATTGATCACCTATGTGAAGCAGAACAAGCTGAAGTTCAGCACCTTCAAGCGCACCGTGATCGGCGGCTCGGCCTGCCCGCCGGCGATGATCCGCACGCTGGAAGACGAGATGGGCGTGGCCGTGCTGCATGCGTGGGGCATGACCGAGCTGTCGCCGCTGGGCACCGTGTCCAAGCTGAAGGGCAAGCACGAGAGCCTGCCCAAGGACGCCCAGCGCAGCCTGCTGGAGAAGCAGGGCCGCGTGATTTATGGCATCGACATGAAGATCGTCGGCGGCGACGGCAAGTCCCAGCCCTGGGACGGCAAGGCCTCTGGCGACCTGCTGGTGAAAGGCCATTGGGTCATCAGCAGCTACTACAAGCGCAAGGACTCGCCGCTGGAGCAGGGCTGGTTCCCGACCGGTGACGTCGCCACCATCGACACCGAAGGTTTCATGCAGATCACCGACCGCTCGAAGGACGTGATCAAGTCGGGCGGCGAGTGGATCAGCTCGATCGACCTCGAGAACATCGCGATGGCGCACCCGGCGGTGCACGAAGCCGCCGCGATCGCGTGCCGCCATCCGAAGTGGGACGAGCGGCCGCTGCTGGTGGTGGTGAAGAAGCCGGGCGCCGAGGTGTCGGCACAGGACATCCTGGGCTTCTACGAAGGCAAGATCGCCAAATGGCAGATCCCCGACGACGTCGTCTTCGTCGACGAGATCCCCCACACCGCCACCGGCAAGATCCAGAAGCTGAAGCTGCGCGAGCGCTTCGCCGACCACGCGCTGCCCACCGTGTGATCGTGCTGCCGCCCGTGATGTTTGTCGCGCCTGTGACAAACATTACGGGCATTCCCTCTACGTGAGGATAGGCAACTTCGATAGCCTGAAAGACGTGCTTGAACACGCATACAACATAGGAGACACGACCATGCCTTCGCGCCGCGCGCACCTGAACGCCACGATCGCCCTCGCTGCCGCGCTGAGCTGCGGTCCTGCACTTGCGCAGAAGGGCGAGACCGTCAAAGTGGCCTGGATCGACCCGCTGAGCGGCCTGATGGCCACCGTCGGGCAGAACCAGCTCAAGAGCTTCCAGTTCATGGCGGAACACTTCAGCAAGAAGAACCCGGCGGGGGTCAAGTTCGAGGTCATCGGCATCGACAACAAGCTGAGCCCGCAGGAGAGCCTGAACTCGCTGAAGTCGGCCATCGACCAGGGCGTGCGCTACGTGGTGCAAGGCAACGGGTCGGGCGCCGCATTGGCGCTCATCGACGCCATCAACAAGCACAACGAGCGCAACCCGGGCAAGGAGGTCGTGTACCTCAACTATGCGGCCGTCGACCCCGACCTGACCAACAGCAAGTGCAGCTACTGGCACTTCCGGCTGGACGCCGACACCTCGATGAAGATGGAGGCGCTGACCACCTTCATGAAGGAGCAGGCCGAGATCAAGAAGGTCTATCTGATCAACCAGAACTACGCGCACGGTCACCAGGTCGCCAAGTACGCAAAAGAGAACCTGAAGCGCAAGCGCCCCGATGTCCAGGTCGTTGGCGAAGACCTGCACCCGTTGGCGCAGGTGCGCGACTTCGCGCCCTACATCTCGAAGATCAAGGCCTCCGGCGCCGACACCGTGATCACCGGCAACTGGGGGTCCGACCTCACGCTGCTGATCAAGGCCGCCAACGACGCCGGCCTGAACGCCAAGTTCTACACCTACTACGGCGGTGTCAGCGGCACGCCGACGGCGATGGGCTCGGCGGCCGATGGCCGGGTCTACCAGGTCTCGTACAACCACTACAACATGGGTGGCGAGACGGCCAAGCTGATGGCCGACTTCAAGCAGCGCTTCAACGACGACTGGTACACCGGTGCGACCTACCACGCCTTCGCGCTGCTCGGCGAAGCGATGGCACGCGCCAAATCGACCGACCCGGTGAAGGTGGCCGCCGCGATGGAAGGCCTGCGCTTCAAGAGCTTCAACGGCGAGGTCGAGATGCGCAAGGGTGACCACCAGCTGCAGCAGGGCCTGTTCATCACGAAATGGCAGAAGGCCGACGCCAAACATTCGTACAGCCCCGAGAACACCGGCTATACCTTCGCGCCGGTCAAGCAGTACGATGCCTACGTCGCCAGCACGCCCACCTCGTGCCAGATGAAGCGTCCCTGAGGCCGCACGCGCCGCGACCGCCCGAGCAGGGCTGAGCGGCGCGTCATGGCAACGGCGCCCGTCCCCGGCGCCGGCACCGCAGGCCCGATCGCTGCTCGGGCCTTTTTTTCGACTGTGTTGTCCCACCCGACTCGAAAGCCACGATGGAGTCATCGTTTTTCACCATCTCGATGCTGAACGGCGTCAGCTACGGGCTGCTGCTGTTCATGCTCAGCTCGGGGCTCACGCTGATCTTCAGCATGATGGGCGTGCTCAACTTCGCGCACGCCAGCTTCTACATGCTGGGCGCGTATGTCGCCTTCACCACCGCGGAGCTGGTCGGCTTCTGGCCCGCGTTGCTGGTCGCCCCCCTGGTGGTCGGCGGGGTGGGCGCACTGTTCGAGAAATACTGTCTGCGTCGGGTCCACAAGTTCGGGCACGTGCCTGAGCTGCTGATCACCTTCGGCTTGTCGTACGTGTTGCTCGAACTGGTTCAGCTCGTCTGGGGCCGTTCGGCGGTCAACTACCGCGTGCCGGCTGCGCTCGATGGGCCGCTGTTCACCATCGTCAGTTCGTCCGCCTCCGGCCTGGATTTCGTCTGGCGGCAGGCGCCGGCCCAGCTGTGCAACTCGGTCGACCCGTCGGTGGTCGTCAGCTGCACCCAGTTCCCCGCCTACCGCGGCTTCATGATGCTGGTGGCGATCTTCATGCTGGTGGCCGTGTGGCTGCTGCTGACGCGCACCCGCATCGGCCTGGTGATCCAGGCGGCGCTGACCCATCCCGAGACGGTCGAGGCGCTGGGCCACAACGTGCCCCGCGTGTTCATGCTGGTGTTCGGCGGCGGTGCCGCGCTGGCCGGGCTGGCCGGCGTGATCGGCGGCAACGCCTTCGTCACCGAGCCTGGCATGGCGGCTACGGTCGGCTCCATCATCTTCGTGGTGGTGGTGGTCGGCGGCATGGGCTCGCTGGCCGGCGCCTTTCTCGCGTCGCTCTTGATCGGCGTGATCCAGACCTTCGCAGTGGCGGTCGATTATTCGCTCGTCAACCTGTTCTCATATGCCGGCTGGGCCATCACGCCCGAGACCTTCGGTTATCCCGTGCTGCGGCTGACCGTGTCCCAGGTGGCGCCCATCCTGCCTTACCTGTTTCTCGTGCTGATCCTGATCTTCCGCCCCAGGGGCTTGCTGGGCACGCGGGAGGGTTGAGCCATGTCGAACGTTACCAACTTTCATTTCAAGCCCTACAACGTCGGCCGCTGGATCATCTGGGGCGCCTATGCCCTGGTGCTGCTGATCGCGCCGCTGCTCTTCAGCAGCAGCCTGTCGACGACGATGCTGTCGCAGATGGGCATCGCGATCATCGCCTGCCTGGCCTACAACATGCTGCTGGGGCAGGGCGGCATGCTCAGCTTCGGGCATGCGGTGTATTCGGGTCTGGGCTCGTTCCTGACGATCCACACGCTCAACATGGTGTCCAACGGCGAGCTTCAGCTGCCTGTCAGCCTGATGCCGCTGGTCGGTGGGTTAGCCGGGCTGGCCTTCGCCGTGCTGCTCGGCTATGTGACCACCAAGAAGGCGGGGACGCCGTTCGCGATGATCACGCTGGGCATCGGCGAACTGGTGTGGGCGATGTCGCTGATGTTCCCCGAGTTCTTCGGCGGCGAGGGCGGCATCACCGGCAACCGGGTGACCGGCAAGGGCTGGTTCGGCATCAGTTTCGGCCCGCAGATCCAGCTCTACTACCTGATCGCGGTGTACTGCTTCGTCTGCACCGCGCTGATGTTCGCCTTCACCGGCACGCCGCTCGGGCGCATGCTGAATGCCGTGCGCGACAACCCGGAGCGAGTCGAGTTCATCGGCTACAACACGCAGCGGGTGCGCTATATCGCGTTCATCCTCTCGGGCTTCTTTGCCGGCATCTCGGGCGGCCTGGCTGCGCTCAACTTCGAGATCGTCACGGCCGAGGTGGTGGGCGCCGGGCGCTCGGGCGCGTATCTGCTGTTCGTCTTCCTCGGCGGCGCCACCTTCTTCTTCGGGCCCATCATCGGCGCGGTGCTGATGGTGATCGCCTTCGTGCTGCTGTCGGAGCTGACCAAGGCGTGGCTGCTCTACCTCGGGCTGGTGTTCATGTTCATGGTGATGTTCGCGCCTGGCGGCATCGCCAGCCTGATCATGATGAACGTGCGGGTGGCTGCCTACGGCAAGCTGCGCCGGCTCTGGCCCGCCTACGCGAAGCTGGCGGCAACCGCCTTGCTGATGCTGGCCGGGGCGGCGTCGATGATCGAGATGGTCTACCACCTGCAGCTCAACGAAGCGCTGGGCCCCGAGATGCGCTTTCTGGGGCTGACGCTCAACACCAAGGGGGTGGGCACCTGGCTGGGGGCCACGGTCGTGCTCGCGATTGGTGTGGGGCTGTTCGAGTGGGCGCGACGGCGCTTCGCGCAGGAATGGAATGAAGTGCAGGAAGAAATCGAACACCTGAACCGTCGGCGGGAGGCACTATGAGCTTTGCCCTCGAACTCAACAACGTCCGCAAGGCCTTCGGCAAGACCGAAATCATCCGCGGCGCCAACCTCAAGGTGGCGCCCGGCGAGCGGGTGGCCATCATCGGCCCCAACGGCGCCGGCAAATCGACCTTGTTCAACCTCATCAGCGGCCGCTTCGGCATCAGCAGCGGCGAGATCCTGTTGAAGGGCAAACGCATCGACGGCCGCACCCCCTACGAGATCAACCGGCAGGGGCTGGCGCGCAGCTTCCAGGTGTCCAACCTGTTCCATCGCCTGTCGGTGTTCGAGAACATCCGCTGTGCGGTGTTGTGGTCGCTCGGCTACCGCTACTCGTTCTGGAAGTTCCTGGGCAACCTGGACGACGCCAACGAGCGGGCCGAGCAGGTGGTCGAGATGATCAAGCTCGACCGCAAGCGCGACGTGCTGGCGATGAACCTCACCTATGCGGAGCAGCGGGCGCTGGAGATCGGCATCACGATCGCCGGCGGCGGCGACGTGATCCTGCTCGACGAGCCGACCGCCGGCATGAGCAAGTCCGAGACCAAACGCTTCATCCAACTCATCCGCGAGGTCACCGAGGGCAAGACCTTGCTGACGGTGGAGCACGACATGGGCGTGGTGTTCGGCCTGGCCGACAAGATCGCGGTGCTGGTCTACGGCGAGGTGATCGCCTTCGACAAGCCCGAAGCGGTGCGCGCCAACGTGCGCGTCCAGGAGGCCTATCTCGGGTCGGTGCTGGCCGAGCAGCAGGCCGCAGGAGCATGACGACGATGCTGCAACTCGACAATCTGCATGCCTTCTACGGCAAGAGCCACATCCTCCACGGTGTGACGATGAACGTCCAGCCGGGCGAGATCGTCAGCCTGCTGGGGCGCAACGGCAGCGGCCGCTCGACCACGGTCAAGACCATCATGGGGCTGGTGGACGGGCAGGGTTCGATCCGCTTCCGCGACCAGGAGATCCTCGGTCACCAGGCCTTCGACATCGCGCACCGCGGCATCGGTTATGTGCCCGAAAACCGCGACATCTTTCCCAAGCTCACGGTGCACCAGAACCTGCTGCTGGGGCAAAAGCGCAAGGGCGTCAGCGGCCGCTGGAGCTTCGACGACATGTACGGCATGTTCCCGCGGCTGAAAGAGCGGCAGCACACCGAGGCGGGTGTGCTGTCGGGCGGCGAGCAGCAGATGCTGACGCTGTGCCGCACGCTGATGGGGGACCCCGATCTCATCATGATCGACGAGCCTACCGAAGGGCTGGCGCCCAAGATCGTCGAACTCGTGGCAGAGTATTTGAAGGAGTTGAAGCGCCGCGGCGTCAGCGTCTTGCTGGTGGAGCAGAAGCTCACCATCGCGCTCGAAATCTCGCAGCGCTGCTATGTGATGGGCCACGGGCGTATCGTGTTCGAAGGCACGCCCGCCGACCTGCGCAACAATGCCTATGTTCGGAAGGAGTGGCTGGAAGTCTGAGCCTCTGCAGAAGCCGCTGTGGCGGATTCCGCACCGAGCGGTCCGAACTGCCGCGGGTCGAGGGAAAACCCCAGTGTCTGCAGGCGGTAAAGGCCCATTCTTTTTGTCACGCCGGCGACATGACGCCGGCGTTTCTGCTTCTTAAAATCGAACGAGCGTTCTATTTTTGTAGATGGGAGCCCTACGGATGAGTGCCAGTTATGAGCTCCACGGCAGCGTGGCCGTGATCACCCTCAACAACCCACCGGTCAACGGCCTGGGTTACGAGACCCGCAAGGGCATTACCGACGGCATTGCCAAAGCCGACAGTGACGCCAAGGTCAAGGCGGTCGTCATCACCGGTGCCGGCAAGGCCTTTTCGGGCGGCGCCGACATCCGCGAGTTCGGCTCGCCGAAGGCGTTGCAAGAGCCGAACCTGCTGAGCGTCATCAAGGCGGTCGAGAGCAGCAGCAAGCCGGTGGTCGCCGCGATCCACTCGGTGTGCATGGGCGGCGGCCTCGAGCTCGCGCTCGGTTGCCACTACCGCGTGGCCGCTCCCGGCACGCAGGTCGCGCTTCCGGAAGTGAAGCTGGGCCTGGTGCCCGGTGCCGGCGGCACCCAGCGTCTGCCGCGCGCGATCGGCGTCGAGAACGCGCTGAACATGATCGTCAGCGGTGACCCCGTCAAGAGCGAAGTGCTGGCGGGCATCCCCGGCCAGAAGCTGTTCGACCGCATCGTCGACGGCGACCTGCTGCAAAGCGCGATCGCCTTCGCCAACGAAGTCGCCGACGCCCGTCCGCTGCCGCTGGTGCGCGAGCTGAAGGCCACGCACGCCAATCCGGACGGCTACTTCCAGTTCGCCCGCAACACCGTGTCGGCGGTCGCCAAGAACTTCCCCGCCCCCGGCAAGTGTGTCGATTGCGTCGAAGCCGCGGTCTCCCGTAAGTTCGAAGACGGCATGACCTTCGAGCGCGAGCAGTTCGCCGCGCTGATGCTGACGCCCGAATCGAAGGCGCTGCGTCACGCCTTCTTCGCCGAGCGTGCTGCCAGCAAGATCCCCGATGTGCCCGAAGACACCCCGGTGCGCGCCATCAACAAGGTGGCCGTGATTGGCGCCGGCACGATGGGCGGTGGCATCGCGATGAACTTCCTGAACGCTGGCGTCCCGGTGGTCATCATCGAGATGAAGCAGGATGCGCTGGACCGCGGCATCGGCGTCATCCGCAAGAACTACGAGGGCCAGGTCAAGAAGGGCAAGCTCAAGCAGGACAAGTTCGAGCAGCGCATGAGCCTGCTGAGCACCACGCTGAGCTACCAGGACATCCGCGACGCCGACCTGGTGATCGAGGCGGTGTTCGAGGACATCGGCGTCAAGGAGCAGGTGTTCAAGACGCTCGACGAGGTGATGAAGCCCGGCGCGATCCTGGCTTCCAACACCTCCACGCTCGACGTCGACAAGATCGCGTCGTTCACCAAGCGTCCGCAAGACGTGGTCGGCATGCACTTCTTCAGCCCGGCCAACGTCATGAAGCTGCTGGAAGTCATCCGCGGCGAGAAGACGTCCAAGGACGTGCTGGCCACCGTGATGCAGCTGGCCAAGAAGATCAAGAAGACGGCGGTCGTCTCCGGCGTCTGCGACGGCTTCATCGGCAACCGCATGATCGAGCAGTACAGCCGCCAGTCCGGCTTCCTGCTGGAAGAGGGCGCGACGCCCGAGCAGGTCGACCGTGCCGTCGAGAAGTTCGGCTTTGCGATGGGCCCGTTCCGCATGGGCGACCTGGCCGGCAACGACATCGGCTGGTACATCCGCAAGCGCCGGTACCTCGAAAAACCGAACATGCGCTACAGCAAGACGGCTGATCTGCTGTGCGAGATGGGCCGCTTCGGTCAAAAGACCGGTGCCGGCTGGTACGACTACAAGCCGGGCAAGCGCGATGCGATCCCGTCGACGGTGGTCAACGAGATGATCGAGAAGCACCGGGCCGAGCTGGGCATCAAGCCGCGCAAGATCAGCGACGAAGAGATCGTCAGCCGCCTGGTGTTCGCGCTGGTCAACGAAGGCGCCAAGATTCTCGAAGAGGGTATTGCCTCGCGTGCATCCGACATCGACATGGTCTACCTGACGGGCTACGGCTTCCCGCTCTACCGCGGTGGCCCGATGTGCTATGCCGACACGGTGGGCCTGTTCAATGTCGTGCAGACGATGAAGCGCTTCCAGAAGAACCCGCACGACGACGCCAGCTTCTGGGAGCCGGCGCCCTTGCTGGCCAAGCTGGCGGAAGAAGGCAAGAGCTTCAGCTGATCGACTGACCCTGCACCCCTCGCCGGAGAGACATCATGAGCATGATCGAACGCGCCCACTTCAAAAGCATGCAAGACAGCACGCAAGAAGACTGGAAGCTGATCTCCGGCGAGTTCATGCAGTTCGCCAAGGGCTTGCCCGAGCGTGTGCTCGGGCACTTGAAGGTGCTCGAAGGCGATTACGGCGGCTTCCCGGTCGACCGTTATACGCATTCGCTGCAGACCGCGACCCGCGCCCTGCGCGACGGGCGCGACGAGGAATACGTGGTGTGCGCGCTGCTGCACGACATCGGCGACACGCTGGGGTCGTTCAACCATCCCGACATCGCGGCCGCCATCCTCAAGCCCTTCGTCAGCGAGCAGAACCTCTGGATGGTGCAGCACCACGGCATCTTCCAGGGCTATTACTTCTTCCACTACATCGGCCTGAACCGCGACCTGCGCGAGCAGTTCCGCTCGCACCCGTGGTTCGAGACCACGGCCGAGTTCTGCGAGCTCTACGACAGCCCGGCCTTCGATGCCCAGGGCGAGACGCTGCCGATCAGCGAGTTCGAACCCATGGTCCGCCGTGTGTTCGCCAAGCCCCGCAACACCCTCTACAAGGCCGTTGCCGACGCCGACCAACAAAAGGCCCGCGGCACGGCCGCCGCTTGATTTCGACTGGAGATTTCTGATCATGACCGACGCCGTCATCGTTTCCACTGCCCGCACGCCGCTCGCCAAGTCGTGGAAGGGTGCATTCAACATGACCCACGGCGCGACGCTGGGCGGCCATGTCGTCAAGGCCGCGGTCGAACGCGCGGGCGTTGACGCTGCCGTCATCGAAGACGTGCTGATGGGCTGCGCCACGCCCGAAGGCGCGACTGGCGGCAACATCGCGCGCCAGATCGCCCTGCGTGCCGGCCTGCCGATCACCGTCGGCGGCGTCACCGTCAACCGCTTCTGCTCGAGCGGCCTGCAAACCATTGCGATGGCCGCACAGCGCATCATCGCCGGCGAAGGCGACGCTTATGTCGCCGGTGGCGTCGAGAGCATCTCTTGTGTGCAGAACGAAGCCAACACGCACATGGCGCGTGAAGGCTGGCTGATGCAGAACAAGCCCGAGATCTACTGGAGCATGCTGCAGACCGCCGAGCAGGTGGCCAAGCGCTACAAGATCGGTCGCGAGCGCATGGACCAGTACGGCGCCGCCAGCCAGCAAAGGGCCTGCGCGGCCCAGGAAGCCGGCAAGTTCAACGACGAGATGGTGCCGATCACCGTGACCGCCGGTGTGGCCGACCCGGTGCTGGGCATGCGCACCAAGGAAGTCACCGTGACGCAGGACGAAGGCCTGCGCGCGGGCACCACCTATGAAGCCGTGGCCGGCATCCGCACGGCACTGCCCGGCGGTGTCATCGCCGCGGGCAACGCCAGCCAGTTCTCCGACGGCGCCGGTGCCTGCGTGGTGGTGAGCGACAAGTACGCCCAGCAAAAAGGCCTGAAGCCGCTGGGTCGTTTCCTCGGTTTCGCGATCGCCGGCTGCGAGCCTGACGAAATGGGCATCGGCCCGGTCTACGCCGTGCCCAAGGTGCTGAAGCGTTTGGGCCTGCAGGTGTCTGACATCGACCTGTGGGAGCTGAACGAAGCGTTCGCGGTGCAGGTGCTCTATTGCGCCGACACGCTGGGCATCCCGATGGACCGCCTGAACGTCAACGGCGGCGCGATCGCGGTGGGCCACCCCTACGGCGTCAGCGGCCAGCGCCTGACCGGCCACGCGCTGATCGAAGGCAAGCGTCGCGGTGCCAAGCGCGTTTGCGTGACGATGTGCATCGGCGGCGGCATGGGCGCCGCTGGCGTGTTCGAGGTGCTGTAAGCCCACGGCGAGGCCAGATGCCACCCGACTTGCTACAACGAGGTCGGGAGGTGCTGGCCTCCCAGCCTTTCAGCCGCCTGCTCGGCGCCGAGCTGACCGTTCTGGAGGCGGGCCGCTGCGAACTGCAGTTGCCCATCACGCCGGAACTGCTGCAGCAGCACGGCTTCGTGCACGGCGGTGTGGTCAGCTACCTGGCTGACAACAGCCTCACTTATGCTGGCGGCACGATGCTGCAGCTGCGTGTGGTGACCTCCGAATTCAAACTCAACTACCTGCGGCCTGCCGTTGGCGAGCGCCTTGTGGCGCGCGCCGCCGCGGTGCAAGCCGGTAAATCGCAGGCGGTCTGCCGCTGCGACATCTACACAGTGCACCAGGGTGAAGAGAAGCTTTGCGCGATCGCGCAGGGCACCATCGTGCGGCTGCCCGACAGGCCGCCGGGCGAGGGCGCATGAGCCCGTGACACCGCCCGGTTTGCTTCTCGCCCCACCCGAAACCCGATCCCGAACCTGACCCCCTCTCACGGAAGCCTCGATGCGTTCTACCCTGAACTTCCTGCTCAACGACTGGCTCGACGTCGCGTCGCTCACCACGCGTCCCCGCTTCGCCGACCACTCCCGCGAGACCTTCGAGTCGGTGCTCGACACCTGCGAGCGCATTGCACGGGAGAAGTTCGCGCCCTACAACCGTCTGTCCGACACCGAAGAGCCGCATTTCGACGGTGAACGGGTGCACCTGCCGCAGGCGACACACGCGGCCACGGCGGCCTACGTCGGGGCGGGCATGCTGGCCGCGGCGCAAGACTACGAGCTGGGCGGCATGCAGCTGCCCTGCGTGATCGAGATGGCGGCCAACAGCTTCTTCCAGATGGCCAGCGTGTCAATGGGCGGCTACGCGATGCTCACCAGCGGCAACGCCAACCTGCTGATGGCGCACGGCACGGCGCTGCAGAAAGAGGTGTTCGCGAAGAACGAATTCTCCGGCCGCTGGTTCGGCACCATGTGCTTGAGCGAGCCGCAGGCCGGCTCCAGCCTGTCCGACGTCGCGACGCGCGCGGTGCCGGACGGCCCCGAGTACGAAGCCGACCCGCTGGGGCCGCGCTTCCGACTCAAGGGCAACAAGATGTGGATCTCGGCCGGCGAACATGAGCTGACCGAGAACATCGTGCACCTGGTGCTGGCCAAGATCCCGGGCGCCGACGGCAAGCTGGTGCCGGGCGTCAAGGGCATCTCGCTGTTCATCGTGCCCAAGCGCCTGGTCGACACCGAAGGCCGGCTGACCGGCGAGCGTAACGACGTGGCGCTGGCGGGCCTGAACCACAAGCTCGGCTTCCACGGCACCACCAACACCTTGCTGAACTTCGGCGAAGGTCGTTTCCCGGTACGCGCGGGGCAGGGCGGTGGACTGGACGGCCGGGGGGCGGGTGCCATCGGCTATCTGGTGGGTGAGCCGGGCAAGGGCCTGTCTTACATGTTCCACATGATGAACGAGGCGCGCATCGGCGTGGGCCTGGGTGCGACGATGCTGGGGTATGCCGGCTACGAGGCGTCGCTCGACTATGCACGCCAGCGTCCGCAGGGCCGTCCGATCGGCCCGGGCGGCAAGGACGCCGCGCAGCCGCAGGTGCCCATCATCCAGCACGCCGACGTCAAGCGCATGCTGCTGGCGCAGAAGGCGTATTGCGAGGGTGCGCTGGCGCTGGAGCTGTACTGTGCGCGCCTGGTCGACGAACAGCATACCGGCCAAGGCCAGTCGGCGGCCGACGCGGCCTTGCTCCTCGAAGTGCTGACGCCGATCGCCAAGAGCTGGCCCAGCGAATGGTGTTTGGAGGCCAACAGCCTGGCGATCCAGGTGCATGGCGGTTATGGCTACACCCGCGACTTCCCGGTGGAACAGTACTGGCGCGACAACCGCCTCAACATGATCCACGAAGGTGCGCACGGCATCCAGGGCATGGACCTGCTGGGCCGCAAGGTCGTCATGGACGGCGGCAAGGGGCTGACACTGCTGGCCGGCAAGATCAACGAAACGGTGCAGCGCGCCTTGCAGCGCCCGGCACTGGCCGAGCATGCGAACGCCCTGGCACGCGCGCTGGCGCGCATTGGGCAAGTGACCAAGGCCGCCTGGGCCACCGGCAACCCGCAGGATGCGCTGGCCAACGCTACGCCCTATCTGCAGGCCTTCGGTCATGCGGTGCTGGCGTGGGTCTGGCTCGACGTCGGCGCGCGCTCCGAGCAGTTGCTGGCCGACGGCGGTGATGCCGATTTGCTGAACGGCAAGCTGGCCGCAATGCGCTATTTCTTCCGCTACGAGCTGCCCAAGATCGAGCCCTGGCTGGCCGTCGTCGAAACGCGCGACGCGACCTGCCGCGACACCGAGGAAAGCTGGTTCTGACCATCATGAAGACGAGCACGCTGGAAACCTGGATCTGGGTGTTGATCTACGGCGGCTTGCTGGTGTTGTGCCTGGGTGTGTTCGTCGCGCGCCGCGACGAAGCCCTCGGCCAGGGCTTTATGCTTGTGGGCGCGGTGGCAGCGGTGGTCGGCGTGGTGCTGATCTATGTGCGCTCGCGCCGGAAGTCGTCTGAGTAGGAGTAAATCGATGATCAAACACATCGTGATGTGGCAGCTGAACGATCGCGACGACGCGCCCAAGTTCAAGGCGCTGCTCGACAGCTGCAAGAGCCTGGTGCCGGGCATGCTCGAGTTCGAGGTGGGCATCCGCCACCCGCGGCTGGAGGCCAACATGGACGTCGTGCTGGTGTCCAGCTTCACCGACAAGGCAGCACTAGACGCCTACCAGGAACATCCGCATCACAAGGCCGTGGCGGCCCAACTCGGCCGCTTGCGTGCCTCTCGCGCCGTGGTGGACTACGTGACCCACGCGCAGCCGGGCGCCGACGTCGACCTGGCCGACGACCTCTCTTTCGCACCGACCGCGCCGGTGCAGCTTTGACGTTGTTCCCCGCGGCACCTGCGTGCCGCCGGATTCCCCCTTTCTTCCGACTTTGCGAGTGAGTGTGTCCATGAGCCTCAACCCCTTGTTCGACCTGACCGGCCGCACGGCCCTGATCACCGGCGGCTCCCGCGGCCTGGGCCTGCAGATCGCCGAGGCGCTCGGCGAGGCCGGCGCGAAACTGATGCTGAGTTCGCGCAAGGCGCAGGACCTGGAGGAGGCGATGGCGCACCTGCAGGACCGCGGCATCGACGCGCGCTGGGTGGCCGCCGATGCGAGCAAGGAAGAAGACGTGCAGCGCATCGCCGAAGAGACGCTGCAGCGCCTCGGGCACGTCGACATCCTGGTCAACAACGCCGGCGCCACCTGGGGCGCTCCCGCCGAGGACCACCCGATCGAGGCCTGGGACAAGGTCATGAACCTCAACATCCGCGGCATCTTCCTGCTGTCGCAGGCGATCGCGAAGAAGAGCATGATCCCGCGCCGCCAAGGCCGCATCATCAATGTCGCGTCGATCGCCGGCCTGGGCGGCAACCCGGCGTTCATGAACACCATCGCCTACAACACCAGCAAGGGCGCGGTGGTGAACTTCACCCGGGCGCTGGCCTGCGAGTGGGGCAAGTACGGTATCACGGTCAATGCGCTGGCCCCCGGCATGTTTCCCAGCAAGATGACCCAGGGCACCCTGTCGAAGGTGGGGGTCGACAACGTCGCGCAGCATGCGCCGTTGCAGCGCATCGGCGACGACGAAGACCTGAAGGGGGCGGCACTGCTGTTCGCCTCGCAGGCGGGCAAGCACATCACCGGCCAGATCCTCGCGGTCGACGGTGGTGTCAGCGCACTGGTCGGCGGCTGAACGACAGCACGCCGTCACCGCCATGCAGTTCCCGGTTCACATCCCCTTCGTCAAGGCGCTCGGTTTCGAGCTGGTGCGCATCGATGACTGCGAAGCCGAACTTCGCGTCGAGTTGCGCGAGGAGCATTTCAATTCCTTCGGCGTGGCGCATGGTGGCATCAGCATGACCTTGCTCGACGTCGCGATGGCGCATGCCGCCCGCAGCATCAACGGCCCGCCCGACTACGGTCCCGGTGTCGTGACCATCGAGATGAAGACCACCTTCATGCGCCCGGGCACCGGCGCGTTGCGGGCCGTCGGCCGGCTGATGCACCGCACCGCGACGCTGGCGTTTTGCGAAGGTGAGATCCTGACCGACGCCGGTGATCGCATCGCACATGCCACCGGCACCTTCAAGTACCTGCGTGCGCTTCCGACCGAGAAGCGCGAGGTCAAACCGCTGCAGCGCCGTCTCGACGGCGCGGGCTCAGATTAAGGGAGTCACACGATGTCTTCTTACGTGAACCGTCAGATCCTGTTGGCGTCGCGGCCCGAGGGCGAGCCGACCGCCGCCAACTTCAAGCTGGTCGAGAAGCCGGTGCCGGCCCTGAACGAGGGCCAGGTGCTGGTGCGCCATCATTACCTGTCGCTCGACCCCTACATGCGGGGCCGCATGAACGACAGCAAGAGCTACGCCGAACCGCAGCCTTTGAACGAGGTGATGATCGGCGGCACCGTTGGTGAGGTGGTGGAGTCGAAGAACCCGCACTTCAAGGCCGGCGACAAGGTGCTCGGCATGGGTGGCTGGCAAGAATATACGGTGGTCGACGCCAACCAACGCGGCGTGCTGCAGAAGGTCGACACCACCCACATCCCGCTGTCGGCCTACCTCGGCCCGGTGGGCATGCCGGGCGTCACCGGCTGGTACGGGCTGGTGCGCATCATCGAGCCGAAGGCCGGCCAGACCGTGGTGGTGAGTGCCGCCAGTGGCGCCGTCGGTGGTGTCGTCGGGCAGCTCGCCAAGGAGCGCGGTTGCCGCGCGGTCGGCATTGCCGGCGGCCCCGACAAGTGCCGCTACGTGACCGAAGAGCTCGGCTTCGATGCCTGCATCGACTACAAGCAGCACCGTGACCTGAAATCGCTGTCGGCGGCGCTCAAGGAGGCCACGCCGGACGGCATCGACGGCTATTTCGAGAACGTCGGCGGCATGGTGCTCGACGCCGTGATGCTGCGCATGAACGCATTCGGTCGCATGGCCTTCTGCGGCATGATCTCCGGCTACAACGGCGAGCCCATCCCGATGGCCAACCCGCAGATGATCCTGGTGTCGCGCCTGAAGCTGCAGGGTTTCATCGTCAGCGAACACATGGATGCCTGGCCCGAGGCCTTGAAGGAACTCGGCACGCTGGTGGCGACCGGCAAGCTCAAGTACCGCGAAACCATCGCGAACGGCATCGCCGAAGCGCCCGAGGCCTTCTTGGGCCTGCTCAAGGGCAAGAACTTCGGCAAGCAGTTGGTCAAGCTGGTCTGACGCGCTGCGGCGCAGCGGGCTGGGGGCCCGGCTCGCTGCGCGTGTCGAAGCAGCGCAGCGACATGCAGCGCCAGGACGTGGTGCCGGCCGTGCAGGGCGGGATGCTGTACCGGCACGCGCGCGGCGTCGTGTGCCACGCCTTCCGTGCTGACTGTCTCCGCGACGCGGCCGGGCCCGCCTTCGGGCCTCGCGCCTAGGGCTCGAACTGGACGTTAACGTCGCGCGCGCCATGCCGACTGCTCGAAGGGTCGGTCGGCGCCGCGCCCCTCACCTCAAGACACGACAGGACCTGACGTGCAAGACCTCATCCTCCATCACTACGCGACGTCGCCGTTCTCCGAGAAGATCCGGCTGATCCTCGCGCACAAGCGCCTGCCCTGGCAATCGGTCATCGTGCCGGCCATCATGCCCAAGCCCGACGTCGTCGCGCTGACCGGCGGCTACCGGCGCACGCCTTTCCTGCAGGTCGGCGCCGACATCTATTGCGACACCGCGCTGATCGTCGACGTGCTGGAAGCCCGGCAGCCGACCCCCAGCTTGTTCCCCGGCCCGGCCGGCAGCGAGGGTCTGGCACGGGTGGTGGCCGACTGGGCCGACCGCTCGCTGTTCTGGTCCACCATCGGCTATGCCTTCCAGCCGGCCGGCGTGGCCGCGTTGTTCGAGGGGCAGCCGCCGGGGGTGGCGCAAGCCTTCGCCGAAGATCGCGCCAAGATGCGCAGCGGTGCACCCCGGACGCCGACGGCCGTGGCCACGGTGCAGTTCCGCGCGGCACTCGGGTGGCTGAACGAGCAGTTGCGCGTGGGCGACTTCCTGCTCGGCGGCGACGCGCCCAGCCTGGCTGACTTTTCCGCCTATCACCCCTTGTGGTTCGTGAATCGGCTCAAGCCGCTCGCCGGCATCTTCGACACCACGCCACGGCTGCAGGCCTGGCTGGCCCGCATGGCCGCCATCGGTCTCGACGCCCAGGGCCCGGTGCACCGCAGCGCCGCCGAAGCGATCGAGGTTGCCGCCTCCAGCGCCCCGGAGCCGGTGGCGGCTGCCGAGTTGGTGGACCTGCCCAAGCTGCGCATCGGCGAGCGCGTGACGGTCACCGCCACCGACTACGCCTTCGACGCCGTCGAAGGTGAACTGCTGCAGGCCCGCGTCGACCGCCTCACCGTGCGGCGCACCGACCCGCGCGCGGGCACGGTGCACGTGCACTTCCCGCGCATCGGCTACGAGGTGAAGCCCGCCGCATCCGCTGCCGGCGCGCAGTGACACCGTTTTTCCACCAGGAGCATTCCAGATGAAAACCTTCCAAGGCAAGACCGCCGTGCTGACCGGCGCCGGATCCGGCTTCGGTCTCGAACTCGCCCGCCTCGCCGCTGCGCAGGGCATGAATGTCGTGATGGCCGACGTGCAGCAGGACGCGCTGGACAAGGCCGCCGAAGAAATCCGGGGCCTCGGCGCCCAGGTGCTGGCCTATCGCCTCGACGTGTCCAAAGCGGCCGAGGTCGAAGCGCTGGGCGCGGCGACGGTCGAGCGTTTCGGCGTGCCGCACCTGGTGTTCAACAACGCGGGTGTGGCCTTCGGCGGCTTGATCTGGGAGCACTCGCTGAAAGACTGGGAGTGGGTGGTCGGCGTCAACCTGATGGGCGTGGCGCACGGCGTGCGCGTGTTCACGCCGTTGATGATCGAGGCGGCCCGCAGCAACCCCGACTTCGAGGGCCACATCGTCAACACGGCGTCGATGGCAGGCCTGCTGAACTCGCCCAACATGGGCGTCTACAACGTCACCAAACACGCGGTGGTGAGCCTGTCGGAGACGCTGTACCAGGATCTGCACCTGGTCACCGAGCAGGTCGATTGCTCGGTGCTGTGCCCGTATTTCGTGCCCACCGGCATCCATGAGTCGCATCGCAACCGGCCCAAGGAAGAGCTGGCGGCGATCAAGGCCACACCCAGCCAGATGATTGCGCAGGCAATGAGCGCGAAGGCTGTCACGTCGGGCAAGGTCACGGCCAAGGAGGTGGCGCAAAAGGTGCTCGACGCGGTGCGCGACCGCCAGTTCTACATCTACAGCCACCCGCAGGCGCTGGGCATGGTGCAAAAGCGCCTGGAAGACGTGATGCTGGGCCGCAACCCCACCGACCCGTTCGAAGCCAGGCCCGAACTGGGCGAAAGCCTGCGCAAGTCGCTACGCGACGCGCTGCGCTGAGGGTCGACCGTTCAAGAGCCCCCCTCAGCCGGAAGCCTGGGAAGCGTCACATGGAAGTCGGCGCCGCCCCCCGGCCGGGCGGTGGCCCAGATCCGGCCGTCGTGCCCCTCGACGATGGAGCGTGAGATCCACAGGCCCACTCCCATCCCGGATCTTTTCGTTGTGTAGAAGGGCTCGAATACCTGCTGCTCCATCCCGGGCGGCAGGCCCGGGCCGTTGTCGCTCACCATGATGTGGGCCGTTTGTTGATCGCTCATGCGGGTGCTGACGTGCACCTCCCGTCCTACACCCTCCGACAGGGACGCGGCGTCCAGCGCATTGAGCAGCAAGTTCAGCATCACCTGTTGCAGTTGGACCCGGTCCGCTTCCACTGTCAGTGCTCCGGGCACCAGGTCGAGGCGCATCGAAACACGTCGACGGGCGGCTTCGCTTGCCAGCAGACGGTTGATGGCCCGGACGACCTCCTGCAGGTCCACGCGCGCACGCTCCGTCACGCGCCTGCTGACCATGTCGCGTATGCGGGCGATGACGTCGGCGGCTCGACGGTTGTCGTTGACGATGTCTTGCAGGATCGCCTTCAGCTCGGGAACCGGAATGTGCTCCCGGGACAGCAGGTGATCTGCCACACGTGCATTGCTAAGGGCTGCCGACAGTGGCTGACTGAGCTCATGTGCCAGAGAGGCTGCCACCTCTCCCATGGCCGAAAAGCGCGCCAGATGCAGCATTCGATCTCGCATCCGCAGCGCCTCGTGCTGTGCGCGAACGCGGGCGCGCCGGGCCACCAGGATCACCGCGAACAAGGCCACGACGACGACTGCCAGCAGCAGTCCGGCTGCGCCGTCGTGTCGCTCGGGTTCGAGTGGCGGGGCCGGGTGAAAGAGGACCGTACTGTTGCGGGGCACGCGCGCCTCAGGAATGTTCCACCGCTCGAGTTCTCTCCAGTCCAGAAGAATCGACGACGTGACGCCCGCGACAGCCGCATCGCGCGTTTTGGGGCTGCTCCCGGTGCGGCGTGTCGCGTCCGCGGCCCACTTCGCGACCGTCTCCATCCGCCACACAGAGCCTCCGACCACACCTCGACCGACATGGGCTTCTTCCACCGAGAAGACCGGTTCCTTCGAGGCGCGCACGACATGCGACAGTCCCTGCAGAGGATGGATATGCTGCCGGTTCTCGCCGATCGTCTGCCGCAGGAAGAGCACGATCGAAGCCGGCGGAATGGCGGCCATCCGCGCGTCGAGCTCGCTGGGCAGCAGATCTTTCAGGTAGATCAGACGGACGTCGGCGCGACGTCTCGCCATCTGCTGCCGGACTTCGGCCTCCAACTCGCCGTGGTTGCGCAGGGCACCGTCGACGACGAACACATGGCGCGTCGAGGGCCGGAGGGCCAGGGCAAGATCGAGCGTCTTGCCGATCTCGGGGGACGCGTCGAGCCTTCGGGCGTACCCGTCCTCCGTGCGTGTCGCGCCGATACCCGTCGTGACGGCGACGATCTGGGGCGCGCCGAACATCCCCTGGTTCTGCCGTACGAAGGCCAGCGCAGCATCGCCGACGGCGACGATCGCGTCGACGTGCCGGCCGGCGTACTTCGTCGTCAAGTAGTCGAACAGCAGGCGGGACCCGCCGACGACCGAGAGCATGTCGCTCGCGATGGTTTCCTCATAAACATAGACGGGAAACGATGATGAGGACTGCAAGGCTTCGGCAAATGCCGCATTGAACGGTATGGGGGGTGGCCACGACAGATCCGCAGCGCGAAGCAGCAGAACCGCCATGTCGGAGGGCGCCTGATCTGAAGCGCATGCGGTGCCGGCGACCAGACCCAGGCAAGAAAGCCATGCCATCACCCGCGCGAGCGGCATCTTTCTCAAAATCGCCCTCGTTTGCCAGGTCGCTCGCAGTCTCGGTGCGTGCAATCGGCTGTTCTATAACAGGCGTGGCGTGTTGCGTGGCGGGGAGCGGGTGATGCTTGGAGCCCCGGCACCCGCCGCAAGGGCGGTGCGAGGCGCCGCGCCGCAAGGGCGGCGGCGGGCGGGCGAGGGTGGGGCACGACGGCCCGCGCTCGGCGCGGAAGTGCAGCCACAAAGGCCAAAACGTCCGGATGAATCTCCCTCATGTCCCCCGTTTGGCAAGAAGCAAGCCACTGCCGCATGCTGCGGCATCGACCCCTGTCAGCTCTGCCGGGATGCAGCCTCAATGGCCCTCATCCTGGCTTCTGATGCAAGTGGCATCGAGGACGCGTACCAGTTCGGCCACAGAGCGGACGCACATCTTCCTGATGCCGCGGGCCCGATGCACCTTGATGGTCTTCTCGCAGGTGCCCAGATCGGCTGCAATCTGCTTGTTCAGACGGCCCGCAACCACATGCGTGAGCACCTCGCGCTCGCGTGGCGTGAGCGTCGCAAGGCGCGACTCGGCGGCCGCGCGCTTGGCACGCGTGCGCCTGTGCAGCGCGTCCATCTCCACCGCGCGCTGCACGCTGGCCAGCAGCACGGTGTCGTCAAACGGCTTGGTCAGGAAATCGAAGGCGCCGTCCTTCATCGCGCGTACGCACATCGCAACGTCGGCTTGCCCGGTCAAGAAAATGATGGGCATGCCGTTGTCGCGCTGCGAAAGTGCCTGTTGCAAGGAGAGGCCGTCCAGCCCGGGCAAGACCATGTCGAGGATGATGCAGCCGTGGGCGTCGGGGTCGTGCTGCGCAAGAAACGCCTCGGCGCAATGAAACACGGCAGCCGAGTAGCCCTGGATCCACATCAAGCGGCCGAGTGCCGTACAGAGCGAAACGTCGTCGTCCACGATGTAGATAAGGGGCTGCGACGTGTCGGGACCGACGCGCCAACATTCTCCGGTTCTGCTCATCATCGTCAGCATCTTCACCTTCATCCCCGACTTCCGTCGCCCGAGAGGTTGAACACGACTGAATGATGATACGCAGGGTTGCAGGCAACAACAAATGCTTGCAGCCCGGTACCAACGCAAAAGGAGGCCCCGATGGCCGAGCGGGTGCCGCAAGCAAGTGGCGAACCTTGGAGTCCCGAAGCGCCGGGTGAGCAGCCCGTGCAAGCCTGCCGCCTGTGAACCCTCGCGGTGGACCTTGGTCCAATGCGGCACGGTGCACCCGCGCCGATACTGCATCCCGGATGCGGGCCACCTAGCGATCGTGCTAGCGGCCTGCTGTGACAGCTGACGACTGATGGGGAGTGACGCGCATGTCGATGGGGTCGAGAGAGGCGGGTAGGTTCGCACGGGCAACCGGCCCCGGCCGCGCGGTCGCGGCGCTGGTGCCGGCGGCCCTGGTGGCCGTCCTCCTGCTTCGCTGGAACGCCATGCGCGCAGCAAGCCGCGAGGAACAGAGGTGCCGCCAAGCGCTGGTTCGTGCGGCGCGAATTGTGCTTGTGGGCGAGTTGAGTGCGTCGATCGCGCACGAGATCCACCAGCCCCTCAGCGCCATACGCAGCAATGCGGACGCGGCGCGGCTGCTGCTTGGTCAGCCGTCGGTGCCGACCCAGGAGTTGCCGCGTATTCTCGATTGCATACGCTGCGATACCGTGCGGGCGCAAGAGGTGATCCATCGACTGCGCAAGCTGCTGGAGCGGGGCACGCTGGTGCGCCGCGATCTGAATCTGCATGCGCTGCTAGAAGAGGTGATCAAGATGCTGGGCGACGAGGCCCAGCGGCGTGGTGTCGTGCTGGTGCTGCACTCCCACGCGGCACGGGCAATGGTGCTCGGCGACGAAGTGCAATTGCAGCAGGTGATGCTGAACGTGATCCTGAATGCGATGGACGCGATGCGGGGCACGGCCGCTGCCGCTCGGACGGCATTCATCGAGACCCGCGACGGGCCGGGGCACATCGTGGTGCAGGTTCACGACCGGGGCCACGGCTTCAGCCCCGACGAGGCCGAGGCTCTCTTCCAAGCGTTCTTCACGACCAAGGACGGCGGTATGGGGCTAGGCCTGTCCATCTCGCGGTCGATACTCGAAGCCCACGGCGGCACGATCCATGCCGCTTCCCGTTCTGGCGGCGGGGCCGTGTTCACCATCCGCCTGCCGGTCCGACCCGAGCCGGCGCACGCCGAGGCGGTCGACCCGGTGCAAGGAGCCGGCATGAGCCCCGCCTGGCCGTCCGAAGGGGCTCGCACCGCAGCGCGCAGCACGGAGGTTACGCAATGACGGCCACCGTCCACCTGATCGACGACGACAGGGCCGTGCGCGAGGCGCTCGCGCGCCTGCTCGGCGCCGCCGGCTATCAGGTGTGCAGCTACGCCGCCGCGGCCAACTACCTCGTCTCTTCTCCCGAGCGCGGGCCGGGCTGTCTGCTGCTGGACATGCAATTGCCGGACGTCAACGGCCTAGAACTGCAGGCCGCGCTGGTGCGTCATCCCGCCCATCTGCGACCCATCGTGTTCATCTCGGGTGCTCCCGACATTCGTGCCACGGTACAGGCGATGCGTGGCGGGGCCATCCAGTTCCTGATGAAACCGCTCGATGGCGAGCAACTGCTGGCGGCCGTGAAGGATGCGATCGAGACCGACGTGGTTCTGCGCGAGCGCGACCTGCGGACGGGGCAGGTGCGCGCCGCGGTTGCCTCGCTCAACGCGAGGGAGCGCAAGGTGCTCGAGCTCATCGTCGCAGGGCGCTTGCACAAGCAGATCGCGAACGAACTCGGGGTGAGTGAACGCACCGTCAAGGCCGATCGCGCGAAGATCATGCGGGCGGTGGGCGTCAGAACACTGCCCGACTTGATGAAACAGCTGCTCGCTGCCGACAGCATGCCCCTGGCGGGCGTCGCGAAGCACTAGGGCTGTTCACCGATTCAAGGGGAGGCACCCGGTAGAGGGCGGTGCCGCCGCGATGTAGGGGCGAAACCCAGGTATGCGACGAAGCGAGGACCGGACGTCTTGGTACCGAAGGCAGTCTCATTGCCCCCATCCCTACTGCCAGGCTGCGATCCCCTGCCTATTGTTGAGTTGTCCATCCGACAGGCCGGCCCGGGGCAGCCGGGCCGGCCGGGTGCCCCCCCGGTCGCGCAACGACACGATCACAGGGAGAACCGCATGCTCATCGCAGCCCTTTCGGGATTGCTGGCTGCTGCCGTCCCCGTCAACGGCATGCACTTCGTCGCGCTGAGCGATGCGTCGCCGCCAGCGGTGATGCCAGGCGTGCCGGCCAGTCGCACGATGAACCCGAGCGCGACGGCGGCGCTGGAGCGCATGGGACGCTACCTTCAGATGCAGCCCTTTCTCAGCGTGAAGGCCACGGCCTGGGCTGACCACATGCTGCGGAACGGCCAAAAGGTGCAGTTGGACTTTTCGGTGCAGATCTGGGTGCGGCGGCCGGACAACCTGAGGGTGGACGTGACCGCTGATCGAGCCACGCCCACGTTCTCCCGGTTCTACTTCGACGGCAAGACGTTCACGGCCTTCGGCCAGAACTCCGGCCAGTATGCCAAAGCGTCTCTGCCTGCCACGCTCTCCGAGTTGCCTTCGAAACTCTCGGACCAGCATGGCCTGCGACTACCTCTCGTCGACCTCTTTACTTGGGCTGGCGGCGCCGATCACTTGGCCCGCTTGACTGGCGCAACGACGATCGGCCTCACGACGGTCGGTGGACAGCCGTGTGATCAATATGCGTTCCGCCAGGATGGACTGGACTGGCAGCTGTGGATCCAGCGAGGCACGCAACCGCTGCCCCGCCGGCTCGTCCTGACCTCGACTGTCGATGCCGATCAAACGCAGCAAAGCGTGGAGCTCGACTGGGCGCAGCAGGATTCGCCGTCGGCTTCGCTGTTCGTCTTCGAGCCGCCCGCCGGCGCGCAGGAAATTCCCATGCCCCGCAGCAACGAGACTGCGGAGTTCACGCCATGAAAGGGGCACGCCGCACGCATGCGGACCCGCCCGTCACCACAAGGAGCCTGATGTGAATCGTCGAGACCTGCTACTGGCGTCTGCTGCAAGCCTACTCGCTGGCTGTTCAACGTCGACTGGCGGCACCGCGGACCCTTACGCGAAACGCCAGGAGATCGATGCCGCGGTCGACAACTCACTGTCCGAACTGTTCGGCTGGTCCCCCGGGGCACTGGACCTCGTGGGCAAGGCGAGAGGTGTGCTCGTCTTCCCCAAGGTCGTGTCAGCCGGTTTCGTCGTGGGTGCGTCGTATGGCCAGGGTGCGTTGCGCAAGGATGGCAAAACGACCGCCTACTACAGCATCGGTTCAGCCTCTGGCGGGTTGCTGGCCGGGGCGCAGTCCAAGGCCATGTACCTGCTTTTCATGACCCCCGACTCGATGCGGAAGTTCGAGTCCAGCGCGGGTTGGACCGCCGGTGTCGATGCCTCGGTCGTCGTCGCCGAACTGGGCGCCGATGCGCAGGTGACCACCAAGACTGCGCAAGCGCCCATCATCGGCTTCGTGCGAACGCGCGCCGGCTTCATGGCGAACCTCAGCATCGACGGCACGAAGTTCAACCGTCTGGATCTGTGAGTGCCACGATGTTCGCGCGACACATGCGCGAGCGGCGCTGACCTGGGCCGCGCCAACAGGCGAGGGATGGCGGCGACGGCGGCGGCACTTGCCGCGTCGCTGACGGGCTGCGTGGCAGACGCCGTTGCCGCGGCGCCCACGGGCGATGCGAGGCGTCCCAAGGTGTGCCTCGTGTTGTCCGGCGGCGGTGCACGCGGCGCCGCGCATGTGGGCGTGCTGAAAGTACTGGAAGAGTTGCGCGTTCCGATCGACTGCATCGCGGGCACCAGCATGGGCGCCATCGTGGGCGCTGCTTACGCGTCCGGCACCTCGGTGGACGAGATGCAGAAGACCCTGGCGTCGATGTCGAGCCGGCAACTCTTCAAGGAGTTGCCACCGCGTGAGGAACGGGCCGTACGGCTGAAGCGGGACGACGCTTCGAACCTGGCCGGCATGGAGATCGGGCTGGACAGGGGGCGCATCCTGCTCCCGAAGGGGCTGGTGTCGGGCGTGCAGCTGGAGACCGTGCTGCGCGGCCTCAGCAAGGTCCAGGGTTTCCAGCGGTTCGACGAACTGCCGATTCCCTTCCGCGCCGTCGCCACCGATCTGGCGACCGGAGCGCCGGTGGTGCTGAGCCAGGGCGAACTGGTCAGCGCCATGCGGGCCAGCATGTCGGTGCCGGCCCTGATCGAGCCGCTGCAAATGGGCGGCCGGCTGCTGGTGGACGGTGGGTTGACCAACAACCTGCCGGTGGATGTCGCGAGAGCCATGGGGGCCGAGGTGGTGATCGCGGTGAACCTGGGCACGCCGCTGCTCAAGCCCGAGGCGATCACCTCCATCCTCGACGTGACGGGGCAGATGGTGAACATCCTGACCGAGCAGAACGTGAAGGTTTCGTTGGCGAGCCTCGGGCCTCGTGACATCCTGATCCTGCCGCAACTCGGCAACTTCTCCGCCGGCGACTTCGATCATCTGGCGGCGACGGTTCCGATGGGGGAAGCCGCCACCCGGGCGGTCGCAGACCTGCTGAACGAGATCGCACTGTCGCCCGCTGAATATGCACGCTGGCAGCACGGCCGCTCGGCTGCCGAGCCGGTGGTCAGCCAGTCCTTCGGCGACATCCGCTTCAACGAGCTCCAGCACGTGAACCCCGAGATCGCCCGCTCGGTGATGCATGCTCGGCCGGGAGTTCCGGTCACGCAGGGCGAACTTGATGGCGACATGCGCCGGCTCTTCGGCACCGGTGACTTCGAACATGTGAGCTATCAGCTGCTCGAGGAACCCGGCCGCCGCATCCTGGCGGTCGAAGCGGTGGAGAAGTCCTGGGGACCGAACTACCTGCGGCTGGGGGTCGGCCTGTCGTCGGATTTTCGCGGCGATGCCTACTTCAACCTGCTCGCGAGCTTGCGCAAGACCTGGATGAATCAGCTGGGAGGCGAGTGGCGTGTCGATCTGCAGGCCGGGCGCACCAATCGCTTCGCCACCGAGTTCTATCAACCGTTGGAAGAGAGCCGAACTCTGTTCCTGGCGCCGAGCGTCGAGTACGAGAGAAGAGCGGCCGATGTGTTCCGGGCCGACCAGCGCATTGCGCGGTACGACCTCATTTCGACCCGCGCGGGTATTGAGGTCGGCGCGCAATTCTCTCGCTACGGCGAAGTGCGGCTCGGTCTCGTAGGGGCCAACGTGCGGGTCTGGCTCGATACCGGGCCCGCGGCCCTGGCGACGCAGGAGCAGGAGCGGGCCTCGTACGCCGGCATCACGCTGCGGGCGCTGATCGATCAGCTCGACAGCGTCAACTTCCCGCGTTCAGGGTGCGCCGGGTCCCTGCATATCAACCGCATGGGTTACGGCATGGGCGGCGATGCAAGCTTTACGCGCGCGGTGCTGGACGGGACCTGCGTCGCATCGTTTGGCGAACACACCTTCAACTTCGCCTTCAAGCTCGGCGGCCGCATGGGCGCCGATCCGCTGCCGGCTTCCGCACTTTTTCAGTGGGGCGGGCTGTTGCAACAATCGGGCTACCCGACCGGTGCCTTGCTCGGCGAGGACGTGCGCTTCGGACGGCTGGTCTACTACAAGCGGCTCGCCCGGGCCCGCTTTTTCGAGGGGGTGTACGGTGGCGTGTCGCTCGAGATCGGCAAGGTCGCACGTCCGCTCGTGCCCGACAACGAGCAGGGCACGCTGCGCTCCGCAGCGCTATTGCTAGGTGTGAGCACGCCGGTCGGCCCGCTGTACCTGGGCTATGGACGCGTCGACCGCGGCTACGACAGCTTCTACCTCTTCCTGGGACGACCGTGAGGACATGCGCGCACATGCGCGGACATGTCCGCGAGGACATCGCTCATTGCTGGGAGAGAGCCATCGGCCGGCCGAAGCTGCCGCCGAGCGCAAGATGAAGATTCACGCGCTGACTCAGCTGCTCGCCGCGCACCCGCAGCAACTGCACTTGCGCCTCGAACAAGGCGATGCGCTGCTGCTCGACCGCTCGCAGATCGCTCTTGCCGACCTCGTATGCGCGTCGTGCGAGTTGCAGGGCCTGCTCGAGGCGGGCCACCTGCTGCGTCAGCCACCCCTCGCGCTCCGTCAGCGCGCGCGCGCTGGCCAGCGCCGCCTCCACATCCCCGATCGCCCGCAGCGCAAGGCGCACGTACTGTGCCACCACCTCGCGCTGCTGTGCCGACGCGAGCGCCACTTGCGCGCCGAGAGCTCCGTTCAGGTCGAGCGGCGCCGTAAGCTTCAAACCCGCGCCGCCGGTGGGATTTTCGAAGTCTCGCTTGAGCTCGACCACCTCGCTGTCGAGGTAGCCGAAGTTGCCGGTCAGTCGCAGGCCGGGCAACGCCGCGGCTTTGGCCTGTCCGACCCGGTGGAAGGCAGCCGCAACGCGACGCTCGGCCGCGATGAGGTCGGGCCGGCGCTCGAGCAACTGAAGTGGCAGCCCGGCAGGGACCGGCCCCGGCAGCGCCGGAAGCTGCGCGTTCGCCTGCAACTCGGCCGACGGGTAGCGCCCCAACAGCAATTCGAGCGCTCGCAGCGCTGACTGGTGGGCAAACCGCGCCTGGGTCAAGAGGTCGCGTTGAGCGTTCAGGCTGGCCTCGGCGAGGGCCACCTCCTGATCCTGGCCCGTGCCCACGCGGCGCCGCTGCTGGGCCAGCTGCAGCATATGGTCGCCGATGTCCACCATGCGCTCGGCGGTATGCATTTCGAGCAGCGTCTGGGTGACGGTGAACCACGCCTTGGCGGTCGTGGCGGCCAGCGACTGGCGCGCAAATTCCTGCTCGTGCCGCGCTGCGGCCACGCCGGCCGCGGCGGCGGCGCTTCCGTGCCGCAAGGCACCCCACACATCGAGCTCCCACGACACCAGGGCCATCAACCCGGTCAGCGCCGACCCCATGTCGCTCATCTTGATGCCGCCGGTGCCCAGCACGCTGAGGGAGGGCCGCTGTGCGGCGCGGGCCAGTGCCAGCTGGCCGGACGCCTGATCGACGCGAGCCGCGGCCACCGCCAGGTCGGGGTTGTGTGTCAGCGCTTGAGCGACCAGAGCGTCGAGCCTGAGGTCGGCGAAGCTTTTCAGCCAATTGTCTTGCACCTCGGCCGGCGACGTGTCGCTCGACCGCCAGGGCGACGCGAGGTCGAGATCGGCGAGCACTTCCTGTTGAAACACTGCGCTCGGAGGAGGGGAGGGGATCGCACAGCCGGCCAGGAGCAGGGCAGCGACTGCGGCCAGCCTGCGCGAGGTGGATTGCCCGAGACCGTGGCGTGTTGTCATGTCAGTGCAGCTTGAGGATCAGCCAGTCCAGCTTGCACTGAACCCGCAAGAACACCTTCCGGACCACATGCAAAAAGGCCACGTAGTCCGTGTAGACGGCCCCCTGACCCCGGGCGCCGGCGGCCAGGAAGACATTCGGGTCCACCGTCTGCAGCCGTACGGCGAGCTGGCCTGGGGGCATCGGCGGCAAATTCGGGATGTTGCCGCCGATCGGCACCTGCCCGCCGGCGGTGGCCCAGACCACCGAGTTGACCTTGCATTTGATGATGCGCCCGGGGTACATGCTCAGCGCGATCTCCGCCTCCTGGCCCGGGCCGACCTCCCGCACTTCGTTCTGCCGGTACAGGGCAATCACCCACTGTTCGTCCTCGACGAAGGTCATCACAGGGGCCTGGACCAGTTGACTGGCGACCTGGCCGGGTCGCAACTGCAGGTTGACGACAGTGCCGTTTGCCGGCGCGTAGACCGTGGTCTGCGTCAGGTCCCATTCCGCCTCGGCCCGTTGCGCCTCGGCCTGAGCGATCTCGGCCCTGGTTCGCGCCACCTCGTCTTGCTCACCGTCCGGGGTCCGGGCCTGCATCTTGACCTGCGCCTGCGTGGCCGACGCATCGAGCGCAGCCAGCTCCGAACGCAGGCTCACCAGCTCCGTGCGGGCCTGTTCGTGGTCGAATGCCGACCCGGCGCCGGTGGCCGCCAGATCCCCGTACTGCCGCACGCGCAGCGTGGCCAGCTCCAGCTGCGCGGCGAGCGCCAGGCGTTTGCTGCGAGCCTGCTTGAACTGCTCTTCGTAGCTGCGCTGATTGGCTTGCGACCCTATCAGCTTCGCACGTGATTGAGCCACGGCCGCCTGGGCGGCCTGAAGCCTGAGCTGGAACGGCTCGGGGTCGATGCGGAACAACACCGCGCCTTTCTTGACGCGTTGATTCGGTTCCACTGCCACCTCGATCACCCGGCCCGTGACCCGCGGCACGATTTGGACCACGTAGTTGATCACCCGTACGTCGCCCGATGAAGGCGCCGAGATGTTCAGGAACAGGATCAGGACCGCCATGAGGATCAAGGGAATGGTCACCGTGATGACCTGGCTCGTGATGTTCCAGGGCAGCCATTTGAACTTGAAGAAGATCAGCCATACACAGAGCGAGTAGACGATCAGGAACAGCAGCTCCATGCCTCACTCCTTCACGTCGATCGCCGGGACACCGGCTGCCGCTTCAAGTGTCGTCAATCGGCCTCGCATCGCGAGCACCTCATTGGCGGACGGTGGCCTGTCTTCGTTGAACCGCTCCAACTCGGCACGCAGCCGCGCCAGTTCCTCTCGAACCGGCAACGGCGGTGGGCCCTGCTGATCTGGCCCGGGCGGCTCCCGGGGTGGCTCCAGGGGGGACTCCCGGTCGGTTCCGTAGGCCAGCTTGTGCAGCACGGGTCGGGAGGTGGCCCAGAGCAGCGCCAGCGGCCAGAGCAGTCCACCGAACACCAGCGACAGCAGGCACAGCGCCTGGATCGCCTTGGTCTGCGGGTGATGCTTCTTCTCGGCGATCTTCTCCGGGATGATGTGCACAAGCCAGAACACGCCGATCGCGACGATCGGTGCGATCACCAGCACCACCCAGGCGGCCGCGTCTGCCACCGCGTCCAGGGTCTCCCCGTGAAACAGGGAAGCCTGCGCTTGCAAGGGCAGCAACGCCGCCCAGGCCGCAACGCCGGGACGCCCGCACACGCGGGAGACGCATCTAGGAAGCAGGGGGCCCGCGCTGGTGCTCCTGCGGATCGGGACCGCGCTGGCCGGGCGTCGCCAACGCTGGCTCAGGGTGGGTGATGGCGCACGGCGCAATCGGGGTGGAGGCGGCGGCTTGGTTGCTCTAGACTGAAGCATCGCCCTTGCCAACCGGGAGTGCCAATGGCCACCGAAGATCCGATCTCTTGCATGCCGCCCGTGGCCTTGAAGCTGCGCGACGGCAGGTGGGTCACTGTGCGACCCGTCCGTGGCGACGATGGGGACGCGCTGCAAGCAGCGGTCGGCCGGCTCTCGCTGCAATCGCGCTATAGCCGTTTCATGACGGCCCTCCACACCGTGCCGGACGCACTCCTCGAATCGGCGACCCACCCGATAGCGGAGCGTGAGTTTGCGTTGGTGGTGACGAGCGACGATGGTGCGGGGGACCGCATCGTTGCGGGATGCCGCTTTGCCCCGGCCGGCCACGACAGCCAGTGCGAATTCGCCGTCACGGTCGACGACGCCTGGCAAGGTCTCGGTCTTGCCAAGCAGCTGATGCTCCGGCTGATCGACAGCGCCAAGGCATACGGATATCGCGGCATTGAGGGTCATGTTCTCGCGAGCAACATGGCGATGCGCGGGCTGGCCCGCCATCTCGGCTTCCGCGATTCGCCGCAACCCGGCGACTGGACGGAACGTTTGGTCAGCCTCGCGCTGGATGGCAGTGACGGCAGTGGCGTGCATGAAGCGGCGCATCCTTGAAGGTCTTCGCCGGCGCCCCCGAGGGGGCGCATGCCGAAGGTGATTGGCCATCTCGGGAGGATCAGGCCGGGATGGATCGGTTTTCAGGAACTCGCGCCTTGACGCGAGGCGAGCCCCGCGGCCGCAAAACGTCATCCCAGCCATCGTTCGGCCTCTTGCAGGAGATTCACCGGCGCCGGCACGTCGGAACGCGTGCAGCGCACCAGCGAGAAGGCCCGGTCCCGCGGAGGATCGCCAGGCACCAGCGCGATCTGGAACTCCACGATGTCGCCCACTTCACGGCTGCCGTGCGACAGCACGACATTCATCCGGCTCAACCGGAGTGACCGGGCGTGGACGTGCACGAGCGGGCCGGGGTTGCGAAACACGTCGCACATGGTCTCGGCATGACGGTCCAAGGTTTCAGTCAAAGGGCCCAGCCTGTCGAGGTCCCGCTCGTTGGCCTGAATCTCCTCGCGCAGGCGGGCCAGCGCCGAATTGTCGAGTTCCGGGGCGGATCCCACCAGGGACATCAGGCCGATGCCCCGCCGCTGCATCAACCGCACGCGGGCGGCGAGCAGGGCGCGATCTCGCATCAGCGCCTCACGTCGAACCTCCTCGTGGGCCATTTGCGACAGCCCCTGGAGGGCGAGTTGATCCACCAGTCGCGTGACGATCTCGCGCCTGAGTTCAACCACAGAACGGGCGCAGATCGGGATCTGGTGGTCCCAGAACACAACGGTCGTGCTTGCGACGTCCGCGCGTGTCGTGTCACCTTCCTGGACCGTGCCAAACCGTCTGCGCTCATCCAGGTTCATCCCCAGCACGGCATAAGCCTCGGCGGCGCCAAAGGCGTCGGTGAAGAACTCGCGCAGCGCCGATGAGCGGCCGAGTGTGAGCGAGAGTTCTGCCGGCGAGCTGAAGAACGCGCGGACACGGGGGTCCAATCCCCATTCCAGCGGGCCAACCTTGATGGGCTCTGGCAGGTCGGCGACCAGTTGCTCCAGGTACTTCAGACCTGCCGCAATGGCCGACGCGAGGCGAATCTGGTAGCGTTCGGCGACCCGCAAGCGCGGCACCATCGCGAGGACGCGCTCGAGCATCTCGCCGACGTGCTGCTCGTGCTGCGGGTTCGCCTGCATGCGGCGCGGAAGCATCCATTCGAAGAATCGCATGCTGCGGCTCCTAGGCGAGGGATCGCGTCAACCGTAGTAGTTGTTGGTCAAGATCTGCGCGGTGATCTTGCGATGTTTCCAATGCATTTCATGTATGCGCGTCCTCAGTCGGTACAACACGTCCGGGTTGACCCCCTGGAACTTGAGCACCGCGGCTTCGGTACCGCCGTCACCGCCCAGATGCTCGATGTTGTCGATCGGCGGGAATCCGTATCGGGCAAGAAGCCCTCGGATCTCGTCATCGGTGGTGCCGCTTTCCAGGTTTCCCAACAGCAGGCGTGTCATGGTCAAGTCTCCTTCCGAGGCTCGGTCGCTAACCCATGATGTGGACACCGCTATCCACGTAGAGGGTCTCGCCCGACAGGCGGCGCGCATACTGCGTGGCGAGAAAGGCGCAGGTGTAGCCGACATCGAAAATGTCGACCAGCTCTCTCAGCGGCGCGCGGTGGGACGCCGATTCCAGCAATTCGTCGAAGTCTGTGAGTCCCGAAGCTGCGCGCGTCTTCAAGGGGCCGGGCGAAATGGCGTGAACGCGGATGCCCTGGGGACCCAACTCATGGGCCAGATAGCGTGCCGACGCCTCGAGTGCCGCCTTCACCGGACCCATCAGGTTGTAGTGCTCCACGACCTTGTTGGCGCCGTGGAAGCTCATCGTGAACATCGTGCCGCCATCCACCATCAACGGCGCTGCGCGGCGCGCCATGCGCACGAAGGAGTGGCACGAGACGTCCATGGCCTTGGCGAATCCTTCCGCCGAGGATTCGAGCAGGCCACCTTGTAGGTCACTCTTGGGAGCCCATGCGATCGAATGCAGGAGCACGTCGAGCCGGCCCCAGGTCCGGTTGATCTGCTCGAACACCGCGTCCAGCTCGTCGCTTCGGGTCACGTCCAGGGGCAACAGCAACGAGGCGCCGAGTGCATCTGCCAGCGGCTCGACGTAGGCTTTCGACTTGGGGTTGGCATAGGTGATGGCGAGTTCAGCGCCGAGTTCGCGGAAGGCCTTCGCGCATCCGTAGGCAATCGATTGGTCGTTGGCGATCCCGCAAACCAGTACTTTCGCGCCCTCGAGCAGAGGGTAGGTGCGCTCGGTTGTCATGACTTGGCCCCCTGGATGTTCATCAGCAGCGTGCGCGTGTGTCGCGCGATCATCAACTCTTCATTGGTCGGGACGACCCACACCGAGACACGACTTCCCTGCCGATGCAGACGTGGGCCGCCGGCCTGGTTGGCCTCACGGTCGAGGTCCACGCCCAGCCAGGCGGCGTCAAGGCAGACCCGCTCGCGTATCGAAGCCGCATGCTCACCGACGCCGGCGGTGAAGACCAACGCATCGATGCCTTGTGCCGCTGCCGCGAGCGATCCCAGTTCACGTCCGATGCGGTACGTGTAAAGGTCCAAGGCGAAGCGGGCTCGGGGGTCGTCCGAAGCAAGCAATAAGCGGACATCGCCGGAAATGCCGGAGACGCCGAACAACCCGGAGCGCCGGTAGAGCAAGTCCTCCACCCCGTCTGCGTCCATCTTCAGCTCGTTCAACAGGTAAAGGACGACGCCGGGATCGAGGCTTCCACAGCGGGTGCCCATCGGCAGCCCGTCAAGTGCAGTGAGCCCCATCGTGCTGGCGACGCTGCGTCCGGCCACCATCGCGCACATGCTGCTGCCGCTGCCAAGGTGGGCGACGAGGGTGCGGCCTGCTGCCGCCGTGGGGTCGATGTCGGGCAGCACGCTCGCAATGTATTCATAAGACAGCCCGTGGAAGCCGTAGCGCCGCACCCCTGCGTCCGTGATGGACGGCGGCAGCGCGTACGCCTGTGCGACTTCCGGCTGGTTGCGATGAAAGGCAGTGTCGAAGCAGGCGACCTGGGGCAGGTTCGGACGCAGCCTTGCCAGCGCTGCGATGGGCTGGAGGTTGTGCGGCTGATGCAGAGGGGCCAGCGGAACGAGCTTTTCGAGCTGGGAGCGCACGGTGGGTGTGATGACGGTCGGGAGCGAGAACTGCGTCCCCCCATGGGCCACTCGGTGGCCGACCGCCGCCAGCTCATGCCCTTCGAAATGTTCCCGCAGAAACTGTGCGAGGTAGGCGATGGCGGCTTCGTGGTCCAAGGTGGCGCCATCGGTCCAGCGCTGCGTCGCGACCAATTCGCCTTGCCCGTTGGTTGCGGTGAATCGAGGTGCCGTCGACAGGCCTTCAACCTGGCCGCGTAGCAGCAACTCGAGCTGGTCCGTGCCTGGATCGAAAGCGCTGAACTTGAGGCTCGATGAGCCGGCGTTGAGAACCAGAATCAGGTCTGCCATGGCATCACCCCAGCGCTCGTGACGTCGTGAGACGGGCGTTGGCGACCAGCGCGGCGACCGCGCAGGAGGCCAGCCGGGTGGTGACGGAGTCGGCCCGACTCGTCAGGATGATCGGCACTCGTGCACCGAGCACGATGCCGGCCGCGTCTGCTCCGGCCAGGAATGAGAGGCTCTTGGCCAGGACGTTGCCGGCCTCCAGGTCCGGCACCATCAGCACGTTGGCGCGTCCGGCCACCGGCGACTCGATCTTCTTGATGGTCGCGGCCTCGAGATTGATGGCGTTGTCGAGTGCCAGTGGACCGTCCACGATCGCACCCGTGATCTGATGGCGGTCGACCATCTTGCACAGCGCGGCGGCGTCGACCGTCGACGGCACCTTGGCATTGATGGTTTCCATCGCCGAGAGGATGGCGACTCGGACTTGCTCGACCCCCAGGTCATGCGCGAGGTCGATGGCGTTCTGCAGGATGTCGGCCTTCTCTTCCAGGGTGGGGGCGATGTTCACCGCCGCGTCGGTGATGATCAAGGCGCTGTCGTAGCCGGGCACGTCCATCACGAAACAATGGCTGACCCGACGTGCCGTGCGCAGCCCCGTCTCACGCTTGACCACGGCGCCCATCAACTCGTCCGTGTGCAGGCTGCCCTTCATCAGGGCGGATGCCTTGCCTTCGCGCACCAGTTGAACGGCCGCCTCGGCCGCCGCCTTGCTGTAAGGCGCTTCCACGATGGGATAGCGGGAGAGGTCCACCCCGCAGGACTTGGCCAAGGCCTCGATCTGCTGTCGGGGGCCGACCAGGATCGGTGCGATCAGGCCGAGGTCCGCGGCTTCCTGCACCGCCTGGAGGGCGCTGCGGTCGCAGGGGTAGGCAACGGCCGTGGGCGTGGGCGGAAGGGGGGCGCAGCGTGCGATCAGCCGCTGGTACTTCTCGTGCTTGGGATTCATGCTCGCTCCTTCATGCCTTGCTTTGCAGGGGAACGGCGGGCCGCTTGCGGCTGCCCTGCGGGGCCGGGGGAGCCAGCGCCCCCTGATCCTCTTCGAGCACCGCGCGGATGCGTCCGAGCATCTCCCATTGGCCGGGCGTCAGACTGGCGCCCAGCACAAAGGGGTCGACCGCCAGTTTGTCCAGCAGCCCCAACATCCTGGCTCGGTCTGTTGGCAGCGAGAGCAAGGCAGGCAAGGTCGCCAAGGACAGTGCCGGCTCGAGCCGAACGACGATCTCTTGCTCGCCGCGGAGACTGCGCCACCGATGCACCGGCAGGTCCGGCAGGTACTCCGCATACGTGTCCGCCAGCTCCTTGCGCATTTCCAGCCGCCACAACGGCAGGGGCTCGCCCCGCTGTGTCAGCAGGACTGCCACCCGTCCGAAGGCCTCCGGATAGCCGCCTTCGGCAATGTGCTCGAGCGCCTGGCGGACCTGCAACTGTTCGCGCGGATCGAGGGCTGCCGGGCTGCCCGCCACGGCCGGCGGCGCCTTGTCTGCCAGGTACATCGAAAACAGGTTGGCGTAGGCGGTGAAAAACAGTGCTTCCGTGCCCGCATCGCGCATCGCCCGGTAGTGCTCGAGCGCTGCGCCGAGGCAGCCCGCTCCTAAGCGTTCGCAGCGCCGCAAAGGGTGGTCGGGCTCCAGCGCCTGCCGGTTCTTCCTGACCGCCTCGGCTGCCGGGGCGACCCACGACAGCCAGGGATTGAGTCTGGAGATGCTCCAGTTCTGCAGGCGCAGCGGGTGCCAGGCTTCGAGCAGCCGAGCGGTGACGGGGTTCGACAGCGACTGGACGATGGGTTGCGCGAACAGCTCATAGGCGCGTTGGTTGAAGTCCGACAGCATCGCAACGGCGTCGAACGGCTTCTCGTCGGCACGCTGAAAGCGGTTCAGCCTTGCGGTGACGTCCTCGAGCCGGTGCTCCTGGAACTCGACCTGGTATTCGACCTCGCCGGTCGGCCCCTTTTGTTCGAGGATCGACATGCCGTAGAGCCCGGCCGGCAGTTGCTCGATGCTTTTGAGCACCGAGACGATTTGGGCGTGCTCTTTGGTCGCGACCTTGGCCGAGACAAAGATGCCGAGGTGACCGATGCTGCCGTGCTTCAGGCCGACGATCACCTGCCCGCGCGACTTGATGTCCTCGGTGCTCTCGTAGAGGTCAGCGACCCAGTTGAAGGCCTGCTGAGGTGGTGTGATGTTGTCCCCCATCGACGCGAACAGGATGATGGGCGAACGGATGTTGCGCAGGTCGAAGCTCTGCCCGCTGCTCGACTTGATGTCGCCGGACCAGAGCTTGTTGCCGACGAAGAGGTTGCGCACGATCCATTCGATCTCTTCGCGGTTCATCAGGTAGTACCCGCCCCACCATCGCTCGAAATCGAGGTAACGCGCCGGCTCGGTGTCGGCACGGTCGTACAGGTGGTAGAACTTCTCCCACAGGCTGTTGGCTGGGTTCAGGCTCTCGAAGTTCTGCACCAGGTGCGCACCGTCGAACTTGCCGTTGCCCAGATCGGCCGTGAGCGAAGCGAGCCAGGTCCCTCCCAGCAAGCCAGCGGAGTAGCGCATCGGGTTGTCACCCTCTCCTTCGCTCCACGCACCGCTCCAGTAAGACATCGGAGCGCCGTTGATGACGATAGGCCCGGTCTCGTCGGGGTCCGACGCGGCCAGCATCATCGCGGCCCAGCCGCCCTGGCAGTTGCCGATGATGGCGGGCTTGGGGCTGTCCGGGTGCAAGGCGCGCACCTTCTTCACGAACAGCTGTTCTGCGTCACAGACGTCGAGCAGCGTCTGACCCGGCTCCGGATCGCGAAAGAACACGACGAAGTACACCGGGTGACCGGCCCTCAGCGCGACGCCGACCTGCGAGTCGTCTTTGAACCCGCCGATGCCCGGCCCGTGTCCCGCACGCGGGTCGATGATGAGGTAGGGGCGCCGCTTCGCGTCCACTTCGACACCGGCAGGCGGCACGATCTTCAGCAGGGCATAGTTGACCGGGCGGTCGAACTGGCGGCCATCGAGAACGGTGTCGTAGGCGAAGTGCAAGACCGGGCGGAAGCCCTCTGTCGCACGATCGAGAAAGTTGTTTCCTCGGGTCCAAAGCGTCTCCCAGAACAGCACCGAACGCTGTGTGGCGTCGACCGCATAGCGGTACCAGGCCTGGGGGTCCGGGTTGGTGGCGGACTGCCGCAGCACGTCGATCAGGTCACCCGCCAGGACCTGACGCATGTGCTGTGAGTACTCCTCTTGAGCCTTCGCGGTCCGCTTGTTCAAGACGGTCGCCACCTTGGTTGCAACACCAACGCTGCGGGCGAGCTGTGCTCCTGTGTTCATCGATGGCCTCTGCTTTCAGGTGTTGGTGGGTGGTTGTGCTGAGGGCGATGTGAGGGCCGGAGCAGCAGCCCCGAGGTCCTGTGATCGCCAATGGCAGGACGCTCGTACGAGCTTAGTGGCCCTTGAGGAGGGTCGAGTATCCCGACAACCTCCTTGTGGTTTCATGCGAAGCACATTAAGGCTCGACGTTCCGAGCGTCCAGACAGGACAAGGGGCAGTTGCCGTCACCCATCGTCCCGATGCTTGTGCAGATTCCCTTGCATCACCCTTGCTGGGTCACAGGCAGGGCGGACTGCCCCAAGCCTCATGTTCTGCCCAGGACGGCGACCGTAAGGTGCGTGCCCAAGGGAGGTGCGTTCGCGCTGCCCCTGCAGATCAGGATCAGACCTGCACTATTCAAGGAGGGCGGCATGACCTGCATGATGAAATGGAAAGAGGCAGTCGAGGCACAGGTCGGCGAGATCCTGTTTCCCTACACGGTGGTCCTGTGCGCACCCGCACCACCGGCAACGGATGAAACGGTGGTGGTCTACGGCGACCACTGGGCGATGGCGGTGCGCACGGCGCTTTGCGCCCGCCAGTGGCACGATGTGTGTGCGGTGTTCTAAGGTCGGCAAGAGGATGTGTGGAACTGGCATGTCTGAGACACGGTCCCGCATGCGCGAGCCTGCGCGGCGAACCCTGCTTGGCGCCAGCGCGTGGGTGGCGCTTGCCCTTGTGCCGGTCGGCGTTGCCATGGCGTCGCCTGACGCTGCCGGGGAGCGGAGTCCCGGGCCCTCGAAGCTGAACGGTCCGGTGCGGGCGCTCGATCTGCAGGGGCTGAAGCGCGATACCACCTACTTTCTCGGCTATCAGTTCGCGGCGGTCGCCCTCATCAACCTGTGGCCCGAGGAGGACACCAACTATGAGAATGACAAGAAGGTGGGGTGGGAGAGCTGGCGGCACAACGTCACGCATCCGAAATGGGACGACGACCGCGCTGTCGTGAACTACATTCTGCACCCGTACTGGGGAGCGGGCTACTACGTGCGGGCACGGGAACGGGGGCTGCACGGTACGCAGGCCTTGCTGTACTCCGCCTTGCTCTCGTCCATCTTCGAGTTCGGTGCCGAAGCCCTGGTGGAGAACGTCTCCTACCAGGACCTGCTGGTCACCCCGCTGCTGGGCAGCCTGCTCGGCGAGCACGTCTTCTGGCCGTTGCGTCAACGCATCCTGGCCAAGCAGGAGGCGCACTCGACCGCCGACCGTGTGCTGCTCGTTCTCACCGATCCGCTGGCGGCCCTCAACGCTGGCGTGGACCGCGTGTTGGGGCGCGGGGTCGAAGTGAGTCTGACGACACCGCTGTCGCCCTTGGGAACCTCGCTGCGGCCCTGCGAGGGTGCAGTGCCGCACTGCCTGTCAGGTGCGATCCGAGGCGGCAGCAAGCCGCGCTGGGGTGTGCAACTGCGGCTGCAATGGTGACGCTGTCGCTGAATCGAGGGTCTTTGTAGGGTGCGGGTCTGCGCCTGGTGCGTCTGCCCGACACCCGCATGGCCCCGGCTCATGCTGGTGTGTAGGCTGCAACACAGCAGCGCCGCGGCAGCACCGCGGTTGCAGGACATCTGACAAGGGGCTGACATGGGTCTTGTGCGTGGTTGGGTCTTGCGCGTCACCTGCGGGCTTGCCGTGTCGCTGTGGTCCGTTCTGACAATGGCACAGGCGGTGGCGAGCTTCACTCAGGAGGAACTCGACCAGATGCTGGCACCCATTGCGCTGTATCCCGACACGCTGTTGTCACAGGTGTTGATGGCCTCGACCTATCCGGCGGAGGTGGCCGAAGCGGCGAAGTGGTCCAAGGCGAACCCGGACAAGACCGGCGACGCAGCGGTCAAGGCGGTGGAGAGTCAAACCTGGGACCCGAGCGTCAAATCACTGGTCGCGTTCCCGCAAGTCCTCACGACCATGGGGGCCCAGCCGGACTGGGTGCAGCGACTTGGCGACGCATTTCTGGCCTCCTCGCAACAGGTGCTCGACGCGGCACAGCGGCTTCGGTCACGGGCCGAGAAAGCCGGGCATCTCAAGACGACCGAGGGTCAGAAGGTCGTCAAGGAGCAGGCACCCCAAGCCGAGCAGACCGTCATCCGGATTGAGCAGGCCGATCCCCAGGTGGTGTATGTGCCCGCGTATGACCCCGGGGTTGTGTACGGCGCCTGGCCGTATCCCGCCTATCCCCCGTTCTACTACCCGCCGCCGGTGGCTTACTACCCGGGGGCGGTACTTGCGTCGGGCCTCGTGTTCGGTGTCGGGGTGGCGGCGACCGCGGCACTCTGGGGCGATTGTGACTGGGGGCGCGGCGACGTCGACATCAACGTGAACAAGTACAACAACATCAACGCCAATCGAAAGCTCGACGCGCAGCAGACGCGCTTTCAGCACAACACGACCCATCGTCGCGGGGTGCCATACGGCGACGACAGCAGCCGCCAGCGTTTCGCGGGCGCGGGTGCCGGTGATGCCAGTCAGCGAACCTCATATCGAGGCCGTGATCCGCAGCGCGATGCGCAACGCCAGCAAGCCCAGGCCACCCTTCAGGAACGCAACATGGAGCCGGGCGGGCGGCGCGAGCCCTCACCCAGAGATGCGAGTGGAGCGGGTGCAACCGAAGGGCTTGGACGTGAGCGGCCCGACCAAGCCGATGCGCGAGGTCGCGGGGACCAGCCGTCGTCGGCTCGACAAGGCACCGATAACGCCGGCGCGCGGGCGCGCCCCGAGGCCGGCGGGGACGCGGACCATGCCTTTCGCGGTGCCGCCGACCCGGGACGTTCCCGGGAGCAGGCACACCGCGGTGAGGCGAGCCGCAGTTCCATGACGCAGCAGGGTCCTCGAGGGGCGGGCGGGCGCGCATCGGCTGGCGTCGGCGGCGGCCGCCGACGGTAGTGTCCTGTCTCAGAAATGCCAGGCATTTCTGAGACAGGACACTGGGAGGTAAGCTTCATGACGGCCTGCATCGCCCCTGACACCACTGGTCCCTTGCGGAGGTCGAGTCGGCTTCGGTTCTGTGCCTTGACCTTTGCGTTCGTGACGGCGAGTTTGCTAGCTTCGGCAAATTGTGTCGCGCAGCAGACCTATCGCAGCGCCGAGGACGCAGCGCAAGCCTTCGTCGATGCCTTGCGCCGCAGCGATCGCGGCGCCCTTGAGGCCGTTCTCGGGCCGAACGGGAAAGGCTTGATCCCGGCAGGTGGCATTGGCCAGGACGACATCGACGCATTCCTGGCCGCGTGGCAGACGCAACACAAGATCGAGACGCAAACCGACGGCACGGCGTTGATCTCGGTCGGCCAAGCCGGTTGGACGCTGCCGATCCCCCTCATCGCGAGCAGTGGCGGATGGCGCTTCGATCCCCAGAGGGGTGCCGAACAACTTCGGACCCGTCGCATCGGGCGCAACGAGTTGGGCGCGATACAAGCGTCCCTGGCTTATTTCGATGCCCAGCGCGAGTACGCGCTGAAGGACCGCGACGGCAATGGCGTGCTCGAGTATGCACAGAAGCTCGTCAGCGCTCCCGGGCGACATGACGGCTTGTACTGGCCGGACGCTCAGGACCAGGAGGCCAGCCCCTTGGGGCCCTTGTTCGCGAGTCGCAAGCCTCGCGGCGGGGCCGGCTACCAAGGCTACTTCTACAAGGTTCTGAAGGCTCAAGGTGAGCATGCCCCTGGTGGCGCTTACCACTACATCGTGGGCGGACGCATGCGCAGTGGCTTCGCTTTGATCGCATGGCCGAGTCGGTATGGGCATACCGGTGTGATGAGCTTCATGGTCAACCACGACGGCCGGGTCTACGAGAAGGATCTGGGCCCCAGAACGGACGAAGCCGTGCAGGCCATCACGCGCTTCGATCCCGATGCAAGCTGGAAGAAAGTAGCCGTGCCAGAGCACTGAGGCGGCGACTGCCGCGACGCGGGGCGAATGCGATGGCGCCGCTGCGAAGGTCCTCACTCGCCCTTTGCGTCTCATCGTCACGCACACCTGGCCGCACGAAAGGAGTCAACGTGACACATCGCCATCTCATCGTCTCCTTGCTGGGAGCTTGTGCCGTACTTGCGCTTCAGCCCGCCAGTGCTCAGACGTCCAAAGACACCTCTCAGGCGCCTGTGACCCGTCCGGAGGAGATGAAGATGGAGCGTGAGCAGTTCCTGCGAATGTACGTGTGGGACGAGGCCAGCTCGACCTGGAAACTCAAGAGTGGCGTGGAGCCCTCGCAGCCGCTCAAGAGTCCGGCCGAGATCAAGGCCGAACGCGAAGCGTTCCTGAGCCGGCACCGTTGGAACGATGAGGAGGGCGCGTGGAAGCCCGTCAACGGCCCGTCGCGGCCGACAAGCACGCTGACAACCGAACAACGGCGTGCCGAGACGGCAAGATTCATGAGCACGCACCGCTGGGACGAACGCAACCAGACCTGGGTGGAACGCAAGGCCATGGAAAGGGAATGAGGCTGGGCCGCCGGGACGAAAAAAAAGGGCTCCCCGAAGGGAGCCCGTGCAAGGCACAGCGGACTGTGCTTCTCTCAGGAGGAAACCACGACTAGGAGAAAAAGAAAAACGGTTCAATCACAAGAAATCGATCCGGATCAGTGCTGCGGGATGTGCAGAGCGCCCGCGGCCTTGCCCTTGCCAGCCCGCGCCGGCGGATTGCACATGCCGCACACGAAGTGCTTGGCGATCTCGTGCGGATGCGTCACGAAGTGGCCGCCGCACTTGGAACACTTGGTCATCGTCAACATGCCGTTGTCGATGAACTTCACCAGCCGCCACGCACGCGTCACCGACAACAGCGGCTCCAGCCCCTGCGCCTGCGTCTGCTCGAGATACAACCGGTAGGCCTTGATGATGGTGTCGATCTCGTCGATCTCGGCCACCTTGTTCAGGTACTCGTGGATGTTCAGGAACAGCGAGGCATGGATATTCGGCTGCCAGGTCATGAACCAGTCGGTCGAGAACGGCAACTGGCCCTTGGACGGCGACTTGCCCGAGACTTCCTTGTACAAGCGCAGCAGCCGCTCATAAGACAGATCGGTCTCCGACTCCAGCACCTGCAGACGAGCACCCAGTTGGATCAGCGTGACGGCACGGTCGATCTGCTTGGCTTCGCTCAGGATGCTCTTGCTGCGCATGATGGCTTTCGGTGTGAGGGTCAACGACGGGGCACGTGTGGCGGCGAAACGGGGCGGTCAGCCGGTCGGCTGACGGGACTCAGGCGGCTTCTTGATGCCGGCCGGCCAGCACGATGGCAGCGTGCAAGCGCGAAGTCGCGTCGTTGGCCGCGGCGCTCTTGCCGTGGTTGGTGAGCAGGCCCCACACCAGTTCGTCGTCGAAGCGGAAGCGGCACAGCAGGGTATTGCCCGACGCGATCTTCATCATCTGGGCCGGCGTCAGCACGCTCAGTAGGTCGGCGGTGTCTTCGCTCACGCCCAGGCGGAACAGCGCTTGTTCGCGATCGCTGCGGATCAGGTTCTGCGCCAGCATCAGATAGGACAGGTTGGCTTCGCGGATCTCGGTGAGGATCTGTTCGACGTTGGTGGTCATCATCTGCTCCTGGTCTCTACTGCTGCTGCTGTCCGAATCGCTTCGTGGGGTGCAGGACGTTGTGGCCTGCGATGGAATGAATTCTGGACTTCGGCCCGGTTTCGTAACATCAGCTTGCTTCTGTGCGCCGTGTCCCCCGGATCTCACACGCCGTGTCAGACAACTTCCTACAGGACGGGCCGAGAGGCCCCTTATTTCCGGCTCAAGTCGACAGAGGGTGCAGTCGAATGATCGGCGGCGACCGACCGGCCCGAAGAGGCGCGGAGAGCGGCGGCCGCAGGCGTGGTGGTGGCCTGGCCGGGCACGGCCTGAAAGTCGGGGAGGGGGAGCCGAGGGCGGCGGGAGGCGCGCCCGGACCAGCGGCTGGGGCGGTTTTGCCCGCAGCGCCAGGGGGTGCGGGAAAGGAGCGGGTGACAGCAGAACCGGGTGGCTGGCCGTTCAAGCGCCAGCCGACGCCCGCGGGAGCCGTTCAGCGGAGGGCCCCCTGTCACTCCATGATGGGCACGATTTTGAAGACGTCGGCTTCTGGCCACCGCTGTGCAGCGAGCGCGCGCGCCGTCGCGACGGCCTGTTCGCGTTCCACCTGCTTGATTTCCAGCCATTGCGGGCCGCTGTCGCTTGCCGGATATTTGAAGGCCACCAGCCAGCCTGTGATCTCGCCGAACATGAGTTCTCGCCATCCCGGACGCGACTTGCGTCGCCTTAGGTGGCATGGTATCGGCCGGCCGGTGCGCCCGCGCGACGCTATCGCAATGGCGCGGAAAATTGCCGCGAAAAGGTGCACGGGGGCGGGCAGGGCTTTGCCGGGGCGGCGGCTCGGTCAGCCGGGGTCGCGCAGCACGGTGGGATGGTTGCGCTCGTAGACCGACTGACAGTCAGCGCAACGCGACGCCGTGGGCTGCGCCATCAGACGGCGGTAGTCGATGTCCTGCCCGCAGTCGATACATTCGCCGTAGCTGCCGTCAGCGATGCGTCGTCGCGCGCCGTCGATGTCGACCAGCTCCACCACATCACGTTCCATTTCGACATGGCGGATGCCGTCTTGCAGGTGTGCGGTGGCGGCGTCACCCTGATCGCCGACCACGCCGGCCTGCTCGATCTCCCGTTCCGCGTTGGCCTCACGCGCCAGCCGGATCTCACCCTGCAACTGCGCTTCACGTTGCGACAGCAAGTCTCTGACGGTCTGCAACTGCTCTTCTGACAACATGCTCACCCTTTCCTGCCTCGAGCGGCGTGATGAGAGCGGCGGCGGCGCCGCCTTGCTTCGTCAACGTAGAAGCAGCAAATTAGAGGCCGGGGTGCGTTTGATCGCGCGGCATGCGGGTCGGCGGAGCAGAGTCCACCGCGAGGAGCGGCGTCATCTTGGGCCGGGGCGCGTCGCGGTGCGCCTGACGCTCGCGATGACGCGCCGTTGACGAGCTGGCTGAGGACCGTAGAGCAGGGGCCCGGGCCGGCCGCCTCCTGCAGCCAAGGCCGACCTCCGCCCCCACGCCGCCCAACCTGTGGAAGCGGGCGTACCGCATCCTGCCGAGCCCGCGGTACGACGGGCCCGGCGCGAGCGTTCACTCGTCGACCTCGTCTTGCGCGCGCAGCCGCACGCACTGGGGGTGGTTGAGGTACTGCCCCTTCTTGCACTGCGTCTGCATGCAGTAGTAAAGCGAGAAGTTCGTTCTCGGCTCACACAACGCGCGCGGATTGCTCGGCTCGGTCGCGGCCACGCGGCGGCCCGGGGCATTCGGGTTGGCGCCTGCCTCCGCGCCGGGAGGGGGAGTGCCTGCCGCCACGCCCGGTCCAGGCGTGGGCGTTGCAGCGACAGCGCCGGGCGCCGCCGGGGTTGGTTCGGCAGGCGGAGGCGCGGGCGTCGCCGCGGTTGTTGCCGCGGTTGTTGCCGGCGGTGTGGCGGCGGGCGGTGTCACCGCCGGGGGTGTGGCGGGTGGCGTGGCGGCCACCGTCGGGGCCGGCGGCGATACCGTCCCCGCTGCCGCCGGCGGCGTAGTAGTGGTCGCGGTGGGCGAGGGGGGCGTGGCCGTTGCTGCAGGCGGCGTGGTGGCGGGCGCGACGCCCGTCGGTTGTTCCTGCTGCGGCGGCCGGTTCACGCCCGCGACGGCTGCCGGCGGGGTGGCTTCGGCGCCAGGCGGGGTTCCGGTCGCTCGAGGCCCGGTTTCGCCGGCAGCACCGCCGCCCGGGGCGGCAGGCGTTACCGGACGAGGGGCGGGCGGGGGCGGGGTGGTCGTCCCCGACTGGCCATAGGACGTCCCCGCGATCTGCCGCATCAGCGCTGCGGCCTTGCGCTCCTCGTTCCATTTCCAGCCGCCGAGGCCCAGCGCCACCAGCACCGCGAACCCGAGGGCCCAGTGGGTCAGACGACCGCTGCCCCCCGCATTGCCGTCGGCAACCATCTCGTCACCAGGACGCGTCGCGGTCCAACGTTCCGGGTCTTCCTTCGTCGCAGGCGGCAACGAGCCGAGGGCCACGTTGAGGGCGGCCATCACCGCTTCGTCGGACGGCACCTCATCCGGCCGCTGTGGCGTGAAGGGCGGTGCGGCAGGGGGCGGGGTGCCCGGGGTTGCCCCCGCGCCGCCGGGAAAGACGGTGAACACCGGCGGCCCGTCCTGCGGCCCGCGCTGGGTGGCGGCGCGCCGGGCAGCCGTTGCGGCCACGGCAGCATCGCGCGCGGGGCCCGCCTGATTCAGCGCTTGCCTCAACTCGTCGACGCTTTGGGGCCTGTCCTGTGGGCGGACCGACAGCGCCCAGTCGATCGCCGCAAGGAACGGCGCGCTGTAGCTCAGCCCCGGATAGACCGCCTGCAGCGACTGCACCACCTCCGACAGGGGTTGGAGCTGGTCGTCGACCGCTCGCACCGTCGAAGGCAGCGGCGAACGACCGCTGATGCAGTAGTAAACCACGGCCGCCAGTGCGTAGAGATCGGTCCAGGGGCCCTGTTGCAGGTGGCCTGCCTCGGCGTACTGCTCGATCGGGGCGAACGCCGGCTTGAGGATGGCGGTGAGGGTCTGCGTCTTGTCGCCGATCACGCGGCGTGCGGCGCCGAAATCGAGCAGCACCGGTCGCCCGTCGGTCAGCAGGAGGATGTTGTCGGGGGCGATGTCGCGGTGGTAGCAGGATGCCGCATGCAGCACGTCGAGCGCGCCCATCAGCGACTCGAGCAGGTTGCGCAGCCATGCTTCGTCCGGCGGCGTGCGCATCGCCATGCGCGCCGCGGCCAAGGTCGGCCCCTCGTAATACGGCATCACCATATAGGCGGTGCCGTTGGCCTCCCAGAAGCGGTAGACGCGCACCAGCGACGGATGATCGAAGCGGGCCAGCAGCCGGGCCTCGTTCACGAAGGAGCGCAGGCCCAGGGCGAAGGTTTCGGCGTGGGAAGAGGCGCGCAACGTCACATACGAGCGGGCACCGCGCGACGCGAGCGCGGCCGGCAAGTATTCCTTCACCGCGACGTGACGCTGCAGGTCGTGGTCGACCGCCAGGTAGACGATGCCGAAGCCGCCCTCGCCGAGCACGTGCTGCACTTCGTATTCCGCCACGCGCGCACCGGGCTGCAGCGCGTCCTGACTGGGCGCGGCCTGCACCTGCGTCGGCTCGAAGCCGGCGGCGTACGCCTGTGGGGAAACGGACTGTTGGGATGGATAGGTCATCGAATCGGAGCGCTGAACTATGTCGTTGGCCAGGTTCGGCGCAAGAGCCACTCAGCAATTGATTGTGACCGTTTATAGACGAAAGCCGGCCAGAAACCGTTGCCAAGGGTGACCTTGCCAGGGCACTCGCGGCGGAGCATGAGGCTTTTGCTCGCCGCAGGCCCGTGCTCCGACACAAACCCTTCGAATCAGAAAGAAATATCCACTTTCGGACGTTTCGTTTTGATGCGGACGTCTGTCTCGGTGCCGCGACGCCCGAGAGCCTGCACAAGGCTCGCGTGCAAGCTTAGCTTGCCATCAGAACGAAGCTTCGCTGCTCCCCGACTGCGCGACCGGCGCTCCCAGCAGGGTGGGCGACTCGTTGACGCGTTGTCCGCGGTCGGAGCCCATCGCGACCGCGGCCGTGACTTCCGCGCGCTCGACCTGAGGCTTGCGTCGCAGGTCCCACGCAAGTTGCAGCGTGACCACCGCACCGCCGCCGGCCAGAATGCAGTAGATCAGCACTTCGTTAGGGTGACGGCTGGCGGCCTCGGGGACCAAGAGGCAGACGGCCAGAGCACCCCATGACACCGCACGCTGGCGGTTCCAGTTCAACGTCGCCTGGAGCGACAACAAGCCGAGCATGCCGGCCAGCAGCAAGGCTTCGAGCGATTCCTGTTCCATCGTGAACTCCCTCCGCACCGCCCCCCGGCGGTTGCATCGAGGCTAGGAGCAAAACCAGTGCCCGATTTTCGTGAGCCGGTGCTCACCGGGCAGCGCGCGCCGCTCGGAAGATCCGCCGGGAGGCACATGCGACCCCAACAACAGGTCGCGCATAAATCGCCGGCCCTGATCAGCAGAACTTGCAGCGAGCCGTTGCATACCGTTGCCAGACCGTCGTTACGGAAACAGGAATGGAGCTTGCTTCGTTACACAGACCAGAGCCGACACCTTTCGCCGTCCACCCCTCCATGCAGCCCCCGCCCGACGAGTTCGATCTGAGCCAGCTGCTCACCCGGTCGGCGCGACTCGCCTTGCCGGCGGCCCAGGCCAATGGTCTGCAGTTTCTGTTCGACTATGAGGGCGACCTGCCTTGGGTGCGTGGGGACGAGGCCGTACTCACCGAGCTGGTGCACGATCTGCTGGCCGAGGGCGTGTCGATGACCTCGACGGGTCATTTGTTCTTTACCACCGAGGTCACCGTCGTTGACGCCCGAAGCTGCCGCATGGTGCTGCGGGCGGCCAGCACCGCGGTCTTGCGCGATGCGCCACAGATCTCCGCCGCCTGCAATGCGTCCCAAGGCGTGCGTGGTCGGCTCGATGAGAGCGTGGGGCGTGCCCACGTGCAGGGACTGGATGTCGAGCTGAGTTTGCAAACCTTTCCCGGTGATGGCACCGTGATCCGGCTCGAATGCACGCTGCCCGTGACCCGCTGGATACCGCAGCAGGCCGACGCCCGTCAGGCGCGAGCCTGGCTGGTGGCCGACCCGCCGTCGGCGTTCGAATCCCTGACGCGCCGTTTGCAGCGACTCGGCTGGTACACGAGTGCGTTCCGCACGCCCGCTGATGCCCTGACGCAGATCGCTCAGATCCAGGCCGGGCGGGGGACGGCGCCGGCCTTGGTGGTAGCAAGAGGTGTTTCCGGCTTGCCGTTGGATGAATTCTCGACGCTCGCCTTGCGCCTGCCGCGGACGGTGCAAGTGGTCCTGGCATTGCTGCCCGGCATCGTTCCCGAGGCCGCGCTGCCGGCAACGGTGGACGTGCGCGTCGCGCCGTTCAGCCCCCAGGAACTGCTCGAAATGACCGAGCTGGCGTGTTCCCACACCGTCACACCGACGGGTGAGACCCGGCCCGCGCCACTCGGGCTGTCAGACCGCAAGCGCATCCTGGTGGCCGAGGACAACCCGGTGAACCAGATCGTCGCCAAAGAAATGCTGCAGGTGCTCGGGTTCGAGGTCGCGATCGCCGCCGACGGCTTCGAGGCGGTGGAGTCCTGCCGGCGAGAAGCGCCCGACGCGGTGCTGATGGACATTCAAATGCCACGCCTCGACGGCCTGCAGGCGAGCCGCGCGCTGCGGGAACTGCAGCGCCGGGGCGAACTGCCCGAGTTCCCCATCATCGGCGCCACCGCCAGTCCCACCACCTCCGAAGAGTGCCGGGCCAACGGCATGCAGGGCTTCGTCTCCAAGCCGCTCGACATGAACGAACTCGCGAACGAATTGCGCGAGTGCATACGCTGACCGCGGCCGAAACGTCCGCTACGCAGAACAATGGCCCGACTGTCGGGTCGGCAGCCCCCAAACTTTGACAGATGCCCCTGCGTATGGTTGCGAATTCGACCAACAGGGTCGACGGTTGGTCCTATATTGGGGGTTCCGTCGTCGCCCCCAGCGCGAGGAAGTGTCGCGGCTCGGGTTCTCCCGTACGACGCAGCGAACACCGATCGATCTCGATCCACCACACCAAGGCTCCGGCGGTTCGCCGGGCTGGTAACAGGAGACTTGTATGCTGGCTGCACAATGCGTGTGCTCGCTGTTGCAGGCAGAGCATTCGGTGATCCGTCAGACCCTCGCGACGCTCGACGAAGTACTCCGGGCCCAGGGGTGGCGACAGCCAGGCGCTCCGTTGAACAAACTCCGCACCTTGATGCGCTTCCTGAAGAGCTTCCAGGATGGCAATCACCGGCCGAAGGAGAACGACCACCTGCTGCCGGTGATGCGAGGCCGCTGCACCGAGGCGGACCGGGTCATCGCCGCGCTGGAAGATGCCCAGTTGCAGGGCAACCAGCTGCTGTCCCGGGCGCTGCGCCTGATCGACGGTGTCGCCGCTGGCGAGGCGGCGCTGGCCGTCGAGTTTGCCGCTGTGATGAAGCAACACGAGGCCCAGGTCCTGCGCCAACTCGACAGCGAAGACCATGTGCTGTTCTCGCTCGCGCGCCAGCTGTTGAGTGAAGAAGAGTGGTCGACCATTGCGTCGGCGATGTCGCGCATGCCGTATCCGCCCAACCTGCCGTACGAGCCGAGCCGCCCGGAGCTGGCCCACATGACGCCTGCCTCGCTCCAGCGCCCCGTGCCTCATGTGGCGGCGGCCCGCGCGCCGGCAGAGTTGCGGCCTCGCTGAGGGCCGCTGAGCCGGGCCGCCGGGCACTGATGAAGCGACCGAACTCGCCCCTGCGGCGCTTGCTTGTGTTCTGTCGAGGCTCTGCATGGACCCGCCGTTTGCAAACCGAACCGCCGCAGGCCAATTGCTGGCTGAAGCCGTCGCCGCGCTGCGGCTCGAGCTCCCGGTGGTGTTGGCATTGCCTCGTGGCGGCGTGCCGGTCGCCCTCGAAGTGGCGCGCCGCTTGAGCGCGCCGCTCGACTTGTTGATCGTGCGCAAGATCGGCGCGCCCTGGCAGCCCGAGCTGGCGGTTGCCGCGGTTGTCGATGCGGCGCCCCCCGAACTGGTGCTCGACGACATCACGATGGCGCAGGTCGGCGTGAGCCGGGATTACGTCGAGTCGCAGGTGCAGCGCCAGCTGGCCGAGATCGAGCGCCGACGTGCCCTGTACCTGAAAGACCGACGGCGCGAGCCGCTCTCGGGTCGCTCGGTGATCGTGGTGGACGATGGCGTCGCGACCGGGACGACGATGCGAGCCGCCTTGCGAGCTGTGCGCCGGGCGGTACCTGCGCGGCTCGTCGTCGCGGTGCCGGTGGCCGCCCCCTCGACCGCAGATGAACTGGCCCGCGAGGCCGACGACCTGGTGTGCTTGTCGCGGCCCGGGGGCTTCCGGGCGGTCGGCCTGCACTACCTCGACTTCCACCAGGTAGAGGACGACGAAGTGATCGCGCTGCTGCAACAGATGCAGTGACCCGCACATACGATGGCGGACGGGCCCACACGAAGGGCCGTCCCGCCACCGTCCACACGCTCCGACCTCACATCGCCGTCGCCGCGACGCTGCCTCAACGCCGCCGCGCACCCACCTTCTGCAGCCGCTCTGCATGAAAGCGCAGGTGGTCTTGCACAAAGCTGGCGACGAAGTAATAGCTGTGGTCATACCCCGCGTGACGGCGCAGCGTCAACGGTTGACCGACCGCAGCGCAAGCGGCTTCCAAGAGGTGCGGATGCAGTTGCTCGGCCAGGAACTGGTCGTCCAGCCCCTGGTCGACCAGGATGCCGTCGGGGTAGGGCGGTTCCGTCTGACGGGCCATCAGCTCGGTGGCATCGTGCGCCGCCCAGGCACGCCGGTCGTCACCGAGGTATCCGGTGAAGGCCTTTTCGCCCCACGGGCAGCGACTGGGCGCGGCGATCGGCGCCAAAGCCGACACCGAACGGAACATGCCGGGGTGGCGCAGCGCCAGTGTCAACGCGCCGTGCCCGCCCATCGAATGGCCGAAGACGCCGGCGCGCTGCAGGTCCACCGGGAACTGCTCGCCGATCAGCGGCAGCAGTTCGTCGAGCAGATACGTCTCCATGCGCCAATGGCGCCGCCACGGCGCCCGCGTCGCGTCCAGGTAGAAGCCCGCGCCCACGCCGAAGTCCCACGACTGCGCTTCGCCGGGCAGGTCGGCCCCGCGGGGGCTGGTATCGGGTGTCACCAGCACCAGGCCAAGTTCCGCCGCCCAGCGCTGCGCGCCCGCCTTGATTGCAAAGGTCTCCTCGGTGCAGGTCAGGCCGGCCAGGTAGAACAGCACCGGTAGGCGCGCGCCTTCGCCGGCGGCCTGCGGCGGCAGGTAGAGGCCGAAGCGCATGGGCAGGCCGACTCGCCGCGAAGCGTGCCGGTAGTAGCGCTGTTCGCCGTCGAAGCAAGCGTGCGAGGCCAGCAATTCGAGCCCGTTTTGCATCTCAATACACCACCACCGATCGGATCGACTCGCCCCGTTTCATCAAGTCGAATCCCTGGTTGATTTCGGACAACTGGAGGGTGTGCGTGATCATCTCGTCGATCTTCAGCTTGCCCTCCATGTACCAGTCGACGATCTTCGGCACGTCGGTGCGGCCGCGGGCGCCGCCGAACGCCGAGCCTTTCCAGACCCGGCCCGTCACCAGCTGGAACGGCCGCGTGCTGATTTCGGCGCCGGCCTCGGCCACGCCGATGACGATGCTCTGCCCCCAGCCCTTGTGGCAGCACTCCAGGGCCTGGCGCATCGTGTTGGTGTTGCCGATGCACTCGAAGCTGTAGTCGGCGCCGCCGTCGGTCAGCTGAACGATGGTGTCGACGACGTTGTCGACCTGCTTCGGGTTGATGAAATGCGTCATGCCGAAGCGCCGGGCCAGTGCTTCCCGGCCCGGATTGAGGTCGATGCCGATGATCTTGTCGGCGCCCACCATGCGAGCCCCCTGGATCACGTTCAGGCCGATCCCGCCAAGCCCGAACACCACCACATTCGCGCCCGCCTCGACCTTGGCCGTGAAGATCACCGCGCCCACCCCGGTCGTCACGCCGCAGCCGATGTAGCAGACCTTGTCGAACGGCGCGTCTTCGCGAATCTTGGCCATCGCGATGGCCGGCGCGACGATGTGGTTGGCGAAGGTGGACGTTCCCATGTAGTGAAACAAGGGCCGCCCGTCCAGCGAGAAGCGCGAGCTGCCGTCGGGCATCAAGCCTTTGCCCTGCGTGGCGCGGATGGCCTGGCACAGGTTCGTCTTGCGCGATAGGCAGAACTTGCACTGGCGGCATTCCGGCGTGTAGAGCGGGATCACATGGTCGCCTGGCTTCAGGGTCGTCACGCCCGCGCCGACCTCGAGCACCACCCCCGCGCCCTCGTGCCCGAGGATGGCCGGGAACAGGCCCTCGGGGTCGGCGCCCGACAAGGTGTAGTAGTCGGTGTGGCAGATGCCGGTGGCCTTCACCTCGACCAGCACCTCACCGTCGCGCGGGCCGTCCAGGTCAACGTCCTCAATGCTCAGCGGGGCGCCGGCCTTCCAGGCCACCGCGGCTTTGGTTTTCATTTGCAATGCTCCTCAACGCCAAGTGCTGCCGGCCGGCGGCCGAACCCCGCGGTTCTATCCGCGAATCGGCCTGCGTGGGAGTGTGTCGCGGCAATTCCCTAGGGGGCGCGGGCACATCGGCGGGGTCGCACGGGGCGGTCGCGAAGCGAGGTGAACGGCAGCGCGCCGCGGTGAGGGCGGGTGCGCAGCAGACCATCCTGTTTATGATTACTTTTGGTTTAAGGAAGAGCAAGATGAGCGAACAGTTGCCCGAGGCGTTGCATAAGCAGATTTCGTCGCTCTGCGCGGAGGGAGACCGGCTGGCGAGAGATGGGCAGCTCGATCTTGCCAAGGGAACATATGTTCAGGCGCTGAAGTTGCTGCCTCAGGATCACAGGCGGTGGGAGGCGGCCACCTGGATCTACGTTGCGATCGGAGATGTGCATTTTCGGTTGGGAAATTTCGACAAAGCCTTAATGGCATTCATCAATGCTGTTCAATGCCCGGGAGGGCTTGGGAATCCATTCGTGCACCTTCGACTTGGTCAGTCTTACTATGAGGATGGGAACCTGGAAAAAGCCGCCGACGAACTGACGCGCGCCTATATGGGAGGCGGTATGGGTATATTCCTGGAAGACGATCCGAAGTACTTGGCCTTCCTTGAAACAAAGATAGAAATTTAACTGGGCGCTGATCAAGATTGAGGACGAGGTTGTTGTCTCGCTGGATGCGATAGATCTGTCTGAGGATTCAATTGCGCAGGCTAATTTCATTTCTGAAGAGTGTGTGCACCTTGGATCGGACGTCCGCAATGGGGTGGTGACTAGAGTTGATTTCTAGGCGCTACAGAACGCCGCGGCGGCGCGAGGTGGATTTCCCCAGCCAAACCAGATCGCGCGAGGTGCATGAAGTGGATAGTTGTCAGAATTGCGACTCTGAGCGATTGGTCCTTGCCGAGAGATTAGGGGCGCTGGAAACGTGGCGGTGCGAATCATGTGGCAAAGAGTTGACTCAGCACGTTTACCACCCCGGACTTGATCTTCAGTTGTCTGACGATTTGGAGCCCGTGTTTGACCTTGTTGCAAGGTGGAAAGGTAAGCCCACGCGGGATCAGTTGCGTGATTTGCGCGCTCTCTTTCCAAGATCAAAGGCTATGTCGGATGCTGAGCTTCTCCGAAAGGCGTACGAGAACGCGACCTTTGATCTCGGGTGCTTCAATAATTCCGAAATGAAAGAGAGACAGTCTCGCCTCGAACAGTTAGGTATTGAAGTTGAGAGAGTTATGGTTTCCTCTCTTTGTCAGAAATTATGAACTTTACGGACTGGCTGACAGAGTTGGACTTGGACGAGGAGTCCCCCGTCGTTGGGGTATCTCCTTCGGAGATCGATGCCCTTGAGAAGCAGGCTCAGTTAAAACTGCCTGGATCGTATCGGGAGTTCTTGGCTCAATGTGGGCGATCCGCGGGGTTGTACGCTCAAGATTCTGACTTCTTTTTTCCAACAATTGAGGTGCTAAATGCCGAACTGGCTGAGATGCTCGAAGAGGAAGGAATTGATGTCGAAATCCCTCCCAATGCGTTCGTGTTCGCGGCCTATCAGGGGTATCAGTACTTGTACTTCATCTGTGACGGAACAGTAGATCCGGCCGTATACCTCGTGACCGATGGCGGGGCCGCGCCGTCGAAAATTTCTCCTACGTTCACGGAACTTGTGAGGCGCGGGATGGAGGATTATCACCGTGCCATCTATTCAAAGAAGAAATGAAGTGGCCGTCTGGAAAGAAGTGGCACCCTGTGATGCCGCTCCGCCTTGATCCTGTTCTATGCGACTTGGTCGCCGCGGCTCGCGATGTGCGGCTTTGCGAGCAAGGCTTACAGCGTCAAATCTATCTCGGCGGCGACGACTTCGCCGCACGAAATTAAATCCCGGGCGAAATCAAATCAACCGGAAACTGATTGAGTTTGGAAGACGATGAAGCTGAATTTGATGGAGTATCTTCGTCAGTACCTTGTAGATCCCGAGATCGTTCGCTTTGGCGAGCTTTCTACAGCGGAGTCAAGCAAGTTGCCGCCGGAGTGGTGCGAATTGCTGAGCGTAGAGGGTGAGGACCGGGTATCGACGACACTTCAGTGCTGGATGAGATTCGAGGAGCAGTTCCCTGAAATAATCAGAAAAATGTCCGAAAGATTGGATTCGGTTCAACTGCTTCGGCACAAAGGGGGCTATTTGCTTTTATATTCAATTCGTTCTCCGAGTCGTTTGCTGTACTACGCCTCTAGCAACCCGAGAGACAGATCGCTTTCTCCCCAACTCGAGACTCTGTGGCGCGACTTACCTTCAGCTGTAAAAGAGTTCTACGATTTCGCCGATGGCTGGTACTACCTGGCTTCTCGTTCCCTAGGGCTGTCTCCCTCGAAAGATATCTTCATTCTTTCGGATGAAAGCTGGGGAATACTGGACGAAATAGAGCCTCCTCCTGTGAATTTGGCGCGGACAGTCGCTCTTTTTACCAACGGTTCTTTCGGCTACGCCTGCGTCGAACTATCTGAAGACAAAGATCCCAATTCGAGTGGACTGATCTGGTGGAGTGACAAAGCTCCTAAGTTAAATCTAGATTTTTGGGGTGTGGTAGACGCTTGGACCTCCATCGGAATGGACAGCTAAGTAATCAGAATACAACTGCTCACCGCCGCTTTCAGACGGAGGCCATTTTTTTAGAAATCAGGCGTGCAAGCGCTGGCGTCCGAAGCGTCGAGGTCAGATACCGTCTTGAAAGTCAAGCTGAGTTTGCTAAGCTGACGCCGGCAGGCTTGTCGGAGCGAAGTGCGCCGAGGATCAGTAGCGCGAGTTGCTGCATGCAAGCACCGATGGGTATCAAGCTGAGTGCCTTTAAAATGAACGATCGAGGTCTATTCGCGATGAGCAATGAAAATGACGTTAACTATACCGGCTACCGCAGCTACCTGCTTAATAAGCTCGGCAGGCGGCTAAGTGAGGATGAGCAAGGGTGTATCAAATCCTTTGGTGATATCGGTGGGCACGTCTTTGAGGAAGCAAAGAAAATGTCCCGGATGTCTACTGCGTACGGAACAGCATATCTCACCTTCGTCTTGGCGCCTCGGCTAACGCGGTACGCGGCCGATTTGGCCTCAGAGGTTTTTCGCGGTGGAATGCCTTTAGAGGCTTGGATCGACCGCTTAGCGAGGGCTGATCCCGCCTTTCCAAAATAGTCGGCCCTGAACAAACGATGTCGCGAAATCGCTTCACGCGCGGCTCGCTCCGGCCTTGACGTCCGCCGTCCGAGTTCGAAGGCAAATCTCGGCGGATCCTGTTTTCTTGGGTGGCTTTTCCTATTCGCGCGCTCCCTCCACATAAGAAGGTGCTCAAGGCGCTCTAGGGATGCAGCGGTGGGGTCAGGACTATCATTTCAAGTCCCACGTCTCGCGGCCTAGATCGGGCGCACGGCCCGACCGCTGCGCATTCACTGCGGTCGACCGCAAATGCTACTCTGTGGAGGTCTTTCCATTACGTCGAACTGAATCAGGGCAGACCGGCATGGTGGAGCATTAGTTCCGCTTTGGGGCGTGACCCCTCTCGCTGCTGCCGGCCGGTTGGGGTATAACTGCAGGCCCATTGTTGCGGGACTTGAGTAGTGGCAAAGAGTCATAGCCTCACAAAAGGCGGAAAGTTCGACCGCCGTGTTCGATTGCGCCCTTCGGCCGCGAATCGCCAAGAAGCGGTTGACCGGATCATCTGGGGCTTGCAGGAGAGGGGCGTATCGGAACAGAACCTGGAATGCAATCGACACTACGTGGCCGAATTTCTGGCCGGCGCGCCCCAGCAAGTCGAAGGCATCTTCACTCCTGAGATCTCAATGTTTAGCATTGCGTTCGAATACGCGATGCAAGGGGTATTGCAGACGCTTGCGGGTCAGGCCGAAGGTTGGCGCTCTGTTGCACTTGCAGTCAACTACTGTCGGCTCGGCATGGCAGTTGACCGCTCCCGGCGGGAACAAAAGGGTCTCTCCTACGCACACCCATGCCGACTGGGCGACACGCCCGCGTTCTTATGGTTCCTGGCCGTAGCTCGATGCGAACCGGCGCTGGTGAAGCCTTGGTCTCACTACCTGTACAACCTGGTCAGCCAGCGCGGTCTTCAAGATGACTTTGGCGACGATCCCGCGTTTTGCTTTCTCTGGCACATGCTTCGTGCTGAATGTGAAGGAGTGTGGCCAGCACTGCGGGATATTGATGACAAGCTTGAAGAATTCGGACCTCTGCTTGCAAACGTAGAAAGCAAAGTGTCTTTCTCCAAAGCTTTGGTTGAGTATCTTGACTATCGACTTTCTAGGGCATTTCAGTATGCGAGTCCCGCTGCCGACAAGCCTGCTCGGGATGCTCGATTCCTCTTCGAACGCCAATGGATGGCGGTGCTGCCAGCCGAGCTATTGTGTTTGCGGTGGGTGTGCAGACAATTGCGCGGCATAGACCTGACCTTGGACGTGGAACATCCGTTATTGAAGACCCCGATGCTCGATGTCCCGTCCTTCCAGCAGTTACCCGATGATCCGCTTCTCAGCGATATCGTTTCCGTTTGCTTGGATTATTTTGGCCACCTTTGGGCGCCCGAAACATCCGTAGCGTTGATTAAGCGAGAACGCATCGAATCGTGAACCGCTACATGGGCACGACTTGTTGCGAAGGTGCGGTCTCCCCACGTTTGGAAGTACACGGCGGATACGACGTAATGCTGCTTTGCTTATCGTTATAGGGTGGAGGTCCCGTGAAAGAGCGTAGACAACGCTGGAGGCGGGACCAAGTGGACGCGATCGTCTCCGCTCTCAAAATCGGAAAGCTTCCCGAGGGGCCCTTTGCGCGTACGTCAGAAGGGCGGATCGACCTTCGAGGTGTTGAGATCAAAGTCCCGTTGGCACTTGAAGGGTTTGTCGCGGAGGGAGTGGACCTTTCTTACGCCAGCCTAGGAAAGCTGCTATGCAGGAGGTGCGTGCTGGCGGACTGGATATTCGATCATTCCAGCGTTGTATTGTTGAACAATGGTACCGAAGTGAGCAGATCCAGCTTCGGCAACACACGGTTAACGGGCTCGGCATCTACAGGCGGTGCCCGTTTCGTCGAATGCGTTTTCCATTCGACTGAGATTGAGGGTGCAATCTTTAAGGAGGCGGAATTTTTGAAGTGCGATTTCGGCGGCTGTGCTCTCAAAAACATCGAGTTTGGAACGTCGGCCCTTCAGAAGGTTCGCATCAACGGTCGATTGGAAAAGTGCTTTTTTAGAGGGGAGCTGCGCGAGTGTGACTTCGTCAATGCTGTCTTCTTCGATTGCGCGTTCTACGGCGCCGAGTTTACCGGCTGCTCCATTTCAGATCATGCGCTTTTATTCGACAATTGGCGAAGCGCGTTTCAAGTTATTCAGGAAGGCTCGCGAAGTAGAAGCATGTCTGCGGACAGCAGGCAAGCGCTCGAGCAAATGTGTCGGATCTGGTTGAAAGTCTCGGACTACACGAAGCAGGAATTGATCGACCGCCGTGATCTTCAAGAAGCCTATGGTGAAGAGGTGGCGAACGAGGTGTACGCATACCTTGCTGAGATTAAGTCAGCAGCTAAGGCGGTTGGATAAGAAGCGGCCGGGTTGCACTCTGTTGTACGCTGCCGATGCGGGCGACCCGACCCGCAAGTCTGGGCGGTCCAATGCGGCAAGCGAGCCTGTCAGGAATTTTGTGTTTGAGGCATAGCATGTCGAACAGGAGCATGTATGCCAAGCAAGAAGAAGCCAGCGGCGGGCGCGCAGGCGGCGCTGCCGTCCATTCCCAAGGAACTGATTGACCAGTTCGTCAAGGGTCCGATGAGCGCAGAGGCGGTCCAGGCCGCCTCGATGGCGTTCAAGAAGGCCTTGATCGAGCGGGCTCTGGGTGCCGAACTGTCGCATCACCTGGGCTACCCGGTCGGCGCTGCCAAGCCGGAAGAGGCGGGCAACCACCGCAACGGCACCAGCGGCAAGACGGTGTTGACCGAAGACGGGCCGCTGCGGCTCGAGGTGCCACGCGACCGCGAAGGCAGCTTCGAGCCGGTGCTCATTCCCAAGCACGAGCGCCGTTTCACCGGCTTCGACGACAAGATCGTGGCCATGTACGCGCGCGGCATGACCGTGCGTGAGATCCAGGGTTTCCTGGCCGAGCAGTACGGTACTGAGGTCTCCCCGGAGTTCATCAGCTCGGTAACCGACGCGGTGATGTCGGAGGTGACGGCCTGGCAGAGCCGTCCTCTCGAGCCGATGTACCCGGTGGTGTTCTTCGACGCCCTGCGGGTGAAGATCCGCGAAGACGCAGTGGTGCGCAACAAGGCCGTCTACCTGGCGCTGGGCGTGTTGCCGGACGGCACACGCGACATCCTTGGGCTGTGGATCGAAGGCAGCGAAGGCGCCAAGTTCTGGCTCAAGGTGTTCAACGATTTGAAGACGCGCGGCGTGGGCGACATTCTGATCGCCGTCACCGACGGGCTGAAGGGCATCCCCGAAGCCCTGGGCGCGGTATTCCCAGCCACCACGCTGCAGACCTGCATCGTGCACCTGATGCGCAACAGCCTGGATTTCGCCAGCTGGAAGGACCGCAAGCCGCTCGCCGTGGCGCTCAAGCCGATCTACACGGCCGCCAGCGCCGAGGCCGCAGCCGCCGAACTGGAGGCGTTTGAGGCCGGGCCCTGGGGCCACAAGTTCCCCACCGTGGTGGCGGCCTGGCGGCGCAACTGGGATCGGGTGATTCCGTTCTTTGCGTTCCCGCCGGCGGTGCGTCGGGTGATTTACACAACAAATTCCATTGAGAGCATCCATGCCCAGCTGCGTAAGATCATCAAGACGCGCGGGCACTTCCCCAGCGACGACGCGGCCACCAAGCTCATCTGGCTGGCGCTGCGCAACATCACAGCGGACTGGGGACGGGCTGCCAAGGAATGGCGGGAGGCGATGAATCAGTTCGCGATCGCCTACGGCGATCGCTTCATCAAGACCGCCATTTAAGGGGCGGCCTTCAGAGCCTCACACACAAAAATTCGGACAGGCCCCGGCAAGCTCGTGCCCCTCGCCGAAATAGATTCGACTCCTGAACCCCCGCTGCACTTCTGGTTGGCCACCGGATTGCCAGACGGGGAATCAGATGAATTCACCCGCGCCACCCTTCACGGCATCGCGCGTGCAGCCGTACGTGCGCGCCACCTCATCGCGGCACAGGGCCCACCAGCGGGAGCCAAAACAGGCAGCCGAAAGCAGGAACAGCCCACGCCTGACGCAAAGGAGACACCACCCCCGACCCGCTAGCGATTACTAACGGTACACCCGTCTGTGCTGTTCCTCACGCTGCCCGGGAAAGTTGCCCATCACCCAGCGGCAACCACATGCCTCACGCATACCATCCCCGCGGCGCCGAGACGAGGCGTCCACGATCGTGCAACGGAAACGCGGATAGACATGGTTGAAAAGCAATACAAGCGGGCATTCATCGCCGCTGCGGTCCCCCTCGTGCTGGCAGGCTGCGCGGCACCTCCTTACCAACCCCCTGCCGCGGGTGACGGCCAGGTGGCGAGGCTGCGGATGGTGCAGCAGGACCCCCGCGATGACATCGTCGCCCAACGTTTACGCGGCACCTGCCCGATCGGGCCGGCATCGCACGCCGGGGCACCCCAACGCGAGTCGCTGCCCGAGCTGCACATGGGAATCAAGCATCGCGAAGGCCGCCGGCGGCTGGACATGCCGGACCCGCCCCTCCCGCCAGTGAAGTACGCCGAGGTTCGCATCCCTGCTGGTCAGCCATTTCACTTCCAATATCAAGCGACACGCCGCTTCCGCGAGTATGTCTACGACATCACCGCGACCTGCGGCCAAGGCGTCAGTTTTCATCCTGTGGCAGGGGCCGACTATGAAGTGGTGATGTACAGCCCCACGCCTCGCACCTGCCAGCTTGCGCTGTACAAGCTGGAGCGCAGCGGTCCCGAAACCATGAGGACCGTCGTCAAGAACGCCTCGACCTTCAAGGACGAGTGTTCTTCCGCACCGGCTCCCGCGGCCCAGTAAGGGTCTCCCACGACCGGATGTTTCGTCGCGGGCGCATAGCCGGCGCTCCCCCCATCTCACGTCAAGTTCAGCAAGTGTCAACCCACATCCTCGCTCTCATGCGGCGCCGCCTGCTTGCGCTCGTGCTGCTACTCCCGATGTTCGCCGCGCTGTACGGCTGTGCGAGCGCGCCGTCAGTGCCTGCCAACCCCTCAGTCCACGGCGTGATCGTGCTGCGCTTCATCAACCTCGGGGACGTGCCCATCCATTCAGTGACCGTGTCCACCGACGACGGGGACGCGTTCAACTTGCCCGCCCATCGACTGGCCCACTCCAGTTCCCGGGTCGTCTGGGGTGTCATAACGCCGGGGACGTACCGGCTGACGGCGCTCAACGGTTACAAGGCGGCGCTAACCGGCCTCGAGTCGGGTTCGGGGCCGGTCACGGTGGCCATCGCCAAGCAGAGTGGCACTTTCGTCGTCGAAGCAGGGCGCACCACGCAGCTCGATACGCTGGTTGTCCAGCCCAAACCGGAATCGGCCACGCCAGACCCCAACGCCCTGTACCACGTCTATATCGACCCGACACCGGCCCCGGCGGACGCCTTGCTCAAAGCCCGTCCCGAACTGACCGAGCCGTGGGGCGGCAAGGCCTATCTTGGGTGGACCCCAGGTTCCATCCCGGCGGCATCGCGCGGCAACCTGAACAGCGCACGTGCCCGTTTGACCGCCGCCGTCTCCCCCCTCATGGTCGGCGACCGCTTCCTCGCCGGGCAACAACTCGGTGTCGTGATGGAACAGCGCGCCGACGGCACGGTGCGGCGGTACTCCACGGGCACGCTCGGCCAGATCGACGTGCTGTGCGACATCGGCGACAACCGTCTGCTGGCCGGTGGCGAGGAGGGTTTCGTCGGCTTGTCGGAGGACGGCGGGGTGACGTGGCGCCGCCTGAGCGGGCCGGCCGGCCGCGAGCATGTTGCACTGCTCGCCCGGGGCAGCAATGGCAAGCTCTACATGGTGACGCGCGACTGGAACGTGACGCACGTCTATGAATCCGACGCCAGGCCGGTCCAGTGGCGGCCGATCCGGCAAATCGAGAGCAACGGCGCGCCGAGCGTCCGCAAGGACGCGCGCAGACTCCCGACGCCGATTGAAGACCGCGCCGTCATGACGCGTGACCGGCTGGTGGTGCATACCCAGCCTGCCGTCCTGTCTTCGTTGGACCTGCGCACGGGGCAATGGGAGGTGACGAAGACCCCGCACTACTTCGTCGAAGGCCTGGTCGGCACGCCGGATGGCTATGTGGTGGGCATCGGCGCGATGGGCGAGGCGCGGTATCACGTCTACGGCACAACCGACTACGGTCGCACCTGGACCTCGGTCGACTCCTTCCATTCGATGGGCCTGCCGATCTTCGTCGACAAGCAGCGGGGCTACCTGTTGGCGGCCGACTTCAGCCTCACGAGCAGTGCCCTCCATCGTCGCCCCAACCGGATGCGGCGCACCGAAGACGGCGGCAAGAGCTGGGTCACGATCGGCCCGGATCAAACCGGCTGGGACTTCATGCAGGCGTTGAAGGTGAGCCCGGACGGCAAGATCTTGTATTCGGTGAAAGACGGCCGTGTCGTCACCTCGCGCGACGAGGGGAAAAGCTGGCGTTGAACCGGCAGAGCCGGGAGGCGCCGACCTGAAGCACACGCCGGCGGCGATCCCCCGCAGCAACCAATGCCGGCGCCGTGATGTTCAGACCCTTGAACATCTCTGGGTTCGACAGGTGGTGCAGTGGCTGCCCGCCCCAACGCCTGCACGAGCAGCCCGATGTTGTCGCGCCCCCTCGGGCGCCTCCGACCTCGCTCAATTCCGCTTCGCCACAAACGCTCCCGCCAGCGCTTCATCCGGCCGGCGGCGTTGTCGTCATGCGGCACCCTCGAGCCCCCCTGACCGAGGGATTCCCACCCTAGAAGCAACGCTCGGTCATTCCGTTTCGTTTGGTTACATAAGACAATCTTCGCTGCATTGAAAAACAGTCCGGACAGTGTCTGGTGAGGGGTCCTTATGTCGGTGTTCGTTCGCTCTTCTGCCTTGCGCAGAGCGCTCTTGTCCCTGGTGGTGCCGCTGTCGCTGGCGGCGTGTGGAGGTGGTGGCAGCGGAGGTGATCTGGAAGTCGACTTCCAGTACCCGTCTTCGGGGCAGACGAGGGTGCTCCAGCCCACCATGATCGAAGCCGAATTGCATGGGCTGGAAGGCAACTCACCTCGCTGCGAAGTCGCGATGGGCCGCCTTCCTGCCGGCATGTGGGTGGACCGACGCAGCTGCCACATCCAGGGCACCCCGACCGAGGTCGGCTCGTTCGACGTGTCGATCGAACTCACGGTGCCTGACTATGAGGGCGAGTTGTGGCAGAGCGTGTCCATCTATGTGTCCGGCTTCCAGGTGCTCTACTGGGTGAACAACGGCAGCAACCTGCAGTGGGGGCAAAGCCTGGAAGTGAAACCCGAGCTCAGCGGCTACACCCCCGCGGCTGGCGAGACGATCACCTACAGCATGGTCGGCGAGCTGCCGGCCGGTCTTGCGCTGGACGCCGCCACCGGCGTGATCAGCGGCCGCCTGATGCAAGTCGGTGAATTCAAGCCGCGCGTCAAGGCCACGCTGCAGCGCGATGGCCAAAGCTGGTCGACGACGAGCCGGGACATCGAGATGCAGGTCAGGGGCCCGGTCGTCGCCGCCGCGGAGTCGTATTTCTATCTGGGCAGCGCGGTGTCCACCTCCGTGATCCTGCAAGCGCCGCCCGAGGGTGCCAGCTACACCCTGGCCTTGGCTCCCGTGGGCGACTGCCCGGCCGCACCGCCGCCCGGTCTGACCTTCGACGCGGCGACAGGCCAGCTCTCGGGCACGCCGACGACGATGGGCACCCATTGCATGGGCGTTTCCGTCTCGATCTCGGTGGACGGGCAGACCGCGCAATACGGGCAGGGTGTGATGTTCCTGGTGAACTGAGTGCGACGCAGGCTGGTCGACGGCCGCCATCGAGGCGTCGATCCGCAACAAGCGCGCGCGGCAGGTAGCAGAGGGCAAGCGCCCGGACGCTGGCGGACCACTGTCGCTGTGGTCCGCGGCCCTGCACTCGGCCGCCCCGCCGCGGTGGCGGCAAGCTAAAGCTGGCGCTGACCGCCAGCGGGCCGGCGCCCACCGGCCCGCCTCCTGGCGCCGTCGCTCAAGGCCGCCGAGGGTCGTATCGTGTGTCGACCTTCAACGGCCCGCCGGGAAAGTGCCGCGCGATCGCATCCCACGGTGTCAGCTTCAGATTGGTCGCCTCGACCGAACCGTCGAAGACGTCGCCGTCGTAGCCGTCCTGCGTGATCAGCACACCGAACGGAAAGCCCGGCAGCGGCACGTTGGAGACGTCGGAGCCGTCCGATTCCTGCACGCCGTCGATGCCCTTGTCGCGGTTGGCCTCGATCCGGAAGCTGCCGAGCAGCCGGTTGGGCGTTTGGCGCTCGAACACCGCGAAACTGTCGTCCAACCCGGGCGTGGGCAAGGTCGGCGGCTGGCCGTGCGCCATGCCCTGGCTCGACGCCAACAAGTAGCCGCTGCCGTCCGCGCCGTAGTAGATGGTCAACCCCTCCAGGTCACGCGCGATGCGGCTGTTGGGGTCGAAGCTGCGCGTCTCGTAGAACGGCCGGTCTTCGGCCACGCCCGTGCGCAGGTCGATGCGCCAGATGCCGACGTCTTCCTGGCCGGCGTAGAGCACGCCGGTCTGCTGGTCGACCACCATGCCCTCGAACTGGGGGCTGAAGTCGCGCGCTGGGTCGTCTTCGTTTTCCTGCGTTAGGTCCTGGCCTTTGTAGGCATATGGAAAGCGCCAGTCGCGCACGAATTTCGCGCTCACCGTGTGGTCGGGCTCGGCCACCAGTTCGTACTGCGCGATCACCGCTTCATCGTTCTGGTTCACCAGGGCATAGACGCGGCCCGAAGCCTTGTCACGGTAGACCGCGAGGCCGTAGGCGGTGTTCTCGCCGTCGTCGGGGTTGGGCACGCTGCCACGCGCAAGGTCGGCCGGGTCGGGGCGGGTCGGGAACAAGCGGGTCATGCGGGGCGAGGTGACGTCGCGCAGCGGCAGGTCGTCGGCATCGTCCTCGTCGTGGTCGTCGTCGTGCTCGTAGTCCTCGTCGAGGCGCCACACCTTGAGACGGTCGCGCAGGCGGTCGGTCGCCACGGCCAGGTCGACGCGCTTGCGACCCAGCCTGAAGCCGTACACCACCTCGACGTTGTTGTAGCGGTTCAACGGCTCGCCCTCGGCGTCCACCTCGGCCGGCAAGCGCTGCACCACACGGCCCTTGAAGTCGAACACCCGCAGGCCGCCTTCTTTCGCGGCGGCCACGATCAGCGAGTCGTCCGGGTCGTCGGGGTGCACCCAGACCGCCGGGTCGTCCATGTCGGCCGGATCGCGCTCGGTGGGCGTCTCGACCTTGGGCGCGATGCCGCGCACGCTATGGTCTCCATGACGCGCGACGCCAGCCTGCTCGGCGGCCGCCTCCGCCTGCAGTGGCCCTGCCTCATCGCCGCCCCCGCCGCAAGCGGTGGCCAGACACGTGGCAGCGGCGACGATGGCGGCCAGGATCTGGGGGCGGCGTCGAGCTGGGTGGGGGCGAGGGGTGTCGAGACGCATGGGGTCGATTCCTGTCGTGAGGGGAGGGCGTGCGGCCGGGCTATTGCACAGCGCGCCGGGGCCATGGCGAGGGGCGCCGTGTGAGCGGCCGCGGGCCACGGGGGGAAGGGCATGCTATGAACGGCGAATGGCAGCCGTGTGACGCCCGACCGGGGCCGCCGGCATCGTGATCGTCGCCACGCTCGGCTGTCGCGAGCCTGTGTCAAGATCGGCGGCGCCCGCGACCGCCGGCCGCTGCTGGCGTTACCCGGCCTGGGCACCGGGGCGGGCGGCGCACGAACAGGGAAGGAACCATCGCATGGATGTTGCCGTGGCGTCAGCCTCCGGCCTGCAACGGATGAAACGGATCGCGCTGGGCCTGCTGCTGGCCGCCGCTGCGCTCTATGCGGTCGCCACCGCCTTGCAAGGCCACCACCCCGCATGGCACTACGTGGCCGCCTTCGCCGAGGCGGCGATGGTCGGCGCGGTGGCCGACTGGTTCGCGGTGGTGGCGCTGTTTCGGCACCCGCTGGGGCTGCCGATACCGCACACGGCCATCATCCCCAACAACAAGGCGCGCATCGGCCGCAACCTGGCCGCCTTCATCCTGGGCAACTTCCTGAGCACCGAGCAGGTGCTGGGCAAGTTGCGCGGCTTTGACGCGGCGTCGCGCCTGGCCGGCTGGCTGGCACAGCCCGAGCACGCGGCGCGCATCGGCGAGTACTGCCGCGCGGCGGCCCGCTACGGCCTCGACGCGCTCGACGACGACCGCATCACCGCCTTCATCCGCCGCACCGTGCTCGGCAAGCTCGAACAAGTCGACGTGGCGCGCCTGACCGGCCAGGTGCTGGACGTGCTGACCGCCGAGCGCCGCCACCAGGCCTTGCTGGACGAGGTGCTGCAGCAGATCGGCGCGCTGCTCGAGAAGGACGACGTGAAGGCGAAGATCGCCGAGGTGATCGCCGGCGAGGTGCGCTACCTGCGCTACCTGGGTCTCGACACCATCGCCGGCCACATGGCGACCAGCAAGATCGTCGCGGGGGTGGGCCGCATCATCGGCGAGATGGGGGCGGACGAAGCGCATCCGCTGCGGCTGCGTTTCGACGCCTTCATGGCCGAGTTCATCGTCAAGCTCAAGGAAGACCCGGCCTTCCACCAGAAGGGCGAGGACATCAAGCAGGAGGCGCTGGCCCACCCGGCGCTGGCGGAGTACCTGCGGGGTCTGTGGCAGGAGCTGCTGGCGTGGCTGCACGCCGACTTGCAACGTGAAGACTCGGCGCTCGGCCGGCGCATCGGCGAGGCCGCGCTGACGCTTGGCCGCAAGCTGCAGACCGACGCTGCGATGCGCGAGTGGATCAACGGGCAACTGCTGGCGGCAGCGCCGCGGTGGATCGACCACTACCGCGAGGACATCGGCCACTACATCGTGGCCCGCGTCGACGCCTGGAACACGGCCGAGATGACCTCCGAGCTGGAGCGCAACATCGGCCGCGACCTGCAGTTCGTGCGCATCAACGGCACGCTGGTGGGCGGCTCGATCGGGCTGTTGATCCACGCCGTGACGCAGTGGTGGCGAGGGTGAGGTGACACGATCGCTCGAGGTGGGCGAACTTGTGTCGGGCGGTCGAAGAAACTTGCAGGCGCACACACTTCGACGTGAAACATGCCATGAAGTTCTTGCATGCCTCCTTCAGAATGTCGACGCCTGTGGCAGGGCCTCGATCAGGGCACTGCTCCATGCTCCACTGTGGCTGTAACCCGTTGCACTCGATCGTCAGCCGTCACCGTTTTCTCATGCTGTGCGGCGATGCTGCTGTGCGCTTGAGTTGAGAACCAACACGAAAACGGAGGACTCTTGAAGATCGATATTCGACCCATCACGCTCGCGGCCGCCCTGCTGGCCTCTGCCGTCGCTCATGCCGTGCCGCTGACGACACCCGATAAGGTGCTGGACCCCACGGTCGTCTCCGGGTATGACCACCCCTCACTCGCTGGCGACATCGTGGCGAGCAAGACCGGCAGTTTCCAGTACGAGGACTGGGAGTTCGGCGACGGGATCACCGAGCGGGATGTGCGCGGCACCGTCACCTCGAGCGTGGTCCGGTCGGACGACGGCACGCTCGACTTCTATTGGCAGGTGGCGCTCGACCCCGGCTCCGATCCGGCCTGGGATTTCGTGACCTCGTTCCAAGGTTTGTACAACGCCGGCATCACCTACGACGCCGGCACGTTGGACCACCCGATCGACTCGGCGCCGCATTCGGTGGTGCGCTGGGAGGACGTCCCCGGGGGCGACTTCGGTGCGATCGACTTCCACTTCGACTCCATGGCGCCGGGCGCAAGAACGGAGTGGTTCTTCCTCGACACCAACGCGACGAGCTTCGGCGAGACCGGCCAGGTCAGCCTGCGGCGTGACATCTATGGGCGCCCCAACTCGAACGTCCTGACCACGTTCGCCCCTGTGGTGCCCGAGCCGTCCACCTACGGCTTGCTGGCCGTCGGCGCGCTGGTGCTCGGCGCTCGCCTGCGGGCCCAGCGCAAGCGCACGGTCTGACAGGCCGGGCGTGACACGCTGCTTCAGCAGCAGCGGTTGACGCGCAGGAGCGCACTCTCGGTCGCGACCGGCGGTTCGTGTGCATCAACGGCACACAGATCGCCGGCTCGGTCGGCCTGTTGAATCGGCCTGTTGATTCACAGCGTGACGCAGGGGTGGCGCGGCTGATCCAGAGGCGAGGGGGGCGGGCGGCAGGGTGTCACCCCAACTCTTCATCCGCCTCGATCAGCAATTCGAGACGGGAGACGCCGTGGGCGCCCGTCTTGGCGGTCACCCGGAGCGGCTGGCCCGCCGGGACCAACCGGCGAAACCGGTAATCGAGCGAGTCGGTGCTGCCGGGGTTTTCGGTGGCGAGCCGGCGTGACCACTCCTGTCGCCCGTCGACGTCGATGCGCAGGCTGTGCCAGGCGTCGGCGCCGCCACGGTGGGCGACGACATAGCGGCAGGAGATCTCGAAGATGCGGTCGTGATGGGCGTCGGCCGGGATGTCGAGCGTGGCGACGTCCGCGGTACCCGCCTCGGCGACCCAGCGCTCGGCGCGGCGCGGCGGGAGAGGGGCTGACATGGGCATGGCGTCAGAAAGCAAAGGCACGGCAGGGGCGGCATCCTCGCATACCCGAAGTGGGCGCGCCCGAGCAGGGCCATTGGAATCGGGGGTGGCGGCCGCACGGCGACGCGTCGGGGCGTCGCTCTCTGTTACCGTGCCGGCATGCCAGCCACGCCCGTCGCCATCGAGATCCCCGCCTGGACCTGGCTGGCCGGCCACCCGTGGTTGTACCCGGTCCTGGAGGCGCTGCACATCTGCGGCATCGCGCTGTTGCTCGGCAGCCTGGTGCTGTTCGAGTTGCGTGTCTGGGGCCTGGGCACGACCTTGCCGCCCCAGGCCCTGGGTCGGCTCGCGCTGGGCGTGAGCCTGGCCGGCTTCTCACTCGCGGCCGCCACCGGCTTGCTGATGTTCTCGACCCAGCCTGCCGAGCTGCTGGTCAACCGCGCCTTCCGGCTCAAGTTCGCGCTGCTGACGCTGGCCGGCCTCAACGCGGCGGCCTTCCATGCACGCGGCGGCCTTGCCAAGCTCGATGCCATGGCACGGCTGCAGACCGTGGTGTCCCTGGGGCTTTGGCTCGCTGTCATCATCTGCGGACGCTGGATCGCCTACGCCTGACCTGGAGCCCGAAGCATGCAACGACGCACCCTGTTGACCGCCACTGGCGCCATGTTCCTGCCTTGGCTCAGCCCGGCAGCCCGGGCCCACCACGGCTGGAGTGGATTCGATCAGAACCGACCCCTGTACCTCGAAGGGGATGCCGCTACGGTGCGGTGGCGCAACCCGCACGTCGAGATCGACCTCGAACTGCGCCCTGGGCTGGCGCTGCCGCCCGACCTGGCGCAGCGCCAGGTGCCGGCCCAGACCTCGCCGGTGGACGCGCCGGCCTTGTTGCGCAGCACCCGCCTGCCGGACCGCAAGGACCGGCGCTGGACGGTCGAGTTGGCGCCGCTCGCCCGCATGCAAGCTTGGCAGGTGGCCGAGATCAAACCGGGCACAACAATCGCGGTGGTCGGATTCACCACTGCGGGGGAACAGGGGCCGCCGGTGTTGCGAGCCGAATATCTGTTCGTGGCCGGCAAGGCGTACGCGCTGCGCTCGTCACCGGTCTGACACACGCCGGGCGCAGCCTGGCGGAAGGCCGAGGACGCGGCCGGCTGCAACGTCCGGTGACAGTTTCGGGCGGCGCCGGGTGCACACTGCTTTCCCTGCTTCGGCCCGGCTGCGGGGCGTCCGCATCGGCGCGTGGTGTCCAGTCGGGGTCGAAGAGCGTCCGCCAAAGGGAGGTGAGGCGAGCCCATGTCAGCAGCACGAGGTCCACACAAGCCGCACTGGCGCCGCAAAGATGCGCCTACATCCAATGCGGACGATCCTCTCGACGAGGACGACAACACGCGCATCGACCCGTTCGTGCTGGATGGCGACGGTGATGCCGTGCCCACCCCAGCACCCGCACCGGGGCCCGCAGCCGTGCCACGTCCGGCGGCGCCGGTGCCCGCACCGCCCGCCACTGCGCGGGCAGAGCCTGCCCCGTCGCCTGCCCCGTCACCTGCACCCGCCACAGCGTCGCCGTCCCGCGGCGGTGTCGGCGGCACCTTGCCCGGCAGCGCGCCCGGCAACGGCACACCGGTGCGCCAGGTTGGCCGCTACCAGATCCACGAGCGCATCGGCAGCGGTGCGATGGCCAGCGTGTTCAAGGCGCACGACCCGAGCATCGGGCGCGACGTCGCCATCAAATTCTTGTTGCCGGCCTTGTGCGAAGAAGAGGCCTACCGCGCCCGCTTCCTGAGGGAAGCGCGCGCGGCCGGCGGCTTGTCGCACCCGAACATCGTGACCGTCTACGACGTGGGCGAGATCGAAGGCCGTCCCTATATGGCGATGGAGCTGGTCGAGGGCCAGCCGCTCAGCGACGTGATGGAACACGGCAAGCCGCTGGCGCTCAAGGACGTGCTGGTGATGGGCATCCAGCTGGCGCGCGCGCTCGACTACGCGCACTCCCGGGGCATCGTGCACCGTGACATCAAGCCGGCCAACATCATCCGGCTCAAGGGCAGCCGCACCATCAAGGTGACCGACTTCGGCATCGCCCACATGGACAGCCCGGCGGGCGAACATCGCACGCGTGTCGGGGACATCCTCGGCACGCCGCAGTACATGTCGCCCGAGCAGGCGCAAGGCAGCAAGATCGACGGTCGCTCCGACCTGTTCTCGACCGGCATCGTGCTCTACCAGATGCTCACCGGCCAGCGGCCCTTCCTCGGTGAAAGCCTGGTCACGCTGGCGGTGCAGATCGCCAACGAAGAGCCGCCGCCGATCGACAAGCTCCGGCCCGGGCTGCCGCCGGCGATGCGGCGCCTGGTGGAGCGCTGCCTCGCGAAGGCGCCCGAGCGCCGCTTCCAATCCGGCAAGGAACTCGCCGAAGCGCTCAACCGCGTGCTGGTCGACCTCGAGGAGAGCAAGCGCGAACACGAGCGGCCGCGCATCGTCCCGCTGCGGGTCAAGTGGGCGGCGATGATGGCGCTGATCGTCGCGGCGGTGATGGCACTGACCGCCACCGTGATCACGCAGCGGCAATACGCGTCGATGATGAGCCAGGTGACCGACTACGGCGCGGCGCTGTCGCGGTTCATCGCGGCCCAGAATGCGGTGGCGGCCTTGTCGGAGGATTGGATCGCGGTCGAGGTGGCGGTCGAGGAAATCATGAAGACCGGCGATTTCGACAGCGTCACGGTGATCGACCGTGAAGGTCTCGTGCGTGCCGCCAGCCGCGACAAGCTGGTCGGGCAAGCCTACAAGGCGCCGACGAGCGAGCTGCTGGGGGTCCGCCCCGGCAATGTGCAGGTGTCGCGCTACCTGGTCGGCGGCGAGACCGTGCTCGGCTTCGAGGCGCCGATCATCTTCCAGGACAAGCGGGTCGGCTGGGTCGCCCTGGGGCTGCCGGAGCGGCCGCTGGCCCAGGTCGCGCGCCTGTCGATGGTCTTGATGGCGGTGCTGGTCGTGGTGACTGTGCTGGCCGTGGCGATCGCGATGTATTTCGTGGCCGACTGGTTTGCCCAGCCGATCAAGCTGATCGGCGAATCGATGGCCGAGGTGGCGCGCGGGCGCTACGACCACCGCATTCGCGAGACACGCCGCGACGAGTTCGGGCTGCTCTATACGGCCTTCGACCGCATGGCGCAGGCGCTGCAGGACCGCCACAGCAGCCTCGGTACCGCCTCGATGCCGCACGCCGACACGCCACCACCACCGCCGCCCGCGCCCGCGGGCCCGACGGCGGCAGCCACCACCCCCGTCAGCGACGGGCCGGGCCCGGCACCTCAAGCCTGAGCCAGGGGGAGCCGCCATGCCGTGCGCCTTGCTTGCGTGCCGCCGCCTCGCGCGGCTGTTGCTGACGCTGACGCTGGCCGGCGTGATGGTTGCCGGCTGCGCCAGCCGCCCCCCCATCGCGCCGGGCCAGGTGCTGGCCCGCAACGACCGGTTCGTCCTGTACCAGCCGATGCGGGGAGAGACGCTGCGCTCGATTGCCGAGCTGTTCCTCGGGGACGCGGAGCAGCACTGGGTGATCGGCGATTTCAACGGCATCACCCGGCCCAGCGAAGACCTGCCGCTGGCCGTGCCGCTGAAGCCGGTCAACCGGGCCGGCGTGCACGGCGATCACTACCAGACGGTGCCCATCCTGTGCTACCACCGCTTCGGCTACGGCGGCGGCAAGATGAACGTGTCGCCCGCCCGTTTCGCGGCCCAGCTCGACTGGCTCGCCCGCCACGGCTACCACGTGCTGCGCCTCGACGAGCTGGCGGAGTATCTCGAGGGCCGGCGCGCAGTGCCGCGCCGTTCGGTGGTGATCACGGTCGACGACGGCTACGAATCGTTCTACCGCTATGCCGCCCCCCTGTTGCGCCGCCACGGCTTTCCCGTCACCTTGTTCGTCTACACCGATTTTGTCGGCGCAGGGGATGCGGTCGACTGGTCCCAGCTGCGTGAGCTGGCCGCTTCGGGGCTGGTGGACATCCAGCCCCATTCCAAGACGCACCGCAACCTCAGCGAGCGGGGCGAGGGCGAGTCGGAGGAGGCGTACCGGCAGGCGCTGCAGATGGAAACGGCAGGCCCGCGCGAGCTTCTGGAGCGGCGCCTGAAGGTCAAGGTGCGCCACTACGCCTATCCCTACGGCGATGCCAACGAGGCCGTGCTCGAGACGCTGGAGCGTCACAAGTACCGGCTCGCCGTGACGGTCAATCCTGGCGGCAACGCCTTTTTCGCGCAGCCGCTGCTGCTGCGCCGGAGCATGGTGCAGCGTGACGACGACCTGGAGGACTTCAAGGCCAAACTGCAGGTGACCCGGGGGTTCAAAGCGCCATGAGCTGCAGCCCGTCGCCGCTTCGCTGGCTCATCGCTGCACTGGTCGTCGCGGCCCTGTCGGGCTGCGCGACGGGCCCGGACGGCGGGGCGGTGGACGACGCCGATCTGCCGGCCCTGACCTCGTCCCCGCATGCCGGCTACGAGTTGCGGCAGCGCCGGCGCGCCCTGTCGCTGGCCCGCCAGGAGCGCTGGGCCGAAGCCGCGATCGCCTGGGAGTTGCTGGTGCTGCTGCGGCCCGACGTGCCGGCCTACCGGCAGCGGCTCGACGAGGTGCGTCGGCAGGTCGAGGCGGCCGCCGCCGAACACGGTCGGCGCGGCGCCGCGGCGCGCAAACGCGGCGACCTCGAGCGGGCGGCGGCCCACTACCTGAGCGTGCTCGCCTTGCAACCCGACGACGAACGTGCGGCCGACGCCTTGCGTGCGATCGAGCGCGAGCGCAACCGCCGCGCCTATCTCACGCGCTCGCCGCGTGGCGGCAGCACACCACCTGCCGACGATGCGCGGCCCATGGCGCCTGCCGGCGAGCTGTCGGGCGCCGATCCGGGCGAGCCCGGGGCCCGCTTGCCTCGCCGTTGAGGCGGCGGCACCCTTCGTCGCAAGAAGCCGGCCGGCGCCCCGGGCGCCCGACGTGCCACGCCCGGCGTCACTGCAGCTTCTTGTACTTCTCTTTCAGGTTGACGGCCTTGCCGCGTTCGAGCCGGGCCGTTTCGTGCTCCGGATCGAGTTCAAGCACCCGGTCCCAGTTGCGGATCGCGCCGTCCAGGTCTTGTTTCGCAAAGGCGCTGCGTGCCTTGACCGTGTAGCGCGACAGCAATTGCTTGCGCAGCGACGCGATCTTGGGGGCGGCGGCCGCGGTTTGTCCGAGCGTCCCGGCGCGCTGGTATTCGGTCAGCGCGCGCTCCAGGTCGCCGCCGCGCTCCGCGGCCGCGGCACTGCGCAGCGCCTTCTCGCCGGGGGTGGGCTCGGGCGGCGGGGCGGGTGGAGGTGGAGGTGGCGGTGCCGGCGGTGGTGGTGGTGGTGGTAGTGGCGGCGGCGGCGGCGCGACGACCACGGGCGGCGGCGGCGGCACGTCCTTGCGTGGCTCCACCCGCGGTTCCGGCCGCGGTGCCGCCGGCAGCTCCCGCTCGATCGCACCCGGTGGCGGCGCCTTGCCGGGCACACGGATGATCTGGCCGCCGGTGACCTGGCGCGGCTCCTTGATGCCGTTGTAGCGGGCCAGGATGTAGAACGAGTAGATGTCGTTCATGAAACGCCCGGCGATCTTCGACAAGGTGTCGCTCGGGCGCACCGTGTAGGCGAACGACTCGCGGCCGAGCACGGCCACCGGGTCCGCGGTGATCTGCCGGGTCAGGTTGTGGGCGAGCCGGTTGTGGGGGTCGAGGGCCAGCGCACGCTGCAATTCGAGTTTGGCTTGCTCCTCGTTGCCGGCCTCGAGCAGGTCGGCTGCGGCAATCGAGTGTTTCTGCGCTTGTGCCTGCATCGCGCCGGATCGCGGCGCGGGAGACGGCGGCACTTCTCGAACGGCGCCCGGTACCTCGGGCGGCTTCGGTGCCGTCTGGCAGGCCGCAAGCACGGCGGTCAGGGCACACAGCAGGGCGGCACGCTGGTTCTTCATGAAGTTCAATGTCATCCGTTAGCCAGTCGTTCGCAAATCGGAAAGATAAAAAAGAGCGCGACTGCAGTACGACGAGGCTCAAAGCCCCGGCCGCCATTGTGCGCGATCCGTCGGGACTGTCCGAGGCGATGCTATCGGGTCGATACGAAAGTTAAATCGTGCGCGACGCAGGGCGGGACCCGCACTTGCCAGGGAAAGAAGGCGTGTCCAGCCGCGGCTGGCCCTCTTCAACTCATGCAAGGAGCGCCCCATGTTTGCACACAACAAACGCTTACAGTACACCGTCCGTGTCAATGAAACCAATCCCGGCCTCGCGAATCTGCTGCTCGAACAGTTCGGCGGGCCGCAAGGCGAGCTGGCTGCCGCCTGCCGTTACTTCACGCAAGCCCTGGCCGAAGACGATCCCGGCCGCAAGGACATGCTGATGGACATCGCGACCGAGGAACTCAGCCACCTGGAGGTGATCGGCACCATTGTCGCCATGCTCAACAAGGGCGCGAAGGGCAAGCTGGCAGAAGGTGTCGACACGGAAGCCGAGATGTACCGCTCGATCAGCGGTGGCGGCAATGACTCGCACGTCACCCAGGTGCTCTACGGCGGCGGACCCGCGCTGGTCAACTCGGGCGGCCAGTTGTGGAATGCCGGCTACATCGACTCCATCGGCGACCCGTCTTGCGACCTGCGCTCGAACATCGCCGCCGAAGCGCGCGCCAAGATCATCTATGAGCGCCTGATCAACTGCACCGACGACCCCGGCGTCAAGGAGGCCCTCGGCTTCCTGATGACGCGCGAGATCGCGCACCAGCAGTCGTTCGAGAAAGCCTTGTACTCCATGCAACCGAACTTCCCTCCGGGCAAGCTGCCGGGCGACCCCCGCTTCACCAATGTGTACTTCAACATGTCACAGGGTGAAGGCGACGCCCGCGGGCCGTGGAACAGCGACGACAACTTCCAGTACATCTCGGATCGCGACCAACAGCTGGCGGTGGACGGTGGCAGCGGTTTGCCCGAGGTGGCGCTGAAGGCCGACGAGGCCGCGGCGGTGACGCAGCTGGCGACCCGGACCGCCTCCGACCCGGCGTCCGACCCGATGACCGGTGCCGAGTTGGGCGCCGGCGTGACGGGTATGGATGCGACTGACCCGGCCTTGGCCCAGGCGGCGGCGCGGACGCGTCGCGGCGGCCCGGGCGCCGGCAAGGCTCACTGAGGCAGCCGCGCCTCCGCAGATCGACGGCCCGGGGAGCGTGACGGCACCCGGGCCGTTGCTGCCGCCGCGTGGCACCCTCAGGCACACGCGGCAGGCAGGCAAGCAGGCGCGCATTGAATCCGTCCGTTCTCGCTGGAGCTTTTCTGTGGCTTCTACCGACCGTCTGGAAGATCGTCCGCGCCCTCCGGCGCTGCCGTTGTGGCATAACCCGCGACGCAGGTTGGGGCTGTTGCTGTGGGTCGCGGGGGCCTGCTCGGGCCTGTGGTTGCTGTGGCAGCATGTGGCGCCCTCCGACCCCCGCGTGGCGCAGGCCTGGCTCGGCGGGCTGATGGCGGCCGGCGCGACGGCTCTGGGCACGTTGCCGGTGCTGCTGTCGCAATCGCCGCCCTCGGAGCGGGTGCGCGACGCGATGCTCGGATTCGGGGCCGGCGTGATGCTCGCCGCCTGCGCCTTCTCACTCATCGTGCCCGGCCTGGAAGCTGCGCGGGAGCAGGGCGCGGGTCAATGGGGGGCGGGGCTGATGGTGGCGGGCGGCGTCCTGCTCGGCGGTGCTTTCGTGCTGACGCTCGACCGCTGGCTGCCGCACGAACATTTCATCAAGGGCCGCGAGGGCCGGCAGGCCCATCTGCTCAAGCGCACTTGGCTGTTCGTCTTCGCGATCGCGCTGCACAACCTGCCCGAGGGGCTGGCGATCGGCGTTGCCTTTGCCGGCACCGACCCGCTCGCCGCCAGCGCCCTGGCCACCGGCATCTCGATCCAGGACGTGCCCGAGGGCCTGGTGGTGGCGCTCGCCTTGCGCAGCGCCGGCTATGGCCGGTGGATGTCGGGCGGGCTGGGCGCCGCGTCGGGGCTGGTCGAGCCCGCGGGCGCGGTGCTGGGCGCAGCCGTGATCGGCTTGTCAGCCGCCTTGCTGCCGTGGGGCCTGGCGTTTGCGGCCGGCGCGATGTTGTATGTCATCAGTCACGAGATCATCCCCGAGTCGCACCGGCAGGGCCATGAGGCGCACGCGACGGTGGGCCTGATGATCGGTTTCGTGATCATGATGTTGCTCGACACCGCGCTGGGCTGAGTGAGGCCCGCGCGGCGCGAGGTATCAGGCCGCCAGCGGGTGCTGCCGGGCAGCGCCGGTGCCGTCGAGCCGGAAGGTTTCGACCGCCTGCGCGAGCTTCTGGGCATGCGACTTGAGGCTGTCCGACGCGGCCGTCGACTGTTCCACCAACGCCGAGTTCTGCTGCGTCATGCGGTCGAGTTCGTCGACCGCCGTCTTCACGTGGCCGATGCTCAGCGCCTGCTCGCGGGACGCGGCGGAAATGTCGCCGATCATGTCGGTGACCTTCTGCACGCTGTCGACGATCTCCTTCATCGTCGAGCCGGCGTCGTTGACGATGGCCGAGCCCTGCTCGACGCGGTCGACGCTCAAGCCGATCAGCGACTTGATCTCCTTGGCGGCCTCGGCCGAACGGCCGGCCAGGCTGCGCACCTCCGATGCCACGACCGCGAAGCCGCGGCCCTGTTCGCCGGCCCGCGCGGCTTCCACCGCGGCATTGAGGGCCAGGATGTTGGTCTGGAAGGCGATGCCGTCGATCACGCCGATGATGTCGGCGATCTTCTTGCTGCTGTCGTTGATGTCGCCCATGGTGTGCACCACACGGTCGACCAGCTCCCCGCCGCGGCGGGCGATCTCGGCGGCAGCGCCGGCCAGCTCGCTGGCGCGGCGCGAGGCCTCGGCCGATTGTTCGACGGTGGCGCTGAGCTGCTCCATCGAACTGGCGGTCTCCTGCAGGCTGCTCACGGTCTGTTCGGTGCGGCGGTTCAGGTCGTGGCTGCCGGTGGCGACCTCCGAACTGGCCGAGCGGATCGACTCGCAGGCGTGACGGATGTCGCCCACCATCTCGCGCAGCGACGTGTGCATCTTGGCCAGCGATTGCGACAGCTGCCCGCATTCGTCCGCGCCGCCGCCTTGCAGGCGGCCGGTCAGGTCACCGGTGGCGATGCGGGAGGCGGCGTCTTGCGCGGTGCCCAGCGGCCGCACGATGCTGCGGGTGAGGGCGATGCCGAGGCCCAGCGCCATCAACGCGGCGACACCGAACACGGTGATGTTGACCCAGCGCGTTTCGTCGAGGCCTTCGATGATCTGCTCGGCACTGGCCTTCACGCGCGTGTCCTGCAATGCGTACAGCTGGTCGGCCACGCCGAGGTACTCCTTGGACACCTGGCGGAAGGTCTGCATCTTCTCGCTCAGCGCGGCGCTGTCGCCGCTTTGCTTGGCGGCCATCATTGCATCGCGGGTGGCCAGGTAGCGTTTGCGCACGGCCACCATCTCGTCCTGCAGCGCCTTGCCTTCCGGGCTGGTTTCGAGTTCAGAGAACTGCTTGACGATCTCGGTGGTCTGGGCCGAGGTCGCCTTGACCTCGGCCGCAATAGCCTCGTTGAAGGCCGGGTCGGCACTGGTCGCGAGCGCCAGCGCGCGCGAGCCGTTGACCGCGATGTTCTGCCGCCATGCGGCTGCCAGCGCATGGCGCTGCGCCTGCACGCCACCGGTTTCCACCGCTTGTTGCCGTACCTGGGCGATGTGCACCAGGCTGAAGGTCAGCGACACGAGCATCAAGATCACCACGAGGCCGAAGCACAGCGCGAGGCGTGGACCGATACGGAGCTTGTTGAGCAGATTCATTGGAATGGTGGGAGGCGATAGGGGGCGTCGTAGCCTTCGGCGCAGGCCGCGGCTGGTGCCGCAGCGTCTGCCGCCCGAGGCCGGGCCTGCCGTTCAGGCCCGTGGCGCTTTATCGGCCGATCGCGTACCGACCTTTAGGGCTTTCTCGTATCCGCCGCGGGCGCGTTCGAGGCGGCCTCAAGCGGCGGCCGCAAGCACTTCCGCACGCGGCGGGTGCCGCAGCGACGCAGGCGCCACCGTGGGTAGCAAGACGATGAACTCGCTGCCCTCGCCGGGCTGGGAGCGCACGAAGATCGACCCGCCGTGCGCCTCGACGATCTTGCGGCTGGTGCTGAGGCCGAGGCCCGCACCCACGCCGTGCGGCCGTGTCGTGTAGAAGGGCTGCCAGATCTTCGGCAGCACGTCGGGGGCAATGCCGGGGCCGTTGTCGAGCACCGAGATCGAGAGCTGCGTCGGCGAGTGCATGCGCGTGCGCACCACCACCCGGCCGTCGCGATCCTGCAGCACCTGCGCGGCGTTGCGGAGCAAGTTGAGCAGCACCTGGTTGATCTGCGCCAGGTCGCATTCGACCGGCTCGGTCTGCCCGAAATCGCGCTGCACCTCGATCTTGCCGAGCAGATGACGGGCCATCGCCAGCATGCGCTCGATGCCGTCCTCGACGCGCACGCGCGCGATGCGGCCGCGGTTCAGCCGCGAGAAGTCGAGCATGTTGAGCACCAGCTGGCCGATGTGGTCGACGCTGCGCATGCCTTCTTGCAACAGTTGGTCGACCGTGTCGAGCGCGTCGAACGACACCAGATCCTCGCGCAGCATCAGCAGCCGCCGCACCCGGCGCGTCAGCTCGGCGTTGCGTTCGTCGCGGCCGGCCTCGTCGGCCGGCTTGGGCTGTGCCATCGCCGTGCTGAGCGCCTCGGCCTCTCCCACCACGGCGGCAATGGTGGCCATCAGCTCGTGGGTGTTCTGCAAGCCGCTGCGCACCGCGGCCAGCGGCGTGGTCACCTCGTGCGCAAGGCCGGCCACCAACTCGCCCAGCGCGTTCATCTTCTGCGCGTGGACCAGCTGGGCCTCGTTGTCCTTCAGCTCGCGCGCCTGGCGTTCCACCAGCGCGGCCAGCCGGCGGCGTTCGCCGAGGTGGCGCTGGATCAGGACGCCCGCAGCGCCGACTGCCAGGGCCAGCAGCAGGGCGCTATAGACCCACAGCCCCCGGGTGTAGGCCGATTGCCTCGCCACTTGCGCGTCGAAGCGCGTCTCCAGGTCGTCGGCCAGCTTGTCGAGCCGCGCTGCCAGCGGCACCGACGCGATCTGCCGCAGCAGCACCGGCTGGCGCTCGCGCAGTTCCAGGATGGCCTCGGCATGCACCAGCGTGTTGCCCATCGGCCCCTCCCAGGCGGCCGGGTCCGCCGCCAGCCGTGCCCGCAGCCGCGACAAGGCCTGCTGCAGCCCCGCGGCACCGGCGCTGTCGGGTGTGGTGTGGTAGCGCAGCGCACGTTGCACCACCGGCGTCAGCACGTCTTCCGCCTGCACCAGCGCAATCGCCGGGCGCTCGCCGCCAGTGCCGGTGCGTCGGGCAGCGGCGAGCTTGCGGCGCAGCGCAGCCGCCACGGCGCTGCTGCCGGGGGTGGCGTCGGGCTGGGTGGCTTGCAGCGTCACCGAGCGTTCGAGCGCATCGGCCACCCCCGGGACGCTGCTGAGCATGCCGTCGGCGGCGGCAGGGGCCGCGGCCGGCTTGTCATGCGCCGCCGCTTCGGGGTCGCGCACGGCGGTGGTCAGGTAGTGCAGCGAATTCTTCAACAGCGCGTGCTGTGACTTGAACTCGTCGACCAGTTCGGTCTTGGTCTGGACGGCCGACTTGATCGATTCGATCACCCCGCGCAGGCGCGGCTCGTCCCACCCCGTGGCCTGCGTTTCCAGTTGGCGCAGCAGGCGATCGAGCGCCGGCAAGGGCCGCGCCAGGGCGTCGTAAGACTTGGCCAGGTCGGCCTGGGCGCGCAGCACCTCGGCGCTCCAATCGCTGTCGAGCTGCCGCAGGTGGCGCACCAGCCCGATCGTGCGGGCGTGGGCGACCGGGTCGGCGCTGTGGCTCAGGGTGTACAGATAGACCCAGCCGGCCCCGAGCAGGGCCAGCACGCCCAGCGCCAGCGCAGATCGCAAGCCTGTGCTCCTCATCGTGTCACTCCACCGTGTCGCCGGTCAGGCTGCCCAGGAACCGGATGATCGCTTCCTTGTCTTCGGCGGGAGCCTGGCGGCCGAGCTGGAACCTGAACATCGCGTCCACCGCTTCTTCCAGCGTGCGGGCGGAGCCGTCGTGGAAGTAGGGCGCGGTCAGCGCGACGTTGCGCAGGCCGGGCACCTTGAAGACGAACAGGTCCGACGGCTTGTCCGTGACGTTGTAGCGGCCGCGGTCGGCATCGGTGAGCGGGCGCCCGGCCACGCCGCGGGCCTGGAAGTAGTCGCCGACGACGCCGAAGCGCTGGAACATGTTGCCGCCGACGTTCACGCCCTGGTGGCAGCCGGCGCAGCCATACGCCTTGAACCGCTCGTAGCCGCGCCGCTCGTCGTCGGTGATCGCATGCACATCGCCCTGCAGGTAACGGTCGAAGCGCGACGGCGTCAGCAGCGAGCGCTGGTAGACGGCGAGCGCATCGGCCACCGTGTCTGCGGTGAGCCCCTCCGGATAGGCCTCCTCGAAGCGCTGCACCAGCTCGCTGTCGCGCCGGAGCTTGCCCAGCAGCTCATCCCAGCTGGAATTGAACACCCGCGGGCTGCGCAGCACGATGCCGACGACCTCTTCGAGGGAGGCGGCGCCGCCACTCCACTGCTGGCGGAAGTTGAGGGCCGCGTTCAGCACTGTGGGCGTGTTGTAGACATGGGTGACACCACCGGAGCCGACCGACAAGCGGCGGGGATCAGCGCCGCCATGGCGCGGGCTGTGGCACGAGATGCAGGCCACGGTGTTGTCTTTGGCGAAGCGGGTGTCGCGAAACAGCTGGGCGCCGAGCGCCAGCTGGCGGGGGTCGGCAGCCGGCTTGGCCGGCAAGGGCGCCAACGGCTCCTCGGACGGCGCAACTGCGCTCGCACCGGTGACTGTGCCGCACAGCGCGGCCAGCCATGCGACCACCGTCCTCTGCGCACCCATCGCTCCTCCCTTGCGGCACCCCGCTGCCGTCAGACGTCGGAATGTAAGGGCAGGGCGCCCATGGCAACAGTGACGGGTTTGCCAGGGTGAGCGGGCGGTCGTTTGGACCGGCGCAGCGGCAGCGGCCCCGCGCCGTCGCTACAACATGACACAAGAATGACGCGGGTCGACAGCAGATGGAAGCGATTCCATCGGCACGGGTTTCGCTCTGCTGCACGCCGCCGCGCACGTCGCGTCGGGGGCGGCGCAGTGCCCGCTGTCGGTCATTGGCCCGGCCACTGTCGCCGCCCCTTGCCCTCCACCGTCAACCAAGAAAACCGAGAACCTACATGTTGGCTCCCCGTCCATTGCCTTCTGCTCGCTCCCACCTGCCACGCCGGGCGGGCAGGGCGGTCACTGTCGTCTGTTGGCTGGCCGTCCTCACCGCCTGCGGTGGGGGTGGCTCACGCGAAACCGCGGACCCCGGCGCACAGACCCCCGGCAGCGCTCAGGCGCCCGCGCCCGGCTCGTCCGGGCAACAGACGGAAACAAATACACCCCCGCAACAGGGGACGGAAGCCGTCACCTCGGTGCCTCATGTGCCGCTTTTTGCGCCCGGGACGCCGGCCCTCGAGACGCTGCAGTACCGCGAGCCGGACGGCACCCTCGTCACCTTCATGGGGGCCCGTCCCACCGAGCGGCATGCGCGCGAGCGAGGTGAAGCGTGGGACGCGCCCGACAGCGGGCCGGGCCGCTACCTCACCTTCCCGCCGTTCTATTTCCAGAACCGCACCTTCGGCTTGGAGATCCGCGACAGCGTGCCGGCGGGCGGCAAGAAGATCGAGGTCTACCTGCACGTCAACGACGGCACCTTCGACGGCACCACCTTCAGCCTGTTCCGCAACGTGCTCGACCCCAACGTGCGTGATTTCGGTTGGTCGCTTAACTACGGCTTCAACAATCCCAAAGAGGGCGGCAAGCCGGTCTGCCATGCCGGCACGCGCGACTGCATGATGATGTTCGAGTCGAACTGGCGCACCTCGCCGCACAGCCCGCTCAAGGTCGGCGACAAGATCGAGCTGGCGCCGGCGCCGCGGCTGAAGTCGCCCGCCCTCGATGGCGGTGGCGAGCGCTACTACTCGTTCGAGCAGCTCTACGTGGTGGGGGTCGGTGTGGTGCCCTGGTATGGCATCGCGCCCAATCTCGATTCCGAGCCGCTGCCGCCGGCCACGCTGCTGGGCGGCGCCACGACCATCTCGTACAACTATTCGGAAGAGCCGCACCGGCTGTTCCAGCAGATGGCCAACAACATCGGCATCGGCAATGCGAAACGATTCGGCGAAGGCCGGCGGCTGTTCCACACCTCGTTCGCCGATGGCCGCCACTCCGAGCATCCGCAGGTCAACCCGGTGTTCACCGCCCAGGCCGGCAAGCTCGGCCCGCGTTTCAACGCCGCGCAGTGCATCGCCTGTCACACGGCCAACGGTCGCAGCCCGGCGGTGGCGGCGGGTGGCGTGCTGGAGGGGCTGTCGGTGCTGACCGGCGTTGCTGGTGCCGACGGGCGGGTGGCGCCCGACCCCCGTTATGGCTTCAACGTGCAACAGCGCAGCGGGGCCGCGGCCACACCCGACCAGGCGGTGCGGGTGCTGCGCTACGACACCGAGGTGCGCACGCTGCCCGACGGCGAGCGCGTGGAACTGCGCCGGCCGGTCTACGCTTTCGCCGGCCCGGTGCCCGCCTCGTATTCGGTGCGGCAGGCGCCGCAGGTGCTCGGCATGGGCTTGCTCGAAGCGGTGGCCGAGGCCGACATCCTGGCGCTGGCCGATCCGGGCGACCGCGACGCCGACGGCGTGCGCGGGGTCCCGCACTGGGTCACCGACCCCGAAAGCGGCCAGACCCGATTGGGCCGCTTCGGCTGGAAAGCCGGCAAGGCGAGCCTGCGCCACCAGGTGGCCGACGCGCTGCTGCAGGACATGGGCGTCACCTCACCGGTGTTCCCGTCGCGCAGCTGCCAGCGCGGCGCACCCGATTGCCGCGTGCCCGATGGCTCGGCCGGCGTCTCGGCGGCCGACCTCGACCGCTTGTCTCATTACCTGGCGCTGATCGGCGTGCCGGCGCAGCGCAGCGTGCGCAGCGGCTATCCGGCGGGCGTGCGGGTGCCGGTCGAGCACGAGGTCGACCCGCAGCTGATCGAGCGCGGCAGCCGCTTGTTCGCGCAGGCGCGCTGCACCGCCTGTCACGTGCCGCAGCTGCGCACCGGTGGCACCCATCCGTTTGCCGAACTGCGCAGCCAGACGATCCGGCCTTACACCGACTTGCTGCTGCACGACATGGGCGAGGGGCTGGCCGACACGCTCGGCGAGGGCCGCGCGGGTGGGCGGCTGTGGCGTACCGCGCCGCTGTGGGGGCTGGGGTCGCTGCGCTTCGTCCAGGGCGGCGCCGACAAGGTGCGTTTCCTGCACGACGCACGCGCCCGGACCGTCGAGGAGGCCGTGCTGTGGCATGGCGGCGAAGCAAGCGGCAGCCGGCAGCGCTACGAAGCCCTGTCGCGCGAAGAACGGCGCGCGCTGACGGCCTTTTTGATGTCGCTGTGACCCCCCGCGCCGGCGGGCTCAGGCGATCGGAGCGGGGGCCTCGATGACGATGTGAAAGCGGTCGCGGCCGGCCTTTTTGGCCTGGTACAGGGCGGCGTCGGCGCGGGCCATCAGCTGGGCCTCGGTCTGCGCCCGGCCGTCGAGCACCGCGACGCCGACGCTGGTGGTGATGCGCAGCGAGGTGCCGTCCAGGTCGAGTTGCAGATGCCGCACGGCTTCGACGATCTTGCCGGCCACCGGGGCGGCGTCGCAGCCGTCGTGCAAGTCCTCGAGGATCACGACGAACTCGTCGCCGCCCAGTCGCGCGACCAGGTCGGTCGGTCGCACGGTGGCTTGCACGCAGGCGCCGAAGGCCTTCAGCACGGTGTCGCCGGCGGCGTGCCCAAGGCTGTCGTTGATGGACTTGAAATGGTCGACGTCCAGGATCATCAGCGCCGCCTGCGAACCGCTGGCTTGCACCCGGGCCATCGTGGCTTGCAGCCGGTCGTGGAAACTGCGGCGGTTGGGCAGGGCGGTGAGGGTGTCCATCATCGCCAGCTGGTTGAGCTGGCGTTGCGACTCTTTCATCGCGGTGACGTCGGTCGACAAGGTGTAGATGCCGGTGACGCTGCCGTCCGGGCCCAACTGGGGCACATAGGTGGCGTGCAGGTGCAGCAAGCCGAGGCGCGACTGCGCGGTGTGCTCCAGCGTGACACGTTCGCCCTGCCGCGCCCGCTCCAGCGAAGCCCCGCACTGCTCCATCAGGGCCGGGCCGAGCGCGACGCCGACCTGCCGGCCGACCACCTTGGACGCTGGCACACCGAACCATTGTTCGAAGGTGCCGTTGGCAAAGCGCACGACCATGTCGCGGTCGAGATATGAAATCAGCATCGGCAGATTGCTGGTGAGCGTGCGCAGCCGCGCCTCGCTCTCGGCATGCGCCAACTCCGCGCGTTTGCGCTGGGTGATGTCCGACACCATCAGGAACAGGCCCTGCACCTGCCCCTGCTCGTCGCGTTCCGGGATGTAGTCGACCTGCGCATAGCGGGTGCCGTCCGGGCGCGGCACGGCATGCTCGAAGCTCACCGCCTGGCCGGCCTGCGCCGCCCGCACCTGTGGCTCCAGGATCGCGTACTCGCGCTCGCCGATGAACTCGCGCAGGCGGCCGCCCAGCATCTGCTCGGGAGGGTAGCCGTAGACCTCGCCGACGCGCCGGTTCGCGAACAGTGTCCGTTCTTCGGCATCGAGGTGGGCGATCTGGGCCGGCAGGGCGTCGACCATCGTGCGCCAGCGGCGTTCGGCCTCACGACTTTGCTGCAGCGACTGTTTCAACGCGGCCTGCTCGTCTTGCAGCGCCTGCAGGGCCTGGTGCCCTCTCGCGGCGGCGCCGCGTCCGGCCAGCACCAGGCCGAGCAGGCCCAGCGCCGGGGCGACCACCGGCAGCCAGCCGAGCGGCCCCGACACGGGCGTGTCCAGCCAGCGCCACGTGAGCGGCGCCAGGCTGCAGAGCCAAGCGATGAGGAAACACACCCGAAACCGGGGGCTGCTGTACATGAGATCCAATCCTGTGCGGCGATGCTGCGCACGGCGTGCGCCGCGCTGCCGTCGGATGGATATCGGCCGGTGATCGAGAAGGTTGAGGAGCGTCAAGCCCGGGGAAACCCCGGGCGCGTCAGGGAGATGTGGGGCGCCCCCTCCGCGGCGCCGTCGACTTCACTCCACCCGGATGTCGAAACGCCGGGCGATGCCCTGCCAGATCTTCAGGTCGGCGGCCACCGTGCGGGCGAACTCGGCCGAGGTCTTGATCGGCAAGTTGGCCAGGTTCAGCTGCAGGAACCGCTCGCGCAGCTCGGGCGCCGTCAGCGCGCGGTTGACCTCGCGGTGCAGGGCCTCGACCACGGGCGCCGGCGTGCCTTTCGGGACGAACACGCCGTACCAGGCGTCGGCATCGAAGGGGATGCCCTGCTCGGCCAGGGTCGGCAGCTGCGCCGGCTCGGGCATGCGCTGGGAGCCGGACACCGCGATCGCGCGCAGCTTGCCGGCCTTGATCTGGCCCAGCGAGCTGGTGGCGTCGACAAACGCGATCTGCATGCGCCCGCCCTGCATGTCCTGGTAGATCTGCGAGACGGTTTTGTAGGGCACGTGACGCAGATCAATGCCCGCGTGGTGCTTGATCAATTCCATGATCAGGTGGCCGGTCGAACCGATGCCCCAGGTGGCGTAGTCGTACTCGCCGGGGCGGGCCTTCACCAGGGCGACCAGGTCCTTGATGTTGTGTACCGGCAGGTCCGGGTGCACCACCAGGTGGACACCGCCGGAGGCGATCTGCACCACCGGCACCAGGTCGGTCAGCACGTCGAAGGGCAGGCGCGGCTGCACCGCCTGGTTGACGACGGTGAACGACGAGCTGGCGAACAGCACGGTGTAGCCGTCGCCCGGCGACTTGATCGCGGCGCTGACCGCCAGCACGCCGTTGGCGCCCGGCCGGTTGTCGACCAGCACCGGCTGCTTGAGCGCGGCCGACAGCCGGTCGGTCAACACCCGGGCCAGGATGTCCGGCCCGCTGCCGCCGGCAGCCGGGATCAACAGCTTGATCGGGCGCGAGGGCCAGGGCGCCGGATCGGCGGCAAACGCGCCGTGGCTCAACGGCAGCGCCGCGAGGCCGGCCAGCAGGGTGCGGCGTGAGGGCTGGAAATCACGAGACATGGTGGGCTCCGGGTGTTGTTGTGCTTCAGGCGCTGCGGACCGCGCCGATGGACAGGCCGCCGTCGGCGATCAGCACCTGGCCGTTCACGTAAGACGATTCGGCGCTCAAGAGGAACAAGATGGCATGGGCGACCTCCCAGGCCGTGCCCTGGCGGCCGAACGGCAGCGGCCGCGCCGCCCGGGCCGGGCGCGCCCGGGAGGCGTCGCGACCGAGCGGTGTGTCGATCAGGCCCGGCGCGATGACGTTGGCCCGCAGCCCCTGCGGCTGGCCTGCGTAGGCGACCGCCCGCGCCAGCGCCGCAAGGCCGGCCTTGGACGTCTCGTACGCCGGCAGGCCCGACTGGGGCGAGATCGACGCGGTGGACGACACGAACACCATGCTCGCGCCCACCGGCATGCGGGCGGCGGCGGCCTGCGCACTGAGCATGTGGGCGCGCAGGTTGACGTTTTGCACCGCGTCCCAGGCGTCGGCGGTTTCGCGCCCGAAGCCGTTGCGGTTGGCGATGCCGACGTTCACCACCAGGCCGTCGAGCCCGCCGAGCGTCTCGTCGGCGGCCTGGACCATGGCCTCGATCGCGTCCGGCTGTGACACGTCGGCGGCAACGGCGCTGGCAAAGCCGCCTTCGCGGGTGATCCAGGCGGCGGTCTCTTTGGCTCCGGCGAGGTCGAGGTCGGCGCAGCACACCCGGGCGCCTTCGCGCGCGCACAGCACGGCGATGGCGCGGCCGTTGCCCACGGGCGGTTCCGGTTCGTCCGGCGGGCTGGGCCGCTGGCCGGCGCCCACCACCAGCACGCGGCGGCCGGCCAAGCGGCCGGCGGCGGCGGCCTGGCCCAGGGCTGGGTCGTACAACTGACGGTCGGGGCGGGTTTCAAGCATGGCGCAGCTCCAGGTTCTGGACGTCGACGTCCTCCAGGTCGACTTCCAGGTTCTCGAGCAGGCGCGACACCAGCATGTAGAAGCCGACGGTGACCAGGATCTCGATCTGCTGCGCCGGCCCGAAATGCGCCGCCAGCGCGGCATACAGGCTGTCGCTCGCCTTGACGTCGGCGACGCTGGCGTCGGTGAAGGCCAGGGCGGCGCATTCGGCGTCCCCGAGCCCGACGGCCCGCCACGCCTCGGCGCGCGAGTCCACCGTCAGCACCGTCTCCACCGCGGAATCGCTGACGCCAGCGGTGCGCGCCAGCTTGCGGTGCTGGTGCACTTCGTAGCCGGCGCCTGACAGCGCGCCCACCCGCAGGATCAGCAGCTCGCGCAGCGGAGGCGGCAGCGAGCTGTCGCGCAGCACCGCCTGCCCGAGGGCGAGAAAGCCGGTCGCCACGCCGGGCGCGTGCGGCAGCAGCCGGAACAGGTTGAGCGGCGGCCGTTGCCGCAGACGCTCGCCCAGGACACCGGGCACGGTGTCGAGGTCCAGATAGGGGATGCGGGCCATGGGGGTCCTCCAGTTGTGATCGCGAGATCGAATAAAAACGATTTTATATACGGGTGCATCCGAGAAACAAGGGTTGCGATGGGGTAGTATCGAAAAACGTTTTAAGTGTTTTCCCTCAATGAGCAAGACCAAACGTGTATCGGTTCGCGACGTTGCCGAGGCGGCCGGCGTCACCATCGGTTCGGTGTCGCGGGTGTTGAACGGCGGGCGCTACGTGAGCGCCGAGTTGAAGGCCAAGGTGCTGGCCGCGGCCGAACGGCTGCAATACCAGCCGCATGCCGGCGCCCGCAGCCTGCGCATGGGCCGTTCGCAGGCCATCGGCTGCATGGTCAGCGACATCGAGAACCCGCTGTACGCCGGCTTCGTCGCCGCCGTCGAGGCGCATGTCGGCCAGCACGGCTACACGCTGCTGCTGGCCAACTCGCACCACAGCCGCCGCCGCGAAGCGGAGATCCTCGACATGTTCGAACGCCGCGGCCTGGACGGCGCGGTGGTGACCACCTCGTTCAACTGGGACGCACAGCAGCCCAACCCCTATTCGAAGTCCAGCCTGCCGCTGGTGATGCTCGATCGCGCCGCCCCGGTGGCGTGCGACCAGGTGCTGATGGCCCACCGCGAAGGCATCGACCAGGCGGTGCGTTACCTGCACAGCCTCGGGCATCGCCGCATCGCGCTGTTCACGGCCGGAGAAGGGCTGCGGCCCACCGACGAGCGTGTGGCGGGCTACCGTGAGGCGCATGCACGCCTGGGCCTGGACGTTGATCCGCAGTTGCTGCGGCTGGCCGCCATCCCCGGCGTCTCGGGTGCCGAGGACATGCACGCGCTGCTCGCGCTGGCCTCACCGCCCACCGCCCTCATCGCGCTCGGCAGCCGCTTGTTGTCGGGCGCGTTGCAAGCCGCGCGCCTCGCGGGCCGCCGTGTGCCCGACGACCTGTCGGTGGTCGCCATCAGCAGCGCCCCCTTGCTCGAGCTGGCCGACCCGCCGCTGACCTATGTGCATTTCAATCTGCAGCAAGCCGGCCGGGCGGCCGCCCAGCTGTTGCTCGACCGGCTCGACGGTGAACGGCGCGCCGAGCCCGAGGACGGGCAGCCGCCGGTCTGCCGCAGCGTCGAGATCGAGATGGAACTGGTGGTGCGGCGATCCTGTGCGCCGCCTGCCGCGACCTAGCGCTGCTTCGCGAAAGCAAAAGAAACCTTTGTAGGTTGACGTCGCCCGGCGGACCTTTCAGGATGTGTGGCGACAGCGCCTCCTGCGTGCATTCCGGCGCGGCGGGAGCACGACGTCAACATCGAAAGGTTGGGATGCAAGGCAGCGGCTCGGCAGTGCTGAGAGACAGCGTGTTGGCGCGCAACAACGTACAGGTGCGCGGCCACGGCGACCGCACCCTGGTGTTTGCGCATGGCTTCGGATGCGACCAGAACATGTGGCGTTTTGTCGCCCCGGCCTTCGAGTCGCGCTACCGGATCGTGTTGTTCGACTATGTCGGCTGCGGCCGTTCGGATCTCGGCGCCTTCGATGCCGGCCGCTACGACCGGCTCGACGGTTATGCGCAGGACCTGCTGGACGTCTGCGATGCGCTGGACCTGCAGCAGGCCACCCTGATCGGGCATTCGGTGAGCGCGATGATCGGCGTGCTGGCGGCCGTGCGCGAGCCGGCCCGTTTTGCCGAACTGGTGATGATCGGCCCGTCGCCACGCTATCTGAACGACCCGCCCCACTATGTCGGCGGCTTCGAGCGCGAGGACCTCGAGGGCCTGCTGGAGCTGATGGAGCACAACTACCTCGGCTGGGCCGGTGCCCTCGCGCCGATGGTGATGGGCGACACCGCCGGCCCCGGCCTGACCGCCGAACTGGAGCACAGCTTTTGCTCGACCGACCCGGTGGCGGCGCGGCTGTTCGCCCGCGCGACGTTCTATGCCGACAACCGCGCCGACCTGGCCCGTCTCGACGTGCCCACCCTGATCCTGCAGGTCAGCGACGATGCGCTGGCGCCGGTGGGCGTCGGCGAGTTCATGCAGCGGGCCTTGCCGGGCAGCGAATTACACGTGCTGCAGGGCCACGGCCATTGCCCCCACATGAGCCAGCCGGGCGAGACCGTCGCGGTGCTCGACGACTATTTGCGCAGGCGGCATGGCGGCCAGGCCTGAGACCGGCACCGTCGGGCTGCCGCCCGACGCACCGTGCGGCGCCTTGGCGTTCGGCGACAACGGCGTCATCGTCGACGCCAACGCGCAGTTGCACGCCTGGCTCGGCTACGCCCCGGGCGAACTGGTCGGCCGCAGTGTCGACACACTGCTGAGCCCGTCCGGCCGGGTCTTCTACAGCACTCATTTTTTCCCCTTGCTGCGGATGCAGGGCCGGGCCGACGAGATCCAGCTGATGCTGCGCTCGGCCGGCGGCGAAGACGCGCCGTTCCTGATCAGCGGGGTGCGCGACACCACTGCCGTCCCGCCGCTGATCCGCTGCGCGCTGATGACCATGGGGCGGCGCCGGGAGTTCGAGGCGGCCCTGCTGGCCGCACGCAAGGCCGCCGAAGCCGCCACCCAGGCCAAGGACGAATTCCTCGCGATGGTGTCGCACGAGCTGCGCAATCCGCTCAGTGCCATCCTCGGCTGGGCCCGGCTGGCGCGTTCGGGCCGGCTCGACGCGGCCATGATGGCGCGCGCGCTGGAGACCATCGAGCGCAATGCACTGGCGCAGACCCAGTTGATCGAAGACCTGCTCGACGTCTCGCGCATCGTCAGCGGCAAGCTGCGCTTGAGCCCGCGGCTGACCGAGCTGTCGGCGGTGGTCGCCGCGGCGCTCGACACCGCCCGCCCGTCGGCGCAGGCCAAGGGCATCAGCCTGCACAGTGCGCTCGACCCGGCCGCCGGGGCGGTCCACGCCGACCCCGACCGGGTCCAGCAGATGGTGTGGAATCTGGTGTCCAACGCCGTGAAGTTCACGCCCAAGGACGGTCGTGTCCAGGTCTCCCTGACGCGAGCGGGATCGCGCGTGCGGCTGGAGGTGAGCGACACCGGCGCCGGCTTGTCGGCGGCGCAGATTCCGTATCTGTTCGACCGGTTCTGGCAGGCCGACCCCAGCGCGCAACGTGAAAAAACCGGCCTCGGCCTGGGCCTGGCCATCACCCGCAGCCTGGTCGAACTGCATGGCGGAACCCTCGAGGTGAGCAGCCCGGGGCCGGGCGAGGGCGCGACCTTCACGATCGAGTTCCCGCTCGCGGTCTCGGCCGCCTCGGGCCAGGTCGGCGGCTCGGCCCGGGCGGTGCTCGAGGCGCCGGAGCCGAGCGCGGCCACCGTGCTGCGTGGCGTTCGGGTGCTGGTGGTCGACGACGATGCCGAGGCCCGCGGCCTGTTGCGCCTGTTGCTGGTGGCCAGCGGCGCGCAGGTCGAGGTGGCGGGTTCGTGCGACGACGCCTTGCGCCGCCTCGAGGCCCAGGTGCCCGATCTGCTGATCTCCGACATCGGCATGCCCGGGCGGGACGGCTTCGAGTTGATCCGGCAGGTGAGGGCGGGTGTCGTGCCCGCGGCTACGCGCATGCCGGCCGTCGCGGTGACCGGTTTGGCGCGTCCGCAAGACCGCGTGAACCTGTTGCGTGCCGGGTTCCAGGCGCACCTGTGCAAACCGGTGGAGCCGACCGAAGTGGTGGCGCTGGCCGCCGCGTTGGCCGCCCTCCCGAAGCCGGGCTGAGCGGCAGCTGAACGCGGCAGGGGCGGTCTGCAGCCGCGCAGGGATGGTGCGACACTTGCTCGTGAGACAGGACACTAGCAGGAAGCAGTTCGTTGACCCCCTCCGCCGGCCCCGATCCCACGCCTCCTTCCCCTTTGCAGACCCCCCATGCCGGCCGCACCCCCGCGGCCGATGACGACACCGGCGCCCTCGCGCCGCTGCGCCAGCCGGTGTTCCGGATGTTGTGGGTGACCTGGCTGACGGCCAACGTCTGCATGTGGATGAACGATGTCGCGGCCGCGTGGCTGATGACCTCGCTGACCACCTCGCCGGTGATGGTGGCGCTGGTGCAATCCGCCTCGACGCTGCCGGTGTTTCTGCTGGGCCTGCCGAGCGGCGCGCTGGCCGACATCCTCGACCGCCGGCGCTATTTCATCGTCACCCAGTTCTGGGTCGCCGCGGTGGCGCTGCTGGTCTGCGTGGTGGTGCTGTCGGACGGCATGAGCGCGCCGCTGCTGCTGGCGTTGACGTTTGCCAACGGCATGGGCCTGGCGATGCGCTGGCCGGTGTTCGCGGCCCTGGTGCCCGAGCTGGTGCCGAGGCCGCAGCTGCCCGCCGCGCTGGCGCTCAACGGCGTGTCCATGAATGCGTCGCGCATCATTGGGCCGCTGGTGGCCGGCGCCGTCATCGCCAGCTTCGGCAGCGCCTATGTGTTCGTGCTCAACGCGGTGCTGTCGGTGGTGTGCGGCTTCGTGATCCGCCGCTGGCAACGCGAGCAGAAGCCACGGGCCCTGCCCGGCGAGCGGTTCTTCGGCGCGATGCGGGTGGGTGTGCAGCATGTGCGGCAGTCGCAGCGCATGCACGCCGTGTTGCTGCGCATCTCGCTGTTCTTCCTGCAGGCGAGCGCCTTGCAGGCGCTGTTGCCGCTGCTGGCCAAACGTATGGACGGCGGCGGTGCGGGCACCTTCACCTTGCTGCTGGCAGGCCTGGGCGTCGGCGCCATCGCCGCGGCGCTCTATCTGCCGCGGTTGCGCGGCCTGATGACGCGCGACCAGCTGGTGCAGCGCGGCAGCCTGGTGCAGGCGGCGGCCACCGTGGTGGTGGCGTTCTCGCCCAATGTCTACCTGGCGTTGCCGGTCATGGTGATCGCCGGCATGGCGTGGATCTCGGTCGCCAACTCGCTGACCGTCTCGGCCCAGCTGGCCTTGCCCGATTGGGTGCGGGCGCGCGGCATGTCGATCTACCAGATGGCGCTGATGGGCAGCAGTGCGATGGGCGCGGCATTGTGGGGGCAGGTGGCCAGCCTGAGCGACTTGCGCACTGCGCTGGTCGGCTCGGCGCTGTTCGGCCTGGTGGCCGTGGTGGCGGCGCGCCGCGTCACGCTCGAGGGCGTGGGCGAAGAAGACCTGACGCCCAGCCACAGCATCAAGTCACCGCCCACCGCCGAGCCGGTGGACCCGGACGCGGGGCCGGTGCTGGTCACCATCGAGTACCGCATCGACCCGGCGCACGCGGTCGAGTTTCGCGCCGTGATGGAAGAAACCCGGCGCGCCCGGCTGCGCCAGGGCGCCTTGTCATGGGAGCTGTTCCGCGACACGGCGGACCCGAGCCGCTACATCGAATACCTGCTCGACGAGTCGTGGGTGGATCACCTGCGTCGCTTCGACCGTTTCACCGCCGCCGACGATGCCTTGCGCGCGCGCCGGCTGCGTTTTCATATCGGCGACCAACCGCCGCTGGTGACCCGCTGCATCGCGCAGCCGGTCGACGCCCGGCGGGCTTCGCCACAGGAGTCTTGATGAGCTTCACCACCGAAACCTATCCCGGCGTCCACGCCAGCCCGCCCGACGCCACCCGCGGCTTCGTCTTCAACCACACGATGCTGCGTGTGAAAGACCCGGCCGTCGCGCTCGACTTCTACACCCGCGTGCTCGGCCTGCGCGTGCTGCGCAAGCTCGACTTTCCGGAGATGAAGTTCTCGCTGTACTTCCTGGCCCGCGCGGAAGACACGACGGCCGCGCCCGACGACATCGGCCAGCGTACGGCCTGGACCTTCGCGCAGCGCGGCGTGCTCGAATTCACCCACAACTGGGGCACCGAGGCCGACCCGGACTTCAAGTACCACGACGGCAACGCCCAGCCGCAAGGTTTCGGCCACATCTGCTTTTCGGTGCCCGACCTCGATGCGGCGATCCGCTGGTTCGACGACAACGGTGTCACCTACGTCAAGCGGCCCGAGCAGGGCAAGATGCGCGACGTCGCCTTCATCAAGGACCCGGACGGCTATTGGATCGAGATCGTCGAAGCGGCCCGGCTGACGCAGCTGGGCCGGCCAGAGGCGGGGGTATCAGACCGGGCTTGAACGGGAAGCCGTGCCGGGGTCTGGCGCCTAGGCCGTGCGGTTCGGCGCGCGGCCGGTCGCCTGCCAACCCGCCGCCTGCGGTGCGGCGTTGGGCCCCTGCGCGGGCTGTACCGGCGGGTTGTTTTGCATGCCTTGCTTGAAGGCCGCCGTCATCGTGCGGCGCGCCTCGTAGGCATCGCCGGCCTTGGCCATGTAGTCGAGCGCCGCCTGGCTCATCGCGGCGGCGGGCTTGTCGTCGTGGCCGCTGGAATACGCCTCGGGATGCCATTGCATGCCCATCACGGGCGCGCCCGAGCGCGATTCGAAAGCCTCGACCGAGTGGGACGGGCGGCCGTCCGGCGTCGCGCCCTTGTAGGGGAAGTCGTGGTTCGTGTCCCGCGCCGACACCTCCAGCGAGGCGAGCTTGGCCGCCATCTCCGGGTTCGGGTTCGGATGATTGGGCACCAGTCCGTTGGCGTCTTCGCGCGCGGCCGCCCAGTGCACCGTGTTCACCTCGTGCTGGATCGGGTCCTCGTTCTTGTGCCACGTCGGGCGCGCCGCAGCGCCCCCGTCGACATCCATCGGCTCGTTGCGCTGCCAGGCCGTCTGGCTGTGCAACATCGTATCGGGCCGGATCTCCATGCCGTGGGTGGTGAAGTTGTTGCTGATGGTGCCGTCCTTCTTGATGAACGGCATCGCCCGCGCCTGGTGGGTGCTGGGGTTGAGCTGCTGGGTCGATCCGCCGTGGCTTTCCAGCACCCGCCAGGAGCCGCCGCAGATGCCGACCATCGGCCGCCCCGTCAGCTGGGCCTGCTTCATCAGCTCGGCCTCGTGCGCCACGCGTTGCCCGTGGCGATCGGCGGCACTGCCGCTCGGCACGTGCGACGGATGGCGCGGTGTCTCGCTGGTCAAGCCGTAGTTGCCGCCTGTGACCACCAGCAGGCCCTGGCCATGGCCGGTGGTGGTGTTGACGTTATGAGGCAGGCCGCCGTTGTAGTTCTGCTTGTTCTTCGTCGGGTCGGTGGACTGAATGGTGGGCGTGACGTCGGCGCCATGCGAGGCGGTGGTCGGCCGCCCGGTGGTCTGCTGCAGCGTGTAGTGGTCCCAGAAGGCCCCGGTGCCGTGACCGCAGTCGCGGTAGGCCACCGTCGGCCGGGTCTGCGGCGGGCGCCCCAGCTCGGCCAGAGGGTTGTTCGAGGTGCGCTGCCGTTGCGGCCGGACGGAGGTTTCGCCTTCGCTGTCGCTGCTGTCGCGCTCGGTGGCGAGGCGTTTGAGTCCCGAGGGGCCAGCGGCACCGGGGTTTCTGATCATGAAGGCCTCGCCAAGGTGGGTGGAGATGCGCCCAAGTGTCGTCGGCAGCGCGGGCGCACACCGGTCGTCATGCGAAGTTGCGTCCGCCAAAGCGAAGTGGGGGCGGTCGCAGCCACGGCCCTGGCTACAAGGTCTGCAGGAAGGCCACCAGGTCTTTCTTCTCCTCTTCGGTCAGCTTGACACCGAGCACCAGGTTGAAGAACTCGACGCTGTCGTCCAGCGTCATCAGGCGGTCGTCATGCAGATACGGCGGGGAGTCCTTGATGCCGCGCAGCGGAAAGGTCTTGATCGGGCCGTCTGCGCTGGCCTTGCGGCCGTTGACCAAGGTCTCGTCGTGAAAGCGCTCGACGCGCAGGTTGTGCATCAGGTTGTCGGTGTAATGCGGCGGGGTGTGACAGGCGACGCACTGGCCCTTGCCGAAAAATACCTGCTGCCCGCGCAGTTCGGCCGGGCTGGCCTTGGCCGGGTCGAGTTTGCCCAGCAGGTCGAGCTTGGGCGCCGGCGGGAAATCGAGCAAGGCCTGGACCTCGCCCATGAAGTGCACCTGGCTGCCGCGCTCCAGCACGTTGATGCCCTTGCGGGCGGCCGCGGTGGCGTCGCCGTCGAAATACGCGGCGCGCTGCTCGAATTCGGTGAAGTCTTCCACCGTCTTGAGCGCTCGCTGCGAGCCGAACAGCTGCTGCACGTTGACGCCGCGCAGCGACGGCGTGTCGACGCGGTGCCGGTGTTCGTTGGGACGGATGTCGCCGACGGTGTGGGTCGAGGCATTCGTGTGGCCGTTGGCGTGGCAATCGAGGCAGGCCACGCCCAGGTGTGGCCGCAGCGATCGGCGGTCGTCGGTGGCATTGAACTGCTGCTGCGGGAAGGGTGTGACGAGCAAGCGCAGGCCTTCCAGCTGTTTGGGGTTGAGGATGTCCTTGAACAAGGCCTGGAAGTTGTCCAGCGTCACCAGCTGGCCCTTCGACACATCGCCCAGGTCGGGCCGGGTGGTGAGGTAGATGGGCGGCGGGAACTCGGGCAGCAGGTGCTGCGGCAGGTCGAAATCGAGGTCGAAGCGGGTCAGGTCGCGCCCGGTCTGGCGGCGGGTCTCGTCGATCAAGGGCCGCGTGAACACCATGCCGCCGGCCTCGTGGTGAGGATGCGGCAGCGGCAGAAAACCGCTCGGCCACAGCTTGCGCCGCTTGATCTCCTCGGGACTCAAGGCGGCCAGCTGGTCCCAGGTGAGGCCCGCCGGCAGGCGCACCCGCACGCCTTGCTGCACCGGCTTGCCGCGTGACATCGTGACGCCCGGCGCCGGACGGTCGGCGAGGTCGTAACGCGACGCCAGCAACTGCTGCTGGCGCTGGGCCATTTGCGGCTTGTCGCGCTGCAAACGCTTGACGAGGCTGGGAAAGTCTTCGCCTTCGGCCGCCAGCAACAGCGTGACGGTGCCCAGCAGGGCTGCGACGACGACAGGGCTTGCAAGCCGCTGGCGGTGGCGGCGCACGGGAGAGTTCATTTTTTCACTCCTGGAACGGCGGTTGGACGCACGGTGGTGGTGGGGCTCGCGGGACACTGCAGCGCAGGTCCGCACCGAACATAGAAGCCGGTCGTCGCCCGTCCCGGAATTGCGCAACAAGAGGTTGCATGGGCAGCCTGCCCCCCGCGTCCGCGACAATCCGGGCTCGCCGCGCCGGCGCCTGCCGGCGATCGTTCACCGCCCCTTGAAGGTCCGTCCGTTGAAGTTCATCCATGCCGCCGACCTGCACGTCGACAGCCCCATGCGGGGGCTCGATTTCTATGAGGGCGCGCCGGTCGACCGGCTACGCGGTGCGACGCGCCGGGCGTTGATCGCGCTGGTCGACCTGGCGCTGGCCGAACGGGTCGACCTGGTGATCCTGGCCGGCGACATCTTCGACGACGACTGGGTCGACTTCCACACCGGGCTGTTCTTTCGAGAACAGCTGGTGCGTCTGCGCCGGCACGGCGTGCGGGTCTTCATCAAGAAAGGCAACCACGACGCGGCCAGTGTCGTCACCAAGCAGCTGCCGGCGGTGGAGGGGGTGCATGTGTTTTCGTCACGCACGGCCGAGACCGTCGTGCTGCCGGAGCTGGGCGTGGCCGTGCACGGCCGCAGCTTCCCGGAACGTGCGATGCCCGACGACTTGGTGCCGGACTATCCGGCGCCCGTGCCGGGCATGTTCAACCTCGGCGTGCTGCACACCAGCCTGACCGGCTCGCCCGAGCACGACCCCTATGCGCCGACGTCGGTGGCGGCGCTGTGCGCCAAGGGCTACGACTACTGGGCCCTCGGGCACATCCACCTGCGCGAGGTGGTGCGCGAGGCCCAGCCCCGCATCGTCTTCCCCGGCAATCTGCAGGGGCGCCATGCGCGCGAGACCGGGCCCAAAGGCTGTGAGCTGGTGCGTGTCGACGACGGTGTGGTGTCGGCCGAGTTCGTCGCGCTCGACGCGGTGCGCTGGCACCACCTCGCGGTCCCGCTCGACGGCCTCGCCACACTGGACGAACTGGCCCGCGCCGTGCTGACGGCGGTGCGCGGCGCGGTCGAAGGTGTGCTCGACCGGCTGCATGCGATGCGCCTCACGCTGCAGGGCCGCTCGGCCCTGGCCGAACTTGAAGCGGCCCAGCCCGGCGTGCTCGACGCCGCCGTGCGTGCGGCGATGCAGGAGGTCAGCGAGGCCGACGTCTGGGTCGAGAAGGTCAAGCTCGACCTGCGTTCGCCGATCGACCGGCGCGGCGCGGCCGATCGCGGCGACGCGGTGGGCGAAGTGGTGCGCTTGACCGAGTGGCTGGCGGCGGACCCGGCGCGGTTGTCCGACTGGGTGGCCCAACAGCTCAAGGAACTGTCGTCCCAGCTCGGCGCCGAACTGGCCGCCGACGACCCGGCCCGCCTCGGCGCGGAGGAACTGCAGGCCTTGCTGTCCGACGCCGAAGCGACCGTGCTGGCCCAGTTGATGGATGCGGGAGCGGGTCGATGAAGCTGCTGCAACTGCACCTGGTGGCGTTCGGCCCTTTCACCGGCCGCGTGCTCGACTTCGAACGCAGCGGCCCCGACGCGGGCTGCGCGCCGCTGCTGCACCTGGTGTGCGGGCCGAACGAGGCGGGCAAGTCGTCGATGCTGCGCGCCTTGTGCGATCTGCGCTTCGGCATCCCGCACAACAGCGCCGACAACTACCGCCCCGAGGTGACCATGCAGGTGGGTGCGGTCTTGCTCGACGGCGACGGCCGGCCCGTCGCGCTGATGCGGCGCAAGGGGCGGGGGCAGACCTTGAGCTACTTCGACCCGGCGACCGGTGCCGTCGACACCTCGCGGTCGCCGGCACCCCAGCACGAAGCGGCCCTCACCGCCGCCCTCACGCGGCCCGACTTTGAAGCCATGTTCGGCCTCGACCATGCGCGGCTGCGCTGGGGCGGCGAGCAGCTGTTGAAGGGTGAAGGTGAGGTGGGGGCGGCGCTGTTCGAGGCGAGCGCGGGCGCCAAGAGCATCCCGGCCATCCTGTCGGCGCTCGACACGCGGGCGCGCGAGTTTTTCATGCCGGGCAGCCGGGCCCGGCGCGGGCGCCTCAACGAAGCCTTGAGCCGCCTCGCGGAGCAGCGGCAGCTCTACAAGGACGCCTTGGTGCGCCCGAAGGAATGGAGCGACCTGAACCGGCGCCATGAAGAAGCGGCTGCCGCCCTGCGGCGCCTCGACGAGGCCGTGCTCGAGGCCGACCGCCGGCTGCAGCTTTACACCGAGCTGCGGGCGGTGGCGCCGCAGCTGGACGAGCACGACCGGGCGGTCGACGAGCTGCAGCAGCTGGCCGATGCGCCCTTGCTGCCGCCGTCGGCCGCCGAAGACCGGGCCCGTGCGCAGGCTCAACTCGACGCGGCGCTGGCGGGCATGGCCGACGCCCGCCGCGACATCGAACGGCTCGGCGCCGAAGTGCTGAGCGTCGACATCGACACGGTGGCCCTGGCGGCCGCGGGTGCCATCGAGCGCCTGGCCGTCGCGGTGCAAAGCGCCGAGCCGCGCCGGCAGCAGCGCGTCGACGCCGTGTCGGCTCGCCGGGGCCTCGCGGCGGAGGCCGCCGCGCTGACCGCCACCTTCGATGCCGGCGGCGCGCCGATGGCGGCGCCGGACCCGACGCAAGTGGCCGTCGTGGAAGACACGCTCCGCACGTTGGAGCGCGCACAGCAGCAACACGACGCCGCGGCCGCACAGCTCGAGGCGCTGGCGGCGCCCGAGCACGACCCCCTCGATCCCTTGCCGCCCGACACCGCCCGCGCGGCCCTGCAGGCCGCACTCGACGGCAGCCGGTCGCTGGAGCAGAGCGGCCCGGCGTTGGACACCTTGCAGGCCGACACCAGCACCTGCGAACGCCAGCTGCGCCAGTTGCTGCACCGCCTGCAGCTGGCCGACGTCGAAGGCCTGCGCCAGGTGCGCCCGCTGCTGCCCGCCGAACTCGAGGTGGCCGACATGGCAGCGCGCGAGGCCCAGGTCGAACTGCGCCGCATCGACACCGAAGACGCCACACTGCGTGCCGACCTGCAGCGTGTGCAAGGCGGCCTCGACCGGCTGGCGGCCCAGGGGGAGCTGGTGACGCGGTTGCGGGTGGACGAGGCGCGGGCGCGGCGCGACAGCGCCTGGGCGCTGGTGCGCCGGGCCCATGTCGACCGCGGCCTGTCGCCCGAGGCTGCCGCGGCCGAGTTCGCCCGCCTGCACGCTGGCCCGGGCGATGTGTCCGTCGTGGCCGGCTTCGAGTCGGCCTTGCGGCTGGCCGACCACCTGAGCGATTTGTTCAGCGCCGACACCGAGCGCGCCACGCAGATCCAGCTCGACAGCCAACGAGTGCGCGACATGCAGGCGGCCCGCGTCGCGCTGGCCGAGCAGCGGCGCCAGGCCGCACAGGCGGCCGACGCGGCGGCTGCGGCCTGGCGCGCCCGTCTGGCGGCGGCCGGCCTGCCCGACACCAGCCCCGCCGCGCTGCGCGAATGGCAAGCCGAGCTGGGCGACGCACTGCGCCTGGCCGACGAGCTGGACACGCTGCGCGAGCAGCAGCGCGCCCAGCAGGCCCGTTGGGCTGCCGCGATCGACCTGTTGCAGCGGGCCCTCGACCCGCTGCCCGGCCTCGGCGGTCACGCACCGGCGCCGCCGACCGGCGAGGTGCCGCTGGCCGCGCGGCTGCACACCTTGCAAGCCGCCGCAGCGCGCGTCAAGGCCGACCTCGACCAGCGTGCGCTGCGCATCGAAGGAGTCAAAGGCCAGCGTGTCGAGCGTGAGCGGCAGCGGCAGCTGGCGGCACAGCGGCTGGCCGCCGCCCAAGGCGCCGTGACCCAGGCGCAGCATGCGCTCGTGCCGCACCTCGGGTGGCTGCAACTGACGCCGGCAGCCTCGGCCTCGGTGGTGCGTGCCCGGTTGCGGCAGCTGTTGCGCTGGCGCGAGTTGCAGCAGGCGCTGGCCGCGGCCGACGCCGTGATCGACGGCCACGACAGCGCGCTGCAACTGCTGGAGTTGCAGGCCAGCGAAGTGGCGGCGCTGCTCGGGGAGGCCTGGGTGCGCGGCGCCGCGTCAGCGCCGGAGCAGGGCGGCACGGCGGCGCGGCTGCTGGTCGACCGCCTGCAAGCCCGGCTCGAAGGCGCGCGCCACGCCGCCGAACGGCGCCGTGCGCTGGAGCGCGGCCTGGCCGCGGCGCAAGCGGCCCTGGCCCAGCACGAACAACAGGCCGCCGCGCAGCAAGCGCTGCTGGCGCAATGGGTGGCTGCGGCCGGCGTCGACAGCGCGGCCCAACTGCCCGACGCCGAGGCGCGCTCGCAGCGACGCCGCGACGCCGCGCGCATGGCCGAAGAAGCGCAGCGCAAGCTGCGCCAGGCGTCGTCGCGCTCGGTCGAGGAGCTGCGGCGTTTGCTGCAAGGCCACGACGCCGCCGCGCTCGAGCAGCAGCTGCGTGCCGCGGCCGACGCCCGCCAGGCACTCGACGAGCCGGTGCGCCAGGCCCGCCAGGCCGAGGAAGCGGCGCGGCGAGCTTTGGCCGAGATCGACACCTCGGACCGGGCCGCGCAAGCGCGCGAGCAGATGGAGCAGGCGATGGCGACCGTGCGCTCGGGCTTGGCGCCGTGGGCCCGCCTGAGGCTCGCGCACGCCCTGCTCGACGAATCGCTGCGACGTTTTCGCGAGCGCGCACAAGGCCCGATGTTGTCGGCCGCCTCGGGTTACTTCGCGCGCATGACGGGGGGGCGTTACGCCCGGCTGTCAAGCGACGACAGCGGCGAGCGGCCGGTGTTGCTGGCGCACCGCGACGATGGTGCGCGCATCACGGTGGCGCAGATGAGCGAGGGCACGCGCGACCAGCTCTATCTGGCGCTGCGCCTGGCTGCGTTGGAGCTGCACCAGGCGAGCGGGCAGGGCATGCCGCTGGTGCTCGACGACGTGCTGATGACGTCGGACGACGTGCGGGCGGGGCGGATGCTGCAGGCGTTGGCGGCGTATGCACGCGGCGGCGCCGGTCGGCAGGTGTTGATCTTCACCCACCATCCGCATCTGCTCGACTTGGCGTGCAGTTCGGTGGACGACGGCCTGTTGGCGACCCACGAGCTGTGACTCGAACTCGAGTGCAAACGCAGGGCGTCTGCCCAGACGCACCCTTGTAAGCGTCAATGCTGCGTACGTCCCCACAGGTGCCATCATCCATTTTTTATTCGACGATGCGGACCTGGCGAAGGACGCCGAGTCCGGCATCGGGGTCCTTCTGCATGATCTCGATGTCATTAAGCGCGCAGAGTAACCGGGGATGACGAGTCCTCACCAGCCGGAACGCGCGTAGGTTCATTCAACATTCCCAGTGCCCTTGCCAAAGGATGCGAGGCGCTTTCGAGCCTTTGGCCTCACAACCCGACACGCACCTATACACAAACTCGGCGTCGCCGTTCTCGCATGAGCCGTTTACAGGGGTGGCAACATAGGTTGCGCCAGCGAGGGGCGAGCGACCATTGCCGCTGCAAGTGAGAGAGCGGCGGTAGCTGCCGTCTGCCGCCAGCTCCTTGAACACGCAGGGCTCGCGTTCGAACGTTTGCGTTTCGGAAGGGCCACCCTTTCCCTGTCTCCAAACGGAAACCGTGGGCGGATTCAGCTCAACGTCTACCGCGATCGAGGCTCCATTCGCCAACTGTCCCTGGATGGCCGGGAAACCGGCAGCGAAACCTGTGCCCAGAAACGCAATACCGCAGAGGAAGATATGAAGGCGAGTGAGCACGACAAGGGCCTAGCGCTTGGTGGAGCTGTGGACTTTACGACGAGCCCGATATTCAGCATCTGGCACCAGCTGTAGGGATAGGCTCTCCTGTCCTAATCGTCCGCCAGCAGGCCTTGTTTCCAAACCCCGAGCGCTTGCTCGAACGGGCTCTCGGCGGCGCCGAAGATGGAGGCGTCGCGCGCCAGGCGAACCCAGGCCCGCGTGTCGTGGAAGCTGCCGGCCACCGGCACGTCGTCGCGCACTTGCGTCAGCCAGCCGTGCACGTCGCGGTAGTGCTCGGGGTGGTGCGTGAGCGTCCAGGCCATCGCCACCAGGTCGGCGTAGCCTTCCTCACGGCGGGCCCGGCGCATGTCGCGCCAGGAGGTGGAGCGGTCGGCCTTGCCGTCGTCGGGTGCCTCGCTGAAACCCGCCGGCAGCGTGTGCCAGGCGCCCTGCACATAGCGCCAGCAATGGCCGATCTCGTGTGCCGTCACCGCTTCGATGACCGCCCGCTTCAGATGCTCCGGCACCCCCTGCAAGGTGGTCTCGGCTTGCGGGTTGCCCCGCATCGTCAACACCAGCTTGCAGCGCCCGTTGACATAGCCCATCGCCAACGGGGCATGGCCGGCTTCGACCTGCGGTTGCACAACGATGTCGACCGGCAGGCGGCGTTGTTCGGCATCGCGCAACACGGGGGCGGCGCCCTTCAACCACATCAGCTCGGTCTCGGTGAGTGCGGCGGCCGCGTCAGCGGCGGGGGCGGCGAGGGCGGCCAGCAGGGCGGCGAAGGCGAGTTTCAACATGCCTCCACTGTGACCCCACCGGCGCCGGGGTGAGCCCCGAATGAGGCGGGTCTATCCCGGCCATCTCGCCCTTCAGTTTCGCCTGGGCAGGGCGGGGCGGGGCCACAGGACGGTCGACGTCGGCACCAGCTGCGCCGCGACGCCGCACAGCACGATCAGGCAGTAGCCGAGCAGTTCGAACGACTCTTCGAACAAGACGTGATGGGGGACCAGGAAGTATTTCTCGAACAGCTCCCCGAGCACGACAAAGGCGCCGCCCCACAGCAGCAGCTTGCCGGCCGTGGTGTGCAAAAAGCCGAACCCGGCCCGCCAGTACAACCCGAACCGCAGCGACGCGTAACCCACGATCAGGGCCAGCCCGCTGCCGAGCAGCACGTTGCGTCCTTTGCCGGCGCCCAACTGCTTCACCAACTCGGGCACGTCGAACCGCTCCACGTCCAGCTCGCGCAACGAGAAGGCCAGCATCAGCAGCGCCAGAAACAACAGGATCAGCCGCTGCGGCTGCGGCCGCCGGGCAGCGCCGACGAGGAAGACGACGCAGGCGACGGCCAGCACCGCCGCTTCCAGCATTTCGAGCGTGCCGTCCTCGGCGAACAGGTGGGTCAGGTCCAGCGCGATCACGCCGTAGGCACAGCCGACAAAGACCAGGGCGTAAAGGCCCAGCAGGGCCAGGCAGATACGGCGGAACAACGTTTCAACAGGCATCGGTTCTCCGGACAGAGGGAGGGAGGTCGGCGCGGCCCGGAAGGGCGCACCGGGCCGCCGCGCACGTATTGTCATGGCGCGGCACGGACGACACGGCCGCGCCCGCCAGGCCGCTGCGCTCGCAGGCGCGAGGCGGTACGACCGACCGGGGACTTCGAGCAGGGTCGGCCGCCCGGTCGATCCGATTCCCTATACTGTTCGCCCTGCGACCCGCGAGCATGCCACGATGAGCCCCAGCACCTGCGTCCAGGCCTTCTTCGACACCGGCACGTCGACCGTCAGCTATGTGCTGTCCGACCGGGCGACCCGGCGCGCCGCGGTGATCGATTCGGTGCTCGACTACGACTTCAAGTCGGGCCACACCCACACCGGCTCGGCCGACCGCATCCTGGCCTACCTGGGCGAGCAGGGCCTGACGGTCGACTGGATCCTCGAGACGCACGCCCATGCCGACCACCTGTCGGCGGCGCGCTACCTGAAAGAACGGGTGGGTGGGCGCATCGCGATCGGCGAGCACATCCGCCAGGTGCAGCAGATTTTCAAGACCATCTACAACCTGGAACGCGAATTCCTGCCCGACGGCAGCCAGTTCGATCACCTGTTCACCGAGGGTGAGGTGTTTCGCGTCGGCCAGCTGGAAGTGCAGGCGATGCTGGTGCCGGGCCACACGCCGGCCGACATGGCCTACCGGGTCGACGGCATGGTGTTCGTCGGCGACACCTTGTTCATGCCCGACGTCGGCACGGCACGCGCCGACTTCCCCGGCGGCAGCGCGCACATCTTGTACCGCTCGATACGCCGGCTGCTGGCCTTGCCGCCCGAAACGGTGATGTACGTCTGCCACGACTACCCGCCCAAAACACGCACCGCGCAATGGCAGACCAGCGTGGCCGAGCAGCGCATCGGCAACATCCACGTGCACGACGGTATCGACGAAGCGACTTTTGTCGCAATGCGCACCGCCCGCGACGCCACGCTCGACGTGCCCACGTTGATCCTGCCGTCGATCCAGGTCAACGTGCGGGCTGGGCAACTGCCGCCGCCGGAGGCCAACGGCGTGCGCTATCTCAAGATCCCGCTCAACGCGCTGCCGGTGCGGGACCCGGCGGTCTAGTGGCTTGTCATTCCAGGGGTACGGGCCACTAGGGCCGGCACCCCACCGCCCCCTGCGGCGCGCGCCTTATGCAGCGCAGGTGACGGCGCTGTGTGACAGCAACCAGCGGTAGATGCGGTCGTTCTGGTAGGCGAGACGGGCGGTGCCCACATGGTCCTGCCCCTGGTCGACGTAGATGCGGGCACCGGCTGCACCCTCCTGCGGCGCCACCAGGTCCAGGCGCTGCACGAAGGCGCGCTGCTGATGCCGCGAGATCTCGCCGGAGGACAGCCACACGGGCAGGCCGGGGTCGCGGCGCGGCACCCGCGTCGGGTCGACGGCCCACAACGCCGCCCACACGCCGGGCTGCTGCAGGGCCAGGTCGAACACGCCATTGCCGCCGAAGCTGAAGCCGGTCAGATAGGTGCGTCGCGGATCGGCGCCGTGTTGCTGCTGCACGCGTGCCAACAGCTCCCGCACTGCGTCGCCATGGCGCCACCAATGGTCTCCGCGGGTCGGCAGTTGTGGTGCCATCACGATGAAGTCCGACCTGGCCACGGCCGCGCTGGCGGCGGCCAGCGGGCCGTGCAGCGTGAGCGCCTGGCGCAGGGGCATGGGGGCCCCTTCGTCGTAGCCGTGCAGAAAGCACAGCAGCGGGTGCCGCCGGCCCGCCGCAGCTGCGGCGGCCGGAAGCGCCAACAAATGGGGCAAAGGGCCCTGGTCGTTCTGGTGAAGTTCGAGTCGGTCCATGGCCCAGTTACAGCAACGGCGATGCCGGGGAGGGCGGGGCGTCGCGGACGGCCCGCCGCCTGACGGTGGTCTGTCCGCGAACCTCGCCTCGCGGAGGGAGACACTCGCCGGGCCGCACGCCGGGCTTTCATGTGAACACGCTAGCATGTCGCCCTCGAATCGAAGACGGCCGCGGCTGCGAGACCTGCCGGCGGACGACGACCCCTTGATCCTGGCCGCGCGCGCCGTCTTCGGTGTGCGGCGCGCCGCCCGCGGAGACCCCTGATGACCCCGTCCGCCAGCAACGCCTCCGGCGAAACCGCGGCACCGGCCCACCTGTCGCCCCCCGCACCGCTGACGCTGCGCATGGCCTTCTGGTTCTGGCTCAAGCTCGGCTTCATCAGCTTCGGTGGGCCGGCCGGGCAGATCGCGATCATGCACACCGAGCTGGTCGAGCGGCGCCGCTGGATCAGCGAAAAGCGCTTTCTGCACGCGCTCAACTACTGCATGGTGCTGCCCGGGCCCGAAGCGCAGCAGCTGGCCACCTACATCGGCTGGCTGATGCACCGGACCTGGGGCGGCATCGTCGCCGGCGCAATGTTCGTGCTGCCGTCGCTGTTCATCCTGGTGGGCCTGTCGTGGGTCTATGTGGCGTTCGGGCATGTGCCGGTCGTCGCGGGCATCTTCTATGGCATCAAACCGGCCGTCACCGCGCTGGTGCTGCATGCGGCGCACCGCATCGGCACCCGCGCGCTCAAGAACCGCTGGCTGTGGGGCATCGCGGCGGCCGCCTTCGTCGCCATCTTCGCGTTCGACGTGCCGTTCCCGGCCATCGTGCTGGCCGCCGGGTGGCTCGGCCACCTGGGCGGCAAGCGCGCGCCGCACCTGTTCGCCCTCGGCGGCGGGCATGGTGCCGCCCAACACCACTATGGCGCCGCGCTGATCGACGACGACACGCCGACACCGGCGCATGCACGCTTCTCAAAGCGGGGGCTGGCGCAGGTGCTGGGCGTCGGCGGGGCCTTGTGGCTGGCGGCGATGGCCGCCCTGGTCGCGCTCCAGGGGCTGCACGGCACGCTGGCGCAGATGGGCTGGTTCTTCACCAAAGCCGCGCTGCTGACCTTCGGCGGCGCCTATGCGGTGCTGCCCTATGTCTACCAGGGTGCGGTGGAACAGCACCAATGGCTGTCGGGCGCCCAGATGATCGACGGTCTGGCGCTGGGCGAGACCACGCCCGGCCCGCTGATCATGGTGGTGGCGTTCGTCGGATTCGTCGGCGGGTGGTTCAAGCAGATCTTCGGGCCCGACGCGCTGTTCCTGGCGGGCGCCACGGCGGCAGCGGTGGTGACCTTCTTCACCTTCTTGCCGTCGTTCGTGTTCATCCTCGCCGGCGGGCCGCTGGTGGAATCGACCCACGGCAAGCTGAAGTTCACGGCACCGCTGACGGCGATCACGGCGGCGGTGGTGGGCGTGATCGTCAACCTGGCGCTGTTCTTTGCCTACCACGTGCTGTGGCCCCAGGGCTTGCGGGGCCCGTTCGACGTGGCCTCCGCCGTGATTGCGGTTGCCGCGGCCGTCGCGCTGTTCCGGTTCAAGGTCGGGGTGCTGCCGTTGCTGGCCGCCTGTGCGGCGGGCGGGCTGGCGCTCACGATGGTGCGGTCCTGGGGGGGCTGAGCCGGCGGGGGCGCCGCCGGGGCCGGGTCAGGCGACCGATCGAAGGCGCATTGCGTTCGCCAGCACGGCCAGCGATGACAGACCCCCGGCCAGCGCGGCCATCACCGGTGTGAACGGCCAGCCGGTCCACGCATACCAGAGCCCCGCCGCCAGCGGCACGCCGAGCACCGGGCATACAAAGGCGCAGGCCAGGTTCTGCCACATGTTGACGACGGCGGCCCGCGCCACGGCGTGGGCCCGGGCAATGCGGAGCAGATCGGGCTCGACCAGCGTGACGTGGGCGCGGTCGATCGCGGCGTTGTTGCCGAGGCCCAGCGCCACCACGGCGTCGGCCTCGTCCAGCGCCGCGGCGTCGCGCCGGCCCTCCGCGGCCATGCCCACCACCCGGCCTTCGCGTTGCAGGCGGTGGACCAGCGTCAGCTTGTCGCCCGGCTCCACCTCGCCATAGACCTCGTCGATGCCGAGTTGCTGCGCCAGCGCGACCCCGGTGGTGAGCGCGTCGCTTGTGGTCATGACGAGACGCAGGCCGGTGGCATGCAAGGCCTGCACCGCCTCGGCGCTTGTCGCATGGATCGGGTCGGACAGCGCCAGCAGGCCCAGCAGTGGATGGGGTTGCGTGCGGTCCGGTGCGAGCCCCTCCGGACGGCCGAGCGGTGGCTCATACGCCAAAAACACCACGCTGCAGCCCGCCTCGCGCAGGCCCTCAGCAGGGGTCTGCAACAAGGACAGGTCGACTCCGACATGCGCCATCAGCAGGCGGTTGCCGAGCGCCAGGCGCTGGCCGGCGACGCTGCCGCGCATGCCGCGGCCCGGTGCCGCCGTCATGTCCTGCACCTGCTCCGGCACCAGCCCGCGCGCCCGCGCCGCCGCCACGATGGCGAGCGCGAGGGGGTGTCGGCCCTGCTGCTCCAGGCTGGCGGCCAGGCGCAGCACCTCGTCTTCGCACACGCCCGGCGCCGCCACGACAGACGCCACGGTCGGTTGGCCCTGCGTGACCAGGCCGGTCTTGTCGACCATCAGCGTGTCGATGCGGCTGAACTGCTCGAGGGCCGTCGCATCGCGGAACACGATGCCGAGGGCGGCCGCCCGCCCGATGGCCACCATGCCGGACAGCGGCGTGGCCAGCACGAGCGCCGCGGGACAGGCGATCAGCGTCACGGCGACCGCATGCACCAGGCCGAGCTGCCAACCCTGCTCGCTGCCGAGCACACCCCAGGCCAGCCATGTCAGCACCGCGATGGTCAGCAGCGCGGGCACTGCATGGCCGGCCAGCTCGTCGGCCCAGGCCTGCATCGACGCCTGGGACCGCTGCGCCTGGGCGACCCTTTGCACGATCGGCGGCGGCAGGGCCTGTGAGACGACCGGCTGCGCCACCGCGCGGGCCCGCAGCTCGAGCATCTGGAGGCCCAGCATCAGCGAGATGATCACGGCGGCGGCCTCGAGATGGACACCGGTCCAGCCGTCGGCCGCCGCCGTGACGGGAAACAGGCGAGGCGCCAGGGTGACTGCCACGCTGTACACAAAGGTGGCTCCCGTGCCGATGCCGAACAGCGTCCACCGGTCGGGGGTGCGGCGCGCGATGGACTGCGCGCAGCCGATGAACATCGGCGCGCCGGCCCACAGCACCACCGGCAGCGACAGCAGCAGCTCGAGCCAGTCTTGCCGGCCCGGCGAGATCCAACCCAGCGGGCGCGGGGCCATTTCCAGTGCGGTCATGGCGGCCGTCAGCGGCAAGGTGCACCAGAACCGCCAACGCAGATCGCGCAGCGCGACCGCCTCGTCGTCACCTTGGGCGGGGGCTTGCGTCGTGGCGTCAGGTCGATGGGCGGTGTCGCCCTGCCGGCCCGGCGGAGGGGGGTGGGATGCCTGCATCTGATCCTCGCCTTCTCAACTGCACCGGGGTGGACGCCATGCCCGAGCGACCCGAGCCGCGGATGGATGTGCACAGGGTAGGCCGCGGCGCTGCCGAGCGCCAGGACGCCGTGCGGGCACGAGCGGTGGGTGCGCGAGGGCGGCCGAGGGACGGGAGGCAGGAGGGCCGGTGCTTTCCCTCGGCGAGGGTTTTGAGCTTCAGGTGGTCGGGGTCGAGAGCGTCGTGGACCGGACCGGGCCGACACCCTGCTCAGGCGCTCGATGGCTCTCCCAGGCCGCCGCGCCGCAGCCGCACCAGCTGCCACCCCACGGCCAACAGATAGACCACCGCCAGCCCGCGGAAGCCGCTCCACAAGCCGAAGTGCTGCCCCAGCAAGCCGCCCGCCACCGCGCCGAACAGGCCGCCGGCGGGCCCGGCCAGCGTGAACAGGCCGCCCACCGGGCCGCGGCCCAGTTCTTGTGCAAGCGCCGCAAAACGTGTCACGCTGGTCAGGTGCTGCACCCCCAGCCCAACCCCCAGCAGGGCGGCGGCCAGCCACAAGCACGCCGCGTGCAGCGGCAGGGACAGCAAGGCCTCTGCCGCCAGCAGCAGCGTGAAGGCCAGCAGGTAGCGCTGCTCCTGCTGCCAGCGCGCCAGCCAACCGCCGGCCAAGAACAAGGTCAGCACGAACAGCGCGCCTTGCAGCGTGACCAGCCCGGCCGCGAGTGGCAGCGGCAGGTGGAACTCGCGCATCGCCAGCAGGACGATGAACACCGTGAAGTAAGACATCGCGATCTGGCCGCAACACTCGATCCGCATCGTGCGGCGCAGGTCGGCGCGCTGGGCGATCAGCCCGAACTGGCCCCGCACCCGCTGCCAGACGCCGAGCGCCTCGGCACCGCGCCCGGGCGGCGCTGCGCCGAGCACGCGGTTGCCGATCAACACGGTCAGCAGCAAGCCCGCCGCGACGACGAAAAACGTGTGCTGAAACCCGACCCAGCCGACCAGCGCCGCGCCCAGCACCGGCCCGATGAAAAACATGCCGGCCGTGTGGGAGCCGCGGTTCCAGCCCGCCTGGCGCGGTTTCAAACGCGGCAGCAGCTGCAGGAATTCGGTCTGCGTGGCCACCATCCGGAAAGGGTTGATGAGGCCGAACAGCAGCACGCCGGCGATCAACTGCCACGGCTCCCGGCTCTGGCTGAAGCCGAGCAGGAACAGCAGTGCCGCCCCCAGGCCGCCGAAGCGGAACAGCGCGCGGCTGCCATGCCGGTCGATCAGCGCGCCGATCGGCATCGACAACAACAGCATGCCGGCGAACTGCAAGCCCCCGACCAGGCCGATCTGCCATGACGCGGCGTGTAAGGACGCCGCATACAGCGGCAGCACCACCTTGGCCACGCCGTTGGAGGTGCCAGCGAGCACCCCCAGGGCCATGAAGCCCAGCAGGTAGCGTTGATCGTCGAGGGTCGGGGTCAGCGGTGCGACCGCGCTCATCGGGCTGCGGCCTGGGGAGTGGCGGTCAGCAGGTGTCCTTGGGCGTCATAGGCCGGCCACAGCGAGTCGAGCTTCAATTGCGCGACCGCGGCCTCGACGTAGCGCGGCTCGATCCACGCCCCGACGTCGAAGCTGCGCCGGATCAGCTTGAAGCGGTAGGCGTCCGCGACCCCCTGCTGGATGCGAGCCACGGCAAACGGGTCGAAGCGGGGCGACATGCGCGGCGCGAGCGCGCCCCGGTACTCCTCGTCGTAGGTGGCCTCGGTGGCGCTGCCCGACGACGCCCACAGCTTGAGCAGCTCTTGGCGGTTGGCGTCGAGGCTGGCGTAGTGCGCCGCGCTCACCAGGGCGGTCACCACCCGCTGCGCCAGCTCCGGCTGTTCGGCCGAAAAGCGCTCGGACACCAGCACATGGCCCTGCCCGGTGGCGACGGGTTGGTGGCGGGTGGTGTAGAGGACGCGCGCCAGCCCCTTGTCGCGCAGCGTCAGCAGGCTCAGGGTCCCGAAGGTCGCATCGATGTCGCGCGTCTGGAAGGCCGCCAGCGATGCCGCGGGCTCCAGGTTGATGATCTTGACGTCTCGTTCGGTCAAACCATGCGCTTCGAGGATCCGGTTGGCGGCCAGCTGCGAGGCCGTGCCCTTGTGCAGGCCGATGCGCTTGCCGCGCAGGTCGGCCACCGTGCGCAGCGGTGCGTCCGGGTGCACCGCGACATAGTGGTTGCCGCGCTTGCTGGTGACGGCCGCGAGCTTGGCCTTGATGCCGACCGAGCGCCCGATGATGGACGGCAGGTCGCCCAGCGTCGTGAAGTCGAGCTGGTCGTTGCTCATCGCTTCGTTGACCGCCGGCCCCTGACCCTTGAAGAAGATCCATTCGACCGGGACGCCCACTTGCGCGAGCGCCTGTTCGACATAGCGCCGTGTCTGTGCCACGGCCGTCCAGCCGCTGGTGGAGCGCGGCGGCGTTCCGACTCCGGCTTGCGACACGCCGAAGCGGACCACCTTGGGCCGGGCCGGGCGCGCCTGGGCGAGGCGGGGCGCACCGAGCAAGGCCGGGGCGCCGGCAGCGAGTGCGATCGCAGCGACGACGACGCGGCGGGTAAGGCGAACGGAAGACATCGGATTCCTCTTCTGGTACGGCAGGTGGGGGCTGCGAGAGCGCCCGGCTTTGCAAGCACCGTTCCAGCGTCTGCGCGGTGCATCGGCCGTGGTTGCCGCCTCTGTGCTGGGGATGCGGCAGCTGACGCTGGTGCATACGCAGCAAGGCGGTTGTGTTCCCAACAGGTCGGGCGGCCGAGCCCGCTCTCGCAGCCGTGGGCAACGGGGCCACGTTGGCACGGACACTGCTGATGGGGCCCGGTCTCCGAACCCTCAACAGGACTGATCTCCATGCAATACCGCCCCCTCGGCACCACCGACCTTCAGGTCAGCGTCATCGGCCTCGGCACCATGACCTGGGGTGAACAAAACAGCGAGCGCGACGCGCACGAGCAACTCGACGTGGCGCTCGATGCCGGCGTCAACCTCATCGACGCGGCCGAGATGTACCCGGTGCCGCCACGGCCCGAAACGCAAGGCCTGACCGAGCGCTACATCGGCAGCTGGCTGCAACGATCCGGCCGCCGCCAGGATGTGGTGATCGCCACCAAGGCCGCCGGCCCGGCGCGCACCGCGCAGCGGCCACAACATGTGCGCGGCGGCCGCACGCACTACACCAAGGACAACCTGTTCGAGGCGGTGAACGCCAGCCTCGACCGGCTGCAGACCGACTACATCGACCTCTACCAGCTGCACTGGCCCGACCGCAGCACCAACACCTTCGGCGAGCGCGGCTACCGGCACCGGGACGACGAGTACACGGTGCCCATCGAAGAAACGCTGGACGCGCTCGGTGCCTTGGTGCAGTCGGGCAAGGTGCGGCACGTGGGCGTCTCCAACGAAACGCCTTGGGGTTTGGGCCGCTATCTGCATCTGGCCCAGCTCGGCGGCCGGCCGCGCGTGGTGAGCATCCAGAATGCGTACAGCCTGGTCAACCGCAGTTTCGAAGTCGGGTTGGCCGAGATCGCGGTGCGCGAGCGGGCAGGGCTGTTGGCCTACTCGCCGCTGGCGATGGGCACGCTGAGCGGCAAATACCTCGCCGGCACCCGGCCGCCCGGCTCGCGCATCACGCTGTTCCAGCGCTTTGCCCGCTACAGCGGCGAGCGCACCGAGCAGGCGGTCTATGAATACGTGAAACTGTTCCGTTCACATGGCATCGACCCGGCGCAGGGCGCGCTTGCCTTCGTCAACAGCCGCGAGTTCGTCACCAGCACCTTGATCGGGGCCACCACGGTCGAGCAACTGCGGCAGAACATCGCGAGCATCGACCTGACGCTGCCACAGGAGGTGCTGGACGGCATCGAGGCGATCCACGCCCGCTATCCCAACCCGGCACCGTGAGGCGGCGCGGCCGGCGTGTGCTGACCGTCGACGCCCGATGGGTGCTTTACACGGCCATCTGCAGCGCGCTCGCCGGCACGCTCCAGCGTGGGGCCCACGCGATACGCGTGTCGACGTCGCGGGCTGCGGCCGGCGCCGTCGTCCGGGCCCACACCTCTTCGCCGCTGGCGAACACCTTCAGTTCGCCCGGCGTAAAGGCCGTCCACGCGGCTTCGTCGGTCAACGGGCGGGTGGCGATGATGGCCATGCAGTCCTCGAGCGCGTTGGTCTGGCTCAAGTCCAGGCTCATGTCGCAGTCCACCAGCCGCACGGTGGAGAAGGGCGGGCGGCGTTGCAGCCAGCTCAGTTCGGTGGAGCAGTGCGCATACAGCGCGTCGGCGTTGCTGAGCAGGTAGTTGAAGCTGCCGTGCTGCGCGATGTGCGCGCTCAGCTCGGCCAGCGCGGGAGCCAGCTCGGCCCAACCCGGCAGCGGCGCCCCGGGGTGGGCCGGGAACCAGTCGCGCAGTTCCTGCAGCATCCAGCAGAAAGCGCGCTCGCTGTCGGTCGTGCCCACCGGCTGGTAGAGGCCGCGCAGCGATGGCTCGAAACCCTTGAGGTCGCCGTTGTGGCAGAACACCCAGTGCTGGCCCAGCCACTCCCGCTGGAACGGATGGCAGTTCGTCAGCGTGACGCCGCCTTGCGTGGCCTTGCGGATGTGCGCCATCACCGAACGCGACTTGAACGGGTGGCGCCGCAGGAACTCCGCCAACGGTGAATCGCAGGCGCTGCCTTCGTCGACGAACAACCTGCAGCCACTGGCATCGTGGAAGGCGATGCCCCACCCATCGGCGTGCTCACCGGTCCGCCCGCCCCGGGCGGAAAAACCGGTGAACGAGAAGTTGACGGTCGCAGGCGCGTTGGAACTCATGCCGAACAGCTGGCACATGGCGGGGGGGCATCGGCCACGGTGGAGGAAGGAAGGGCCAGGGTAGCGGCGGAAGGGGGGCGGGAGAACGATGGGTTTCGGATGAGCATATGTAGGGCTCGCATGAGAAGGGCGCGGCTGCGCGAAGGCGTTGGCACCGGAGTGTCGGCACGGAGGTTTCCAGCAAGCGGTGCGCACGGGCGGCTCGGGTCGCTGCCACTGAACGAGGCGTACTCATGGCAGCGCCCGCGGATGGGTCCGATCGGCGTTGGCAACCCGGCAGTGCTGCTGGACATGCAGCAGCGGCGGGGCTTGACCTTGCTGCCCATCCAACAGATCCGCGGCTGCGAGGCCCTGCTGGCGCGGCACGGCTTGTGCAATGAGGCCGGCTGCGGGAAGCGCGCCACTGGTCTGCGCCTTCCGCGATCCTGCATCCAGACTCCTCGTTGCCTAGAGAAAGCATCCGCATGAGCGATCGCAAGCTGCGCCTCGGCGCCTTCATCATGGCCACCGGCCACCACATCGCCGCCTGGCGGCATCCCGGTTCGCAAATCGATTCGGGCGTCAACATCGACCACTACATCGAGGTCGCCAAGACCGCCGAACGCGGACTGTTCGACCAGGTCTTCGTGGCCGACAGTCCCGGTGTGGCACGCCGTGGCCAGGCGGAGGCCTTCAGCCGTCAAGGACGTGTGTCGTACTTCGAGCCGGTGACGCTGTGGTCGGCGCTGGCGGCAGTCACGCGCCACATCGGCTTCGTGGCCACGGCGTCGACGACCTACGAAGATCCCTTCCTGCTCGCTCGCAAGTTCGCGTCGCTCGACCACATCAGCAAGGGCCGGGCGGCCTGGAATGTGGTGACGACGGGGGCCGAAGACGTGCATGGCAATTTCGGGCTCGACAAACACCCCGACCCCGAGCTGCGCTACGAGCGGGCGCACGAGTTCATCGACGTGGTGAAGGGCCTGTGGGACAGCTTCGAAGACGATGCCTTCCTCCGCGACCCGCAGTCGGGCGTCTACTTCGACCCGGACAAGCTGCACACGCTCAACCACAGCGGCAAGCATTTCAAGGTCAGCGGCCCGCTCAACCTCGAACGCTCGCCGCAGGGCTACCCGGTGATCGTGCAGGCCGGGTCGTCCGAGCCCGGGCGCGAGTTGGCGGCGGCAACGGCAGAGGCCATCTTCACGGCCTGGACGAGCTTGGCCGAAGCGCAGGCGTTCTACCGCGACGTGAAAGGCCGGCTCGCCAAGTACGGCCGCCGCCCCGACCAGCTGCTGGTGCTGCCCGGCATTTCACCGGTGATCGGCCGCACCCAGGCCGAGGCCGAGGCCAAATGGGCCGAGCTGCAGCGCTTGATCCACCCCTCGGTGGGCCTCGGCACGCTGCGCGCATTGTGGAAGGACGAGGACTTCGCCGGCTGGGACCTGGACGCGCCGCCGCCGTATTTCCCCGAGCCGGACAAGGGCCGCAACAGCCGCCAACACGTGGTGCTGCAGCTGGCCAAACGCGAGGGCTATACGGTGCGCCAGCTGTATGAGTACCTGGCCGGCGCCCGCGGGCACTGGGTGGTGGTGGGCACACCGGAGCACATTGCTGACCAGATGCAGGCGTGGTTCGAGAACGAGGCGGCGGACGGGTTCAACGTGATGCCGCCGGTGCTGCCGGAGTCACTGAACGAGTTTGTCGATCTGGTGGTGCCGGAGCTGCAGCGGCGGGGGTTGTTCCGGACGGCGTATGAGGGGAGGACGCTGCGGGAGAACCTGGGGTTGGAGCGGCCGGTGAATCGGTATACGTTGGAGCGGGGGGCGAAGGCGGCTTGAGCGGCGCGACGAGAGGTCCCGGCGGAGCCGGGCCTCCTGCAAGGGTGCTGTGTCGGGTTGCTAGCGCGGCCGTCGCGGTTCCTGCATGGTCTGCCGCATTTGGCCTCGTCATGCAGCTTCCATTTCCGGTCCGTTGGGCTTGCTCCCACTGTCGCAGTCGTTGTCGCCAGAGGATGTGGACAGAGGCTACTTCCTCTAGCAAACAGGCCAAGTTGTGGCGGGCAATTTAGAAAATGTCCGCCTTATCTATCAGGGTGGAGTTGAGTATGTTTGGGTGCCGCGAAGACCAGTACATGGATCCTGCACCGTTTTGATCGAGAAAAAATACCGCAGTTTCAAAGGTGTTGCAATCGAGTGCGGTCGCCATGGCTTCTTGCAGGTCGGATATGTCAGTTTTAACGGTAATCCAAGGTGCGCCTTTTTTTTCTTTTGTTGAAACTTTGAAAATCCTCTCTTTGGTCTCTGCGATCCGCCGGTGCGCCTGGAATTCGGGTGAATCCAAAATATTCATACGTTCTCCTCAGTGCGATTTCATTCCGTCCGGACGTACATTAACGTAGTATCCCCCGCCTTGAGCTTTACTCGCGCCGCGTCTCGCATTCCACGCCGCTTCCCCGCGCTTACTCAACTGTACATCCCATTCATATTCAAACGGAAGCTTCGGATCGCCGTGGTAAGGGCCTTTCACCCACTCATTCCCAAACCTATCGAGGTATCCTCCACTCTCTCCTTTTGGCAGAGGAGAGCATGGATTATAACCCTCTCTTGGCAGAAATCGATACGTCCCGGCCCTGGGGAGGCCGGCCTCTTTCAGTCGCTGCTGTTTCGAAGGGCACCGGCCCTCGTTTGATTTTTCGTCGCGTTGCCTCTTCCTTGTCAGGCCTAGCGGATCGATCCATTCGGTCGGATTATCTGCGTACTGATAAGGATTAAAGCCTCCCTCGATGCCGATGGGATCTTTTGACGTGAACCGACCACTTTCGGGATCGTAGTATCGATGCCGGTTGTAGTGCAGTCCCGTCTCTTCGTCGAGGTACTGCCCCTGAAAACGAATCAGATTTGAAAACCCGGCCTTACGCGCGGCCGCGCCGATCACTTCTTTGGCCTGCCCCCAGGCGTTATATTGCGCGGCCCAGGCCACCTTGCCTTCGTGATCTGTCAGCTCTTGGGGAGTGCCAAGGTGGTCGCACTGGTAGAAGACGATCTCTTCCTTTCCAAAGGGGACGGCATCCTCCTTGAGCACGTCGTTCCACAGCGGGTCGAGTTCTATTGCGTATTGCCCCCCGTTGGCCGCCGTCAAGGCCTTTACATCGGTCGTGGGAGGTAGCTGGACCGCCTCGCTCCGTTTGACCTGCAACAGCGGGACGAACCCTCCGGGTTCGTGGATGTAGTGAACGGTCTGTTCGGCGGTCCAACGCGTGCCTTTCGGCATGCGGCTCTCAAAGCCCAGCGTGTCGCCGTCCCATCCGAAGAACACATCCTCCCATGACAGCTCGCCACCGTGCGGACTACTTTGCTCGCTGCGCTTGGCGACGCGCCGCCCGAGTGGGTCATATGCGAAGGTTACGACACTCTTCCCTGTGATCGCCTGCGTCATCCGGTTGAAGGCGTCCCACTGGAAGGTGCTGCGCTGACCGTTGTGCGCGCGTTCGACCAGATTGCCCCGTTCGTCGTAGCAGTAGCGCGTGCCGGCGTAATCCTTCAGCAGGTTATCCAGCACCTTGGGCAGCGCCGGGCGCGTATTGGCCTGGGGGTGCTCCCGGCCCCCAGCGGCGGGCGTCACGATGTTGCCCGCCGGGTCGAAGGCGAACGCCTCCTTGGCGTGTACGCCGGTGGCGTGCAGCAACCGTCCCACGGGGTCGTAGCGGTATTCCAGCCGTCCGCGGCGGCTGTCCTCAATGTGGTCGAGCTGACCGGCCTGGTCATAGCGATAGCGACGCATGATGCTCGCTTGCGCGCCAAGGTTGGTCTGGGCCTGCTTGTAGGCCTCGTTGATGTCCACTGGCCCGCGCTGTTGGCTGTGCTGCACCTGCTGTTCCAACAACCGCCCCACCGGGTCGTATTTCTGGTGCTGCTCCAACCCGTTGCCCTGTTGCCGGTAAACCTCCCGGTGCAGCGCATCCCGCTCGAAGCCGAGCACGTCCTGGCCATCTAGCACCAAGCCGTGGATGTGGCCCGAGCCGTAGGTCAGCCATTCCAGCGTATGGCCGTCCGGCCGCGTCGTGCCCACCCGCTGGTTCAGCTCGTTGTAACGGTGCCGCCACACGGCGGTTTTCTTCTCCGGGAAGAACGGGCCTTGGTAGCCATGGTGCTCGCGGACCAGGTTGCCGGCGACGTCGTAGAACCACTGCAGCCGCGCGTGCTCGTTCCTCGCCTCGCCGATGCGCCCGCCCGGGTAGTAGCCGAAGCTCTCGATTTGCTCCTCCCTGCCGGGAACGCTCGCCTTGCGTTGCAGCAGCCGCCCCATCGGATCGAACTTCAGTTCGGTGGTGACATTGCCGTCCACCACGGCCTGCAGCACGCCCGTGTCCTCGGCGTATCGGTATTCGGTCGTCTTGCCGTCGAACCCGGTTTCTGCGAGCAGCTTGCCCACCGGGTCGTACTTGAAGCGGTACGGCTGGTCGTTCTCGTTGCGCAGTTCCACCAGCCGGCCCAGCGGGTCCCAGCGATAACCCAGGCGCTGGCCCAGCGCGTCGACGCGGTCGTGCACCAGGCCGGCGGCGGTGTAGCGGTAGGAGGTGCTGCGCTTGAGGCCGTCCGTGTGCTTGAGCAAGCGGCCTTCGGCGTCGTGGCAGAACTGTTCTTCGGTGTCATCTGGAGCGATCACCGCTTCCAGCTGGCCGGGGTGGTTGCCGTAGTCCTCGGGCTGCCAGGCGCGCTGCAGCGTTTCCTGCGTCAGCGGGGTGTAGCGGTACTTGGTTTCGTTGCCGGCGGCGTCGGTCGTCTTCACCAGCCGGCCGCGTTCGTCGTAGCCCCACTCGGTGGTGCGGCCCGAGCAGTCGGTGTAGCGGGTCAGTTGGCCGGACGGGGTGTAGCCCAGCTTCTTGGCCCCGCCTTTAGCGTCGGTGACCTTGATGACCCGTCCGCCCTGGTCGTAGGCGTATTCGGTCTTGTGGCCGAGCGGGTCGGTTTCTTCGATGAGCCGGCCGTGCTGGTCGTAGTCGCGCTTCCACACGCCGCCGTCCGGGTCGAGGATGCCGGTCAGGCGGTGTCCCTTGTCGTACTCGAAATGCACCCGGCTGCCGTCGGCGCGGGTGTGCTGGATCAGGTTGCCGTGCTCGTCGTAGCGGAAGTGCTCCGTGGCCCCGTCCGGATGGACGTGGGTGGTGAGGTTCTTGGCATCGTCGCGGTAGAACCATTCCTCACGCTTGTCCGGGTGGATGATGCGATAGGGGTAGCCCTTGATGTCGTAGTAGAACCAGGTCTCCCCGCCCAAGGCATCGGTGATGTAGGTCAGGCGGATGTTCTCGTCCCACGCCAGCCGCGTGTCGTAGCTGCCGTCGTCGGCCCATTCGTGGATGGCCTTGGCGTCAGACCCCGTGCCGTCGTACGCCAGGTTGGTGCCCCGGCCCGTGCGATCGGTGTAGCGGGTGACAAGGTGGTGCTGGTACTGGTAGCGCCAGCTGGCGCCGTTCTCGTCGCGGGCGTGCACCAGGTCGCCTTGGTCGTCGTACTCGTAGACGGCAAGCGCCCGCGCGAGTTGCCTCTCCTTGACCTCCCAGATGCCCAGCACGCAGCCAGTGCGGGCGTGGGCTTGCAGGGCCACCTCGGCGATGAGTTGTTCACCTTGCAGGCTCTCGATCGCGCTCAGCACCTGCTCACCGGCATAGGGGCCTTCGCGCAGCGTGGCGCCGTAGTGCAGGCGGATGGCGGCACCGTGCGAGGCCGTGAGGCTGCTCAGCCGGAAGTGCTGGGGGCCGTAGGCTCCGGCCTTGCCGGGGCAGGTGTCGACCAGTTCGTAGGTCTCCCGCCAGGGGCTGGGCTCGCCTTCGGGCAGCGGCTTGCCGGCGTCCAGCCACAAGAGCGTGGCGCTGACCCGGGTGAGCGTGCGGTCCTCGATCGCATCTCGATGCACCTGGCCCACTTCGAGCCAGGGGTAGCGGTGGCTACGACCGTCGGCGCCGTGGTAGACCAGCTCGCGGCCTCGGCCCTTGCCCTGCACGTCGATGCGGGTGGTGTAGGTGTTCAGCCAGCGCGCGCCCAGGTTGCCCTGGTCGAACGACCCGAGGTTGCTGCGGTAGGTCCGGCTCCACGCGATGGGCAGCGGCGCCTGCAGCACAAAGTCCGTGTGGGTGACGCTCTCGGCGCCGGTGACGTAGCTGATGGATCTCGTGGTGCTGGCGGGGGCCGGAAAGAGCTTGCAACAATCCGGATCCCCCTCCGCCTTGGCCTGTTTGTTGACGGCCTCGAGCTTCTTGCCGGGGATTTCCTCGCGCACCTGCGTGCCTTTGTCGGCACTCATCATCGCATGCCGGGTCTTGCGCCGGTTGGCCACCGCCTGCAGGATGCGCTGCAGCAGCCACATGATGCTGCGCTCGACGTTGGGGTCGGCCAGCTGGGTCAGGCTGGCGCGGAAGCCGACCTTGGTCTGCTGCAGCGTGTCGATGAGGCCTTGCACCGTGGCCCGGGCCTCCTTGGACAGCAGGTCGGCGGCTTGGGCGCCGACGAAGTTGCCGGCTTGCCGATACGCGTTGCCGTAGTGGGTCAAGCCCACCTGCGCCACGTGCTTGGCATTGCGGCCCATCTGCTGGGCCGACTGCAGCATCTCCCCGAGCAAGGAGGTGGTCTTGGGGTCGTAGACGACCCGTGCGGGCGGCGGTGGCGGCGTGTTGAGCTTGAACAGCGGCTCTTTGCCGAGGCTGCGCTGGAGCACGCTGATGAGTGAGTCGGCGAACTTGTCGGCCCAGTCGGCACACTCCTTGAGCATGCTGTCGAGCTTGCCCGTCGCCTGGGTGATGAAGTTCTCCAGGGAGCCGCTGATGTGGTCGGCCAACTCCATCGTGAGGACTTCGACCACCGCCGCGCCGATGTCCTTGGCGCCGGCGGCAAAGCGGCTTCTGACGAGGTGCAGCGCGGGGCGCAGACTCATGCGCACGGCGCCCAGCGTGGGCACGATGCCGATGATGTTGATGCCCAGCGACACCCACAGGAAAAAGTCGGCGCTCTTCTTCTTGAGGTAGCTTTCGACGATGTGCACCACGTCCATCACGGCACTGGCCAACGCCATGATGCTGCTGAGCACGGGCAGGCTGCCGGCCACCGTGGTCAGGCGGTCGAGCGTGATGTAGTTGTCGGTCTTCTTGCGCAGCCAGGCGTCGAAGGCGTTGGCGCTGGCCTGCAGGTCTTCGGGGGCGATGGTGTTGAGCGGGGCCACGGCCGTTTGCGGCTCACTCTTCGGCGCCTGCCCTCCCTCGGGGGTTTTGGTCGGCTCGGTCATGTTGGTCTATGTCCCCATGTCGAGTGGCTCAGAGGAATGCTGGGCATTGGGCATGGACAGGAGCGTCTTGCCCAGGTCGGCGGCGAATCCGGGCGGCAAAGCGCCCCTTGCCTTCTCGGCGATGACAGGCATGGCCTTGGCCTGGGCGAGTTGCACCGCCGGCTCGACCAGCGCCTTCACGCCGTCTTGCTGGACGGCCTGTACGGTGTCGGCCACCTTGCTCAGCGTGTCCGCGGCACCGGCGGCCGCAGGAACGGAACTGGCAAGGGACGCCGCCGCGGTTGTCGCACTGCGGAGGGCCCTCGAGACTGTTGTTTGGGAGCCCTGCGAGCCGGTGACAGTGGATGCTGGGGCCGACATCGACTGGCCGGCCGCGGCTGGCGGCTCGGGGGGCCAGTTGAACTTGCCGAAGTAGCTGCCCTCGTCCCAGGTGTTGCTCGGATCTTTGCCATAGACGATCTCCGCAATGCCCATCGGCACGCCGGCGACAGCGTTGAACCCTTTGCCGTCCAGCGCACCGCCGTGGCCGGCCGCCTCGGAGTCGCGCACGCTGAACTCGCCCTGCTTGACGCCCTGGACACGCTCGCCGGTGGAGCGTACGTACTCGTGGAACAGCTCCAGGTTGCCCTTAGGCAACTCCAGGCTCTGCGGCAAGCCAGGCGACCCCATGCTGGCCGGCCCGGTATGCGAAAAGCCCGTCGCCTGCACCCGCCACGGCCCCGACGTCCCATGCACGACACCACCGCCGCTCCACTTGCTGTAGCTGCCGCCGCCATTGATCAGCACCTCTTCCTTGGCGGTGATCGTGATGCGGTTCGCCGTGTGCGTGATGTCGAGCTTGGCCAGCAAGTTGATGCTGTCCTTCAGCGCGGTGATGTCGATGTCGCTGGTGGCGGCCACCAGCTTCATGCCGGCCTTGTAGGCGAACATCCGCACGGCGTCCTTGACACTCGCGAGCCAGCTCTTGCCGGCGCTGACGCTGATGTGGCCGCCGCTGGTGAAGGCGTTGTGCTCGGTGCTCACCACGTGGGTCGAGCCCTGCGTGGTGGTCTGGATACCGGCCGGGCTCGCCAGCGTCAGATGCGGCGCCCGGAATTCGGGGAACTCACCCTCGGCCGGGTTGCCGCCTTGCCCCTTGACGTCCGCCGTCTGCGCCTGCAGTGCCTTGACGACGTCGTCCTGGTCGCCGCCCAGGTGGGCCTGTGCTTCCTTGGCCGCGTCGGACAGGCTCTGGTGCAGGTCCTCGCCTTGGGTCAGGCGCGCCACCGTCTCGGCCATGTCGGTGCTGTGGCCGCGGGCGTTCACGCGCTCTTCGGTCGTGACGAGCAGGCCTTGTCTGGCGCGCACCGCACCGTGGCCATCGGTTCTCAACTCGAAGCCCTGGCCGCGCGCCTCCTGGCGGCCCGCCGTCGTCTCGATGCGGGTGATGTGCCCCAGGCTCAGCTGGCTGCTTTGGTGGTCGCTGCGGGCCTGGACCTGGATCTGTTGGTCGGTGTCGTCCAGCAGCAGGTGCTGGCTGCGCCCGCCGGGGCTGTTGCCGCCGTCGGCCGTCAGCTCGCGGCTGCGAAGGCCCGTCAGCGCCCGCTGCTCCGGCAGCTTCCACGGCGGCATGTAGGCCTGGTTGAACACACAGCCGGTGACCAGCGGGTGGTCGGGGTTCCCGTCGAGGAATTGGATCACCGCTTCCGAGCCGACGCGGGGGTGGCTGATGAGGCCGTTCTCGCCACCGGCCCAGTGGGTGGCCACGCGCACCCAGCAGCTACCGCTTTGCTCGCGGTCCCAGTGGAACTGAACCTGGATGCGCCCGTATTCGTCCACGTGCAGGCTGCCAACGCCTTCGGGGCCGACGACCGTGGCGGTCTGCGGCACGCGGATCAAGGTGGTCTTGCTGTTGAACTCCTGGCCTGGCCGCCAGGGGACCGCCTTGTGCTGGCAGCGAAAAACGTTGCGGTACTCGGCAACCGCGTCGTCGCCCTGCAGGTAGTTGTTGCGGGCCTCGTGTTCGACCTCGAGGATCAGGAACTCGGCCTCCTCGCCGCTGTGGGCAAAGTGGTCGGTCAGCTTGAACCAGCGGCCGGGCTGCACAAAGCCGTTGTTGCCATGCGCTTCGTACTGCTTGCCGTGCGCCTCGACTTCTTCCATGCGCTGGCGTGCCAGCTGTTCGCCGCCGAAGTGGTGCTTGAAGCCGTAATGGCCTTCGTAGTGGTGTTGCTCCAGCTTGGGCGTGTCGCCTTGCTCGACGATGCTGGCCGAGCCGAGATGGATCGGCTGGGGGTCTTTGAAGTCGAAGCCCGAGACCGTGTAGTGCGCAGAGATGGCCTGACGCTTTGGCGCCCACTGAGCGATGGCGTTTTCTTCTTCGGCGCCGGCGTTGCTGTGGAAGCGGACCTCGGGCGTTGCGCCGTCGACGGGTGAGGCGGTGAGGGTGCTGTCGTACACCACCCAGGTCTGACCTTTGTCGGTGTGCTCGTAGTGGTAGCAGTAGCCGGCGGCCTCCAGCCGCCGGTGCACCACGTTGGCATCGCTCTCCGCGTACTGCGTGCACATCGTGAACTGCCGCTGCTCACCGGTGACGTTCCACTCCCACACGGGCAACGCACCGTAGTCGGCCAACAGCGTCTGCACCTGCTGCTGCAGCGTCTGGTGGTGGAACAGCCGGTTGTTCTCGCGCAGCGTGAGGTAGAACAACCACGGCACCAGCACCGCCTCATAAAACGCGAGGCCGCCGTCGGTCTTGACGTGCTTGAAGGTCCAGACATGGCCGGTGAAGTGGCGCAGGCTGCCGTCGGCGCGCACCAGCGACACACACATCAGCTTGCCTTGCAGGTCTTCGAGCGTCACCTTGGCATCGTCGCTCAACAGCTCGACGGTGTAGCGATAGTCACGCGAGAGAGATTCGACGGCATGCAGGCGCTCGACCAGCAATTCGACACCCGGGCCGTCGCCGTTGGGGAAAGACAGGCGCAGCAGGCGCGCGTGCTGGCGGCCTTCGATGAGAGCCGCCAGAGAGGTCAGAGGCGACACCGTGCTCATCGGCTGAAACCGGCCCAGGCCGCAGAGCGCAGGCCTCGATGTCGGTGATTCAGCGGCGCACGCACCGTCGTCCCACGGTCGGCCAGAAGCACACCCGTGCAATCGCCCAATGGCATAGCAGCCCCTCCCTGTAGGCATGGCGCACCGCTGCGAAGGCCGGCGGCCGTTGTCGTGGCCGGAAGTGTAGCGAGCAGGGTGCGACGGGCCGTCGCCTCCCCCTATCCGGGGGTGCGTGGGGTTGTAAGGCAGCGTAAGAAGAAGAGAGGCCGGCGCTGCACCGCCTTTTGGGGACCTGCGGCAAGCCTGAAGGCGCCCGCAGGGAGGGAAGACGTCGGGGGCGCGCCGCGCGGTGTCGACGCGGCCTTCTTGCGCTCTACGCTCCGCGCCCCCTTAGAAGGACGTCGACACGACTCAGTAGTGGATCACCCCCGGGGTGCCGCCCCCGGCGGGGATGGCGGCGCCGTTGATCGCCCCACTGCGCGGCGACGCAAGAAAGGCCACCAGGTCGGCCATCTCGCTGGCCTCGACGATGCGGCCCAGGCTGTTCCCCTGTGCCGCACGTGCCGCGGCTTGCGCATCGGTGCGCTCGGTGCGGGTGGCGCCGGGGTGTACAGCCACCACGTTGATCCCTTGCGGGCCCAACTCGTCGGCGAGGTTCTTGGTCAGCGCGGCCACGCCGACATTGCGCAGGGTCGCCACCGGGCGGCCGGTGCGGTGGATCGCCAAGCCGCCGATGTTGATGATGCGCCCCCAGCCGTTGGCGATCAGGTGCGGAGCGGCGGCCCGCGCGGTGCGCAGGTAGCCGATCACCTTGATGTCGATGTCGCGCAGGGCTTCCTCGTCGATCACCTCGGACAGCTGCGTCGCGGTCGAGATGCCGCCGGGCAGCGCGGCGGCGTTGACGAGGATGTCGAGGCCACCGAGCACTTCGACGGCGCCGGCCACCAACGCATCGACTTCGCGGGTCGACGAGGTGTCGGCCGTCAGCGCGGTGACGTGCACCCCGGTCTCGCGCGAAATCGCACGAGCGGTGGTCTCGAGGGCCTCGGCACCGCGGGCGGCGATCACCAGGTCGACCCCTTCTGCGGCCAGCTGGCGCGCGATCGCCTTGCCGATGCCGCGGCTGCCGCCAGTCACCAGCGCGCGCTTGCCTTGTAGTTGCAGGTCCATGCGCGTTTCCTGGTTCAGACCGCCGGCGCGAGCGCCGCACGACGCTGGCCAAGCCACCAGGCTTCGAGCACGGGGTCGAGGTAGACCGCGCTCTCGATGAAGTGATCGCCACCGGCGATCTCGGTGAAGCGCGTCTGGCCGCCGGCAGCTTCCAAGGCCGCGAGCCCGCGGCGGGCCTGCTCAGGTCCGGCGCGCTCGTCGCGTTCGCCGTTGAAGGCCCACACCGGGATGTCGCGCAGGCGTTCGAACTCGGCCGGCCCGTAGTGCTCGGGCACCTTGCCGGACACTGGAACGAAGGCCGAGAACACCTCAGGGTGCGCGACGGCCAGCTCCCAGCCGCCGGCGGCGCCCATGCTGAACCCGGTCAGCACCACGCGCGAGGCGTCGATCGGCCGGGTCTGCAGCAGGTGCTCGACGAGGGCCAGCACGGCGCTCCTGCGCTCTCGCCAACTCACGTCCGCCGGCAGCTGCGGTCCGGCGAAGTGGTAGGGCACGCCGGGTGAACGCTCGACGTGCTGCGGCAACGGCCACCGCAGCAGCAGATTCAGGTCGGTGCCGGCGTCGCGCTTGCCATGCAGGAACAGCACCAGCGGGGCCGGCGCCAAGGTGCCCGAGGCGGGTGCCGAGTAGAGGTAGGGCAGGCGGGTGGTGCCGGCCGCGAGGGTGAGGTGTTCGACGGACATGGTGGTCTTTCAGAAGTGAAGCAAAGGCTCGACAAGGGCGGCAGGCTTCGCCGTGGCAGCGGCCCTCTCGGCGTTGCCACGGCCGCGGCTCACCCCGGTTGCCCGGTGCGCTGCACCTTCTGCTCGATGACGGTGCCCTTGAAGAAGGCCGGGTTGGCCTGCGTGTAGAACTTGTAGGGGTTGCTGTAGACGTAGGCCTTGAAGTCGGCCGCCGAGATCACGCCGTCTTCCACCAGGCGCCAGCTCTCGGCCAGCGCGTCGGTCAGGTCGGGCACGTCCCAATGGCCGACGTCGGACGAATAGATGGCGTTGATCTTCGCGCCCAGCGGGTTGGCCTTGTCGTTGAAGGCGGCCGCGATGGTGCGGTCGTCCGACTCGGAGCCGAAGAAGAAGCTGTCGACCCAGCGTTCGCGGATGTCTTCGGGCTTTTCGATGCCGGCCGCCGCGAAGTCTTCGAGTTCCAGGCCCTGCGGCTGGCGCGCATCGCTGGCATAGGCGGCGCCCAGCGTGTCGCGTACCAGCTGCTCGGGGTCGAGTTCACGTTGTTTCGTCAGCGACGCGCCATGTCGGCGGAACAGCTCAACCAGCAGCTCGCGGTCGAGTTCGGCCGGGTCGTAGTTCTTGAGGCCGGCCAGGCTGCGCTTTTCAAAGCGGTCGATCAGGTGGATGTAGACGTTGGCACCCCAGGCCGCGCCACCCTCGAGCATCGCCACGCGCAGCTGCGGGAAGCGCCGGGTGACCCCGCCGAAGAACAGCGCTTTGGCGAACGCTTCGGAGCCATCGGCGAAGTGGCCGATGTGGTTGTTCATGTAGTTGCTGATCGACGAACGCCCGGTCCAGCCCTGGCTGCCGTAGTGTGTCGTGACCGGTACGCCCAGCTCTACCACCTTGGCCCAGAAGGGGTCGTAGTCGTACTCGCTGTCGAGGCCGTAGAAGTCGATGTACGAGGCGTACTTGGCCAACTCCGGGTGGTGTTTCGGCGGGTATTTGTCGGCGATGGCACGGATCGGGCGCTTCACGCCGCCGCCGATGTTGATGACCTTCAGCCCCAGCGTCTTCACCGCGAACTCCAGCTCTTCGATGCCTTCTTCAGGCGTGTAGAGCGGAATGCCGGCCACCGGCGTCAGCCGGTCGCTGTAGTGGCGGTAGAGGTCGGCGTGGTAGTGGTTGACCGCGCGGTGCAGCGGGCGCCGCACATCCGGGTCCTTGGCGGCGAGCGGCGCGAGCACGTTGTTGGGAAACAGCACCGAGTAATCGGAGCCTTGTTCCTCCTGGCGCTCGTACAGCAGCTCGGGCAGGTGGTAGGTGGCGACGTCGAGGGTGTTGCGCGTCACGCGCGCCCACCAGGGCGAGCGGATGGTGCGGTAGTACTGGCGCTCCTCGGGCGTCTGCGCATACCAGTCCTTGCCGCTGCTGTTCTCCGCATTGCGGCGGCGCGAGGCAGTGGCCTTGCGCAGTTCGTCGACCAGTGCGGCGCCGCCGTACTGCGCCACGTACTCCTCCAGCGCGGGCGTGTAGTCGTTGGTATGGACATCGGTGTCGATCACCGGGTAGTCGAGGTTCTGTTTGACGGCGACGGAGGGCGAAGCGCGCAGACGGCTGAGACGGTCGTTCATGAATGAAAGGTCCTTCTTCTGTCGTGTGAGGGTGGAGGGCGACGCGGGTCGCCGAAGCTGTTCAGTGAATCATTGAAATGGACGGTGAGGGATGTCCGAGACGGGATGCGATGCAAGGCGCAAAGCACAGCGATGCCCGCTGGCATCGCGAGCATTTGCAACGCCGCAGCGGGCCCGTCTCGGGCAGACGGCACCGATCCGATTTCAGTGATTCACTGGACTGGTGTGCAGTCTTTGTGCCAGCGTGAAGGGGGCAGCAGGCGAGTCTCTGTCGCGACGTCTGCTGCATGCCCAGCATGACCCGGGGCGCATCTGCTGCGATGACAGCAAGCCGGCATGCACAAAACCAGCAACGGTCCTCCTGTCAGGCTTCACATGGGCTGGCATGCCTCGTGCGTAGAGAAGGCCGCGAGCGTCGCAACCACGGCGCAACGACAGCACGACAGGGAGGACCGGTGGCCGCCGTTCAGCACGGGTGGCGGCCACCCCTAACACCACGAACATCAGAGACAGACAGGACCGACATTGAAGACACGAACAAAAGCACACGGCGCGGGGAGGGTGGGCGCTGCGAGCTTGCTGGTGATGGCACTGGCAGCGCCGGCCCACGCGGCCGAGCCGTCGAACGAACAGCTCAAGCAAGAGATCGAGGCACTGAAGGCTGAGTTGCAGGCGCTGAAGGCCTTGGTCGCGGGCAAGGTCACCGCGGCGGCCGGCACCGCAGCACCCCAGCCCGAGGCCGCGGTGCCGGGGCAGGCGAACGAGGCCACCCAGACGGCGACCAAGGCCGATGTCGAAGGTGTGCGTGCCGACCTCGAGAACTACAAGTACGAGAACCAGCGCCAGCGTGACACCAAGACCGCGCTCACCACCCGGGGCACCAAGCTGGGTGGCTCGGTGCAGGCCCGCTTCACGCATCAAAGCCCCGGCACGTCGAGCGGCTCGACCGCCACCGCGACCGAACGCCACAGCAGCTTCGACATCTCGCAAGCCACGCTCAACCTGGCCGGCAGCCTGTTCCGCGACTACGCCGAGGGCCGCGACCTGGACTACCGGGTGGCCTTCGCCTACGCCACCAACAGCCCGGCCAACCACAACAGCCAGTTCAACCTCACCGACGCCTACCTGCAGTACAGCCCGGTGCCCACCAAGGGTGGCCTCGACGATCCGCAGCTGACCCTGCGCTTCGGGCAGCAGCAGATTCCGTTCGGGCTGGAAGCGCAGGTCGGCGAGGAATTGCGGCCGGTCATCCAGTCGGCGCAGTTCCTGTCGACGCTGGGCGTGGGCACACGCCAGATCGGCCTCATCGTCAGAGGCGACGTCGATCCGTATGTCGACTACGGCTTCAACTACCGCGCGCCGCTGCTGGAGTACGCGGTGGGCATCGTCAACGGCAGCGGCCCCAACAAGTCGGACGACAACGGCCACAAGGACTACCTCGGCCGTGTCGCCTTGACGCTGCCGGTCGACTACTACAGCCTGCTGCGCGAGCTGAAAGTCGGGGCCTCCCATTACCGTGGCAAGAAGAACCTGACCCGCAGCGTCGCCGGCGCCCAGACCTTCGTCACGGCAGGCCGCAGCACCCGCACCGGCTTCGACATCTATTACAACCACGCCCCGTTCGGCGTGACCTACGAATACGCAGAGGGGCGCGACGAGGCCCTGGCCGGCGGCACCGGCGCCACCACCCAGACCGTCAAGAGCCGCGGCCAATACCTGACCCTGTTCTACACCTGGGGCGAACAATGGGTGCGCGCCTACCGCGCCCAGGCCAAGTACGACGACTGGTGGCCCAAGTCCTACCAGGCCTTCGCCCGCTACGACGTGTGGGACCCCAACCGCGACACCCAGCGCGATTCGATACGCGTCAGCACGCTGGGCCTGAACGTGTTCTTCGCCGAAACCACCAAGTTCCAGGTCAACCTGGCCCGCACCGACTACCAGGACGCCGCGGTCGACGACAGCGACGCGTTGCTGGTGCAGTTCCAGTACGGCTTCTGACCGCCGCGCTTCCCGACGTTTTCCGCCTTTCGAGACTCGACCCATGACACGACGCCCCTTCCTCACCCGGCTGCTGCAGGCCGCCATTGCATTGACCGCCTTGCCGCTGCTGCCGACGCTGGCGCAGGCGCAGGACAAGCCCACGGTGATCCGCATCGCCTATTCGGGCGCCGGCACCGGCGGCCGGCCCCTGGCAGGCGGCAACATCCTCGCCACCGCACACCAACGCGGCACGCTGGAAGAAGAATTTCGCGCCGACGGCATCCGCATCCAGTGGAACTTCTTTCCCGGGGCGGGGCCGGCCACCAACGAGGCGGCCGCCAACGGCCTGGTCGACTTCGCGCACCATGGCGACCTGCCGTTGATCGTCGGCAAGTCCACCGGGCTGCCGCGCAAGGTCATCCTCGCGCTCGGCCGCTTCGGCAACACCTATTTCGTGGTGCCGTCCGACTCGCAGGCCAAGACGCTGGCTGACCTGAAGGGCAAGCGCATCGCCGTGAACAAGGGCACGGCGGGTCAGCTGACGCTGGCGCGCGTGCTGGAGCGGCACGGTTTCACCGAAAAAGACTTCCGCGTCATCAGCATGGACGCCGAAACCGCCAAGGCCTCGCTCGCCACCCGCGACATCGACGGCTACATCACCACGCCGTTCGACCTGCAGGCACGCGGCATCGCCCGGCCCCTGTTCGAAATCAAGCGCGACCCCAAGGTCACCAGCGTGACGAGCTTCTGGGTCACCGAAGAGTTTGAAAAGAAGTACCCGCAGATCGTGCAGCGGGTGGTCAACGCCTTGGTGAAAACGGCGGTGTGGTCCTCGGACGAGCAGAACCGCGACCCGCAGTTCAAGCTGTGGGGGCAGGCCGGCTCGACGCCCTACGGCGACTATGTGAAGACCTGGGAGGGCTACACACTGCGCGATCGCAATTCGCCGCTGCTGGACGAGTACTACCTGGCGTCGATCCAGAAAGCGATCGACGAAGCCAAGCGCTTCCGGTTGATCCGCCGCGACGTGCCACTGGCGGGCTGGATCGAACCCAAATATGTGAACCAGGCGCTCAAGGACCTGAAGCTCGAAGGCCACTGGCCGGAGTTCGATGTCGACGGCAATCCCAAGCAGCGCGACGTCGCCAAAGTAGCGGCACCGTGAGGGCAGGGCAGGAGTTGCGACCGTGAGTGCCGTGCCGACCCCGGGACGCGCCGTTCCGTTTGCGCTGTCGCGCGCCGGCGCACCGGCTGCTGCAGGACTGCGCCTGGACCCGTGGCTGCGTCGCCTGGCCATCGTGCTGTCCGGCGCGCTGCTGCCGCTGGGGCTGTTCGGGCTCTGGTCGCTGGCGGTGCAGCGGGGCTGGCTGGCGCCACAGATCCTGCCGCCGCCTTCGCTGGTGTGGCAATCGCTGCAAGAGCTGTGGGCCAGCGGTGAGCTGCAGGACCATCTGCTGATCAGCCTGCGCCGTGTCGCCTGGAGCGTGGCGCTGGGCACGGCCGTGGGCCTGCCACTGGGCATGTTGATGGGGCTGTCGGCCCGTGCGCGCGCCTATCTGCTGCCGAGCTTCCAGGTCGTGTCGCAGTTCCCGGTGGTGGGCTGGGTGCCCTTGCTGATCATCTTCGTCGGCATCGACGAGGCGCTGAAGGTGTCGGCGATTTCGATTGCCGTGGTGGTGCCGGTGACGGTGAATGCCTACAAAGGCATTGCCCAGGTGCCGCGGCCGTTGCTCGAGGTCGCCAGGGTGTACCGGCTGGGGCTGGGCCAGGTGCTGGCGCGGGTGGTGCTGCCGGCGGCCGCGCCCAGTCTGTTCAACGGCCTGCGACTAGGGGTGATGCAGGCCTGGCTGTCGCTGGTGTTCGTCGAACTGCTGGCGTCGAGCGAGGGCATCGGCTTTCTGATGGTGTGGGGGCGCCAGCTGCTGCAACTGGACCTGGTCCTGGTGGGCGTGCTGGCGATCGGCGTCGTCGGCGTGTTGCTCGACAGCGTGCTGCGCTGGGGCGAACGATGGGTGCAGCGTTGGCGGCCGGCCGGGCGCTGAAGGAGGGGAGCAACATGTCTCGACTGCAAGCAGTGACCGCTTCCAAGGCCCGCTCCCGAGACTGGCGCGGCCTCGCGCTGCCCGCCGCGTTCGTGGTGCTGTGGTGGGCGGCGGTGGCCTGGCAATGGGTCGACCCGCGCCTGGTGCCGTCGCCGGCAGAGGTGGCGCGGCGTGCCTGGCGCAGCGTGGCCGAGCCGCAGTTCGGGTTGGGCGTGCTGGCCAGCCTGTGGCGCCACGTGGCCGGCTTCGTGCTCGGGGCGCTGGCGGGCGCAGCACTCGGGCTGCTGATGGGGTTGTCGCGCTGGACCGAGCGCCTGGTCGGCCCGACCTTCCACACGCTCAAGCAGATCTCGCTGTTCGCGTGGTTGCCGCTGCTGGCCACCTGGCTTGGCTCGGGCGACCCGGCCAAGATGCTGTTCATCGCGTTGTCCGCGTTCTACCCCGTCGCGCTGTGCAGCTTCGAGGGAGTGCGCCAGATCAGCCCGGCCCAATTCGAGGTCGCCCGCGTACACGGTTTCTCGCGCCGCCAGCGGCTCACGCTGTTGGTGCTGCCGGCCGCGGCACCGCAGATCGCCACCGGCGTTCAGCTGGGCTTGGTGTCGGCCTGGCTCGCCACCATCGGCGCCGAATTTCTGCTGGCCAAGCAGGGCGTGGGGCTGGGCGATACGGTGATCCGCGGGCGTGCTGCCTTCGATGTGCCGCTGGTGATCTTCGGCATGCTGGTGATCGGCACCCTCGGCGCGCTGATGAACCGGCTGGCGGGACTGCTCGAATCCCGCGTGCTGCGCTGGCAGGGCCCGGCACGATGAGCACCACTGCTTTCCAACGGCCCGCGGCCCCGGCAGCCGCGTCCTCTTTGATGTTGTTCGACACGGAGCCTCCGATGCCCCCGACTTCCACGCTGGCCTTTCGCGAGCGAACGGCGCTCGCGCTGACGCCGCACCCCTCCATCGGCGCCGCGCTCAACACTGCGGCGGCGTCTGCCCCCAGGCGCTCGCCCGCCAGGCGCGCCGCCTGGTGGCAGACCGCGCGCGGCCCGCTGCAGCGCCTGGTGTTCGCCTGGCCGTTCCCGGTCGCGGTGCTGCTGCTGTGGCAGTTCGCTGCCGCGCACGAACTGATCCCGGTGCAGATCCTGCCGCCGCCGTCGACCGTCGCGGCGACTTTCGCCGACCTCTACGCGCAGGGGGAGCTGCAGACCCATTTGCTGATCAGCCTGCAGCGGGTGGTCTACGGCTTTGTCGCCGGCACCGGGCTGGGCTTGCTGCTGGGCGTCGCGATGGGCCTGTCCGCCACGGCGAAGGACTACCTCTATCCGACCTTCAAGCTGTTCGCACAGGTGCCCTCGCTCGGCTGGTTGCCGCTGTTGATGCTGCTGGTGGGCATCGACGAGGCGCTCAAGATCATCCTGATCGGCAAGGCCGCTTTCGTGCCGGTTGCAATGAACACCTACCAGGGCATCCGCCATGTGCCGGTGCAGTACCTGGAGGTGGCGAGCGTGTACCGCTTCACCCATCCGCAGCTGGTGCACAAGGTGCTGCTGCCGGCGGCCTTTCCGCCGATCTGGAACGGCGTGCGGTATGGGCTGACCCATGCCTGGCTGGCGCTGGTCGGGGTGGAGTTGCTCGCGTCGTCCGAAGGCCTGGGCTATCTGATCGTCTACGGCCGCCAGCTCTACCAGCTCGACGTCGTGCTGGCGGCGGTGGTGGTGGTGGGCAGTGTCGGCTTCGTGCTCGACAAGCTGCTGGCGCTGGTCGAGCAGCGGCTGCTGCGCTGGCGCCCCGAGAGTTTCTGAGGAAGGGATGGTGATGAGTTCTCTTGCCTCTTCATCGAAGCTGCTGCGTGTGCCAGTCAGCCCGGCGGTCGCGCTGTGGCAGCGCCGCGCCCGTGCAACGCTGCGCGGACTCGCGTTGCCCACGCTGGTCTTGCTGGTCTGGTGGGCCGCCTACCGTTTTCAGTGGACCGACTCCAAGCTGCTGGTGCCGATTGGTCAGGTCTGGGACACAGCCCAGCGGCTGTCGGCCAATGGCGAGCTGTGGGTGTCGCTGGGCGCGAGCCTGCAGCGCCAGTCGCTCGGCTTTGCGATCGGCTCTCTGGCGGGGCTGGTGTTCGGCACCGTGCTCGGGCTGTCGCGCTGGTTCGATCAGTTCGTCGGCCCGAGCTTTCATGCGTTCAAGCAGGTGTCGCTGCTGGCGTGGATCCCGCTGATCTCGGTCTGGTTCGGCCTGGGCGACCCGGCCAAGGTGGCGTTTCTGTCGCTGGCCGCTTTCTTCCCGGTGGTGCTCAACACCTTCGAAGGCATCCGCAGCGTGCCGCGCGAGCTGACCGAGGTGGCCCGGGTGTTCGCCTTCACGCGCTGGCAGCTGATCCGGCGTGTCGTGCTGCCGTCGGCCTTGCCGTCGATCTTCACCGGGGTCTACCTCGCGCTGCTGTATTCGTGGCTCGCGACGCTCGGCGCGGAATACCTGCTCACGTCGGGCAAGGGCATCGGCAACCTGCTGGTCGACGGCCGTGAGCATTTCTGGATGGATCAAGTGCTGCTGTGCGTCGCCGTGGTCGGCGCCGTCGGCTTCTTGCTGAACCTCGGCGCTGCCGCCGTCGAAGCGCGCCTGGTGCGCGGGCGCGGCGCGCGGCGCTGAACGATGACTCTTTCGAAAGGACATACAACGATGGCAGCTGCTGCAGGCACCCTGGAGATCCGCGACCTCCAGAAGCAATATGAAGTGAAGGGCCAGCCGCTCACGGTGCTGGAAGACATCTCGCTGTCGATCAAGGCCGGCGAGTTCGTCTCGATCGTCGGCTCGAGCGGCTGCGGCAAGTCGACCTTGTTGCGGCTCGTGATCGGGCTCGAGGACGACTACCACGGGGAGATCCTGCTCGACGGCAAGCGGGTGGTGGGCACCAGCCTGGACCGCGGCATCGTGTTCCAGGAGCACCGGCTGTTTCCGTGGCTCACGGTGGAGCAGAACGTCGGGCTGGGGCTGCTCAATGCCGACGGCAACGACACCAGCAAACGCCGCACGGTGCAGGAGCATATCGAACTGGTCGGCTTGAAGGGCTTCGAGAAAGCCTACCCGTACCAGCTGTCGGGCGGCATGTCGCAGCGTGTCGCGATCGCCCGTGCGCTGGTCAACCGGCCCGAGGTGCTGCTGCTCGACGAGCCGTTCGGCGCGCTCGACGCGCTCACCCGCACCTATCTGCAGCAGGAGCTGCAGCGCATCTGGGAGCAAGAGGGCATCACGATGATTCTGGTGACGCACGACGTCGAGGAGGCGGTCTACCTCGGCGACCGGGTGGTGGTGATGCAGCCGCGGCCGGGGCGCATCAAGCGTATCGTCGACGTGTCGTCGCTGCCGCGCCCGCGCGACCGCGGTGGCTATGCGTTCGCCGCCATTAAGGAAGACGTGCTGAGCGAGTTCGCGCAGGAGCCGCGGCGCGAAGGCCTGGTGCGTCCGGTGGAGATCCCGACGCCGCCGTTGCGGCAGTGGAACTTCGCGTGGTGATACGCTGCATCCAGACCTCTCATCTCTGAACTGAACTGTTGACATGACCCTCGCTCGCGACACCTCCGCTTTCGCCACCGCCGTGCAACCGGTGGCGGCCGACACCGTCATCCTGACCCCCGCTGATGGCCTCGTGGCGGGCCTCGTCCAGATCGCCACGCCAACCGGCGATCTGCCCGCCTATCGGGCGGCGCCCGACCGTCCCGGCCCGCACCCGGTGGTGCTGGTGATCCAAGAGATCTTCGGCGTGCACGAACACATCCGCGACGTGGCGAGGCGGCTCGCACACCTCGGCTACCTCGCGGTCGCGCCCGAGCTGTACTTCCGCCAGGGCGATGCCGCCCGCGCGCCCAGCATCGAACGTTTGCGCGAGGACATCGTCGCCAAGGTGCCGGACGTACAAGTGCTGGCCGACCTCGACGCGACGCTGGCCTGGGCCACCGCGCAGGGTGGAGATGCCGACCGGGTGGCCGTGACCGGCTTTTGCTGGGGCGGGCGCATCACCTGGCTGTATGCCGCCCACCAGCCGGCGGTGAAGACGGGGGTGGCCTGGTACGGCCGCCTGACCGGGCCGACCAGCGAGCTGGCACCGCGGCATCCGCTCGATGTCGCGGCGACGCTGAAGGCGCCGGTGCTGGGGCTGTACGGCGGGCAGGACACCGGCATCCCGCTGGCGCATGTCGAACAGCTGCAGGCCGCGCTGGCGCAGGCGGGCAGCCCCTCGAAGATCCATGTCTATCCCGACGCGCCACACGCCTTCTTTGCCGACTACCGCCCGAGCTATCGGGCGGAGGCCGCCGCAGACGGCTGGCAGCGGTTGCAGCGCTGGCTGGCAGGGCACGGCGTGGGGCCGCGATGAGTGCGGCGGCGCCTCAGCGGGCGCCCGGCACGCCTGCATTGCCGGCCACACCGCTGCGCTTCATCCTGCATTTCGTCGCGCGCTACCGCTGGTGGTATCTCGCGATGCTGTTGCTCGAGACCGCCAACGCCACCTGCGGCATCCTGATCCCCTATGCCGTCAACCGCATCATCAAGGGTGTCACGGCGGCGCCGGAAGCCTCGATGACGCGGGTGGATCTGCTGCAGCTGCCGCTGATGCTGTTCGTCGCCTTCAGCCTCGGCGAGCTGGTGTTCGGCCGCGCGGGTGGCGCGATCCAGATCCGCCTCGGCCCGCGCCAGCGCCAGAACGTCACGCGCCAGCTCTACCACTACCTGCAGCACCATTCGCACCGCTACCTGAGCCACAACTTCGCCGGCGCGCTGGCCCACCGCATCAGTGAAACATCGATGGGCGTGACGCAGACGCTGTGGTCGCTGATCACCGAGTTCTGGCCGATCGCGATCGTGATCGGCGTGTCGGTGGTGCTGCTGTTCGGCGCGCATGTGCAGCTGGGCGCCTTCGCCGCGCTCTGGGCGGTCGGGTTCATCGGCCTGTCCTACCTGCTGGCGCGGCGTTGCCAGCCGCATGCCCACCGGGCGTCGGCCGCGCGCAGCGAAACCACCGGCACGGTGGTCGACTCGGTCACCAACCTGACCAGCGCCAAACTGTTCGCGCGCCTCGGCTTCGAGCGCGAGCATCTCGACGAGGTGTTGCGCCACGAGCTGAAGGCGGTGCGGCGCTCCAACGGCTATTCGGAGCGGGTGCGGTGGTTCCAGTTCTCGGCCGCCGCCGCGCTCAAGATCGGCGTGTTGTGGTTCGCGCTGCGGCTGTGGGGCCAGGGGTTGATCGGCGTGGGTGACTTTGTGATGGCGGTCAGCCTGTGCCTGCTGATCATCAACGAGGCCCGCAACCTGAGCCGCCGCTTTCTCGAGTTCTTCGAGTACCTGGGCAATGTCTCAAACGGCGTGCACACCATCGTGCAGTCGCACGAGCTGGTCGACCTGCCGCAGGCCGAGGCACATGTGTTGCGGCGGGGCAGTGTGGAGCTGCGCGACGTGGACTTCGGCTATACGCCCGAACGGCCGATCTTCCGGCAGCTGTCAGTCCGCATTCCGGCCGGCCAGAGTGTGGGCCTGGTGGGGCTGTCGGGTTCCGGCAAGTCGACCTTCGTGAGCCTGGTGCTGCGGCTGTACGACCCGCAGGGCGGGCAGGTGCTGATCGACGGCCGCGATATCCGCACCATGACGCAGGCCTCGCTGCACGCACAACTCAGCCTGATCCCGCAAGACCCGACGCTGTTCCACCGCTCGCTGAAAGAGAACATCCGCTACGGCCGCACCGAGGCCACCGACGCCGAGGTGGTGGAGGCCGCCAAGCTGGCCCATGCGCACGAGTTCATCGCGCAGATCCCCGAAGGCTACGACTCGATGGTGGGGGAACGTGGCGTCAAGCTGTCGGGTGGGCAGCGCCAGCGTGTTGCGATCGCCCGCGTGATCCTGAAGGACGCGCCCATCCTGATCCTCGACGAGGCCACTTCCAGCCTCGATTCGATCACCGAGAAGGCGATCCAGGACACGCTGGATCAGGTGATGCGCGACAAGACCGTGATCGTGGTGGCGCACCGCCTGTCGACCATCGCGCACCTGGACCGCATCCTCGTGTTCGACCACGGGCAGATCGTCGAAGACGGCTCGCATGCCGAGCTGGTCGCCCGCCGCGGTGCCTACTTCCGGCTGTGGAGCAAGCAGGCCGGCGGTTTTCTGCCGGACCAGGAAGGACGGCTCGAAGCGGCGCCGCCGGCCGACACCGAGTCGGACGTGGTGGCGGCGGCCGATCCGAGCGAGGACAGCGTCGACGAAGTGGAGCCGCGGCACGTGCCGCCCGACATCGCGCTGGCGTGAGGGCGGCGGAGGCTGCGCAAAGGTGCCGACGGGGCGCTGCTCACGCTCGCTGGGCGTGCTGCCGGTCGGGCGGAGCGGGCGGGCCGATGCAGCCCATGCCTGCCAGCGTCGCGCGGACCGCCTGATCCCACGGTGTGTGCGGCTCGCGCCCCAGCACCGCGAGCAGCCGGCGGTTGTCCAGACGCACCTCCTGCTGCCACAGGTAGCGCATCTCCAGCAGTTCGCGCAAGGTGGGCACCCAGGGGGCCGCCAGGCGCACTTGCCACCAGGGAAAGCGCCGCAGCTTCGGTGCTGCGTGCATGCCGGCGCGCAGCGCCGCGTCCTGGATCGATACGCCCATGCGCATGCCGTCGGCGTCCCAATGACCCGCCATGTGAAAGCGGGCGAAGGCCGGTAGCGTGTGCCGCAGGGCCAGCAGTTCGACCATGGTGCGGGCCACGTCGGGCAGGTAGGCCCACTGGTGGCCGACGCCGGGGTCGCCCGGCAGCTGCACCGCCGTCACGGCCTTGCCTGGTTTCACCACCGCTTGCGAGAACCAGCTGTTGCCGGAACGGGGGCCGAAAAAGTCGCCGGCCCGCACGATGATGACCCGGCAGCGGCCGGCGCTCGCCACCTGCAGGCGCCGCTCCATCTCGACACGGATCGCGCCCTTGCGCGTCAGTGGCCGTTGCGGCGCGTCTTCTGAGATCAGCGCAAACACATCCGGGCCGTAGTTGTAGACGGTGCCGGGCAGCACGATGGTGGCCCCCTCTCGTTCCGCCGCCGCAATCGTGTGGTCGAGCATCGGCAGCACCAGCTCTCCCCAGCGACGGTAACCCGGCGGGTTGACGGCGTGCACGATCGCCGAGCAGCCCTTGGCGGCGGTGGCCACGTCGTCCGCGTGCATCGCGTCGCCTCGGTGCCAGGTGATGCCGAGGCGCACCTCGGGCACCGGCGCCGCGTCGCGCTTCAGCGCATGCACCTGCCAGCCCTCGTCGCGCAGCTGGCGGGCGACCTCGCCGCCGATGCCGCCGCTGGCGCCGAGTACCAGGACGGTGTTGCCGTGAGCCATCTGATGTCCTCCATCTGTCGTGATGGAAGTGATTCTGGGCAAGGGTCGGTTCAAATGGAATTGTCGAAATCTACGGTGCAGCTATACATTTATGCATGGATGCAGAGATCAGCTGGGAGCTGTATCGCTCTTTTTTGGGCGTGCTCAAGGAAGGCTCGTTGTCGGGCGCCGCGCGGGCACTTGCAGTGGCGCAGCCCACCGTGGGGCGCCACATTGCCACGCTCGAGACCTCGCTCGGGCTGACGCTGTTCACGCGGTCGCAAACCGGCTTCACGCCGACCGAAGCGGCCCTGGCGCTGCAGCCGTATGCCGATGCGATGTACAGCACCGCGCAGGCCCTGCGGCGCACCGCCGAGAGCCAGGGCGAGGGCGTGAAAGGCACGGTGCGCGTGACGGCCAGCGAGGTCATCGGCGTCGAGGTGCTGCCGCCGCTGGTGGCACGGTTGCAGGCTCAGCATGCCCAACTGCGCATCGAACTTGTCCTGACCAACCGCGTGCAGAACCTGCTGCGGCGTGAGGCCGACATCGCGGTGCGCATGGCGCAGCCCGATCAAGGCCAGCTGGTGGCGCGCAGCGTCGGCCGTGTCGAACTCGGCCTTTACGCGCAGCGCAGCTACCTCGAGCGCCACGGCACTCCGCGCAGCATGGCCGAGTTGACGCAGCATCGGCTGATCGGCTTCGATGAAGAAACGCCGTTCCTGCGTGCGGCGGGCAAGGCATGGCCGGCCTGGCGGCGCGAGGCGTTCGCGGTGCGCTGTGACAGCGATCTGGCGCAGCTCGCGATGGTGCGCAGCGGGGGCGGCATCGGCGCCTGCCAGGTGGCGTTGGCCCGGCGCGACCCGGGCCTGGTGCGCGTGCTGGCCGCCAAGCTGAGCCTGTCGCTGGACACCTGGCTGACGATGCATGAGGACTTGCGCAACAGCCCGCGTTGTCGCGTCACCTTCGCTGCGCTGCTGCAGGGCTTGCAGCATCATGTGGCCGCAGGGCTGGGGCCTGACGACGAGCGCGCGTGAGGCTTCGGTTTTGACCGCCGAAGATGAGGAAAGGCCACATGCTCCAACTCGATCACATCACCGTCGCAGCCCTCGACCTTGCCGAGGGCGTGGCCCATGTCGAGGCCCGCTTGGGCGTGCCGGTTCCCAAGGGCGGCCGTCATGCAGCGATGGGCACGCACAACCATTTGCTGCGGCTCGGGCCCGCGCTGTTCCTGGAGGTCATCGCGCCTGACCCGCGGGCAGCACCGATCGGTCGCAAACGCTGGTTCTGTCTCGACGATCCGGAGATGCGCCGTGCCTTGGCTGCCGGGCCGCGCCTGGTCACGTGGGTGGTCCGCACCGCCTCGATCGACACCGCATTGGCATCTCTGCCGGGCAGCCTCGGCCCGGCGGTGGAAGTGGGCCGCGACGGCCTGTCGTGGCGGATCTCGGTGCCCGAGGACGGGCGGATGCCGTTCGAGGGTGCTTATCCGACGCTGATCGAGTGGGCGCAAGGCCCGCACCCCGCCCATCGCATGTCGGACCTCGGCTGCGAATTGGAGCACCTGTACGTGTCACATCCCGCCGCCCGGCAGATGGCCGAGGAACTGCGGCCGCATCTCTTCGACGTGCGGGTGACCTGGAAAGACAGCCCCAACGCCGGGTGCGAGGCGGTCATCCGCACGCCGGTAGGCCTGCGAACACTGAACTGACGGCGCGCGACGAGCCTCACGGCTCGACGTCCGGTCAGGGAGGCGGCAGCGCTGCCCTTCGCCTGCACGGCCCGCGCCGCAGTGGGCGAGGGCCGCGGGCAAGAAGACCGGGGCGCCATTTCCGATCCGCCGCGGAATGGGGTTTTGGCCCTTTCAAAAAAATGAAATCCCTGACTGAGTCGAGGTATTCAGAAGTTTGAAAGGCGCCTAGATTTTGTCAGGGCGCCGTAAGTTCACGGCGTCCATTAAGTTCCGTGGCCGGAATATGAAATGTCAGCATAAGTATGGAAGGTGCGAGTTGCCTTCGGCGTACCCCCGTTAATTCCGGCAGGGGGTATACGGAGTTCCGTAGCCGACGGAGGGGGTCGGAGCGCCGTGTGTTGCGCAAACCCGCGAGTTTGCGCGGCCGGCGGTGGCGGCCCTACGGGCTTTCGGATGGTGGGTGACGGTCGTCAAGTCGGACCCGCTACGAGAAATCGTGCTTGTCCCTGCGGGTGCCGGGGTCGTAAAGTGATTTCGCCAAGTTAATCAATATGGACCCTCGCAAAATTGGCAGGCGCAAGAGATTTGACTTGGATGTAGAAAACTGGCTCCGCAGGAAACCGACGTGTATCAGGCAGTAGATCCTCCTTCAGTGCGAAGAAATCCAGGTGATGGGTGGGGCAATGCTCGCCTTGCCGTGGTCGTGTATCTCGATGTGCCCAAGGCCATGGCCTTGGGCGTGGTGCCAGTCGACCCCTTGGCCGCCTTCCCCGAAAGCCAAAACGCTCACGGCTTTCATCAAGCTTTCATATTGACCCAGACACGAAGATTCGCCGGCCAGCCGCCTGTGCGAACAAGGTCGCGACATGCGCGGCCGACGGCGGCGATACGTCGCGGGCCACGGGCCCGCGTGGGCGTGTGGGTCCCTCCACGACCCACCTGAATCCGTTCTTCCGGTGTCGCCGGCATTCGCTGCCCGCGCCGACACAGCCGCTCTTTCCTTTCCCTTCACGATTCCTGCTCCGAGATTCGGCACCTTTGTGCCGACCGGTGTTGGTTTTCCATTCATTTTGTCCGCTCGCGCGGATGCGTTGATTCTCGTCCTGACCACTGCTTTCGTCCGCGGGACATCACGCGGCGGTAAGCCCCATCCCCGGCGCTGCCCATTTCGCGCCGGCGAGGCCTTCGTTCATTTTGGTGCCTGTGATGACGGCACATTCAACCGGGAAATAAGTCCAGCATGAACAGATACGAAACCGTGAGGCGAGTCGAGTCGAATGCCAGAACTTACGCCTCCTCATTTGCAGCGGTGTTTGAAAGTGGCCGCGGTGTGATGATTCGCGACCAGGCCGGGCGGGACATCATCGACTGTTTGTCTTGTGCGGGCGCGTTGCCGCTCGGTCATCACCATCCGGAAATCACTGAAGTGCTGGTGCGGTTTATCCAGTCCGGCCAGTTGCATCAGGCCTTGGATCTCACCACGCCGGCCAAGTTTGAATTCGTGCAGAAGCTGTTCGGGCTGCTGCCGGCCGAGTTCGCCTCGCGCGCCCGCATCCAGTTCTGCAGCCCGAGCGGGTCGGACGGGATCGAGGCGGCGTTGAAACTGGTCCGCTTTGCCACCCGGCGTCACCCGGTCATCGCCTTTCACGGCGCTTATCACGGCATGACGGCAGGGGCCTTGGCGGCGATGGGCAATCTGGGGCCCAAGTCCGCCCCGATGAGATTCGACGGTGTGCATTTCGCGCCTTATCCCTATCGCTACCGCTGTCCCTTCGGCACCGACGGCAGCGCCACCGACCGCCTGTCGATCGACTACCTGCGCAACCTGCTGAGCGACCCAGAAAGCGGCGTGCCGCAGCCGGCCGCGGTGGTGGTGGAGGTGGTGCAGGGTGAGGGCGGCTGCATCCCGGCGTCCGATGACTGGCTGCGCGAGCTGCGCACGTTGACGCGCCAACATGACATCCCGCTGGTGCTCGACGAAGTGCAGACCGGCCTGGGCCGCACCGGCAGCATGTTCGCGTTCGAACGTGCGGGCATCGTGCCCGACGTGCTGGTGCTGTCCAAGGCGCTCGGTGGCGGCTTTCCGCTGGCGGCTGTGGTCTATGACGAGTCGCTCGACGTGTGGCCGCGCGGCATGCATGCCGGCACCTTCCGTGGCAACCAGATCGCGATGGTGGCCGGCAAGGCGACCATGGACATCGTGCAGCGCGACCGACTCGACGCGCAGGCCGAGGAGATCGGCGGCTTGCTGGCACAGGACCTGCGGCAGCTGGCGTCGCGCCATCCCGAGTTCGGCGACATCCGTGGACGCGGGCTGATGCTGGGCGTCGAGATCGTGCGCCCCGGGGACCACCCCGACGCCGGTGCGCAGGACGGCGGCCTCGCCAAAGCCATCAAGCAGGCCGCCTTCGAGAACGGCCTGCTGATCGAGACCGGCGGTCGGCACGGCGCGGTGCTGCGCTTTCTGCCCCCGCTGATCCTGACGCGGCGCGATGTCGGGGCCATCGTCGACCGGCTCGACGCCGCCGTGATGCAGGCCAAACAACAGCACCGCGCCGCGGACGCCCGTCATGCGCAATGAAGCCGTGCTCCGCGAGGCCGGCGAGCCGCCGGGCGGGGCGACCGAGGGCCATGTGCCCCGCGCCGCGCCCTTGATGCGCCCGGCCTTCGCGCTGCTGTGGCTCAGCGAGACGGCGTTCGATCTCGGCTCGGCGTTGATGGGCTTCGCGCTCGGGGTCTGGATCTTTCAGCAAACCGGCTCGGCCGAGCAGTTCTCGCACGCGATGCTCGCCGCCGCCGTGCCGGCCGTGCTGATGGCGCCGGTGGCCGGCAGCCTGGCCGACCGCTTCGACCGGCGCTGGGTCATCGGCAGCTGCGACGTGATGTCGGCACTGTCGGTCGTGTGCCTGGCCTGGCTGCTGTTCAGCCAGCGGCTGGTGGTCGAGCACCTCTACGTCTTCAATGCCGTGGCCGCCATCATCAATGCGGTGCGCACGCCGGCCTATCGCGCCGCGGTGAGTGTCATCGTGCCCAAGGACAAGATGACCCAGGCCAGCGGCCTGATCGGGATGACACAAAGCCTGCTGCAGATCGGCGCGCCCATGGCGGCCGGTTACGTGATGGGAGTGTCCGGTCTGGAAGGCGTGATCGCGGTCGACATCGTGATGGTCGCCGGCGGCGCCTTGGCGGCGTTCGGCGGTCTGTCGCGGGCGCGCCATGCGATACGCGGCGTGGCCGTTTCTGAGCCGGTCTCGTTCGCGCACGGCACCGTGCTCAGCCTGGCCGCAGTGCTGCGCTACTTCCGGTCGGCCCCGACGATGCTCGGCCTGGCCGGCTATGGCGTGCTCCAGCAAGGGCTGCTGGTGGTGGCCACTTCGATGATGACACCACTGGTGCTGTCGACCCACTCGAGCGACGTGCTGGGCCTGGTGCTGACCTGCGGCGCGGCAGGCGGCCTGGCCGGCTCGGTCTTGCTGCTGCTGGTGCGGATGAACCGGCGCCTGATGCTGTGGGTGCTGGGGGGTGACTTTGCGCTGTCGCTGTTCGTGCTGCTCGCCGGCTTCGCGACGTCGAGCTTCGTGTGGTGTGTCTGTGCCTTCTGCGCACTGATGGCCGGCAGTGCATCGGGTGCCTGTGCAGGCGCACTGTGGATGCGCAAGACGCCCAAGGCGTCGCGCGGCAGTGTGTTCGCTTGGATTGCTGCGCTCGACCTGCTGGCCATGTGCGCCGTGCTGGTGTTGGCCGGGTATCTCGGCGAACGCGTGTTCGAGCCGGCCTTGGCCGCGGAGGGTCGGTGGGCCGACAGCCTCGGGGTTTGGGTCGGCACCGGCAAGGGCCGCGGCCTGGGCTTTTTGTTCATCGTCTGTGGTGCCGGCAGTGCGCTGTTGTCGCTGGTCGCACTGGCGCAGCCCCGGCTGCGCAGGCTCGACCGGCGCGTGCCCGACGCGCTCGACGTTCCCTCACCGGCCGTGTCGTCTTCGCCCCCGGCTGCGGCCGGCTGACCGGCGGCCTCTTTTCCATTGTTCGACGCACCGGCGCGCCGGCCTGCCGCGGTCCGCGTTCCAGCGACGTCCCTGCCAGGAGTGTTTCGTGGTTGCTGTGTTCCCTTCCCGACAAGATCCCACCGCGTCGAGCCCGCCGAGGGCGGCTGCCGCCGATGCGCCCACGCTGCATGAACTCGCCTCGGTCCAGCAGGTCGTCTGGCTCGACCAGGTGCTGGACCCCGGCGTGCCGTCCTACAACTTGGGGGCCATGTGGCAGATCGAGGGTGACCTCGATCCGGTCCTGTTCGAGTCTGTGCTCAACGAGCTGGCCGCGGCCCACGACGCACTGCGGCTGGTGCTGCAACTCGAGGCCGGCGTCGCCCGCCAGCGGGTGCTGCCCGAGCTCGAGGTCAAGCTGCCGGTGATCGACCTGTCGATGCATGACGACGCCCGGGACCGGGCGTGGCAGCACGCCCAAACGTCGTTCGCGACGCCGTTCCAGCTCTATGGCGAGCCGCTGTGGCAGACGCAGCTGCTGCGGGTCGGCCCGTCGTCCTTTTACTGGTTGCACCGCATGCACCATGTGATCGGCGACGGCGCCACCGTGTCGCTGACCTACCTGGCGGCGTGGGACCTGTACAAGCGGCGCCTGGCGGGCGACACCACACCGCTGGAGCCCGGGCCGTCCTACCTGGAGTTTCTGGACGACGACAGCGCCTATCTGAGGTCGCCCAGGTACCAGCGCGACGAGCAGTTCTGGAAACAGCGGTATGCGCAGCTGCCGGCGCCGCTGTTGCCGGTGCGGGAGGGTGTGGAGCAGCGGCAGGCCTTGCCGAGCGGGCAGACCTCGCTGTACATCGAGCGGCCGCGCTTGCGCCGGTTCAAGGCGTTGGCGGCGCGCTTCGGCTGCACCCTGCCGCACGCGATGCTGGCCTTGTTGGCCGCCTATTTCGCACGTGCCCACCAGGCACCGGAGGTGGTCATCGGCGTGCCGGTGCACAACCGGGGCACTGCGCGGCAGAAGCGCACCTGGGGAATGTTCTCGTCCATCATCCCGGTGGCGATCGACGTCGACCCTGCGCAGTCCTTCGCGGCGCTGATGCAAGGTGTCGCGGCCGAGTTGAAGCGGTGCTACCGGCACCAGCGCTTCCCGATCGCCGACATCAACCGCGCCCTGCGGCTGGGCCAGCACGGCCGCAAGCAGCTGTTCGACGTGACCTTGGCGCTGGAAGAGTACCCGATGGACATCTACCTCGGGGACCGCAAGCTCAGGGTCACCAAGATGTACAGCGGCTTCGAGCAAACGCCGCTGGCGGTGTGCCTGTGCGACTACCACGAAGACGAGCCGGTGGCGGTTCGCTTCAACTACAACACCGGCGCGTTCGAGCACGAGGCGGCGGAGGACCTGCCGCGGCGCATCGGCGTCCTGCTCGACGCGGTGCTGGACGCTGGTGACGACCGGCCGCTCGACGATCTGCGCTGGTTCGACGACGCCGAGCGCGAGCAGGTGCTGCACACCTGGAACGCGACGGCACAGCGCTACGCGGAGCACGACCGCTGCCTGCATGAGATGTTCGAGGCGCAGGTGCAGCGGACGCCGGATGCGGTCGCGGTGGTGGCCGGCGAGCAGCGCGTGAGCTATGCCGAGCTGAACGCGCGGGCCAACCAGCTGGCGCGAGAACTGCGCCGCCGCGGGGTGGGGCCGAACCAGCGTGTGGGTGTGTGTCTGCAGCGCAGTGTCGAGATGGTGGTGGCGCTACTGGCCACGCTGAAGGCCGGCGGTGCATATGTGCCGCTGGACCCCGACTACCCAGAGGAGCGGCTGCGCCACATGCTGCAAGACAGTGCGCCGGTGGTGGTGCTGGTCGACGCGGCGGGCCGTGAGGCGCTGGGGCAGGACGGGCTCGACCTGCAGACCGATGTGGCCGCCTGGTCGGCGCTGTCCACCGACAACCTTGCGAGCACCGGCCTCACGCAGCGCCACCTGGCGTACGTGATCTACACCTCAGGTTCGACCGGCCGGCCCAAGGGTGTGATGAACGAACACCGTGGGGTGGTCAACCGGCTGCTGTGGATGCAGCAGGCCTATGCACTGGGCCAGCACGACGTGGTGCTGCAGAAGACGCCGTTCAGCTTCGACGTGTCGGTGTGGGAGTTCTTCTGGCCGCTGATGACCGGCGCGCAACTGGTGATGGCCCGCCCGGAAGGCCACAAGGACCCGGCCTATCTGGCGCAGCTGATCCAGGCCGCGGGTGTGACCACGCTGCACTTCGTGCCGTCGATGCTGCAGGTGTTCTTGGGACATGAAGGTGCCGCGGCATGTCGCAGCCTCCAGCGTGTGATCTGCAGCGGCGAAGCCTTGCCGGCAGCGCTGGCGCGCAGCTGCCTGGCGCAGCTGCCCCAGGCCCAGCTGCACAACCTGTACGGGCCGACCGAGGCCGCGGTGGACGTCACCGCGTGGACCTGCGAGCCCGGTCAAGTCGGTGCGAGCGTGCCGATCGGGCGGCCGATCGCCAACACGCAGATGTACATCCTCGACGAGCAGCGCCGCCCGGTGCCGCGCGGTGTGGCGGGCGAGCTGTACATCGGTGGTGTGCAGGTGGCGCGCGGGTATTTGAACCTGCCCGAGCTGACTGCCGAGCGGTTCATCGCCGACCCCTTCAGCGCCGACCCTGAAGCGCGGCTGTACAAGACCGGCGACCTGGGACGCTGGCGGGACGATGGGGCGATCGACTACCTCGGGCGCAACGACTTCCAAGTGAAGATCCGCGGGCTGCGCATCGAATTGGGCGAGATCGAAGCGCGGCTGGCGCAGCTCGACGGTGTGCAGGAGGTGGTGGTGCTGGCGCGCGAAGACCAGCCCGGCGACCAGCGGCTGGTGGCGTATTACAGCGGCGAGGCGGCGCCCGAAGCCTTGCGCCAGCATGCCGCGCAAGGTCTGCCGGCCTACATGGTGCCGGCCGCTTACGTCCAAATCGAACACTGGCCGGTGACGCCCAACGGCAAGCTCGACCGCAAGGCGCTGCCGGCGCCCGAGGGCGGGGCGTATGCGAGCCAGGCCTATGAAGCGCCGCAGGGCCACACCGAGCAGGTGCTGGCCGGGCTGTGGGCCGAGTTGTTGCAGGTCGAGCGGGTCGGGCGTCACGACAACTTCTTTGCGCTGGGCGGCCATTCGCTGCTGGCGGTCGGGCTGATCGAGCGGCTGCGCCAGCACGGCCTGCATGCCGACGTGCGTGCCCTGTTCACCACGTCGACGCTGGCCCGGTTCGCCGCGCAGCTCGGCACCGAGACCCATGAGGTCGTGGTGCCCCCCAATCTGATCCCGCCCGACGCCACCCGTCTCACGCCCGAGATGGTGACCCTGGTCCGCCTCGGCCAGGACGCGCTCGACCGTATCGTGGCGCAGGTCGACGGCGGTGCGCCCAACGTGCAGGACATCTACCCGCTGGCGCCCTTGCAAGAAGGCATCCTGTTCCACCACCTGGTGCAAGCCCAGGGCGACGCCTATCTCTTGTGCGGCTTGCTGCGTTTCAAGAGCCGGCCGGGCCTCGAGCGTTTCCTGACCGCGCTGCAACAGGTGATCGACCGGCACGACATCCTGCGCACCGGCCTGCTGTGGGACGGGCTGGACCAGCCGGTGCAGGTGGTGCACCGCAGGGCGACGCTGCCGGTGGAGTTCGTCGCGCTCGACCCGGACCAGGGTGACATCGGGGAACAACTCTCCGCCCGCTACGACCCCGGCCAGATGCGGCTGGATGTCACCCGCCCGCCCTTGCTCAGCTGCCATGCCGCCCAAGACCCGGTGCGCGGCGGCTGGTGCTTGCGTCTGCTGTTCCACCACCTGGTGCTCGACCACACCACGCTGGAGCTCGTGTTCGAGGAGATCCAGGCCATCGAGCAAGGCCAGCGGGACCGCCTGCCGGCACCCGCGGCCTTCCGCGACTTCGTGGCCCAGTCGCGGCTGGGGCTGAGCGAGCAGGCGCACGAGGCCTATTTCACCGAGATGCTGGCGGACATCGACGAGCCCACCGCTCCTTTCGGTCTGCTCGAGGTGCAGGGCGACGGACGCGACATCGCCGAGGCACGCCGGCCGCTGCCGTCCGAGCTGGCGGTGTCGGTGCGCGCCGCGGCGCGCCGCCTGGGGGTGAGCGTTGCGAGCCTGATGCACCTGGCCTGGGCCCTGGTGCTGAGCCGCACCACCGGCCGGCGCGACGTGGTGTTCGGCACGGTGCTGTTCGGCCGTCTGCAGGGTGGGGCGCAGGCCGACCGGGTGCTGGGCCTGTTCATCAACACGCTGCCGCTGCGCCTGACGGTCGACGGCCAGGGCGTCGAGGACAGCCTGCGCCAGACCCATGCCCGGCTGGTGCAGCTGCTGCGCCACGAGCATGCGCCGCTGGCGCTGGCCCAACGCTGCAGCGCTGTGCCGGCGCAATCGCCCTTGTTCACGTCGCTGCTCAACTACCGCTACAGCGCCGTCGCGGGCCCCGGCAGCCTGGCCCGTGCCGACGGCGAAGACATCGAGCTGCTGAGCGGCCACGAGCGCACCAACTACGCCTTGTGCCTGGCGGTCGACGACCTGGGACGCGACCTCGCCCTGACAGTGCAGGCCGCCGCCCCCGTCGACCCGCAACGCGTGTGCGCCTTCATGCAGACGGCGCTCGAGCAACTGCTGCAGGCCCTGCAGGCGCGACCGCTGGCCCCGCTCGCCGACATCGACGTGCTGCCTGCTGCCGAGCGCGAGCAGGTGCTGAACCTCGACCACGACACGCAGGCCCCCGGCCCGCAGGACCGATCTGTGGCGCAGCTGTTCGAGGCCCAGGTGCAGCGTACGCCGGACGCCGTCGCGGTGATCGACGGCGACGTGCAGCTCCGCTATGCCGATCTCGACCGCCGCGCCAACCAGCTGGCGCACTACCTGCGCGCGCAAGGCATCGGGCCGGAGCAGCGGGTCGGCGTGGCGCTGGAGCGCAACGCGCAGATGCTGGTGGCGGTGCTCGGCATCCTGAAGGCCGGCGCGGCGTATGTGCCGCTCGATCCTGCCTATCCGAACGCGCGCCTGGCCTATCTGCTGGCCGATGCCGAGCCGGCCCTCGTGCTCACGCAAGCGTCGCTGCTGGAGGTGCTGCCCGCTCAGGCCCTGGTCGCGCTCGACACCCAGTGGCCCGAGATCGCCGCGTACCCCGACACCGCGCCGTCCTGGCCGACTTCACGGCCGGACCAACTCGCCTATGTCATCTACACCTCGGGCTCGACCGGGCAGCCCAAGGGGGTGATGGTCGAGCACCGCAGTGTCGTGAACCTGTGGTGGGGCCTGGAACAGCGGATCTTCCGCGACCACCCGGCATGCCGTCGTGTCAGCCTCAACGCACCGATCGCCTTCGATGCGTCGGTGCAGCAATGGGTGCAGCTGCTGTCCGGACGGACCCTGGTGCTGGTGCCCGAGGCGGTGCGTCGCGACCCGGTCGCCTTGCGCGACTTCCTGAACGAACAGCAGGTGGATGTGTTCGACTGCACGCCGTCGCAGCTGGCGTTGATGCAAGCCGATGGCCACGAGGTGTCGCCGGTGTTCCCGCGCGTCACGCTGGTCGGCGGCGAGGCCATCCCGGCGGCCCTGTGGCAGTCGCTCGCTGCGCGGCCCGGACAGGCTTGCTACAACGTCTACGGCCCGACCGAATGCACTGTCGACACCACCTGCGCCCCCATCACGGCTGATGTGTCGGTGCCGCACCTCGGCCGTCCGCTCGCCAACGCCCGTGTGGTTCTGCTCGACGCCCGGCTGGCGCCGGTGCCGCTCGGTGTCGCGGGCGAAATCTACATCGGCGGCGCAGGGCTTGCGCGCGGCTATCTGAACCAGTCGGAGCTGACGGCCGAGCGTTTCGTGCAAGACCCGTACCGCCCGGGGCAGCGTCTCTACAAGACCGGCGACTTGGCGCGGCGGCTGCCTGACGGGCGGCTCGAATACCTGGGCCGTAACGACTTCCAGGTCAAGGTGCGCGGTCACCGTATCGAGCTGGGCGAGATCGAGGCCCAGTTGCGGCAGGTGCCGGGCGTGCGCGAGGCGGTGGTGGTCGCGCGCGAAGACCAGCCGGGTGACCAGCGGCTGGTGGCCTATTACCGGGCCGACACGGCGCTGTCGGCCGACGCGCTCAAAACCCACACCGCTGCGGTGCTGCCGTCCCACATGGTGCCCGCCGCGTTCGTGCAGCTTGACCGACTGCCGATGACACCCAACGGCAAGCTGGACCGCAAGGCCTTGCCCGCCCCGGATGACCACGCCTTCGGTAGCAGGGCCTACGAAGCGCCCCAGGGCGAGGTCGAGCAGACGCTGGCCCGGCTCTGGTGTGAGCTGCTGGGGTTGCAACGCGTGGGCCGGCACGACCACTTCTTCGAGCTGGGCGGCCACTCGCTGCTGGCGGTGCAGCTGGTGTCGCGGCTGCGCCGGGTGCTCGACGTGGAGCTGCCGCTCGCCGATCTGTTCGAGCATCCGCAGCTGGCCGCGCTGGCCGGGCATCTGCAGCGTGTCGCGCCTTCACAGCTGCAGCCGATCCCGCGTGCCGACCGCAGCCGGCCGCTGCCCCTGTCGCTGGCGCAGCAGCGCCTGTGGTTCCTGACCCAGATCGAAGGCGGCAGCCAGGCCTACCACATCAGCGGCAGCGTGCGGCTGGACGGCGCCCTCGACCGCGGCGCGCTGCAACAGGCCCTGCAGCGTATCGTGGACCGGCACGAGAGCCTGCGCACGCGCTACGTCCTGCACGACGGCCAGCCGGTGCAGCAGCCGGCGGCCGAGGCCCGGCTGGCGTTCGACCTGCATGACCTGCGCGGCGAGGCCGACCCGGCCAGCGCCGCCCGTGTCCTCGGCGAGGCGCACAGCGCCCATCCCTTCGACCTAGGCCACGACCTGCCGCTGCGGGTGCAACTGCTGCAGCTGGGCGACGAGGAGCACCTGCTCCAGCTGGTGCTGCACCACATCGCCGGCGACGGTTGGTCGGTCAAGGTCTTGCTGGACGAGCTGAGCCAGCTCTATGCCGCGGCTGCCGCGGGGCAACCCGACCCGCTGCCGGCGCCGATGCTGCAATACGCGGACTACGCCGTCTGGCAGCGCGGTTGGCTGGCCGAGGGCCAGCAACGCCAGAGCGAATTCTGGCGCGCCACTTTGCGCGACGCCCCGAGCCTGCTGGAGCTGCCCACCGACCGCCCACGCCCGCTGCAGCAGGACTATGCCGGCGCCAGCCTGCCGGTGCGCCTCGACACCGTGCTCGCCGAGCGTCTCAAGGCGCTCAGCCGTCGCCACGGCGTCACGCTCTACATGAGCTTGCTGGCGGGCTGGGCCGCCTTGCTCGGCCGACTCAGCGGCCAGCACGACGTGGTGATCGGCAGCCCCGTGGCCGGGCGCCAGCGTGCCGAGGTCGAGCCGCTGATCGGCTGTTTCGTCAACACGCTGGCCTTGCGGCTCGACGTCGGCGGCACCGGCTCGGTGGCCGAGCTGCTGCGGCAGACCAAGGCGCGCGTGCTGGCGGCGCAGCAGCACCAGGACCTGCCTTTCGACCAGGTCGTCGAGGTGGTGAAGCCCCCTCGCAGCCTGGCCCACACGCCGCTGTTCCAGGTGATGTTCGACTGGCACAACACGCCGGCACCCCGTTTGGCGCTGCCGGGCCTGCAGGCGACCGTGCAGGACACGGTGCTGACGACCGCCCAGTTCGACCTCAGCCTGTCGCTGCAGGAAGGCGAGGGCGGCGCCCTCGTCGGAACCCTCAACTACGCCACCGCGCTGTTCGAGCAGCAAACGGTGCAAGCCTGGCTCGACGCCTGGGCCCGCTTGCTGGGCGCGATGGCGGTAGCCGACGAGCGCCAGCCGGTCGCCGGCCTGCCTTTGCTCGACGCCGCCGGTCGCGAGCAGCTGCTGCGGCAGTGGAACGACACGCGGCGCGACCTGCCGCTGCACCGTTGTGCCCACGAACTGTTCGAGGCCCAGGCCGAGCATGCGGGCGAGTGCCTGGCGGTGGACGACGGCCGGCAGCGGCTCGGCTATGCCGAGCTGAACCGTCGCGCCAACCAGCTGGCCCATCACCTGCGGTACCTCGGCGTGGGCCCCGACACCCGCGTCGCCTTGTGCGCCGAGCGCGGCGCCGAGATGGTGGTGGCACTGCTCGCCATCTTCAAGGCCGGTGGCGCTTATGTCCCGCTCGACCGCGACTACCCGGGCGACCGTATCGCCTACATGCTGCAAGACAGCGCGCCAGTGGTGCTGCTGTGCTCGCCGGCGACGCGCGAGGTCGTCGCGCCCCACCGCCCGCCGGGGTTGCCCTTGCTGGACCTGCACGCCGATGCGCCGTGCTGGCAAGACGCACCGTCGCACAACCTATCGCCGCAGGCGATCGGTTTGACCTCTGCTCACCTGGCCTATGTGATCTACACCTCGGGCTCCACCGGGCGGCCCAAGGGGGTGATGATCGAGCACCGGGGCCTGGTGAACTACAGCCTGGACGCGATCCGCTGGTTCGGCCTGGCGCCCGACGACCGGGTGCTGCAGCAGAACTCGCTGAACTTCGACCTCTCGATCGAAGAGATGCTGCCGGCGCTGCTGGCCGGCGCGACGCTGGTGCCCAGCGACGAGCTGTTCGGCCTGCAGGACGGGCGGCACCCGGGGCGTCCGAGCGTGGTGCACCTCACCGCGGCGCATTGGCACCAGCTGGTGGGCGAGTGGAGCGGTGCCGGCCTCGGCAGGCCGGCCGCCTTGGCGGGCGTGCGCCTCGTCAACGTCACCGGCGATGCCCTGGCGGTGCAGAAGCTCAGGCAGTGGGACACCTTGGCGCCACCCGAGACGCGGTTGATCAACACCTACGGACCGACCGAAATCACCGTCTCGTGCAGCGCCGCCTATGTGCGACACGACCCGCGCGCCAGCCGCGTCAGCATCGGCCGGCCGTTCGCCAACACCTGCCTCTACATCCTCGACGAGCGGCGGGAGCCGGTGCCGGTCGGCGTGGCCGGCGAGCTGTACATCGGCGGCGCGGGCGTCGCGCGCGGCTACCTGAACCTGCCCGATCTCACCGCCCAACGTTTTCTGCAAGACCCGTTCAACCCCGGGCAGCGGCTCTACAAGACCGGTGACCTGGCGCGCTGGCGGCCCGACGGTGAGGTCGAGTTCATCGGCCGCAACGACTTCCAGGTGAAGGTGCGGGGCTTTCGCATCGAGCTGGCCGAGGTCGAGGCGGCGCTGGCCGAGGTGGACGGCGTGCAGCAGGTGGTGGTGCTGGCGCGCGAGGACCAACCGGGCGAAAAGCGCCTGGTCGCCTACTACACCGGCCATGCCGGTCGCGAGGCGCCGCCTGTCGACGCGCTGCGCCAGCAGGCCGGGCTGCGCCTCGCGCCCTACATGTTGCCGTCGGCCTATGTGCTGCTCGAGCGCCTGCCGCTGACCCCCAACGGCAAGCTCGACCGGGCCGCCTTGCCCGCGCCCGAGGGCGGTGACCTTGCCCGTGTGCCCTACGAGGCACCCGAGGGCGAGACCGAATCGGCCCTGGCCGGCCTTTGGGCCGAGCTGCTGAAGGTCGAGCGTGTCGGCCGCCGCGACAACTTCTTCGAGCTGGGCGGCCACTCGCTGCTGGCCGTGAGCCTGGTCGAGCGTATGCGTCGGCGCGGGCTGCACGCCGACGTGCGCGCCCTGTTCATCACGCCCACGCTGGCCGAGCTCGCCGCGCAAGTGAGCGGCGCCGGGCACGAGGTGGACGTGCCGCCCAACCTGATTGCGGCCGGGCCCGACGCGGCGCCTGTGTCGCACGACATCGAGGAGTTCCGACTGTGAATGTTGAAAGCTTGTTGGCGCTGCTGGAAGAAAAGCGCATCCGCATCCACGCCGACGACGGCGAGCTGGTGGTGCAAGCCCCTCGCGGCGCCCTCGACGCCGGCCTGGCCGCCTCGTTGAAATCGAGAAAAGGCGAGCTGCTGCAGACGCTGCAGCGCCGCCCGGCCGTCACGACCCCGCGGCGCATCATCACGCCCGAGATGCTGACGCTGGTGCAGCTGAGCCAGGAGGCGATCGACACGCTCGTCGCCCGCGTCGACGGCGGTGCCGCCAACGTGCAGGACATCTACCCGCTGGCCCCGCTGCAGGAGGGCATTCTGTTCCACCACCTGATGGAGCAGCAGGGCGACGGCTACCTGTTGTTCAACCTGCTCGGCTTCGACCACCGCGAGCGGCTCGACCGCTTCCTGGCGGCGCTGCAGCAGGTGATCGACCGCCACGACATCTTGCGCACCGGCATCGTCTGGGAGGGCCTCGAGCAGCCGGTGCAGGTGGTGCACCGGCAGGCCACGCTGCCGGTCGCGTTTGTCGAATGCGACCCGGGGCAGGGGGACGTGGCACAGCAACTCGAGGCACGATTCGACCCGCGGCAACTGCGTCTCGACCTGGGCCAGCCGCCTTTGCTGCGCTGTCATGCCGCGCACGACCCGCGCCACGGCCGCTGGGTGCTGCACGTGCTGTCGCACCACCTGGTGAGCGACCACACGACGCTGGAGCTGCTGCTGGAAGAAGCGCAGGCCATCGTGCAGGGCCGGGGTGACACTCTGCCGGCGCCGGCCCCGTTTCGCAACTTCGTCGCGCAAGCCCGCCTGGGCATCGGCCCCGAGGAGCATCAAACCTTCTTCAAGGCGCTGCTGGCCGACATCGACGAGCCGACCGTCCCCTTCGGCCTGCTCCGTGTGCCGGAGGGCGACCGCCGGATGGCCGAGGTGCGGCAGCCGCTGGCACCGGAGGTGGCGCGCAGCGTGCGGGCGCAGGCGCGGCGGCTGGGCGTCAGCGCGGCGAGTCTGATGCACCTGGCCTGGGCGCTGGTGCTCGCGCGCACCACCGGGCGGCGCGACGTCGTGTTCGGCACCGTGCTGTTCGGCCGGCTGCAAGGCGGCGCTGCGGCCGACCGGGTGCTGGGCTTGTTCATCAACACCTTGCCGCTGCGCATCGGTGTCGACGACGAGCCGGTCGAGTCGGCGCTCAAGCGGACTCATGCGCTGTTGGCGCAGTTGCTGCGCCACGAGCATGCACCGCTGGCACTGGCGCAGCGCTGCAGTGGCGTGCCCGCGCAGACGCCCTTGTTCACCTCGCTGCTCAACTATCGATACAGCGCGCAGGCGCCGCAGACGCACGAGGGCCGCGGCGTGGCGCTGGGGGAGGGGATCGAACTGCTGGGTGGGCACGAGCGCACCGACTATCCCGTCAGTGTGGACATCGACGATGTCGGGGACGACTTCATCGTCACCGCCCAGGTCACGGCGTCGCTCGACGCGCAGCAGGTGTGTGACCTGATGGTCACCGCGGTGTCGGGGCTGGTCCTGGCGCTGGAGCGCGCGCCGGCCCGCGCCGTGGCCGACGTCGAGGTGCTGCCTGCCGCCGAGCGCGCACGCGTGCTCGGGGCCTGGCCTGATCAGCCCGTGACGCCTCCGGTGCATGCCGTCGGCCTGCACCGCCTGTTCGAGTCGCAGGCGGCGCAGCGTCCGGATGCGCTGGCGCTGGTGCAGGGCGGCCATACGCTGCGATATGGCGAGCTGAACGCAGAGGCGAACCGGCTGGCGCACCATCTGCGCCAGCTCGGTGTCGGCGCGGACGACCGCGTTGCGTTGTACGCCACGCGCAGTGTCGACACCATCGTCGCCTTGCTCGCGATCCTGAAGGCCGGCGCTGCCTATGTGCCGCTCGACGCCGGCTACCCGGCCGAGCGCCTCGTCCACATGTTGCGTGACAGCGCGCCCGTCGCGCTGCTGACGCAAGGCGGCGCGCCCGCCTGGGTTCATGAGGCGCTGGGCGAGGGCGTGCCGGTGCTGGACCTGCAAGCCGATGCCGCGGCATGGCAGCAGCACGACGAGCGCGATCTCGGACCGTCGCACACAGACGAGGGCCACCATCACCTCGCTTATGTGATCTACACCTCGGGCTCGACCGGTCGCCCGAAGGGGGTGATGGTCGAGCACCGGAGCGTCGTCAACCAGGTCACCGCGTTGGCCCGCCGTATCGCGCTGCAGCCCACCGAGCGGGTGCTGCAGTTCGCGTCGCTGTCGTTCGACGCCTCGGTCGAGGAGGTGTTCGCGACACTCACCCACGGCGCAACGCTGGTGCTGCGCAGCGACGAATGGCTCAGCGACGCCGGCCGCTTCTGGGCGCTGTGCGAGGCACACGGCATCGCCGTCGTCGACCTGCCGACCCAGTTCTGGGCTCAGCTGGCGCTGGAGCAGCAGCCGGTGCCGTCCACCGTGCGCCAGGTCATCATCGGCGGCGAGGCCGTCAGCGAGCGGGCGCTGCAAGCCTGGTTCTCGACGCCCGGCCACCGGCCACGCCTGCTCAACACCTATGGCCCCACCGAGGCCACGGTCAGCGCCACCTGGCACGAGGCGACCGGCGAAACGCAAGACGCACGCACCATCGGGCGGCCGAGCGAGGGCACGCGTGTCTATATCCTCGACGCGCACCGCCGGCCGGTGCCGATCGGCGTGCCGGGTGAGCTGTACATCGGTGGTGTGCAGGTGGCGCGCGGCTATCTGAACCTCCCCGAGCAGACGGCCGAACGGTTTCTGGCCAACCCCTGGTGGCCCGGGGAGCGCCTTTACAAGACAGGTGACCTGGGCCGCTGGTGGCCCGACGGCCGCGTCGAGTACCTGGGCCGCAACGACTTCCAGGTGAAGTTGCGGGGGTTCCGCGTCGAGCCCGGCGAGATCGAAGCGCACCTGGCCCAGGTCGAGGGTGTGCAGCAGGTGGTCGTGCTGGCCCGCGAAGACCAGCCCGGCGACCCGCGGCTGGTGGCCTATTACAGTGGCGACGGGGCCCCCGCCCCCGAGGCCCTGAAGCAGCACGCCGCACAAGGCCTGCCCGCCTACATGGTGCCTGCCGCCTGCGTGCGGCTGCAGCACTGGCCGCTGACCCCGAACGGCAAGCTCGACCGCAAGGCGCTGCCGGCCCCCGAGGGCGGGGCCGAGCCCGGGCGCCCGCACGAGGCGCCGCGCGGTGAATTCGAGGTGTTGCTGGCCGGCCTGTGGGCCGAGCTGCTGAAGCTCGACCGGGTAGGGCGGCACGATCACTTCTTCGAGCGTGGCGGCCACTCGCTGCTGGCGGTGCAACTGGTCTCGCGCGTGCGCAAGGCGCTCGGCGTCGAGCTGCCGCTGGCGGTCCTGTTCGAGCAGCCGGTGCTGTCGCGGCTGGCCGCCCATCTGTCGGGCGCCGCGGTCTCGCAGGCCGACACGATCGAGCCCGCCGACCGCGGCGGGCCGCTGCCGCTGTCGCCAGCCCAACAGCGCTTGTGGTTCCTGTCGCGGATGGAGGGCGCGAGCGCCGCATATCACGTGACGGGCGCCGTGCGCCTGATCGGCAAGCTGCAGGTGCCGACCTTGCAACGCGCGCTGCAGGCGGTGGTCGACCGGCACGAGGCGCTGCGCACGCGTTTCAGGCTGGTGGAGGGTGAACCGGTGCAGGAGGTGCTGACCGGGGTGCGGCTCGCGATCGAGACGCACGACCTGCGTGAGGCGGTCGATGCCGAGGCTGCCTTGCAGTCGTGCAGCCTCCACCATGCGAGCGCGGCGTTCGACCTGACCCGGGACCTGCCGATGCGGGTGCTGCTGTTGCAGCTGGGCGAGCAGGAGCATGTGCTGCAGGTGGTGATGCACCACATCGTGTGCGATGGCTGGTCGGTGGGCGTGTTGCTCGACGAGGTGAGCCGGCTGTATGGTGCGTTCGAGGCTGACGAGCCCGACCCGCTGCCGCCGCTGGCGTTGCAGTACGCCGACTACGCGGCGTGGCAGCGTCGCGGGTTGGCCGAAGGTCGGCTGCAGTCCGAAGCGGCGTATTGGCGCGAGGCCTTGGCCGGCGCACCGGCGCTGCTGGAGCTGCCCACGGACCGGCCGCGGCCCGCGCAGCAGGACCACCGCGGTGACGTCGTCCCGGTGCAACTCGACCCGGCACTCAGCCAGGCCTTGAAGACGCTGAGCCAGCGCCACGGCGTGACGCTGTACATGACACTGCTGGCCAGCTGGGCGGCCTTGTTGTCGCGCCTGAGCGGGCAGGCCGAGGTGGTGATCGGCAGCCCGGTGGCCGGACGCCAGCGGGCCGAACTCGAGCCGCTGATCGGCTTTTTTGTCAACACGCTGGCCTTGCGCCTCGATCTTGGAGCGGTCACGGTGGCCGAACTGCTGCAGCACACCAAGGCCCGGGTGCTGGTGGCACAACAGCACCAGGACCTGCCGTTCGACCAAGTCGTCGAGGTGGTCCAGCCGCCGCGCAGCTTGTCGCACACGCCGCTGTTCCAGGTGATGTTCGACTGGCAGAACACGCCCACAGGTGAGTTGCATATGCCCGGGCTGGACGTGCAAGCGCTGGACACCGCGCAGACCACGGCGCAGTTCGACCTGACGCTGTCGCTGCACGAAGGGCAAACCGGGATCGCCGGCGTGCTGAACTACGCGACGGCCTTGTTCGAGCGAGAGACCGTAGAACGCTACATCGACTACTGGCGCGAACTGCTGCAGGCCCTGGTGGCCGATGTCCAGCGGCCGGTCAGGCGGCTGGCGCTGCTGCCGGAAGCCGAGCGCGAGCAACTGCTGCACAGCTGGAACGAGATCCGCGAGGAGTACCCGCGCTACTGCCTGCACCAGCGGTTCGAAGCGCAGGCGCAGGCGACGCCAAACGTCATCGCGCTCGTCCATGGCGACGAGCAGCTGAGCTATGGCGAGCTGAACGACCGTGCCAACCGGCTCGCACACCACTTGAGGCGCGAGCACGGCATTGGCCCCGACAGCCGGGTCGCCTTGTGTGTCGAGCGCAGTGTCGAGATGGTGGTGGCATTGCTGGCCACCTTGAAGGCCGGCGGCGCCTATGTGCCACTGGACCCCGCCTATGCGTCCGAGCGACTGCTGGCCACGCTGCAAGACAGCCAGCCCCGGCTCGTGCTGCTCGACGCCATCGGACGTCAGGCGCTCGGCCAGCTCGAAGGCCAGCCCGTCCTCGACTTGCAGTCCGACGCGGGGCGATGGGCCGACGCTTCGACGGAGAACCTCGACGTCGGCGTCCAGCCCCAGCACCTCGCCTATGTGATCTACACCTCCGGCTCCACCGGCCAGCCCAAGGGTGTGATGGTCGAGCACGCCCAGGTGGCTCGCCTGTTCGGCGCCACCGCCGCCTGGTTCGGCTTCGGCCCGGAAGACCGCTGGAGCTTGTTCCACTCGATCGGCTTCGACTTCTCGGTCTGGGAGATCTGGGGCGCGTTGCTGCACGGCGGACGGCTGGTGATCGTGCCGCTGGAGACCGCGCGTTCACCCGCGGCCTTCCACCAGCTGCTGTGCCAACAGGGCATCACGGTGCTGAACCAAACGCCGAGCGCCTTCCAGCAATTGGTGAGCGCCCAAGGTGAGGCACCACAACCGCACCAGCTGCGCCACATCGTCTTCGGCGGCGAAGCGCTGGAGCTGCGCACGTTGAAGCCGTGGTACGAGCGCGAGGTCAACCGCGGCACCCAGCTGCGCAACATGTACGGCATCACCGAGACCACCGTCCACGTGACCTGGCGGGCGCTGCAGCCGGGCGACGCCGAGCGGCCGGGTCCCAGCCCCATCGGCGGGCGGTTGCCCGACCTGCGGCTGTACGTGCTCGACGCCGAGCGCCAGCCGGTGCCGGTGGGCGTGACTGGTGAGCTGTACGTTGGCGGGGCCGGCGTGGCGCGTGGCTACCTAAACCGCGCGGAGCTGACGGCACAACGATTCGTCGACAACCCGTTCGTGCCCGGCGAGCGGCTGTACAAGACCGGTGACCTGGGCCGCTGGCTGAGCGACGGCACGTTGGAATACCTCGGGCGCAACGACTTCCAGGTCAAGATCCGCGGCTTCCGGATCGAGCTGGGCGAGATCGAGGCCCAGCTGGCGGTGCTGCCCGGCGTGCGCGAGGTGGTCGTGCTGGCACGCGAGGACCAGCCGGGCGACAAGCGGCTGGTGGCGTACTACACCGGCGAGGACGCGCCGCCGGCCGAGGTGCTGCGTCAGCAGGCAACACAGCAGCTGCCGCCGTACATGGTGCCGGCGGCGTATGTGCGGCTGGCGCAGCTGCCGTTGACACCCAACGGCAAGCTGGACCGCCAGGCCTTGCCGGCGCCCGACAGCCAGGCGTATGTGAGCCGGGCGTACGCGGCACCCGAAGGTGAGGTCGAGCAGACGTTGGCACGGCTGTGGGCCGAGCTGCTGCAGCTCGAACGTGTCGGCCGCCATGACAACTTCTTCGAGCTCGGCGGGCACTCGCTGCTCGCGGTCACGCTGATCGAGCGCCTGCGCGCGCTAGGCCTGCAGACCGATGTGCGCGCCTTGTTCACCAGCCCGACGCTGGCCGAGCTGGCCGCCCAACTCGGCCGGGAGCCCGCCGAACACGCGGTGCCGCCCAACTTGATCCCGCCCGGGGCGACCCGCTTGACGCCCCAGATGCTGACGCTGGTGACCCTCGACCAAGCGGCGCTGGACACCATCGTCGACCGGGTCGAAGGCGGTGCCGCCAACGTGCAGGACATCTACCCGCTGGCGCCGCTCCAGGAAGGCATCTTGTTCCACCACCTGATGCACCGCGAAGGCGACCCCTATCTGCTGCACAGCCTGCTCGCCTTCGACAGCCGGTCGAGGCTCGACCGTTTCCTCGCCGTGCTGCAGCAGGTCATCGACCGCCACGACATCCTGCGCACCGGCATCGCGTGGCAAGGGCTGGACCAGCCGGTGCAGGTGGTCCTTCGCCATGCGCCGCTGCCGGTCGAGTTCGTCGACCTCGACCCCGCGCAGGGCGACATCGTGCAGCAGCTGCAGACACGCTACGACCCCAGCCGGCAGCGCCTGGACGTGAGCTGCGCGCCGCTGCTGCATTGCCATGCGGCCGCCGACCCGGAGCACGGCCGCTGGGTGCTGAGCGTGCTGTCGCACCACCTGATCGACGACAACACCACCCTCAAACTGCTGCTCGCCGAAGCACAGGCCATCGAGCAGGGGCGATTCGACCAGCTGCCGCCACCGGTGCCGTTCCGCCACCATGTGGCCCAGGCGGCGCTGGGCGTCAGCCGACAAGAGCACGAGGCCTACTTCCGCCGCTGCCTGGGTGACATCGACGAGCCGACCGCGCCGTTCGGCTTGCTCGACGTGCAGGGGGACGGCGGCGCCATCGTCGAGGCGCAGCATCGATTGTCTCCAGCGCTGGCCCGCGCGTTGCGGGAGCGGGCGCGCCACCTCGGCGTCAGCGCCGCGAGCCTGATGCACCTCGCGTGGGGCCTGGTGCTCGCGCGTACGACCGGCCGTCAAGACGTGGTGTTCGGCACCGTGCTGATCGGCCGCCTGCAAGGCGGTGCCCAGGCCGAGCGTGGCATGGGCTTGTTCATCAACACGCTGCCGTTGCGCCTCAGGGTGGCCGCTGAAGCGGTCGAGCCCGCCCTGCGGCACACCCATACACTGCTCGCCCAGCTGTTGCGGCACGAGCATGCGTCGCTGGCGCTCGCGCAGCGCTGCAGTGGCGTGGCGCCGCCACTGCCGCTGTTCAGCTCGCTGCTCAACTACCGGCACAGCGAGGAGCTGGACCCCGGGCGACAGGCCGAGGCGGCCGCCGGGTTCGGCGAGGGTATCGAGCTGCTCAGCGGCCAGGAACGCACCAACTATCCGGTGACGCTGTCGGTCGACGACCTGGGCCAGGAGTTTCTGCTCACCGCGCAGGCGGCCGCGCCGCTCGCACCCGAGCGCGTCTGCGCCTACATGGCCACGGCCCTCGAGCAGCTGGAGCTGACGCTGCGGCAATCGCCGCAGGCCCCGCTGCGCAGCCTCGACGTGCTGCCGGCCGCGGAAGCGCAGCAACTGCAGCACGCCAGCCAGGGCAGGGCACGCACCTTTGCCCAGGAGCGCTGTGTCCACGAGCTGTTCGAGGCCCAGGCACGGCACACGCCCGACGCCTGCGCGCTGCAGCAAGGCCGTCAACAGATCGGCTACCGCGAGCTGAATGCCCGCGCCAACCAGCTGGCGCGTCACCTGCGCCGGCTGGGCGTGCAGCCCGACAGCCGCGTGGCCGTCTGCCTCGACCGCAGCCCCGAGATGGTGGTGGCCCTGTTGGCGGTCCTCAAAGCCGGTGGTGCGTATGTGCCGCTCGACCCCGGTTATCCGCCCGACCGGCTGGACTATCTGCTGCAAGACAGCGCGCCGGTGGCGGTGCTCACCCATGCGCGTATCGACCCTGCGGTGCAGGCCCGGCTCTGCGTCACCATGGCCCGCCATGGCAGCGGCGCGCCGGTGATCGACCTGCTCGGCGACGCCGCCGCCTGGCAGCACGAAGACGGCAGCGACCTGCCGCCCGCGGGACTGACGTCGCGCCACCTGGCCTACGTGATCTACACCTCCGGCTCCACCGGCCAGCCCAAGGGGGTGATGGTGGAGCACCGCAGCCTGCACAACCTGCTGGCCTGGCATATCGACAGCTTCAGCCTGCAGCCCGGCAGCCGCAGTTCGGCCACCGCGGGGGTGGGGTTCGACGCCTGCACCTGGGAGGTGTGGCCGCCGCTGTGCAGCGGCGGTGTGCTGGTGCTGCCGCCGGCGGACGTCGCCGGCGATCCGCAGGCGCTGCTGGCGTGGTGGCAGGCCGAGCGACTGGATGTCAGCTTCCTCGTCACGCCGCTTGCCGAGCTGGCCTATGCCACCGGGCGCGTCAATGCTGGCGTGCGCCAGGTGCTGATCGGCGGTGACCGGCTGCGCCGCCGGCCCCCCCAGCTGCCACCTGGCCAGGCGCTGGTGAACAACTACGGCCCGACCGAGGCCACGGTGGTGGCCACCTCCGGCACGCTGCACGAACACGATGGTGCGCTGCACATCGGCCGGCCCATCGACAACACCCGCGTCTACATCCTCGATGCCGAAGGCCGGCCGACGCCGCAAGGTGTGCCCGGCGAGCTGTATGTCGCCGGCGTGGGGGTGGCGCGCGGCTACCTGGGGCGGCCCGAGCTGAGCGCCGAGCGTTTCCTGCAAGACCCGTTCGTGGCGGGCGACCGCATGTACAAGACCGGCGACCTCGGACGCTGGCGGGCCGACGGCAGCATCGAATACCTGGGCCGCAACGACTTCCAGGTGAAGATCCGCGGCTTCCGCATCGAGCCGGGCGAGATCGAAGCCCAGTTGGCCCAGCTCGACGGCGTGCAGGAGGTGGCGGTGCTGGCGCGTGAGGACCAGCCCGGCGAGCCGCGCCTGGTGGCCTACTACACCGGCGAGGCGGCGCTCGACCCCGAGCGGCTGCGGGAGCATGCGGCGCACCGTCTGCCCACCTACATGGTGCCGTCGGCCTATGTGCACCTGCCGAGCTGGCCGCTGACCCCCAACGGCAAGCTCGACCGCAAGGCGCTGCCGGCGCCGGAGGTGTCGGCCGAGCGCGGCTACGAGGCGCCGCAGGGTGAAATCGAACAGACGCTGGCGGCGATCTGGTCCGAACTGCTGGGCGTGCCGCAGGTGGGCCGTCACGACGATTTCTTCGCGCTCGGCGGCCACTCGCTGCTGGCCGTGCAACTGGTGTCGCGGCTGCGTCGGGCCTTGCAGGTCGAGTTGCCGCTGGCCGACCTGTTCGCCCGGCCCGCGCTTGCGCAGATGGCCGCCGGGCTCGCGCAGGCCTCGCAGTCTGCCTTGCCGCCCATCCCCGCGGTCGACCGCGGGGCGCCTCTCGCGCTGTCGCTGGCGCAGCAGCGCCTGTGGTTCTTGACCCAGGTCGACGGCGCCAGCCAGGCCTACCACATCAGCGGTGCCGTGCGCCTGAGCGGCCCCCTCGACGTGCCGGTGCTGTGCCGGGCCTTGCAGGCGATCGTCGACCGCCACGAGACCTTGCGCACGCGTTTCGTGCTGGACGGCGGCGAGCCGGTGCAGCAGGTGCTCCGCGAGGCCGAGCTGCCGCTGACACAGGACGATCTGTGCGACCAGGCCGGTGCCGAACAGCTGGCACGGCAGCGGGCCGAAGCCCATGCCGCACAGGCCTTCGACCTTAGCACCGAGCTGCCCGTGCGCGTGCTGCTGCTGCGCGTCGCGGAGGGCGAGCACCTGCTGCAGGTGGTGATGCACCACATCGCCGCCGACGGTTGGTCGGTCGGCATCTTCCTCGACGAGTTGAGCCGGCTCTACCGGGCGGGTGCCGAGGCCGACCCGCTGCCGCCGTTGCCCCTGCAGTACGCCGACTACGCCGCCTGGCAGCGCGCGTGGCTGGCCGGCGGCCGCCTCGAACGGCAGGTGGCGTTCTGGCGCGAAACCCTCGGCGACGCGCCCACGCTGCTGGAACTGCCCACCGACCGCCCGCGACCGCCCCGGCAGGACCACGCCGGTGCCAGTGTCGAGTGGCAGCTCGATGCCGGCCTGAGCCAGGTGTTGAAGGACCTGAGCCGGCGCCACGGCGTGACGCTGTACATGACCTTGCTGGCCAGCTGGGGCGCCTTGCTCGCGCGCCTGAGCGGCCAGGACGATCTGGTGATCGGCAGCCCGGTGGCCGGGCGTAACCGCGCCGAGGTCGAGCCCCTGATCGGTTGTTTCGTCAACACGCTGGCGTTGCGCCTCGACCTGCGGGGGGCGCCGAGCGTGGCCGAGCTGCTGGAGCGCACCCGCACCCGCGTGTTGGCCGCGCAGCAGCACCAGGACCTGCCGTTCGACCAGGTGGTCGAGGTGCTGCGGCCCCCGCGCAGCCTGGCGCACACGCCGGTGTTCCAGGTGATGTTCGACTGGCACAACACACCGGAAGGGCGGCTGACGATGCCGGGCCTGATCGTGAGCGACGTCGACAGCGAGCTGCCCACCGCGCAGTTCGACCTGATGCTGTCGCTGCAGGACGGCGAGGCCGGCATTGCAGGCGCCTTGAACTATGCGACGGCGCTGTTCGACGCCGAAACCGCGACCCGCTGGCTGGCCTGCTGGCAGCAGCTGCTCGGCGAGATGGTCGCCGACGACCGCCGGCCGCTCCCGCAGCTGCCGCTGTTGCCGTCCGACCAGCGCCGCCAGGTGCTGGAGCTGTGGAACGACACCGAGCGTGAGCTGCCGCTGCACCTGTGCGCACACGAACTGTTCGAGGGGCAGGTGCTGCGCCACCCGGACGCGGTGGCCGTCGACGACGGCGAGCAGCGGCTGAGTTATCTGAAGCTGAACCGCCGTGCCAACCAGCTGGCGCGCCATCTGCGCGGCCTGGGCGTGCGCCCGGGCGACCGCATCGCCTTGTGTGCGGAACGCGGCACGGCCATGGTGGTCGGGCTGCTGGCCATCCTCAAGGCGGGGGCCGCGTATGTGCCGCTGGACCCGGCCTACCCCGCCGAGCGCATCGCCTACATGCTGCAGGACAGCGCGCCGGCCGCGGTGCTCTGCACCGCGACGACGCGTGAAAGCCTGGCGGCGCACCTGCCCGCCGAGCTGCCGGTGTTGGACCTGCGCGCCGACGTGCCGCGCTGGAGCCACCAGCCGGGCTACAACCCGACGCGCCAGGAAGTCGGCGTCGGCCCCGACCACCTCGCCTACGTGATCTACACCTCGGGCTCGACGGGCCGGCCCAAGGGGGTGATGGTCGAACACCGCGGTCTCGTGAACTACACGCTCGAGGCGGTGCGCTGGTTCGAACTCGGGCCGGCCGACACGGTGCTGCAGCAGAACTCGTTGAACTTCGACTTGTCGATCGAAGAGATGCTGCCCGCCTTGGCCTCGGGCGCCGCCCTGACGCCCAGCCGCCAGACGTTCGGGTTGGACACGGCCGACAACTCCGAGGGCAGGGGGCGCCGCCCCTCGATGATCCACCTGACCGCCGCACACTGGCACAGCCTGGTCGGCGAGTGGAGCCAGCCCGGCGGCGCGGCGCGAGCCCGGGTGCTGTTGGACGGCGTGCGGCTGGTCAACGTCACTGGCGACGCCTTGTCGCAACACCGGCTGAAGCAATGGGACGCGGTGAAGCCGGCGGCCACCCGGCTGATCAACACCTACGGCCCGACCGAGATCACCGTGTCATGCAGCGCCGCTTATGTGCAGCACGAGCCCGGCGCCGCCCGGGTCAGCATCGGGCGGCCTTTCGCGAACACCCGCATGTATCTGCTCGACCCGCACGGCCAGCCGGTGCCGGTGGGCGTGGCGGGCGAGCTGTACATCGGCGGCGCCGGCGTCGCCCGAGGTTATCTGAACCTGCCCGAGCTGACCGCCGAACGCTTTCTGCAAGACCCGTTCAAGCCCGGGCAGCGTGTCTACAAGACCGGTGACCTGGCGCGCTGGCGGCCCGACGGACAGATCGAATTCATCGGCCGCAACGACTTCCAGGTGAAGGTGCGCGGCTTCCGCATCGAGCTCGGCGAGGTCGAGGCCCGGCTGGCGCGGCACCCGGGCGTGCAGGAGGTGGCGGTGCTGGCGCGCGAGGACGCACCCGGCGAAAAGCGCCTGGTGGCCTACCACACCGGCACCCCGGCCGTGCCGCCCGACGACCTGCGGCAGCACGCGCTGCAGCACCTGCCGCCCTACATGGTCCCGGCCGCCTTTGTGCACCTCGCGGCATTGCCGCTGACCCCCGGCGGCAAGCTGGACCGCGCCGCCTTGCCGGCGCCCGACGGGCACGTCGGCACCGGCCGCGACTATGAAGCGCCGCAAGGCGACATCGAACAGAAGCTGGCCCGTCTGTGGGCCGAGCTGCTCAAGCTGGAACGCGTGGGACGCCACGACAACTTTTTCGAGCTGGGCGGGCATTCGCTGCTCGCCGTCAGCCTCGTCGAGCGCATGCGCCGCGAGGACCTGCAAGCCGATGTGAGCCAGTTGTTCACCGCGTCCACGCTGGCCGAACTGGCCGCCGGCACCACCCAATTGAAGGAAATCCTGCTGTGACGACCACCGCCCAACCGACACCGCGCGGCGCGAGCGCCGACCTGCAACCGATCCAAGGAACCCTGCCCGTGAACATGACCGACCTGTTGGCCCTGCTGGACGCCCGCGGCCTCACCCTCGCTTTGAAAGGCCAGGACCTCGCGGTCAGCGGCGACGAGCAGGCGCTGAAAGACGCGGCCCTGATCTCGCTGCTGCGCCAGCACAAGCCCGCGCTGATCGAGCTGCTGCGGCGCGGCGACTATGCCGCCCGCGGCTCCGATGCCGTCACAGTGCCGCCTCTGCGCGTGCCGCCCGACGCACAGCGCATCACGCCCGAGATGCTGACCCTGGTCGAGCTGGACCAGCAGGCCCTCGACACCATCGTCGCCGGTGTCGAGGGCGGCGCCGCCAACGTGCAGGACATCTACCCGTTGGCACCGTTGCAAGAGGGCATGCTGTTCCACCACCTGCTGAACCCGGCTGCCGACGTCTACACCGAACGGTATCTGCTGTCGTTTCGCTCGCGTGCGCGGCTGGACCGTTTCCTCGCCGCGCTGCAGCAGGTGATCGCCCGCCACGACGTGCTGCGCACCGGCATCGCCTGGGAGGGGCTGGCGCAGCCGGTGCAGGTGGTGCGGCGCCAAACGACCTTGCCGGTGGCCTACCTCGACCTCGACCCGCGCGACGGCCCCATCGCCGATCAGCTCGAGGCCCGCTTCGAGCCCGGCCGCTATCGGCTCGACCTGCGCCAGGCCCCGCTGATGCACTGCCACGCCGCCGAGGACGCGACCGAGGCGCGCTGGCTGCTCAGCGTGCTGGCGCACCACATCGCGGTGGATCACACCACGCTGGCCCTGCTGGTCGAGGAAGCCCAGGCCATCGAATCGGGCCGGGGCGCCGAGCTGCGGCCGCCAGTGCCGTTCCGCAACTTCGTCGCGCAGGCCCGGCTGGGCGTGAGCCAGGAGGAGCACGAGCGGTTCTTCCGGGCCATGTTGAGCGACATCGACGCACCCACCGCACCGTTCGGGCTGCTGGATGTGCAAGGGGACGGGCGTGCCATCACCGAGGCCAGCGAGGTGCTGCCCGCGGCGCTCGCGCAGGCGCTGCGAGCCCGGGCGCGCCAGCTGGGGGTCAGCGCCGCCAGCCTGATGCACCTGGCCTGGGCCCTGGTGCTGGCCCGCATGACCGGGCGCTCGGCCGTGGTGTTCGGCACCGTGTTGTTCGGCCGGATGAAGGGCGGCGCCGATGCCGACCGTGCGATGGGCCTGTTCATGAACACGTTGCCGTTGCGCGTGGATATCGATGGGCAGGGCGTGGAGGCCGGGGTGAAGCGGGTCAACACGCTGCTGGCGCAGCTGCTGCGTCACGAGCATGCGCCGCTGGCGCTGGCGCAGCGCTGCAGCGGCGTGCCGGCGCAGACGCCGCTGTTCACGTCGCTGCTGAACTACCGGCACAGCGCGCCGGCCGAGTCCGACGCCGGGGCGGGGGATGAGGACGGGGTCGAGATGCTGCGGGGCCACGAGCGCACCAACTACCCGCTGACCTTGTCGGTCGACGATCTGGGGCAGGGTTTTGCGTTGACGGTGCAGGCTGGGCCGGGTGTTGCCGCGGAGCGCGTTTGTGCCTTCGTGCGGACGGCGCTGGAGGAGATCGTCACCTCGCTGCAGGACACGCCGCAGCAGCCGTTGCGGCAGCTCGACGTGCTGCCGGCCGGCGAGCGCGAGCAGGTGCTGCACCGCTGGAACGCGACGGCGCAGCGCTACGCGGAGCACGACCGCTGCCTGCATGAGATGTTCGAGGCGCAGGTGCAGCGGACGCCGGAGGCGATCGCGGTGGTGGCCGGCGAGCAGCGCGTGAGCTATGCCGAGCTGAACGCGCGGGCCAACCAGCTGGCGCGCGAACTGCGCCGCCGCGGGGTGGGGCCTGACCAGCGTGTGGTTGTGTGTCTGCAGCGCAGCGTCGAGATGGTGGTGGCGCTGCTGGCCACGCTGAAGGCCGGCGGTGCTTATGTGCCGCTGGACCCCGACTACCCCGAAGAGCGGCTGCGCCACATGCTGCACGACAGCGCCCCGGTGGTGGTGCTGGTCGACGCGGCGGGCCGTGAGGCGCTGGGGCAGGGCGGGCTCGACCTACAGGCCGATTCGGCCGCCTGGTCCTCGCTGTCCACCGACAACCTCGCAAGCACCGGGCTCACGAAGCGCAACCTGGCGTACGTGATCTACACCTCCGGTTCGACCGGCCGGCCCAAGGGTGTGATGAACGAACACCGTGGGGTGGTCAACCGGCTGCTGTGGATGCAGCAGGCCTATGGGCTCGGCGAGCACGACGTGGTGCTGCAGAAGACACCGTTCAGCTTCGACGTGTCGGTGTGGGAATTCTTCTGGCCGCTGATGACCGGCGCGCAACTGGTGATGGCCCGCCCGGAAGGCCACAAAGACCCGGCCTATCTGGCGCAGCTGATCCAGGCCGCGGGTGTGACCACGCTGCACTTCGTGCCGTCGATGCTGCAGGTGTTCTTGGGACATGAAGGTGCCGCGGCATGTCGCAGCCTCCAGCGTGTGATCTGCAGCGGCGAAGCCTTGCCGGCGGCGCTGGCGCGCAGCTGTTTGGCACAGCTACCCAAGGCCCAGTTGCACAACCTGTACGGGCCGACCGAGGCGGCGGTGGACGTCACCGCCTGGACCTGCGAGCCCGGCAAGGTGGGGACCAGCGTGCCGATCGGGCGGCCGATCGCCAACACCCAGATGTACATCCTCGACGAACAGCGCCGCCCGGTGCCGCCCGGTGTGGCGGGCGAGCTGTACATCGGCGGTGTGCAGGTGGCGCGCGGGTACTTGAACTTGCCCGAGCTGACCGCCGAGCGGTTTATCGCCGACCCCTTCAGTGCCGACCCTGAAGCGCGGCTGTACAAGACCGGCGACCTGGGGCGCTGGCGCGAGGACGGGGCGATCGACTACCTCGGGCGCAATGACTTCCAGGTGAAGATCCGCGGGCTGCGCATCGAATTGGGCGAGATCGAAGCGCGGCTGGCGCAGCTCGACGGTGTGCAGGAGGTGGTGGTGCTGGCGCGCGAAGACCAGCCCGGCGACCAGCGGCTGGTGGCGTATTACAGCGGCGAGGCGGCGCCCGAAGCCTTGCGCCAGCATGCCGCGCAAGGTCTGCCGGCGTACATGGTGCCGGCCGCTTACGTCCAAATCGAACACTGGCCGGTGACGCCCAACGGCAAGCTCGACCGCAAGGCGCTGCCGGCGCCCGAGGGCGGGGCGTATGCGAGCCAGGTCTATGAAGCGCCGCAAGGCCGCACCGAGCAGGTGTTGGCCGGCCTGTGGGCCGAGTTGCTGCAGGTCGAGCGGGTCGGGCGCCACGACAACTTCTTCGCGCTGGGCGGTCATTCGCTGCTGGCGGTGCAACTGATCTCGCGCGTGCGCAAGGCGCTCGACGTCGACTTGCCGCTGGCGGCCCTGTTCGAGCAGCCGGTGCTGTCGCAGTTGGCGGCCCGGCTTGCGGGCGAGGAGCGGGCGCTGCAGGCCGCCATCGAGGCCGCCGATCGGAGCGCCCCCTTGCCTTTGTCGCCGGCGCAGCAGCGGCTGTGGTTCCTGGCCCAGATGGAGGGTGTGAGCCAGGCGTATCACGTCAGCGGGGCCGTGCGGCTGCGCGGCGAGCTGAAGACGGATGCGCTGCAGCGCGCCTTGCAGGGTGTCGTGGACCGGCATGAAACGCTGCGGACCCGGTTCGCGGTGGTCGACGGCGAACCGGTGCAGGAGGTTGCCGCGCAGGCGCGGTTGCCCATCGAGTTACGTGACCTGCGGCAGGCGTCGGACATCGAGACCAGCGCCCGTCAACTCGTGGACGCGCATGCCACCCGACCCTTCGACTTGCGGCAGGACCTGCCGGTGCGGGTGCTGCTGTTGCAGCTGGGCGAGCAAGAGCATGTGCTGCAGGTGGTGATGCACCACATCGTGTGCGACGGCTGGTCGGTGGGCGTGTTGCTCGACGAGGTGAGCCGGCTGTATGGGACGTTCGCTGCGGACCGGCCCGACCCGCTGCCGCCGCTGGCGCTGCAGTACGCCGACTACGCGGCCTGGCAGCGTCGCGGGTTGGCCGAAGGTCGGCTGCAGTCCGAAGCAGCGTATTGGCTCGAGGCCTTGGCCGGCGCACCGGCGCTGCTAGAGCTGCCCACGGACCGGCCGCGGCCTGCGCAGCAGGACCACCGCGGCGACGTCGTGCCGGTGCAACTGGACACGGCGCTCAGCCAGGCCTTGAAGACGCTGAGCCAGCGCCACGGCGTGACGCTGTACATGACGCTGCTGGCCAGCTGGGCGGCCTTGCTGTCGCGCCTGAGCGGGCAGGCCGAGGTGGTGATCGGCAGCCCGGTGGCCGGGCGCCAACGGGCCGAACTCGAGCCGCTGATCGGCTTTTTTGTCAACACGCTGGCCTTGCGCCTCGACCTTAAAGCGGCCTCGGGGGCCGAACTGCTGCAGCACACCAAGGCCCGGGTGCTGGCGGCCCAACAGCACCAGGACCTGCCGTTCGACCAGGTGGTGGAGGCAGTCCAGCCGCCGCGCAGCCTGTCGCACACGCCGCTGTTCCAGGTGATGTTCGACTGGCAGAACGCGCCCACGGGTGAGTTGCAAATGCCCGGGCTGGACGTGCAAGCGCTGGACACGGCGCAGACCACTGCGCAGTTTGACCTGACGCTGTCACTGCACGAAGGCGAGGCCGGCATCGCCGGCGTGCTGAACTACGCGACGGCCTTGTTCGAGCGCGCCACCGTACAACGCTACCTCGACTACTGGCGAGAGCTGCTGCAGGCCCTGGTGGCCGATGTCCAGCAGCCTGTCAGCCGGTTGCCGCTGCTGCCCGAGGCAGAGCGCCAGCAGCTGCTGCACGGCTGGAACGAGATCCGTGACGAGTACCCGCGCTACTGCCTGCACCAGCGGTTCGAAGCGCAGGCGGCGGCCACGCCCGAGGGCATCGCGTTGGTTCACGGCGAGGAGCAGCTGAGCTATGGCGAGATGAACGCACGGGCCAATCGCCTGGCGCACCACCTGCGCAAGGAGCACGGCATCGGGCCGGACAGTTTGGTCGCCTTGTGCACGGAGCGCAGTGTCGACATGGTGGTGGCATTGCTGGCCACCTTGAAGGCCGGCGGCGCCTATGTGCCACTGGACCCGGCCTATGCGTCTGACCGGCTGCTGGCCACGCTGCAAGACAGCCAACCCCGGCTGGTGCTGCTCGACGCCAGGGGACGCCAGGCTCTGGGCCAGCTCGACGGCTTGCCTGTGATCGACCTGCAGGCTGACGCACCGCATTGGGCAGACGGCCCAACCGACAACCTCGACGTCGGCGTCCAGCCCCAGCACCTGGCCTACGTGATCTACACCTCCGGCTCCACCGGCCAGCCCAAGGGTGTGATGGTCGAGCACGCACAAGTGGCTCGCCTGTTCGGCGCGACGGCCGCCTGGTTCGGCTTCGGCTCCGAAGACCGCTGGAGCTTGTTCCACTCGATCGGCTTCGACTTTTCCGTCTGGGAAATCTGGGGCGCACTGCTGCACGGCGGCCGCCTGGTGATCGTGCCGCTCGAGACGGCGCGCTCACCTGTCGCCTTCCACCAGCTGCTGTGTGAGCAAGGCATCACGGTGCTGAATCAGACCCCCAGCGCCTTCCAGCAGCTGATCGCGGCCCAAGGTGAGGCGCACCAGCCGCACCAGCTGCGCCACATCGTGTTCGGCGGCGAGGCGCTGGAGCTGCGCACGCTGAAGCCGTGGTACGAGCGCGAGATCAACCGCGACACGCAGCTGAGCAACATGTACGGCATCACCGAGACCACCGTCCACGTGACCTGGCGGGCGCTGCAGCCGGGCGACGCCGAACGGCCGGGCCCCAGCCCCATCGGCGGGCGTATCCCCGACCTGCGGCTGTACGTGCTCGACGCCGAGCGCCAGCCGGTGCCGGTGGGCGTGACCGGTGAACTCTACGTCGGCGGGGCCGGCGTGGCGCGTGGCTACCTGAACCGCGCGGAGCTGACGGCACAACGATTCGTCGACAACCCGTTCGTGCCCGGCGAGCGGCTGTACAAGACCGGTGACCTGGGCCGCTGGCTGATCGACGGCACGTTGGAATACCTCGGTCGCAACGACTTCCAGGTCAAGATCCGCGGCTTCCGGATCGAGCTGGGCGAGATCGAGGCCCAGCTGGCGGTGCTGCCTGGCGTGCGTGAGGTGGTCGTGTTGGCACGCGAGGACCAGCCGGGCGACAAGCGGCTGGTGGCGTATTACACCGGCGAGGACGCACCGCCGGCCGAGGTGCTGCGCCAGCAGGCGGTGCAGCAGCTGCCGCCTTATATGGTGCCGGCCGCCTATGTGCGGCTGGCGCAGCTGCCGTTGACACCCAACGGCAAGCTGGACCGCCAGGCCTTGCCGGCGCCCGACAGCCAGGCGTATGTGAGCCGGGCGTACGCGGCACCGGAAGGTGAGGTCGAGCAGACGCTGGCACAGCTGTGGGCCGAGCTGCTGCAGCTCGAGCGTGTCGGCCGCCATGACAACTTCTTCGATCTCGGCGGGCATTCGCTGCTGGCGGTGCAGCTGGTCTCAAGGCTGCGCGAGAGGCTGGAGGTGGAACTGCCCCTGGCCGATCTGTTCGAGCACCCCGAGCTGGCGCGGCTGGCGCGGCGTGTGCAAGCCACCGCGCGCAGCCCCCACGCGGCCATCCCCCCGGCCGACCGCCAGGCCCCGCTGCCGCTGTCGCTCGCCCAGCAACGCCTGTGGTTCTTGACCCAGATGGAGGGCGCGAGCGAGGCCTATCACATCAGCGGCGCGGTGCAGCTCAGCGGCCCGCTCGACACGGCCGTGCTGCGCCGCGCGTTGCAGCACATCGTGAACCGGCACGAGGCGCTGCGCACCCGCTTCACACTGCACCAAGGTCAACCGGTGCAAGCGCTGCTGGCCCAGGCCGAGCTCCGCATCGACGAACAGGACCTGAGCGGGCAGGCCGACGCGGATGCCACGGTGCGCCGCCGGCTCGACGAACACGCCGAAAGGGCCTTCGACCTGCGGCAGCAGCTGCCGTTGCGTGTGCTGCTGCTGCGGCTCGGCGAACACGAGCATGTGCTGCAGGTGGTGATGCACCACATCGTCTCCGACGGCTGGTCGGTGGCGGTGTTCCTCGAGGAACTCAGCCAGACCTACGCGGCGTGGCTCGAGGGCGACGCCGATCCGCTATCGCCGCTGGCGATCCAATACGCCGATTACGCCGCCTGGCAGCGAGACCGGCTGGCCGGCGGTGCGCTCGAGCACCAGACCGACTTCTGGCGGCGCACCCTGGCGGCCGCCCCAGCCTTGCTGGCGCTGCCCACCGACCGCCCCCGGCCGGCCCTGCAGGACCATGCCGGCGCCAGCCTCGAGGTCCGGCTCGAGCCGCGGCTCAGCCAGGCGCTGAAGGACCTGGGCCGCCAGCACGGCGTCACCCCCTACATGTGTTTGCTCGCGAGCTGGGCCGCCTTGCTGGCCCGACTCAGTGGCCAGGACGAGGTGGTGATCGGCAGCCCGGTGGCGGGCCGCAACCGCGCCGAGGTGGAGCCGCTGATCGGCTTTTTTGTCAACACGCTGGCCCTGCGCATCGACCTTGGGCAGGACCGCACCGTGGCCGAGCTGCTGCACCACATCAAGTCGCAGGTGCTGGCGGCGCAGCAGCACCAGGACTTGCCGTTCGACCAGGTGGTCGAGGCGGTGAAGCCCGCCCGCAGCCTGGCCCACACGCCGCTGTTCCAGGTGATGCTGGACTGGCAGAACACGCCGGACGGTGAGCTGACCATGCCGGGCCTCGCGCTGACGCCGCTCGCCACGCCGCAGACCCGCGCCCACTTCGACCTGACGTTGACACTGCAAGACACCGGCGACGACATCCGCGGCACGTTGAACTACGCCACCGCACTGTTCGACGCCGATACGGTGCAAGCCCATCTGCGCCACTGGCTGACGCTGCTCGACGCGATGGTGGCCGATGACACCCAGGCCGTGGCTCGATTGCCCGTGCTCGATGCGGCTCAGCGCCACCAGCTGCTGGTCGAGTGGAACGGAACGGCCGGTGACGCGGGCCAGGAGGGCTGCCTACACGAGCTGTTCGAGGCGCAGGTGCGACGCACACCCGCCGCACTGGCGGTGATCTGCGGCGACCGCCAGCTGAGCTACCGCGAACTGAACGCGCGCGCCAACCAGCTGGCGCGTGAGCTGCGCGCGCGCGGCGTCGGGCCCGACCGCCTGGTGGCGGTCTGCGCCGAACGCGGTGTGGACCTGATGGTCGCGCTGCTCGGCGTGTTGAAAGCCGGCGGCGCCTATGTGCCGCTCGACCCGGGCTATCCCGCGCAGCGCTTGCAGCACATGCTGGAAGACGCCGCGCCTTCGGTGCTGCTGACGCAGCGCCATCTCGAGCCGCTGCTGCCGGCCCACGGCGCCGAGGTGCTGAGGCTGGACGAAGACTGGCCGCGCATCGCACGCCACGACGACGGCGACCTCGACACCCAGGCGGTCGGGCTTTCACCCCGCCAGCTGGCCTATGTGCTGTTCACCTCCGGCTCGACCGGGCGGCCAAAGGGCGTGATGATCGAGCACCGTTCCATCGTTAACTACGCCTGCCATGCCGCACGTCAGTTCGACGTTCAGAACGGCCACGGCTCGCTGGTCTTCACCTCGTTCAGCTTCGACCTGACGCTCACCAGCGTCTACCCGCCGCTGCTCTGCGGCCGCCCGGTGCGGCTGTGCCCCGAAGGAAACGACCTCGCGGTGTGGCGCGAGCAACTGCTGGCCGGCCGCGAGCTGGCGCCGGTCAAACTGACCCCCTCGCACCTCGCGCTGCTGCAGCAGGCCCTGCCGGCCGACGCCGTGGCCGGCCGCATCCGCACACTGGTGCTCGGCGGCGAGCCTTTGAAAGGCGCCGCGTTGCAATGGTGGCGCGAGCAGGCACCCGAGATGCGCATCTTCAATCACTACGGCCCGACCGAGGCGACCGTGGGGTGTGTCGTGCACGAGGTGACCGGGCCGCTGCCGGACGGCGCGGTGCCGATCGGCCGGCCCATCACCCATATGCGCATCTACGTCCTCGATGCACTGAGGCAGCCGGTCCCGGTGGGCGTGCTCGGCGAGATCTACATCGGCGGCGCCGGTGTGGCGCGAGGCTACCTCGGCCGGCCCGACCTGACCGAGGAGCGCTTCCTGCCCGACCCCTACGCGGCCGAGGCCGACGCCCGCATGTACCGCACCGGCGACGTGGCGCGGTGGCGCGCCGACGGCACGCTGGAATACCTGGGGCGCAACGACCACCAGGTGAAGCTGCGCGGCTTCCGCATCGAGCTGGGCGAGATCGAGGCGGTGCTGTGCCGCCACGAAGGGGTGGCGCAGGCAGCCGTCATTGCCCGCGAGGACCAGCCCGGCGACCAGCGGCTGGTGGCCTATTGCACAGGCGAGGCCGCCCTGGACCCGGAGGCGCTGCGTCGCCACGTGGCCGCCAGCCTGCCGCATTACATGGTGCCGGCCGACGTGGTGCAGCTGGCCGAGCTGCCGCTCACCCCCAACGGCAAGCTCGACCGCAAGGCGCTGCCCGCACCCGACGCCCGCGCGCAGCGGGCGACCGGTGAGCACCAGCCGCCCATCGGCGCCACCGAGGTGGCGCTGGCCGGCCTGTGGGCCGAGCTGCTGAAGCTGGAGCGGGTCGGCCGCCATGACAACTTCTTCGAGCTGGGCGGCCACTCGCTGCTGGCCGTCAGCCTGATCGAGCGCATGCGCCGTGCCGGTCTGCATGCCGACGTGCGGGCCTTGTTCACCGCACCGACGCTGGCCGATCTGGCGCTGCAAGTGCAGGCGGAGGGTCACGACGTCGAGGTGCCGCCGAACCGGATCCCGCCGGATGCGACCCACCTGACGCCGGAGATGCTGACGCTGGTGACGCTCGACCCCGACAGCCTCGAGCGTGTCGTCGCCGGTGTCGAAGGCGGGGCCGCCAATGTGCAAGACATCTACCCGCTCGCGCCGCTGCAGGAAGGCATGCTGTTCCACCACCTGTTGAATCCCGAGGCGGACGCGTATGTCGAGGCCTACCAGGTGGCGTTCAAGTCCAAGGCCCGGCTGGAGTCTTTCCTCGCCGCACTGCAGCAGGTGGTCGACCGGCACGACATCCTGCGCACCGGCATTGCCTGGGAGCAGCTCGAGCAGCCGCTGCAGGTGGTGCGCCGACAGGCGCAGCTGCCGGTCGAGTGGATCGAGTTCGACCCGGCCGAGGGTGACATCGCGGCGCAGCTGCAAGCCCATTGCGATCCGCACAAGGCACGGCTCGATGTGCGCCAGGCACCGCTGCTGCGCTGCCACGTCGCGCAAGACCTGCCGCACGGTCGCTGGCTGCTCGGTGTGGTGGCCCACCATCTCGCGGTCGACCACACGACGCTGGAGTTGCTGGTCGACGAGGCGCAAGCCATCGAACAAGGCCGCGGCGAGGCACTGGCGCCGCCGGCGCCGTTCCGCAACTTCGTGGCCCAGGCACGACTGGGCGTCACCGCCGCCGAGCACGAGGCGTTCTTCAAGACGCTGCTGGGCGACATCGACGAGCCGACCGCGCCGTTCGGGCTGCTCGACGTGCGAGGGGACGGGCGCGGTATTGCCGAAGCGGCGCAGGCCTTGCCGCCGGCGCTGGCCCGCGACGTGCGGCAGCAGGCCCGCAAGCTGGGCGTGAGCCCGGCCACGCTGATGCACCAGGCCTGGGCCCTGGTGCTGGCACGCACCACCGGGCGGCAGGACGTGGTGTTCGGCACCGTGCTGTTCGGCCGCATGCAGGGCGGGGCACAGGCGGACCGGGTGCTGGGTCTGTTCATCAACACCTTGCCGGTGCGCATCGCCGTCGACGACCAGGGAGTGGCGACGGCCCTGCAGCGCACCCATGCGCTGTTGGCGCAGCTGCTGCGCCACGAACATGCGCCCCTCGCGCTGGCACAGCGTTGCAGCGCGGTGCCGGCACGGTCACCGCTGTTCACGTCGCTGTTGAACTACCGCTACAGCGCCGAGGCGGCGGAACACGGTGCGCCGGCGGCGGGGGCCGACGAGGTGGAGTTCCTCGGCAACCATGAGCGCACCAACTACCCGCTGACACTCTCGGTCGACGACCAGGGGGAGGGCTTCCTGCTCACCGCGCAGGTCAGCGCGGGCGTCGCGCCCGAACGCGTCTGCGCCTTCATGCAGACCGCGCTCGAACAGCTGCTGCAAGCGCTGCAGGACGACCCGCAGCGGGCCAGCCGCACGCTCGACGTGCTGCCGCCGGCCGAGCGCGAGCAGCTGTTGCTCGGCTGGAACGACACCGCGGCCGAGCTGCCGGGCGGCCTGTGTGTCCACCAGCTGTTCGAAGCGCAGGCGCAGCGCACGCCCGACGCGACGGCGCTGGTGTGCGGCGAGCAGCGCTACAGCTACGCCGAATTGAACCGGCGCGCCAACCAGCTGGCCCACCATCTGCGCGGGCTGGGCGCGGGGCCGGACGGCCTGGTCGCGCTGGCGGTCGAGCGCAGCCCCGAGATGGTGGTCGGTGTGCTGGGCATCCTCAAGTCCGGCGCCGCCTACGTGCCGCTCGACCCGGCGTATCCGGCCGACCGGCTCGCCTACATGGTCGAAGACGCCCGGCCGCTGTGCCTGCTGACGCAGCGCAGCCTGCAGTCGCTGCTGCCGGCCGGCGGGGTGCCGCAGGTGCTGCTCGACGAGCAGTGGCCGGAGATCGCGGCAGGTGCCACCAGCAACCCCGCCGTCAGTGGGTTGAGCCCACACCACCTGGCCTACGTCATCTACACCTCCGGCTCGACCGGGCGGCCCAAGGGCGTGATGGTGGAACATGGCAACGTCGTCAACTTCCTGTTGTCGATGAGCCAGGCGCCGGGCATCCGCGCGGACGACGTGCTGCTGGCCGTCACGTCGCTGTCGTTCGACATCGCCGGGCTGGAGCTGTTTTTGCCGCTGCTGTGCGGCGCCCGCATCGTGCTGGCGACCCGTGAAGATGCGGCCGACGCCGAGCGCCTGCGCGCCTTGATGGAGCGGTGGGCGGTTTCGATCATGCAGGCCACGCCGTCCACCTGGCGCTTGCTGATGCAGCAAGACTGGCCGGTGCTGCCGCGGCCCCTGAAAGTGTTGTGCGGCGGCGAGGCCTTGCCGGTCAACCTCGCCGAGCAGTTGCTCGAGCGTGTGCCGGAGGTCTGGAACCTCTACGGCCCGACCGAGACGACGATCTGGTCGACCCTCGCGCGCTTGACCGAGGCGGCGCCGCACATCGGCCGGCCGATCGCCAACACCCGCGTCTATGTGCTCGATGCGGCGCAGCAGCCCGTGCCGGTCGGCGTGCCGGGCGAGCTGTACATCGGCGGTGTCGGCGTGACGCGCGGCTACCTCGGCCGCCCCGAGCTGACCGCGGAGCGCTTCGTGCAGGACCCCTTCGAGCCCGGCCAGCGGCTCTACCGCACCGGCGACCTGGCCCGCTGGCAGCCCGACGGCACGCTGGCCTATCTGGGGCGCAACGACTTCCAGGTCAAGCTGCGCGGCTTCCGCATCGAACTGGGCGAGATCGAGGCCAGCCTGACGGCCTGCGAAGGTGTGCGCGAAGCGGTGGTGGTGGCCCGCGAGAGCGGCGAGGGCGACCCGCGCCTGGTCGCTTACCTGGTGGTCTCGGACGCACAGCCGCTGGACGCGGCGGCGCTGCGCCAGCAACTGGCCCGGCGCCTGGCCGACTACATGGTGCCGAGCGCCTTCGTCACCCTCGATGCCTTCCCGCTGACCCCCAACGGCAAGATCGACCGCAAGGCCTTGCCGGCGCCCGACGCATCGGCCCTCGCGACGCGAGCCTACGAACCGCCGCAAGGCGCCACCGAGCAGGCCGTAGCCGAGATCTGGCAGTCGCTGCTGGGAGCGGAGCGTGTCGGGCGCCAGGACGACTTCTTCGAGCTGGGCGGCCACTCGCTGCTGGCGGTGCAACTGATCGCCCGTGTGCGCCGCGTGATGGGGCTGGACGTTGCCTTGCGCGAGCTGTTCACCCACACCACGCTGGCCGGCTTTGCAGAGGCGCTGGCGCAGGCCCGGCGCTCGACCGCGGTGCCCATCGTGCCGGTGGACCGCCGCCAGCCGCTGCCGCTGTCGTGGGCGCAGCAGAGCCTGTGGGTGCTGGCGCAGGTCGACCCGGCGGCCAGCCTGGCTTATCACATGCCGGCCGCCTTGCGGCTGCGCGGCACGCTCGACCGGGTGGCCCTGCGCCGCGCGCTGGATCGTGTCGTGGCGCGACACGAGGCGCTGCGCACCCGCTTCGACGCGGTGGACGGGGAGGCGGTGCAGATCATCGCGGACGAGGACGTCGGTTTCGCGCTGGCGGAGCGCGACCTGGCCGACTTGCACGAGTCGGAGCGGGAGTTCGCCGTCACGCGCCTGGCGACCGACGAAGCCGCCACCGCCTTCGACCTGGCGCAAGGCCCGCTGATCCGCGGCCAGCTGCTGCGCCTGGCGGCGGACGAGCATGTGCTGCTGATCACGCAGCACCACATCGTGTCGGACGGCTGGTCGATCGGCGTGTTGGTCGAGGAGTTGAGCGCGCTGTATGCCGCTTACGCACAAGGCCGCCCCGATCCGCTGCCGCCGCTGACGCTGCAATACGCCGACTATGCGGCCTGGCAGCGTGGCTGGCTGCAAGGTGAGGTGTTGCAGCGACAGCTCGAGTTCTGGAAGGCGCGGCTGGCCGGCGCGCCGACGCTGCTGGAGCTGCCCACCGACCGGCCACGCCCCGCCGTGCAGAGCCACGTCGGCGGCCGCATGCCGCTGGCCTTGCCGGCGCCGCTGGTGGCCGATCTCAAGGCGCTCGGCCAACGCCATGGGGCGACCTTGTTCATGACGCTGATGGCCGGTTGGTCGGCGCTGCTGTCGCGCTTGAGTGGCCAGCACGACATCGTCGTCGGCACGCCGGTGGCCAACCGCCACCGAACCGAGCTCGAGCCCTTGATCGGCTTTTTCGTCAACACGCTGGCCCTGCGGGTGCAGGTGGACGACGATGCCAGCGTGGCCGAGCTGCTGGCGCAGGTCCGCTCGACCACGCTCGCCGCCTACGAGCACCAGGAGCTGCCGCTGGAGCAGGTGATCGACGCACTGCAGCTGACCCGCAGCCTCAGCCACAACCCGCTGTTCCAGGCCACGCTGACGTTGCACAACACGCCGCAGGGCCAGGAGGTGGCGCTGCCGGGCCTGAGCTTGAGCGGGCTGGACCAGGCCAACCACACCGCACCGTTCGACGTGTCGCTGCTGCTGGACGAGACCGAAGAGGGTGTGGTGGGGCACTTGCAATACGCCAGCGACCTGTTCGACGACAACACCGTGGCCCGCTGGGCCGGCCATCTGGTGCGGCTGCTGGAATCGATGACCGAGGATGCCGGGCGGCGGGTGGGCGACCTCGATCTGCTGGACGCGGCGGCGCGCGACCAGGTGCTGGTCCGCTTCAACGACACGGCGCGGGCTTACCCTCACGACGGTTTGATCCACCAGGTGTTCGAGGCCTGGGCCGAGCGCACGCCGTATGCGACGGCGCTGAGCGGCGAAGGCGGGCGCCTCAACTATGCCGAGTTGAACCGCCGCGCCAACCGGCTGGCGCATCACCTGCTGAGCCTGGGCGTGCGGCCCGACGACCGGGTGGCGATCTGCATGGAGCGCGGGCTCGAGATGGTGGTGGCGATGCTTGCCACCTTGAAGGCCGGCGGCGCCTACCTGCCGCTCGACCCGAGCTACCCGCCCGACCGGCTGGCGCACATGCTGGCCGACAGCACCCCGGTGGCCTTGCTGACCGTGTCCGATCTGCAGTCCCGCTTGCCCGCCTCGCCGGGGCTGCCACAGCCGGTGGTGGTGGTCGATGCGATGGCCGAGGCGCTCGCCGTGCTGCCCGAGACCAACCCGGATGCGATGGCGCTCGGGCTGCAGGCCCGCCACCTGGCCTATGTGATCTACACCTCCGGCTCGACCGGCACCCCCAAGGGCGTGATGGTGGAGCACCGCAACGTGCTGCGGCTGGCCGTCAACGGAGGGTTTGCGCCGCTGACGCCGGACGACTGCATCGCGCATGGCGCCAATCCGGTCTTCGATGCCGCCACCTGGGAGATCTGGGGCGGCTTGCTCAACGGCGCACGGGTGTGTGTGGTGCCGCAGGCCGTCATGCTCGACCCCGCCGGGCTGCGGGCGACGCTGCAGGCCGAGGGGGTGAGCGCGTTGTGGCTCACCGTGGGCCTGTTCAACCAGTACGCCGACGTGCTGGCGGATTCCTTCGGGCAGTTGCGCTACCTGATCACCGGCGGCGACGCGCTCGATCCGCGCATCATCGCGCGCACCCTGGCCGGTCCTCGGCCGCCGCAGCACCTGCTCAATGGCTACGGCCCGACCGAAACCACCACCTTCGCGACCACCTTCCACATTACGGCGCTGCCCCCGGGCGCGCACGGCGTGCCGATCGGCCGCCCCATCGGCAACACCAGCGTCTACATCCTGGACGCCCACCACAGCCCGGTGCCGGTGGGCCTGGTCGGTGAGATCTACATCGGTGGTGCCGGCGTGGCGCGCGGCTACCTGGCACGCCCCGAGCTGACGGCCGAACGGTTCCTGCGCGATCCCTTCAGTGCCGACCCGACGGCGCGCATGTACAAGACCGGCGACCGCGGGCGCTGGCTGCCGGACGGCACGATCGAGTTCCACGGGCGCAGCGACTTCCAGGTCAAGATCCGCGGCTTCCGGGTCGAGTTGGGCGAGATCGAGGCGCGCCTGGCAGAGGTGGAGGGCGTGCGCGAGGTGGCCGTGCTGGCACGCACCGACGAGGCCGGCGATCAACGCCTCCTGGCCTACTACAGCGCCGCACAGGCCTTGGCACCGGCACGTTTGCGGCAGCAACTGGCGCAAAGCCTGCCCGAGTACATGCTGCCGGCCGCCTTTGTGCATCTGGAGGCCATGCCGCTGACACCCAACGGCAAGCTGGACCGCAAGGCGCTGCCCGAGCCGCAGCCCCAGACGGCCGTCGTGGTGCCCGATGGCAGCCCGCCGCCGCACGACGCACCGCAAGGCGAGATCGAGGCCGCGGTGGCGCAGCTGTGGTGCGAGCTGCTGAAGCTCGAGCGGGTGGGGCGCTACGACAGCTTCTTCGACCTGGGCGGCAATTCGCTGCTGGGCGTGCGGCTGATGTCGCGCCTGCGCCAGACACTCGGCGTGGACCTGACGCTGCGCCCGCTGTTCGCCGACCCGACGCTGAGCGGCTTCGCGGCCGCGGTGGCCGGCAAGTCGGCGCAGCCCTTGGCCTCCAACCTGACGCCGTTCCGCCGTTCGGGCACGTCGCGCCCGGTCTTCTTCATCCACCCCGGGCTCGGCGAGATCGGCTACGTGACGGCCTTGCTGCCGGGCATCGACCCCGATGTGCCGGTCTACGGCTTGTCGGCGATCGGCTATGTCAAAGGCGAGCAGCCGTTGACGTCGCTGGAAGAGATGGCGGCCGCGTACATCCAGGCGATCCGCCAGGTCCAGCCGCAGGGGCCGTATCGTTTGGTCGGTTGGTGCGCGGGCGGTGCCATCGGCTGGGAGATGGCGCAGCAGCTGCTCGGCGTCGATGAGCGTGTCGAGTTCCTTGGGTTGATCGACTCGCCGAGCTACGCACCGGTCGACCCGTCGCCGCTGGCCAGCGTGCTGTCGCGCGTGCCCGACGACATCCCCGAGGACTTGCGTTCTCGCTTGCACCAACTGGCCGACGCCGGCGACACGCGCGGCATGTTGGCGGCCTGCCAGGACGACGGTTTCCTGCCGGCCGAAATGCCGCTCGACGTGTTGGAGCGCTACCTCGCGGTGCAGCACACGCTCAAGCTCGCCCGGCTGGCCTACACCCTGCCGCGGTTGCCGATCAAGGCGACGCTGTTCCCGGCCACCGAGAACCCCTTCCCGGGTTGGATGGTGAACGGCTGGGACACGGTGGCCGCCGAGGTCGAGCGCATTCAGGTGGGTGGCAACCACATGTCGATGATCGAGCCGCCGCATGCGGCCGACCTGGGGGCGACGATCTCGGCCGAACTGCGGCGCGCCGAGGCCGATCCGCCCGACTGCGGCGCCTTCCGGCACGACCCGGTCGTGATGGTCAAGGCCGGCACCGGTGGCGCGGCCCGGGGGCGCACCCTCCATTGCATCGCGGGGGCGGGCGCGAGCGTGACCTCGTTCGCAGATCTGGCCCAGGCGCTGCCCGAGCACCTGGCCCTCCACGGCCTGCAGCCGCGCGGCCTGTGCGGCCAACTCGTGCCGCATCACGACGTCACGGCGGCGGCACGCGCCTACCTCGAGGCGATCAGGCCGGCGGCCGATGGCCGGCCCTACCACCTGCTGGGCCATTCCTACGGCGGCTGGGTGGCCTACGAGATGGCGCGGCAGTTGAGCGCCGCGGGCCAGCAGGTCGCGACGCTGACGGTGCTCGACACCGAGCCGCCCGATGAGCTGGCCAACGCCCATCCACGCCGCTCACGGCTCGAGGCCTTGCTGAAGTTGTGCGAGCTGTTCGAACTGCGGCTGGGCCGACCGCTGGGTTTGTCGCGCGGCGATCTGGAAGCGCAGGACCGGGGCGCCCAGCTGCGTCTGCTGCACGCGGCGCTGGCCGGCGCGAAGTTGTGGCCGGCGTCGGCCTCGTCCGAGGCCCTGGAGGGCATGGTGCGGGTGTTCGAAGCCCACTTGAACACGCGCTACCGGCCCCAGGGGGCTTGGCCGGGTGTGCTGCAGGTGGTCGCCGTGGCCGACCACACCGCGACCGCGGCCGAGTGGGAGACCGCGCTGTTGCAGCGCTGGCGGCCTTTTGCCGCGCAGGTGCAGCTGCTGCGGGGCGAGGGCAATCACATGACGATGCTGCAACCGCCACACGTCGCGTCGCTGGCCCGGCGGCTGGACCAAGACCTCATGCTGCCGGTGGGCGGGTGAGGCCATGGCATACAACAAAGGACTCAAGGTGTGAACGACATGAACCACTCCGCTCCCTACACACTCGCCGCGGGCGTCCGAAGCGTCCCGTTGGTCAACTCCTGGTACGCACATCCGTTTCTGGTGTCGCCGCTGACGTTCGGGCTGTACACGCGGCACTCGCATCTGGCGATGCTCGATTCCTACCTCGAAGACCCGGAGCAGCACCGCGCCTGTGTGCAGCTGCCCGAGCTGCGCGGCGGCCCCTTCATCGACCACCCGGGGGACCCGGACGACATCCGCCGGTTCAAGGATGAGACACTGCGGCGCTGCGCCTTGCCGCTGCGCGGGGCCGCCGCGGTGCAAAACCTGTTTCGACTGCTGCAAAGCTCGGCCAAAGGTGGTGCGCTGGCCGGCTTGTATCCGCAGGTCGACGACCTGCTGCGGCAGGGTGTCGAACTTGCGTACGACGTCTGCAAACAACCCTCGGCCCGCTTCATCGAACCGTGCTTCTACGACAGCCCGCTGTACGACACGTCCTTGCAGAGCGTGCGGCTCGAGAAGGCGGTCGAAGGGCCGCGCGATTTCATCCTCAGCACGCCGCAGCTGGCGCGGCCGCCGGCCTCGCTGGAACTGAAGGTGCCGTTTGCTGACCCGTTGTGGCAATCGCTGTACGACGGGTCGCACGGCGTCAACGAGCTGCTGGAGATGGTGCGGCCGCACCTCGGCGATGCCGCACGGCAGCTGCCGCTGATACAGGACATACTGGCGCCGGTCCGCCCGCCCGACCCAGCGGCGTCGGGCCCGGCCGACAGTGTGCGCGTGCGCTACTTCGGCCATGCCTGTGTGCTGATGCAGGGAGCCGGCGTCAACGTGCTGGTGGACCCGCTGATCAGCTACCCGGGCGAATCGGCGCTCGACCATTTCACCTTCGACGATTTGCCGCCGCGCATCGACTATGTGCTGATCACCCATCCACATCAGGACCACGTGGTGCTGGAAACCTTGCTCAGGCTGCGCCACCGCATCGACCATGTGGTGGTCGGGCGGGCCGCCGGCGGCAGCCTGCAGGACATCTCGTTGAAGCACTTGCTGCAGCATTGCGGCTTCGAGCGGGTGATCGAGCTCGGCGAGTACGAAAGCATCACCTTCGACGGCGGCCGTATCGTCGGTGCGCCGTTCTACGGTGAGCACGGCGACCTCGACATCCGCGCCAAGCTGGTCTACGGCGTCGAGATGCACGGCAACGCCTGCTTGTTCCTCGCCGACTCCAATCCGCCCGCGCCCGAGTTCTACGCGCCGCTCCGGAAACTGCTGCCGCGCGTGGAGTGCATGTTCCTCGGCATGGAATGTGTCGGCGCGCCGGCGACCTGGCTGTATGGACCGATGTTGCAGAAGACCCTGACCCACGGCGAAGACCAGGCGCGCCGCCTCGATGGCTGCAATGCCGCCATGGCCCACCGGTTCCAGCAATACTTCGTGCCGAAGCGCTTGTTCGTCTATGCGATGGGCGCGGAGCCGTGGTTGACCCACCTGACGAGCATCCTGTATTCGGAGGAGTCGATCCAGTTCAAGGAAGCCCGTCTCCTTGAAGCCACCGTGCGGGCGCACGGCAAACATGCCGAAGTGCTGTTCGGCAAGATGGAGTTGCTGTTGTGAAGGATGGCGCCGACCAGGCCGCGCCCTCGGGCGTCGAATCGGCGGTGGCCGGCTGGCTGCCGGTCGTGTTGCAGTTCGCCGATGAGGCGCGTGGCCTCTCGCTCGCCGGCTTCCGCCAGGGCGGGGCGGTCGAGCGCAAAGCTGACGGCAGTCCGGTGACAGCCGTGGACCGGGACGTCGAAGCCTTGCTGCGCTCGCGCCTGGCGCGCCACTGGCCGAGCCACGGTTTTGTCGGCGAGGAGTCGGGCAGACGCCAGGGGCAGGGCGGGTTCACCTGGTATGTCGATCCGGTCGACGGCACCCGCAGTTTCGTCTGCGGAGTGCCGCTGTGGGGCACCTTGATCGGCCTGCTGCAGGGCGATCGACCGGTGCTGGGCGTGCTCGACATGCCGGCGCTGGACGAACGCTGGCATGCGGTGCAGGGCGGCGCGGCCTGGTACTGCGAGGGGCGCACAGCCCCGCGCGTCTGCAGCACCAGCAGCTGCACCGAGCTGGCACAGGCGCGCGCCTGTCTGTTCGAACCCGAGGTGGCCGACGTGTCGACCTCGGCGGCGGCGCAACGCCTGGCCCAGCACTGCGCGCTGTCGCGCCGGGGCGGCGACTGCTACGCGTATGGCTTGCTGGCCAGCGGCTGTGTCGACCTGGTGGTGGAGGTGGGCCTGGCCCCGTACGACGTGCTGCCCCTGGTGCCCATCGTCGAGGCAGCCGGTGGGGTGGTGCGCGACTGGCACGGCCGGCCGCTCGGACCGGACATGGGGCCTTGCGTCATCGCGGCGGCCCGTGAGCCGTTGCTCGAAGCGGCGGTGGCCGTGTTGCGTGACTGAGACGCTCCGCAGCGCGATCTGCGCTCTGCGTCTTCGGTCTTTCGTCAATGCCGAGCGAGGCTACGGGGAAAGGCCCTGCTGCCATCCGGACACGCTACAGTTCCGCGCCCTTGAACCGCCCATGGCCCCGCGACTGGGCCCGGATCCCACCTCCGGGCGCAGCCTCCGTCGGGGCCATGTCATGTCACCGTCCTTGTCGAGGTTTGTTTGCCACGTATGACGCCCGCCCCCGATGCCCAACTGACCCGTTTGTCGCCCTTGGCGTCCCTGATCTTTGCGAGCCGCTGGCTGCAGCTGCCGCTGTACCTCGGCCTGATCCTGGCCCAACTGGTGTACGTCTATCACTTCTGGGTGGAGCTGGTTCACTTGATCGAGGCCGCATGGGGCAGCCAGGCCGCCCTGGGACAACTGACCGCCAGCATCGGCTACAAGGCCGACGCGGTTCCGCAGGCGCTCAATGAAACCATCATCATGCTGGTGGTGCTGGCGCTGATCGACGTGGTGATGATCTCCAACCTGCTCATCATGGTGATCATCGGCGGCTACGAAACCTTCGTGTCGCGGCTGCGGCTGGAGGGCCATCCCGACCAGCCGGAATGGCTCAGCCACGTGAACGCGTCGGTGCTGAAGGTGAAGCTGGCCACCGCCATCATCGGCATCTCGTCCATCCACCTGCTCAAGACCTTCATCAACGCTGCCAACTACGACCTCAAGGTGCTGATGTGGCAGACGCTGATCCACGTGGCCTTTCTCGCTTCGGCGCTCGCGATCGCGATGACCGACCGCTTGCTGGCGGCGGGGCACGCCGGGCGCTAGCGGCCGTCGGGCCTTCCGGCGCCGTGCCAGGGACGCGTCAGCCCAGCTTCAGCTGGCCGGACTCCCGCACCATGTCCCGGTAGCGGCGCAGCGGCCGTCCCAACAAGGTTTCCAGGCGCTGCACCGAGCCTTCGGCGGGCTTCATGCCGTGCTGTTGGATGGCCGCCATCATCAGCCGCATGTCATAGGCCATCCATCCCGGCGCGAAGTGGGCCCATTGCTGCTCGAAGGACTCGAGGTCGTCGCCAGCGGGGCGGACCTCGCGCTGCAGCGCCTCGCTCCAGAGCGCGGCCACGCTGGCGGCGGTCAGCGCATCCGGCCCGGCCAGGTCCAGTGTCAGCCGGGGCAGCGGGTCGGCGGCCCAGTGCCGGCGCAGCAGTTCGGAGGCGGCGATGTCGGCGATGTCGCGCACGTCGATCATCGCGACACCGGCCGAGCCCAGGGGCATCGGGTACACACCGTGGCCTTCGATGGCGCCCCGCGCCTGCAGGTCGTTCTGCATGAAGTAGGCAGGCCGCAACACGGTGGCCGGCAGCTCGAAGCGCTCGATCATGCGTTCCACGCTGTGCTTGCCGGTGAAGTGAGGGACGTTGCTGTAGAGGTCGGCATGGATCACCGAGAGGTAGACGATGCCCTGGACGCCGGCGTCGCGCGCCAGGTTGAGCATGACCAGCGCCTGTGTGAGTTCGTCGGGCACCACCGCGTTGAGCAGGAACAGGGTGCGGACCGAGGTCAGGGCGCGACGCAACGACGCGACGTCGGTGAGGTCGCCGGGGACGGCCGTGACGCCGGCCGGCAACGCCGCCTTGGCCGGCGTGCGCACCAGCGCTTTGACCTCCGCGCCCTGTTGGGCGAGGCGTTGCACGACGAGGGAACCGACGGTGCCGGTGGCACCGGTGACGAGGATGCTCATGTGGATCTCCTGAGGGGGGTGGGTGTTCAGAGGGAGAAGTCGGCGACGACCTTGCCGCGGTGTGGCGCGGTGCGGTGGCGCTCGATGGCGGCGGGCAGGTCGGTAAAGGGCACGACCTCGGCCACGCGGGCTTGCAGCCGGCCTTGCGCGACGTCGTGCGCCAGGCGCTCCAGCAGCGCGGCATCAGGTTTCATCGTGAACCACAGGCCGCGGCGGCCCGGGGGCGTGCGGCGGAGGATGTCGGGCGACGACGTGGCGACGATGACGCCGGTCGCTGACAAGACTGGCCAGGAGCGGTCCAGCACCTCGCCGCCGACGTAGTCGAGGATCAGGTCGACGGCGGTCGTTTGTTCCTCGAAGCGCTGTGTTTCGTAGTTGATCACGTGATCGGCGCCGAGGTCGCGGACGTAGGCCGCATGCCGGCCGGCGGCGGTGGCAATCACGGTTGCCCCGGCCCGCTTGGCGAATTGCACGGCATAACCGCCCAGGCCACCGGCGGCACCGTGGATGAGGATGCGCTGCCCGGCGCGCACCGGTCCGGCGAGGGTCAAGCTCTGCCAGGCTGCCAGGGCCGCGACCGGGATGGCCGCGGCCGCCACATCGGCGAGTGCGGCAGGCGTCGGGCTGAGGTGCGCTTCGGGCACCGCCACTACGTCGGCATAGGCGCCCAGTCCACCCAGCGGCCCGAACACGCGGTCACCGACCTGGAAGCGAGAGGCGCCCGGGCCGAGCGCCGCGACCGTGCCGGCGAGTTCGATCCCCAACACGGCCGGCAAGGCGAGCGGATAGGCGTCGCGCACGTAGCCTTCGCGGACCTTCCAGTCGAGCCCGTTCAGACCCGCCGCCTGGACGTGCACCAGCACCTGGCCGGGGCCCGCGACGGGGGGCGGCACGGTGGCAACCCGCGCGGCGTCGACGCCGCCGTAGCCTTCGATCATCACAGCGCGTACCGTCTTCATGTCTTGTTCCTTCAAGGGGAGTGGCGATGGAAGGAACGATAAGTCGTTGCGATTGATAAACACAGACGCCAAGAACTGGACGATGCGTCCCAGATTTGGAACACTTCGGCGTATGGACCTCAACGCGCTCGCGGACTTCCACCTGGTGGCGACCCACGGCGGCTTCGGCCGCGCCAGTCGTGCCAGCCACCGCTCCAAGGCCACGCTGTCGAGACGGATCGCCGAGCTTGAAGAGCAACTCGGGGTGCGCCTGATCGAGCGCGGCGTGCGGGGCCTTGAGCTGACCGAGGCCGGGCAATCGCTGCTGAGCCGGACCGAGGGGCCGATGCACGAGGTGGCCGATGCGGTCGCGGCGGCGCGCGAAGGGGCGGCCCGGCCGCGCGGCCGTCTGCGCGTGGCGGCGCCGCTGCTGTTCTCGCAACTCGCGCTGGGGCGGCTGTGCGCGGAGTTTCGGGCTCGCTATCCCGAGGTGGAGGTGGAGGTCGTGGCGGAGGACCGTGTCGTCGACCTCGTGGAAGAGCGCTTCGACCTTGCGATACGCCCGAACCCGCATGCCGACACCGCGCTCGTCGGGCGGTGTTTCGCGCAAGACCGGTTGGTCGCAGCGGCCGCGCCGTCGATTCCCATGCCGACATCCGACGGCGGGACCGTGCCCGTTCCGGCGGCGGTGATGAACCACCGCCAGGGCGAGACCTGGGTCATCGACGGCGGCCGCCTCACGATCGAACCGGTCCCGGTCCTGAGGCTGTCGTCCCTGCTGATGCTCCGGGACGCCGTGATCGCCGGGGCCGGCGTCGCCTTGTTGCCGCAGTCGATCATCTGGCACCAGCTGGCGCGAGGTGAGCTGGTTCAGTGGGGGCGGGTCGACGGCAAGGAGGTCGAGCTGTGGGTGCTGCACACGTCTCGCCGGCTGGCGAGCCCCAAGGTCAGCGCCTTCGTCGAGTTCATTTGTGCACGGTATGCCGACGGCCCGCTGGTGCTGGCCGGATGAGCCGCGCCGAGCGGTTGTGCAATGAAAAAAGCCCCTGCCGGACGGGTGTCCGCAGGGGCTCGTGCTTCGATCTGCCGCCGCTTATTTTTTCGGCAGCTTGATCTCTTTTTCCGACACGATGATCTTGTTGACCAGGCCGTACTCGACCGCCTCTTCGGCACTCAGCCAGAAGTCGCGTTGGGTGTCGGCCGCGATCTTTTCGGCGCTCTGCCCGGTGGCCTCGGCGAAGATCTTGTTCAGCCGCTGTCGCATGCGGATGACTTCCTTCATGTAGATCTCGACGCTGGCCGCCGGCCCCTGCACGCCGCCGGACGGTTCGTGCAGCAGGAAGCGCGTGTTGGGCAGCGTGTAGCGGTCTTCCTTCGGCACCGCGGCATAGATCAACGCGCCGGCGCTGGCGACCCAACCGGAGCCGATCATGATGACGCGCGGGCTGATGAAGCGGATCGCGTCGAAAATCATGTCGCCGGATTCGACGTGGCCGCCCGGCGAACTGATGAACACATAAATCGGGTCTTCGTTGATCGACGCCAATATGTGAAGCTGCTGAACAACTTCTTTGGCCATCTTCTGATCGACGTTACCGGTGATGAAAACCTTGCGAGCGTTGATCGCATATTCCATCAGCTTGGCGCTGATCGCACCTGGCGGTTCGGTATTTTCTTTCTCGTCGTCGTTGTTGTACATGAAAGCTCCAAATCTAGGAATTTGAATCCAAAGCAGACGGGCGTGTCACCTGAACGCTCTGATGATTGCGGCCCGGGCGCGAGGCCCTGGCCGGAGTCGTCTTGGCCGTGCGCAGCGATTATGCTCCAGCGAGCCACCCTGTCCAGCTTCGAGGGCGTTGCGTTCGCAAGCCGCCAGGGCACAGGCCACCGTCCGGCGCGAGCCCGTGTGATCGCGCAAGGACGGCAGGGCCGGCACGCAGGCTGGAGGTGTGCTCAGGCGAGCCCGGCGACCGGCGTCCGCTTGGGCACCGAGCCCATCAAGTACAAGGAAAGCAGGCCGAGCAGCAAGAAGCCGGACGCCAGCGGCACCAGCGTGTTGTCGTACAACTGACCGATGAACGTGCCGATCGATATCGACATCATCGACGACACCATGCCGATGATGGCCGCGGCGATGCCGGCCAAATGGCCCATCGGTTCCATCGCCATGGCGTTGAGATTCCCGAACATGAACCCGAAGCAGAAGAACAGCACGCTGGCGTAGATCAAGAATATCCACAACGGAATCGCCATCACGGCATGCACGCCGAGAAACACGGCGGAGGCCACGACGATCGCCAGCGTGGCGCGGCTGCAGATGTGGTGCATGCCGAACTTCTCGACCACCCTGGAATTGATCAGCGACGCGCTCCCCAGGATCAAGGCAAGCATGCCGAAATAGACCGCAAACATCTTGCCTGTTCCAAACTGGACTTGGAATATCTGTTGCGAGGAGTTCAGGTAACCGATGAACCCGCCGAAGAACAAGCCGATGCAAAAAGTGCAATAGAGGGTGGTGCGGTTGTGCAGCACCTCTTTGAATCCCCGGGCAAAGTCGGCCGGGGTGAACGGGACGCGCTTTTCGGGCGCCAGGGTCTCTTCGAGGCGCAAGAACAGCCACGCCGTCAGCAGCAGGGCGTAGACCATGTAGAGCGTGAAAATCTGCCGCCAGCCGGACACGTTGACGACCAGCTGCCCGAGGCTGGGGGCGATCGCGGGCACCATGAAAAAGATGATCATGATCAGCGACATCACCTTGGCCATTTGCCGGCCGCTGTACTTGTCCCGGACGATCGAGACCGCGCAGACGTAAGGCCCGGCCACGCCGAAGCCCTGTATCACCCGGCCGACCAGCATCTGGGTCAGCGTCTCGGAAAACAAGCACAGCGCGCTGCCGGCAAAGAAAAAGAAAAAGCCGAGGTAGAGGGTGCGCTTGCGGCCAAAGGCGTCCGACAGGGGCCCGAAGATCAGCTGCCCGAAGGCCATGCCGAGAAACAAGGAGCTGATGATGTATTGGGCCTGGTTCTGGGTGGTGAGTTTGAGATCGACGTGCAGCAGCCCAAGCGCCGGCAGCAAGGCATCGATGGACAGCGCGACGATGGACATCAGCAAGGCGAGCAGCGCCACGAATTCGGCTGACGACATGGTCTTGGCGGAGGAGCCGCTACTTGTGTTCATGAGCCAGCAACTTTCTAAGGCTAGGAAAGATGAACGGGAAGAGGCGGTGTTTTCTTCCCGGCACGGTGGATGAAAAACGCCACGGTCATCAGGCGTAGGACTGGAGTTTGTCGATCGAATACAGGTTCTGGCAGGCGCCGGCGATGGTGTTCAGCGAGTGATCCTCGAACAAGATGGTCATGTGGTTCGCGGCTTCGATGTCCACCATGTTGAAGCTTTTCAGTTCGCGTTCCCAATCCTGCCAATAGTTGATGTGGTCGAGAGAGAAGGTATCGTGGGCCGTCGTGAAATACGGGCTCATGGCGCCGTAGAACAAGCCCTGCCGGTTGCGGAAATAGTGGCACTGCGCGGCGTCGGGCTGCGGCAGCGGCCGGATCACGAACTCGTTGAACTGGTAGGCGACCTGCACCGCGATGTTCTGCCGGATGAAGGCCTTGATCCGGTCCGGGCTCATCGCCAGCCCCCTTTGCCTTGCAAGTTCGGCGAGGCGGTCGATAAAGTTTTCGTCCTCCAGCTTAGGGTCGACCTCGTCCTGGTGAATCATCCTGTTCATGATCTGGTTCAGATCGGAGACGCCGGGCGGCCACAGCAGCATGTTGATGACCTGCAAGGCGGCGTTTTTGGTCGGGATGTTCGCCGTCCCGGCCGACTGCTTGAAGGCCGTGTTGTCGGGCGAATCAACCATCACCAGGGAATTGACCCCCTGCTGTTGCAACTGCAGTTGCCGTGTCATCTCGTAGCCGACGATGCCGCCCAGACAGAATCCGCCGATGTCGTAAGGGCCCTGTGGCTGAACCGAGCGCATCGCGTCGATGTAATAGGCGGCCATGGCCTCCACGCCTTTGAGCGGCTCATGCGAGGTCATGAAGCCGCGGGCCTGGAGCGCATAGAAGGGACGTTCGCTGCGGTCCGCGATGGCCTGGTAGGTTTCGACGCTGCCCAGCGCCCCGTGGACCCAGAACACCGGCTGGCCCTGCGTCCTCGCATTCAGCTGGATCAGTTCCGGGTAGGTCTGGCCGAGCCGGACCACATTGCCGCCTGCGAGATGCGGCGCTTCGAGATCGGCCAGGCGGGCGAGCACGTCGCGGGCGGTGTGGTGGGCCTGGACCCACGCTGCCTGGAAGGCCGGATAGCGGCTGCGGATCTGGTGCAGCACCCGGATCAGCAACAGCGAATTGAGGCCGTAGTCCGACAGCGGGCGGTCATGGTCCCATTCCTGCGCCGTCAGGCCCAGCACCGACGCCAGGATGCCCAGAACGGCGGCCGGGCCGTCCTCGGCGTGGGGATCGTCCTGTTGCCCCGTGGCCGGCCCGGCCAGGGTGTGTTCCACCTCGTCGGGCCGGGCATTGGCAGCGGGCAACTCCTGGTCGCGCCCAATCGACACCGGCTTGAACGGGTAGCCGGGAAGGGGGAGCTTGCGCACGCGCCGTCCCTGGCTGACCAAGGCCCAGTTGATGGTGGCGCCCTTGACCCAGTAGTGCGCGATGTCCTCCAGGCGCTGTTCGGCGAGGAACGCAGCCGTTACCGCGTCGCCGATCTTGCCCGAGAAAATCTCGGCCACCTCGGGGCTGGCTTGCGCCGTCGTTCCGACGAAATACCGCGGCGCTTCCCGCGGTTCGCCCGCACCGACCGACGACGATCGGATGAATTCGCGCAGGGCCGCTTCGAGCGCCTGCCGAGTCGGGACCACCGTCGCCCAACGGCACGCCATCGGCTCGCGCCCGACCTGCAGGGTGTGCGCCACGTCGGCCAGCGCCAGATCGGGCTCACCGTCGAGGTAGGCGAGCAGGTGTTCGGCCCGGCTCAGCAGGCTGGGCAAGTCCTTGGCCGACAGCACGATGATCTGCGCCGACACCTCGGCCTCGTGCTGCTGCTGCAACTGCGGGCCGACCGGCAGGTATTCCTCCAGCACGGCATGTGCGTTGACACCTCCGATGCCGTAGCTGTTGATGCTGGCACGGCGCGGCAAGGCCTGGCCGCGCGGGTCCGTCAGCCGATCCCACGGCAGGTTCTCAACCGCCATCTTGAGCCGGCTGTCGGCCACCGAGATGGCCTCGTGGAGCTGGGTGAAGCCGGCGATCGCGGGGATGGTTTGATGGCGCATCGCCAACACCACCTTGATCAGCGCGGCCATGCCCGACACGACCTCGGCGTGGCCGATGCAAGGTTTGAGCGTGCCGATGTAGGCGGGGGCATCACCGCCGCCGGCCAGCGGCCGCGGCGCTTCCGACGCCAGGGTCTGCAGGGCCGCCTTGAACGCCCCGATCTCGGCGCTGTCGGCCAGCACCGAGGCCATGCCGTGGGCCTCGATATAAGACACCGTGCGGGGATCGATGCCCGCGCGGCGGTAGGCCTGCTGCATCGCCGTCTTCATGCCGAGGATGTTGGGTGCCGTGAGCGACACGCCTCTTCCGCCGTGCGCGACGGCCGTGCCCTTGACGACGGCATAGACGAAGTCGTGGTCGGCGAGCGCCCGGCGCAAGGGTTTGAGCAGCACCGAGGCGACCCCTTCGCTGCGGACGGTGCCCGCGGCACCCGGCTGGAAGGGCTGGACCCGCCCGTCGGGGCTGAGCATGTTGACCGCTTCCATGCCGGCATAACCGGCCGGCGACAGGACCAAGTTGACGCCGCCGACGATGGCCTGCTCACACTCGCCGAGCCGGATCGATTGCACGGCGCGGTGCAGGGCGACCAGCGACGACGAGCAGGTGGTCTCGCAGAACTCGCTGGGCCCTTGCAGGTTCAGGAGGTAGGAAATGCGGTTGGGAATCATCGACAAGGACGGCGCGGCCAGCAAGGGCGGCCGGTCCTCGCCTGCGGGGGCGGGCGGTGGCTGGTACTCGCTGGGGCTGGTGGCGATGAACACGCCGGTGGGCGCCGCCGCGAGCGTCTTCGGCGTGTAGCCGGCGTCTTCCACGGCATTCCAGACGGACATCAGCAGCAGCCGCTGCTCGGGGCTCATCTGCTCGGCCTCCGAGGGCGCGATGCCGAAGAACAGCGGGTCGAACTCATGCACGCCGTTGAGAAAACCGCCCCACTTGCCGGCGACGCCCGAGGCTCCCGCGTTCGCATGCCGCTTCCAGTCCTGGCGGTGGAGGGGCGGGGCGCCGATGCAGTTGCGCCCTTCGGCGATGACCTGCCAGAACGTCTTCAGGTCCTGTGCCCCGGGGAATTGGGCATGGATGCCGATGATGGCAAAGGCGTTCTCGTCGGCGGCATTGTCTGCGCGCACGGCGGCGGCTCGCGGCGCCTCCTCGGCGACCGTCGGCTGCGGCGCGCTCGTGCGCGCTGGGGTCGTGGCAGGTGACGGGGCGGCCTGCGTCTCGGGCAGCGCGTGCAGCGGCACCTCGGGCGACGGCCGTGTCTCGGCGAGCCGGGGATGCTGCAAGGTGATGAAGTCGCAGAGCTGTTTCAGAGAGCCGTGCTCGAACATCACGGTGATGTCGAGGTCGATGTCCAGCGTCTGGTTGATCAGCCGCGTGACGTTGACGGCGATGATGGAATCGAGGCCGTAGCTGGAGAACGGCTCCTCCGGGTCGATGCGGGCGGCGTCGATGCGCAGCGCGTCGGCCAGGACCCGGACCAGGGTCTTGTGGAGCGAAACGGCTGCCGAGGGCAGGGCGGCGGCAGCGCTCGACCTCGGTGCCTCTGCAGCGGCACGGGGCGCCGCCAGCGCCGGATGCTGCCGCAGGATGTGTTCGAGCAGTGCGTCGACCGTGTTGTGCTCGAACATGACGGTGATCTCGAGGTCGACGCCCAGGGCCTGGTTGATGGAGCGGGTGAGGTTCACCGCGATGATCGAATCCAGACCGTAGCTCGAGAAGGGCTCGTCGCTGCGCAAACGGTGTTTGTCGATGCGCAAGGCCGTCGCCAGTTGCTCCAGCAGCAATGTCTCGACCTGCCGGCCGTTTGCATCCGCCGGGGGCGTGGCGGCGGCGGGTGACGCCGCAGGCGCCGGCGCGGCAGCGGGGCTGGCGGCAGAGCGGACGACACCGTCGCTTTCGGCCAGGATGATCTGCTGGCCGAGGTCCATCGCGTCGGGGCAGGGAAAGCTCACGCCGCGGAAACCCTCCGCTTCGAGCACGTGCTGCCAGGTTTGCGGCAGCAAGCCGGGGCTGCCGGGGATGCGCAGCTCGGCGTCCTCGTACAGCCACCAGCCCTCCAGCAAGCCGAACGTCAGGTGGTTGAACAGGCTGTGGGTCGTGAGTTCATTCAGAAAGATCAAGCCGTTGGGCTTCAGCAAACCTTTGGCCTGGCGCAAGGTGTGGCGGATGTTGCGGGTGGCGTGCAGGACGTTGGCGGCGACCACCAGGTCGAAGCCGCCCACCTCGAAGCCTTGGGCCGGCAGCGGTGTCTCGATGTTCAGGAGGCGGTAGGTGAGGAACGGGTTGGCAGGCCCGTAAGACCGCTCGGCATGGCTGAGGAAGGCTTTCGACAAGTCGGTGTAGCAGTACTCCTGAATGGCAGGGTGGAGCTGCGCCAGTTTGGCGAGCACGACGGCGGTGGTGGCGCCGGTGCCGGCGCCGATCTCGACGATACGCACGGGCGTGGCTGGGGTCTGTCTCGCGCGCTGCTCGACATAGACGGCGACCCGCGTGGCCAAGGCCTGGTTGAAATAGTCCGCCATCGGGTTGTGCTTGTAGATGTTCTCCACCAGCGCCAACGAGGAGTCCGGAAAGATGATCTGGGTCGCGAGCTTCTTGCCGAGCAGCACCGTCGGCAGCTCGCGCAGCGTCTGGTCCAGCAGCACCATTTGCGCCTGGAGGTCCTGGTTGGCCAGCCATTGCGCCTTCTCTTGTTCCCATTGAGGCCAAAGCTGGTCCACCGTGGCCACGGGAGGCGAGGTGAGCGTGATGTCGTCCGCACTGCGCTGCAGGTAACCCTGCTGTTCAAAGATGCGCAGGCTTTCGCGCAGCCAGGGCTCGTACATCGGCAACACGCCCGCCTGTGTCCTCAGCGACGACACCGTGTCATGCGTACGGGCGAACATGCCCAGCGAACACAGGTGGCACCACAGGATGTCGATCAGAAGTTTTTTCATGATGTCTCGTGTTCAGAGGGCCAGGGCATTCAGCGCCTGCATTCTTTCCTTGATGCGCGACAAGTCCTGCGGTGGCGTGTCGACGACGAAGGCCGGGTCGCGCAGCAGATCGAGATGCGAGACCAGCGCGCTGCCCTGCGCGACGGCCTGCTCGCGGCCCACCCGGATGCCCCGTGTGTTCTGTGACGGCGAGAACTTCATCAAGGTCATCTGGGGCAGGCTGGAGCCACACAGCGCCTCGATGCCGGCCATCAACTCTTCGCGGTCGATGAAGTCCATCGTCTTGTTCGCGTCGGCGGTGCTGCGCTTCTGGTCGGCACTGGCGTTGTTGAAGCAATACCCGAGGTTGATCACCTTCACCGCGCACGGGAGGGTCTGCGCGAGGTGCAACGCCAGACTGTCCTTGAAGGTACAGGCCGCGGCATAGTTGCTTTGTCCCATCGCCTTCAGATAGGAGTTGATGGAAGAGATGAACAAGATCAACTCCAGCGGCTCTTGCGCGAATGCCTCCACCAGGCGCGTGCCCACGTCGACCTTGGCCCGCAGCACGTCGAGGAACTGACGTTCGGTCATGCGGTCGAGGCTGGCGCCGTCGAACACCAACGCGGACTGGATCAGGCCGTGCACCGCGCCGAAGCGACGCTGGATCTCGAGGCGGGCCTGTCGTAACGAGGCGGCGTCGGTCGCATCGGCCTGCAGGTAGCAAGGCGGCGGGCCGTCCGCCGACAAGGCCTCGATGTGGCGGTCGATGGCCGCATCGCGCGGCTTGCGGCCGAGCCAGACGACCTGGGCCTGGTAGCGGCGGATCAGGTGAGCGCTGAGGGCCATACCGAGCCCTCCTGCGCCGCCGGCGATCACGTAGACGGCGCCGCGCCGGAACCGGGAGGCCCTCGGTGCCGCTGCGTCGAACGGCAACAGGCGCTGGCTGAACCACTGCCGCTGCCGGTACAGCCAGGTGTTGCCGTCGGGGTCGGGCGGCAGGGTCCGCAACGCTTGCAAGGCGTCGGCGTGGATGGCTGGCAGGTCGGCTGCCCTGATGCGCCAGTTCGGGTATTCCTTCGCCAGCGACCCGACCAGCCCGCTGATGCCCGCGTGGGTGGGGTCACACGGATCGGTGGCATGCGCTGCGTGGGCGGCCTGCGTGATGACGGTCAAGCCCAGCGGGCGGTTGCCGTATCCCGATGCCAGCAACGCTTTCACGACGCGAAACACCGCGAGGGTGCCGTGCGACTGGCCTTCGATGACGTCGTCGGCAGGCCGCGGCGCGGTCACCGGCGTCGGCCCGACCCAGATCAGGTGATCCAGCGGGGCCTCGCCTTGCAGGCGATGCCGGATGTCCTCGAGGTCGCTGGCCGGCGGGATGTCGATGATCCGAGCCGACGGGTAGAGTCCCAGCAATGCCTGCCGGGCGGCAGCCGTGCCGCCGACGACCGCGATGCGGTGGTGGTTCGACGGCCAGGGTTCGGTGCGCGGTGCGGGAGCCGCCTCCCACACGGGCAGCAGTGCCTCCGCGGCGAGCGCGGGCGTGGCGGCGGCCGCCGCCCGTTCAGCGCTCACCGGCCGTGTCGCGGCACCCCGGATCGAGAGGCACACGCGCCCTTGCAGGTCGGCCAGGTCCACATCGATCTTGCGGGGCGCAGTGGGGCTGGACGACGCAGGCGCCGCATAGCGGACCCAGGCCCACATGGCCGACGGACAGGGGGCGTGCACCTGCACGTCCTGCAGCGCGAACAGCAACTGGGCCTTCGGGGCCGGGCCGTCGGCGTCGGACAGGCATCGCAGGCATTGCATCGCGCCATCGACCAGGCTGGGGTGCACCGCATAACCTTCAAGCGTGGTGTCGATGACCGCGGGAAGGCGCAAGGCCGCCAGCACACTGCCAGGACGGGTGTACACCGCCTGAACGCCGCGGAACGCCGGGCCGTACTCGATGCCCATCTCGGCGAACTCGGCATAGAAGCGGTCCATCGCCTGCGCGACGGCACCGGCTCGAAGCTGCGTCAGGTCCAGCGGGGCGGGCGCTGGCGCGGCGGCGGCGATGTCGCCACGGCAGTGGGTCACGCGCTGGCCACTCGGGTCGCCGCCGTCGCTGTACACCTCGAACGTGGTCGGCGCACCGCGGGTGAGGGCCACGCGCACCGACACCGGACCGCCACCGACGGCGATGGGGCGCAACAGGACGACGTTGCGCAGGCGCAGGCCGGCCTGCGCGGCCGAGCCAGCCGATTGCTGCCAGGCCGAGCGTGCCATCTCGAGGTAGACCGCGCCCGGCAGGATCGGGTCACCCTGCACCTGGTGGTCTCGCAAAAAGAACTCCTGGCCTGACAAGGCCAGCTCGAACTCGGCCCGGCCGGCGCTGTCGCCGACCGGGCGCAGGGCCAGCGACGATACGTCGGCGCCCGGCTGGGCCGCAGGGCCGGTGTTGACCAGGAACTTGTCGTCGGCCCAGTGGTATTCGCGTTCGAACGGATAGGTGGGCAGCGGCACCCGGCGGTAGCTGCGATCGCCAAACAGCGCTGTCGGGTCGACGGTCGAGCCGGCGGTGAACAGGCGTGCCCATGCGGCGAGTTGCTGCCGTGGCGTCTCGTCGCGTGCGTCCGGTCGCGTGGACGGGTCTTGTCGGGCGACCGGCTTGCCGGACTTGGGCACCGACACGAACAGCGCCGATGCATCGGCGGGCTGACCGTCGAGCCAGCGCTGCAAGCAGGCGCACAGCGCCGCCGGCGTGTCGGCGACGACGGCGAGCCGATGCGAAAAATGGCGGCGCCCGAGCAGCAAGGTGTAGCTGACGTCCCCGAGGTCGAGCTCGGGATGCTGCTGGCAGTACACCGCGAGTTGCATGGCCTGCTGGCGCAGCTGGCTGGCCGTGCGCGCGGACAGGGCCAGCAGCCGGGGCTGCGTGGGGTGGGGCGGCCGCGGCACGGCGGGCGCCTCTTCGATCACCATGTGGGCATTGGTGCCGCTGGCGCCGAAGGAGCTGATCGCCGCCCGCCGGGGCTGGCCGTCCGGGGTTTCCCAATCACGCAGGTCGGTGTTGACGTAGAAGGGGCTGCCCTCGAGCGCGATGTTGGTGTTGGTCCGGTGGTAGTGCACCAGGGGCGGAATCTGCCGGTGCTTCAACGCCAGCAAGATCTTGATGACCCCGATCACCCCGGCGGCCATCTGTGCATGGCCGATGTTGGCCTTGCTGGAGCCCAGCGCGCAGAACGCCTGCCGGTCGGTGCGGCTGCGGAAGGCACGCGTCAGCGCCTGGAACTCGATCGGGTCGCCCAGCTTGGTGCCGGTGCCGTGGGCTTCGAGCATCTGCAGGCTCTCGCACTCGAGGCCGAAGTCGTCGTAGACCTGCTGTTCCAGCCGCTGCTGCGACACCGCGCTGGGCGCGGTGATGCCGTTGGTCGTGCCGTCCTGGTTGATGCCGGTGGCGCGGATCACGCCGTGGATGTGGTCGCCGTCGGCCACCGCGTCGCGCAGCCGTTTGAGGACCAGCACCCCCGCGCCTTCGGCCGGCACGAAGCCGTCGGCGGCGTCGTCGAACGAGCGGCAGCGCCCGGTCGGTGACAGCATGCCGGCGCGTGTGCCGGCGATGTAGAGCCGCGGTGAACATTGCACGAAGACACCGCCGGCGATCGCCATCTCGGTGTCTTGGTTCCACAACCCCTGGCACGCGAGGTGGAGGGCGACCAGCGAGCTCGAACAGGCCGTGTCGACCGCCAGGGCCGGCCCGTGCAGATTGAGGTAGTAGGAGATGCGCGACGGGATGATCGAGCTCATGTTGCCCCAGAAGGCCTGGGCCGGGTAGGGCGCGGGGCTGTTCAGGTCGAGGTAGTCGCCATTGGTGCAGCCCACGTAAACGCCGCAGCGCCGCTGGTCCATGCTCTCGCCGGCGTAGCCGGCGTCCTCCAGCGCCTTCCATGCCTCTTCGAGAAAGATGCGTTGCTGGGGCTCCATGTAGGCGGCTTCGAGCCCGGAGATGTTGAAGAAAAGGGGATCGAAATGGGCGATGTCGGTGAGGAATCCCCCGGCCGTGCAGGAGGCGCCGTAGCGGCTCAGATCCCAGCGTGTGACCGGCTCGACCAGGTCATGCCCCTCGGCCAGGTGGCGCCAGAATGTCTCGACGTCGTCGGTCTGCGGAAACCGGCCACTCATGCCGATGATCGCGATCGGCTCTTTGCCGGCGCTGGCCTGGGGAACCTCTCGCGGCGCCTCGGCCGGCGCGGCGACAGGCGCTGCAGGTGCTGCTTGCGACGCGTGAAGAAGCTCGCCGTAGGTGGCGACGACGTGCTGAGTCAACCTGTCGACGGTGGGGAAGTCGAACAGGCTGGTGACGTCGAGCTCGATCTTCAACGCCAGGTTCAACTGCTTGACGAGGTTGACGCCGGTCAGCGAGTCGAGGCCATAGTCCGAGAAGGATTCGTCGAAGCGGATCTCGTCCAGTTCGAGTTTCAGGGACGCGGCGAGTTGGTGGACGATCACACGTTCCACGTGCTGGCTGAGGCGCGCCCTGTCATCGTGGTTCGGGCTGGCGGGCACCGCACCCCTGGCGGAGGAGGCGCGTGCCAGCGCCGCGGGCGAGATGGTGGCGGCAGCAGGCTTGCGCTGTACGGCCTCGACGGGGACGGCGGCCGGTTTGCCGTCACTTTGGGCGGCCATGATCTGCAAGCCCAGCGCTTCTGCGCCGGCCGCAGGGAAACATGCCGAGTGGAAGCCGGTCTGCTCCAGCACCGCACGCCAGGTCGAAGCCGACATCGCGGGCCCTCCTGGCAAGCGTCGCTCGCCGTCCTCGTATCGCCACCAACCTTCGAGCAAGCCGAAGGTCAGGTGCATCGTCAGGTCGTTTTCGATGATCTCGTTGATGAGGATCAGGCCGTTCGGGCGCAGCAAGGCCTTGGCATGGGCCAAGGTGCGTCCCATGTGGCGGGTCGCATGCAGCACGTTGGTCGCGATCACCAGGTCGTAGGCGCCCAACTCGAAGCCCTGCGGTCCGGGCGCCTGCTCCACATCGAACACCTTGCAGCGGAGGTAGGGCAGCTCACCGCCGAAGCGACGCTCGGCCTGGATCAGAAAGGCCTTCGACAGATCGGTATAGCAATACTCGGCCACCGAGGTTTCGAGCCCTGCCAGCTGCCGGAACATGTGTTCGCTGGTGCTGCCGGTTCCGGCGCCGATCTCGAGGATGCGGAGGCGGGACTGGGGCGAGCGTTCGAGGCAGCGCCGGAGGAAGGCGAGCCCGGTCGCGGCGGCGACGCCATTGAAATAGTCGGCGACCGGGTTGTGCTTGTAGAGCCCCTCGACCAGGTGGTGCGAGGACTCAGGGAACATCACTTCGGTGGCCGGCACCCGGCCTGTGATGATCTGCGGTATCGCATGAACCATCGCGTCGAGCAGCGGCACCGTGCCGCGGACCTCGGGCGCCTGGCCGAACCGCGCTTGCCACTGCGACCAGGCGTGCCAGGCGTCTTCGGCGGCGCTGGCCATGCCCGGTGCGAGACAGGCGGGGCCGTTCGACAGATACCCGGCCTGGGTGAGGATCGCGAGACTGCGATCCAGCCAGCGGCGGTGCGCCACGCTCAGCTCGACGCCGCGCCCGACGTCGGCCCACGAGACCGCCCGGTCGACCAGCCCGGCCTCGATCAACTGTTTCAGCAACAGCTTGCACAAGACCGCATCCAGCGCGCCTGTGCGTTGCCGATGCGCCTCGAGCAGGCGCGATGTTCCGTCGCGTCCCGCGATGCGCTCGAGGTCGGACGACGCCTCGCGGGCGAGATCGCCGCCGATGTCGACGAGCACATCGCTGTCGAGCGCTCGGGGCGCCGCCGTCGTGGGGCGTCTTGCAGGGCTGTCGGAGGGAGCGTGCGCGATCCAGTAGGCTTTCTGGGCGAAGGGGTAGCCGGGCAGGCTGACGCGCTGTGGCGCAGGACGGGTGCCGGGGTCGCGCGCCCGCCAGTCCACATCGACACCCTGCACCCACAACCTGCCCAGCTTGTGCCATTGCGCCTTGCCCAGCCACTGGCGCGTGAGCAGCTCGACTTCATCCGGATCATCGAACATCGCCACCGCGGCGTCCCGGTGCTGGCGTGTGTTGCCGGTGTAGATGTCCTCGGGAAGAGGCCCGCCCTGCACGTAACAAGCGAGTTTCTGCTCGAGCGACTCGAAGTTGTCCACCGGGAACGCGAGACGGCAGGCCATCGCCTTGCGGCCGACCTGCAGGGTGTGGATCAGGCCGGCCCAGTCGCCGCCTTGCTGGCGGTAGTCCGGCAGGAACGCCAGCAAGGACTCGGCGTAGGCTTTCAGTCGCGACTCGTTCTGCGCCGACAGCACGAACAAGTCGGGGCTCGTGGACGGGATCGGAGCCGCCGCGGCGCGCTGCGGGGGACGGCATTGCTCGAGGATCGCGTGCGCATTCGTCCCGCCGATGCCGAAGGAGCTCAGGGCCACCCGGGGCGGCAAGGCCGCGTCGGCGTCGAGCCGCAGGTTGTCGGTGAGGACATAGAAGGGCGATTGGGCAAAGTCGATCGCCGGGTTGGGGCTGCGGTAGTGCAAGGTGCGAGGCATCTCGCCGTGCCGCAGGCCCAGTGCGAGCTTGATCAAACCGGCCATGCCTGCCGCAGTGTCGAGGTGCCCGATATTGGTTTTCACCGAACCGAGGCCGCAGAACTGCCGTTGGTCCGTATACCGGCGCCAGGCGTCGGTCAAGGCAGCGACTTCGATCGGGTCGCCGAGTGCGGTCCCGGTGCCGTGTGCCTCGACATAGCAGAGGGTGGCCGGGTCGATACCGGTCTTGTCTAGGACCTTCTGGATGACCGCTGTTTGGCCTTGCACGCTGGGGGCGTAGAAGCCGGCCTTTTCCGCGCCGTCGTTGTTGATCGCCACACCCCGGATCACGGCATAGATGGGGTCTCGATCGCGGAGCGCGTCCTGGGCCCGCTTGAGCATCACGACGGCGACACCTTCGCCGCCCACCATGCCGTCGGCCTGCGCGTCGAAGGCGCGGCAATGGCCGCTGCTCGAGAAATTGAGGCCGGGCTGGTGGACGTAACCCAGACTGAGGGCAGGGAAGATGCTGGCCGCGCCGACCAATGCCTGGTCGACCTCTTTGGCCAGCAGGCCCTGGCAGGCGAGATGCAAACCCGTCAGCGAAGACGAACAATTGCTGCTGAGGTAGACGCTGGGTCCTCGCAACCCCAGCTTGTTCGAGATCATGGTCGGAATGCTGCCGCCCTGGGCGAGTATCCACGCCACATACTCGTCGGCGCTCTGCATGATGCGGGTCTGCGTCGTGTTGGACACCAGCTCCTGCCATTGCGCCTGGTAGAAGTTATTGCCGGCCGTCATGAAGACGCTCGTGTCCGGAATGTCGTCGACGTTGTAGCCCGCGTCCTCCACCGCTTTCCAGGCGTTGATCAACAGCAAACGGGCCTGGGGGTCCATGAATTCCGCGTCGCGCGGCGAGATGTTGAAGAAGGCCGGGTCGAATCCCGCCTTGTTGTCGATCGAGGCCTGTTGAGGCACGAAGTCGGGATGGGCGAGCAGGTCTTCGGAGATCCCGAGCGACCGCAGTTCGTCCAGCGGGACGACACGCACGCTGTCTTTGCCCGCGACCAGGTTTTGCCAGAACGCGCGGTGGTCGGCCGCGTCGGGAAACTGACATGACACGCCGACGATGGCGATTGCATCGGGTGCCACCGCGTCCAGCGCCGGCTGGGCGGGCTTGTCAAGCGCAGGCGTGTCGGGCTGCTGGGCGGCCGGTGCTGCTGCCGGCGCGGCGGGTAGCAGGCCTTGAATCAGGCGGCTGATTGTCTCGACCGTCGGGTGCTTGAAGAGTGAGGTGACGCTGATCTCGCAGCCCAACAGGCGGTTGATTTTCTCGACCGCTGCAATCGCGGTGTAGGAGTCACCGCCGAGGTCGAAGAAGCCGTGGCTGCGTTCGACATGGTCGAGGTTCAGGACCTCCATGAAGATGCGGCGCACGTTTTGTTCGACCGTCAGCACCGGGCCGCGGGTGGTCCTCGTCGGCGTGGGGTCGCTCGACATCCTGGCGAGTTGCAAGCGATCGATTTTCCCGTTGGGGGTGTGCGGAAAACGGGCGACACAGGTGAATTCGCCGGGAACCATGTAGTCGGGCAAAGACAGCCGCAGGTGCTCCTGCAGGGCACGCAGTTCCAGCGGCGCCGCGCCCTGCCTCAGCGTGTAATAAGCCGACAGCCTGGCGGCATGGTCGTCGCCTTTCACCAGCACCACGCTGCTCTCGATGTCGCGGTGCGCATCGAGCGTCTTTTCTATTTCGCCCAGCTCGATCCGGAAGCCGCGCACCTTCACCTGGTGGTCGATGCGCCCGATCACATCGACCTCGCCATTCGGTCGCCACCGCGCAAGATCGCCGCTTCTGTAGAGGATCTCGTGCGGGTGGAACGGGCTGGCGATGAATTTCTCTGCCGTCAGTTCCGGCCGGTTGTGGTAGCCGTTCGCGACGCCATCGCCACCGATGAACAGCTCACCCGCCACACCGATGGGCACTGGATTCAGATGGCGGTCGAGGATGTAGACGCGGGTGTTGTGGATCGGCCTTCCGACGGTCACCGGCTGGTGCGCCCGGAGATGCTGCAAGGTCGACCAGATGGTGGTTTCGGTCGGCCCGTACATGTTCCAGACGTCGCAGCGGTGGGCCATGAACAGGTCCTTCAGCTTGTCGGACATCGATTCGCCGCCGCACAGGATCTTCATGCCGGCAGGGGCGTGCCATCCCACGCGGAACAGCATGCTCCAGGTGAGCGGCGTGGCCTGCATCAGCGTCGGCTTCACCTGCTCGATGAGCTGCTTCAAACGCTGCGCGTCCTTGGTGGTGTCGCTGTCGCAAATGATGCAGTGAGCGCCGCTGATCAGCGGGAGGTACAGCTCCAGTCCGGCGATATCGAAGCTGTAGGTCGTGACCGCCAGCAGCCTGTCTTGCGGGCCGAAGGTGAACGTGTGCCGCATCGACAGCAGGAAGTTGGTCAGCGCCCGGTGCGAGATCATCACGCCCTTCGGCTTGCCGGTGCTGCCCGAGGTGTACATCACATAGGCGAGGGCGGCGGGGGAGGGCGTGGCTGCGAGGGCCTCTGCAGGCTCGTCATCCTCCACCACCATCTCCTCGTCGAAGAAGGCAAGGTCGATCTGCCGGGTGCGGATCTCCGGCAGTCGGGAGGTCAGGGCCTGCTGAGCGAGGATCACGCGGCATCCGCTGTCGTCGATCATGTGGGACAGGCGGTCGGGCGGGTAGTCGGGGTCCAGCGGCACATAAGCTGCGCCGGCCTTCACGATGCCCAGCAGGCCCACCAGCATGTCGATCGAGCGTGCCACGCACAGGCCCACCGTCGCACCCGTTGCCACGCCTTTGCGCCGCAGCAGCACGGCGATGCGGGTGCTGGCCACATCGAGCTGCCGATAGCTCAGCGTCTGCGAGCCCTGGGAGACGGCGGGCGCGTCTGGTTGGGCCTGCACTTGTTGGGCAAACAGCGTGTGGAACGGCAGGTCACCCTCCGGCCAGGCGTGCGACGTTTGATTGAAACCGTCCACCAGCGCCTGGTGTTCGTGTGCGCCGAGCAGCGGCAGCTTGTCGAGCCGCTCCGACGGTGAGGCCAGCAGGGCGTGAATCAGGTTGACCAGATGGTCGGCCAGGCTGGAAATGGTCGCGGTCGAATACAGCTCGGGGTGGTATTTGAGATGGAGCACCAGCCCGTCTTCCGGCAACACGTCCAGGCTCAGTTCGTATTCGCCCGCCTGCACGACCTCATCCACCGGCGTGAAGGCAAGACTTGCCGCGACCTCTTGTTGCAGCCTCTGCACCCAGCCCGGGTCGGAGAAGTTCTGATAGTTGTAGCTGACTTGAAAAACAGGCGAACTGACGTTGGCGTCGTGCAGGTTTTGATCGCGCACCTGTTGGGGGTAAGGGTAGGACGCGTGATCGATGGCTTCGATCACTGCCTGCTGCAAACGATGGAGATACGTTTCGGCGCTGTCCTGTCCCTCCAGCTGGGTGCGGATCGGCAGCATGTTGATGAAGTGGCCGATGACACCGTCGAACCGTTCTTGCGGCCGGCCCAGATAGGGCATGCCCACGATCAGGTCACGCTGGCCGGTGTACCGGAACAGCAGCGTCTTGAAGGCCGCCAGCAGGACGACCCCTGGGCTAAGGCCCTGCGCAGCTGCAAAGTGGCGGATCGCCTCGACGAGGTCGGCCGGCAGTTCGCGGCGCAACACCTGGCCCCGGTGGCCGTCGCCGGGTGTCCAGGGTTTGATGAGCGGCATGCCGGTCAGCGGCGTCGGGGACGCCAGGCGCTGCAGCCAGTAGCGGCGGTCGAGCTGCCCCTGCTCGCTGGAGATCCAGTCCCGCTCCCATGCGGCGTAGTCGGCGAAGGTTGCGAGCGGCGGCTCTCCCTGTAGCGGCGTGCCTTGCACCAGCGCGTGGTAGGCGTGCAAGAGCTGCGTCAACAACAGCCGGGACGAGGCACCGTCCAACACGATGTGGTGCGCGACGATCAGGACATAGGTCGCCGAACCGTGGCTGCGCAGCACGGACAACCTGATCAACGGCGCGTCCTCGAGCCGGAAGGGCGTTTCGCACCGCTGCTTCAGACACTGAAACACCTCGTCGTGCGTCGCCCCGGGTATCTCGACTTCTTCGATGTCGAAGGCGGCGGCATCGGTGTAGCTGAAACACGGCTGGCCGTCTTCTTGCGTGACGAAGGCGGTCAGCAGCGGGTGTTGCTGTCTGACATGCAGGAATGCCTGGCGCAGCCGGGCGGTGTCGATGCCCTGCTCGCAGGCGATACAGAGCGGCACGTTGTACGCCTGCATCTCCGGCTCGAGCTTGTACAAGGTCCACAGGCCTTTGGCTCCCTCCGACAAGGGCACCGTGGTTCGGTCGGCTGAAGCCCGTTCCAGTTCACGCACCACGTCGGCGGTCGAGAGCGAGCCTGCTTTATAGGCGCGGCAGAGTTGCTCGAGGTTCATGCCCCCTCCTTGATCGATTTCAGTGTTTGCTGGAGGGTCGCCCGTCCGTGCAGGCAGTCGTCCAGCAAGCGTTGCACACCCTCATCGCGGTAGGCGCGCCACTGCGGGTACAAAACGTCGCGCGTGGGTTCTGTCTGCTGCTGCAGGAGATGGTGGGCCAGCGCTTCACAGGTGCTGTGCTTGAACAACTGACCCGGCTTGAACGGGACCTGAAAGATCGATTCGATCTTCCGCGCCAGCCGGATGTAGCGGATGGAGTCCAGCCCGAGTTGGCTGAACGTGGTGCCGGCCTGCAGTTGCGCGGCGCGCGCGCCGAGTTCGGGCAGCAGAACACGCTGTTTGAGCACCGCGATGACGTTTGCGAGCTCGGTCGTGTCCCGCGACGTCACCGCTTCGACGGGGGCCACCGGCGCTTGCGCCTTGCACCACAAGACCTCGAGAAGGGCGGCTTCGTAGTTCTGCCTGCACGCCTTCCGGCGGACCTTGCGGCTGCCGGTGACCGGCATCGTTCCCGTCGGAATGAACACCAGGTCGTGGATCTCGATCTGGTAGAGCGCCGAGACGCAGGTGACGATCTCGTCGTGCGTGCGTTCATAGAAACGCGCGTCGAGCCCTCTTGGCATCTCTTGCACGACCACCACCCGCATGCCTTCGCCGCCCTCTTGCTCGACGGCGAACACCGCGCAGGCGCCGTGGCAGGCCTGCACGCCGTTTCGAATGGACGTCTCGATGTCGGAGGAATGATGTTTCTTGCCATGGACCACGATCACATCCTTTTCGCGGCCCACCAGGTAAAGCTGTCGGTCGGCGACGAAACCGAGATCGCCGGTGCGCAAGAATCCGCCTTCGCCCGTGTTCGACAGCACCCCGTTGAACGTGACCTCGGTCTGCTCCGCGTTGTTGAAGTACCCCTGTGCGACGACAGGACCCTTCAGCCAGACCTCGCCAACACGGTCGGCAGGGCAAGGCTGGCGCGTTTCCGGGTCCACGATGACGATCCGTGTCCTCGGGTCACATTCGCCGCAGCCGACGATGGCCTTGCCGCCCTCGGCGCTGCTGACCCGACCGGCTTGGAGCGCGTCGCGGTCCAGGGTCATGACGCTGATCGGCTGGCCGGGCGCCTTGAGCGTGACGGGTCCGGCCTCGGAGAGACCGTAGTTGGGCGCCAGCACATCAGGGCTCAGACCGGTGCTGGTGGCAAACCGTGTGACGAACCGGTCATAAGCCTCCTTGTGGATCACGTCACCGCCACACGCCAGGGCCTGTAGCGAACGAAGCGAGAGGCGGGACAGCGCGTCGTCGTCGATCGATTTGCAGCAGTAGTCGAAAACGAAGTTGGGAGCGCCGGTGTGGGTGGCCTGGTATCGGTCGATCAGTTCGAACCAGAGGACGGGGTTGGCGACGAATTGAGCGGGGGGAAAGACGATGCTGGTCGCGCCGTGCGCAAGCGGCGAGAGCAACCCCAGACAGATGCCAAAAGCATGGAACTGGGGCAACCAGGACACGACGCGACTTTGCTCGGACAACCCCCACAAGGGCGATGTGGCGCTGTTCCGGATGGCCTCATGGCTGAGCATGACACCCTTGGGTTGTGCGGTGGAGCCCGAGGTGTAGAGGAGCAGCGCCAGATCGTCGTGGCGGCAGCGGCGAGGTGGCGCAACGGCCGCGGCTCCCGCCGTCAAGTCTTCGATGTTCAGGACTTGGCATCCCCACGGCGCGACCAGCGTGCGGACCGTCTCTTCGAACAAGGTACTGGTCAGCACGAACCGGGCGCCACAGCCGCCCATCACGGCCTGCAGCAACTCGCGCTTCTGGTCGAGTTCGGCGGGGTCGGTGATGGACGTTGGCACGGCAACGGCATTCGCATACCAACACGCGAGCAGGCCGAGCCCATAGTGGAAACCTTGCGGAAACAGCAGCACCACCCGGTCCTGCGCGGCCACATGTGCCGTCAAGGCGCTGCCCGCCGCCGCCAGCTTGCGGGCGAGGGCAGCGCCCGAGATGGCTTGCGTGCCGGCCTCATCGTGATAGATCAACAACTCTTTGTCGGGACGAGCGGCACAGCGCGCCTGGATGGTGGCCAGCAATGGGCTGGGGGTGCCGGGCGACACGGCCGCGGGATCGGCGGGCGCGGCATTCAGGCCGGGGCCGGACCGGGTTCGGGGTGTGTCCGGGTCTTGTTTGATCTTCTCGATCAAGCGGGCCAGCACGCCTCCTTCGCCGACTTCGACAAACTCCTCGACCCCCTGATCCAGCAAATAGGCGATGGTGTCGGTCCACCTGACGGGGTGGGTGATCTGTTTCGCCATCAAGCTCTTGACGTCGTCGCGTTCATAGGGCCGTGCCGTGACATTGGAGATGACGGGCAGGGCCAGCTCTGCCAGGGCCACCCCTTCCAGGAAACCCTCGAACTGCTGTTGCGCCTCGCTCATGGCGGGCGAATGAAAGGCCCCGCTGGTCTTGAGCATGGCGAACAGCTCGACGCCGGGCATCTTGCTGAAGAACGGCTTCAACCTTTCCAGCTCGGCTTTGCTTCCCGACAGGACAAACTGGTGGGGGGTGTTGTGGTTGGCGAGCGTGAGGTCGCGGGCGCAGTATCGCGCTAGCTGGTTGCGAAGCTCCGTTTCGGCCAAGCCGACCACCGCTGCCATCGCGCCGCCGCGGGCCTGCCCCATGAAGTGCGCACGCTGCTGCACGATCTTCAGGCCGGACGCGAAATCGAAGGCGTGTGCCGCCAACAAGGCGTTGTATTCGCCGAGGCTGAAGCCGGCCACGTGGTCCGGGCCGGCCTCGCTCTCGCGGCGCGCGTGCAGGTAGTGCAGCGCGTTGACCACATAGAGGGCCGGCTGCGAGTACTCGGTTTGATCCAGCAGGCCGTCGCGATCCTCCAGGCACAGCTCCTTGATGGAATAGCCCAAAAGGTCGCTGGCGCACTCCACGAGCTCCGGGAACTCGTCGAAGAGGTGCTTCCCCATACCCCTTTTCTGACTGCCTTGCCCCGGGAATACAAACGCACGCATACGCTGTCTCGAAAAGACCGCTCTGGCTCGTGGCCTGCGGGTTGCAGAAGGCCAGCCGAGCATCGGCGGTGTGAATGAAGGCCCATCGAGTCTTTGTCACGCTGGTCGCGCGACGGGATGGGTGCGGTCACGAAAAGGGAGGATCAGGGGGAGGGTCAGGCGAAATCGAAATCGATTTCGCTTTCCGCCACCTCGATTTCCCTTAGCAAAGCCCGGAAGCCGGAGAAGTCACGCACCAAGCGTTTCGAGCCGTTCGCACGTTCGCACGCATCAACGATGTCGCTGCCGTCAGGGACGTTCAAATAGCGCAGGATTTCCCGCCAGGCCCGCAGGTCGATCGTGACAAAGGCGTCCAGGCCGGTGGCGATCGCGCTCCTGAACACGGCGCGGTCATGCTCGCTGAAATGGGTGTAAACCTGCCGGGTGATCACCGTGAAGATCTTGTTGTGGGCAGATTCATCGCGGCGGTGCAATGCCGTGGTTTCGCGATTGAAGGGCTGTATGGTCTGGTCCTGGGCGAGCAAATCGAGGTAGCTGTTGATGGTGACTTCGGCGACGGTGGCAAAGCCGAGTTGCACGATGTGCGCGTCGCGCGCGCAGGTCTGTTGTTGGAGGGCGTGCTCCAATTGCTGGACCACCCACGACTGCGGCACGGTCAGGCCTTCGATGCCGTGCATCGCACGCGAGAGCAAACAGGCATCCAGGCACATCAGGATGTGGTACTGCTCGTCTATTTGCGTCTGCACGATGATGCGCTTCAGCTCGGCCGTCTGCAGCCCTTGAAAAGCACCCTTCAACAACAGCGCACAGGCGGGTGCCACGATACTGGTCTCGACATCCACGGTTTTTTCGTTGTACGCCACCCAGGCACCGGCCAGGATGCGCTGGCGCATCTCTGCGTCGAGTGCGCCATAACGAGGGTCGTCGCGAAAAGGCACCAGGTTGGGCGGGTAGTCCGGGATGTTTTTGTCGTAGTACCGTTTCAGGTCCAGTTCACCGACCTTCACCGCGACGCGATTCGCCCACGAGTCGGCCAAGGCAGCGGTGACCCGGTCAGGCAGGCCGGCATCGCGAACAATGTGGGTGTACATCAGTTCTCCTGGTAAGAGACGGTGAACTGGCGCGTGCGCGATACGTCTTGCGGCGCGTCGAGGGTCAAGAAATTCGCGAACAGGTCATGGCCGTGTTCGGTCATGATGGATTCCGGGTGGAATTGCACGCCGAAGATGGGTAAGGCTTTGTGCGCCAGGCCCATGATTTCGTCCATCTCACCTGTCTGGGTGGCGGTCCACGCCGTGATCTCCAGACATTCCGGCAGATCCTGCTGTTCGACGATCAGCGAGTGGTAGCGGCCGGCGGCGAAACCACTGGGTAAGCTGCGAAAAATCCCTGTGCCGCCGTGATGGATCTTGCTGGATTTTCCGTGCGTGACACGTCTGGCGTGGCGAATGGAAGCGCCAAACACCTCTCCGATCACCTCGTGGCCGAGACAAACTCCCAGCAGCGGTATGCCACGATCAGCGGCCAGCAGCAGCAGGCTTTTCGAGATGCCCGACTCGTCGGGCGTCCCGGGGCCGGGCGACAGGATGATGTGAGACGGGTTCAACGCCAGCACGTCTCGGGGCGACATCTCGTCGTTCAGGATGACCTGCACCTCGGCGCCGAGTTCGACCAGGTAGTGCACGATGTTGTAGGTAAACGAATCGTAGTTGTCGATCAAGCAGATCATGGCGCCGCCTTCGCAGGGTGATCGAGTTCCACCTTCTTGACACCGCGGATGGCGTTGACGAGAAAGATCTCGTCCGCGTCGTGCAAGTCGCTGAGCGTCAGAATCTTTTCGCGTGCATCGATGTCGCTCGATTCCAGCAGGCACTGGCGCTGGATGCCGGGCAGCAGTCCGCAGGAAACGGGCGGGGTGTACCAGACGCCGTCTTTTCGAATGAAGAGGTTGTTGAACGAGCCTTCGGTGACCTGGTTCAACTCGTTCAGGAAGATGACGTCGTAATAACCGTCACGGCTGCACCTGTCATACGCGTCCTTGTAGGCCGCACGGGCCGAGGTTTTGTGCGCCAACAACCGGTTGCGGCTCGAGGTGACGGTATCGGCGGACACGGTGATCTTTTTTGTCGTCGTGTCGCTCGGCCCCAGCGGCACGCACTCGATCCTGAATTCGCCCGACTTCATGAGCACGACGCGCACTTTGACGGGTTCTGGCGGCAGGGTGGCCGGTTCGGACAACAACGCGGCGCGCAGTTGTGTCACGTCGACCGGGAAACCCAGCTCGGCGGCGCTCTGCTTCAGTCGCGCCAGATGCTTGTCGAGATGTCGGTATTCCTGGTCGAACAGCAGGCACTCGATGAGGTCGAAGTCGGCGAAGCCGCGCGTGAAGAAGCGGCCTTTCAGCTCGCACTCTTCATATTCAGCCTCGGGATCGGAGTCGTGCACCACCCCGCTGCCCACTCCCATTTCGCCGCGTCCGTCAGGCCAGAGCGCCAGCGTGCGGATCGGGACGTTCAGGCAAAGTGCATGATCAGGAGACGCAAAGCCGATCGCGCCGGTATAGACGCCACGCGGTTCGACTTCCAGGTCGCGGATGATTTCCATGGTGCGGATCTTCGGCGCGCCGGTGATGGAACCGCACGGAAATATTTGCTTCAGCAATCGAGCCAGACCGAGCCGTGGGTCGACTTTTGCCGATACGGTGGACACCATCTGATGTAAGGTCTCGTAGGTTTGAACCTCGAACAGGTTGGTGGTTTTGACCGATGCACGTTGGCTGATGCGGGAGAAGTCGTTGCGGAGCAAATCCACAATCATGACGTTTTCGGCCCTGGACTTTTCGTCGCTCGACAGGAACTCGAAATTCATCCGGTCTTGCTCTGGGGTGGCTCCTCGCTTGCAGGTTCCCTTCATCGGCTTGGTGTAGATATCTTCACCCGTCTTGTGAACGAAAAGCTCCGGTGACCGGGAGAGGATGGACACGCCGGGAAAATCCAGAAAGGCGCCATATTCAACCCGCTGCCGGCGCCTCAGTTCTGCATACAAGCGCAGAGGCGATCCCGTGTGCCTGAACTTGTATTTCAGCGTGTAGTTGACCTGATAGGTGTCGCCATCGTGGATATGTTGCTTGACCTTTCCGATCTGCTCGAGATATTGCTCCCGCGACATGTTCAGACGGCAGTCGATGATGTGCAGATCGGTCTGGTTTTCAAGGGTGCTCAGGGCTTCTTCGAACAGACCGTCGTCGATTTCCAGTCGGTCCTGGTACACACCCACGCAGAACAGCGGCAGCTCCCGGTGCTTCGGCAGCTTGGTCTGCAAGCGAGCGTTGAGCGCATAACCGAGTTCGTAAGAGAAGTAGCCCGCAACGTGGCGCCCGCGTTGGGTCTGCGTTTCAATTTCGGCGAGCTGGTGCTCGACCTGCTCCGGCGTATGAGCGGTGCAATACATCAAGGGATTTGAGAAGACGTAGGTGGTGCCCGTCTTCCCTTGTCTGTTGTTGTCGAGGATCGCGAACTGCCCTGCGGACAATATCTCGCGTAGCTGGTCTGTCGTTCGCATGTGTTTCCTGTGTACTGGCAGGCCCTGATGAACTTTGCTGCAAGCCGGTTGTTCTTTTATGACAACGCAGCGACAAAACCGAGTCGGTCCCGTAAGTCGAGACACGCCACGGCAGGCTTCGGCGACCCCGAAGGTTTGCATGGTGTGCCCGCGACGGGCGGAGCCAGTATCGAAATGAAGGCTGCAGCGATTCTCGGCGCCGCAAACAGCGGACGGCGCCAGAATCAGAAATTGCGCGGTGCTGGCCGCGTTAGCCGTATGCGTATGCCGGCAAGCGCTCAATACCGGGGTGGCGGCCACGTGCCAAAGCAGCGCTCAGCGCTGATTCATTCCGTGTCGGTGGGCCGCTGCGAAACCGGGGGACGGCCGTGATCGGCGGTCTTGCGCGTGCGGTGGACGAGAAGAGCGAAATGCAATCTAGCCGCCGATGTCCGACAGTGCAACTACGAGGTGTCGTAGTGCTTGTGCCGAAAAGAACGCCATTTGCTGTTTTTACGGTGGCCTCGGCAGGCCGAAAACTCGGGCATCTGCTGGACATGGAAGATCGATCGTCAGCGTGGAGCATTGTGTGGAGCATGGCCGCTCCACCAAATCGTTGGCGGCGCAGCGATGTGTCAAAGGAACGCCAGGCGGCAGTGTTGACGAAACAATTAGGCGGCTTGAACTTGTGGTGTCTCAGCCTGTGGGAAAGTATGACGATGCAATCGCGTGATGCACACCTGTTATTTCTGCTAGGGCAATGCCGGTGTGGGACACATAAATCAAGAGACGCTCAAGCATGAAATTGAAAGGCCAAGCCGGCCCGAGCGAGGTCAAGGAGTTCATCTGAAGCGGCCGGCGCCTTTCAAGTTGAATGGGCTCGGATTCGAGCAGCAACGGCAAGGCGTGAGGAACCCGGCGTAAGGCCGACATGGCTGCGCGATTTGCTGGAGCGAATCAACTGCACGGTGGGCGACCGTCCGTCGCTTTGCACGTCTATTCAACATTGCCGGCGGGCGAGCGGGTGAGGGCGGGGCGGGCGCTTGCAGCGAACCGCGCGCGAGCCAACGCCTGCAAGTCAGGTTCGACCAGACTATGGTGGCGCGGCCGTGACTTGGGACAAAGCAGCGCCGAACAACGTCAAATAGACTGCGATCCATGCGGCGTTTGGTTCGATCCGTTTTGTTGTGGGTCCTTGCCCTTGCCCTGCCGATCCAAGGCGCGGTGGCGGCCACGGTGCTGGCCTACGGCCCCCATCATCACGGCCCTCGCATCGTTGCCTCCCAACCCACACCGCCCGCCCATGGGTTAGATGGCGCAGGGCAGGGCCAGGACCACCGCCTGCACGAATTCGAGCCGCACATCGCCCACGACAGCCGGTACCCGAGCGACGAGTCTCGGGCCGGCGTCTTCCTGCCCGACGGCCCGGAGCGGCCGCCTCGAAACCACCTCACCTGAGATCCCGTTGGCGCGCTTCGGCGGGGCATGCCGCGTGCGGGGTCGACGCTTTTCAATCACAGATGCACGACAAGGAGCACATATGAGATTCCACCCCATCGCCGCCACCTTGGCACTGATGCTCGCGACGACGGGTGCCTGGGCTGGAGGCAACCATGCCGGCGGCCACAGCGGCGACCAGGCTCTGAAGCACGCGCATGCGGCCGGCGAGAAAGCGCAAAAGGACTGGGGTATCGCCGGCGATCCGAAGGCGGTGCAGCGCACCATCGAGATCAAGATGACCGACGACATGCGTTTCACGCCCAGCCAACTGCGCGTGCGGCAAGGCGAGACCGTGAAGTTCGTGATCCGCAATGCCGGGCAGTTGAAGCACGAGATGGTGATCGGCACCAAGCGTGAACTCGACGAACACGCTGCCTCGATGGCCAAGTTTCCGGAGATGGAGCATGAGGAGCCCGACGAGGTGCATGTCGACCCGGGACAGACGGGAGAGCTGATCTGGACGTTCAACCGTCCCGGCGAGTTCGACTTCGCCTGCCTGATCGCCGGCCACTACCAGGCGGGTATGGTCGGAAAGATCAAGGTGGCCGCGCGATGAAGCGGCGCGAGCGTGGTGCCGTCGGCGCCGCGCTCGACCAGGTTGTTCTTTGGTCCTATCGCTGCTGACCCATCGGAGATTTCAACATGAACCCACTGCTGACCCCCTTGTTGGTCGTGTCCCTGCTGGTCGCAGCCGGGCCCGCCCGCGCCACAGCAGACGCGCCCGCGGCGCCCGCCCCCAGCGCGACATCTGCCGCCTACCTGGCGGAGGGCGAAGTGCGCAAGATCGACCCGGCCAACGCAAAGATCACCGTCAAGCACGGCGAGATCAAGAACCTCCGGATGCCGGCGATGACCATGGTGTTCCGGGTCCGGGACCCGGCGCTGCTGAACCAGGTGAAGGTGGGCGACAAAATCCGGTTCGCCGCGGAGAAGTCGGGGCCGGCGATCGTCATCACCCGGATCGAGCCGGCGCCGTGATGCGGCGGTTGCCCCGTCGTCATTCGGATGTCTGCATTTCGGACATTCCAGGTGTCGGCACGCCGACACCTGTCGAGTTCGTTGACATAGCCAGGGACATCGGGGCAGCGCCGAGCGGGCGCTCCCGTCCGGGTAGGCGCGGTCTCTGGCGCCGACGGCTTCCCTCTCTGATGCATCTTTAATCACAGATGTTCGATATTCGTACGTGAAACGCGTCGCGGGACGGGGGGCGCCCAAGAGGTTGTGTTTGAACCGGCGCGTCTGCGACCGAACGACAGTCGATCCCGGTTGCGCAGCGGAGGGTTGAGGTAACCGCCGGGCAGTAGCAGCGGCCAGCCGGTGTCACCGGGCATCGCGTCTAGATTCGGGTTCGGGCGGCGATCTTGCGCGCCACCCGATTGAAATTTGCGGGTTGGAATTGGCCCGACAAGACGGCGATCCTTTGGGTTCGCGGTCAGCAGAAAAAGAAAAAGCCGAAATAGGCGTCGCGGTAAATATCAAATTCGCGATGCTTCAACCGCACCGCCGGAGCCTGCTGAGTGCACCCCATCACGCACGGTCACGCTCAGGGCATGCCGCTCATCGACCGCCGCGGAAGGCGGCAGGCGAGCCGTAGCACGTCAATCACCAGCGCGGGCGCCGGCGAGCGCGCAACGACCGCCGCCGGGTGAAACCTCCCCGCGACGGCATTCTCATGACACTCCGGTCGAACTGGTAGCGTTTCCAAAGGTTGTGATTCCCGGGGCAGACATGCAGCCTGCGGGCCTGCCTCGGGATGCCGAATCACGCTCGCGCGGTGCAGCAGTTTTCGCATCGGAATTGACGTGCGCCGCGATCGAACAGTCGAACCGGTAACCGCCGGGCGCTGGACCATCTGAAGAGTTTCTGTTTTATGCCAGGTTTTTATAGGGTTGCCATATCTACTGCTTACATCATCCTCTGGCCGGCAGCCTCACCCTGTTCTTGCACGGGACAGAGTAATTGAGAATCCGCGTGCCGAACATCGGTTTCGTCTAGGAGAACATTATCCCCCAGTCCCATCGCTGGCATGCGGATAGCGTAAAAACAGCAATTGGCGGGGCTCTACCCGCGAGTAAAACTGCGGCACACCGAGCACGCGCCGAAGACCTGGCGCGGCGCCCCCGGAAGGCGGCGGCAGACGAGGAGCATCCGTCTGCAAGGGGCGGCAAAGTTCGACATCTCCGGCCGTGCGACCGGGCCGGCGGCCGCGGATTCTCGCGAAGTAAAAGTGTTCCGACGAGTACCGGTTCTGCACACGAAAGGGTACCCGTCTAACGCTATTACTTCCCGATTCACGGAAGTAAAAGTGTGACGTTGCGGTGGAGTTAAAGGCCGGCATTGCAAGGGCCGCAACGGCGCCATAGGCGACAAAAGGCTCGACGTAAATCTGCGCGGTCGCCACCGGTGCACTTTTGTGACATCCGGTGTCTGCCCGGGCAAGCGTTTATTCACGATTCTCCAACCGGCGTGAGCCCGCCTTCCGTGTGGTACTACGGTAATCCGGAAGTCGCCCCAGTACGGGGCGAGAACCGTTGCATGCGGTTCCAGAATTAGCATTCAAAGTCGTTACCGGGGTGTTCATTCGCCGAGGCCTTTCTACATTCACTCGGCATGGAGTCGCCGTGGGGGAGGCTCCAAAACAACCATGGGGGAGGACCCAGACATGGAATGGAAACAATCGTGCCTGCTCTCCATCGTCGTGACGACGATGGCCTGTCAATCGGTATTCGGCGAAACCGTCAATGCCCGCTTTCCACGGGAGGCCCAGGACTCCAACAACAAGTTCATCCGGATGTTCCCCAATCTGGAGGCGTTCTCGCAGCGGAACGACCGGGTGCGGAACGCGGTGCGCAACCTGGGGGCGAAGAATGGCCTGCTCGATGCGCAGGACAACATGACCGATCCGGTTCAGTCGATCACCAACCAGCCGGTGTTCAGCCCGCTGAACCTCGACAACCCGAAGATGACGGCCGGGGTGACCTTTTTCGGCCAGTTTCTGGATCATGACCTGACCCTGGACTTGCGATCGAAGCTTCAGGAGAAGACCGGCCCCAGCCGCACGGTGAACTTCCGCACCGCGGCCTTCGATCTCGACTCGCTCTACGGCGAGGGCCCGGACCGATCGCCCGAGCTGTACGTGCAGTCCGACACCGACATCAAGTTCAAGATCGAGCCGATCCCTGGGTCAGAAGCGGTGTCGCGCAAGGGTGCACAACGCTTCGACATGCCGCGCGAGCCGAACGGCGACGCGATCATCGCCGACAGCCGCAACGACGAGAACCTGATCCTCTCGCAGTTCCATCTGGCGATGCTGCGCTTTCACAACGCCGTCACGGACCACCTCAAGGCACAGCAAGCGAACCGTGGCCTGTCGCCGCGCGAGTTGTTCTCGCTGGCGCGCCGGACCGTCCGGTGGCACTACCAGTGGATCATCCTGCACGAGTTCCTGCCCCTCACGATCGGCCAGGACCGTGTGGACCGGATCATGCGCGGCGGGCTCAGGTTCTTCGAGAACGACCGAGGGCGCCAGCAAGCGGCCGCGGATCGCGACATGAGCCTTGCCAGCAGGGAGGACAGGGAGGACGACCGGGGCCGCAGGGACGACAGGGACCGCCGGGACGGCCGTCGCAACGACTGCAGGGACGACGACCGGAACGACGACAGGAACGACCGCCGGGACCACCAGGCACGGCACCGGAACGGCAACGACGACGATGACTGCCGCCGTCCCGGTCCGCAGATCCCGGTCGAGTTCTCCGTCGCGGCCTACCGCTTTGGCCATTCCCAGGTTCGGCCGAGCTATCGGGCGAACTTCGGGCCCGATCAGAACCGGCAGTTCTTCGCGTTCATCCTCGACGAAAGGCAGGACCCGGGCCTCACCGACCCCGAGGATCTGCGCGGCGGCCGGCGGGCACCCAGGAGGTTCATCGACTGGCAGACCTTCTTCAATTTCGGCGACGGCAATGTGCGCCAGAACAAGATCATCGACACCAAGATTTCCACCGTCTTGATGGAGATGCCCGGCGCCCGGGCGCCGCTGCCCGGTCTGCCCGACGACGGCGTGCAATCGCTGCCCTCCCGCAACATGATGCGCCACGTCAACTTCGGGCTGCCGTCGGGCCAGGCGATCGCGCGCCGTATGAATGAGCCGGCGCTGACGCGCGAGCAACTGAAGGACCTCGCGCCGTTCGACATGGCCGAAAGCACGCCGCTGTGGTTCTACGTGCTGCGGGAAGCGGAGGTGATGGAAGCCGGCCTGCGGCTCGGACCGGTGGGCTCACGCATCGTCGGCGAAGTGTTCATCGGGCTGCTGAGGGCGGACCGGACTTCGTTCCTGGCCTCGTCTCCGCAGTGGAAGCCGAACCTGCCGTCGGCCGGCGGTCCCGGCACGTTCCAGATCACCGATCTGCTCAAGTTCGCGGGAGTGGTACCGCCCTTGCAATAGGGATCGCTCGCTGTACTCGGCTGGCCGCCGCTCACTGCGCGCGGCCAGTCCCGCGCGCGCTCCGCAGGGAGCGCGTCCGCCTATCGCTTGATCATCTATTCAGGACGCTATGCATTCGTTTTCCAACCCGTACATCTATACGAGGCCAGTGGAAAGCAGACATCCGAACAACCAGGCGCATCGCTTCGTCGTTTTCAGTCCCAAGGCGCAACGGCGCATGACGTTGTTCGGGGTGGCTGCCCTCCGGCTGTGGCTCGAGCTGGAGGCCGATCCCATGGTGCGCCAGCTCTGTGAAAGGCCCGTCCTCATTCCCGATGTTCGCCCGCCATGCACCGTCGACTTCTGGGTCGAACGTGGCGACCGACAGGACTTTCTCCTGGTTCGACGGCCGGAATCGGCACAGCTGCGCGTGGAAGCCCTCGAGGCTTTCAAGGCGTGGGCAAGCTCACAGGGATGTGGTGTCCAGGAGGTGGTGCTCGCGCCGGACACGGTGGGCAGGGCACGATGGAGAACCGCCTGGGTGCAGATCCTCCAGTACATCAACGCCCACTCGGAGCAGGTGCCTCCCGGGCTGGTGCGGCGGGCCGAACACGAAGCCACTTCCACACGCTCGATCGGTGATCTTTGTCAAATCATCGCCTACCACCCGGGGGTGCTGGTCCGCACCGCCGCGTATTTGCTCGTCTACCGTGGGACCCATCGACTCGTCGACCTGGCCGAGCACGGGCTCTCCGACGCGACGCTGCTGGAGCCGCTATGAAACGAGCGCTTGTGGTCCCGTGGGGACGGTTGCCGACAACACGCTCTGCGATTCCGGAACTTCTGAACGACCTGACGCGCTGGCCCACCGTCGACGAAGATGCGCTTCCCGAGGCGCATCGCGACAACTACCGAAGGCGGGAGGAAGCCGTCCGCTTGTTCGTTCAGGAGCGCGACCTTCCGCTGCAGGAGATCTTCCAGCGAACCGGGGTGCAACGTGCGCAGCTCTATCGCATGATCGCCCGCTGCCTGGCGGTCGACAGCGAAGGCCGCCTGCAGGGCTTTCGCGGCCTGGTGCCGTACAAGCGCCTCAAGGCCTATGAACGCACGGCCAAGGTCGCGCCGGCCGCGCCGCGCAGCCGAGGCGGTGGTGCGGTGGGCGGCTTCACCGGCCTGCTCAAACGCCACCCGTCGCTCGAGGCCTGGCTGATTCAGGAGGCCAGAGCCCGTCACCAGGCACTGAGCGGCGACGCACGTGAAGTGCGCAAGACCGTGCGACGCCTTCACAAGCAATTCCTCGAGCAATGCCGCGAGTGCGGGGTACGCGAGGATGAATACCCGTTCAACCGCGCCTTGATGGGGCTGCGCACGCTGCAGGAGTTCGTGCTGCGCAGCAAAGACCGGGGCAGTGCGGGTGGCGCCGGGACAGCCGACGCGCGAGTGCCGGGGGCAGGTGCGTCAGGCAGCGGCTTCGCCGAGGGACAGCACGAGGGGCCGTTGGCCGCCTTGCCTTTCGATGTGATCCGTTTCGACGCCCACGGGCTCGATGTGCGGTTCACGCTTCGCTTCACCGATTCCTGCGGCATGGACTCGGTGCTCGAACTGACCCGCATTTTCATCCTGGTCTGCCTCGATGTTGCGACGCGGGCGGTCGTGGGGTATCACTTGGCGCTGTCCAACCAGTACGACAGCGACGACGTGGCTGGTGCGGTGAGATCGTGCTTCGGGCCGCGGGGGCGTCCCTTGTCGGCCATCGCCGGCTTGCAGGTTCGGGACGGCGCCGGCTTTCCCTCCGATCTGTTTGACGCTGCGCGCTTTCCCGGTTGGACCTGGCTCCAGTACGACAACACACGCGCGACCCTGCCAGCGGCCACCCTGGACCGGCTGGGCGACATCGTCGGCTGCTTCGTTCACGCCGGGCCGCTCGGCGCGCTCGACGGCGGGCCCGATATCGCCGGACGCTTCTTCTCCTCCCTGGCGCGACACCGCCTTCGGCAGGTGCGAGGCAGTACCGAGGACGGGGCTTCCGAACCCATCTGTCCGCTTGCCGATGGCAGTCGCGACACGGCCGCTTCTCGGCTGATGAGCGTCGAGGAACTGGAGCAACTGGTCGACGTCATGCTCGGTGACTACAACGCCGAGCCGCAGGGCGTCCTCGGGGGGCGCAGCCCGCTGAAAGCCATGCAGGATGAGCTGGAGAAACCGGGCTTGGTGATACGCCAGCTCGGGCAGACCAAGCGCCAGCAGCTGATCTTCCTGCAGGAGGCCCGCTACGTGACGGTCAGAGGCAAGGCGGCGGGCGCACCACGGCCGCACGTGAACTTCCAGGGCGTGCGCTACACCTCCGACATGCTGGCCAACAAGCCGGCGTTGGTCGGGCAGAGGATACGGGTCTACTTCAACACCCAGGACATCCGGTTCCTGCACGCCTATTGCGAGGACGACTCGGCACTGGGTGTGCTGGTGGCCTCCCGGTCTTGGCGCTCCACACCGCACACACTGCGCCAGCGGCAGGAGATCCTGCGCCTGGTGCGTCTGGGCAAACTGCGCTTCGAGGAGGGCGAGGACGCGCTCAAGGCCTACCGGCAAGCAACCTCAGGACCTCCCGAACCAGCAGAGGGTCCACCGCGACACGGCCCGTCAAACCTGGGGAAAGTGAAGACGGAAAAGCCGGCCGCCGAGGGGAGGGAGGTGGCGCCGCCCGAATAGCCGCCGAGGCAGGCCGCGGGATGCCGCTGCTCGAGGCCGGCCCTCTGAACGGGGGCATCGGCAGCGCAAGGGCTGCAACACGGCAGCCCCAGTTCTGCGGACGCGCGGGGCCGTTAGGAAGCGGCCGCGACGTCAGCTGCTTGCACCGGCTCGCCCACGGGGTCTACGGGCAGAGTGGGCTTCTTGCCCGAGACCTTCTTGGGTACGCGTGCCTGCTCAACCGGTTTGGTCCGCTTGTCGGCTTTCGGCGCGGAGGTGTCGGCGCCGTCCGCGGTCTGCCCGGCCAGCTTTTTCTCCAGCGCCTTGATGCGGCGCTCGGCCTTGGCGAGAGCTTGTCGGGTTTCCTCGTGGGCGGCCTTTTCGGCGTCGACCAGGCTCGCCTGTTGTGCAGCCGCCTTCTTGTGGTCGGCCTTCACGGCCTTCAACTCGTTGCGCGACTTGACGAGCTTCTGCAGTGCGGCGGCGGGGAGTTCGACCGACCAGTCGCCGTCTTTGTCCGTGACAGAGCTGAAGTCCACTTTCTCAGCGGTCAGGAACGCCAGCTTCTTCGGCAGTTCCACCCGGCCCGCCTCGACGCGAGCACGATCGATCTTCTTGGCCATGTTGTCCTATCACCTTGTTGTCAGCAAACAGTTGCCGGGCGGGATGGTACATCGCATCGGCCGTGCAGCACGTTACCGGGCACCAGGGCCTTGGCCTGCGTCAGTTCGCCGAGCGGGTGGGGCCTTCGAACTGAGGGCTGAACCCGCTGTCACCGCTGCCCGTGGGAGAGCGCCACGAGACGTGAACTGCGGCAACAGAACGTGAGCAAGGTCATCGTGCCGGGTCTTGAGAGTTTGCCGGTCGTAGAGGCATCGGCACTGTTCTCGACGCGAGCGGATGGGCCAGTCCTCTGTCCCCGTAGCAGCCTATGACCTCGGCGATGATGACCTGGTAGCCATCGAGCCAACGGCCCTGCTGTTGTTTGGCGGCGATGTGGTGTGGGTGCCGCATCAGCGCTTCCAGCGCATCCATGGTCTCCCAGTAGTAGACGTTGGAGATGAGGCCGGTGGACCGGTTCTCCCAACTCTCTTCGCCCAGATAGCCGGGGATGGACTTGGCGACTGCGGCAATCGTGTTGTCGAGCACGTGGAAGTCGTTGTCGAACTCTTTTTTCGCGAAGGTGAACGTTGACGAGTACATGGTGATTATTCTGATGCCGCGGAACGAGCCGCTGGGTGACTTCTCGCGCTAGCCGAGGCGCCGCATCAGGGCCGCCATCTCGGTACGCCCCCGCGCTTCCAACTCGTCCGCCGCTCCCTGGCGGTCACGCTCCTCCCGGTTCTGGCTGAGTTTCACCTTGCCTGCCAGTGAAGAGACCGCGATCTCGAGGCCGACGATGTTGCGAAGGAGGGCGTCGATGTGCTCAGGCGGTGCGTCGCCCATCTTCCAGGGCCTGGGCTCAGTCGCTTCATGAGTGCGGGTCAGCCGCGCGACCAAGCGCCGCACGAAGCGCTCGTCGTCGCGAACCGCCAAGGTTCCGTGCGCATGCACAACTTCGTAGTTCCAGGTCGGCACCTGGCGGTGAGCCTCGTGCTTGCTGGGATACCAGTTCGGCGAGATGTAAGCCTCGGCCCCGCGGAACACGACCATGACCGGCGCCCCGCTCGGGCAACGCTGCCATAGGTTGTTCGACCTGGCCACGTGCGCCAGCAAGGTGCCATTTGGCCCCTGCTCGGGAGCGAACTCGAACGGTAGGTGATCGGCGTCCAGCCCCTCGGGACCGTGGGTCACCAGCATGCCGAGCGGATGCTCGCGGATGATGCGTTGAAGCACCTCGGGGCGGGTTTCAGCGAAGTGGGGTGGGATGTACATGGCGGCGGCATAGCGGATCTACGGCGGGACTATCCGTTAGAACCGGCACGATGGGAAGCACCGGTGTTCTTCAATTTGCAGGGACCGGGCCGTCGCGAGCAGCTGCTGGAATGGGCGCGGCAGGGCACGTGTGGATCGTCGAGGACTTCGATGTGAAACAGGCGGCCCCCGGGAGTGAGGCGGCCCGTCGGGCGTGGGATGCAACAATATTTGTAGCGATCGAGACAGCAACGTATTATTCGCTACATGAATGCATACGACGCGGCGTCCTGGCTGCTGTTGGTTGTCTCGTTGCCCACCAAAAGCGCGACCGCAAGGATGCGGGTCTGGCGCGCGCTCAAGGCTGCCGGTTGCGCGGCGCTGCGGGACGGCGCCTACCTGCTGCCCGGGGACCCTGCGCGACAGGAGACGTTGCGGCAGTTGGGAGAGGAGTGCCGCAGCGAGGGCGGCAACGCGTGGCTGCTGGCGGTGCAGCCTCTGCAAGGCGACGAGGAGGCCGTGTTCCGGCAGCTGTTCGATCGCAGCGAGGACTACGAAACCCTGCGCAGGAACTGGAAGGACACGAGCGCCACGCTGGGCAGTTTGGCTGCTGCGGAGTTGCTGCGGCTGCAGCGCAAGCTGCAGCGTGAGTACGAGGCGGTCCGGTCGATCGACTTTTTCCCCGGCGAGGCCAGCGTGGAGGCGCAGGCCGCGTGGGCGGAACTTTGCGCGCGCATCAGCCGGCGGCTCTCGCCCGACGAACCGCGCGACACGAGCGGAGGTGTCCCCAGGTTGCAGGCAACGGCCTACCAGGGACGAACTTGGGCGACGCGCCGCCGGCCCTGGGTGGACCGGCTGGCAAGCGCCTGGCTGATCCGCCGCTTCATCGACCCCCATGCCCGTTTCATCTGGCTGGAGCAGCCGTCGGACTGCCCTGAGCAGGCACTGGGTTTCGACTTCGACGGCGCGACGTTCACGCACGTCGGGGAGCGGGTCACATTCGAGACCCTGATGGCCGCTTTTGGACTGGAAGGTGATGCCGCCCTGATGCGGCTTGCGGCGCTGGTCCACGTGCTCGACGTGGGAGGCGAGCCGGTGCCCGAGGCGCCCGGTTTTGAAGCGGTGTTGGCAGGCGCGCGCGAGCGCTTGACGGACGACGACACCCTGCTGGACGAGATGGGCCACGTGCTCGATTCGCTGTACGCCCATTTCGAAGGGCAGGGCGCCCGCACGGGAAACTGAAGAGGAAGCAGATGATGACCCGCGATGCGAAGGTGCCGGGCGCACCGAGTGCGACCGAAGCTGCCGGCTACACCTTGTGGCAGCTGGTCGCCTACATGCTGGGCCTGGGCACCTGGGGCTTCGGCGGGCCGGTCGCGCTGGTCGGCTACATGTACCGCGATCTCGTCGAGAAGCGCCAGTGGATCTCGGAGAGCGACTACAAGGAAGGCATGGCGCTCGCCCAGCTGATGCCGGGCCCGCTGGCGGCGCAGCTGGCCATCTACCTGGGCTACGTACATTACCGCCTGCTCGGCGCCACGCTGGTCGGCCTGGCCTTCGTGCTGCCGTCCTTCCTGATGGTGGTGGCGCTCGGCGCGGCCTACCTCGCCTACGGCGGCATCGGTTGGATGCAGTCGGTGTTCTACGGCGTGGGCGCCGCGGTGATCGGCATCATCGCGATGAGCGCCTACAAGTTGACGACCAAGAACGTCGGCGGCGACAGGTTGCTGTGGGCCATCTTCCTCGTCAGCGCGGCGGTCACCGTCATCACGCAGACCGAGGTGATCTGGATGTTCCTCGGCGCGGGTGTCCTGGTCTGGCTCTGGCGGGCACCGCCTGCGTGGCTGGGGCAGGGCCGTCGGCCCCGTTTGGCTGCGCTGGCGGGGGGTGTCATCCTCGCGGCGGGCACTCTATTCTGGCTGCTCGGTGCGCCGGCGACGCCGCTCGGCGCGGGCGGCCCGGAGGGCGCTGCCGCATCGGCCAGCGGCCTCTACGCTGGTGGCCCGGTGGACCGGCAGAAGCTCGGGCAGATCGGTGCCTTCTTCATGTATGCCGGCAGCTTCGTGTTCGGCAGCGGGCTGGCGATCGTGCCCTTCCTCTACAGCGGTGTTGTGCAGGACTTTGGCTGGCTCACCGACCGCCAGTTCGTCGATGCCGTCGCCGTGGCGATGATCACGCCGGGCCCGGTGGTCATCACGACCGGCTTCATCGGCTACCTGGTGACCGGCTTCTGGGGGGCCGTCGTGGCGGCCGTCGCAACCTTCTTGCCTTGCTACCTGTTGACGGTGCTGCCGGCGCCGTACTTCAAGAAGCACGGCAAGCGGCCCGCCATCGTGGCCTTCGTCGATGGCGTCACGGCCGCCGCGGTGGGCGCCATCGCGGGGGCGGTGATCGTCCTCGGGCAGCGCTCGATCACGGACTGGGTCACCGCGGCGCTGGCCGTCGGAACGGCCGTGCTGTTGTGGCGCTTCAAGAAGTTGCCAGAGCCGGTGATCGTGCTGGTCGCGGCGCTGATCGGTCTGGTGGTGCATCCGCTCGTCGCCTCGGCTTGAGGCGCGCAGATGCAGCAAACGGCCCTCGGCGGGTCGGCGCTGTCGCACTTCAGCCACCGCGCCGTGCCACGCCAGCGGCCGGCTTGACCCTCTTCCACCACTGCAAAAGCGAAACATGAACCTGCAACTGCGCCCCTTGGCCCTTGACCTCTCCCGCCTCCAGGGGCTGTCCCAGCGCCTGGTGGCCAGCCACCACGAGAACAACTACGGCGGCGCGGTGAAGCGCCTGAATGCGATCCGTCAGCAACTGGCCCAGCTCGACTGGGCCACTGCACCGGTGTTCGTGGTCAACGGCCTCAAGCGCGAGGAGCTGGTCGCCGCCAACTCGGCCTGGTTGCACGAGCTGTACTTCGAGGGCCTGGGCGGTGACGGCGTCTTGCCCTCCTGCGGCCTCTCCATCGCCCTTGAGCGCGACTTCGGCTCGGTGCAGCGCTGGCGCGACGAGTTCACCGCACTGGCCAAGGCCATGGCCGGCGGCTCGGGGTGGGCGCTGCTGTCGTGGTCGTCCCGGGACGGCCGGCTTGTCAACCACTGGGCGGCCGATCACACGCAGCTGCTGGCCGGTGCGACGCCGGTGCTTGCGCTCGACATGTACGAGCACGCCTACCACATGGACTTCGGTGCCAAGGCGGCTGCCTACGTCGATGTGTTCATGAACAACATCCAGTGGGAGGCCGTCTACCGGCGCTATGGCGCTGCCATCGCTGCCGACGCGATAACCTGGGGGGTTCAGCCCGCCGCCGTGGCGGACGCCGTTCAGCTGATCGACGTGCGGCGCTCGCAAACGTACGCAGAGGCGGCCGACAAGATCGCCACCGCCACCTGGCGAGATCCGGCGCAGTTGGCCGCATGGAGCCTCGAACTGGACCCGAAGCAGCCGGTGCTGGTGTACTGCCTGCACGGCCTCGACATCGGCCGCTCGGCAGCACTGGCGCTGCGCGCCCGCGGCTTCGATGCGCGCTATGTCACTGGCGGCATCGAGGCCTGCCGGGCCGCGGGCGTGGCACTGTCGGCCAAGGCGTGAGCCATCGTTGGGTTCAGGTGGCCAGGCGGCTGTCGGCTTGTGGGGTGGCATGGTCTTCTGCTCTTGCTAGGCCGCACGGTGGTGAACTCGACACGGGCAGACGCCAAAGACCGGCTATCGATATTAGAGAGGCTTACTTCCCCCGCCCTTGGCACCGCGCTACGCTTTCAACTGCAGCAGGCGGTGTCGGCTGTTCAGAAAACATGAGCCAGGGGCTCGACAGCGCAGCTTGCGGACGGGAGAAGAAAGAAATGTCCTCCGACGTCATCGGCTACCTTGGCTTGTTGGTCTTGGTGGTCACGCTGTGGACCCACTTCGCCGGGGCGGGGGGGCAACGTGGCGAAGAAACCATGGCCGCTGAAGCGCCGGCCGATTCCCCGGGCCAGACCCCGGACGAGACCTCGTAAGCCGTCGCTGGCTTCGGGCGCTGCGCGGCGGCGGGCCCGTCGTACGACGTCGGCTACAGAGGCTCGACGTGCATCTGCCAGAACCCGTAGAGCAGCAAGCAGGCGTAGGCCAGGACGTACAACACGATCAGAACGTGCAGCACGCGTCGCCAGGTCGGGTTGAGCTTCACCCCTCTACCGTAAGCCGCCGCCTTCTCGTTGGCAAGAGACTCAACTCGCATCGCGGCCGCTCATGCAAATGTCGGCAGGTGAACACACCGTACGGGCTCAATGCCGATGCGTGTGATGTACGTCCGGCACATGCGCATGCCGGTGCCGCACCGGCTCGTGCCGATGTGGATGGCTGTGCGCGCCTTCCGGCATCGGGTCATGCAGATGATCATGGTGCCCGTCGTCGTGGCGATGGGCGTGCTCGTGCTCTATCGCTTCGTGCTCATGCTCGTGTTCGTGGGACTCCGCCAGATGCAACACCACGCCGGCCAGCATCAGGGCGCCGCCGGCGGCCATCCAGCCCGCCACGGATCGGTCGCCGAGCAGCAGCGCCAGCAGGGCGCCGATGAAGGGCGCGAAAGCGAACACGGAGCCGGTGCGCGCCGCACCGAAGGCCCGTTGCGCCAGCAAGTAGAACCGCAGGCTCAGGCCATATCCGGTGGCACCGACGGCAAGCAGACCCAGCGCCGCGCTGACGGACGGCAGTGGCTCGCCGAGCAGCACGGCCAGCCCCGTGGTGGCCGCCGCACCGAGGCTGGCCTTGGCCAGCACCACCTGCCCGGGATCGCGCTCCGCCAGGGCCCTCGACAAGGTGTTGTCGACACCCCAGGCTGCCGTGGCCAGCATCACCGCCAGCAGCCCGGACAGTTCTCCGGTGCCGCTGAGGCCGCGCTCCAGCACCAAGACGGCGCCGCCGGCGACGAGCAAGAGCATCGCCGCCCAGACGCGGCCGTCCATCGTCTCGCGGTACAGCGCGCGGGCCAGCACCGCGGTGAACAGCGCCTCGAGGGTGAGCATCAGCGAGGCGCCCGTACCGCTGGTGCGCTGCAATCCCCACGCCAAGGCCGTGGGCCCGATCACGGCGCCGACCAAGGCGACGAGGAACAGCCGCGGCCCGTCGCGGGTGCGCAGCCGTGCCTCCCGCCCCACCGGCTGGCGCAGCAGCCCACCGATCACCGCAGCCCCTGCATAGAGCAGGGCTGCAGTGCTCAGGGGCCCGACGCCGGTACCGAAGTGCTGCAGCAGTGGCGTGCTGGCGCCGAACAGCGCGGCGGCGACCAAGGCCAGCAGCCCGCCGCGCAAGGCTGGCCGGTCGGGGCGGCCGGGGGCCATCACTTCACGCTGAAGCGCACCGTCAAGGTTTTCTTCTCGGCGTTGGTGAGGGTGGCGACCGCCTTGCTGCCCTTGGCCAGCTTGACGCCCTGGGCTTCGAGCTTGTTCTCGCCGGCGGGCTTGAGCTCGACTTCGCTCTTCTCGGTGCCGCTCAGCACGGTCAGCTTGCCGGACAGCCCGGCGGTGTCGAACGGCTGCCCGTGGTCGGTGATGTAGAGGGTCGCCTTGTCGCCTTCGTTTGTCAGCTCGAAGCCGAGGTCTTGTGCCGTGGCGACGATGCCGCCGTGCTGTGCCTTGGTGCCATGCGCCATGGCGACGTTGAACGACAGAGCGGCGGCAGAGACCACCAACAGGCTCACGAGTTTCTTCATATCGATAGCTCCTTCTGTGCGGCACATTGGGTCAGGCTGTGCTGCAGCGGCCTGTTGTGTCTACAACGCATCTCCAGCGGCGAACGTCGACACCGGATGAAAGACCGATGTTTCAGTACGTCTCGGCGGATGAGCCCTCCAGCAGGCGCCGTGTCGCAGGTTCACCGAGCAGGGCATAGGCCAGCGGCGTCAGCAAGGTGTCCAGCAGCGTCGAGCTGACGAGCCCGCCGAAGATGACCACTGCCACGGGGTGCAGGATCTCCTTGCCCGGGGCGTCGGCGGCCAGCAGCAGCGGCGTCAGCGCGAATGCGGCCACCAGGGCCGTCATCAGCACCGGGGTCAAGCGCTCCAGCGATCCGCGCACGATCATGGCTTGCCCGAAGGTCTCGCCCTCGGAGCGGCACAGGTTGATGTAGTGGCTGATCTTCAAGATGCCGTTGCGCGTCGCGATCCCCGCCAGCGTGATGAAACCGACCATCGAGGCCACCGACAAGCTCACGCCGGCGATCCACATCGCGATCACGCTGCCGATCAGCGCGAGCGGGATGTTGGCCATGATGATGCCGGCCAGCATCGCCGATTTGTAGCGCGAGTAAAGAACCATGAAGATCATCACCAGCGACAGCAGCGACAAGCCGACGATCAACTGCGTCGCCTGCTCCTGGGCCTGGAACTGGCCTTCGAGGCTGACGAAGGTGCCGGCCGGCAAGGGCGTCTGCGCCACCACCGCGCGGATGTCGCCGATGACCCGGCCCATGTCGCTGCCGTCGGTGTTGGCGTAGACGACCATACGCCGGCGGCCGTTTTCGCGGCCGATCTGGTTGGGGCCGTCGCTCTCTTCGACGGTCGCGATGCTCGAGACCGGAATACGGCCGGCCGGCGTGTCGAGCAGCACGTTGGCCAGATCTTGCGGGCTGCGGCGCTGGTCCGGCAGGCGCAGCACCAGCTCGTAGCGACGCGAGCCGTCGACGACCTGGGCGCCATGCGCGCCGTCGGTCAGCGCCTGCAGCATGCGCACCACCTCGGCCGGCGTCACGCCGACCTGGGCCGCCTTGCGGTAGTCGATGCGCACGTTGATCTGCGGGATCAGCACCTGTTTTTCGACCGTCAGGTCGACCAGTCCGGGGATGCGGGACAGGCCCAAACGCATCTGTTCGGCCAGGCCGCGCAAGCTGTCCAGGTCGTCGCCGTAGATCTTCAATGCGATCTGGGCCCGCACGCCCGACAGCAGGTGGTCGAGTCGGTGCGAGATCGGCTGGCCGATCGCCACCGCCGCCGGCAAGGTGGACAGCTGCGCCCGGATGTCGGCCATCACGGCCTCGCGGGCGCGCTCCGAGCGCTTGAGGTCGACGTCGATCTCGGCCGAGTGCACCCCTTCGGCGTGCTCGTCCAACTCGGCCCGTCCGGTGCGCCGGCCGACCTGGGTGACCTCGGGCACGTCTGCAATCAGCTGCTCGGCAACCGACCCCATCCGGTTGGCCTCTGCCAGCGAGGTGCCGGGGTTGAACATCAGCGACAGGACGAGCGAGCCTTCGTTGAAGGCCGGCAGGAAGGCACGTGGGAACCACGGCACCGTTGCGGCGGCACCGACCACGGCCAAGGCGGCGATGGCGATGATGGCCTTGGCGCGCGGAAACGACCAGGCCAGCAAGCGCGCGTCCTGCCGCTTGAGCCACGCCACCAGCGGACTGTCACCGTGGTCCAGCCGCTTCATGCCGGGCAGCAGGTAGCTGCACAGCACGGGTGTCACCGTCATCGACACCAGCATTGAGGCCGCGATCGAGACGATGTAGGCAATGCCCAGCGGCGAGAACAGCCGCCCTTCGATGCCGGGCAGCGCGAACAGCGGCACGAACACCAGCACCACGATGGCGGTCGCATAGACGATGCCCGAGCGCACCTCGACACTGGCCTGCCGGACCACCTCCCACACCGGCAGGGGATCGTCCAGCGCGCGGTTCTGCTTGAGGCGACGGACGATGTTCTCGACGTCCACCACGGCGTCGTCGACCAGCTCGCCGATCGCGATCGCCAGGCCGCCCAGCGTCATCACGTTGATGGATAGTTCCAGCCATCGGAACACCAAGGCCGTCACGGCCAGCGACAGCGGGATCGCAATCAGCGAGATCAGCGTGGTGCGAGCCGACAGCAGGAAGGCAAACAGCACGATGGCGACCATCACCGCGCCGTCGCGCAAGGCTTCGGTCACGTTGCCGATCGAGGCCTCGATGAAATCGGCCTGGCGGAACAGCACCTGCGGCGCGCTGAGGCCCTTCGGCAGGCCTTGGCGCAGCTCGCCCAGGGCGGTCTCGATCTGACGCGTCAGCCGCACGGTGTCGGCCGCCGGCTGCTTCTGCACGCTGACGATGACCGCGGGGGCGCCGTTGTAGCCGGCGTCGCCGCGCTTGAGAGCCGGCGCGAAACGCACTGTCGCGACTTGTTCGAGCAGCACCGGACGGCCGTCCTGGAACGCGACCGCGAGCCCCTGCAGGTCCTCGACACGGTTGGTGCGCGCCAGGTGGCGGATCAGGTACTCCCGGCTGTTGAGGTCGATGAAGCCGCCGCCGGCGTTGCCGGCAAAACCCTTGAGAGCCTGCTCGACCTGGCTCAGGGACACGCCGAACTGCGCCAGGCGCGCCGGGTCGGGTTCGACCCGCAGCTGCCGCACGTCCCCGCCGATCGGGATCACCTGCGAGACGCCCGCGATCGAAAGCAAGCGCGGCCGCAACACGAAGTCCGCGTACTCGCGCGCCTGCATCGGCGTGGCGGCCTGCGCACCGCTTTGCAAGGGCAGGGCGATCAGCATGATCTCGCCCATGATGGACGAGACCGGGCCCATGATGGGCGTGACGCCCTCCGGCAGCTGCTCGCGCGTCAGCGCGAGGCGTTCCGAGACCAGCTGCCGGTTGCGGTAGATGTCGGTGCCCCAGTCGAACTCGGCGTACACGATGGACAGGCCGACGCCGGAGGTGGAGCGCACCCGGGTCACGCCCGGCATGCCGTTCAAGGCCGTCTCGACCGGGAAGGTGACGAGTTGCTCGACCTCCTCGGGCGCCATGCCGCCGGCTTCGGCCAGTACCGAGATGACCGGCTTGTTGAGGTCGGGGAACACATCGACCGGCGTGCGCCACGCCGAGTAAGCGCCCCACACCAGCAACAGCACGGCAAACGCCAGCACGAACAGCCGGTTGGCGAGGCTGAAACGAACGATCCAGTTGAACATCGTCGTCGCCTCAGCGGATCTGGTTGATCAGCGCCGCGCCCTGGACCACCACGCGGTTGTCGGCGGCCAGCCCTCGCGTCACGATCACCGTTTGCGCGTCCAGCGGCTGCGTCACCACCGGCTGCGGCATGTATCGTTCGGCGGTGACCTTGATCCAGACGACGGGCTCGTTGGCGGCGTTGCGCACCACGCTCTGCGCCGGCAGCACGATGCCTTCCTGCCGCTCCTTCAGGCGCGCCACCACGGTGACCGGCTGTCCGACGGCCAGCGCGGGCGGCGCCGTGCCTTTGGGTGTTTGCAGCCGGAAGGTCAAAGGCAAGACGCCCTCGCGCAGGCTGCGCGATGCGCCCACCAGCTGCAACTGTGCCCCGGCCACGCCGTCCAGCGTGCCGCGTTCGATGCGGTTCGCCAGACCGGCGTCGGCCGTGGTGGCTTCGACCACCAGGCGGGTGGGATCGACGATCTCGAACAGCAGCTCGCGAGCGTCGACCACTTGGCCTGCCACCGCGGCGGCCTTGGCGATCACACCCGTCACGGGGGCCACCAGCGATTCGCGCGCCCGCAAACTGCGGCCGATGGCACGTTCGCGCGCCTGCAAGCCGGAGAGTTCTGCGCGCGCCGCCTCGATCTCTTTGCGTGGCACCGTGCCCTCCAGCGTCTCCAGCCGCTGCACACGCTGCTGCGCGATCTGGCGTTCGGCCTGCAGCTGCGCCAACTCGGCGCGCTGTGTGCCCGCGGCATACGGCTCGGCATGGTGCTGCACATAGGCGAGCACCTCACCTTTGCGCACCGCCTGGCCGGCCACCGGCAGCCCGCGCGGGCCGGGCTCGACGCGCCCGCCATGCACCGCCTGCACCCAGCCGCCAGCGTTGGGGTCCATCAGCACACGGCCGGGCAGCGAGACGGTGGCCGCGGCCTCGCTCAGGGGGGCGAGCACGGTGCGGATGCCCATGCGACGCTGCGCCAGCTTGGGCACGTTGACGCTGCCGTCCGGCAGGCGGGCGAGGCCGGAGGTGTTGACGCTGACCGGGCCGTCCAAGTGCTCGCCGCCAGGGCCGTGGGCACCGGGGCCGGCGTGTGCCGGGGTCAAGCCGGCGGCGCAAAGGCTCCATGCCACGACGAGCGCCGCTGCCGGTGTGCGAAACCGAAGGCTCATGGCGCCACCCCCGTGTGACGCCCTGCGGTGTGAGCGCCTTCGGCGGACGGTGTCTCCACTTGGGAGGCCCGGCGACGCTGCTGGCGTCGGCGCCACCAGAGGCCACCCAGGGCGAGCACCGACAGGCCGCCGACCACGGTCGCGCTGCGGGCCAGGCCACCACCGTGGTCGTGATGCGACTCCTCGTCGTGTCCCTGTCCACCGGCAGGGTGCTGGTGCCCGTGCGCCGCGGTGGCCGCGGCCTGGCCCGCTGAAGCCTCGCTGACCACGAGAGTGCCGTCCAGCAGGTCACTCTCGTTGCCCGCGACGATGGTGAAGAGCAGGGGATGTTCGCCAGGCTTTGCCAGGAGTTTCAGGAACTCGGGGTCGGCTACCGCATAGTCGCCGTGGTCGGCATGAAACGTCGCGGTCGCCTTGCGTCCGCCCGATTCGACTTCGAGGCGCGCCTGCAGCACGGGGTCGTTGGTCTCGAAGCGGTCGATCAGCACCGACAGCTCGCCGCCGCTCAGCGTGGCGACCAGTTCGAAGGCCTCCGACTTGGCTTCCAGACGAGGCACGTTGCTGGCCGCTGCGCCGACCGCCGAAGCAGGGGTGTCGAGGTGTTCGCCGTTGGGGCCGTGGGCACCGGGGCCGGCAAGGCACGGCGTGATCAGGGCGAGCGTCAGCAACGCAGCCGCCCACGAGGGTGATCGCCAGCCGGGCTGTGCGAAGTGGGACATCGGGTTCATGGCATCAGTCCAAGAGCTTGGTGGAGGCGGGCGCGGGCGAGGCCGAGGGCCGCCTGCTGGCGCGCCACGGCGGCCTCGGCCTGGTTCGCCGCGGCCAGGGCGCGCAGCAGGTCGGGCAGGGCGGTTTCGCCGGCCTGGAAGGAGGTGTCGAGCAAACGGGCGCGCTCGCGCAGCAAGGCGGCCCGCTGCTGCTCGGCGGCGAGCCGCTGTTGCGCGGTGTCGAGGCCGGTGCGCGCCTCGCTCACGCGCGCTGCCAGCCGGTCGCGCAATTGCTGCAGTTCGACTTCGGCCACCTCGCGCTGCGTCAAGGCGGCAGCTTCGGATTCCCGGCTGCCGGCATCGGCGCCCAGCGGCAGGCGCAAGGCGAGACCGAGGCTTTGCTGGCTTGGCTCACCTCTGGCGGCGGTGTCCTGGCGGGCGCTCAGCGTGACTTCAGGCGGGGCGCGGCGGGAGTGCCGCAAGGCTTCGTAGTGCAGCCGCGTGCGCTCGACGTCGGCGCGCGCGCGCTGCAGTTCCGGATGCTCCGCCGGCGGTGTATCGCCGGGGGACACGAGGGCCGGCTCGGCGGGGTCGACGGCGTCGGGCAGGCCGGTCAGCGCCACCCAGCGGGTGTGGGCTGCTGCGACGGCCTGGCGCGCCTGCGCGACCGCGCCTTGGGCGGCGAGCAGTTCGGCGCGGGCGGCCATGGCATCGGCGCGCGACAAGTCACCAGCGGCGACGCGACGGTCGCTGTCGTCGCTCAGGCGCTGCAGCGTCTGTTGTTCCTGCCGCGCCGACTGGAGGGCGGCATGCTCGGCGACAAGCGCCCAGGCGGCTTCCCGCACCTCGCCGGCCACGCCCAGGCGGGCGGTGGCGGCCGTGGCACGGGCGGTCGTCTCCTGCGCCTGCGCGGCAGCCTGCCGCGCGGCTTGCTGGCCGAAACGCCAGACCGGCACGGACACGCCGAGCTCGGTTTCGCGCGCGCCTCGGGCATCGTGCAGGCGGTCGTTGCGGTGTTCTAGGCTCAGGGCGGGAGAGCCTGGGGCCCAGGAGGATGCGGCGGCCCGCGCCGCCTCGGCTTCGAGCGCACGGCCACGACTCTCGGCCGCCGCGGTGGCGCGCCGCCACGCCGCTTCCACGGCGTGGGAGAGAGACGAGACAGGCACCACGGCCGGCTGTGCCACGGCCACGCCGCAACAGATCGCGCCGGCCAGCAGCAGGCCGGGCGTCAACCATCGGTGGATGTTCACGTGTAGGGATACGGTTCAACGGGCGCGACGGCGACGCAGGCGGTCGCGCAACAGATCCGGCGCGCATGCTGCGAGCCGGCGCCAACACGGGGGAGGGTCAGCGGGTGAACCGAGGGGGGCGTCGCAAGCCTTCGAGGAAAGGCTCGGGGGGGACGAGGGCAGCGAGCAACGGCGGGCTCTCGTCGGCCAGCGGGGTTGCGATCCAGGTCGCAACGGCTGGCAGGACGGGGGCGTTGTTCAACTGCGTGTCGAGTTGCACGTGTTGCCGCGATTCCTGCGAGTCGTCCTGGTGGAGACTGCCGTCGTCGTGGTGATGGTGGGCTTCGTCGATCCAGTGCGCCACCGCGTGTGACAGCTCGCCGCCGTGCTCGTCCCAGAGCGCCTCTGCCGCCGTGGCCGCGGAGTGCCAAGGCAGCAGGACAACCATCAGGACGACAGCGAGCCAGCGTCGAATCATGCGGCCGATTCTACGGCAGGGAGGGACATTGCCGTGGGCGAGGCGAACCTGGATGTGTGAAGCGTCACCAAACCCTGTGGGGGCGGCCGCTGAGGGCCGTTCGCCCACTCAGAAGGACACGCAGGCGCGAGTTCGGACTCTCAGGACGGCTTCCTGCTCGAAACTCGTCTTGTAGAGGCTGACGAGGTCGCGGATGGCGCGGTCGCCGGCCGCGCTGTCAGGGTGCACCACCTGCAGGACGTGGGCCGTCTCTCGCTCGATCGCGCCGTTTGCGCCTTGCCACTGGCCCGACGCCTGCCAGGACGTCAGACCTTTGGGAAAGCGCGGCGTCACCTCGCGGTTCACGAACATCTCCCACGCCTCACGCGAGACGGTGCCGCCGGGGCGGGCGGTACCGAAGTAGAGGGTGTCCGCGATCGCCGGCTGCTCGCCTGTCCGGCAGTCCGGCGGGGGCACCGACGCGCAGGCGCCGAGGGCCAGTGCCAGCGCGAGGGGTGGGCAGAGCCGGAAACAGGTCATGTTCCGGGGAGCCCGTACAGCTTCAGCGGCGCGCAGTTGCGCGGCGGCTGCGCCGACTTCAGGTAGTCGGCGAGGCACTCCGCGTTTTGCTGTGCCTGCTGGCGCTCTTGCGCGGTCATCTGACGCAGGACGCTATCGGCGGCCAGGGCACTTCGATAAGTGGCTTCGGCCTCGCCGATGTCCCGACGCCAGTGCTGGTCGTAATTTCGATGTCGTTGCCGTATCTCGCCGAGCATGCGCAGTTGGGCCTCGGCCACTTCGGTGAACGCCGCGGGTGTCGGGTAGAACGCCGTGCTATCCCCGAACGCCTTCGTCGCAGCGCCCCAGTCCTTCCGTTTCTTGAGCGCCTGACCGTGCTCGTAGGCCATCTTGGCAGCCGCCTTGTCGGCCTTCGCGGCGTTCGCCTTCAGCCACGCGACGACCGCTTCGGGATCGGTCGCGTCCTTCTGCGACAACATCGGTGGCGACCCGGCCCAGGCTGCGGACAAACAGCTAGCGGACAACAGTGACACTGCCAACAGTCTTGCCATTGCCGCTCCTGCACAGAATCAAATAGCGATAAAACTGGGTCCACTCTTGTGGATCCACGGTGATGCAGCCTGCGCTTCGCGCACCGGTGTGCAGATAGCGGTCACCGTGTCGGGCAATCGCGTCACCGTGGCCCAAGTAGAACCACGTCTTGGCGTAGGCGCTGCGGGCCTCGTAGCGCAGTCCGCCGTGATGAGGGTGATCTGGTATCTGGATCGGATGCAGCCCTTCAGGGACCGGGTTGCTCGAGTCGGTAATGGCCTTGACGGTTCCCAGTGCGTAGCGGACAACCTCCCTGCTCAGGCTGAAGGTGAGGTGAGCTGCAGCGGTGTAGTCGGGCTTCCGGGCGCTGAGATTGCCGGTCGTCACCGAAAACTTCTTGTCTTTGTGGGGGCCCTCTTGGAGCGTGATGAAGTCGCGGCCGTTGCTGGATGAGGTCAGTGCGACCTGCAGGTACTCGGGAACCGAAATGATCTCGCTGCCGGGCTCGCGTTTGATCCGTAGCCAGCCGTCGGAGCCTCCGACGATGTAGCGCATCTCTGGCATGTCCGCCTCCCTGTGAGTTGCATGAGTGCAATAGTAGTGGCGGGAGTGAGAGAGGCTCTCCTTCGTCTTAGGGGTGCGGCGTGGCCCGAGTGTCGGGGCGAAGAGGCGGGCGACATCGCAGCGCGACCACCGGTGGGCATGTTGAGCTTCGGGCATCACTTGAGGGCAGGGGGGCGGGCAGATGAGACCCTGGTCCACTGTACGTGCCCGCTGTGTATGTGCATCGTGGGGCCTTCTTCCGCGCCCCCTGGCCTTTCGAAGGTCCACCATGCCCCAAAACCCGGCTGCACCGGCATCGCGCGAAGTAAAAGTGTGACTTTTTGAGGACCAAGGGCCACGACGAGGACCAGGAGGGCGGTGCCCTGTGCGACGCCTTCAGCCACAGCAAGTCAGCATGGCCTTAGGCCGGTAGCTGGGCGTCGCGCAGCCGGTACTCGCCGCTCCGCGTATCAGGAGGCGGTGCTGCGGCGACCGCGCGCCCGCCAGCCCAGCAGACCCAGTCCGCCGGCCAGGAGTGCATAGGTCGAGGGTTCCGGAACACCAGGGACCGGCGGCACGCCGGCGGAGACGCTGGCGCGGGCATACGTGACGAACGTGGTGCTCGAGAATCCGGGTCCGCTTCCCACGCTGAATGAAAGCGTGCGAGACAGCGATTGGAAGTTTTCCTCCGGCCCCAGCGTCGCGGTGAGGGACCGACCGGGTGCCGCCGTGGGGACGTTCCCCAATACGGCTTCGGCGAACAGTGAAGCGCCCGGCTGCGTCCCGTCCCGCTGCAGCGTCACTTCCACATCCAGCGTGATATCCAGCCGGGTGTTCTTTTTCATGTCGATCGTCAGGTACCGCCAGATCACCGCCCCGCCGGTACCCTCGCCACTGATGCCGGCCTTGACATAGCCGGGCACCTCCCTGATGTCTCCAGCGCCTGCCCCACCTTCAGCCGAAATCTCGCCTCCCGACGCCGTTGGCAGCGAATAGGTGTGGTGCAGCGATTCCGACCACGTCACGCCATCGGCTCGGAAGCCTTCGCCACCGGCGTACTCGAAGTCCGGTTGAAGACTCGAAGAAGAGACCAGCATGCTGGCAGTCGAAAGGCTGTAGCCGGCCTCAACGCCGTCGCGGAGGTTGGTGTCGACAACCGTGATCTTGAGATTGCTCCAGCGCGCCTCTGCGGTCGCCGCGGCAGTGGCAGGTACGGCAACCGCTGCGTTCAGTGCCAACGCAAGCCCGAGGCCTTGCGCCGCCGGCCGGGCTGTTCGAGCGATATGGGTCAGGCATAGACGGCAGGTCAGATCGAAAACAGAAAAGGAACGCACAACAGAACTCCTGAAATTTATGAGTGGACTGGCCATGCATCGCTCTGCGCTCGACCGCATCGAGGGGTTCGCACTTCACTGGGGGGAGACTTGAGTTGGAGGTCGCGCGAGCGCGCGGCGGACGTGCACGGCGTCGCAAAGTATCTGGAACCGGGCGAACGGTCTATGCAAACTTCTGCAACGACGATGCGAAGCAGCAACGGTGGCTGTGCATTCTTCATCCACGTTCATCTCGCCGTGGAATTTGGCGATCGCCTGGGAAAGTGCCCCGTCATTTCAGACCTTCACGAATGAAGCGGCAGCGCGCAGCGACTCGGGGCAGCCGGCTGCGCGAGAACGCGAGTCGTCATGAGCAGGAGCGTCAGGAGGCGCCGCCCATCGGTCTCATCCTGTACGCAGGTAAGAAGCAGGAGCAAATCGAGCTGCTCGAGTTGGGCGCGAGCGGGATCCACGTTGCGGAGTACTTGACGGTGCCGAGCACAAGTTCTGTTGGGCAGCGGCAGCCGGTCGAAGGCGGAAACGCGGCGATGTCACTTGGTGAGTTGACATAATATACATTCTGCGAAGTAGAGAATGGAGAACCGGGAGGCACAACCGACCAGCGCCCGCGTGGGCCCTTGGCCCGCCGCTCGCGTTGCCGCTCAGGGCCTCACCGCTGCGACAACAGCCGCGCACCCGGCCCCTGCGCACCCAAGCCATCAGCCGGGTTGCGCAACGGGCAGCTTTTCATCGACAGGCAACCGCACCCGATGCAGTCCGTCAGCTGGTCGCGCAGTTCGGTGAGTTGAGTGATCCGCGCCTCCAGGCTTTTACGCCAATGTCGGGACAACCGAGCCCAGTCGGCCGGTGTCGGGGCACGGTCGGACGGCAAGGTCGCCAAGGCATCGCGGATCTCCGCCAGCGGGATGCCGACCCGCTGCGCCACCTTGATCACCGCGACGCGGCGCAGCACGCCGCGGCCATAGCGGCGCTGGTTGCCAGCGGTGCGCATGCTGCGGATCAGGCCCTCGCTTTCATAGAAATGCAGCGTCGACACCGCCAAGCCGCTGCGGGCGGCCACCTGACCCACGGTGAGTGGTGTCTGCAGATCGCACGTGTTCAACATCAACCCCTTGACCTCAAGTTCGGTTGAGGTTTTAGCCTGTCGGCGTTCGCTATGCAACGTTCACAGTGCAAGGAAACAGCCAATGGCATCATCGTCACGCTCTTCTTCAACACCGTCACCGCTCCAGGTCGCCATGCTCTGCGGCAGCGATCCGGCGCAACCCCATCAGGAGATCTTTTCGTGAGTCGCCCCGACACTCTGGCCGCCGCCCTGCCCTCGGGCCCGCCGATCAACGAGCGGGCGCTGTTGCTCACGCTCGCCGGCATCCAGTTCACGCACATCGTGGACTTCATGGTGATGATGCCGCTGGGGCCGCAGTTCACCCGCTTGTTCGGCATCACCGACGCGCAGTTCGGCCTGCTGGTGTCGGCCTACACACTGGCCGCCGGTGCTTCGGGCCTGGTCGCCAGCCTGTTCATCGACCGGTTCGAGCGCAAGCGCTTGTTGTTGTGGCTGTATGCCGGCTTCGCGCTGTCGACGCTGGCCTGCGGGCTCGCGCCGGGCTATGCGCTGCTGCTTATCGCGCGGGTGCTGGCGGGCGTGTTCGGTGGGGTGATGGGCACGCTGGTGCAGACCATGGTGGGCGACGCGATCCCGTTCGAGCGCCGCGGTGCCGCGATGGGCCTGGTGATGTCCGCCTTCGCGCTGTCGACCGTGGCCGGTGTGCCAGGCTCGCTCTGGCTGGCCGGCGCCCTCGGCTGGCAGGCGCCGTTCATCGCCATCGCGGTGGCCAGCGCCGTCATCGGGGCGCTGGGGCTGCGTACGCTGCCGCCGCTGGCCGGCCATATGGAGGCAGGGCGCGAGCGCGGTGCCTGGCGACCGCTGCTGCAGGTGCTGGGCGAGGCCAACCATTGGCGCGCCTTTGCGCTGACGGCGATGATCATGGCCGGCGGCTTCGCGATCATCCCCTTCCTGACCATCTACATGACCACCAACATGGGGCTGGCCGACGCGCAGGTGCCGCTGGTCTACCTTGCGGGTGGGGTCGCCACCTTGTTCACGTCGCGTGCCGTGGGCAGGGCCGCTGACCGGTGGGGCAAGATGCAGGTGTTTCGCGTGGTCGCCGCTGCGGCGCTGCTGCCGATGCTCGCCATCACGCATTTGCACGAGGTGCCGCTGGCCGTGCTGCTGGTGATCACGACGCTGTTTTTCGTGCTGGTCTCCGGGCGTTTCGTGCCTGGCATGGCGCTCATCACGGCGGCGGCTGCGCCAAGTTTGCGCGGCACTTTCATGAGCTTGAACGGTGCTGTGCAGTCGGCCGCGATGGGGCTGGCGTCGCTGGCCGGCGGGCTGCTGATCGGTCGCGACGCACAAGGCCGTGTCAGCGGCTTCGAATTCTGCGGCTGGATCGCGGCCGTGTTGACGCTGGCCGCCTTGTGGTGGGTCGGCCGGCTGCAGGTCGCGGACGCCACCTCGGCACGCTGACCTGCCTGCCCCTTTCTTTCCCTCCCTCCCCCGCCCCCTCCTCCCTCTTGAGAGGGGCGTCGCCCTCCCCAGCCTTGGGGAATCGCCGCAAGCTTCGATGCGATAGCGTCGGGTTGTCTGCGCCTCTTCAGCCCGCCGGGCTCCCCGCCCGGTGAGGCGGCCCTCCTACAAGGGGTGCGGCGGCGCGCGTGCGCCCTCATGCCCGCGTTCCAGCCGCCGCTGTCGGCGCTGATGCCGCCGGCGCGCCTTCGGGCCTGCCGTGTGGCCGGCGCCGTGGGCGTGTCTTCTGGCCAGCAGCCTGACATTGCCAGCGCTCTCACGGTGTTGTGCGCGGCGCCCGTGCTGGTCCTTCAGCAACCCGGGTGGCTCGACCGCGCGCGGCGAGAGAGCGTTTGCGTCGCGTGACGGCATGCCGTGACGTGCACATCGCCCGGGCTGGCGGCCCTCCTCCCGTCGCAGCTGCGATCGACGATCGCATCCATCGCCACTTCGACTCACACAGGGAGCACAGCATGGCACTCGGCGACGGCATCCGCAGGGACATCTCGAAAGTCTCGGAAGCGGAACGCAATCTTTTCATCGACGCGATCGTGAAGATCGACACCACCAAGTTCTTTTCAGACGGCATCTCGTATTGGGACAAACAGGAGGAGATCCACAAGAACGCGCACTTCTCGGGCGTGGACGTGCACGCCGGCCCGGCCTTCATTCCCTGGCACCGGGTGATCGTCAACCGGCTCGAACAGCTGCTGCGCGAGGTCAACCCGGCCCTGTCGCTGCACTACTGGGACTGGACCACCGACCCGCGCTCTACCGACGGCGGCCGGGCGGCGCTGTTCACACCGCAGTTCATGGGCAACGCCAGCGGCGACGCGGGCCACCTGCTCAACGGCTTCGAATCGACCGAGGACGCCGAGACCGGCAACGGGCACACGCACATCTGGCGCAACGTGGGGGTCGTGGGGGCCAACGGCGACGGCACGCCCAACATCAGTTCAGACGCATCCATCCTGGCCGCGGGGACCGACTTCGCGAGCTTTGCCAGCGCCCTCAAGAGTGCGCACGACAGCGTCGCGCATTCCTATATCGGCGGCACCATCAGCAATCCGCACTATTCCTTCCACGACCCCTTCGTGTTTCTGCTGCATTCGAACGTCGACCGCTTGTGGGCCATGTGGCAGACCGACCCGGCGCACCCGGAGCGTTTGAGCACGGCCAGCGCCTATGCGGGGCTCAATGCCGGCGAGTTGACCTCGCTCGTCACCGAGTTCGTCGAGCCGTGGGCCGGTGGCAGCGGCCTCGAGCCTTGGGCCTCCACGCCGAGCCTGCGGGCCGTGGTCACCTACACCGATGTGTCGGTCGTGACGCCGGCCTGCTACGACACCAACAGCGGCAGTTTCCAGGTGCTGGAAGCCGAGAACCCGTTCAATGCCGGCACCTCGCGCTTCCAGGTCACGTTCAATGACGTGCCGGAGGAAGAAACCACCTGGCGCGCCGCGGTGGTGCGGGTGCGGGCCTGCGGCGAGGTCACGCTGCGCGTGAAGCCGGGCACCGAGCCGGCCGCGCCGTTCGACGTGGCCACACCGGTGGTCGAGTCGGATCCGGGGCCGGTGCCCTTCCGCGAGGTCCGCGTCTGGTTCCAGTTCACCGCCGGGGCGGTCGGCACCGCGCCGCAGACGCCGGGCCCGGTCAACACGACGCTGGTCTGCGACGAGAACGGCCAGGAGTTTTTGTTCGAGCTGCGGGCCAACACCATCCACCGCCCCACGGTGGCGGTGCAGCTGGCGCTTGACCAGTCGGGCAGCATGGCCTGGGCCGCGGGCACCAGCGGCGCCACGCGGCTGCAGGTGCTGGTCGATGCCGCCAGCCTGTTCGCCAACCTGATCCAGAAGAACAACGGCATCGGCATCATCCGGTTCGACCAGGACGCCTACCCGCCCGACCACGCCACCTTCGGCGGCATGCCGATCACCAAGGTGATGAACGACGGCTTCGGCGACCCAACGCGGGCCACGGCCCTCGGCGTGATCGCAGCGCACACGGCGAATGGCGAAACCTCGGTGGGCGACGGCCTCGAGATGGCACGCAACCAGCTCAACGCCCTGCCAGCCGGCGCCTACGACCAGAAGGCACTGGTGGTGCTGACCGACGGCCTCGAGAATGCGCCGAAAAGCATCGCCGAGGTGGCCGGCCTGATCGACAGTCGCACCTATGCGGTGGGGCTGGGCAACGAAGCGCAGGTGAACACCTCAGCCCTCACGGCGCTGGCGGGCAGCACCGGAGGGGCCTTGTTGTTGTCGGGTTTGCTGGCGACCAGCCTGGACGACCAGTTCCGGCTGCGCAAGTTCTTCCTGCAGATCCTGGCCGGGGTGACCAACACCAGCATCGTGCGCGACCCGACCGGGTATGTCGGTGTCGGCAGCAAGGTGCGCATTCCGTTCCACCTCAACGAGGCCGACATCCACGCGCGGGCCATCCTGTTGACCGACTTCCCGGTCGTCAGGCTGAGCATCGAGACGCCCGACGGCACCTTGATCGACCCGGGCAACGCGGCCTCGTTCGGCGCCCGTTTCGACACCGCGCCACGGCTGCAGACGTCGAGCTTCGGCTTGCCGCTGGCGTTCCAGCCGCAGGTGGTGCACGGCGGCACTTGGCATGCGCTGCTGGAAATCGACGAGGAGCGCTACAAGCGGCTGTTGACGGGCATCGGGTCGGACAACTCCCCCAACTTCCCGCCCGGGCCCTTGCAGGAACTGCTCGCCAAGGGCGCAAAGTACTGCCTCAGCGTGCACTCGTTCTCGAACCTGCGCATGAACGCGGTGCTGAGCCAGGACGGTTTTGCGCCCGGGGCCCGGCTGTTCCTGCGCACCACGCTCACCGAGTACGCCCTGCCGGTGGAGCGCCGCGCCACGGTGCGCGCGGAGCTGGAATACCCGGACCACAGCCAGACGGTGCTGGCGCTGCCCGAAGTCGCGCCCGGCGTGTTCGAAACCTCGCTGGTGGCGCATGTGGCCGGCATCTACCGCTTCCGGGTTATCGCCGAAGGCGGCAGCTTCCGCGGTACGCCGTTCACCCGCGAGCAGATCCTGACGGCGGCCGTCTGGACCGGGGGCGACCACCCCACCCCGCCGCCGCCGCGCGACGAGCCGGATGGCCGGGACGACTGGTGTCGTCTGCTGCAGTGTGTGCTGGGCGGCGGCGCGCTGTCGCCGGAGCTGGAGGAGCGGCTGCGCCGGCAAGGCGTGGATCTTGACGCGATCCGGCGCTGCGTGAAGGTCTGGTGCGGCCGGGGCGGGGGGACCGGGCGGGCGTGAAGCGAGAAGCGGCACGTGTGCAGCGTGCCGCGTCCGCGGAGGAACCGGGGTGGCGCCGAGAGGGGGCGTCGGGCCCCGGGCCGCCCACGCCGCGCTCCTTCTCACTTTGACCCTTCGCTACCATGCGTATCCCATCTTGAACAGCAGTGCCTTGTTGCCGTCCTTGCCCGCTGCGGCCTCCAGGTTGGCCACGATGCCCTGCGCCGGCTTGAGGATGTATTGCACGCCGGCGCCGATGGTGGGGAAGAGGTTGTTCGATCCCGAGCACCCGCCCCGACTCCCGCCGTAGAGGCACGCGACACCGGCGAAAAACGTGGCCGTCCAGCGCGCGGCAAACCGATGGCGCTCCTCGACTTCGATGGACGACATCGACTTGCCCAGGTACTCGCCCAACGTGTAGCCGCGCAGCAGCACGGGCGCGGAGGCGGCGGGGGGTGCGTCCCGCGTCCACTGGTTGCTCTGATGGACCGCCAACACATGGCCGTCCCCGTGGCTCCAGAAGTGCCGGTAGTCGAGCCGGTACATCTCGAAGTCGTTGCTGCCCTCGATGTTCTGCCGATAGGCGACGCTGTTGAAGTTGAAGACCCAGCCTTGTTTCGGCGCGTCCTGGAGGTCCCGGGAGTCGTGGTAGAGGACAAGGCCCACACCACCGGCCGCGAAGCCGGTCAATCCGAGCAAGCCGAGCAATTCGTCATCGAGTGCCGCCTGTCCGACGATCTGGTAGTTCGTGGCCAGCGCCTGCGCGCCGACGAACCAGTTGTCCTTCACGCGGTAGAGGTAGCGCGCCACGAAGGCCCGAATGCGGTCTTCGGACTGCAGCGGCACACCTGTGCCGAGGAAATCGTCGTAATCGTTCCTGACGCGGCCTCCGACGGCGAGCACCATGAGCCGATGCTGGTCGGCGCCGAACGAGGTCCGGGCGAACATCACGGCGGTCGCAGAGTCGGTGGACGTGTACTGGGCATTGGCTCCGAAGATAGAGACCTGCGATTGGGCGTCGAACTTCCGGAGGTAACCGGCGAGCACCCCGAGCGAGGTGCCGAGCTTGGGATTGTTCGAGAACGTCGGCAACAACACCCAGGGCGATGGCGCCTTCTTCGGCTCCTCTTCTTGCGCGCGCAAGGGGTGGCCGCACAGGCAACCAGCCGCCAGGAGCGTCGTCGTCAGGCTGTGCCCGAGCGCGCGCTTCGTGGCCGCTGGGCGTTGGATTCGGGTCGTGTATGACATCCGGCTGCGAACATAGGGTGCCTCGAGCTGGCGACACATTGGACCTTGGTCCAACAGGGCGCGTCCTTCCCGACCGGATGATGTTTGGGGGCCTATGAACAGATGGCCTGCGCACCTTGGCAAGCCCTAGTGGGGAGTGACTGTTCAGCGAACCGCACGGCGCCCTTGTGCGTCGATGACCACCTCGCCGTCCTCTTTTGTGAACGGCCCTCGCTGCGGCGACGGCAGGATCTCGAGCACAGCTTCCGACGGGCGGCACAGCCGGGTGCCCAGCGGTGTCACGACGATCGGGCGGTTCAACAGGATCGGGTGCTGCACGATGAAGTCGATCAGCTGGTCGTCGGTCCACTTCGCATCGTCGAGCTGCAGCTCGTCGTACGGCGTGCCCTTGCGGCGCAACACCTCGCGCACCGGCACGCCGAGCGAGGCGACCAGCTCCACGAGCCGCTGCCGCGTCGGGGGCGTTTTCAGGTATTCGATGACCTGCGGCTCTTCCCCGCTGTTGCGGATCATGGCCAGGGTGTTGCGCGAGGTGCCGCAAGCGGGGTTGTGGTAAATCGTGATGGCAGACATGGCTGAGCCTTATTTGGGAGTGGGTGCGCCGTCGCCGGACGCTTCGATGACGTTCGGGTGGCCGGCAGGATGCCGCCGCGGCTCGAAGGCCTGGTGGACCGCGACGCCGAGGGCCGCGCCCACCAGCTGTGCGACCACGAAGCCCGGCGCGCTCGCCGGGGCGATGCCGGCGAAGCTGTCGCTGAACATGCGCCCGAAGGCCGCGGCCGGGTTGGCGAACGAGGTCGACGCGGCGAACCAGTAGGCGGCGCCGATGTAGGCCGCGACCATGGCCGCGGCTCGCCCGGCCGGTGCCCGCAGGATCACCAGCAGCAGCCCCGCGGTGGCGACCGCTTCGGCGATCCACTGGCCGGTGCCAGTCCGTACCTTGGTCGAGAACTGCAGGATCGGCAGCTCGAACATCGCGTGCGCGGCCCAGGCGCCCAGCATCGCGCCGATCAGCTGCGCCGCGATGTACGGCAGCAAGGCCGGCGTCGGCAGCTCGCCGCGCCAGGCCATCGCGGCGCTGACGGCTGGGTTGAAGTGGGCGCCGCTGATGGGACCAAACACCTCGATCAGGACGTACAGCCCGCCGACCGTCGCCAGCGTGTTGGCCAGCAAGGCCACCGCCGCGTTGCCGCCCGCCAGGCCCTCGGCCATGATGCCGGAGCCGATCACGACCGCCAGCAGCAGTGCCGTGCCGAGCGCTTCCGCGGCGAGCTTACGAGGCAGATCCATCGCTCGCATCAGATCTGGCCGATCCCGCTCAGCAGCACGACGACGATGGCTTGGCCGCCGTCACCGCGATGTCGATCGGCTTGCCACGCTGCGTCGGCGCACAGCACGCCGACGCCTCCTGTGCCGACACGCTCGCGGCCTCCCGCTCGCTGAACACCGGGATGTCGGCCAGCGTGTGGTAGTGCTCCCAGGCGATACCTTGCGGGTCGGTCACCCAGTGTTTTTCGCTCTGCGCGTAGCAGCAGGTGGTGGCGCCTTCGTCGAACAGCGCCAGGTCGGCAGATTGAGCCCGCGCCTTGAGTTCGGCCAGTTCGGCAGCGTCGTCGGTCTGGAAACCCAGGTGATCGACACCCGGCTTGGCGCCGCGGGTGGAGATAGCGAAGTTGATGCGCGGGTCGTCGAGCATCCACTTGGCATAGTCGGTCTCGGCGCGTGTCGGCTCGGCTGCGAACAGCTTCGAGTAGAACGCGATGCTCTTGGCGAGGTCCTCGACGTGGACGTGAAGGTGGAATCGTTTCATCGGTGCTCCTTCAACATTTGCAGCTGTTTGCCTGGTCTGCGACGCAGGTCTCACCCTGGCAGCAGTTCTCGGTGAGGTAGCCGAGCAGGTCGCTCATGTGCTCGAACGACGCGCGATAGATCAGATGGCGTCCGCTGCGCTCTTGGGTGACGAGGCCGGCGGTCATCAATTCCTTCAGGTGGAACGACAGCGTGGCGGCGGGCACGCCCAGTTGCTCCTGCAGGACCCCCGGCGTCACGCCCTGCCCGCCGGCAACCACCAGCGCGCGGAACACCCGCAGGCGCATGGCATGGGCCAAGGCGGCAAGGGAGCGGACAACGCTTGTTTCTTCCATGGTTCGAGTATCTTCGAAAGATTCGAGGCTTGCAACAGCTGTAGCGCGTTGGCGTCTGGCGCGGTCAGGTGGGCAGCGACGAGACGCCCGTGCCGCCGCGGCGCTGGCGCCTTGTCGCCGCGCGGCGCGGCTCTCCCGCCGCTGCCGTGACGCGGTCAGCGAGGCGGCGTCCGGTGGCCGGCAGCCGAACGCGTGCCACTGGCGCAAAGGCCATGGCACGCGCCGGTCGCTTCAGCCCACCTGAAGCTGAGAAGGCCGGCCGGGTGTCGCCGGGGCAGCGACGGGCTCCTCGTTGCAGGCCGCGGCTTGCCGCTGCGACCTGATCGACACGATGCGCCCCGACTCCAGCTTCACATGCCGGTCGGCGAGATGGAAATAGGCGTCGTCGTGGGTGATGGCCACCACGGTGCGCCCCTGCGCCTTTAGATCCGGCAGGATGTCTTCATAGAACACACGCTTGAACACCGGGTCCTGGTCGGCCGCCCATTCGTCGAACAGACACACCGGCCGGTCTTCCAGCACCGCCCCCAGCAAGGCCAGCCGCTTGCGTTGGCCCTGCGACAGTGCCACCGTCGAAAAGCGGCCCTTCTCCAGGCTCACCTTGTGGTCGAGCTTGAGCCGCTTCAGCAGTTCGCCGGCGCGCGGCGCGCGCTCCGGGTCGTCCAGGCCGAGCAGTTCCTCGAACAGATAGAAGTCGGCGAACACGCACGAGAACAACTGCCGGTAGGCCTCGCGGTCGGCATCGCCCACCACCGCCTCGCCGTTCACCGACACCTGGCCGCTGTCAGGAGCGTACAAACCCACGAGCAGCTTGGCCAAGGTGGTCTTGCCGCTGCCGTTGCCGCCGGTGATGAAGACGATCTCGCCGGGCGACAGGCTCAGGTCGATCGGGCCGAGCGTGAACTGCCCGTCCTCGTGCTCGCTGCGATAGCCGTGCGTCACGCCTTTCAGTTCGAGCTGCTGCAAGGTCTTCCACGCCGGCCGCCCTGCCCCGTGGTCCTGTCCGGGCGCGAGCGCCAGCTGCAGCGTGGCCAGCTGTTTCAGCGCGACGCGGAACTGGCCGAAGTCGGGCGCCAGGTTCACCAGCACCTCGACCGGTGTGATCAGGTAGAGGAACGTCAGCGCATATCCGCTGAGCACTGCCGGGTTGTGGGTCGTGTAGTCGGGGGGCAGGAACAGCAGCAGCCCGATGAAGACAAAAAACATCAGCAGGCCGAGGCTCTCGGCGAGCGCATAAATCGTCATACCGCTGACGAAGTTGTGGCGCAGCCGCGCGACGGCGCCGTCCAGCCAGCGGGTCAGGAAGGCGCTGCGGCGGCCTCGGTGCATCTGCAGCTCCTTGCCGCCCTCGGTCACCGTGATGAAGTGCTTGTACAGCTCGTCGCCCGCGTCACGCGAGCGCTGCAGGGCGCCTTGCGCGCGCAGCTGCGCCACCAGAAACACCCCGATGCCGATGCCGATGCACGCCAGCGCGCCCAGCATCAGCGGCCACGACAGCCAGCCGAGGTAGGCAAAACAGCCCAGCGCCACGGCGACGTTGATGCAAAAAGTGGGCAGCCGGGTCAGCAGCGCCGCGATCTTCTGCACGTCGTCGGTCAGCGCCGCGAGCAGGCGGTGCGCGCCGTGCTGTTCGAGCTGGCGCAGCGGCGAGGCCAGGATCTGGCGCGACAGCTGGCACCGCAGGCCGGCGATCAGGTGCTGGCTCAGCCGCACCAGCAGCGCCTCGCTGGCGGTGCGGGCCAGGAACACGCCGACGCACAGCGCGACAAAGGCCGGCAGCAGCCGCCCCTGTTCGGCCCGTGGCAACGCCAGCGCCGAGTTGATCAGCGCGATCAGCGCGGCGATGCCCAGGCCGCTCAAGGCGCCGGCCAAGCCGGCCCCGGCGAGCTTCCAGCGCGAGCCGCGCAGCAGTGCGACGACGCCGTTCATCATCAGTACTCAGCTCGTAGGGACGCCAACACCGTGCGCGGACGGCCTACCGCGATCTCGTTGCGGCTGCCGCTCGGCAGGTAGTAGGTCTTGTCGGCGGCGTTGAGCATGTTCACCTGCGCCGTCCAGCGCAATCCGCTCTGGCGCCACTTGTAGGCGGCCATCAGGTCGACCCGTGCGTAACCCGGGATCTGCGCGGTGTTCTCGACGTCGACCTCCTGCTGGCTCAAGGCCACCATGCCGGCACCCAGGCTCAGGCCTTGCGTGCCGCCGGCCTGCTGGTCCCAACGGGTGAACAGCTTCAGCGCATGGCGCGGCACGCCGTAGAGGCGCTTGCCTTGCGTGCCGATCACGCCTTCGCTGTCGACGGTGCCATCGGTCACTTTGGTCGTGGTATAGGCGTAGGACGCGGTGAGGTTGAGATGCGGCGTGACCCGCCCGCCCACGTCCCATTCCAGGCCGCGGCTGCGCGCTTCACCGATCGGGGCGAACACATCGCCCCGGTAGATCGGCATGTTCTGCTTGGTCAGCTGATACAACGCCACCGTCGTGAACAGCCGTTTGTCGGTCGTCTCGGTTTTGAAGCCGATTTCGAATTGCTTGCCTATGACCGGATCGAAGCTGCCGCCCGGGGTGCTCGAGTCGGTGTTGGCCTCGCTCAAGGATTCGGTGTAACTGCCGTACACCGACCACCAAGCCGCTGGCGAAAACACAAGTCCCACGCGGGGGCTGAAGCGCTTGTCGCGGGCCTCTGTGTTGCCGGCGCCGGTGTGGTCATCAGAGGTTTCTTCGGCGTCGTCGTAGCGGCCGCCGAGCAAGAGCTTGAACTGTGGGGTCAGCGAGATCTGGTCCTGCACGTAGACGCCCCAGGCTTTGCTGCGGTTGGTCATGTCGACCGCCAGCGTCGGTGTGTCCGGCACAGCATCGCGATAAACCGGTTCGAAGAGGTCGATCGCATCCTGCTCCCCCGTCCAGAACTCGAACACGCGTTTGCTGCGCGCATGCTCCGCACCGACGACAAAGTCGTGGCTCACCCCTCCCCAGGTCGGCGTGCCGGCCAGCTCCAGCGAGATGAACTCTGTGTCGATATCGCGGCGCTCGATACGCCGTGGCTCGCGCCCTACCGTGCGCACGTCGTCGACCAGCGCATGCTGATACTCCAGGCCGTTGCCGCGTCCGCGTTCGATCAGCAGGTTTTGCCGCAGCGTCCAGGTGGCGTCGAGCTTCTGCGAGCCATCGAGCGACAGCAGCGTCGATTCGTTCTCGTGCTCGGTGAAGTCTTCGCCCAGGTTGCGGCCGCGCGGCACGTCGGCCGGCCGGTTGCCCACCGCGACGATGCCCCGGTCGATCGGGCTGTCGTGTTTGGCGTGTTCGAGTTCCAGATTGAACTGGACGTCGGCATTGGGACGCCAGCTGAGCGTCGGGGCGACGAAGGTGCGCTTGGTGTCGATGAAGTCGCGGAACGAGCCGGCGTCTTCATAGACCGCGTTGACGCGGTACAGCAAGGTGCTGTCGGCGTTCAGGCTGCCGGTCGCGTCCACGTGGGTCTGGTAGAAGTCCTCGCTGCCTACCTGTTGCTGCAGCGAGAAATAGGGCTGCGCCTGCGGCTTCTTGGTGATCACGTTGAACATGCCACTGATATCGCCGCGACCAAACTGGGTCGACGACGGGCCCTTCAGCACCTCGACCCGCTCGGCGTTGGCCAGCTCGGTCGGGCCGAAGCGGTTGGTTCTGATGCCGTTGCGGTACGACTGGTACACGGGAAAACCTCGCACGATGATGTCCTCGTGCACCGAGGTGCTGCCGGCGAAGACACCGCTGACCGTCTCGAGCGCCTCGCGCAGCGTGTTGGCTTGCCGGTCCTCGATCAGCGGCTGTGAGACGACCTGCACCGACATCGGCGTGTTGATGAGGGGTGTGCTGCCCTTGGTGGTCGAAGCCGCTCGCTCGGCGCGCTGCGCGATATCGCGTTCGCCCGTTACGCGCACCGTGGGGAGCGCGGCTGCTGACGGGGCCGCCGGCGGTGTCACCACCGGCGCCTCCTGCGCATGGACCTCAGCCAGCAGGCAGCACGCTGAGGCGATGGCCGACAACTTGAGTTTTTTGTAGGAGTGCATTTTTCAAGAGTTCCCTGGGAGATGTATGGAAAGAGAAACGTTGTCAGCCAACAGCGCGGCAAGGCCCTGGATGACATCAGGCGCTTGCACGATGGCGAGGTGGTCGCCGACCACGGTGGCAACGTGCAGGCGGGCAGCATACCGTTGCCATGACAGTTCTTCGGGTGTGCTGTCGCGTACCGTGTCCTCGGCCTGCCACAAGTAAACCGGCGCCTGCACCGGGTGGGGACGGTGCTCGCGCATCAGGCAGAACGACTCGTAGCGCGCCGACAGCCGCAGCGCCAGTTCATCGACGTCGGTGTCCGCGCTCAGATAGCCCTGCGCTTGCGCCCACGCCACTGCGTGCGCCAGCTGGGCCGATGCAGGCAACGCGGCCAGTTCGGTACGCAGCGCCTCCAAGGCTTGCTGTGCGACGGCATCGCGGGCCAGCCCTGCCAGGTAGTCGAGGCACTCGGCCGCGTGGTCGCTGCGCACAGCGGCTTCGTCTTCGCGCAAGTGCACGGTGTCCAGCATCGCGACCCACGCCACGGTGTGCCCCTGGTGTTCGAGCTCCGCGGCCATTGCCAACGCGATGGTGCCGCCCATCGACCAGCCCAGCAGGTGGTAAGGCCCCTCCGGCTGCACTTTGCGGATCTCGGCCGCGTAGTCTCGCGCCATCGCGTCGATCGAGACGTCCTGCCACTGCGGGTCGTGCAAACGGCGCGACTGCAGACCGTAGACCGGCTGCTCGGCGCCGAGCGCTTGTGCCAGCGGCAGGTAGGACGCCGCGTGGCCCCCTGCTGGGTGCACACAGAACAAGGGGGGGCGGCCACTACCGCGGTTCAGCGGGATGACCGGCGACGTCGCTTGCCCGTCCTGGGTCAGCTGCAGGGCCAAGGCCGCGATGCTCGGCGCCTGAAAGATCAGCGTCAGGGGCAGTTCTCGCTGCAGCAACTGCCGCGTTTTCTGCATCACCCGCACCGCGAGCAAGGAATGCCCCCCCAGCTCGAAGAAGTTGTCCTGCACGCCGATCCGTTCGATGCCGAGCGCGGCGGCCCAGACATTGGCCAGCAGGGCTTCCAGCGCAGTGGCCGGCGGCACATAGGACGCCGCGGCCATGGCGATGGCACTTCCGCGAGGCGCCGGCAGGGCCTGGCGGTCGATCTTGCCGTTGCGGTTCAACGGCAGTGCCTCCAGCACCATCACGGCAGCGGGCACCATGCTCTGCGGCAGCTTCTGGGCCAACGCGGTGCGCAGCGCGGCGGGTTGCAGGCCGTCGCCGACGACGTAGGCCACCAGGGCCGCGGCCGCGGTGCCCTCTGCGCGCACCATGCACACCGACTGCCGCACGCCGGGCAGGCCCAGCAGCGCCGCCTCGATCTCGCCCAGCTCGATGCGGTGTCCGCGCAACTTCACTTGGTGATCGCGCCGACCCAGGTACTCCAACACGCCGTCGCTGCGCCGCCGGACGATGTCGCCGGTGCGGTACAGGCGTTCGCCGGGCACGCGGGCGTAGGGGTCGGGCACAAAGGCGACAGCAGTGCGCGCCGGATCACGCAGATAGCCCCGCCCCACCCCGATGCCGGAGACGCACAGTTCGCCGGCCACGCCCACCGGCACCTGTTGCAGGTGGTCGTCGAGCACCTGCAGCCGCAGGTGGGCCACGGGCCGGCCGATCGGCGTGTGGGCGCAATCGGCAGGCAGCGGCGCCGTGAGGGCGTGCAGCGAGACGTCGTCGGCGCACTCGGCGGGACCGTAGACGTTGAGCAAGGGCACCTGCGGGTGGGCCGTGAACCAGCGCCGCACCACCTCGGGCGGCAGCGCCTCTCCGGTGGGCAGCAGCCAGCGCAGCGGCAGCGCCTCCTGGTGCTCCTCGTCGAGCAGGGCCTGGATCAGGCTGGGGACGGCCTCCAGCACGGTGACCCCTCGCGCTCGCACCGCAGCCAGCAGCGCGCGAGGATCGCGGACCACGTCGTCGGGCACGATGTCGACCGTGGCGCCGCACAGCAAGGCGCTCAGGAACTGCCAGACCGAGATGTCGAAGCTGGCCGGCGCCGTCTGCGCCACCACGTCGGTGCTGCCCAGCCCGAGCTGCACATGCTTTTGCAGCAGGTTGTTCAACATGCCGCGCCGCTCGACCATCGCGCCCTTGGGCTCCCCGGTCGAGCCGGAGGTGTAGATCACATAGGCGAGACAGCGGCCAGCGGCGGCGGGTGGCAAGGGCTTGCGCGCCGCGATGCCGCCGTCATGCGGACCTTGCACCAGCTCCGCCGGTCGCCACAACGCCGGCGCGTGGCGACCCAGCGCCTGCAGCGCCTCGCCGAGCGCGGGCCCGCCCTGCTCGCCTTGCAGCACCCATCGAGCGCCGCTGCGATCGAGCAATTGCTGCAGCCGTGCCGCCGGATGCGACGGGTCGAGCGGCAGATAAGCCGCGCCCGCCTTGAACACGGCCAACATCATGACCAGCAGGTCGAGCCCGCGGCGGTCGTAGAGCGCCACCACATCGTCGGGCCCCACGCCGCGGGCCGTCAGCGCATCGCCCAGGTGGTCCGCCCGTTGGCGGAGGTCCTGGTAGCTGAGGGTGATGTCACCGCAGCGGGCGGCGGGCGCGCCGGGTGTGCGGGCGACCTGGCGTTCGAACAAGGCGTAGAGGTCGCATGGCAGGTCGTGTCCGTCGCCGGTATCGTTCCAGGCCTCGACGCTGCGCACCTCCTCAGGCGTCAGCAGTTCCAGCTCCCCGAGGCGCGTGTGGGGCGCCGCGGCGAAGGTTTGCAGCAGTTGTGCCAGTTGTTGGGCCATGCGCCCTGCCGTCGCATCGTCGAAAGCGTCGCGTTGCCAGCTCAACTCGATCTGCAGCGTCTCGCCGGGCGTCACGTTGAGCGTCATCGGGTAGGACGTCCGGTCGTCGCGGCCCAGCACCTCGATCACCGGGCGTGCCGGATCTGAAGCGCCGCGGCCCCCGGCGGGGTAGTTCTCGAACACGATCAGCGTGTCGAACAGGGTTTGCGCGCCGCCCAAGGCCCATTGCTGGATCTCGGCCAACGGCGTCGCCTCGAAGGGCAGCACCGTGGAGTGGTAGTGATCGCGCAAGGCGCGGGCGACCTGGGCAAGCGACCGCTCGGGAGACAGCTGCGCCGGTACGGGCAGCGTGTTGATGAACAGGCCCACGGTGGCCTCGACACCCTGCAGCTCGGCCGGTCGTCCGGCCACGGTGGCACCGAACACGACGTCGCGGCGGCCGCTGTAGCGGCCCAGCAGCACCGCCCAGGCCGATTGCACGGCCGCATTCAAGGTCACGCCTTCGGCCTGCGCGCGCCGCTGCAGCGCCCGCGTCACCGAAGCCGGCAGGTCGTAGCGCTGTTCGCCGTGGCCGTGTGGCGATCCGGCGGGGGGCACGACACAGCCGGCCAGCAGCAGCGGTGCCGACAGCCCGGCCAGCGCCTCGCGCCACCGCTGCTCGGCCTCCTGCGGGCGGGAGCGACGGGTCCACGCGATGAAGTCGCGGTAAGGCGGCCCGTACGGCGGCTGGTACGGCGTGCCCCCACGCAGCGCCGCGTAACGTGCCAGCACCTCGTCCACCAATCGCGACGAACTCCACCCGTCCAGCAGCAGGTGATGACAGGTCCACACCAGGTCGATGTGCCCGCCCTGGCCCTGCAGCAATTGAAGACGCATGGCAGGCGCCTGCGACAGATCGAAGCCCCGTGCCCGGTCCTGTGCGAGCCAGGTGGCGAGCGCCGCGGCATCCCGCGGCGCCGGCAAGACCTCGAACGGCAGCTCCACCTCGCGCCACACGATTTGCAGCGGCTCGCCCTCGCGTTGCCAATGGAAGCTGGTGCGCAGGATGGCATGGCGTGCCGTCGCTTGGCGCCAGGCCTCGCGGAACAGCTCGATCTCCAGCTCGCCCGCGATGCGCCCATGCAACTGGTTCACGTAGACGTCGTCACCCTGGTTGCACAGGGCGTGGAACAGCAGACCCTGCTGCAGGGGCGACAGCGGATAGAGGTCTTCGATGTCGCCCGCCGGCAAGGCGTCCAGCTCGGCTTGCGCGAGCCCGGCCAGCGGAAAGTCCGAAGGTGTCGCCCCTGGCGGCGTGTCGACACAATGCCGCACCAGGGCCTGCAGCGCTTGCAGGTGATCGTCGGCGAGACTCGCCACCTGTTCCGGCGTGTGCAGCTCAGGGCTGTAGGTCCAGCTCAACTGCAAGCAGCCCTCCACGACGGCGGCGTCGATCTCGAGCCAGTGGCTGCGCGGGTTCTCGGGCGCGACGCCGGCGCCCGGCGCTTCGTCGGCCAGACGGAACAACGGCGCGCGGGTCTCCTGGCCGTCCAGCTGGCCCAGATAGTTGAAGCTGACGCGCGGCTTCGGCAAGGCCTGCAGCGCAGCGGGGGCCATTTGTTCCAGCAGGCCCCAGCCGATGCCGCGATGCGGGACGCCACGCAGCTGCTCCTTCACCTGCTTCAGGCAGGTGGCCGCGTCGCGACCTGCGGGCAGGCTGACCGGGAAGCGGGAGGTGAACCACCCCACCGTGCGGCTCAGGTCCAGTGGCGGCTCGTCGACCGGCAGTTCCTCGCGACCGTGGCCTTCGAGCTCCACCAGAACCTGCGGCTGGCCGGTGTAGCGTCCCAAGGCCAGGCCCAGGCTGCACAGCAGCAGGTCGTTGATCTGGGTTCGATAGGCACGATGCGCTTGCGTCAGCAGCTGGCGCGTGCAGTCGACGTCGAGCTGGACCTGAACACGGCGGGCCGTGCCGGCGGTGACCCGGAGGTCGGGGTTGCGGGCCGGGAAGCTCGACGGCTGCACGTGGCGTTGCCAGTAGGCCAGCTCCTCCTGCAGCGACGGCTGCAGGGCGTAGCGCTGCAGCTGTTGCGCCCAGGCCTGATAGGACGAGGTCTTGGCGGGCAGCACGACGGCCCGCCCGCTCGCAAGCTGCGAGCACGCCAGCGCCAGGTCTTCCAGCAAGATCCGCCACGACACCGCGTCGACCACCAAGTGATGCACCGCCAACAAGAGGCGCTGGGTCCCGTCCGGTTGCTGTAGCAAGAGGGCCGCGACGGCGCTGCGCGACAGGTCGAGGCCGGCCTGCACCCGGCTGCAGTGCGCCGCCAGCTCGGCGGCATGGGCCACTGTCACGCAACCGAACTCGAACGCGGTCGCGTCCTCCCCCTGCATCTGACACCAGCGGCCGTGGGGCAAGCGGGTGTAGCGCAGCCGCAGCGCGTCGTGATGCTCGACCAGCGCGACGAGCGCGCGCCGCAGCAGCGCCGGGTCCAGCGGCCGTGTGGGGGCGAGCAGCAGCGACTGGTTCCAGTGCCCCGGTTTCGGCAAGGCCTGCCCGAGCAACCAGCTCTGGATCGGCGTCAGCGGCACTTCACCCTGCGGCGTGTCGGCGACGGGTTGCCCCGCAGCAGGCATGGCCAGACCGGCAACGCCCGCCAGTTGCTCGATGGTTGGATGTGAGAACAGATCCTTGGGGGTGACCGCCAGGCCCGCGCGCCGCAACCGGCTGACCGCCTGCAAGGCCAGGATGGAGTCGCCGCCGAGGCGGAAAAAGTGATCGGTGATGCCCAGCGACGGGGCACCCAGCAGTTCGCTCCAGACCTGCGCGATCAGCTGCTCGGTCGGGTTGCGCGGCGGAACGCCGGCGTCGGTGACGGCCCGAACCGGCGCCGGCAAGGCGCGGTGGTCCAGCTTGCCGCTGGCGGTCAAGGGCCAGGCCGGCAGCACGACGAAGGCGCTCGGCACCAGCGGCTCGGGCAGGCAGCGCGCCAAGGCCGCGCTCAGCGACTCACCGGTCAGCCTGCTGCTCTCGCCGACCACGTAGCCGACCAGCCGGCGCTCGCCCGGCGTGTCTTCGCGCAGGACCACGAGGGCATCGTCGACGCCGGCCTGCTCGCGCAGCCGCGCCTCGATCTCACCCGGCTCGATGCGGAAGCCACGCAGCTTCAGCTGGCGATCGCCCCGCCCCAGGTACTCCAGCCGGCCGTCGGCGCGCCAGCGCACCCGGTCGCCGCTGCGGTAAAGGCGCGTGCCGGGTGCGCCGAACGGGTCGGGCAAGAAACGTTCGGCCGTCAGGTCGGCCCGGCCGTGATAGCCACGCGCGAGCAACTCGCCGCCGATGTAAAGCTCGCCTGCCACGCCCACCGCGACCGGCCGCAGTGCATCGTCGAGCACGTGCAACTCGCGTCCGGGCACCGGACGCCCGATCGGAATCCCGGCGGTGTCGTCGGGATGCGGCGCGGCGTCGCAATCGTGCAGGGCCGCGGTGACGGTGGCTTCGGTCGGGCCGTAGGCGTTCAAGAGCCGGGCGTGAGCGAGGCCGGCGGCCGCTCTCAACGTCAGTGCATCGGGTGGCAAGGCTTCGCCGCCGACCGACACCAGCCGCAGCGCGGAACATTCAGGGCCGGTGGCACGTGACCACTCGCGCAGCGCCTGCATCCAGTAGGAAGTCGGAAAGTCGGCCACTGTGATCCGCTCACGCGCCAGGCGCTCGCGCAACTCGCCGCTGTCCCACAGCTGCGGGCCGCGCAACACCACGGTGGCGCCGCTGAGCAGTGCCGGAAACAGCTGGTCCACGCTGGCGTCGAACGACAGCGTGCTGAACTGCAGCACCCGGTCGGAGGCGGTCAGGCCAAAACGCTCGGCCATCGCTTGCACGTGCGCCACCAGCGCCGCGTGGGGCACGGCGACCGCCTTGGGACGGCCGGTCGAACCGGAGGTGTAGACAAGATATGCCAGCTGCCGTGGATCGAGCCGCAGGTCCGGATCGTGTCTGGGCACGTCGGGCTGCACCAGCTTGTCGATCGCGAGCGTCACGATGCGGCGCGGCAGGGCTGCCGTCATGCCGGACAACACCGTCTGGCCCAGCACCACGGCGATGGCCGCGTCCTCGCAGAGCTCGGTGATGCGTTCGACCGGCAGCGCCGGGTCCAGGACGACATAGGCGCCCCCCGCCTTCAGGATGCCCAACAGCCCCGCCACCATCTCCAACGAGCGCTCCACACACAGGCCCACCCGTGTTTCGGCGGTCACGCCGGCGGCCAGGAGCCGGTGCGCGATGGTGTTGGCGCGTTCGTTCAGCTCGCGGTAGCTCAGCTGTTGGCCGTCTAGCACCACCGCCACCTGATCGGGCATGCGGACGGCGCGCTGTGCGAACAGCTCATGCACGGGTGTGTCGGCATGGGGCGCCGCGCTGTCGGCCCGGCCCCACGCCTTCAGGCTTGCCACCTCGGCGGGGTCGAGCAACTGCAACAGACCCAATGGGCTCGACAGCCGATCGGCCAGCTGCAACAGCGCCAGCCTGTAGCGCTGCAGCCACTGCCGCGCGGCGGCGTCTGCCAGGCGCTGCGGATCATGGCTCAGCTCCAGGCGCAACCGGGCGCCCGGCGACACGGCCAGCGTCACCGGATAGTGGGTGTGGGATCGCCCTTGCAGCCGTTCGAAGCCAAACGGCAGCGGTGCTCCGTTCAGCGCCGGCATTGTCGGGGTGTTCTCGAACACGAAAAGACTGTCGAACAGCGGCTCGCCGCCGCCCAGCTCGCTGCAGCCTTGTATCGTCCACAGGGGCAGCTGTCCGTGCTGGCGCGCCTGCAAGCCTTCGTGCTGCAAGGCCTGCAGCCAGTCCTGCACACGCTGCGCCGGCTGCAGGCGGGTGCGCATGGGCAGCGTGTTGATGAACAGGCCCACGGTCTGCTGGGCCGCCGGCAACTCGGGTGGGCGCCCTGCCACCGTCATGCCGAACACCACTTCCTCGCGGCCACTGTGTGTCGCCAACAGCCAGGCCCAGGCGCCCTGCGCCAGGGTGTTGAGCGTCAGGCCGTGCGCTTGTGCCGCGGCCTTCAGGCCTTGCGTCTCGGTTTCGTCCAGCCACAGCAGCTGTTCGACCGCGTCGGCGGCGCCATCCGTTTCGGGGGCTCGCAAGCCCAGCGGCGTGCGCTCGGCCACGCCGGCCAGCAGCTCCCGCCAGTACTGTCGTGCCGGCTGTTCGTCCTGTTGCTGCAGCCAGCCGATGAAGCTCGCATAGGCGGGCGCCGGTTCGAGCGATGGCGCCCGACCCTCGGCAAAGGCCTGGTAGCTGACGGCGAACTCGCCCAGCAACAGCGAGTAGGCCCAGGCGTCGAGCAGCAGGTGATGGCAGCTGAGCACGAACAGGTGTTGCTGTGGCGCGATCTGGATCAGGCGGAACCGGGCCAAGGGCGCACGGGCCGCATCGAAGCCTTCCCGCTCCCGCTGCAGCAGGGTGTCGAGCGCCAGCTGCTGGTCGGCCGCGCTGCGACCACGCCAGTCGAGCGTCTGTGCGATGCCCGGCTCATGCCGGTACACCACCTGCAGCGGCCCGTCGCCCTCGCGCTCGATGAAGGCGCTGCGCAGGACCGCATGGCGCTCGGCCAGGGACTCCCACGCGCGGACGAAGGCACCTGTGTCCACCGGCCCGTCGAGCCGGTAGCGTTCCTGCATCAGGTACAGGCCGCTGCCGGGCTGCAACAGGGTGTGCAGCAACAGGCCCTGCTGCATCGGTGTCAGCGGGTAGACGTCCTCGACCTGGCCCCATTCGAGCGGCAGCGCGTCGAGGTCCGATTGCTGCAGCCGGGCGAGCGGGAAATCGCTGGGCGTTGCGCCGGCGACGGTTTGCAGCTGGTCGATCGTCGCGCCCAGCCGCGCGATGAACGCCTCGGACAGGCGCTGCAAGGCCTCGCCGCCGAGCAACTCGCCGGCGCAGACCCAGTCCACCGACAGCGTGTCGCCGAGCACCTGGGCGTCGACCTCCAACAAATGGCTACGACGTTCGTCCGGGCGCCGGGTGGCACCCGGCGACTCGTCGGCCAGCGCGAACAGCGCGTCGCCGCGGCTGCCCTGCTCGAACTGGCCCAGGTAGTTGAAGCACACCTGCGGCGCGGCCAAGGCGCCGAGGCTGCGCCGGCTGTCGTCGTCTCCGAGGTAACGCAGCAAGCCGTAGCCGAGGCCCTTGCCGGGCACCGAGCGCAACTGTTCCTTGACCGCCTTCAAGGCGAGGATGGGGTCATCGCTGCCAGGCACGAGTCGCACCGGGAAGCGGCTGGTGAACCAGCCGACGGTGCGGGAAAGGTCGAGGTCGTCGAACAAGTCCTCCCGCCCGTGGCCCTCCAGCTCGACCACCACGCCGGGACGGTCTCGCTCCGCGCACAAGGTGTGCGCGAGCGTCGCGATCAACACCTCGTCGACCCGGGCCCGCAGCGCTGCGGGTGCGTCCGCGAGCAGGCGCCGGGTGCGCTCCGCATCGAGTTGCCCGCGCACGCGTCGCGAGGCGGCCAAGCTGTTGTCCTGTACCGTCTCGGTCCACAGCGGCTCTGCCGCACCGGCTTCCAGCCAATAAGAGAGTTGCTGGCGCAGCGCCTGCGAGCCCGCATGTCGAGACAGCCGTTGCGCCCACGAGGTGTAGGGGCTGCTAGGCGGCGGCAAGCTCGGCGGCTGAGCGCTCGACAGCTGAGCACAAACGCGTTCGAGGTCGTCGAGCAGCACACGCCACGAGACGCCGTCGACCACCAGGTGATGGATCGCCAGCAGCAGGCGCTGCGGGTGGCCGGCGCCCAGGTCGACCAGGGCAGCCCGCCACAAGGGGCCGCGCTCCAAATCGAGCCCGGCTTGCAAGCTGTCGCCTTGCGCCTGGAGGGCGGCAGGCCAGGCCGAGGGCGGCTGAGCCGACAGGTCGGCGCAGCCGAGATCTATCGTCGTGTCGAACCCGGCCAGCCGCTGCTCCCAACCACCGGCCGCCTGAGGCGTGAAGCGCAGGCGCAGCGCGGAATGGGCGGCGGCCACCGCCTGCAGCGCCTGTTCGACCACCGGGGGCGCGAGCCGGCGATTCAAGCGCAACACCACCGCCTGGTTCCAATGGTGCGGCGCGCGGAACTGTTGTTCGAAGAACCAGCACTGGATCGGTGTCAGCGGTACTACGTCGTCGACGCCGGGTTCGGCGTGCGCTGCCACCTCAGCCCTCAACGGTTGCGCCACGGCGGCCGCCTGTGCCACCGTCTGATGCTCGAACATCTGCGTCGGGGTCAACCGCCAACCGCGCTGCCGAGCCCGCGCGATCACCTGCAGGCTCAGGATGGAATCGCCACCGATCCGGAAGAAGTTGTCGTGCACCCCCACCCGGGCCAGCCCGAGCACCTCCTGCCACACCGCCACCAGCACCGCTTCGGCCTCGGTGCGCGGCGCGACGGGCTCGAGGCCGACCTCGGCCTCGGGCGCCGGCAGCGCCGCCCGGTCGAGCTTGCCGTTGGGCGACAGCGGCATGACGTCGAGCCGCACCAGCGCCGCCGGCACCATGTGTTCGGGCAGCGCGGCCCGCAAGAAAGCCCGCAGCGTTTCGGTCTCGACGGCCGGCTGACCGGCCGCCACCCAGTAGGCGGCCAAGCGCTTGTCGCCCGGCCGGTCCTCGCGGGCCACGACGACGGCGCGGGCGACGCCGGGGTGGGCCAGCAAGCGAGCCTCGATCTCGCCCAGCTCGATGCGAAAGCCGCGGATCTTGATCTGGTGATCCAGGCGGCCGAGGTAGTCCACCGCACCGTCCGCACGGCGGCGGGCCAGGTCGCCGGTCTTGTACAGGCGTGCGCCCGGCTGCGCCGAGTAGGGGTCGGGCACGAAGCGCTCGGCCGTCAGCGCCGGCTTGCCGAGATACCCGCGCGCGAGCCCCACCCCGCCCAGGTACAGCTCGCCGGCCACCCCCACGGGCAGCGGCTGCAACGCGGCGTCGAGCACGTGCAGCGAGGTGTTCCAGATCGGGTGCCCAATGGGCACCGAGGTGGCGTCGGCGTCGTCACGGCGGCAGGTCCAGTGGCTGACGTCGATCGAGGCCTCGGTGGGCCCGTAGAGGTTGTAGAGCGCGGCGTCGGGCAGCGTCGCCAGGCAGCGCTGCTGCAATTCGTGGGGCAAGGCTTCGCCGCTGCAGATCACGCGCCGCAAGCTCTGGCAGCCGGCCGAGGCAGGGTCGTCGAGAAACGCCCCCAGCATCGACGGCACGAAATGCAGCGTGGTGACGCCGCGTTCCCGGATCAAGGCGGCCAGCCGTTCGCTGTCGCGGTGCTCGCCCGGGGCGGCCACCACCAGCGCGGCGCCGGTCATCAAAGGCCAGAAGAACTCCCAGACCGACACGTCGAAGCTGAACGGCGTTTTCTGCAACACCCGGTCGCGCCGGTCCAGGCCATATTCGGCCTGCATCCAGGCCAGCCGGTTGAGCAGGCCGCGATGCGGCACGCCCACGCCCTTGGGGCGGCCGGTCGAACCCGAGGTGTAGATCAGATAGGCGAGGTGCTCGGGGTGCAGATCGGGCGGCGGGAGCACCGCGGCGCCCTCCCCGTCGGTGTCCGGCGCGTCGAGCAGCAGCCGCGGTGGCGCAGCCTCGCCGGCTTGCCAGGGTGTCGTGCGGGTGGTCAGCAGCAGCACCGGTTGCGCGTCGTCGCACATGTAGCGCAGGCGCTCGTCGGGGTAGTCCGGGTCCAGCGGCAGATAGGCGGCGCCGGCCTTCATCACGCCCAGCAACGCCACCACCATCTCGGTCGACCGCTCCAGGCACACGGCCACCACCTGATCGGACCGCACACCCCGGCCGCGCAATCGAGCGGCGAGCCGGTCGGCGCGCCGGTTCAGCTCGCGGTAGCTCAGCACCTGCTCGCCGAAAAACAGCGCCGGTGCCTCCGGCGTCGCGGCGGCTTGCTGCTCGAACAGCTGGTGCACGCCGACCACCGGCGGCGGCGGCACGGCGGCCCCCTGGCCGGCGTCGAGGGCGGCTAGTGTCTCGTCCACGTCCATCAGCGCCAGCTGGTCGAGCCGCGTCTCGGGAGCCTCGACGATGGACTGCAGCAAGCGCTCGAAGTGACGCGCCATGCGCTCCACGGTGGCGGCGTCGAACAGGTCGCGGGCGTAGACGAAGCTGGCGTCGAGGCGCTCGCCGTGGTCGGTGATCTCGAGCGTCAGGTCGAACTTGGCCGTGTCGCGCGGCGTTTCGACCGGATCGACCGTGAGCCCCGGCATCTCGAAAGCCGGGCGCGGGGCATGCACCAGCAGCATCGCCTGGAACAAGGGGGCATGCGACAGTTCGCGCGCCGGTTGCAGCGCGTCGACCAGGTGTTCGAACGGCAGGTCCTGGTGGGCCTGCGCGGCGGCCAGGCGTGCCGCCTGTTGATCCAGCAGCGTCTCGAAGGGTTGTGCGCCGTCGAGCCGGGCCGGCAGCACCAGGGTGTTGGCGAACAGGCCGACCACCCCCTGCGTCTCGGGCCGCTCGCGGTTGGCGATCGGGGTGCCGACGCGGACCTCGCGTTGACCGCTGTAGCGGTACAGCCAGGTCTGAAAGGCGGCGAGCATCAGGCCGAACAGTGTCTTGCCGCGGCGGCGCGCCAAGGTGCGCAGGCCGGCGGCCAGCGCGGGCGGCAGCGGTCGCGTCACCTCGGCGCCTCGATAGCTTTGCCGGGGTGGGCGGGCCCGGTCGGCCGGCAGCGCCAGCAGCGGGTGTTCGTCGCCCAGCTGTTCTTTCCAGTAGGCAAGCTGGTCGGCGAGCGTGTCGGTGTCGAGCGCCTCGCGCTGCCACGCGGCACAGTCGCCGAACTGGACCGGCAGCGGCGGCAGTGCTGCGGCGGGTCCGCCACTGTGTTCGCGGTAGAGCGCGCTCAGCTCGCGGATCAGGATGTCCATCGACCAGCCGTCGGCGACGATGTGGTGCAGCGTCAGCCACAGCCGGTGCTCGTCGGCGGCGGTGCGCACCAGCGCGGCCTTGAGCAGGGGCGCTCGCCCGAGGTCGAAGCGGCAGCCGGCCATCTCGGCCGCGATGTGTTGCAGGCCGGCCTCGCGCTGCGCGGGGCTGGTATCGGCCAGGTCGAGCCATTGCCACGGCAGCTCTGCAGTGGCCGCCACCACCTGCCGTGCGCTGCCCGCTTCGTCGACGACCGACGTGCGCAATGCGGCGTGCCGCTGCACCAGGGCCTGCAGCGCGCGGTGCAAGGCCTCGCGGTCGAGCCGGCCCTGCAGCCGCAGCGCGGTGCAGATGTTGTAGACCGGGCTCGGACCTTCAAGCTGGTCGAGGAACCACAAACGCTGCTGCGCATACGACAGCGGCACCACCGTGTCGCTTTCGGGCCGCGGCACGATGGGCAACATCGCGGGCGACAGGCCGCGCTCCCGCAAGGCCTGGCGGAAGGCTTGCCGCTTGGCGGCCGGCAGCTGCACCAGGCGTTCGGCGATCTGGCGCAAGGCTGCGGGGTCGTGGGAGACGTTCAGGTCCGGTTTCAAGGGGTCTCCTGTTCCAGTGCGTCCAGCAGTTCGGTCATGGCGGCGAGTGGATCGTTGTCAGACGGCGCAGGCGCGGCGGCCGCAAGGTGTTCGGCCAGTTGGGCGACGGTGGGCCGCTGGTAGAGGTCGGCGATGCCGAGCGGCAAGCCGGTGGCGGCCCGCATGCGCGCCACCGCGCTGGTGGCGAGCAACGAATGCCCGCCCAGCGAGAAGAAGTCGTCGTCGACGCTGACCTCCTCCAGCTGCAGCAGCTCGGCCCAGACGGCGGCCAGGCGCCGCTCGAGGTCGTTGCGGGGCGGTGTCGCGCGTTTGGCGGCCGGCTCGGCCGCGTCGGCCAGCAAGGCCTTGCGGTCGAGCTTGCCGTTGACGGTCAGCGGCAGCGCCGGCACCGGCGTGCAGCGGGCCGGCACCATGTAGTCAGGCAGGTGGTCCCGCGCAAACGCGCGCAAGGTGTCGGGGTCGAGCCCGGCGTCGCCGACCACCCAGGCCAGCAGTGTGGCCCCGCCCTGCCCGTCCCGCTGGGCCAGCACCGCCGCGTCGCGCACGCCGGGGTGGCGGAGCAACGTCGCCTCGATGTCGCCCAACTCGATGCGGAAGCCGCGGATCTTGACCTGCTGGTCGGCCCGGCCGAGGTATTCGATCTCACCGTCGGCCCTGCGGCGCGCCAGGTCACCGCTGCGGTAGAGGCGCCCGCCGGGCTCGCGCCCGTGGGGGTCGGGCACGAAACGCCCGGCGGTCAGGTCGCCGCGGCCGAGATAGCCACGCGCCAGGCCGGCGCCGCCGACATACAGCTCGCCCGCCACGCCGGGTGGCACGGGGGCCAGGTTGTCGTCGAGCAGGTAGAGCCGCAGGTCGTCGAGCGGGCGCCCGATCACGCTGCCGGCTCCTGCGTCGGCCGACGACAAGGTGCGCCGCGTGACGTGCACCGTGGTTTCGGTGATGCCATACATGTTGACGAGCTGCGGGCGCTGGTCGCCAAAGCGCGCGAACCACGGTGCGAGCCGGGCCGGGTCGAGCGCCTCGCCGCCGAAGATCACCAGTCGCAGCGCGAGGGGCGGCGGCGGGCTGGCGGCGCACAGCGTTTCACTCAGGCGGTAGAACGCCGAGGGGGTCTGGTTCAGCACCGTCACCGCTTCGCGCTGTAGCAGCGTGGCCAACGCCGCGCTGTCGCGCGCCACCTCCAGCGGCACCAGCACCAGGCGGCCGCCGTGCAGCAGCGCGCCCCACAGCTCCCAGACCGAGAAGTCGAAGGCGCAGGAATGGAACAACGTCCAGACGTCGTCGGCGCCGAAATCAAAACCGCTGCAGGTCACGTCGAACAGCCGCAGCACGTTGGCCTGCGTCACGGCCACGCCTTTCGGGCGGCCGGTGGAGCCGGAGGTGTAGATCACGTAGGCGAGCTGCTGCGGCTGCACCCGCGGCGGCAGGTCGTGGTCGGGCTGGTCGGCGGTCAGCGTGCGGATGTCGTGCGCGCGGACGGCGGGCGGCAGCGCGGGCAGTTCGCCGCGGCCGGTGTGCAGCAGCCAGCCGGCCCCGCTGTCCTCGAGCACCTGCCCCTGACGTCCGGCCGGGGCGGCGGTGTCCAGCGGCACATAAGCGCCGCCGGCCTTGAGCACCGCGAGGATGGCCACCACCAGTTCGTGCGACCGGGGCAAGCACAGGGCCACCTTGCGTTCCGGGCCGACGCCCAGCGCCACCAGCGCGTGGGCCAGCCGGTTGGCCTGGCGGTTCAGCTGGTCATAACTCAGCCGGGCATTGCCGTAGCACAGCGCCACCGCGTCCGGCGTCGCACGCGCCTGGCGTTCGAAGCGGGCCGCGAGCGTGTCGTGGACCGGATGCGCCAGGCAGGCCTCGGCCACCTGGTTGAGATACGCCTCGCGCTCGGACGGCGGCAGCAGGCAGACGCTGCCGAGCGGCGCTTCGGCGTCTCGCGTGAAGGCCGCCAGGACCTCGCTGAACTGGTCGGCCAGCGCGGCGACGACGTGGGCATCGAAACAGTCCTCCCGCCAGACGAACTCGAAGCGCAGCGGCTCGCCGGGATAGACCGTGAGCGTCAGCGGCAGGCTCAGCGTCTCCTGCGCCTGCACCGCCTGCAAGCCCCAGCGGGCCGCCAGCCCTTGCGATGTGGCGGCATCGACCGGGTAGTTCTCGAACACGAGCAAGGTGTCGAACAAGGGCGTTTGCGGTGCGAGGCCGCACAGGCGCTGCACGTCGGCCAGCTGCGATTGCTCGTGTTCACGCAAGGCCAGGTTGTCGGCCTGCAAGCCCTGCCACCACCGGTGCAGCGACATCGCGGCCGGCAGGCGCACCCGCAGCGGCACGGTGTTGATGAACAGGCCCAGGGTGCGCTGGGCGTCGGGCAGTTCGTGCGGTCGCCCGGCGACGGTGATGCCGAACACCACGTCGCGGGTGGCGCAATGGCCGGCGAGCACGGCGGCCCACGCGGCCTGGATCAGGGTGTTGAGCGTCACGCGGTGACGGCGGGCGACCGCGGCCAGCGCGTCGCTCGTGCTGCTCGCGAGCGTGTGGCCCTTGCGTGCCATGCCGGTGGCGGCGCCGGTCGCCGGCGCCTTGCCGGCGACGGACTGCAGCAAGGTCGGCCGCTCCAGGTCGGCCAGTTGGCGCCGCCAGTACTGTTCGCCGGCGGCGGCGTCCTGGCGCGCCAGCCAGGCGATGTGCTCGCGGTAGGCTGGTGCGGCCGGCCAGGTCTTCGACGTGCCGTCGCACAAGGCCGCATACCGCTCGAACACCTCGCCGAGCAGCCGCGCGCTCGACCAGCCGTCGAGCAGCAGATGGTGGCGGGTCCAGACCATGTGCGAGCCGGCACCGGTGTGGATCAGCGTCACGCGCATCAGCGGTGCCTGGTCGAGGGCGAAGCCGGTCGCCAGGTCCTGCTGCAAGAACGCCGGCAGGTCCGGTTCGTCGTCCGATTCGACTTCTCGCCACGGCATCGACGCGCGCGGCAGCACCACCTGGTGAGGCTCCTGCAAACCGTCCCAGACGAACACGGTGCGCAGGATGTCGTGCGCTGCGATCGTGTCGTCCCAGGCCTGGCGGAGCTTGGCGGTTTGCAGCCGGCGACCGAAGCGGCAGTGCAGCTGGTTCAAATACAGCCCCTGACCGCGGTCGCCGAGGCTGTGGAACAACAAGCCGGCCTGCAGCGGCGCGAGCGGGTAAAGGTCGAGCGCGTCCGGCCAGCGGGCCAGCACCGTTTGCAGCTGTGCGGCGGGCAGCCGGGCGAGCGGGAAGTCGGCGGCGCTGGTGATGTTGGGCTGCCTGCCGGCGGCCATCAGCCGACCTTCCACCTCGGCCGCCAGGGCCTCGATCTCGGCGGCGCTGTGCAGCGCGGGGCACCAGGTGAACGCAAGGCGCAAACGCCCGCCGTAAAGGTCGGCGTCGATGTCGAGCCAGTGACTGCGCTGGTTGCGGGGACTGCGGGTGGTGGACGGCTGCGTGTCGGCCAGCTGCAGCCACGCCCCACCCTGCCCTGCGTCGATCCGGCCCAAGTAGTTGAAGCAGATCCAGGGCGACGGAAGATCGGCGAGCGGTGATGCCGAGCCGTCGCCCGGGTAGCGCAACAAGCCCCAGCCGAGGCCCTTGCCCGGTACCTGGCGCAGCTGCCGCTTCACCTCCGCCAACGGATGCTCGCCGCCGGGCGCAAGACGCACCGGGTAGCGGCAGGTGAACCAACCCACCGTCTGCGACGTGTCGAGGTCGTCGAACACCGGCTCGCGGCCGTGGCCTTCGAGTTCGATCACGACGGCGCTGCTGCGCTGCCACTGGCACAAGGCCGGCGCCAGCGCCGCCAACAGCAGCTCTTCGACGCTGCAGCGCTGCGCAGCGCTGGCTTGCAGCAAGGCGGCGGCGGGCAACTCGAGCTGGTGACAAGCGGCCGCGTGATAGGTGTTGCGCGTGTCGCTCGGCGGCGCCGTGGCCACTCCGTCGAAGACGCCGCGCCAGAACGCCACTTCGTCATGCCGGGTCGCGCCGAGGCGGCTCAGCCGGCGCGCCCACTCGAGGTAGTCGCCCGGCACCGGCGGCAAGGCCGGCGTGGCCGATGCCGCCAGCTGCTCGTACGCGTCTTGCAGTTCGGTCACCAGCAGCCGCCACGAGACGCTGTCGATCGCCAGGTGGTGGGCCGCCAGCATCAGCCGCTGCGGACGGTCGGGGCCGAGATCGGCGTGGACGGCGCGCAGCAACGGGCCGCCGGTGAGGTCGAAGCTGCGCTGCAGCGTTTGCTCGGCGTCGAGCCAGCGGCGTTCGGCTTCGTCGTCGGCCAAGCCGGCGAGGTCGAGCCGCTCGAGCAAGGGCGCGGCCTCGACCGGTGAGGCCGCCTGGCGCCATCCGGACGCCGCCGTGCGCGTGAAGCGCAGCCGCAGTGCGGCATGGCGTGCCACCAGGCATCGCAGGGCCGCTTCGAGCCGTGCCGGGTCGAGCCGGCGGGGTGTGTCGAGCCGCAGCGCCTGGTTCCAGTGTGCGGGCTCGGGCTGCTGCAGCGAGAAGAACCACTGCTGGATCGGCGTCAACGGAGCATCGTGCGCAGGCGGCGGCACGGTGGCTGGGCCGGCGCCCGGGACGGGCCGGGCGAGCGCCGCGAGCTGCGCGATGGTGGGATGTTCGAAGACCTGCTTGGGCGTCAGCTTGAAACCCCGCCGGCGTGCGCCGGCGATGATCTGCAGGTTGAGGATGGAGTCGCCGCCGAGGTCGAAAAAGTTGTCGTGGATGCCCAGGTCGGTGCGCCCCAGCACGGCCGCCCAGACTTCGGCCAGCACCTGCTCGGCCTCGCTGCGGGGCCGCTCGGCGACCTTGGCGGGCGCCGCCTCCGGCTCGGGCAGCGCCCGCCGGTCCAGCTTGCCGTTGGGTGTCAGCGGCAAGGCGGGCAGCGCCAGCAGTGCGGCGGGGCACAGGGCGTCGGGCAGCCGCTGCGCCAAGGCCTCTCGCAACGCGGCGACGTCGAGCGTCGCGGGCGTGGCATAGGCGAGCAGACGGCCTTCGCGCACGACCACCGCCGCGTCCTGCACGCCGGGCAGCGCGCGCAAGGCGCTCGCCAGTTCGTTCGGCTCGACGCGCCAGCCGCGGATCTTGACCTGCTCGTCGGCACGGCCGAGGAAGTGCAGCAAGCCGTCTTCGGTGCGGCAGACGCGGTCGCCGCTGCGGTACAGGCGTTGGCCGGGGTGCTCGGGGTCGGGCACGAAGCGATCGGCAGTCAGGTCGGCGCGGCCGAGATAACCGCGCGCCACGCTGGCGCCGCCGATGTACAGCTCGCCAGGCACACCCGGGGGCACGGGTTGCAAGGCGTGGTCGAGCACGCGCAGGCGGACACCGGGCAGCGGGCGGCCGAGCGGCAGTTCGGCCGCCGGTGTGTCGGGGGCGGCCTCGAAGGTGAGCACGCCGACCGTGGTTTCGGTCGGCCCGTAGTGGTTGACGATGCGCAGCGTCGGCGCCAGTTGGCGCAGCCGTGCCAGCAGCGCCGGGGCAGCGGCCTCGCCGCCGAGCACCAGGGTCTGGCGCGGCAGGCAAGGCGCGGCGGCGGCCAGTAGCCCGGCGAGGTGGCTGGGCACGATCTTGAGCACGTCGATGGCTTGCTCGCGCATCCAGGCGGCGTAACCGTCGGGGTCGAAGGCCAGCGGTGCCGGCAGCAGGTGCAGCGAGCCGCCGCTGGCCAGCGCACCGAACAGCGTGGTGTGGCCGAGGTCGGCCGAGACGGTCGAGACCATCGCATGGCGGGCGCCGGGGGCCAGGCCGAGCCGCTGTTGCAGGCCGGCGGTGTATTGCGCCAGGCCGCCATGGCTGAGCACAGCGCCCTTGGGCGTGCCGGTGGAGCCGGAGGTGTAGATCAGGTAGGCGCTCTGGCCGGGCGGCGGCGGCGCCGGCAGGTCGGCCTCGGGCAGCGTGGAGGTCGCCCCATCCGTCTCCAGCCCTGCCGGGAGCGTGCGCACGGCCATCCCCTCGGTCAGGCGGGCGGCCAGGTCCGCGTCGGTGGACAGCAACCAGCGCGCGCCGCTCGCGGCGAGCAGTTCGCGCAGCCGTTGGACCGGCTGGCTCGGCTCGAGCGGCAGGAAATGGCCCCCGGCCTTGAGCACCGCCAGCACCGCGACCCCATAGGCCGCGCTGCGCGGCGCGGCGATGGCGACGCAGCGTTCCGGCGCCACGCCGGCCCCTGCCAAGCGCCTTGCGAGCTGCGTGGCGCGGGCTTCGAGTTCTGCGTAGGACAGGCTCGCGTCCTCGCCCTGCACTGCCAGCGCCTCGGGCTGCAAACGCGCCCACTGCGCCACCTGGGCCACCAGCGGCACATAGGCCGAGGGCGGTTCGTCGACCACAACGGGGGCAGCGCCGGTCACCGGCACGACCAGGTCGTCGAGGGTGCTGTCGACTTGTGCGAGCACGCGCTGCAGCAGCCCCTGGAGTTGACGCGCCAATGTGGCCACGGCCGGCTCGCTCAGTCGCGCGCGGTCATAGGCCACCACCAGCTGCGGCTGGGCACCGGGCACGAACACGAGGGTCAGGGGGTAGTTGTTGCGACCGCCGGTGGTGATCGGCTGGCCTTCGGCACGCGGCGGTGCGTAAGGCCACGCGCGCAGTTCGGCCTGGGCGTCGCTGAGGGCCGCATCGACGGGGAAGTTCTCGACCACCACCAGCGACTCGAACAAGGCTTGCCCGCTGACACCAGCCAGCGCTTGCAGTCGCGCCAACGGCAGTTGCTCATGCTGGCGCAGCTGCGCGTTGTGAGCCTGCAGCTCGCGCAGCCAGTCGCCCACCCGCGTGCCGCCCGGGGTGGCGACCCGCAGCGGCAGCGTGTTGATGAACACACCGGCCATCTCGTCGGCGCCCGGCAACTCGGGCGGTCGCCCTGCCACGGTGACGCCGAAGCACACCTGCCGCTGTCCGCTGTAGCGGCTCAGCAGCAAGGCCCACACGCCCTGGCAAAGGGTGTTGAGGGTGACCCGCTCGCGTTGCATGAACGCCTGCAAGGTGGCCGCGCTCGGCAGCGGCAGCGCCAGTTCGGCCCAGCGGGCCGCCGGCGTTTCGGCGGGACGCGGCAGGCGCAGCGGCGTGGGGCCTTCCAGGCCGGCCAGTTCGGCGCGCCAGAAGTGTTCGGCGGCGGCGACGTCCTGGCGTTTGAGCCAGGCGATGTAGTCGCTGAACGGCCGCGCCGGTGCCAGCTGCGGTGCGCGGCCCTGGCTGCGGGCCTGCAAGCTCTGCAGCAGGTCGCGCAGCACCAGCGCATAACTCCAGCCGTCGAGTGCCACATGGTGGTAGGCCCAGCGCAGCAGCCAGCGGTTGTCGGCCAGTTGCACCAGCACCAGCTCCAGGTCGGCGGCGTGGCGGAAGTCGTAGCCCTGCACGCGGCGCTCGCGGCACCAGGCCTCGAGGCGGGTGGCCAGCGCCGTGTCGTCCAGCGCATCGGCACGCCAGTCGAGATGTGTCACCGTGACCGGCCGCTCGCGGTAGACGATCTGCACCGGCGCGCTCACCTCCTCCCAGCGGAAGTCGCTGCGCAGCACCGCATGCCGCGCTTGCACGTCGCGCCACGCCTGCTCGAAGGCGACGGGGTCGAGCCGGCCCTGCAACTCGAGCAGGTCGACGCTGAAATATGGGTCGTCGCCGGACTCGCCCTGCTCTCGCGAGTGGAACAGCAGCCCTTGCTGGGCGGTCGTCAACGGATAGATGCCGACGATGTCGGCCTTGCGGCGTGGCGGGCGGGCGGCGGGCGCAGACTGCAGAGAGGGGGCCAAGGGGATCACTCCATTCCGGCAAGCAATTGGTCGAACGAGGCCGCGTCGAGCGCCGCTTCGGGGAAGTCCTGCGGCGTCAGCAGCTGGGCTGCGTCGCCATTGGCGAGCTGCAGCAGCGTCGCGAGCGAGGTGACGAAGCGCGCCGCCAGGGACTCGACGGTGGCGCGGGCGTAACGCTCGCGGCTGTACCCCCAGTCGAGCTGCAACTGCCCGCCGAGCACGTAAGCATTGAGATCGAACTCGTGGCGGCGGGCGGTGTGGCCGTCATAGAGCCGGCCGCTGCGGGCGTCGAGCTTCGCGAACCAGCGACGGTCGGCGCTGGCGTCGAGCTGGCCCAGGTAGTTGAAAGCGACCTGGGTGTTCGCCGCCGGCAACACCCGTTGCAGGTAGCGCAGCGCGCCGTAGCCGATGCCGCCGTTGGGCACCGAGCGCAGCGCCTGCTTGACCTGCTTGAGCTGGTCGACCGGCGCCGACGTCAGGTCGGGCGCCAGGCGCAGCGGATAGGCGGCGGTGAACCAGCCGACGGTGCGGCCGAGGTCGAGGTCGTCGGGCCGGCCGTGGCTTTCCTGCTCGACCAGCAGCGCCTCGCGCTGGCTCCACGGCAGCAGCACCTGGGCCAGCGCGGTCAACAGGAAGTCGTCGGGCGTGGCGCGCTGCTGGCCGCACTGCAGCAAGCGTTCGGTCGCTTGGCGGTCGAGCGTCACGTGGACGATCTCGATGTCGCGCTCGAGCCGGCTGCCGCCCGGGCGTTCGACCGGCAGCGCCGGCGCCTGTTGCGCCTGCCAGAACGGCCGCTCGGTATCGAACTCACCGCGTTCGGCGCGTTGCAGCAGCGAGCGGGCCCAGTCCTGGTACGAGGCGGTGCGGGCGGGCAGCACCACACCTTGCGGGCCGGGCTGCAAGGCGGTGGCGAGGTCGTCCAGCAGGATGCGCCACGACACACCGTCGACCACCAGATGGTGCACGGCGATCAGCAACCGCTGCTCGCCACCGGGCAGGTCGAATAGCGCCGCGCGCAGCAACGGGCCGTGTTCGAGGTCGAGGCTGGCTTGCACCGCGTCGCAATGGGCATCGAGTTCGTCGGTGTGGTCGAGCTGGCGGGCGATCAGCACCGCGCCGGCGGGTCCGCTCGCGTAGTGCTGCACCCAGCCCTGCTCTTCGAGCCGGAAGCGCAGCCGCAGCCCGTCGTGGTGGGCGACCAGCGCTTGCAGGGCGGTGTCGACCTGCCCTGCGGTCAGCCGCGCGGCGGGAGTCAGCAGCACCGATTGGTTCCAGTGGTGCGGGTTGGGCGCGCACAACTCGAAGAAGCTGTGCTGGATCGGCGTCAACGGCACATCGCCTTCGGGGGCCGAGCGGGCCATCGCCGGGGCGGCGTGCTCTGCCACCGCGGCGAGCGCCTCGACCGTCTGGTGCTGGAACACCGCGCGTGCGCTGATCTGCAGCCCGGCTTCGCGGGCCTTGCTGACGAGCTGGATGCTCAAAATCGAGTCGCCGCCCAGCGCGAAGAAGTTGTCGCGCAGGCCGACCGACGGCAGCCCCAGCACCTCGGCCCAGACCCGCGCCAAAGTGCGCTCGGTGTCGTTGCGTGGTGCCAGGTCGGGCTGGCTGGCTTGCGAGAAGTCGGGGGCCGGCAAGCGGGCCCGGTCGAGTTTGCCGTTGGCGTTCAGCGGCAGCGCGGGCAGCCGCACGATCGCGGCCGGCACCATGTACTCGGGCAGCTGCGCGGCGAGGACGCTGCGCAAGGGGTCGTCGCCGCCTTGCGCCGTGCCGTCCCGCGTGTCGACGGCGACATAGGCCACCAGGCGCGGCGGCGTGCCGGCCAGCAGCACGGCCGCGGCGCGCACCTCGTCGTGCTGCAACAGCCGGGCCTCGATCTCGGCCGGTTCGACGCGGTGGCCGCGGATCTTGAGCTGGTGGTCGCGCCGCCCGACGAAGCTGAGGACGGCATCCGGCGCCTGGCGGGCCAGATCGCCACTGCGGTAGAGGCGGCTGCCGGGCGGGCCGTAGGGGTCGGGCACGAACCGCTCGGCCGTCAGCGCGGGCGCGCCGAGGTAGCCGCGGCCCACACCGGCGCCGGCGATGGCCAGCTCGCCGATGACACCGGGCGGCTGCAGCTGCAGCGCATCGTTGACCACGTGCAGCCGCAGGTTGCCGGTGGGGGTGCCGATCGGCAGGTGGGCGAGCGAGGTGTCGGGGGGGCCGTCGAGGCGCCACAGCGCCACGTCGTCGGCGCATTCGGCGGGCCCGTAAGCGTTGATCAGCGGCACGCCGGGGTAATGACGGAACCACTGCCGTGCGACCTCGGGCGGCAGCGCTTCGCCGGTGGGCAGCAGACAGCGCAGCGTCGGCAGCTGGGCCGGCGACGACGGGTCGTCCAGCATGCCGCGCATCAGCGACGGCACGCTCTCGAGCACGGTCAGGCCTTCGGCATTGACGTGCCGCAGCAGCGCGGCGCCGTCGCGGGTGCAGCTGTCGGGCACGATGTGGACGCTGGCGCCGCACAACAGGGCCGTCAGGAACTGCCAGACCGAGATGTCGAAACACGGCGAGGCGGTCTGTGCGATGCGGTCGGACGGCCCCAGGTCGAGCTGCTCGATCTTGCCGAGCAGGTGGTTGAGCATCGGGCCGGCGGGCACCATCGCAGCCTTGGGCGTGCCGGTGGAGCCGGACGTGAAGATCAGGTAGGCCAGCTGCTGCGGATGGGCCGGCCAGAGCCTCGGCGCACCCTCCCCCACAGCCTGGGGCGACACCCATTGCGGCGGCCGGGCCAGCGCGGTGCGCAAGCGCGGCGCCACGTCGCAGACTTCGGCCGCCACCAGGACCGGTGGCGCCGCGAGCGACAGCATCTGCACCAAGCGGGCCTGCGGCAGTGTCATGTCGAGCGGCAACCAGGGCGCACCGGCGAACTGCGTGGCGACGATGGCCACCAGGTAGTCGACCGAGCGCGGCAGCAGGATGGCGACCGGCCGCTCCGGCCCGGCGCCGGCCTGTTGCAAGGCCGTCGCAAGGCCACGGGCACGTTGCGCCAGCTCCGCATAACGCAACGACGTGTGGCCGTCGCAGACGGCCAGCTCGCCGGCCCGTGCGCGTGCAGTGCTGTCGAACAGCGCGGCAAAGCCCTCGCCGATCGGCCAGTCTCGCGTCGGGCGCGGTGTCAACAAGGCCTGGGCCGCCGCATCGAGCAGCGGCAGATCGGCCAGCGGTCGTTGCGGCTCGGCGAGTGCGGCATCGAGCAGCTGCTGGTAGTGCTGCGCGAGACGCTGGATGGTCGATCGGTCGAACAGGTCGGTGCTGTATTCGAAGCAGCACTCGATGGTGTCGCCGGTGTCCCGGCAATTGAGGGACAGGTCGAACTTGCTGGTCGGCAGGTCGACGGCCTGCAGCTCGACCTGCAACCCGGGCAGCCGGGCCAGCGCGCTGTAGCGCTCGGTCTGCAGATCGAACATGGCCTGGAACAAGGGCGTGTGGCCGAGGTCGCGCTCCGGTGCCAGGGCCTCGACCAGGCGTTCGAAGGGCAGCTGCTGGTGCTGTTCGGCGTCGAGCACTCGCTCGCGGGTGGCGTCGAGCAGCGCGTCGAAAGGGGTCAGCGGCGTGAATCGATGGCGCAGCACGACGGTGTTGACGAACAGGCCCACCAGCGGCTCGAGCTCGAGCCGGCCCCGGCCGGCCACCGGTGTGCCGATGCGGATGTCGTCTTGCCCGGCGTGGCGGGCCAGCAAACCGGCATAGGCCGCCTCGAGCAACATGAACAGGCTGGCCTGGCGCTGCTGGGCATGGGCTTTGGCGCGGGCCGCCAGGGAGCCGGGCAGCGCGATGGTCACCCGGTCGCCGCGGCCGGACAGCACCTGGGGCCGGGGCCGATCGGTCGGCAAGGCCAGCAGCGGCGCCTCGTCGCCCAGCACGTCGCGCCAGTGCGCGAGTTCGCGCGACAGCGCGGCCTCGGTCAGCTGGCGGCGCTGCCAGGCGGCGTAGTCGGCGTACTGAATCGACAGCGGCGTCGGCGCGGTCGCCCCGGCCTCCAGCCGCGAGCGGTAGAACTCGCACCAGTCCTGCAGCAGGCGCTCGGTCGACCAGCCGTCGGACACGATGTGGTGCATCACCAGCACCAGGTGATGATGCTCGGGCGCCAGCGTGATCAGCACGGCACGCAGCAACGGGCCTTGTGCCAGCGAGAACGGCCGCTGTGCGACGGCCTGGGCCCGCAGTGCGGCTTCGGCAGGCACGTCATCACCGAGGCCGCTGAGGTCGATCCGCTCGAGCGACGCGCGCGCTATCGGCTCCACCACCAGCCGGGGGCGCCCCGCGGTGTCGGTCGGCATGCGGCTGCGCAGGACCTCGTGGCGAGTTTGCAAGGCGGCAAAGGCGGACGCCCACGCCTCGACGTCGAGCCGCCCGGCCATCTTGAGCACGCCGGCGATGTGGTACGACACGTCGTCCGGGTCGAGCTGGGCCAAAAACCACAGGCGCTGCTGCGCATAGGACAAGGGCAGCGCGTCGCGCTCGGCGAGCGGCTCGATCGGCGCCAGACCGGGCGCCGCCGGCTGCCCGCGCTGGCGTTTCACGGCCAGCGCGAGGCCTGCGACGGTGGGCGCGGCGAACAGCTCGCGCACCGGCAACTCGACATCGAAGCGGCGGCGCAAGCGCGTGACGACCTGGGTGGCGACCAACGAATGGCCGCCCAGCTCGAAGAAGTTGTCGTGCACGCCGACGGGCTCCAGCTCCAGCAGCTCGGACCACACCGCGGCAATCTGCTGCTCGATGTCGTCGCGGGGCGCGACGTAGGCGGCGCGTGAGGCCCGCTCGGGCGCCGGTAAGGCCTTGCGGTCGAGCTTGCCGTTCGGGGTCATCGGGAAAGCATCGACGAACACATAGGCCGACGGCAGCAAATGCTCGGGCAAGGACCGCAGCAAATGCGTGCGCAAGGTCTCGGCGGCGGGCGCCGGCGGGCGGGCGATCACATAGGCGACCACACGCCGGTCGCCGGGCTGGTCCTCGCGCACGACCGCAACCGCTTCGCGCACCGCGGCGTGTTCGGCCAGGCGTGCCTCGATCTCGCCCAGCTCGATGCGAAAGCCGCGGATCTTGACCTGCTGGTCGGTGCGCCCGAGGAACTCGGCCTGGCCGGCCGCGTTCAGGCGCACCCGGTCGCCGGTGCGGTACAGGCGCTGACCGGCGGCGGTCGGGTGCGGCACGAAGCGGTCGGCGGTCAGGTCGGGCCGCCCGAGGTAGCCGCGCGCGAGTGCCGGCCCGCCCAGGTACAACTCGCCCTGCACGCCGGGGGGCAGCGGCTGCAGCGCGGTGTCGAGCACCCAGGCTTCGATGAAGGGGATGGGCCGGCCGATCGGCACCGGGTCCTCGCCTGGCCGGGTCGCGTGCGCAAGGCTCCACACGCTGGCCTCGGTCGGCCCGTATTCGTTGTACAGCGCGGCCTGGGGCAACACGCGGTGGTGGGCCTCGACCAGCGTCGCGCTGCAGGCCTCGCCAGCGACGATGACGTCGGTCAGCGTTGCAAGCCGGGCCGGCTCGGCGTCGAGCAGTTGGGCGTGCAGCGACGGCAGCGCCAGCAGGTGTGAGGCGCGGTGGTGCTCGACCAGCCTGGCCAGGGCCGCGACGTCGCGGTGGGCATCGTCTTCGGGCAGCACCAGCAGGCCGCCTTGCGTCAGCGTCCAGAAAATGCCGGCGACCGAACTGTCGAAGGCGACCGACGACAGCATCAGATAGGCCGACACCGGCCGCTCGTACCAGCGGTGGCGTGCCAGCGTCGAATGACAGGCGTTGCGGTGTGTGATGGCCACGCCCTTGGGTCGGCCGGTGGAGCCGGAGGTGTAGATCACATAGGCGAGTTGGTCGGGGTGCGGCGGGCGCGGCGGCACGTTGGGCAAGGCGGCCGGTGCCGGTGCGCCGATGAGCACCACGGGCAGACCAGCGGCCGCGATCGCCGCACTGCGGGCATCGGCCACCAGGCAACAGGCGCCGCTGTCGTGCTGCATGTAGTCGAGGCGCTCGGGCGGATAGCCAGGGTCGAGCGGCAGGTAGGCGGCGCCGGACTTGAGCACCGCGAGCAAGGCCACCACCAGGTCGACCGAGCGAGGCAGGCAGACGGCGACGATACGGTCGGGCGCGGCGCCGGCGGCGACCAGGCGCGCGGCCAGCACATCCGCGCGACGCACCAGGGTGTCGTAGTCGAGCCGCCCATCTGCGCAGGCCACCGCGGGGCGGTCAGGCCCCAGCCGGGCCTGCCGCTCGATCAGCATGTGCAACAGGGGCACGCTGTCGAGACGGCCCGGCTCCCCTGGCACGACCATCGGCCCAGTGTGCGGCGAGCCGAGGAAGACCTCGCCGAGCGGCTGCGACGTGGGCGGCAAGGCGGCGAGCAACGCCGACAGCTGCGCCACCAGAGCCTGGGCGGCCTCGGCGTCGAAGCGACCGGCGTCGTAGCTCAATCCCAGCTGCAAGCCGCCACCGTCGGCGAGCGGCTGCACGTCGAGGCGCAGCCGGAAAGCGGCTTCGACCGCGAGCAGTTGCGCGGGCTCGGGCGCGGCGGCGCGGCGGTACTGCAGCGCCATCTCGAGGTCGACAGCCCCCAGGCCTTCCGCCTGCGAGATGGCGTCGGCGCGCACGGCTGCGACCGTTTCGCACCACTGCTGCCAGGTCTGTGCGGCGTCGTAGCCGAGCACCAGCGGCAGCACGCGCGCATAAGGGCCGCACGCGTCGGCCACTTCGTCGCTGCGGCCCGCATCCACCACGCCCAGGGTCAGCCCGGGCTGGTCGAGGTGGCGCGCCAGCAGCAGCGCCCAGGCGGCGAACACGGCGGGCTCGGACGTGTCGGGCGGCGCTGCGAACGCCAGTGTGCGCGGCGAAAACGCGCCGGCCACCGGTCGCTCCAGCGGCAGTCGGCCCACCGGCAGAGGGGGCCGCGCACGCCAGTAGGCCACGGCGCCCGGCTCGGCCTCGCCGAGTTCGTGTTGCCATTGCGCATAGTCGGCGTACTGCACCACGTCGGCATCGTTGCGACGGCCGGCCAGTTGATCGTGCAGCTCCTGCGCGATCAGCTGCAAGGTGCGCGCATCGCCGTGCAAGCCGTCCAGCGAGAGCCACACCGAGCAGTCGCTGACCGAGGTCGCCGCCTGACCGCGGCTGGCCTCGTCCCACACCCAGCACGCCGCCAGCGCGGCGCCCGCGGGGTGGGGCCAGGTGTCGAATGTCATCGGCTGTGCCGGGGCACCGGCCTTGCGCTCCTCCCAGTGCAGCGCGGCAAGGTCGTCGACGAACTGCAGCGGCACGCCGGCCACCGGCTCGATCCGGGTGCGCAGTACTTCGTGGCGCGCCGCGATGGCCTGCAAGGCCGCCTTCACGTCACCCGGCGTGGCGCCGTGCGGCATCGCGACCACGCCGCGCACGCCGCACCACGCGGCGTCGCGCCGCCGCCATGCCGAAAGTTGCTGAGCCGAAAGTCGAAAGCCCGCCGTCTGTGTCATGCCTGCTCCGTGAGGTGGTCGGTCCACGCGACGTCGGCGGCACGCATCGGCTCGGCCATCGCGGTGAGGATGCGGCGCGGGCCGCGGAAGGGGTTGCGGCCGTGCAGCGCCAGGAGGTTGTCGAGCATCAGCACGTCGCCGCGCTGCCACGGGAAGCTCGTCATCGACCCGAGGTAGAGGCCGCGCAGCAGCTCGACCACCTCGGGTTCGATCGGCGCGCCGTCGCCGTAGAAGGTGTTCTGCGGCAGGTCTTCGGGGCCGTATTCGGCCATCAAAGTGTCGCGCGCGCTGGCCGGCAAGGTGGTGGCGTGGAAGAAGGTGCCGTGGTTGAACCACACCGCTTCGCCGTTGACCGGGTGGCGCACCAGGGCCGGTCCGACCTGGCGGGTGCGCAGGCGGTCGCCGCTCTTCCATTCCGGCACGATGCCTTGCTGGCGGCAGTAGTCCTCGACGGTGGCGCGGTCGGTGGTCTGGAACACCGTCTGCCACGGCAGCCCGAAGCCGTCGCCGTAGTTGCGCACATAAAGGATGCGCCGGCGCTTGAAGCGCTCGAGGATCTCGGGGGGGATGCGCTGCAGCACGCTGCGCGTGTCGCCGATCGGCGTCTCGCCGCCCTCGCCCGGGGTGATGTCGCAATAGAAAAAAATCTTGCGCGGGAACACCGGCGAATAGGAGTGCTCGTTGTGCGGGAAGATGCTTTCCGCCGCGGGGTAATCGGTGGAGGTGTAGACGTGCCGCTCGGCGTCGACCTGGGTGCGCGGCGAGGCGCGGAACTGGTATTGCAGGGCGCCGTCCGACAGGGCGCCGACGGCCTCGTGGAAGCCCGCCACGCCGTCGACGTCGAAGCCGCGCCACAGCAGCGCGCCGTGGCGCAGCAGCAAGGTTTCGATCTCGGCGCGGCGCTCGCGCGCCCACGCCACCAGGTCGACGCCGGGCAGCACCGGTTCGCACAACAAGGGCATGGTCTGGCCCTCGCGCAGCGGCGCCATGTGCACCAGGTCCTGGGTGCCGTGCGCGACGGCCTGCCGGCGCACGCCGCCCAGCCCGGGGCGGCGTGCCGGCGCAGAAGAGGGGTCGCTCATCGGGTGGGCTCCGTGGTGCTGTGAACAGGGGATGCGGCGCGGCGCACCAGCGCGCGGCGGGCGGGTGACGGCAGTTCGGCCTTGGCCACCCAGGCTTCGAGCCGGGCGATGAAGCGGGCCGCGAAGCGGGCCACGGTGTCGCTCCGGTAGAGGTCGGCGGCGTATTCGATGCGCACGGCCACACCCTCGGGGCCGCGGGACAGGTCGAACAGCAGGTCGAGTTCGGCGCTTTCACGCGGGATGTCGAACGGCTGCATCGAGAGGCCGGGGGCGAGCGAGTGCGTCGACGGGGCGTCCTGGAACACGAACTTGGTCTGGAACACCGGTGCATGGGCCAGCGTGCGCGGCGGACGCAGCGCTTCGACCAGCTGGTCGAACGGCAGGTCCTGCAGGGTGTAGGCGGCGAGCAGCGTGTCGCGCACCTGCACCAGCCAGGCGGTGGCGCCGGCCGCCGACGGCACGCGACAGCGCACCGGCAGCTGGTTGACGAAAAAGCCGACGATGCTCTCGGTGCCGGGTTCGTGCCGGTTGGCGATGTCGGTGCCGATCACCAGATCGGTCTGGCCGCTCGCCTCGGCGAGGGTGGCGGCATAGGCGGCAAACAGCGCCATGAACAGCGTGGCCCGTTCTGCCCTCGCCCACTTGTCAAGCGCTTCCACCAGCGCCGGCGAGAGCTGCCGATGCAAACTGGCGCCGGCGTGCGTTTGCGCCGGCGGGCGTGGCAGGTCGGGCGGCAAGGTGGTGAGCACCGGTGCATCGAGCAGCTGCGCCCGCCAGGCTTCGACCAGCGCGGGCAGGCGCGGCGCCAGCTCGGCCTGTTGCCAGAGCGTGAAGTCGGCGTATTGCAGCGGCACCGGCGCCAGTTCGGCGCCGGCGTAGTGCAGCGCGAGATCGGCCAGCAGCGGCTTGAGCGCGGCGCCGTCGACGGCGATGTGGTGCATCACGAGCACGAGCCGCGGACGTGCGCTGGCGGCGTCCAGCAGCAGTGCGCGCAGCAGCGGGCCGCGTGTGAGGTCGAACGGCACGGCCAGCAGCTGGCGCACGAGGCGCCGCTCGACCTGCTCGTCCTCGGCGTCGCGCTGCATCAGGGGCACGGCCATGTCGGGCAGTACCTGCTGGCACGGATCGGCGGCGGCCTCGACGAACACCGTGCGCAGCACTTCGTGGCGTTGCACCAGGGCGTCGAGCGCCGCTTGCCATCGGGCCGGGTCGACCGGGCCCGAGAAGGCCAGGCCGATGGCCACGTGATAGAAGGCGCTGGTCGGCTCGAGCGACTGCAGGAACCACAGACGGCGCTGGGCATAGGACAGCGGCAGCAGCGTGGTGTCGGCGGTGCTGCGCACGCGGGGCTGCAGGCCTGCGCGCACCGGGACCCGCGGCGCTTCGTCGATGCGCCGCGCCAGCTCGGCCAGGTTGGCCGCCGTGAAGCAGGCGGCCAGCGGCAGGGCCACGCCGAAGTCGGTTTGCACCCGCGCGGCCAGCTGCGTCATCAGCAGCGACTGACCGCCGAGGGCGAAGAAGTTGTCGTGCGCGCCGACCTGGTCGAGATCGAGCAGTTCGGCCCACAGCGTGGCGAGCTGGCGTTCGGTGTCGGTGGACAGCACGGCGGCCGAACTGGGGGCCGCGGCAGGTCCGTCGGCCCGGTAGAGGGCGAGGGTTTGCAAGCTGCCGTCGCGCCAGCCGTCACGGCAGGCCGAACGTCGCAGCTTGCCGCTCGAGGTTTTCGGCAAGGTGCCGGGCTTCAGCAAGGCGATCGCGCCGGCCGGCTCGCCGAAGGCCTCGGCCACCGCTTGCCGGATCGCCTCGATCACCTCGGCATGGCGGGCCTCGCCGGTCTTGACGCGGGCCACCTCGGCCGCCACGCCGATGGTCTCTGCGTCGTTCACCTCGGCGGCGAACACCGCCACGCGGCCAGGTCGCACGCCAGGGACTCGCAATTCGATCTCGAGTTCGATGTCCTGCGGGTAGTGGTTGCGCCCCCGCAGGATCACCAGGTCCTTCAGCCGGCTGCTGATGTAGAGCTGCCCGGCGTGGATGAAGCCGAGATCGCCGGTGCGCAAACAGGGGCCGTGACCCTCGGCGTCAGTGGCCGCAAAGCTGGCAGCCGTGGCGGCGCCATGCCCCCAGTAGCCGCCCGCCACGGTCGGCCCCTGGACCCAGATCTCGCCGACCTGCCCCTCCGGCAACACCGCGCCGGTGTCGGGTGCGACGATGCGCACCTGAGTGCCGCCGGCGGGCGCCCCGCAGGCGACCAATGAGGTGCCTTGCGGCGCCGGTTCGGCGCGGCCGAGCGCGAGGGCTGCGGTGTCGAACATATCGGCCACCTGGTCTTGCCCGCCCGCGGCCGAGACGAACAGCGTGGCCTCGGCCAGCCCATAGCTGGGGCGGAATGCGCGGCCCCGAAAGCCGAGCGGCGTGGCGAGCTGGCAGAACGCTTCGAAGGTGCTCTGGCGCACCGGCTCGGCGCCGCAGTAGGCGACCTCCCAGCACGACAGGTCGAGGCCGGCGACGCTGGCCGGGCGAACCCGGTCGGCGCACAAACGGTAAGCGAAGTCGGGCCCGCCGGACAGGCGGATGCGATGCCGCGACACTGCCTCCAGCCAACGTCTCGGCCGCTCGATGAAGCGCTTGGGCGACATCAGGAACAGCGTGCTGCCCTGCAACAGCGGCTGCAGCAGCCCGAAGATCAGGCCCATGTCGTGGAACAGCGGCAACCAGCTGAAGTGCCGGTCGCCGGGTTGCTCGTCCATGCCCTGCGAGAGGGCGTGGTGGTTCGCGAGCAGGTGCTCATGACGCACCATCACGCCCTTGGGTGTGGCCGTCGACCCGGAGGTGTATTGCAGAAACGCCAGTTCGTCGGACCGGGCCGTGCGCTCGCGCCACGCACCTGGGGCACCCTCGCACTGCGGCGTCACCAGCACGCGCATGCCGGGGCGCTGAAGTTGGTGCTGCACCACCGCTTCGAGGCCCGCGGCATCGGTCAGTGCCAGCGCCGGGCGGGCGTCCTCTGCGACGTTGAACAAGCGCTTCACCGCCTGTGGCTGCCCGGTTTCCGGCGGGTAGAGCGGCACGGCCACCACGCCGGCATACAGACACGCAAAGAAGGCGATCACGTAGTCGGGGCCGGTCGGGAACAACAGCAGGGCCCGCTCGCCGGGAGCGGCGGCCTCCTGCAACACTGCGGCCAGGGCCTGCGCGCGCTGGTCAAGCTGGCCGTAGCTGAGGCGTTCGGTGACGTTGTCGCCGTCGCCAAGGAACTCGATGGCGCTCCGTTCGGGGTGCAGCAAGGCCCGCAGCCGCAGCGCGGTGACCAGATCGGCCGGCGTCGGATGAAGATCGAACATCAATCAGGATTCCTGGTGAGCCTCGGCCATCGCGACGACCACGCGCCGCGGGCCGGTGTAGGGACGGCGGCCGTGTGCCGCCAGCATGTTGTCGAGCATCAGCACGTCGCCCTGCTGCCAGGGGAAGGCCACGGAGCAGTCGTCGAGCACCGCCCGCACCTCGTCGAGCGCAGCTTCTTCGAGGGGGCTGCCGTCGCCGTAATAGACGTTGCGCGGCAGGTCGAGGGGGTCGTCGACCACGTCGAGCAGCGCCTCGCGCACCGCGGGCTCGAGGCTGGAGACGTGGAACAGATGGGCCTGGTTGAACCACACGGCGGCGCCGGTCACCGGGTGGCGAGCCACGGCCTGGCACACCTGGCGCGTGCGCAGCTCACCATCGGGCTTCCACTCGAACTCGATCTGCTGGGCCGCGCAATAGCGCTCGACCACGGCGGGGTCGTCGGTGTTGAAGGCGCGCTGCCACGGCAGGTCGAGCCCCTGGCCGTAGTTGCGCACGTACATCAGCCGCTTGCGTTCGAAGCGCTCGACCAGGCGCGGGTCGAGGCGGCGCAGGATCAGACGGCTGTCGGCGATCGGCGTTTCGCCGCCGGTCAGCGACGGCTGGACGCAGTGGAACCAGATCTTCATCGGCCACTGCAGCGTGTACGACTGCTCGTTGTGCAGCGGGATGGATTGGTGGGCCGGGTATTCCGTCGAGGTGTAGACGCCCTGCTCCACCGATGACCTGGGCGTCGAGGCGAACTCATAGGTCAGCAGCGGATGCCCGAACGAGCGCGCGAAGCTCTGAAAGGCAGACGGGGACGCGAGTTCGAGGCCGCGAAACAACAAGGCGCCGACATCGTGCAGCTGCTCTGCGACGAGCGCTTGCACCGCCTGCCACGCCGGCGCGCCGGGTGCAGGGGGCGGCACGAGCACGACGGGCGGCCATGACGCGCCGGAGGCTGCGCTTCGGGGTGAGCTCGAAGGCAATGCTTGCAGTGGGGCGCCCAGCCTGTCGGACTCCCCGGAAATGTGCGCGACGATGATCGATCTCCCTGGTCGTGATGCCCATGGCGCGGCTGTGGTGCCTCGCCCCGTTTCATCGCATGTACATATTTGTAAATGCGAATTGTTCTTGTTTAGATTAGCATAAGATCGATCAAAGACAACACTTGTCCCGCCTGGCAGACCAGGCAGTTCCCCCTCTACCTCCCCTCCCCTCTGTCAAGAAAGGACCCATACATGAGCTGGGACAGCCCCGAGACCCGTTTCCACGTGGTCAGGAACGACGAAGAGCAGTACTCGATCTGGCCCGACTACAAGCCCTTGCCGGCAGGCTGGCACACCGTCGGCAAGCACGGCGACAAACAGGAGTGCCTGGCCTATATCCAGGAGGTCTGGACCGACATGCGGCCCTTGAGCCTGCGTCGCGCGATGGACGAGGCCGAGCCGGTGCAGGCGGCCAGATCGGACAGCTCCGTCGGCTCCACCGCCGCATGAGCTCTCCTTGGTTCGCCCTGCAGCGCGGCCGCGGCGCTTCGCCGCGCCGGCTGTATTGCGTGCCCTATGCCGGCGCCGGCCACACCGTCTACCGGCATTGGCGCGCGCTGTTGAACGACGACATCGAACTGGCGCTGGTCAAGCTGCCAGGCCGGGCCGATCGTTACCGCGACCCTCGCCCTGACCAACTCGTCGACGTGGCGGCCCAACTCGCCGATGCGGTCGCCGAGGCGCAGGCAGCCGCGCCGGCGCAGCCCTATGCACTGTTCGGACACAGCATGGGTGCCCTGATCGCCTTCGAGGCGGCGCGACGGCTGGCGTATGACCATGGCGTGCCGCCGGCCGCCCTGTTCGTGTCGGGCCGCCGTGCGCCTTCGCTGCCGCAGCGGGCCGCGCCGGTAAGTGGCGCGGGCGACGCCGAGCTGCTGCGATACGTGCGGTCGCTCGGCGGTTTTCCAGACGCCTTGCTGGAGCACCCCGAGGTGACCGCGTTTTTCCTCGCGGGCTTGCGTGCGGACTTCGCGTGGTGCGAAACGCACCGGCACGTCGAGGGCCAGCGCCTGCCCTGCCCTTTGACCGTCTACACCGGGGCACAAGACCCCGGCGTGCCGACCGAGGACTGTGCGGCCTGGGCCGCCTGCACCGACGCTGCTTTCGCGTTGCGCTGCTTTCCCGGCGGCCACTTTTTCCTCTTCCAACACGAGGCCCAGGTCCTGGAGGACCTCCAGCGGCGCTGGCCCGCATCGGCCCGCAACGGCGCGCCCGGCGACTTCCCGGCGCCACCGATGGACCTCGTCCACCCGACCTTCTGAAGGGATGCCACGCATCATGGAACACGTTTGGACGGAACCCGAGCCGCTGCTGACGCCACCCGGCGCCACCCCCGCGCTCTCGCTGCAGGCCTTCCGGCGCCAGGGCGCCATCGAGCTACGCGGCAACGCCTACCTGGAACGGCAGGCCGCCCGCGAGTCGAACGCGCGCACCTATCCGCGGCGCATACCACTCGCGCTCCAGCAGGCGCAGGGTGTGTATCTGCGCGACACGCAGGGGCAGGTCTTCATCGACTGCCTCGCCGGCGCCGGCACGTTGGCGCTCGGGCACAACCACCCGGCGACGCTCGAGGCGATACGGCGTGTGCTCGACAGCGGCTTGCCGCTGCACACGCTGGACCTCACCACGCCGGTCAAGGACCGCTTCGTCGAAGAGCTGTTCGATTGTTTGCCCGAGCCCCTGGCGGCACGCGGGCGCATCCAGTTCTGCGGCCCGACCGGTGCCGACGCGATCGAAGCCGCGCTGAAGCTGGTGAAAACGGCGACCGGGCGGCGCGGCGTGTGGGCGTTTTCGGGTGCCTACCACGGCATGACACAAGGCGCGCTCGCGATCACCGGCAACCTGTCGCCCAAGCAGCCCTTCGGCGGGAGCCCCGGTGACGTGCAGTTCCTGCCCTATCCCTATGACTATCGCTGCCCCTTCGGCCTGGGTGGCGAGGCGGGCGTGGACGCCGGGCTGCACTACATCGAGCAACTGCTCGACGACCCGGAGGCCGGCGTGTTGCCGCCCGCCGCCATCGTCGTCGAGGCGGTCCAGGGCGAAGGCGGCGTGATCCCCGCCCCGTGGCGCTGGCTGCAGGGCCTGCGCGAGATCACGCGCCGGCGCGGGGTCGCGCTGATCCTCGACGAGGTACAGAGCGGGTTCGCCCGCACCGGGCGGATGTTCGCGTTCGAGCATGCCGGCATCACGCCGGACGTGCTGGTGCTGTCGAAGGCGATCGGCGGCGGGCTGCCGCTGTCAGTGGTGGTGTACGACGAATCGCTCGACGCCTGGGCCCCCGGTGCGCATGCCGGCACCTTCCGAGGCAACCAGCTGGCGATGGCCGCGGGCACTGCGACGCTGCAGACATTGCGCAGCGAACAACTGGCGTCGCATGCCGGGGCGATGGGCGAGCGCCTGCGCGGCCACTTGCTGCAGCTGCAGCGCGACCATGCTTGCATCGGACAGGTGCGCGGGACCGGCCTGATGCTCGGCATGGAGATCGTCGACCCTGAGCCGCCCGCGACGCGCACCGGCGCCCACCCGCCCGACACCGCGCTGGCGCGGTCGCTGCAGCAGCAGTGTTTGCGGCAGGGGGTGATCCTGGAACTGGGCGGCCGCCATGGCGCCGTGGTGCGCTTGTTGCCGCCGCTGATCATCACCGCCGAGGAAATCGACATCGTGGCGGAGCGTATCGAGCGGGCGTTGCGCGCCGCCCGGCTGGAGCGACAGCGGGCGAAGGCGGCCGCGACGGTGTGAACAGGGGCGGCCGGGAGCCGCCCCCGTGCGGCTCAGGTGGGCAAGAACCCCTCGACCGTCAGGTAGCGTTCGCCGGTGTCGTAGTTGAACCCGAGCACCCTGGCACCGCTGGGCAGCTGCGGCAAGGTTTGTGCGATCGCGGCCAGCGTCGCGCCGGATGAAATGCCCACCAGCAGGCCTTCCTCTCGGGCCGACCGACGTGCCATCTCGCGCGCGGCTTCTGCCTCGACCTGCACCACACCGTCGAGCAGATGTGTATCGAGGTTGCGGGGGATGAAGCCGGCGCCGATCCCCTGGATCGGATGCGGTGCCGGGCTGCCGCCGGAGATCACCGGCGACGCGCTCGGCTCCACCGCCAAGACTTTGAGGCGCGGCCAGGCTTGCTTGAGCACCCGGGCGCAACCGGTGATGTGGCCGCCGGTGCCGACGCCCGTGATCAACACATCCAGGCCCTCGGGAAAGTCCTGCAGGATTTCCTGCGCGGTGGCGCGCATGTGGATGTCGATGTTGGCCGGGTTTTCGAACTGCTGCGGCATCCAGGCGTCCGGCGTGCTCTCGCACAGCTCCTGCGCCCGCGCGATGGCGCCTTTCATGCCTTTCTCGCGCGGCGTCAGCTCGAAGGTGGCGCCATAGGCCAGCATCAGACGCCGGCGCTCGACCGACATGCTGTCGGGCATCACGAGGATCAGCCGGTAGCCTTTGACGGCGGCCACCATCGCGAGGCCGATGCCGGTGTTGCCCGAGGTCGGCTCGATGATGGTGCCGCCGGGGCGCAGCGCGCCGGAGCGTTCGGCGTCTTCGACCATCGCGAGCGCGATGCGGTCCTTGATCGAGCCGCCGGGGTTGGCGCGTTCGGATTTGATCCACACCTCGTGGCCGGCGCCGAAGAGGCGGTTGAGGCGGATGTGCGGCGTGTTGCCGATGCTTTGCAGGACGTTGTCGAATCTCATCCCGGTCTCCTGTCGTGTGGTCAGCCTGGAATCATGGCACACGACGGCGGGATGAGATTCGAGGGGCAGCCACGGTGGGGCGCCGGTGCGAGCGGGGGCAGCGGCCCACCGGGGACCGCCGCCCGCCCCAGATCAGCGCGGGCTGTCGATGTGCCAGTAGCGGCGCTTGCGCGGGCCGAGGCCGGGCACCTTGAGATTGCGGCTCTCGATCGGCGAGATGTCCTGGCCTTCGCCGCCCGCGGAGATCACGAACGGCACCTGGTCGATCTTGTTGGTGCTGCTGTTCAAGACGTTCACGATACCGCCGACGGGGCTGGGCGGGAACCCGCCGCCATTGAACGTCGAGACGCCCGGCGTGCCGCACACCAACGGCATTGCATAGCCGCGGGCCAGGCCCAGGTTGCCGCAGCTGTTGCCGCTCGGCGGGGTGGGCTTGTTGGTGTTGAAGAACGTCTGCCCCGCCAGCGTGGTCGCGCCGCTGATCACCTTTTCACCCGGCTCGAGCTCGAGATAACAACCGGCCGGGTTGCTGCTTTCGTTGAAGCTGGGCTGGGAGGACAGGCCGCCGGCGGTGACGGTTTGGTAACCGGTGGGCATGCCGGGCTGGAAGTTGCGGTCCAACACCACATAGAAGCGGTCGGAACTGGTGGTCAGCCACGGTTTTTCGCGGTCGCCGGAGCCTGCCATCACCGCGATGGCGCGCTGGTAGTTCACCGTCACCGGCACCAGGTCCGGACCGAAGAACATCTTGCCGCCGAGCGCGGCGAGCTTGTACATCGTCCAGGCCTTGCCCGTGTTGCCGCCGTCCGCGTCGGGCGTGAAGTCGACCCGGTAGATGTTGCCGCGCAGGTCGGTGAAGTAACCGCGGTCGGCCAGGCGGTCGCGGTCGGTGTCGATCACGGCCACGGCACCGGTGACCGGCCCGTCGATGCCGTCGGTGAAGGTCTGGACTTCAGCCCCTGTCACCGCGTCGAGCGCGATCATCGCCTTGCCCACTGTCGGGGCGGGGCAGGTGCCGGATTCGCAGTCTTCCGAGGCGGGATCGTAGCCGCCGCCCATCAGCAGCACCGGGCGCGCACGCCCCTTCAACCGGACCACCCGCATCTCCGACCAGGTCTGGCCCATCGCCGGGATGTGCGCGTTCGACTTCTTCCACAAGAACTTGGGCTGCGTCGGATTGCTGACGTCGAAGGCATAGACGAACTGGCCCCCCCGGCGCATCGTGGCGTACATGTAGACCGCGCCCGTGCTGCCCGACACGGCGGGGTCCGCGGCTTGCCGGTAGATCGTGACCGGCCCGTCGACGAAATAGTCGCGCGGTTGGGCCGTCGAGTTGGACGTGGCTGTGTGCCGGTAGCGAACCTCCGGTGCGTTGTCACGCTGGCGGCGCAGCTTGCCAAAGAACTCGCTCGGCACGAATGCCCACAGCTCGTCGCCCGCTCCGGCGCCTTCCTGGTGCCCGCGTACGGCCTTGAGCAAGCCGTCGTTGGTGCCGTAGAACAACACCACCCCGTGGTCCTTGTAGTTCACGACCGCCGGGCGCGAGTGCAGCACGTCGGCGTGCACGCTGGGGCGCACCGTCACCTTGCCGCCCGGGCCCTTCTCGTCACCGCGGTTGTCTTCGCCGCGGATCCACCGGATCAGCGCCGTTCGCTTGTCGTCGGTGTCGACACCGAGATCGTCCCGCGTGATGCCGCTGTTGGCCTGGCTGAACAGCGTGTCGGGGTTGTCGTACAGATTCACCCGATCCTTCTCGCACCCGATGCAGGTGTAGACCTTGCGGTTGTCCTGGCTGGTGGCGTAGACGGTGCGCAAGCGTTGGGCGTGACCGCCCTTGGCGACGACGGGACCGTCGGGGCTGTCGCTCGAGCTGCTGCTCGGGTCGCCCAGCCGGTCGTTGACCCAGAAATTGCTGGGCTCCGTCCAGAACGAAATGGCCGTCGCATTGACATACTCGCTGCCCGCGGCGATGGCGTCGTGTTTATCTTTATCGACCAACTTCAGGATGCGGCCGTCATAGGCAAACTGGTATTGCTTCAGGTTGCCCATCCAGCGCGGCCGGCCTTCCGTGTCGGGCTTGAAGACGCCGAGGAACACCTGGTTTTCGAAGGTGCCCTGGGTGTTCACGCTGACCGGGAGGTTGGCCGCCGAGAAGACGCTGTTGACCGATTTGATGTTGTTGAGGATGTCCTGGAGACTCTTGGCCAACTCGTTGACATCGGTCGCGACGTACGAACCGCCTTTGCCCGCGTCGCCGATGCCCTTCATGTAGTTGACGAACTTCTTCTCGCTGGTCGTCGGAGTTTTCGACACCACGGCAATGGTGTAGGTGATGATGCCCTGGCGTAGTTCCTTGCTGCTGACGTCGGCGCTGGCCAGGAAGCGGGCGGTCTCGTCGGCCCAGTTGTTCTGGTCACTCGTCGACACGTCGGCGGTCGGATAGGGAATCTGAGTCACGTCCCCACCCAGCAGCGCCATCTGGTCGCGGATGTCGCTTTCCGTGCTCTGCGGGCTGCCATTGCCGAGCAGGATCACGAAATTGGCGGCGCAGGTGGCGGCGGCCGGGCTCTTGTAGGTGCCGTCCACGTTGAACGCCGCCTTGTCGTAGCGTATGCGAGCGGTGTTCTTCTGGGATGTCCCGAGGTACGGCTTCTTGCCCATGTACCAGTGATACGCCTCCCACAACGCGCGCGCCATGTCGGCGTTGCTGCCCTGGTCCGCCGCTTCGGCGTTGGAGATGTTCTTGATGACTTCCTTGAGCTTTTGCTTGTTGGGGAGGTCGCGCTTGCTCGGGTCGTTCGGGACATCGATGCCATGGGCGAGCGTGACATTCCGATCGACCAGGTTGTTGACGTCGACGAAGGTGACCCGGGGATACCCGCCGTCAGCGTTCGGCGAGTTCATGAACATGATGCCGAGACGGTACAAGGCCTCGCCGTCTGGCCCCGTCGGCAGACTGTCGATGACGTTGTACAGCGCGCACTTCTCGATCGCGATCTTTTTGCCCTGCTCTTTGGCGGGCGGCGCTTCCGCCGGCGAGGTGTTGTTGTAGGGGCAATCCTCCACGTCCAACGTCGCCGACCAGTTGGCCGAATTGTCCAGAATCAACAGCACGTTGGGGATCTCGCCCGGCTGCTTCTTCAAAGAGAAGAGGTCGATGTCTTCCGCCCCGGCGGGCCCGTTCAAGCCGAGGCCCAACAGTGCGGCGCCGACGAGCGTCTTCCACCTGGCAAAGTGACGCAGTTGCTTGTTCATCCCTCTCTCCTCCATCGGTACGGCCATCAATCTGTTTGTCGCTGAGCTGCGCTGCTTATTGGCGAGGCGGGCACTCCGCCGGCGGCGTCACGTCGGGGTGCGCTATACCCTGGTTGACGGCGACGGTTGTGCCCGTGGTGATGTCGGTCACCTCGGCGCGGACGTTCCAGTCGGTTTCGACGCAACCGGTGTTCTCGTACATGCTGCCGTCCTGCGCCGTCCCCTGAGACGACGAGCAGCCGTTGCCACCGACCGGCAAGGTGCGGATGCAGCGCAGCTGCAGCTGGGCGCGGTAGTCGGCGTTACCGTCGCCGTTCAGGTCGACGTCAACGGGGCTGGAGGCCACCCGGGCCGTTTGCTTGGCGAACAAGTTGTTGCTCAAGGTCTCTTCGACCGCGATGGTGGCCGCGTGCAAGGCCTCCTGCCGCATCTGCATGTTCCCGGTGACCTGCACGTTGGTGGTGCTGGCGCGGAACATGGACAGCGAAAAAACGGTGATCAACAGCAAAAAGATCATCACGGTGATCAGGACCACGCCCTGTTCCGCGCGACGGGGCGATTTCATGGCGTTTCCCTCATGCCCGAAATGTTCTGGATCCGAACCTGGCTGGCGTAGACGCGCCGCTTGTAGCCGTCCTCGAACGCGGGGATCTGGCCGCGAGGGCCCATGTCGTAGGTGATATCGGCCGGATCCTTGTAGCCGCGGGTGGCGACCACCGTGCGCGACATCAGAAACACGCGCACTGCCACGGCGTTGGCCCAGGCATCGCTCGGTGCCGCTGCTCCCAGCGCGGACGAGAACACGTCCGGAGTGCCGGGAGGCGGCACGCCGGGACCGGTACCCGCCGGATCGTCGAACCCATATTCGAATTGCAGGTCATCGATGCCGTCGGCGAGCGACCGAAGCTGCCAGGCACCATCGACGAGTTCGGCACGCTTGAGGGTCGGCAGGTTGTCGCTGGGATCGCACCGGCCGCAGGCGGCGACATAGTAGATGCGCTGCAGATAGCGCTGCGCAAAATTGCGACCGGTGCAGGCGGTGCCGTCGAACGCACGCCGCAGCGTGAAGTCGGCCGGTTGGTCGCTGAACACGAACCGCTTAGGGTCCTCGTAGCAGAAGGAGGTCTGCAGGTGGAAATTGTTCGCGGTGACGGCGGCGTCCAGATCTTCCACCGGTGTCGGATCAAGCCGGCGCACGACCACGGCGGCCGTGCCGGCCTTGCGGTTGGGCAGGCAGGCCAAGTCGGTATTCGGGGCGATGCCCTGCACGCCCGGCGGCAAGGTCCACGGATCGTCCTTGAAGCCGAGGTCGGCCTTGGCCGTGGCACAGGGGTCGGGGGCTGGCGTGTCGTAGGCATACTCGTAGCCCGCGCCCTGCGGCAGCGGACCGAAATAGCCAGCCATCTCGATGTCCTCGCGCAGCAGGTCCATCGCGTAGCGGCCGTTTTCGATCTGTCGGCTGGTCTTGTCGAGTTCAGTCTTGGAGCGCGCGGCGTTGACGTACATGGTCAGCAGAAAGCCGACGATGAACAGGCTGATCGTCAGCGCCACCATCAGCTCGACCAGCGTCATGCCGTGGGAGCGGCGGCGCGCGGTGGTGCCGCGGCGCGGAGGGAAGGCGGTGGGGGTGTAGGGCATGGTGGGGTGTCAGCCTGCCAGGTTGCCGAAGCGCACCACGGCCGTGACGGCGCGGCGCAAGGCGGGTTGGGCTTGGAAATCCGCTTGGGCGCAGGTGGCCACCGGAGCCGCCAGCGGCGCACTGCCGCGCCAGACCACAGTGACCCGCACTTCCCTGCCAGGCAGACCGGTCGACGTCATGGCAGGGGTGGTGATGCACGCGCGCGCGCCGGGCAGCAGGCGTGTCAACATGTCGTTCCACTCGCATAGGTCGCGCGCGGCGAGCTGGGCGCCGTCGCAGTCTCCGGGCGGTGTCGCGGTTCCGAAGGCGGACGACACATAGGCCACCGACTGGGTGCGGTTGGCATTCAGCCGTTGCACCATGTCCTCGAGCACCATCAGGGCCTGCGCGCGGTCGTAGGACTCGGCCTCGGCGCTGTAGGCCCGGCTTTGCAATGCGATCAGAGCACCGAGGCCGATGGCCGAGATGACGAGGCTGATCAGCACCTCGATCATCGACGCGCCGCGTTCGGCGCGCCGGGAGCGGGGGCTGCGGCACGGAAGGTGGTGGTTCATGAGCAACTGCCCTTGACCGAAGCGGCGCGGCCGGTGGTGTCGAACTGGATGCAACTGCCTTCGTCTTCGCTCTGGCTGGCGCCGCGCACCGAGAAACGGAGGTCGCGGTCTGCCACCAGGCGGCCGTCACGGTCGAAGGCGATGGTGCCGGGGGCATCGTGGAACTGGACGGTGGCCGCGAGCGCGTTGTGCTGCGACAGCACTGTGCTGCCGGTGACCACCTGCACGCTCCAGCCGCTGCTCCACCCCCCTTCGGCCGGCGTGATGGTGATGATCTCGCCATCCCCGCCGCGTTTGGTGGCCTCGCTGCGCGCGAGCAGCAGGTCCGTCACCAGATCGAAAGCCGCCGTGCGGACGCGCTGCGCCTCGATCATCCGACTGAAGGACGGGGCCGACAGCGCGGTGACGATGGCGATCACCGACACGACGGTGAGCAGCTCGACCAGCGTGAAGCCGGCTTGGCGGTGTGCAGCGGTTTGCATGACGACTTCACCTCACCAGCAGTCGGCAGGGGCCTTGGTGGCCGTTTCGTCGATCGTCAAGGCGCCGCAGTGGTCGTGGGCTTGTGCCCCCTTGGGAGTCAAGGTGGCACGAAAGCTCGGCGGCACAGTGGCGGTGCCGGCGACGGCGACCACGTCCAAGTCGTAAGACCGCCCCACGTCGCCTGGCAGCGCAACGCCAAGATCGGCAAGGTTGGCGTAGCGCCGGGCGTCGATAAAAATCTGCTTCTGGCGCGACAGTACGTCGAGCAGCACGGCCTGCGCGGCCGACCGGCGCGACTTGCGGACCTGCTCTTGATAAGCGGGGTAAGCCACGGCAGCGAGGATCGAGACCACCGCGACGGCGATCAACAGCTCGATCAAGGTGAAGCCCAAGGGGCGGCGTTGGTGTGTCATGACAGGTCGGATCGGAAGGCGTGAGTCAGTGTAGTTACAGAAAGGAACAACGTCCCACGATTCCGTCACGGGTTCGGTCTTGACGAAGAGGCAATTTAGAGGTTGAGCTGTTTGCGTGACGCGGGTCACGCGCGCCACGTCAGGGTTAACACGGACGTTTCCGCCGAGCTATCGCAAGCGGTCGTCTGGACAGGGTGGGAGGCCGCCACCCTGTCAGCCCTGCGATGCTCGGCTTCGGGTTCGACCGCTTAGGGGGCGAAGGTGAACGACGCGGTCGCGTTCGCGTTCGCGGCCGAGACGTCGACGGCTGCGGTCTGCGGCGCCTTGCCGGTGACCAGCGCTTCCACCGTGTACTTGCCGGCGGCGGCGGCGTCGGGCGCGAAGGTCAGCGCGGTCGCCGTGGCGCTGTAAGCGGCTTTGACCGGGGCCCCGGTGGCCAGCGTGAATGAATACGCGCCGGTGTCGGCGTCGGCCGGGACGCCCGCCAGTTCGATCTGCGTGCCGCCCACTGTCTGCAGCGCCCGCAGCGTGGCGTCCACGCCCGTGGTGCCGCTGGTCACCGTGCCCGAGACGGTACGTGAGCCGCTCACCGGCGGATCGATCGGCGCGGTGCTGGGATTGACGGTCGTCAGCGAGGCCTGGGAGACCGGCACACCGGTCATCACGGCGGTGACGCGGCCTTCGGCGGTGATCACGAGGTCGTAGTTTCCGGCGGGGACCGGCGACAGGACGAACTTGCCCTGTGCATCCGGCACCGTCGCGCGTGCCACCACGCCTTCTTGCTGCAGCGACACCGAGGCTGTCGGCGCCAGACCGGCGCTGACATAACCGTGCACGGCCAGCCCGGTGGTGCCGGTCGCGCCCGGCAGGAGGGACAGCACCGGCTTCAGGTTGTAGCGCCCCGAGTTGCCACGACGCACGACCGATTTGCATGCGTCGAAATCGAGCACGTAGTCGGCGGTCTCGCCGGCCGCCACGTCCATCTGGGCCTTCAGTTTCAGGCCGCTCTGTTGGGCGCTCGGCGTGTCGAGGGCGACTTCCTCACCGCCGGTGGGCACGACAGAGTTGGCGAACGGGTTGCCGGGGCTGTTCGCGGCGAGCACCAGGCGGATCTGACGGTAGGTGCCGGCCGGCAGGTCGGCACTGCCGAGTTCTTCGAGCGCGCCGTTGGTCAGGTCGAGCAGGTTGACCCGTTTGGCAGGGCTCAGCACGATTTTTTCCCAACCCTGGTCGCCTTCCGGCGCCGAGTCGCTCAGATGAACCTCGACCCGTTCGATGGAGACGTTCACCTCGTCGTAGCCGCAGGCCGGCGCGTCGGTCAGCGCCAAACGCATCGTGCCCTCACGGTCGGCCGTGGAGCCGCTGCTGCCGGTGCCACTCCCGCCGCCGCCGCACGCCGCAAGCAGTGCGCTGGTCGCAACCGCGCCCAAACGCCCGATTTTGAAAAGTTTTCTCATCTCCATCCTCCAAATGACTGTCTGTCGTCAGGGTGCCAGCGAAAGCTTGGGCGACACAACGTGGGAAATAATGCCATTTCACCCGCCCAGTGTATGAGGGAATATTTCACATGTAACGAGAACGCTGACAAACGGTTGTTTTTCGGCCACCCGGCGGCGTGGCCAGGTCGGCGGGGTCTGAATCACGAGTTGAGGATGAAGGACGGGCCGTCAGTCGGCCCGAACGGCAGGCGCGCCCTGCTGGCTCTTACCGTGACGGCGCCGGGGCGCCTATGGCATATTCGCCTCACGATGAAAGCGCTGAAGAGCCCTCTGGCGAAACAACTCCTGGCGGATGCGCAGGCCAAACATGAGCTGCGCACCTACTTGGCCGACAAGGCCTCGGTCCCGGAGCGTGTCGCCGCCGCCGGCAGCCCCCAGGTGATCGAACTGCGGTCGCCGCACGGCACGCTCAGGCTGCAGCCGGTCGCCGTCCCCAAGGCCGCCTGAGCGGCGCTTGCGGCGATGAACCTCGCGCTGCCCGCGCTGATCGCGTTTGTGGTCTTCCTGCCCGGTTTCGTGGTCCGGTCGCGCTTCAAACGTGTCGAACGTGTGTCGCTCGACTACTCACCGTTCGGCCAGGTCGCGACCGAGGCAGTCCTATGGGCCGCGATGCTGCATGCCGCATGGCTGTGCGTCAGCGCCTGGCTGCTGGAGCGGCCGTTGCGTGCCGACGTCTTCCTGAAGCTGCTGTCCTCCGACGGGCCGAGTCAAGCGTGGGCGGTCGACGCCGTGGCAGCCGATGTGTTGTATGTCGTCGCGTATTTCGCGAGTCTGCTGGTGGTCGCCTATCTCGCGCCAGCGATCGCCCGCCGTCTGATCGTCCGGTTCAGTCTGGACCGGGCCGAAGGCCGTTGGAGTGGCTTGTTCCGATTCCACCAGGCCCCCTGGTACTACCTCTTGACCGGCGCCGACTTCACCGAGAACGACAAGCCTGACTTCATTTCCGTGTCCGCGGTCGTCAACGTGGCGGGTCAGGCCATGCTCTACACCGGCATCCTCGACGAGTTTTTCGTCGCACCCGACGGCAGCCTGGACCGCCTGGTGCTGCAGGAGGTGATGCGCCGGCCGCTGCAGGCCGACAAGTCACACCAGCCGTCGGCCGACGGCAGCGCAGAGGAGCCCCGCTTCTACCCCGTGGACGGCGACTACTTCGTGCTGCGCTACAGCGAGGCGATCACGCTCAACGTCGAGTACATCAAGCTGGTGCCGTCGGGTGCGGGCGGCGCAGCAGGCTGACGGCTGGCGGGTTCGGCGGGCCGCCCTCCCCGGGTCGGGCGTTTACCATCCCGGCTCCGCGGTTCTTGCACCGTGCCGTTCGCGCCGGTTGCCGCCATGCCTACACAGTTCCTGCGTCGACTCACTGGCCGCGAGCGCACCGTGGCCGCCAACCGGCAACTGGGCGCGGTGCTCGCCTTCGTGGCCGGCGGCATCAATGCCGGTGGCTTCCTGGCGGTCCACCGTTACACCTCGCACGTCACCGGGGTGGTGTCGGCGGTTGCCGACCACCTGGTGCTCGGCCAATTGCAACTCGCCCTTGCCGGCCTGACGCTGCTCGCCACCTTCATGCTCGGCGCCACCGCCACCGCCTTGTTGGCGAACTGGGCGCGACGGCGCCGCATGCACAGTGAATATGCGCTGTCGCTGATGCTGGAGGCGGTGCTGTTGTTGGTGTTCGGGCTGCTCGGCAGCCGGGTCGACGCCACCGGCGACGGCCTCATGCCGGCCACCGTGCTGCTGCTGAGTTTTGTGATGGGGCTGCAAAACGCGGTGGTCACCAAGCTGTCGCGGGCGGAGATCCGCACCACCCACATGACCGGCATCGTCACCGACCTCGGCATCGAACTGGGCCGCGCCCTGTACTGGAACCGCACCCGCGCCTACACCGAACGCCAGCCAGTGCGGGCCAACCGCGAGCGGCTGGCCTTGCACACCCTGATCCTGTCGATGTTCCTCAGCGGAGGGTGCGTGGGCGCCCTCGCTTTCAATTCGATGGGGTTTGGCGCGGCAGTCCCGTTTGCGGTGCTGCTGTGCGTGATGGCGGCGCTGCCGGTGCTCGACGACCTGCGCGCACGCCGGGTCTGACACGCCCCTGGCGGCCGGCCCTCCCCGATCGCTTTACTGCAGCGTTTCGCCGGCCGGCGTCAGGCTGCGCTGGACGAAGGCGGACAACGCGGCGACGTCGGGAATCTGCACGTCGCGGCGGCCCCGCTCGCTGAACTGGATCACCTTGTCACGCGCCAGCCGCGACATCGCCCGGCTGACGGTTTCGAGCTTCATGCCGAGGTAGTTGCCGATCTCGGCACGGGTCAGCCGCAGCGTGATCTGGTCGGTGCGCAGGCCGCGCTGCGCCAGCGATTCGGCCCAATAGCGCAGGAAATCGGCCACCCGGGCGTCGGCCGACAGCGTGCACAGCGACAGCAGCGACTCACGATCGCGCGAAATCTCGCGGCTCATCGCCTCGTGCAGCAGGCTCAGCAGTTCGGGGTGCTGCGCACAGGCCTCGAACAGGGCCTGGTAGCGGAACGACCACACCTCGCCGGTGTCCATCGCCACCGCGTCGCAGCCGTACTGGCCGGCGGCGATGCCGTCGAAACCCAGCCAGTCGCCCTTGAAATGGAAGCCGACCACCTGTTCGCGGCCGTCGGCGGCCGAGTTGATGATCTTGAAGATGCCGGAATGGACCACGTGGAGGCAGCCGAAGGCGTCGCCAGCCTGATAGATCTTGTCGCCGGCGTGCACGACACGACGCTGGATCGGCAGCTTGTCCTGCAAGGTGTGCAGAGCGTCGGCGATACGGCGGCTGGCCTGCTGGTTGTCACGCCATCCTTGCGCGGCGGCGGGCATTTGCGGGGCACGGGCAGCGGTGGCGGTGGTCAGCATGTTCCAGGTCCTTTCGGCGGCCCCTCTCCGGGGCGCAGTGCTTGTTTTCGATGGGTGGAAGCTTAAAAACCGACCGACAACCGCCTGCCAACCGTTCTTATCACTCGGTAACACTGCGTGAACCGTATGTGTCAACGGCGGGCGTCCCCCGCCTACCCCGACTGGACCGGGCGCCGTCGCGCTGCCCGGACACCCCCGTGTTTTCTCCCCTTTCGCGGCTTCGGTACCATCACCGGGTGAATGCAGTGAATACCCATCTGGCCGTCCTCGACGACGAAGCCGACATCACCCTGCTGCTGGCCGGCTACCTCAAAGGCCACGGTTTCCGTGTCACCCAGCTCCACAACGGACGCTCCCTGATGGAGTTGATGGCGACCGACCCGCCGGCGTTGGTGCTGCTCGATCTCGGCCTGCCCGGCGAAGACGGTTTTGCGATTGCCCGTCAGTTGCGCGAGCACTGGCGGTGCGGGCTGGTCATCGTGACCGGGCGCGGCGACGCGGTCGACAAGGTGGTGGGGCTGGAAATCGGTGCCGACGACTACGTCACCAAACCGTTCGACCTGCGCGAATTGCTGGCGCGCATCAAGGCCGTCCTGCGGCGCCTGGAGCCCGCCACCGCTCCCCCTGTCGCGGCGCCCCCTGCGGCTGCCGCGGCGCCGGCGCGACGCAAGCTGCGCTTCGTCGGCTGGCAGCTCGACCCCGCCGCGCGCACCTTGCACAGCCCGGAGGGCCAAGAAGTGGCGTTGACGACCGGGGAGTTCGACCTGCTCAGTGCGTTCACGCAGGCGCCCGGGCGGGTGTTGTCGCGCGACTACCTGCTGGAACAGACGCGCGGCCGCGAGGCCGGGCCGTTCGACCGCACCATCGACGTCCAGGTGGGCCGGCTGCGCAAAAAGCTCGAATCGAACCCGGAAGACCCGCACATCATCAAGTCGGTGCGAGGCGCCGGCTACATCTTCGTCCCGCCGATCGAGGCGGTCTGATCGCATGTCGCACCACTTTCCCTCGCTGCCCGGCTTCGACGACCGGACCGTCTTCCGCACGCTGTTCTCGGCCTACCCCGATGCGCTGCTCCTGGTCGATGCCCAGGGCGACATCGTGCTGGCCAACCCCGCGGCCTGCGAGCTGCTGGGCTACCGTGCCGACGAACTGCTGGGGCTGGGTGTCGACGTCCTCGTGCCCGACAGCATCCGCCCGCGCCATGCGGCCTACCGGGCCGCTTACGGCAAGGCGCCGCGGCCGCGCCCGATGGGGACCCAGACCGAGCTGGTCGCCAAGCGGCGCGATGGCACCGAAGTGATGGTCGAGATCGCCCTCAGCCCGCTGCAGGAGCACGGCCTGCCCTACGTCGTGGCGGCGATCCGCGGCATCGGCGACTATCCGCGCGTGCGCCAGGCACTGCAGCGGGCGCGCTACAGCGAGCATGTGGCGCAGTTCGGCCGCCTGGCGGTCGACGAACGCGACCCGCAGGTGCTGCTGGCGCAGGTGCCCCGGGTGGCCGCGGAGGCGCTGCAGACCGAAATGGCGGCGGTGTTCCTGCTGGAGCCGAACGGTTTGGAGTTTCGGGTCGCCGGGGCGTTGGCGCCACTGCCCGGCGAGTCGGCGGGCGACCTCATCCCCAACCGGCCCGACACGCCGGCCGGCTATGTGCTGTCGTTCGGCCGTCCGGTGGTGGTGGAGAACTACCGCGACGAGCGCCGTTTCGTCACGCCCGACGCCTATCTGACCGCGGGACTGACCTCGGCGGCAGCCGTGCCGCTGTCGGACCGTGGGCGCAGCATCGGCGTGCTGACGGTCCGCTCGCGTGCGGCGCAAACCTTCGGCGACGACGAGCTCCGATTCCTCGAGTCGCTCTCCAACCTGCTCGCCACCAGCTTGCAGCGGGCCCAGAGCGAAGAGGCGCTGAATCACTCGCAGCGCCTGGAAAGCGTCGGCCAGTTGACCGGCGGCATTGCACACGACTTCAACAACCTGCTGACCGTCATTTCCGGCAACCTGCAGGTGCTCGAACAGCTGCCGCTGGTCGAGCAGGACGATTTCGCCCCGCAGCTGGTGGCGGCCGCGATGCGCGCCACCAAGCGCGGCGCCGAATTGACGGGCAAGCTGCTGGCCTTTTCGCGGCGCCAGGTGCTGCAGCCGACCCAGGTGGACACCGGCGCGCTGATCGATTCGCTGGCCGACATGCTGCGGCGCACGCTGGACCAGCGCATCCAGATCGACGTGCAGATCGACACCCCGGCGCCGGTGTGCCTCGCCGACCCGGGCCAGCTCGAATCGGCCTTGCTCAACATTGCGATCAACGCGCGCGATGCGATGCCCGACGGCGGGCGCCTGACCTTCTCTTGCCGTTCGATGCTGGCGCTGCCCCCGGCGCTGCACGGCGAGGTGAGCGAGGACGAGACGTCGGTCGACGGTTTCGTCGCCATCGCCATCACCGACACCGGCAGCGGCATGCCGGAAGCGGTGAAGGAACATGCGTTCGAGCCCTTCTTCACGACCAAGGAGGCCGGCCGCGGCACCGGCCTCGGGCTGGCCACGGTGTACGGTTTCGCCAAGCAGTCGCGCGGCGCGGTGTCGCTCGACAGCACGCTGGGCGTCGGCACCACGGTGACGCTGTACCTGCCGGGGCTGGCCGAAGCCGGCGCCAGCCATGACCTCGAGGTCGACGCGCAAGGCAGCGTGCCACCCGGCCTGCGCGTGCTGCTGGTGGAGGACGACGCCGAGGTGCGCGTCGTCGTGCACCGATTCCTGGTGTCGCTCGGCTGCCACGTCACCGCCTGTCTCAACGGCGAAGAGGCGCTGGTCGCGCTCGGGCCGCAGGCGCCCTTCGACCTGCTGTTGACCGACATCGCCCTCGGCGCCGGCATGCGCGGTACCGAGCTGGCGCGGGAAGCCCAGCAGCGCTTTCCGGCCTTGCGGGTGTTGCTGATGTCCGGTTTCGCCAGTGGCCTGCTCGCCACTCCGCCGCCGTGGGAGCTGCTGCGCAAGCCCTATACACGCGGCGAACTGGCCGCCGCGATCGTGCGCGTGATGTCGGAGGCCGCGGGCCCGACCGCGGCTCCGTAACACTGCGTGAACCGCCGGTGTCAGGACGGCATCAACACGTCACGGCGCCCGCCGCTTTGACGCGCATCAAATCGAGGGCAGCCGCGGCTCGATAGTCTTGAGCCCGTGCCGTACTCCAACCCTGTCCTCCCCCACCGCAAGCTCTGGTCCGTCGAAAGCCTCGCGCCCGACGACGTCTTGCAGCTGCTCGAAACCGCCCGCCGCCTGAAGCAGGCGGCTCGAGCCGGCCGTCCGTCCGTGCCGCTGCGCGGCCGCAACCTGGCCTTGTGGTCGGCCGACCCCGCCGGCTCGCGCGGCGACGTCGTCCACGACGCCGCACTCGAACTCGGCGCTCAGGTTGCCCGCCTGCATCCCGGCCACGCCGCCATGAGCAGCCACGACGAGGTGCATCACACGGCCCAGATGCTGGGCCGGCTCTACGACGCGCTGGACTGCGAAGGCCTGCCGAGCGAGATGGTGCGGCTGGTCGACCGGGGCGCCGGGGTGCCGGTCTATAACGGGCTCGGCTCCGACGAGCACCCGGTCCGGGTGCTGGCCGAATTGATGGGGCTGCAGGAGCGCACCGGCAAGCCGCTCGGGCAGCTGCGCGTGGCCCTGGTCGGGGACCCGCGGCGCCCGTGTGCCGACGCCTTGTTGCAGATCGCCGCGATGACCGGGCTCGACGTGCGTTTCGTGGCACCGCGTGCGCAATGGCCCGAGCCGGTGCGGCTCGAGCAGGCGCAGCGCCTGGCCGGCGCTCGCGGCCTGCGGTTGCAGCTGATCGAATCGCTGCAGCAGGCGAGCGACGAGGCGGACATCGTCGTCGATGCAACCGACCCCCTGCGCTGGCGCACCGAGGCACCCGCCGCCGGGGCCGACGAGCGCGAACACGCCGACAACCGCCGCTACACGCTGCAGGCCCTGCTGCTGTGCACGCTGTCGTGAGCCGCTGGCGGAACAGCGCCGCGGTCGTCCTCCTGGCGCTGGTGTCGCTGGCGCCCGCGGGCGCCGCCGACCCATCGGCCGTCCGCCCCATGCCCGGCGCGACCGGCGCCACTGACGCGCTGTCCGCGGCGATCGTCGCGCGGCTGCATGCCGGCGCCTTCGAGGCGCCTGCGAGCCGGGCCGAGCAGCAGGAATTGCAGCGCCTTTACCCACCCGGCCGCAACGCCGCACGCTGGCTGGATGCCGGCGGGCGGCCCGGCCCCCAGGCACAAGCAGCCCTGGCGCTGCTGACCACGGCCGACCGTGAGGGCTTGGTGCCCGCCGACTACCACGCCGAGGCCCTCGCACAAAGCGCCGCACGGCTTGCCGGCGCGGGCGGGCCGGCACCGGACGAAGCCGCCGCCTGGGAACTGGGCCTGAGCCTGGGCGTGTTGCGCTACCTGCGCCATCTCCACGTCGGGCGGGTGGACCCGTCCGCGGTGCGCTTTCGCCTGCCGGTGCGCGACCACCACCACGATTTCGCCGCGCTGCTGGACGAGGCCCTGCAGGGGCACCGGCTGACGGCACTCGTCACCGGCCTGACCCCGCCGTTCGGCCAATACCGCGCGCTGCGCGAAGAGCTGGCCCGGTACCGAGGGCTGGCCGCGTCACCGCCGCCGGCCGCTTTGCAGACCGTGCCCGCCCTGGCGGCAGGGCAGCGGCATGCCGTCGTGCCGGCGCTGCGCGAACGCCTGCGCATGCTGGGCGACCTGCCCGCGCACGAGGCGGTCGACCCGCAGTCGGACCACTACGACGCCCCGCTCGCCGAGGCGGTGCGGCGCTTCCAGTTGCGCCACGGCCTGGGTGTGGATGGCGTGCTCGGCCGGTCCACCCAGGAAACGTTGAACGTGCCGCTGGCACGACGCGTGCGCCAGATCGAGTTGGCGATGGAGCGTTTGCGCTGGTTGCCGCACCCCGACGGCCGCCCCTTCATCGCCATCAACATTCCGATGTTCCGCCTGTGGGCCTGGTCGGCCGGCGGACCCGATGCCGAGCCGGCGCTGAACATGCGGGTGGTGGTCGGGCGTGCGCTCGACACCCAGACGCCCGTGTTCACCGAAGAGATGCGCTACCTCGTCTTCAGGCCCTACTGGAACGTGCCGTCCTCGATCGTGCGGCAGGAGATCCTGCCGGCTCTCGAGCGCGACCCGGGCTACCTGGACCGGCACGAGATGGAGCTGGTCGCGGGTGCCAGCGACGACGCGCCCGCGGTGGCCGCCACGCCGGCCCATCTCGCGCTGCTGCGCCAGGGTGGGTTGCGGCTGCGGCAACGCCCCGGGCCGCGCAACGCCCTCGGCGCGGTGAAGTTCATCTTCCCCAACGCCCACAACGTCTACCTGCACGGCACCCCTGCCTTGTCCTGGTTCGAGCGCAGCCGTCGCGATGCCAGCCACGGTTGCGTGCGTCTGGAGGACCCGCTGGCGCTGGCGCAGTGGGTGTTGAGGGACCAGCCGCAGTGGACCCGCGAGCGCATCGAGGCTGCCGCCGCCGGCAAGGCCTCACTGCGGGTCGACCTGCCGCAACCGCTGCGCGTGATGTTGTTCTACGTGACCGCGGCCGTGGTGCCGGGTGAAGGTGTGGTCCACTTCGTTGCCGACGTGTACGGTCACGACCGGCGACTCGAAGCGCTGTTGGCGCGGCCGCCGGCACGCTGAGTCGCGCTGCGCGCGCCGACGGCCTTCAGTGGCGGGTCGCGCCGCCCTGGCCGTGCACCTGGCCCCGGTGACCGGCGCGGTACAGCGTGCCTTCCGGGTCGCGCGGCGGTTCGTCGTATTGCTGGCGTTCCGCCTGCCGGGCCGACATCTTGTCGCCCAGCGCCGGCGCGACCTTCGCGGCGAGCACGTTGAGGCGCGCCATCGACCCGACCTTGACGTCCCGACCACCGTCGACCGCGGCCTTGAGGATCGCCTTGGCCACGTCTTCGGGGTCGATCTGCGGCGTCGGCAGCTTGGGCTCGCGGTCCATGTAATTCCGCGCATTCTGCGGAAACGGCGTGTCGACGGCGGTCGGCTGGATCAGCGTGATGCTGACCGGCGCTTTCTCGATCTCCTCGACCTCCACGCGCAAGGCGTCGGTGAAGCCCTTCACCGCGTGCTTGGACGCGCTGTACATGCCTTGCAGCGGCACCACCGCGTCCGACACTTCGCTGCCGACGTTGATCAGGGCCCCGCCGCTTTGCCGCAGGTGCGGCAGCGCCACCAGCGAGCCGTTCACCACACCCCAGAAATTGGTGTCGAACAAGCGCCGGCAGTCGGCTTCGGGCACGTCTTCCAGGCGCCCGTAAATGCTGACGCCCGCGTCGTTCACCCAGGTGTCGATGCGCCCGAAGCGCAGCACCGCCGCATCGGCCACCCGCTGCACTTCGGCGCGATGGCCGACATCGGCCACCACCGGCAGGGCCTCGCAGCGACCGCCGGCCGACAGTTCATTGGCAATCGCCTGCAAGGTGTCGCCACTGCGCGCGACCAGCACCAGCCGGGCACCTTCGCGCGCCGCGGCTTGGGCAGTCGCCAGGCCGATGCCGCTAGAGGCCCCGGTGATGACGATGACTTGTTGGCTCAGGGCCTGATGCTGGACATGCGACATGGCGGTCTCCCGGAAGTGTTCAGAGCTTGAGGGACGGGCAACGCCTGTACCCGATGCCGGGCGTCGGAAAGGTGACGAGGCTCAAGTGACGCCGACGCCGACGGCGCACAGTCGCCCGGTGGAAGTCAGACGCCGCCGCGGCCGCGACGCATCGGCCGCATGGGGGTCCAACCGGAGCAACCCATGGACTATCGAACCATCCTCGTTCACCTCGACGACAGCGTGCGGTCCGCCGTGCGGGGTCGGCTCGCCGCCAAACTGGCGCTGCAGCATGAAGCCCATCTGATCGGGTTGGCGCCGAGCGGGCTCGTCAACCTGCCCGGCCAGGCCGGCGCCGATTTCATGCACCTGTCGTTGAAACAGCTGCGCGAGCGAGCGCAGGCCGTTGCCGAAGGCTTTCGGCAGCAGGCGACCGGCTTCGGCGTGGCCTCCTGTGAAGCCAGGGCGCTGGAAGCGGACCCCTTGCCCGCCACCGTGATGCAGGGCCGCTGCAGCGACCTGGTGGTGGTGGGGCAGAGCGGCCCCGGGCGAATCGACCAGCCGATCCCGCGCGACTTTCCGCAGCTCGTGTTGTTGCACGTCGGCCGACCGGTGCTGATCGTGCCCAATGTCGGCGAATGGAGTTCGGTCGCGCGCCGGGTCCTCGTCGCCTGGAATCCCAGCCGGGAATGTGCACGTGCCCTGCATGACGCGCTACCGCTGCTGCGGCGCGCCGAGCAGGTGCATCTGCTGTTCCTCGACCGACCTCAGGACGAGCACGACGCCGGGCGCTTGCAGTTCGAGCAGGTGCGTCCCGCGCTCGAACGTCATGGCGTCACGCTGCAGGCGCGGGTGGTGCTGACGCAGGTGGACGCGGGCAATGCCTTGCTCGCCGAGGCCGCCGACCTGGGCGCCGATTTGCTGGTGATGGGCGGCTATGGTCACTCGCGGCTGGCCGAGTTCGTGCTCGGCGGCACCACCCGGACCGTGTTGAAGCAAATGAATCTGCCGGTGCTGATGTCGCACTGACAGTGCCGCCGCGATGATGCTGCCCACCGTCCGTCCGCCACCCCTTCGGCGTCGATGCCGGCGCCCCGACTCAGGCCGGGCCGTTGGACGCCGAGGGCGCCGCGCGTGGGACGCGGCCGCGCGGGTCGGCGGCCTTCCAGGGCCGGGCCGGTGCCTGGGGCCTTTCCCATGGCGCGGCGGGTTCGTGGCCTTTGCGCGTGTAGCGCTGGAATTGCGCCAGGGCGGGCGCGTCGAGGATTTCCACGTCGCGGTGCGAAACGCGGATGTAGCCCCAGTCGGCCAGCGCCGACAGCGAGCGGCTCACCGTCTCGTGTGCGATGCCCAAATGGCTGGCGATGTCGCGCCGGCTCATGCGCAGCGACACGCGGTGCGACGAAAAACCCAGCGCGGCCTGTCGACCCGTCATCTGCAACAGAAACCTGGCCACCCGCACTTCGGCGCCCACCGCGGCCATCACCTGCAGTACGGCGTTCTTGCGCTGCAGTTCCCGGCTGGCGGCGCGCAGCAGCAAATCCTGCAAGGCGGTACTGCCCCGCTCGACGCCGGCGACATCACGCCAGGGCAGCACGGCCACCACCGAGTCCTCCAGCGCCACCGCCGAGGCCAGGTAGCGGCCGGTGCCGTATCCGTCCAGGCCGATGCTGTCGCCGCGCAGCGCAAAGGCCTGCACCAGCTCGTAGCCATCCTGGTCGGTCTGCACGCACTTGAAGGTGCCAGCGCCGACGAAATAGAGGTTTTCGAAGGGCGCGCCTTCGTGCACCAAGTGGCCGCCGGCCCGCACCCGGCGGGTTGGAAACAGCAAGGCATCGCCACTGCAGACCGGCCCCGCTGCCCCCAACCAGCGGCACAGGTCGCCGACCGAACAGCGCACGCCCGCCGGCAGCACCGGGTCGGAAGAATGTTCCATGGTTCTCCTTCACGAGGTGGCAGCGCGGCGACTGCCCGAGCCGAGAGCATCGGCCGCGCGCCCTGATCCGGATATCAGGGAACGCTGCGATGACACGTCAGCATTGCCTTTGCTGTTTCGGATTTTTCTGACAATCGGTTCAGGCACTGCCTATGGCCGCCTCGGAGCGGCACGGCAGGCCGACCGCCCCTTGCGGGAACATTGCATGCCTGCCCAGTTGTCGCTACCTTTACCGGGACCTTGGGGCGTTCGCTCTCAGTGCCATGCAGTGCCGGCACCTTGCAGCGCCGCCCGCACGCCCGGCGAGCGCAGGGCAGCGGCCCCGAGTGACATCGGCGTTCCTCGAGACTGCCCCGGCCGCCGGTTCTCAACCCGACCGAGAGAGGCACTGTCTGCTCAAGCTTTTGCCTTCCAGGCGCACCGGCGCCGTGCTGCTCGGCGCCCTGGCGCTGTTCTGCCTGCGGCGCTGGGGTATCGGGCTGGCCGCTGCGGCGAAGCGCGACGCGGTGGTGCTGCGGCAGCGTGCCCACCGGCGCGACTTGTTGTGCAACCTCGCCACAACACGGATGTCTCGCCGCAACCTTATGGGTCTACAGCCCATCGAGGCACGCTACCAGGCGATGGTCGAGTTGTCGCCGGACGCGATCTGGATCATCGAGGCGGGCCGGATCGGTCTCGTCAACCGCAGCTGCCTCGACTTGCTGGGCAGCGACGAAGCCGCCGGCGTGATCGGCCAGGACCCGCTGGCCTATTTCTTGGAAGAGGACCGCCCCGCGGTGGCCGCCCTGATGCAGCAGGCGTTGGCACGCGGCCGTGCCGCCGGGCTCGAGCGTTGCATTCGCCGGCCTGACGGGTGCCGGCGTGAGGTCGAGGTGTCGGCCGCCGCCCTGCCCGACCATGCACAGACGCTTGAGGTCGTGCTGCGCGATGTGACCCAGCGCAACGAAACCGCCCGGTTGCTCGAACAATCGGGTGAAGAGCTGCGCCGCCTGTCGCGCAACTTGCTGGACGTGCGCGAAGAAGAGCGCCGCCACATCTCGCGCGAGTTGCACGACGAGTTGGGGCAGCGCCTGTCGGCCATCCGCATGGAGGTGGCGTCGCTGGTGATGGCGCCGGTCGAAGACGACGATCTTGGCCGCCGGGTCGCCGAAGCGGTGCGCATGATCGACGAGACGGTGGCATCTGTGCGTCGCATCGCGGCGGACCTGCGGCCGGCCATGCTGGACGACCTCGGCCTGGAGGCCGCGGTGGAGTGGCTGGCACAGGACTGGTCGAGCCGCACCGGGCTGCAGATCGACGTGCTGTATGCGGTGGGCGAGACACAGGTCAGCGACGCCGCCAAGACAGCCGCCTACCGCATCGTGCAGGAGGCCTTGACCAATGTCAGCCGGCACGCCCGCGCACGCCGCGTGAGCATCGCGCTGCGGCTCGAGCATGGCCGGCTCGCCGTCAGCGTCGAAGACGATGGACGCGGCATGTCGGCGAGCGCGCTGCCCAAGCCGCGGTCGTACGGGCTGATCGGCATGCGCGAACGCGCCTTGCAGCTGGGCGGGAGCGTCTCGCTGCAGTCCTCCCCGGGCCTCGGCACACGGGTGCAGGCCACCTTGCCGGCCGCAGCGTCCGCGGCCGGCGCCCAACGGTTGAGAGTGCGGCCATGACCGAGCTCCTGCCGATGCCCATGCCCCTGCCCCTGCAGACCGGCGTGCTGATCGCGGACGACCACCGCATCGTGCGCGAAGGCCTGAAGCGCATCCTGTCGGCGGCCGCCGAGCTGCATGTGGTGGCCGAAGCCGACACCGGCCACCGCGCGCTGGAGGCCCTGGGCGAGCACAAGGTCGACGTCGCGATCGTCGACCTGAGCATGCCCGGGGTGTCCGGCATGGAGCTGATACGGCGCATCCGGGTCGAGCATCCCGAGGTGGCCGTGCTGGTGTTCACGATGCACGCCGAAGAGCAGTACGCGATGCGCGCCTTCCGCGCCGGCGCGCACGGCTACCTGACCAAGGACAGCGCCACCGAAGAGCTGGTGCCGGCCGTGCGCAAGGTGGCAGGCGGGGGTGGCTATGTGTCGCCCGGCATGGCCGAGCGCCTTGCGATGCAGCTCAACGGGCTGCGGCAGGCGCCGCCGCACACCGTGTTGACCGACCGCGAGTTCGAGGTGTTTCGCATGATCGTCGAAGGCAAGCGGCTGACCGAGATTGCGCAGGCGCTGCATTTGTCGGTGAAGACCGTCAGCACCCACAAGAGCCGCATCCTGGACAAGATGGGGCTGGACAGCGGCGCGGCACTGATCAAGTACGGCCTGCAGCACCACTTGTTCGACGACGCCGATCCGCCGGACTGACGCGGCGGGCCTGGGCCCAGGCCGCCGCCTGCCGGGTCGGGGGCTGGCGCTGTCAGTGTGTGTCCTCGACCATACGCGCGGCGTTGAGGCGGGGCAGCGCCCGCCGTCGCCACGACTTCTCCGCCTCGACGGCCAGCAGCACGATGATGGCGGCTCCGAAGCAGAGCGCCAGCTCGAAAGCGTCCAGCGGCGCGGTATGGAACACGTCCTGCAGTGCCGGCACGTAGATCGTCGCCAGCTGCAACGCGAGGCTGAGCAGCACGGCGGCAGCCAACGCTTTATTACTGCGCAGGCCGAGCGTGAACAGGGACTGCGTCTCGGAGCGGATCGCCAGCACGTGCGCCATCTGCGACAGCGTGAGCACGGTGAAGACCATGGTTTGGGCGTGCGCCGCGGCCGTGGTGACGGCCCACGCCTGCACGGCAAGACACAGGCCGGCGATCAGCAGCCCGACCCAAAGGGCGTGTTGCCAGAGACCGTGCGCGAACACACTTTCGCTCGGCGGGCGGGGCGGGCGCTGCATCACGCCGGGCTCGGCCGGCTCGGCCGCCAGCGCAAGCCCCGGCAAGCCGTCGGTGACGAGGTTGACCCACAGGATGTGGATGGGCAGCAGCGGCATCGGCAGCCCCAGCAGCGGCGCAAGAAACAAGGTCCAGATCTCGCCCGAGTTGCCGGTCATCGCATAGCGGATGAACTTGCGGATGTTGTCGAAGATGCGCCGGCCTTCGCGCACCGCCGCCACGATGGTGGCGAAGTTGTCGTCGAGCAAGACCAGGCTGGCCGCTTCGCGGGCGACATCGGTGCCGCCTCGTCCCATCGCGACGCCGATGTCGGCACGCTTGAGGGCCGGCGCGTCGTTCACGCCGTCACCGGTCATCGCGACATACTCGCCGCGCTGCTGCAGCGCCTGCACGATGCGGATCTTCTGCAGCGGGTCGACACGAGCATAGACCCGCACACTGGCCACCGCGCCTTGCAGCGCGGCGTCGTCGAGTGCCGCCAGCGCCGCCCCGGTCAGCACCTGCTCGTCACCCGGCGCAACGATGCCGAGTGCTTGCCCGATGGCCAGCGCCGTCGCCGGATGGTCGCCGGTGATCATCACCACCGTGATGCCGGCAGCCCGGCATTCGGCCACGGCCGCCCGGGCTTCCGGGCGCGGCGGGTCCACCAGGGCCACCAGGCCCAACAGTGTCAAGTCCGTCTCGACCTCGTCTTCGCCCAGGCCGGCAGGCGAACTCTCCCAGCGCCGGCTCGCCACCGCCAGCACCCGCATGCCCCGCGCGGCGAAGTCCTGGGCGGCGCGCAGCACGGCGTCGGCGTCGAAGTCGCGTTCGCCCTCCCCGGCCATCGCGCGACAGCGCGGCAGCACCGCCTCGGGTGCGCCCTTGGTGACGCTGCGCCACCCCGCATCCGCCGGGTGGAGTGTGGTCATGCGCTTGCGCTCCGAATCGAAGGGCCATTCATGCAGGCGCGAACAACGCTCGCCGAGCTGCTGCGCGTCGACGCCGGCCTGCACGGCCCGCTCGGCCAACGCGGTTTCGGTCGGATCGCCCTGCCAGCGGCCGCCCTCACCGCGCTGTGCATCGTTGCAAAGCAGGCAGGCCTCCCAGAGCGCCATCTCTTCGGCGTGCTCACCGCGCGTCAGGGCTGACGCGACCTGCATGCGGTTTTGCGTCAGCGTGCCGGTCTTGTCCGAGCAGATCGTCGTGACCGAGCCGAGTGTCTCGACCGAGGGCAGCCGGCGGACCAGCGCCTGTACCCTCACCATGCGCCGGGCACCAAGTGCGAGCAACACGGTGACGACGGCGGGCAGCGCTTCGGGAATGGCGGCCACGGCCAGGCTGATGGCGGTCAGCCCCATCAGCAGGATGGGCTCCCCGCGCAGCACCCCGATCGCGAACACCAGCGCGCAGATGCCCAGCACCACCAGCGAGAGCCGTCGCCCGAACGCTGCCAGCCGGCGCTGTAGCGGCGTGCTGCGGTCGCCCTGCTGCTGCAACAGGGCCGCCACCCGGCCCAGTTCGGTTTGGGCGCCGGTCGCCACCACCAGACCCGTGGCACGGCCGTGCGTGACCACCGTGCCCTTGTAGGCCATGTTGAGCCGGTCTCCCAGCGCGCCGGTCTCGTCCGCCAGGGGCGCAGCATGCTTTTCGACCGTGGTCGACTCACCGGTCAGGGTCGACTCGTCGAGCCGCAGCTGCGCGACCCGGTGCAAACGCAGGTCGGCCGGCACCAATTGGCCCGCCTCGAGCAGCACGACATCGCCCGGCACCAGCGCCTCGGTGTCGACCAGGCGGTCGACGCCGGCGCGTCGCACGCGCGCCTGCGGCGTGGCCAGGCGCTTCAGGGCTTGCACCGCCTGATCGGCGCGCCATTCCTGTGTCAGACCGATGACGGCATTCAGCAGCACGATCACGAGGATGGCCACGGTGTCGGTCCAGTCGCCGATCCAGCCGGACAAGGCCGCGGCGGCCAACAACACCAGCGTCATGAAATCGCGCAGCTGATCCCACACCCGCCGCGCCAGGCCGCGCGGCGGCGCTTCCGGCAAGCGGTTGGCCCCGTGTTGCTCGCGGCGACGGTCGACGGCGTCCTCGCCCAGCCCCTGTTCAGGGTCGACCTGCAGGGCAAGTGCCACGGCCTCTGCCGTTTGGCGATGGGATGGCTCGACGGGTGCGGGGCGGGCATTTGAACCTTTCAAAGCGGGCCTTTCAGTGGAGGGTGGCGCAGGCTGGCAGCGGAGGGCGAACCGCCTGGGGCTCACTCGCGCCTCGGGTGATTGCAGCAACAATCGGACCGCTACCGAGGTGGGGCCTCGACATCGACAAATGGTGGGCGCGGGTCGGCAGCCGCAAGGTAGGTGAGCAGGGTCAGAAAGGGCTTGAGCGCAATCAAACGCACGACGTCGGCGTGGGATACGGTGGCTGTGCCATCCCACCACAGGAGTACCTGCCGTGAACGACTGCACCGACGCGACTGCGTCCAGCCTCGCCATCGACGGCCCCGTGCCCGGCCCCCGGCTCGAGGTCTTGATCACCGATCCGCTCAAACGTTGGGTGCATTGGCAGCTCGAGACCACCATCAATGTGCTGGAAAACGCCCAGTCGCTACGCATCACGCAGATCGAGGCGGCCCGCGCGGCGCGTGATCGCCGTCACCTGGCGGGTGAGCAGGTCGACACCGCCGAGCACCCCGCGCAGCTTGCAGACTTGCTGCAGGCCTTGTGGTGTTCAGACGCAGCCGACAGCCTGCAGTACTGGCACGATGTGCTGGATGCAGTCTGCCGCATGCACCTGGACCTGATCGCCAGCGTCGGAGCGGCCGCGGACCACAGTGCAGCCAAGGCGATGCGCAGCGCGATGGCAGCCGTGCAGGGCGGCCTGCACGAGGGGCTCGGTCCGTTCGACGACCTCGTCAACGCGGCCCACTACCACTGCCTTGCGATGCCGCCTGCCAACGGTCCGGACTGTTTCCGGATGCGCTTCGGTTGACGCCAAAAGCGACTCCGGAGGACGCCACCCGCGCCCGCAGCGGCTCCGCTGCGCGGCGGCGTCTGACACGAAGGTCCGACCCGCGGTATAAAGCGGCCTGCAATTCAACCGCCCGGTTTGCCTGCCGCGCCCCCGGTGACCCACGACAGTATTCCGCCCGATATCCGCAGGTTCACCCTCGATCATGTCGACTCCATCGCCCACATGGAGGCGCTGCTCGTGCTTTGGCGCGAGCCTGAGTTGTCCTGGAGCGCCGACCAAGTCGCGCTCCGGCTCTACATCTCCGGGCAAGAGGCCGTCAAGGTACTTGACCGTTTGACGGCCCTCGGCTTGGCGACCAAGCGCGCCGAAGGCTATGGTTACGCACCGTCGTCGCCGGCGGTGGCGGCCTCGGTGGACGCGCTGGCCCGCCTGTACGCCACCCATTTGATTCCCATCACCAACCTCATCCACTCGAAACGGGACGGACGCATCCGCGAGTTCGCGGAAGCCTTCAAACTCAGAAAGAAGGGCGACTGACAATGGCAAGTGGCATCTACGCCCTTTGCGCCTTGACCGCGGTGTTGTGTGCGGTGTTGCTGCTGCATGCCTATGCCAGAGGCGGATATCGACTGCTGCTCTGGAGTGGCTTGTGTTTCGTCGGCCTGGCGATCAACAACCTGCTGCTGGTGCTCGACAAACTGGTGTTTCCCGACCAGGACCTGTCGGTGCTGCGCAGCGGTGTCGCGTTGGTCGCGATGCTGGTGCTGCTCTACGGCCTGATCCTGGACTCGGAGTGAAACGTCGATGAACACGTTGTTGATGGGTGCGATCGCGATGGCCTCGCTGGTCGCCTCGATGTTCTTCCTCCGCTTCTGGCGACGCACCGGCGATCGCTTTTTTCTGTGGTTCGCGCTGGCGTTCCTGATCGACGCGCTGGACCGGGTGTTTCTGGGCCTGCATCCGCCGTCCGAAGAACAATCGCCGCTCTTTTACGGCGTGCGCTTGCTGAGCTTCGGCTTGATCCTGGTCGCCATCGTCAGCAAGAACCTGCGCCGGCGCGACAAGTCGTGAGGCGACGGCCCCGCCTTAGGGCCTGTTCACACGAACAGCCATGCGTCGTGTGAACTCGCCCTAAGACCGCTGGAGCTTCTGCGCCGCGTCGGCGTCGCCCGCTACTGCTCGCGCCCCCTGCTGCTGCCATTCGTCGATGATGCGCCCGACTTCCGTCGGGCTGGCGGGCTTGACGAGATGGACGTCGAAGCCGGCCTGCATCGCGATCTCGCGGTCTTCGCGCTGGCCGTAGCCGGTCAACGCGATCAGCAGTGCATCGCGGGTAGGGGCCATCTGTCGCAAACGCCGTGCGACCTCATAACCATTGAGACCGGGCAAGCCGATGTCGAGCAGCACCACCTGCGGCACGTAGACCGGCGCGCTGGCCAACGCCAGGCTGCCGTCGCCGACGGTCTTGACCTCATGCCCGTCGAGTGCCAACACGGCCGCGACGCTGTCGGCGGCGTCCTGGTTGTCGTCGACGATCAGCACCCGGCAGCCTTGTTTGGGGCCCTCGAGCTCGGTCGCCGCGTGTGACGTCGCCGGTTCGATCACGCTCAAACACGGCATGAAGACCCGGAACTCCGAACCCTTGCCGGTGCCGGCGCTGTGCGCCTCCACCCTGCCCTGGTGCAGTTCCACCAGCCGTTGCACCAGCGTCAGCCCGACGCCCAGGCCACCCTGGCTGCGGTCAAGTGTCTGCTCGCCCTGCTGGAACAGATCGAACACGCGCGGCAGCAACCGCGGGTCGATGCCGATGCCGTTGTCGCGCACCGTCAAGCGCGCCTGGCCGTCGGCGACACTGGCGATCAACTCGATGCGGCCGCCGTCCTCGGTGTACTTGGCGGCGTTGTTGAGCAGGTTCGCAATGATCTGCGACAGACGGCTGAAATCGGCTTGCAGCCAGGCCGGCTGCTCGGGCAACGACAGTTCGAGTGTGTGGTGGCGGGCTTCGATCGCAGGGCGCACCGTCTCGACGGCATGCGCGATCACCGAGCCCAGCTCCACCGCCTCCTTGTGCAGGGCGATCTTGCCCTGGTTGATGCGCGCCACGTCGAGCAGTTCCTCGACCAGACGTGTCAGGTGCCGCACCTGGCGGTCCATCACGTCGCGCGCCCAGTCGATCTTGGCGTCGGGCGGCGCGACGCGGCGGATCACCTCGATGGCGTTGCGGATCGGTGCCAAGGGATTGCGCAGCTCGTGCGACAGCATCGCGAGGAATTCGTCCTTGCGGCGGTTGACCTCGTGCAGCTGCGCCTCGGCCTCGCGCCGTTCGACGATCTCGTTTTGCAGGCTCCGGTACAGGCGGGCGTTCTCGAAGGCGATCGCGGCTCGCCCGGCCAGTTCCTCCAGCGCGGGAAAGCTCGGGCCGCCCAGCGGCGCCGCGTCGGTGGGGCCGGCGACCAGCAGACAGCCGAGCGTCTTGCCGCCGACCATCAAGGGCACGGCGGCCGCCGGGGTGTCGGCGTCGAGGCCGGGCCACCATCCGGTGGTGACGTCGGTGGCGGCGGGCTGCAAATGTGTCGCGTCCACCCGCCGCTCGTCAGCACGCGCGCGCTGGAACAGCTGCTGCAGCGGACCCGGCAGGTCCTGGTAAGCGCGCTCCACCGGGGCACGACCGGTGTGCGCTTGGTGGATCAAGCAGCTGCGCTGGCGGCCTTGCTCATCGTCGAGCGACAGCACGGCCAGCGCCGCGGTGTCGGGCACCAGCAGCTGCATCAGTTCGCGCGTCGCGATGTCGAGATCGAGCGAGCCGCCCAGCACCCGACTGGCCTGGGCCAAAAAGGCCGAGCGGCGCGAGTTTTCCTCGGCCGCCCGCCGCGCCGCCTGTTCGGCCGCGAACGCGACGCGCTCCTCGGCCTGCTCGCGGGCACGTTGCTGCATCGCGTACAGCTCGACGAACACCTTGACCTTGCTGCGCAGCACCTCCGGCACCACCGGCGACAGGATGTAGTCGACCGCGCCGAGCGAATAGCCGCGCGAGGTCTGCATCTCGTCGGCGTAGGCGGTGATGAAGATGATGGGGGTGTGGGCCGAGCGTTTGTAGCTGCGGATCAAACGGGCGGTCTCGAGCCCGTCGATGTCGGGCATGTTGACGTCGAGCAGGATCACCGCGAACTCGCGCTGCAGCACTTCGCGCAGCGCTTCCCGGCCGGAGCGGGCGAACACCAGGTTCTGGCCCAGGTCCTCGAGCACGGTCTGCAGCACCAGCAGCTTGTCGGGCAGGTCGTCGACGATCAGGATGCTGCCCGGCGGCGGGCCCGGCAACAGGGCCGGCATCTCGGATTCGAGGGGGCGGGAATTCAACGGCACAACCAGCTCCGCAGGACCGACAGCAAATGAGCGGTGTCGACCGGTTTGGACAGATAGTCCCAGGCGCCCGCCTGGAAGCACTTTTCTCGGTCGCCCTTCATGGCCTTGGCGGTCACGGCGACGATGGGCAGGTCACGTCCCCCGGGCAATTTGCGGATCTCCTTGATGGTGGCCATGCCGTCCATCTCCGGCATCATGATGTCCATCAGGACGATGTCGATCGACGGATCGGTCTGCACCAAGCGGATCGCATCGCGTCCGCTCTCGGCCGACGCGATCACCATGCCGTGCTCGTCCAGCACGGTGGCCAGCGCGAAGATGTTGCGCATGTCGTCGTCGACGATCAGCGCCTTCTTGCCGGCCAGGCTGTACTGGTCCTGACGCAGCGCTTCCAGCAGGCCACGTTCGTCGCTGTGCATCGCGGCCAGGTTGCGGTGCAGGAAGAAGGCGGTGTGGTCGAGCAACTCGGTCATCGAGCCGGCCACCCGCACCGGCAGCGTCAAATGGGCCTTGCTCCATGTGGCGGTCGCGTCCTGCGGGCCACCGTTGAACACCACCACCGGCAGCGGCCGCTCGGTGCTGGCTGCATCGGCCACGCTCAGCACGTCCTCGGGTTCCAGGCCCGGCAGCGAGCTGTCGACCACCAAGGCATCGACGCCGCCCTGGCGTAGCGCGTGCAGCGCGGCCACGTCGTCGGCGGTCACCACCACGTCGACGTCGGCCTGCAAACACGCCAGCAGGTGCTCGCGCGGCGCGCCTTCGGGCATCGCGACCACCAGGCGGCGCTGGGTGCGGCCGGTGAACCCGGCCAGGCCGGCGACCGCCCGGTCGACCTGGTCTTTCGACTGCAGCGGCTTGGCCAAAAACGCCAGCGCGCCGCCTTGCAGCGCGCGCTCGCGCGCATCGTCGGTCGACACGACGACGATGGGCACATGGCGCATCGCCAGGTCGGCCTTGAGGCGGTCGAGGATGAACCAGCCCTGCATGTCCGGCAGGTGGATGTCCAGCGTGATCGCGGCCGGCTGGTACTCGTACGTCATCGCCAGCGCATGCGTGCCGCTGGTGCTGACCAGGCCTTTGAAGCCGTGCTCGCGGGCCGACTCGAGCATCACCTTGGCGAAGCTGAGTTCGTTCTCGACGATCAGCAGCACGCGGTCGCCCGGCGTGATCTCGTCGCGATCGTCCTGCGCCAGATTGGGGGCCAGCCCCTCCTGGACGTCGGCATCCGGGACGGGTGTCAAAGCGGCGGCTCTCGGCGTCGCCACGCCGCCGGCCTGCGCCGCGAGTCCGCGGGGTGCCGGGCCTTGCAGCGCTTTCGCGGCCTGGTCGCGCGCGGCGTCGCCGGCTGCGGACTTGGCCGCCCGCGACGCCCGTTGCGGGTTCAGGCTCTGAGGCAGGAACAGCGTGAACACGCTGCCCTTGCCCGGCGCACTCACCAGCCGGATCTCGCCACCCAGAAGCCGCGACAACTCGCGGCTGATGGCCAGGCCCAGCCCGGTGCCGCCGTATTTGCGGCTGGTGCTGCCGTCGGCCTGCTGGAAGGCCTCGAAGATGATCTGCTGCTTGTCGGGCGAGATGCCGATGCCGGTGTCGGAGACCTCGAAGGCCACCACCTGGCCGGCGCGGTTCAGCTCTTCGTGGTCAGGCGACCAGCCGCTCTCGACGGTGCTGAGCGTGAAGGTGACCTGGCCTTCGTGGGTGAACTTGAAGGCATTGGACAGCAGGTTCTTGATGATCTGCTGCAGCCGCTTGACGTCGGTGACGATGCTGCGCGGCAGCGGCGTGTCGACCCGCACCTGGAAATCGACATGCTTCGACTCGGCGAAGTGGCGGAAGCTGCGCTCCACATACCGCTGCAACTCGTCCAGCCGCAGCTCGCTGACGTCGACCGCGACGGTGCCCGACTCGATCTTCGACAGGTCGAGGATGTCGTTGATCAGCATCAGCAAGTCGTTGCCCGACGAGTGGATGGTCTTGGAGAACTCCACCTGCTTGGGCGTCAAATTGCCCTCGCCGTTCTTGCACAGCTGGTCGGACAGGATCAACAGGCTGTTGAGCGGCGTGCGCAGCTCGTGCGACATGTTGGCCAAAAACTCCGACTTGTACTTCGACGTCAACGCCAGCTGCTCGGCCTTTTCTTCCAGCGCCTGGCGGGCCTGCTCGACCTCCTGGTTCTTGCGCTCGACCTCCTGGTTCTGGTGCGCCAGCAGGCGGGCTTTCTCCTGCAGCTCCTGGTTGGTCTGCTGCAGTTCCTGTTGGCGGCTCTGCAGCTCCTCGGCCAGCGACTGCGATTGCTTCAGCAGGTCTTCGGTGCGAGTGTTGGCCTCGATCGTGTTGATCACGATGCCGATACTTTCCGTCAGCTGGTCGAGGAAGGCCTCGTGCGCCGGGTTGAAGCGCTCCAGCGAGGCCAGCTCCAGCACGCCCCGCACCTGCCCTTCGAACACCACCGGCAGCACCAGCACGTCCATCGCCGCGCTTTCGCTCAAGCCCGAGGCGATGCGGAAGGCGTGCGAGGGCACGTTGGTCAGCAGGATTTTTTCTTTGTCGAGCGCGCACTGGCCCACCAGGCCCTGGCCCAGCTCCATCTCCTTGCCGTGGGTCTGCTGGCCGCCGGAGGCATAACTGGCGAACAGCTTCAAACGCGGACGCTCGGAGGCGCTGCTGACCACATAGAACTCGGCCTGCTGTGCGCCCACCACCGGCGCCAGCTCGGACAGGATCAGCTGGCCGACGGTGACCAGGTCTTTCTGGCCCTGCAGCATGCGGCTGAACTTGGCCAGGTTGGTCTTCAGCCAATCCTGTTCGGTGTTCTTCTGCGTGGTGTCCTTCAGGTTGCGGATCATCTCGTTGATCGCGTCCTTCAGGGCCGCCACCTCACCTTGCGCCTCCACCGTGATCGAGCGGGTCAAGTCGCCCTGCGTCACGGCGGTCGCCACCTCGGCGATCGCGCGCACCTGGGTGGTCAGGTTGGCCGCGAGCTGGTTGACGTTCTCGGTCAGGCCCTTCCAGGTCCCCGCCGCGCCCGGCACCTTGGCCTGGCCGCCCAGCTTGCCTTCCACGCCCACTTCGCGCGCCACCGTGGTCACCTGGTCGGCGAAGGTGGCCAGCGTGTCGGTCATGCTGTTGATGGTCTCGGCCAGCGCGGCGATCTCGCCCTTGGCCTCCACGGTCAACTTCTGCTTCAGGTCGCCGTTGGCCACGGCGGTCACCACCTTGGCGATGCCGCGCACCTGGCCGGTCAGGTTGCCGGCCATGAAGTTGACGTTGTCGGTCAGGTCCTTCCAGGTGCCGGACACGCCGCGCACCTGCGCCTGGCCGCCGAGTCGACCTTCGGTGCCCACCTCACGCGCCACCCGGGTCACTTCGGCGGCAAACGACGACAGCTGGTCGACCATGATGTTGATCACGTTCTTGATCTGCAGAATCTCGCCGCGCACGTCCACGGTGATCTTCTGCGTCAAGTCGCCCATCGCGATGGCGGTCGCCACCTTGGAGACGTCGCGCAGCTGCACGGTCAGGTTGGACGCCATCGAGTTGACCGAGTCGGTCAAGTCCTTCCAGGTGCCGGCCACACCCTGCACGTCGGCCTGGCCGCCCAGCTTGCCTTCGGTGCCCACCTCACGCGCCACACGCGTCACTTCGGCCGCGAACGATCGCAGCTGGTCCACCATCGTGTTGATGGTGTTCTTCAGCTCCAGGATCTCGCCCTTCACGTCCACCGTGATCTTCTTGGACAAGTCGCCGGCCACCACGGCCGTCGTCACCTCGGCGATGTTGCGCACCTGCGAGGTCAAATTGCCGGCCATGAAGTTGACCGACTCGGTCAAGTCCTTCCGGGTGCCGGCCACGCCCTGCACGTCGGCCTGGCCGCCCAGCTTGCCTTCGGTGCCCACCTCACGCGCCACACGCGTCACTTCGGCGGCGAACGATCGCAGCTGGTCCACCATCGTGTTCACGGTGTTCTTCAGCTCCAGGATCTCGCCCTTCACATCCACCGTGATCTTCTTGGACAAGTCACCCGCGGCCACCGCCTTGGTCACGTCGGCGATGTTGCGCACCTGCGAGGTCAGGTTGCCGGCCATCGAGTTGACCGACTCGGTCAAGTCCTTCCAGGTGCCGGCCACACCCTGCACGTCGGCCTGGCCGCCCAGCTTGCCTTCGCTGCCCACCTCGCGGGCCACGCGGGTCACCTCGGCGGCGAACGACGACAGCTGGTCCACCATGATGTTGATGGTGTTCTTCAGCTCGGAGATCTCGCCCTTCACGTCCACCGTGATCTTCTTGGACAGGTCGCCGGCCGCCACCGCCGTGGTCACCTCGGCGATGTTGCGCACTTGCGAGGTCAGGTTGCCGGCCATGAAGTTGACCGACTCGGTCAAGTCCTTCCAGGTGCCGGCCACACCCTGCACGTCGGCCTGGCCGCCCAGCTTGCCTTCGGTGCCCACCTCACGCGCCACACGCGTCACTTCGGCGGCGAACGATCGCAGCTGGTCCACCATCGTGTTGATGGTGTTCTTCAGCTCCAGGATCTCGCCCTTCACGTCCACCGTGATCTTCTTGGACAAGTCGCCGGCCGCCACGGCCGTCGTCACCTCGGCGATGTTGCGCACCTGCGAGGTCAAATTGCCGGCCATGAAGTTGACCGACTCGGTCAAGTCCTTCCAGGTGCCGGCCACGCCCTGCACGTCGGCCTGGCCGCCCAGCTTGCCTTCGGTGCCCACCTCACGCGCCACACGCGTCACTTCGGCGGCGAACGATCGCAGCTGGTCCACCATCGTGTTCACGGTGTTCTTCAGCTCCAGGATCTCGCCCTTCACGTCCACCGTGATCTTCTTGGACAAGTCGCCTGCGGCCACCGCCTTGGTCACGTCGGCGATGTTGCGCACCTGCGAGGTCAGGTTGCCGGCCATGAAGTTGACCGATTCGGTCAAGTCCTTCCAGGTGCCGGCCACACCCTGCACGTCGGCCTGGCCGCCCAGCTTGCCTTCGGTGCCCACCTCACGCGCCACACGCGTCACTTCCGCGGCGAACGATCGCAGCTGGTCCACCATGGTGTTGACGGTGTTCTTCAGCTCGAGGATCTCGCCCTTCACGTCCACCGTGATCTTCTTGGACAAGTCGCCCGCGGCCACCGCCTTCGTCACGTCGGCGATGTTGCGCACCTGCGAGGTTAAATTGCCGGCCATCGAGTTGACCGAGTCGGTCAAGTCCTTCCAGGTGCCCGACACCCCTTCCACGCGGGCCTGGCCGCCCAGGCTGCCCTCGGTACCCACCTCACGCGCCACCCGCGTCACTTCCGAAGCGAAGCTGCGCAGCTGGTCCACCATGGTGTTGATGGTGTTCTTGAGCGTCAGGAACTCGCCCTTGACGTCCACGTCGATCTTCTTCGACAAGTCGCCCTTGGCCACCGCGGTGGTCACGTCGGCGATGTTGCGCACCTGGTCGGTCAGGTTGCCGGCCATCGAGTTGACCGAGTCGGTCAGGTCTTTCCAGGTGCCCGCGACGCCCTTCACCTTGGCCTGGCCGCCCAGCTTGCCTTCGGTGCCCACCTCGCGCGCCACGCGCGTCACTTCGGCCGAGAAGTTGCCCAGCTGCTCCACCATCTTGTTGATGGTCTTGGCGGTGCGCAGGAACTCGCCCTCCAGCGGGCGGCCCTCCACTTCCAGCGCCATGCTCTTGGACAAATCGCCTTGCGCCACCGCGCCGATCACACGCGCCACCTCGCTCGTGGGGTGCACCAGGTCGTCGATCAGCGAGTTGATGCAGTCGATCGACTCGCCCCAGAAGCCCTTGGCGCCGGTCAGCGAGGCGCGCTGCTTCAGCTTGCCTTCCTTGCCGACCACCTGCCGCAGCCGCGCCAGTTCCTGTGCCATCTCGGCATTGCGCTCGACCACGTCGTTGAAGACCTCGGCCACCTTGCCGTGCACCCCGCTCCAATGCATGGGCAGCCGCGCCGTCGCGTCGCCCCGGCGCAGCGCGGTCAACGCGCTCAGCATCATGGCCAGGGGTTCGGTGCCGGCCTCGACGGCAAGTTGATCAGGCGCGTTCATTGCTTTACTCCTCTGCGCAAGTAACAGGCGCTATAACCCAGCCCGTAATGTCGCTGCGCGCCGCACACAATCAGTAACTTGATGTTACTGTAGCCCGTCCTCGGTCGGCTCGTCCTGCGCGCTCGTTGGAACCGCCCCTGCATGGCCCGTGGACACGCGTGGCCGGTGGCCGCCGTGAGCACATCGCCGTCCCGGTTTCGTGGCAGTTGCACTTTGGGCGGCGTGCGCGCCGGCCGGGTCGCCCGTCGTCACCCTTCATTCTCTGCCAGGTGACTATCCGAGCGGCAGTCGCTATTGATTTCCGAACAAGTTCCAGCGCACTAGCGCCGACAATCGCGCTCCTGACGCCGGGCGCGTCCATCGAGACGGGCTGCGGCCGTCGCCCCAACCTTCCATATCGAACAGGAGACCTCCCCATGTACACCGTTGGCAAACGTCCGCTGCTCGTCGCCGCTGCCGCGGCCTTGACGCTGGGCGCCTTGGCTGCGCCGGCCGTCGCGCAGACCGCCACCGTGCCGATCGGCTTCAGCGGACCGCTGTCCGGCGCGCAGACGGCCGCCGGGCAGGACAATCTCGGCGGCCTGCAACTGGCCGTGCAGGAACTCAATGCCAAGCCGATCAGCGTCAATGGCAAGCCGGTGCGCTTCGAGATCGTGGCGGAGGACGACCAGGCCGACCCGCGTCAAGGCGTCTCGGTGGCGCAGAAACTGGTCGACCGGGGCGTGCATTTTGTCGTCGGGCCCTACAACTCCGGCGTCACGCTGCCGGCGTCCCGCGTCTATCACGAGGCCGGGGTGGTGGTGGCGACGGTGGCGTCCAACCCCAAGGTCACCGAACAAGGCCACCAGCGCCTGTTCCGCGTCGGCGCCAGCGACAGCCAGCTGGGCGCCAAGATGGCGGTCTATGCGGCCAAGGAACTGAAGCTGAAGAAGGTGGCGATCATCGACGACCGCACCGCCTACGGCGTCGGCGTCGCCGACGAATTCGCCCGCGAAGCCAAGGCCAACGGCCTGACCGTGACGGGGCGCGAGTACACGTCGGACAAGGCGGCCGACTTCACCGCCACGCTGACCACCCTGAAGGCCGGCAAGCCCGACGCCATCTTCTTCGGCGGCTACTCGCCGCAGGCCGGGCCGATGGCCCGCCAGATGAAGAGCCTGGGCGTCACCGCGAAACTGCTGGGAGGCGACGGCATCTGCTCGAGCGAGACCGCCAAGCTGGCCGGCGGCGACCTGGTGGGCGACAACGTCTGGTGCACCCAGGGCGGCGCGATGCTCAACCGTGTCAACAACGGCCAGGCCTTCGTCGACAAGTACAAGGCGGCGCACAAGCGCGACCCGCTGACCTATGCCGTGTCGTTCTACGACGCCATGCATTTGATCGCCGATGCGATGCAGCGCGCCAACTCGACGGCGCCCGACAAGGTGGCCGCCGCCCTCGCCAGCGGCAACTACAGCGGCGTGGCGGGCAGCTACGCCTTCGACGCCAAGCGCGACCTGAAGTCCTCGCCGGTCACGGTGTTCACCTTCAAGGGCGGCCAGCCGGTGCCGGTGGCCGGGCTCTGACGCCCCGCCGCCGCCGCGGACTGCGCTCTGTCCCGGCGGCGCACCTCAGGCGCTGAACAGGCGGTTGCGTGCCGCCTGGGTCACCGCCGCCACCCCGGGGTGCGTGATGCGCCGCTCGACCGACACGGCATAGAACTCCTCGACCAGGTCGGGCGTGCGCCCCAGCACCTCGACGCCGTACTGCTCGCAGGTCTCGGCTTCCAGCACGGCCGGCGACATGAACACGCCCCGGCCTTCGCCGCCGAAGGCCTTCATCAAGGCGGCATCGTCGAACTCCCCGATGGTGCGCGGCCGCAGCCCGTGCTGGGCCAACCAGAACTCGAACCGCTGCCGCATCGCCGACGCCGCACCTTGCAGCAGCATCGGCGCGCCCTCGAGGTTGCGCGGAAACTCCCCCTGCAGCGTGCGGACCAGCTGCGGTGCGGCGAAAAAACTCATCGCCGTGCGCCCCAGGGCGTGGCTGAAGGCCTTGACGCTGAACTGGCTGCTCATCGGCTCGTCGGCCAACACCATGTCGAGGCGGTGCACGGCCATCTGGCCGAGCAAGTCCTGGAACTTGCCTTCGTGGCACAGCAGCCGCACCGACTGCGGCAGGTCCATCGCCGGCTCCAGCAGCCGGTAGGCGATGGACTTGGGCACCGAGTCGGCGATGCCGACACGGAAGTCGAGCCGCCGCTGGCCGCTGCGGGCCTGCTCGAGTGCCACTTCCAGTTCGGCGCCGAGCGCGAAGATCTGGTCGGCGTAGCCGAGTGCGATGCGCCCCGCCTCTGTCAGCTCGAGCCGGCGCCCCACCTTCTTGAACAGCGCGCAACCGAGCCGTTCTTCGAGCAGCTTGATCTGGGCCGACAGCGTTTGCGGTGTGGTGTGCAACTGCTCGCCGGCCCGGACCACACCCCCGGCCTTGGCGGCCGCCCAGAAGTAGTGCAAGTGTTTGAAGTTCATGTCGGATGGTTCACACTGGGTGTAGAGACGACGGCCTGGCTGCTTCGGGACGCTTCGCGAAAACTGAAATATAACGTGCGTAAATTCGAATTTACGCGAAGTGTTGCTCGTTCTACAGTCCAGCGTGACCCGGTGGCCCAGCGCCTCGCGCTCGGTGCTGCCGCCCTGTATCCAACTGGAGAACCGCTATGAATCCGCAATTCCAATCTCTTTACACGGCCGGCGGCGTTGTCTCTGCGGAGCAGCGCAACCGGGTTCTGCGCAACACCTATTGGCTGCTGTCGCTGTCGATGGTGCCCACCGTGCTCGGCGCCTGGCTGGGCGTGAGCACCGGCCTGGCGATGGGTCTGGGGGCCGGCATGAGCGCCGTGATCTTCCTCGCCGGCGCCTTCGGCTTCATGTTCGCGATCGAGAAGACCAAGAATTCGTCCGCCGGCGTGCCGGTGCTGCTGGCGTTCACCTTCTTCATGGGTGTGATGCTGTCGCGCCTGGTCGGCACGGTGCTCGGCCTGGCCAACGGCGCCGGGCTGGTGATGACGGCTTTCGCCGGCACCGGCACGATCTTCCTGGGCATGGCGGTGCTGTCGTCGGTGATCAAGCGCGACCTGTCGGCGATGGGCAAGTGGCTCTTCATCGGTGCCGTGATGCTGCTGGTGGCCGGCCTCGCCAATCTGTTCCTGCAGTCGGGTGCGCTGATGATCACGCTGTCGGTGCTGGCCGTTGGCATCTTCTCGGCCTTCATCCTGTATGACCTGAAGCGCGTGCAAGACGGCCACGAAACCAACTACATCACCGCCACGCTGGGCGTCTACCTGAGCCTGTACAACGTGTTCCAGTCGCTGTTGATGCTGCTGGGCATCGGCGCCGGGCGCGACGAATAAGACGCGGCTGGCGTTGCCTGAGTCACGGGGCCTGCAGGCCCCGTTTTTGTTGGAGGCCTGCGGGCCTCGTTTTCATCTGGCGGGCGTGGCCCTCGCCTTTTCAATGCAGCTGCCCCGCCGATTCCCGGGTGTCCTGCGCGACGCTCAACGCCGTCGACACGACCAGACGCAGCCCTTCGACCATGGTGGCCAGGGCCATGCTCGGCTGCCCGGGGTGGGCTGCAGCCTGCGCCGGCAGGTAGGGGACATGCACGAAGCCGGCTCGGCAGACGCGCTGCAACGTCGCCACCTCGTGCATCAGCGCATAGAACAGGTGATTGCAAACAAAGGTGCCGGCCGTGTACGAGACTGAAGCCGGAATGCCGCCCTTGCGCAAGGCCTGCACCGTGGCTTTGAGTGGCAGGCTGCTGAAGTAGGCGGCCGGGCCGCCGGCGACCACCGGCCGGTCGATGGGCTGTGCGCCGGCGTTGTCGGGGATGCGCGCATCGTCCAGGTTGATCGCGACGCGTTCGAGGGTCAGCTCGGTACGCCCGCCGGCTTGCCCGACGGCCACGATCAAGTCGGGTCGATGCTGTTCGAGCAGCCGGCGCATCTGCTCTGCTGACGTGTCGAAGGCGCACGGCAGCTCGGCGGTCACCAGGCGCACCCCGCAGATGCCGGCGGCCTCGACGGCCAGGACGGCTTCGATGGACGGGTTGACCGTCTCGCGGTCGAACGGCTCGAAGCCGGTCAGAAGGACGGATTTCAAGTGGCTTGCTCCTGCTGGCGGCCTGCAGCCGCCGGGGAGCAGACCGTGTCACCGTGACGGCGCCGAAACGCCCAGCCGGAACGATACCCGGGATCGCAGCCGCCCGCACGGTCGGCCAGGGCGCCCGTCCGCGCGGCAAGGCCTGCTGGAGGCCCGCGGCGGTGGACATCTTGCGGGCTGCGGTCGGCACCGCGAGGTCGGACGCGCGGGCGCTGAAGCGGCCGCTTTTCCGCCGATCACGGCAGGCGCGCCGGCGTCATGATGGCGGGATGCCGCAGCGCATCATCTACTTGCGTACCGACGCCCCTCCAAAACCCGCTGAAGGCCGAGCCTGCAACGGCTGTGGCGTTTGCTGCGCCGACGAGCCCTGCCCGGCCGGGCAACTGGTCAGCGGTCGGCGCCGTGGCGGGTGCAGCGCGCTGTTCTGGAGCGACGCCGAAGGGCGCTACCGGTGCGGACTGCTGGCGCAGCCTGAGCGGCATCTGCCGCGCACCTTACGCTGGGCGGCGCCGATGCTGGCCCGCGCGGCGCGCCGGCTGATCTCGGCCGGCAGCGGCTGCGACTCCAGCGTGGTGGCCGAAGTCGCGCCGCGCGGATGACGACGGGGCCGGTCGCCGGCCCCTGACGCCTCTTACTGAACCGTCAGCGTGCTGCCGAAACGGAAGGCGCCCAGTTGAGCGTCCCACGCCTGGCCGGCGCCGGCCTGGTCGGCATTGGCAGGCCGGATCGCAAAGCGGGCGTCTCGCTTCAGACGTTCCGCGCCGTCCGGCAGGCTCAGGTAGACGTCGTATTCGCCGGCCGGTGTGCCCGTTGGCACGGTGAGCTGCAAATCGTGCGTGAACGACCCGCCCGGCAACCAGCGGCGCGGATCGACACCGTTGGCGGCCAGCGCCACCTGCTGGCCGGTGCCGCGGTGACGCAGCACCACCGTGACGGCGCGCGGGTTGTACGGCCTGGCCCAGCCGATGTTGCGTACGCTGAAGCGCAGGGCGAGCGACTGGCCGCCGGCCACATTGGCCGCGTGCGCCGCCGACACCAGCTCGATCCGGTACCCCATCAACCGCTGCACCTCGGCATAACACCCCTGCGCCTTCCAGCGCTGGTGGAACTGCTCGGTGTAGTACTCGGCGTTGAGATAGCTGAGCGAGAACTGCCGGCCTTCGCTCAGGATCGCATCGCAGCTGGTGCGTGGCACGGCGCCGTCTTCGTCCAGCGGGTTGCAGGTTTCGCCACCGAAGGGTGCGACCTTGCTGACGGCCGCCACATAGTCACGCTCGCGCTGCCGCGTCGCCGGGTCTTCGCTGTAGGTGCCGACATCGGTGGCACTGGCGAGGAAACAGTCGTTGTGCATGCCGATGCGCGACTGGGCGCTGCCGCCCAGCGCAATCGCCTCGGTCGGCGCGCTCGAGAACCAGCTCATCACATGCGCCGGGTAGCGCAGCTGCACGAACTTCTCGCCGGGCAGCGCGTCGAGCAGCGCATCGCGGATGCGGGTGCGGCTGGTGGTGCTGGTCAGGTTGTTGGACGAGGTGTGCCACTCGCCCCAGGCACCGATGAAGCCGGCCTGCAGGTAGGCGACGACGTCGGCGTTGTCGCGCAGCACCGGCTTGAGCTGGGCAATGTGCGCGAGCACTTGGTCGAGTGTCGCGTCCTTGGCGTTGCGGTACTCGGTTTCGCTCTCGGGATAGTTGTAGACGAAGCGGGGGACCACCTTGATGCCGGCACGCCGCGCGTTCTCGAAACTCTTGGCCAGGTTGTCGAGCAGCGTGGTCGGTAGCGCCGTGGTGCGCCAGGTGTCCAGCCGCACGGTGCCGTACACCAGGCGGAAGCCCTTGGCGTAGGCGTCGGCGGCGTCGCTGGCACTCAGCTTGTCGAGGTCGGTCCAGGCCCAGCGGTAGAAGCCGCGCTCGGGGTTGGCGATCTCGGCCTGCGTCGGTGCGAACTGCACCTCGACCGCAGGCGAAGGCGCCGGTGCCGGAGTGGGGGCTGGTGTCGGTGCTGGGGTGGGTGCTGGGGTGGGTGCTGGGGTGGGCGCCGGAGTCGGTGCGGGGGTCGGTGCGGGGGTCGGTGCGGGGGTCGGTGCGGGGGTCGGCGCCGGCGCGGGCGTTGGCGCCGCGGTCAGCTGCGCAAACTCGAACAACTGGCTGAGACGTTGCTTGCTGGTGTCGCAGTTGCGTTGTTCGATCCGCGGGCCCGCGCTGTTGTCGATCACGTCGAGACACAACCCGCTGTGGCGCGCCACCAGTTGGTGGTTGCCGTTGCTGTCGGCGCGCCGGACGAATTGCTGATTGGTCATGCCGTGACAGGTCCACAGCAGCGCCCGTGCGCCCGCCGATTTGCTGCCGCCCTGGACATCCACGCACAAACCGCTCGCCGCATGCTGCAGCGTCACCACGTTGGCGGCGGCACCGGCCACCGGCAGGACGTGGAAACCCTGCGCGGTCGACGCGGTGGAACAGGCGCGCCGGGTCAGGCCGCCTTGCGACGCACCGGTGCTTGTGGCGCCTTCCAGGCATTCGCCATTGGCCTGCTCCTGGATGCGGAAGATCGGCGCGTCGACCGCCAGCGCGATCGCGCGGCCGTTGGCCGCCAGCGCCCGCACGCTGCCCTGGTTCGACGGCTCCACCGCCTGGTCGGACGCGGCGCTTTCGCCGCCACCGCCGCCACCGCCGTCACTGCCGCCGCAGGCGGCGAGGAGCAGCCCGACCGCGACGGCAACCCCCGTGAGTTGCACTCGGCGCGCGACCGGCTTGCGTTGATCGAACTTCCACAACATCTGGCTCACCTCTCCCTGCATGGCGTCTCTGGATATGGTTAAAACGCGAGGCGTGCCGATCGGTTCATGTCACCCGAACCGCCGGCCCACCCCGGTGGTGTCGCTGCGCCACACGGGCGCAAGCGACGGGCGGATTGCACCCGCCGGACCTGAAGAGAAGCTGACGAGCGGGCGGAGCACCGTCCGTTCGCGGGGGATGCTGGTGTCAGCCGCCCGTCTTCTGGTACACGCGCACGAAGTCCACTTCCATCTTCTGCGGGAAGCGGGTCTCGGCGTTGGTGCCGCCGGGCCAGTTGCCGCCGACGGCGACATTCAGGATCAAATGGAAGCGCCGATCGAACGGTGCCGGGAAGGCGCCCCCGCTCGACCACCACTCGGTCTGCGTCGCGTAGTGCACGTTGTCGACATACCAGCGGATCTGCCCCGGCTCCCACTCGATGGTGTAGGTGTGGAAGTTGTCGGTGACGCTCGACGGCGGGTTGTAGCCCACGGTCTTGTGCTGGTTGCCCGGCCACGGGTTGCCGTAGTGGATCGAGCCGTAGATGGTGTTGCCGCCACTGGCTGCCGGATTGACGGCTTCCATGATGTCGATCTCACCACTGGCGGCCCAGCCGCCATAGACCCAGTCGGTCGGCAGCATCCAGATCGCCGGCCACAAGCCCTGCCCGCGCGGCAGCTTGGCGCGCACTTCGACGCGGCCATACAGCCAGTCGCCCTTGCCCAGCGTGCGCAGGCGCGACGAGGTGTAGTCGCGGCAGCCTTCGGCGGCGCAATAGCGCTCCTGGCGTGCCTGCAGGTTCAACACACCGTTGGCCACCCAGGCGTTCTCGGGGCGGTCGGTGTAGTACTGCCATTCGTTGTTGCCGCCGCCCTGGGCATTGACCTCGAAGCCCCATTTGGACCGGTCGATGGCGTTGCCGTCGAACTCGTCGCGCCAGACCATCCGCCAGCCGGGTGCGGGGCCGGGCGACGGGGCCGCCACCGCTTCGAAGCGCCATTGCTGATTGCTGCTGCCGGCGCAGTCCCACTGCTGGATCTCGGCGCCGGCATTGGCATTCCAGTCCTTGACGTCGAGACACTTGCCGCTATGGCGCGCGCGGATGGCCTCGCCGTTGCCGGAGGTCTGGACGACAAAACGCTGGTTGTCGGTCGGCGCGCCGGCCCATTGCTGGAGCAGCGCGCCGTTGGCAGTCGAGACTTCGCGGATGTCGAGCGACTTGCCGCTGCCCTGGTTGACGAAGCGGTGGCTGCCACCTTCGTCCTGGCGCAACTCGAAGCGTTGCGAGGCGGCATCGCCGCAGCGGTCCTGCCGGATGCCCGCCCCGTCGGCGGTGCTACCGCCCTGCACCGTGAGGCACAGGCCAGAGAACACCGATTTGATCCGGTAGACACCCGGCGCGGGCGCGGCTGCGGCGCCGGCACGCTCGCCGCCGGTATCGGCCGTGGAAGCCGACGTGGCGGCCCCACTGCCGCCCTCGCCGCCACCGCACGCCGACAGGCAGGCGGCGGCCACCAAGGCCAGCGTCCAGGACGATGAAGCGCCTCTCACATCATGGGTTGCGTGGCTCCTCATCGCCTGCTCCTCAGCGCGGCTTGCGCATCTGGTCACGCACCCACACACCGGCGGGCTTCAGGTTCGACGCACTCCAGTTGCCGCTGGCACAGGTGCCCTGCTTCCAGACGGCGCCGGAGCGGTGGTCGTCGGAGTAGTTCCAGTTGACCCAGCTGATCTTGCGGCTGTTGAGCAGGTCCATGTAGGCCTGCGAGCTGCCGAAGTCGTTGCCGCCGTCGCCGGTGTACTCCTGTGTGCCGAACTCGGTCACGAAGATGGGCAGGCGTTGCGACGCGCGCAGCAGCTCGTCACGATAGGCCTGATGGTGCGACGCGGCATAGAAGTGGAAGGTGTAGAGCACGTTACCCGCGCTCACCGGCGAGTCGATGATCTCCTGCGCCCCACCGCCTTCGGACACCCCCAGCGATGACCAGCCCGGCGTGCCGACGATGACCGGCGTTTCGGGGTCGACGGCGCGGATCACGGGGATCAACTCGTTGGCGTAGCTGCGGATGCGGCTCCACGGCGTGCCGCTCGGCTCATTGGCGATCTCGTACAGCAGGTTGGTCTGGCGTCCGTACTTCTGTGCGATCTGCGTGAAGAAGGTGCGGGCCCGGTCGAGGTTGTAGTTGGGGTCGCCCGGGGTCAGCATGTGCCAATCGACGATGGCGTACATGCCGCGCTCGGTGGCTTCTTCGATGATGCGGCCGACCTGGCGCGTGAAGCCCTCGGGGTCGGTCTCGTAGCCGCCCTCCTGGATGTACATCGAGATGCGGATCACGTCGGCCTGCCAGTCCTTGGCCAACGCGTCGAGCGAGCCGTCGGTGATGCACTGGCCATACCACTGCAGCCCGTGCGTGCTCATGCCGCGCAGCTGCACCGGCTGGCCCGAGCTGTTGCACAGCTGGGTGCCGCAAACCTTGAGCTGCCCGTGGCGTGCGACCGGGGTGCCGGTCGTGGGGGGCGTGGTCGTGAGCGAGGGGAACTTGAACAACTGGCTGCGCCGCTGCTGGCTGCTGTCGCAGCTGCGCTGTTCAACGCGGGCGCCGTCGACCACATCGAGACAGAGGCCGCTGTGGCGCGCCACCAGCTGGTAGTTGCCGTTGCCGACGTCTCGACGCGTGAACTGCTGGTTGGGTTTGCCGTGGCAGTTCCACAGCAGGGCACGCGCGCCGCTCGAGCGGCTCGCGCCTTGGATGTCGATGCACAGGCCGCTGGCCCCGTGCTGCAAGGTCACGGCATTGGCGTCGCCGCTCACCGCCTGCAGCGCGAAACCTTGGCGGGCCACCGTGCCGGCGCAGTCGCTGCGCGACAGGCCGCCTTGCGTGGCGCCGGGTCTGGCCCCGCCATTGAGGCACTCGCCATTGGCTTGCTCCTGGAGGCGGAACTGCGGCGCCACGGGGGCCGCAGCGGCGGTTTCGAGCGCGCCGTGGCCCTCGCCTCCCGAGGCCTGTGCGTCATCGTCGACGGAGACCTCCGCGGACACATCGGCGGCCGACGCCCCGCCGCCGTCACCACCATCGCCACCACCACAGGCGGCGAGCCACACGCTCATCGCGATGGCGATACCGGTCAAACGCACGGGGCGCGCCGCGCCGGTCGAATCGAACTTTCTGAACATCTGACTCACCTCTACTTGCATGGCGGATTGCTTCGTGTGTTGAAACGCCGTTTAGTGTCGTTGGGAACGGTTCCGCAAAAAACGTCGAGAGGCCTCGAACGCGGTAACTCCGTGTGATGCCCGTAAGCGGCTCGCACGTCGTGCGACACGGCGCCGAGCGGCGCCGACAAACGGGCGTCGGCACCCGTTGCACGGTCAACTCGCTCGCGCTGCTTCTGCTAGACCAGCGCGAGCGTGAGGCGACGATGTAGCGCACGTCCAGCGTGCCGCCTCATCGTCGCCCTTCCTGCTCTCGTCAGCGCGGCTGGCGCATCTGATCGCGCACCCACTGGCCAGCGGGTTTCAGGTTCGACGCGCTCCAGTCGCCGCTCGAACAGGTGCCCTCCTTCCAGACCGCGCCGGAGCGGAAGTCGTCGGAGTAGTTCCAGTTGACCCAGCTGATCTTGCGGCTGTTGAGCAGGTCCATGTAGGCCTGCGCGCTGCCGAAGTCGTTGCCGCCGTCACCGGTGGCTTGCTGGGTGCCGAACTCGGTCACGAAGATGGGCAGGCGTTGCGACGCGCGGGCCAACTCGTCGCGGTATTCCTGCTGGTGCGACGCAGCGTAGAAGTGGAAGGTGTAGAGCACGTTGCCCGCGCTCACCGGCGAGTCGATGATCTCCTGTGCACTGCTGCCCTCCGAGACCCCCAGCGACGACCAGGCCGGGGTGCCGACGATGACCGGTGCCTCGGGGTCGACGGCGCGGATCACGGGGATCAACTCGTTCGCGTAGCTGCGGATGCGGTTCCACGGCGTGCCGCTCGGCTCGTTGGCGATCTCGTACAGCAGGTTGGGCTGGCGTCCGTACTTCTGCGCGATCTGCGTGAAGAAGGTGCGGGCCCGGTCGAGGTTGTAGTTCGGATCGCCCGGGTCGAGCATGTGCCAGTCGACGATGGCATACATGCCGCGCTCGGTGGCTTCTTCGATGACACGGCCGACCCGTTCGGTGAAACCTTCCGGATCGGTCTCGTAGCCGCCCTCCTGGACGTACATCGAGATGCGGATCACGTCGGCGCGCCAGTCCTTGGCCAGCGCGTCGAGCGAACCGTCCGTGACGCACTGGCCATACCACTGCAGCCCGTGCGTGCTCATGCCGCGCAGTTGCACCGGCTGGCCCGAGCTGTTGCACAGCTGGGTGCCGCAGACCTTGAGTTGGCCGTGGCGTGACACGGGGGTGCCATCGGGGGTAGGCGTGGGCGCCGGCGCCGGGGTGGGAGCGGGTGTTGGCGCTGGCGTGGGTGCTGGCGTGGGTGCTGGCGTCGGGGCGGGCGTCGGCGCCGGGGTCGGTGCAGGCGGCGGAGGCGGCGGTGCGGGCGTGGGCGCCGGCCCGGGGGCTGGCGCGTCGCCCACCGCGCGCCACAGCGAGGGCGTGTCGGCCGGGTTCCAGTTGGTGCCGGCCCAGGCCGTGTGGCCGACCAGGGCCTCATACAAGGTGCCCTCGTAGCTGACCAGCGCGCCGGTGTTGTAGGTCACGCCTTCGGCCCACTCCGGGGCCGGGGCGGGTGCGGCACTGAGTTGTGGGGCGAGGCGCTGCTGCGGGCCGCCTTGATAGCGCGCGTGCGCGGCGCGCGCATGCTCGAGGTTGCTGGTGGCAGAGGCCTGCGGCGCGGCGGTGCCGCCGCCGTCGCTGCCGCCGCAGGCGGCGAGCCAGCTGGCCGTGAAGGCGAGCGCCAAGGGTAGTCGGGTGTGGTGGTGGACAAGACTCTGTCGCATCGTCGCTCCTGGTCGTGAGGATGAGGAGGAAGGGAGAGGAGGATGAGAAAAGCGGGCTGTCCGGGCCGACGGCCGCGGACAGCACCTAACCTTGCGGGGCGGCCCGCTGGACCGGCCCCGCTCAGCCCCCGTCGCGGGGGCCGGGCGTCAACGCCACTCGGGCGATTGCAGCGCCGGGTCTTGCGGCAAGCCGAACGAGGACTGGATGCGCTTGCCGATCGAGCCCGGGCTGGCCACCGGCGCGCTGCCGCAGTTGCCGTTGGCCTGCTTCAGGATCGACCACAGCATCGCGCCGTCGCGCGGGTTGCGGTTCGGGTGGTTGGCGAGCACGGCGCCGAGGTAGCGCTCGACCGAGTACGGCTGGTTGATGCTGGCGCCGTACTGGTTCTTCAGGTTGCGCGAGCCTTCGCATTGCGCGTCGGCGTTGTTCACCACCAGGATGCCGCCGGCCCAGCCTTCGGGCGGAGTTTCGAGGCCCATCGAGACGATGGTCTTGGACGGCCACAGCTTGCGGTACTCGTTGTACGCGGTCACGCCGTCGTAGTTCTCGTAGCGCGCGTCGTAGCTCATGATGTTGACCATGTCGAGCATCTTGGCGATGTTCGGGTACTGCATCATCAGCTGACGCTCGCGGCCGGCGCTGCCGCCCCAGAACGACACCTTGCCGTTGCAATCGGGGTGGGTGCTGGTGGCCGCCGTGCAGTCGGCACCGGTCGACCAAGTCGCCGAGGCGAGCACACGTCCGCCGCCCGCCTTGTCGACCGCGTGGCGCATGGCCTTGATCGCGTAGGCATAACGCTCGACGTTGGCGTCGACCTCATAGTCGACGTCGAGGCCGTCGAAGCCCATGTCGACCAGGAAGCGGGCCAGCGCATCGATGATCGGGCCGCTGCCGCGGCGGCCGTCGGCTGCCAGAGCGTCCCAGTTGTGGTAGGTCGCGCCGCCCACCGCCAGGATCACCTTGATGTTGCGCTGGTGCAGCACGTTGACCGCGGCCTTGATGTCACGCGGCGTGGCAGTGAAGTTGATGCCGGTGCCCGACCAGCTGTTGGCCGCCAGGCCGGCCCACGAGAAGTTGGGGTCGCCGAACGACGCCATCACGTGGGTGTAGGTGCCCGGGATGCGCGCGAACTTGCTGGCCTTGAACACCTCGTTGGCGCTCTTGCCGTTGGCGTCGAACCAGGCGTCGCTCCAGCTCGGGTAGTAGCCGACGTAGACGCGCTTGTTCTGCACCGCCTTGACGGCTTCGGGCAGGGTCAGCTTGTCGCCGGGAGTCGGGGCGGGCGTGGGCGCCGGGGTCGGGGCCGGCGTGGGGGCCGGCGTTGGCGCAGGGGTCGGTGCCGGGGTCGGTGCGGGTGTTGGGGCCGGGGTGGGCGCCGGCGTCGGGGCTGGGGCACTGCCGCTCGTCACGCGCCACAGCGAAGGCGTGTCGGCCGGGTTCCAGTTGGTGCCGGCCCAGGCCGTGTGCGTGACCAGCGCGACATAGGTGCGGCCGCCATAGCTCACCGACTGGCCTGCCGTGTAGGTCGCGCCTTCCTTCCAGGCGGGTGCGGCTGCGGCCTGCGCCAACAACACGTCGTCTGCGTAGCGGATGGGCGCCGAGGGCTGCTGGCCGGCAGCCTGCACCTGCGCCCACATGCTGGCGAGCGAAACGGTGATGGCTGTCATTCTCAAAGCGTTCATGTGCGGTTCCTTCAAGGTCTAGGGATGGAACAGGGGCTGCGGGAGTCCCGCGGGCTGTGCGATGCCGTGCACGGGCCGCACTGAAGCAGCGACGCGCGCAGGACGGGCGGTCAGAAACGAAGATGAAGGGCCGCGTGTCGCCGGGCACCCGCTGGGGTGCCGGCTCGGGCCCTGGTGTGCTTACCAGCCGACGGTAACGATCAGCTTTTGCGGGTTCGGGTGTTCCTGCAGGCTGCTGTGGCCGCGCACGTCGTCGTAGCAGAAGCCGTAGGCGAGGCCATCGATGCTGTGGTCGTGCCAGAACTTGGCGTAGTAGTTGGCGGGCCCCTGCGGGTAGTAGGCCGCGGCGTCGCTCCAGCGGGCCGGGTCGACCGACATCAGCAGATGGCGATTGAAGGCCGCGGTGATCTGTGCCTGCACCACCAGTTCCTGCGGGTTGCCGGTCGCGAGATTGCCGGAACCTTCCAGGATGGCCTGGGTGGTCGGCTTGCCGCGGATGTACAGGTTGGCCGGCCCGCCGTCCTTCGAGAACACGAAGTCGTTGCCGATCACGCGGCCGCGGAAGGTGCCGGCTTCAGCGGTGAACACCAGGTCCTGCTGGCTGTAGTGGCGCCAGACTTGGTCGACATAACCGTCGAAATAGCGCGATTGCGCCCGCCCCGGCCCGAACGGCCCCTTGCCCGGCGCGACGATACGCCACGGACGCGACACCAGCGGCCGGAATTCCGCCGGCATCTGGGCTTCGAAGTTGGCGAAGATCTGGGCCCGCGAGGCGGTTTCGCCGAGCGTGCGGTCATAGCCGTCGCGGCCGATCAAGCGGGTGCGCAACGGGAAGCCGAACTGGTCGACGCGGGTGGTGTTGCCGTGATAGCCGTAGCGGTCGAGGGTGAACTCGACCCACTCGAAATACACGTCCTGGTTGGGATCGGTCGGGTTGCCGAGGTCGGGGCCGGCGAAGCCGAGCCGGCCATCACCCGCCTGGTTGATCTTGATGTACATCGGCGTGCCGATGCTGATGAACATGCGGCCCGAATCGATCTGCGGCAGCGGCACGGTGCCCGCTTCGCTCAGGCGGTAGAAGTAGTTCGCGTAGTTCTGGCCGTTCTTGACCAACCGGTTCGGCGCGTCGTTGTCGCCCACCGAGGCCGGCACCAGACGCCCGGACCGGTCGACGTACGACAGCACGCGGGTGACGGGGTGGTAGCCGATGATGGCCCAGTAGATCTGGCTGTCAGCGTGCTGCCCGTTGGTGCCGTTGACCAGCTGCACGCTCATCGCCCCGGTGCCGCCGTCGGGCGGGGGCGGGGTGGACCCTTGTCCCACGGTGTGCGTGAATCGCGGGGTGTCGTAGGCGGGGTTGCCGTTGTTGTAGGTGAAGAAGTAGCCCAGCGAGTCACCCGCTTTGACCGTCACCCGATGCTCGAAACGCCCCGCAGCGCCCGCGGCGTTCATCCGGACGTTTTGCTGCCCGCCGCCATTCACCTGGTAGTGCGCGTCCACCCAACTGGTATTAACACTGGACTGAAACCAGAGCGTGGCGGTGGTGCCATCGACCGACACGCCCTGCGTGTAGTCGGCGGCCTGTGCGGGCACAACAAAGCTGCACAGGCTGGTCAGCAGACTGACCAGCCAGATTTTCAAGATTCGCATCTGTCTCCCCTTTTAACGGGACTTAGTGGGTGGATCGCTGCGAATTCTGCTCGTCCACGTGTTCCTGGCTGATGTTTCTTGCAACAAGACTGAGCAAGCTGATTCCAGTTGCATCCGTCGCGTCGGCCCAATCCTGGCGCTTTCGCCAGGATCGAGACCTCGTTCAAGTGGTATCCGACTGGTATGTCAAACAGGCGACATCACGGAATCGGCCTTCTGGGGGATGGAAACGGTTTCATCTGGACAACATGCCCGGGTCCGGCAGAGGGGATGGCCGGGCCACGCAAACCACTGTACATTTATACAGTTATTTGCCCTCGTTGCCCCCCCTCGCCCGCCTCGGGGCCGCCGGGCGGCGCTCCGGAGACCCGATGAATTTGCACCGCAAGCTCGCCGTCCTCGCCGACGCGGCCAAGTACGACGCCTCGTGCGCCTCCAGCGCAGCGGCCGCGCGCAACTCGGTCGACGGCCGTGGCATCGGCTCGACCGAGGGCAGCGGCATCTGCCACAGCTATGCGCCCGACGGCCGCTGCATCTCGCTGCTCAAGGTCCTGCTGACCAACTTCTGCGTCTACGACTGCCTGTATTGCGTCAACCGCGTCAGCAGCAACGTGCCCCGGGCGCGCTTTTCCGTCGCCGAGGTGGTGCAGCTGACGCTCGATTTCTACCGCCGCAACTACATCGAAGGCCTGTTCCTCAGCTCCGGCATCGTGCGCAGCCCCGACTACACGATGGAGCAGGTGGTGGAGGTGGCCCGCGTGCTGCGGGAGGAACACGACTTCCGCGGCTACATCCACCTCAAAACCATTCCCGATGCCAGCCCGGAGTTGCTCGCCCGCGCCGGGCGCTACGCCGACCGGTTGAGCATCAACCTCGAACTGCCCACGCCGGAGGGCATGCAGACCCTGGCGCCCGAGAAGAACGCGAGTGGCATTCGCCGCTCGATGGCCCGCTTGCGTCTCTTGATCGACGATGCGAAGGCCCAAGCCGCGCCGCCGGCACCCCGCTCCGGGCCTGGGCTCGCACCCAGGCCGGCGGCGGCGCCCCCGTTCGCCCGCAGTCAGAGCACGCAGATCATCGTCGGCGCTGACAGCGCCGACGACCGCACCATCCTCGAGACCAGCAGCGCCATGTACGGTTCCTACGGGCTGGGCCGTGTCTATTACTCGGCCTTCAGCCCGATCCCCGACGCCTCGCGCCAGCTGCCGGTGCGAGCGCCACCCCTGGCGCGCGAACACCGGCTCTACCAGGCCGACTGGTTGATGCGCTTCTACGGCTTCGCGGCCGACGAGATCGCCGGCGGCGCGGACGGCATGCTCGCGCTCGACGTCGACCCCAAGCTGGCCTGGGCCCTGCAACACCGGGAACGTTTCCCGGTCGACCTGAACCGCGCCCCGCGCGAACTGCTGTTGCGGGTGCCGGGCCTGGGCGTGAAGGCGGTCGAGCGGCTGCTGGCGAGCCGCCGTGTGCGGCAGCTGCGGGCCGTCGACCTGGCGCGCCTGCGGGTGCCGGTCGCGAAGGTGCTGCCCTTCGTCGTGCTGGCAGACCACCGTCCCGCGAGCGACCTCGATGCCGGGGCGCTGGCGGCGCGGCTGCGCCCCGCGCTGCGACAGGCGTCGCTTTTTGACGCGGGGAGTTGACGATGCGGGCTGACCATTCCTCGCCCGGCCGCGCCATCGGCCCCGCCTTGCGGCGCGCAGCACGGAAGTGGCCCGACGAGCGGCAGATCGAACTCGCCCATGCGGCCGATGTCGAGGGCTGGCGAGCCGCCGCCCGGGCGCTGCTGGCCGAAGGCTGCCCGCCGGACGCGGTGCACTGGCAGGTGCGTGGCGAAGCGAGCGTAGGCCTGATCGACGGCCTGTTTCCGGCCTTGCCACTGCCCTCCCCACCCGTCGGCGACCCCGCCCCGGTGCGGGTGCCGGCCGGGTTCGTGACCCTGGCCGAACGCGCGCTGCTGCACCGCGATGCCGGGCGCCACGCACTGATGTACCGGCTGCTGTGGCGGCTCGTCCGTGAGCCCGAGCTGCGTCACGACGTGCTCGATCCCGACATGCTGGCCGCCCGGGCGCTGGGGCAGCAGGTGCGGCGCGACCTGCACAAGATGAAGGCTTTCGTGCGCTTCACCGAACGGGCGACCACGCTGGGCCCGCGCTTCGTCGCCTGGTTCGAGCCCAGCCACCACATCGTGGCCGCGGCGGCGCCGTTTTTCATGCGGCGCTTCACGACGATGCACTGGGCCATCGTGACCCCCGATCGCAGCGTGCGGTGGGACGGCGAAAGCTTGCACTTCGGGGCCGGGGCGCGCCGTGACGACGTGGTGGCCGCCGACGCGCACGAGTCGCTCTGGCTCACCTACTACGAGCACATCTTCAATCCGGCACGCCTCAAGCTGGCAGCGATGCAGGGCGAGATGCCGCGCCGCTACTGGCCCAACCTGCCGGAAGCGCGGTTGATTGCGCCGCTGGCCGCGGCCGCCCAGCACCGGGCGGAGCAAATGGTGGAGCAAACGCCGAGCGAGCCGCGACGGCAGCGCCCTGCGCTCCCGGCCGTCGTGCCGGCCGGCGGGTCGAGCAGCACCGCCGCGGCCGCCTGCCTGGCCTGCCCGCATGCCCGGCACGCGACACAAACCGTCTGGGGTGAAGGGCCGGCCACCGCGCAGGCGGTGTTGGTGGGCGAGCAGCCCGGTGACCTGGAAGACCTGCAGGGCCGGCCCTTCGTCGGTCCGGCCGGGCGACTGCTCGACCGCGCGCTGGCCGACGTGGGGCTGGACCGGCGCCAGCTGTACCTCACCAACGCCGTCAAGCACTTCCGCTACGAGCTGCGCGGCAAGCGGCGCCTACACAAGACGCCCGGCCAGCGCGAACTGGCCGCTTGCGCCGGCTGGCTGGAACACGAGCTGCGCGAGGTCACAGCGCCGTCGCTGGTCGCGCTCGGCGCGACCGCTGCGCAAGCCCTGCTGGGCCAGCGGGTGTCGGTGCAGGCGCAGCGCGGGCAGTGGCACACACGAGCCGACGGGCGGCGGGTGCTGGTCACCTGGCACCTGGCCGCCTTGTTGCGCATGCCGGAGCCGGCCCGCGCCGAGGCGTATCGCGTCTGGGTGCAAGACCTGTCCCAGCTGGTCGGCGCGGCCAACGCTCAGGAGCAAAAAGGGACGACAGCCCACTCACGTGCCGCTACGTCGTTTACCGGTTCCACAAGCACCCGGGAATAGCCCGGCCTACCCTCGCCCCGTCCCGCACACGTCGAAGCGACGACCAGGGCCTGCGAACAGGCACTGGACGGGACGCGAAAGTGTCGACTGCGCGCAAGCGTCGCCGCTGGCTTTCGCTCGTCCTGAGTCATCACAAACAAGTTCGAAAGGAACGCCATGACACCGATTAGGAGGATGGCAATGTCGCCAGTGGCCCAAGCGGCCGCGACCCTGCTGTCATTCGCCTTCGCCGCGCCAGCCGCTCACGCGCACGGCGCGCCCGAATACCCCCTCAGCCGCCAGTACAGCTGCAACAAGGACCGCAACCAGCCGGCCTGCCAGGCGGCGATCGCCTTCGGCGGCGAACAAGCCATCTACGACTGGAACGGCGTGCGGCAAGGCAACGCCAACGGCAACCATCAGGCGGTGGTGCCGGACGGCACGCTGTGCGCCGGCGGCGGCGAGGAGTTCAAGGGCTTCGACCTGGCGCGCAACGACTGGCGCGCCACCTCCTGGGCCCCGGGCTCTGACGGCCGCTACGAGTTCCGCTACAACGCCACCGCGCCCCACCGGTCGCAGTACTGGCGCTTCTACCTGACCCGCGCCGGCTTCCAGCCAGGCGCGCGGCCGTTGCGCTGGGGTGACCTCGACCTGGTGGCCGAGGTGCCGGGCAGCCAGGTGCAGCTCACCGGCGACAAGAAATACGTGATGCGGCTGCAGCTGCCGCAGCGCTCCGGCCGCCATGTGCTGTATGCCGTCTGGCAGCGCGGCGACAGCCCCGAGGCCTTCTATTCCTGCTCCGACGTCAACTTCGGCGGCGACAGCGGCACGCCACCGCCGACCAATCTGCAGCAGCTGGGCGAAGTGGTCGCGCGGCGCACCCTGCCGGTCAACGCGGTGGTCAAGCTGCGCGTGTTCGGACGCGACGGCGGCGACCTCGAGACGCACAGCTACACGGTGGCCTCCGGCTCGACCGGCGCCGCCCAGTGGCTCGCACAGCTCGCCCGCGTCGTGAACCAACGCTCCGCCCATGTGCGGGTGGGTGAACTGCAAAACGGCAACGTCGTGGTGCCCAACGGCGACACCACGCTGCAGGTCTACGCCCTGACCGCCGACAGCGGCGTGCGCTTCCAGCTCGACACCGAACTGCCGCCGGGCAATCCGCCGCCCCCGCCGCCGCCTCCTCCTCCCCCGCCGCCGGCCCCCCCGCCCTCGGGGCCCACCCCTCCGCCCCCGCCGCCGCCCACGCCGCCTGGCCAGGTGTCGGCCTGGAAGGAAGGCGTCAGCTACACGGCCGGCCAGGTCGTCAGCTACAAGGGACGCAACTACCGCTGCGTGCAGGGCCACACCGCCTGGGCCGGTGCGGGCTGGACGCCGGAGGTGTCGGCCACCTTGTGGCGCCCGCTCTGACGATGAGCGCGCGGTGGAAGGCGTCGGATACACTTGCGCCCGTCATTGGGGAGTAGCGTCCCTCCTTCCACCGGTCGAGAGGGGCTTGCGTCAACAGACTTGCTCGTGACGAGCATGGCGCAAGCGGTCCCGGACTTTGCGAGACCTTTGACTGCATCGCCTCGGCACGGGCCGGGAGGCGGTGCAGTCATTCGTGTCACGCCGGCCCCGGACTTCAGATGCAAGCTTTTCTCGTTTCGACCGGCGTCGTCGCGTTGGCCGAAGTCGGCGACAAGACCCAGTTGCTGGCCTTCCTCCTCGCCGCCAAATTCCGCCGCCCCGTGCCCATCGTGCTGGGCATCCTCGCGGCCACCCTGCTCAACCACGCGGCCGCCGGCGCGCTCGGCGCCTGGATCACCTCGGTGCTGGGCCCGCGCACGCTGCGCTGGGGCCTCGGGCTGTCGTTTCTCGCGATGGCCGCCTGGACCCTGGTGCCCGACCGGCTCGACGAAAGCGACACGCAGCTGGCGCGACACGGCGTGTTCGTCACCACCTTTTTGACGTTTTTCCTGGCCGAGATGGGCGACAAGACGCAGGTCGCGACGATCGCGCTCGCGGCGCAGTACCAGGCCATGGGAGCCGTGGTCGCCGGCACCACCCTCGGCATGATGCTGGCGAACGTGCCCGCCGTGTACCTGGGCGACCGCATCGCGCACCGCCTGCCGGTGCGTGCCATCCATGCCGTCGCGGCGCTGGTGTTTGCGGTGCTCGGCGTCGCCACCCTGCTGGGCGCGGGCGAGCGGCTCGGCTTCTGAGCACGGTGCCGGCGTGACCGGGCCGCCGGTTGCCGCCGTCTCGTTCGACTCAACCGGCCAGGTGCAGCGCGGCGTACTGCAGCAGCATGATGGTCTTGCCGTCCACGATGTCGCCGCGCTCGATCATGGCCAGCGCCTCCCGCAAGGGCAGTTCCAGGACTTCGATGTCCTCGCCTTCGTCTTCCATGCCGCCGCCTTCGCCCACGCGCAACGCGGCGGTGTACGGCGCGACGAAGAAGTGCAGCTTCTCGGTGACCGACCCGGGGCTCATGTAGGCCTCGAACACCTTGCGCACCGGCCCGATCCGGTAGCCCGTTTCTTCCTCGACCTCGGCACGGATGCGTTCCTCGGGGCTGGCGTCGTCGAGCAGCCCGGCGGCCGCCTCGATCATCAGATCATCGTGGCCGTTGACGAAGGCCGGGAAGCGGAACTGACGGGTCAGGACCACCGTGCCGCGCGCCACGTCGTGCAGCAGCAGCGTGGCGCCGTTGCCGCGGTCGTAGGTCTCGCGGGCCATCGACTGCCACCGGCCGTCCCGGCGCTGCCATTCGAAGTGCGTTTTCTTCAGCACGTACCAGTCGTCCGACAGCAGTTGAACGTCCGTCACCCTCACTCGCTCGGCGATGCTCATGGCCTTCCTTTCGCTTGAAAAGCGGTGAGGCTATCCGACGCATTCGTGAAACGTCAAGGCTATTCGTGCAAGTTCGTGCAATCACCTCTGGCCTGACTTCGCGATTACGCCGCTACCAGCGGTTCAATTCGTGCAACTTCGTGCAGACACTTTACGACTTGCGGCATACTCGCGCGATGCTGACCGAGCAACGTAAACAACACATCCTCGCCGTGCTGAAGCGCGACGGCCGGGTCGTCGCCAAGACGCTCGGCCAGGAGCTGGGCCTGTCGGAAGACACGATCCGACGCGACTTGCGTGAGCTGGCGCGTGCCGGCCTGCTGCAGCGGGTGCACGGCGGCGCCCTGCCCGCCTCGCCCGCCGTCGCCACGCTGAACGTGCGCGAACACCTGTGCGCCACTGAAAAAATCGCACTGGGCCGTGCGGCGGCGCGACTGATACGTCCCGGGCAGCTCGTGTTCGTCGACGGTGGCACGACCACACAACAACTCGTGCGGCACCTGCCAGCGGGGCTGCGCGCCACCATCGTCACCCACAGTCCGATCATCGCCGCCGAGCTGGCCGAGCAGCCGGAGATCGAGGTGGTGTTGATCGGCGGGCGTCTGTACAAGCACTCGATGGTCAGTGTCGGCGCCGCGGCGGTGGAGGCCATCGGGCGCATCCGTGCCGATCTCTACCTGATGGGCATCACCGGCTTGCACGCCGAGGCCGGCCTGAGCACTGGTGATCTGGAAGAGGCCTACATCAAACGCGCCCTGATGGCCCAGGCGGCCGAAACCGTGGCGCTGGCGTCGAGCGACAAGCTCGGCCGCGCCTCTGCCTATTGCATTGCCCCGGTGACGGCGCTGACGTCATTGCTGGTGTCGACGCAGGCGGACGAGGCAGCGGTGGCGCCTTTGCGCGCGCTGGGGCTGCAGGTGGACCGCGCCGACTGAGGTGCGGGACCCGTCCGGGCGGCAGATTCAGTAGGCGATCAGCGGCGAGCCGCCGGTGCGCTGCGAGCCGCCGTCGGCCGCCGGCGGCATGCCGACCGGTGTGACGGTCTTGAGGAGGTTCTGCAGGGCTGCCAAGTCGACGGGCTTGGCGAGGTGGTGGTGGAAGCCCGCACGTTGCGCCTCGCGCTTGTCGGTCTCCGAGCAGAAGGCCGTCATCGCGATCAGCAAGGGCGGGCGGTCGCCACGGCGGCCGAGTTCACGCGCGACCTCGTAGCCGCTCAGCTGCGGCAGCCCGATGTCGAGCAACATCACGGTGGGCCGGAGTTCGCTGGCCGCTTCCAGCCCTTCACGGCCGTCGTAGGCGACGCGTACCGAATACCCTCCCATGCTCAACAGCAAGGCGAGGCTTTCGGCGGAGTCTCGGTTGTCATCGACCACCAGCACGCTCACTGGAGCGTGGGAGCTTGCATGGGGAGACGTCGTTGGAGGGGAAGACTGGTTCATAGCGGGCGGGACCACCAACGAAACATGCAAATTCCATACCGCGATGGTGCGCTGGCTGGAAAAACGAGGCGCTGAGCCATGTCCTATGGCTCGCACAGGGGGCCGCCGGGGACGTAGCACCCGGCCTGTCAGGCGGCCGCCGTAAGCATTACTGGAACCGCCCTGTAGAAGTTGCGGCGGCACCAGCCCCGGCCCCGTGAGGTCCGGGCGACCGACCGTTCAGTGCAGTCGCTGGCGCAACTCGCCGACCTCCCGACCGGCCTCGGCGATGGCATTGCCCAGTGCCGGGTTGACCCCTTCGCTGCGTTCACAGGCCTGACGCGCCTCGTTGATCAGGTCTTCGAGGTCGCTCAAATGGTCGCCGATCGCATAGCGGTCGTTTTCCAGCAGATATTCATATTTGGCTTCGTCCGACTCCTCGTCGAGTTGTCGCACGCAGTCCTTCACCTCTTGCGGCACCGATGGGTCGGCTTCGCAGACGTCGGCTGCCTGGTCGATGATGCTGCCGATGCGGACCAGTCGCTCCTCGACCTCACGTTCCGTGTTCATGCCCTGCTCCTTCTGGCGCCCGCCCCGCGGTCGGGATCGCATTGCTGCCACGGTTCTCGCAATCCACGTACCCGCAGCGACCCCGCAGCCTTTGCGGAATCACCGGTAAGAGTGAGTGGTGAAACAGGGCAGGCTTGAAGGTGATTGCTGCGCCGCCGCATGGCACAACGGGCCGCAGAGGCCCGCGGGATATAGGCACACCGCTTGCGCTTGCATCGGCACGTAGCGAGGCGTGAACCGATGCAAGCGTCCGTTGCCGGGAGGGAACGGACGGGTCTCGAATCCCGGGGCCCGCTGGGCTCTCAAGCAGGATGGTAAGGATGTGAAGTTGTCCCATTCTGCCACGTTTCGCCAACGCTCCTGTGCACTGCCGCGGCCGTATCTCGGCCGTGTCATCTAACAGGTCGTGGTCTCGCCGTTCCAGGGGAAGCCGCGAGCCCGACACGATATTCAACCTCTGCAGATAGGGAGTACTTCATGATCGCTGGTAAGAACGTTCTTGCCTTTGTGATGGCGGGGGGCGAAGGCTCGCGCCTGCACCCGCTCACGGTCGACCGCTGCAAGCCGTCCGTCCCCTTCAACGGCAAACACCGCATCGTCGACTTCGTCCTGAGCAACCTGGTCAATTCCGAGATCTATTCGATCTATTTGTTGGTCCAGTACAAGTCGCAATCGCTGATCGAGCATGTGCGCCAGTCCTGGACGATGACACGTTTCATCCCTCAGCACTTCGTCACCGTGGTCCCGCCGCAGATGCGCAACGGCCCGCAGTGGTTCCAGGGCACCGCCGACGCGGTCTACCAGAACCTGCACCTGATGGAGACCTTGCAACCCGATTTGGTGGCCGTGTTCGGCGCCGATCACATCTACCGCATGGACGTGCGCCAGATGATCAAGTTCCACCTGGACAGCCAGGCCGACGTCTCGGTCGCGACGCTGCCGGTGCCGCTGGAACAAGCCTCGTCGTTCGGCATCGTCGACATCGACGCCCAGCATCGCATCCGCGAGTTCCAGGAAAAGCCCAAGAGCGCGAAGTCGATGCCGAACCGCCCCGGCCATGCCCTCGCGTCGATGGGCAACTACATCTTCAACGCCGAGGTGCTCAAGCGCGAACTGCAGCGCGCCCACGACAGCGGCGAGAGCGACTTCGGCAAGCATCTGCTCCCGCGCATGCTGAAGTCGCACCGCTTGTTCGCCTACGACTTCGACACCAACGTGATCCCGGGCACGCAGTCGTACGAGGAACAAGGCTATTGGCGCGACGTCGGCACCATCGACGCCTACTTCGACGCCCACTTCGACACCCTGGGCGCCACGCCCAAATTCCGCATGACCAACGCCCAGTGGCCGATCTATGCAAGCCCCGACCAGGCCGAGTCGGCCCAGATCGAACGCGGCTTCATCAACCACTCGACCATCGGCTCCGGCAGCATCATCGACGGTGCGTATCTCGACCACGCGATGCTGCGGCGCTCGGTGCGTGTGGAGCAGGACGCCAAGCTGGAACATTGCATCCTGATGGAACGCACGGTGGTCAGCCGCGGCGCCCGGGTGCGACGCGCCATCATCGACCAGGACAACTTCATCCCGCCCGGCGAGAGCATCGGCTACGACCTCGAAAAAGACCGCCAGCGTTTCCATGTCAGCGAGGGCGGCATCGTGGTGGTGCCCAAATGCTATTTCGAGCGGGGCTCGGCACCCGCGGCCGTACGTGAACGCGCCACGGTGCTGGGCTGACCTGGCGACCGAGCGGGTCGGGGCTGACACCGTCACCAGAACCGGGGGTGGCATGCTGGTATCGTGAATTGGAAGTTCGTCGATGCATCCGCGAACCCACGCTGCTCCTCTCGCCGTGGTGTCGGCCGGCAGCGCATCCCAGCACTTCCAATTCAGGGGACTAGATGACGAAACACAGGGTCCGTTCAGGACGTCCTTATCCACTCGGCGCCTCTTGGGATGGCAAGGGCGTCAACTTCGCGTTGTATTCGAGCGTGGCCGAACAGGTCGAACTGTGCTTGTTCGACGCACTCGACCAGCCTGAAACCCGGCGTATCGAGCTGCTCCACCACCGCCACAACGTCTGGTACGGCTATGTGCCGGACCTGGCGCCCGGCGCGCTGTACGGCTTTCGCGTCCACGGCCCCTATGCACCCGAGCAAGGTTTGCGCTGCAATCCGCACAAGCTGCTGCTCGACCCCTATGCCCGCGCCATCGTCGGCGAACTGCGCTGGTCGTCGGCCCACTACAGCCACGAGGTCGATGCCGCCGCCGGCGCGGCCGAGGTCACCAACACCGAGGACAACGCCGCCCTTTGCCCCAAGTGCCAGGTGGTCGACGAACACTTCGACTGGGGCGACGACGCGCTGCTGCACACGCCCTGGTCGGACACCCTGATCTACGAGGTGCACGTCAAGGGCTTTACGCAACAGCACCCCGAGGTGCCGCCGGAACTGCGCGGCACTTATGCCGGTCTGGCGTCGCCCCCGGCCATCGCGCACCTGAAACGGCTCGGTGTGACCGCGGTGGAACTGTTGCCGGTGCACGCCTTCATCGACGACGAGCGGCTGGTGAAGCTGGGGCTGCGCAACTACTGGGGCTACAACAGCATCGGCTTCTTCGCCCCCGAGATGCGCTACAGCGCGAGCAAGACCATCGACGAGTTCAAGCAGATGGTCAAGACGCTGCATGCCAATGGCATCGAGGTGATCCTCGACGTGGTCTACAACCACACGGCCGAAGGCCACCATCTCGGCCCGACCTTGTCGTTGAAAGGCATCGACAACCCCACCTACTACCGCCTCAAAGAGGACGACAAGCGGCTCTACGTCGACTACACCGGCTGCGGCAACACCGTCAACACCCGCCACCAGGCGGTGGTGCGCCTGATCATGGACAGCCTGCGCTATTGGGTCACGCAGATGCACGTCGACGGCTTCCGCTTCGACCTCGCGTCGGCGCTGGGCCGCGGCAACAGCGGCTTCGACCCGCACGCGAGCTTCTTTGCCGCGATCGCGCAAGACCCCGTGCTGTCGCATGTGAAGCTGATTGCCGAGCCGTGGGACCTGGGCGAAGGCGGCTACCAGGTGGGCGGCTTCCCGGCCGGCTGGGCCGAGTGGAACGGGCGTTACCGCGACACCGTGCGCGGCTTCTGGAGCGGCCAGGAAGGCCATTTGGCGGAGCTGTCGAAACGCTTGTGCGGCTCCAGCGACATCTACCAGCACAGCCGGCGCTGCCCGACCGACAGCGTCAACCTGGTCACCGTGCACGACGGCTTCACGTTGCAAGACCTGGTCAGCTACAACCACAAGCACAACGAAGCCAACGGCGAGGACAACCGCGACGGCGAAAACCACAACCGCAGCTGGAACCGCGGTGCCGAGGGCGACACCGACGACGAACTGGTGCTGGCGCTGCGCGAACGCCAGAAGCGCAATCTGCTGCTGACCCTGCTGCTGTCGCAAGGCACCCCGCTGTTGCTCGGCGGTGACGAGTTGGGCCGGACCCAGCGTGGCAACAACAACGCCTACTGCCAGGACAACCCGATCAGCTGGTTCGACTGGACGACGACGCCCTCTTCCCAGCACTTGTGCGATTTCGTCGCCCGCCTGACGGCCTTCCGCCGCAGCCAGCCGGCGTTGCGCCGCACCACTTTCTTCACCGGCCGGCTCGACGAAGACGGTCACAAGGACCTCACCTGGCTGACGCCGGAGGGCGTCGAAATGCGCCAGCACGACTGGGAGCAACCGGCGCTGCGCGCGGTCGCGGCCCTGGTGTGCGGCTGGAAGGCGTCGCCGAGTGCGGGCGGCGACGACACGCAGAAGGCCGATTCGGTGCTGATCCTGATCAACGCACAGCAAGACCCCATCACCTTCACGTTGCCCGACCATCACGGCCCGTCCTGGGTGCCCCGTTTCGACACCCGCACCCCCGGCGGACTGCCTGCCCACGAGGGCGAACCGACGCAGGACGAATACGTGGTCGCGGGCCGGTCGATTGCTGTGCTCACACAACCCTCCATCTGAACAAGGAGCCTGGGATGCACTACGTACACGAGATGCCGTTTGGCGCTCGGCTGCGTCCGGATGGCGGAGCTCAGTTCCGCCTCTGGGCGCCGGGCGCCCGCTCTGCCAGCCTGGTGCTCAAGCGCCAGCAGCAGCGGGAAGAAGAGATCATCGAATCGCGCGCGTCGGAAGACGGCTGGTACCGCCTGACGGTCCCCAACACCGGTGCCGGTGACCTCTACCAATGGTTCATCGACGCCGAGCTGCGGGTACCCGACCCAGCCTCGCGCTTCAACCCGGAGGGACCGCACGGTCCCAGCCAGCTGGTCGACGCGGCCAAGTTCGACTGGGACACCGCCTGGGTGGGACGCCCCTGGCACGAAGCCGTGATCTATGAGCTGCACGTCGGCTGCTTCACGCCGGCCGGCACCTATGCCGCCGCCGAAGCGCAGCTACCCGCGCTGGCGCAGCTGGGCGTCACCGCCGTCCAGCTGATGCCGCTGGCCGACTTTCCCGGCCGTTTCGGCTGGGGCTACGACGGCGTGTTGCCCTACGCCCCCTATGCCGCCTACGGCAGCCCGCAAGACCTCAAGCGTTTCATCCAGGCCGCGCACCGGCTCAACATGATGGTGTTCCTCGACGTGGTCTACAACCACTTCGGCCCGGACGGCAACTACCTGCCGCGCTACGCACCGCAGTTCTTCAACGAGCGCCACAAGACAGCCTGGGGCGCGGCGGTCAACTTCGACGCGCCGGGCAGCGAGACGGTGCGCGAATTCTTCATCCACAACGCCCTCTACTGGCTGGAGGAGTACCGATTCGACGGCCTGCGCTTCGACGCCGTGCATGCCATGCTCGACGACAGCAAGCCCGACATCGTCGAGACGCTGTCGAACCGCATTCGCGAAGCCTTTCCGCAGCGCCATGTGCACCTCGTGCTCGAGAACGACACCAACGAGGCGCGCCGCCTCGGGCGGCCCGGCGAGCCCGGGCGCTACGACGGCCAGTGGAACGGCGACTTCCATCACACGCTGCACGTGCTGATGACCGACGAGCACGACGGCTATTACGCCGAATACGACCAACCGCTCGACCAGCTGGCCCGCGTGCTGACCCACGGCTTTGCACGGCAAGGTGCACCGCACATCACCGAAAACGCCCCGCCACGGCAGGCAGCGGTCGGCAGCGTGCCGTTGTCGGCCACCGTCAACTTCCTGCACAACCACGACCAGATCGGCAACCGGGCCTTCGGCGAGCGCCTGACGCAACTGACTGACGCGACGTCGCTGCGCCTGGCCGTGGCGATCAACCTGCTGATGCCGGCCCCGCCGATGCTGTTCATGGGCGAGGAGTTCGGCGCCAAGACGCCGTTCCTGTACTTCGCCGGCTGGACCGGCGAGCTGCGCGAGGCGGTGCGCGAAGGCCGGCGGCGCGAGTTTGCGCACTTCCCGCGGTATGCCGAGGCCGCCGAGCGCGGTGAGTTGCCCGACCCCTGCGACCCGCAGACCTTCGAGCGCAGCAAGCTCGACTGGGTCAGTGCCCAGGCCGTCGCGCACCGCGAGTGGCGCCATCACTACGCCGAGCTGCTGGCACTGCGCGCGCGAGCGATCACGCCGCACCTGCCGAAGCTGCGCACCGGCGCCCACACCGCCCGGCGTGCTGGCGACGGCGCCTTGCGCGTGCGCTGGCGCTTCGAGGGCGGCATGGCGCTGGAGATGCTCGTCAACCTGAGCCACCAGAGCTGCCGGCTCGACCAGCCGTCGCAACCGCAGGGCCTGCAGGACACGACGCTGCTGCACAGCATCGGCGACGTGGTGGCCGACTCGCTCAGCCCCTGGGCCGGCCGTTGGTATTGGGGACGCGAGAGCTGATCGATGGACCTGAGAACTCATTCCACGCTGGAAGCCTTGTGCGAGCAGGTGGGCCTGGCGCCCCATTACCTGAACGTCTGGGGTCAAGAGCAGCAGGTGCCCGCCGAAACCCTGCGCGCACTGCTCAAGGCCATGGGACACGAGGCCGACGACGAACCGGCCGCGCGACGTTGCCTGGCCGAGCTGCGCAGCCAGACGAGCCACGAAGCGCTGCCGCCGGTGCTGGTGTCGGAGCCGTCGCGGCTGCAGCCGCTCGACTTGAAGACCGGCCCAGACCGCCCGCTGGCCTGGGAGCTGGTGTGCGAAGACGGACAGCGGCACCACGGCGAGCTGCCGTCCGGCACCCGCCGGCTGGCGCTGCCGGACGGTCTGCCGCTCGGCTACCACCGCCTGACACTGCGTGACGGTGGCCCGCAAGGTGAGGTCATCGGCACCACCACGCTGATCCTCTGCCCCGAGCGCTGCTGGCAGCCGGCCGCCCTCGAGGCGGGGCAGCGTTTGTGGGGCGTGTGCGTGCAGCTGTATGCGCTGCGTTCGGCGCGCAACTGGGGCGTCGGCGACTTCTCCGACCTGCGGTTGCTGGTCGAAACCTCGGCCGCGCTGGGCGCCTCGTTCATCGGCCTGAACCCGCTGCATGCGTTGTTTCCGCGTGCGCCGCAGCAGGCCAGCCCCTACAGCCCGTCGAGCCGGTGCCTGCTCAACCTCCTCTACCTCGATGTCGAAGCCGTGCCCGAACTGGCCGGCTGCAGCGCCGCACGCGACCGTATCGCCACCGCGCCCTTCCAGCAACGGCTGCAGGCCCTGCGCGAGGCGGAACTGGTCGATTACGTCGGCGTCGCGGCCTTGAAGTTCGAGGTGCTGGAACTGCTCTACGCCCACTTCCGGCGCGAGCACCTGCAGGCGGAGTCCGAGCGGGGACAGGCCTTCCGCGCCTTCCAGAGCAGCCAGGGTGCGATGCTGCGACGGCACGCATTGTTCGACGCGCTGCAGGCCCACTTTCATGCGCAGGACACGTCGGTGTGGGGCTGGCCGGCCTGGCCCGAGGCCTACCGCGACCACGAGAGCGAGGCCGTGCGCCGTTTCGAAGCCGAGCAGATCGAACAGGTCGAGTACTGGGAGTACCTGCAGTGGCTCGCCGACGAACAACTCCAGGCCGCCTCGGCGCGCGCGGCCGAGCTCGGCATGCCGCTGGGCCTCTACCGCGACCTGGCGGTGGGCTCGAACGAAGGCGGCTCGGACACCTGGGCCTCACCATCGTTCTATGCGCTCGGCGTGCACGTCGGGGCCCCACCGGATGACCTGAACCCCAACGGCCAGGATTGGGGCATGCCCCCACCCCGCCCCGAGCAGCTGCGCGCGTCGGCCTACGCGCCCTTTGTCGAGATGCTGCGCGCCAACATGCGCGGCGCCGGGGCCGTGCGGCTCGACCATGTGATGGCGTTGCGGCGGCTGTTCTGGATCTTGCCGGGCCGTGGCGCCTCGGGGGGCGCCTATCTGCACTACCGGGTCGACGAGATGATGGCCATCGTGGCGCTCGAAAGCGTGCGCAACCAGTGCCTGGTGATCGGCGAAGACCTCGGCACCGTGCCGCCCGAAGTCCAGCAGGCGATGCAAAAGCGCGGCGTGCTGTCGTACTGCCCGCTCTACTTCGAGCACGACGAGCAAGGCGGCTTCCGCTCGCCCGAGCAATGGAAGCCGCTGTCGCTGGCGATGGCCGGCACCCACGACCTGGCAACGCTGCGCGGCTTCTGGCGCGGCGAAGACATCGACCTGCGGCGCCGGCTCGGCCTCTACCCGGCCGCGGACGCCTGCCGCCGCCACACCGTCGAACGCGGCACCGACCGCACCCAGCTGCTGCTCGCGCTCGAGAAGCAAGGCCTGTATCCGGAAGGCGAGGCGGCCCGCCCGGCGCCGGCCGAGCTGTCGGCGGAACTGATCACGGCCCTCCATGAGCTGCTGGGCCGCACCGCGTCGAAGCTGGTCGGCGTGCAACTCGAAGACGTGCTGCAGCAACTCGAGCAGGTCAACCTGCCCGGCACCACCGAAGAACGCTGGCCCAACTGGCGCCGCAAGCTGAGCGTGGGCCTCGAGGACCTGTCGCACGACAAGCGGGTGCTCGACGTCTGCGCCGCCTTGGCGCGCGCCCGCGCCACCGCCGCCGCGCCGGCTGCCGTGCCACGCGCCTTGCCGCCGCTGTCGAGTGCCGCAGTGCCGCGCGCGACCTACCGCGTGCAGCTCCATGGCGGTTTCACGTTCAAGCAAGCGACCGAGGTGCTCGACTATTTGCACGCCTTGGGCATCAGCCACCTCTACAGCTCGCCCTATCTCAAGGCGCGTGCCGGCAGCACGCACGGCTACGACATCGTCGACCACAACGCGCTCAACCCCGAGATCGGCAGCGAAGCCGAGTTCGAGCGGATGTGCGCGACGCTGCAGCGCCACGGCATGCAGCAGCTGCTCGACATCGTGCCCAACCACATGGGCGTGCTGCAGGCCGACAACGCCTGGTGGCTGGACGTGCTCGAACACGGCCCGGCGTCGGAACATGCCGAGACCTTCGACATCGACTGGACACCGCCGGCCGCCGAGATGGCCGGGCAGGTGCTGCTGCCGGTGCTGGGCAAGCCGTATGGCGAGGTGCTCGAAGCCGGCGAGCTGTCGTTGTCGTTCGACGCTGACAGTGGGCAGTTCCGGGTGAACTACTACGACCATCGCTTCCCGATCGACCCGCGCGACTACGGCAGCATCCTGCGCGCAGTGCCGGCGCCGCTGCCGCAGAACGACAGCCAGGCCACCGCCTTGCAAGCCTTTGAGTCGCTGATCGACGCCTTCGACCGCCTGCCGGCCCGCGACGACCCCGAGCCCGGTGCGCGCGCCGCCCGCCAGCGCGACCAGGCCCTGTTCAAGCAACGTCTGGCGCAGCGTTACCGCGACGACGCCTGGATCGCGAGCTGGGTCGACGCCTGCGTCAAGGCCGTCGCGGGGCGGGCCGGCGATGCGTCCAGCTACGACACACTGGATGGGCTGATCCGCCGCCAGGCCTACCGGTTGGCGTACTGGCGGGTGGCCGGCGACGAGGTCAACTACCGCCGCTTCTTCGACATCAACACGCTCGCGGCGGTGCGCATGGAGCGCGAGCCCGTGTTCGAGGCCACCCACCGCACGCTGCTGCGCTGGCTGGCCGACGGCAAGATTTCAGGCCTGCGCATCGACCACCCCGACGGGCTGGCCGACCCACCCCGCTATTTCGAACGGCTGCAGGCCTACCATGCTGCCTTGCAGCGCAACGCCGGCAGCCCGCAGCCGCGGGCGCTGTACCTGGTGATCGAAAAGATCCTGGCCGAGCATGAACACTGGCCGTCGAGCTGGCAGGTGCACGGGGACACCGGCTACCGCTTCGCCAACCAGGTCAACGGGGTGTTCGTCGACGCGCGGCACGAGGCGGCGATGGACCGCATCTACAGCGACTTCATCGGCGAGACGCTCGACTTCGACGAACTGCTCTACGCGGCCAAGCGCAGCATCATCGACACCTCGCTGGCGGCCGACCTGCAGATGCTGACGCTCGCGGCCCACCGTATCGCCCAAAGCGACCGGCACGCCCGCGACTACACCCGCAACGCGCTCAAGGCGGCGCTGACCGAACTGGCCGCGGCCTTCCCGGTCTACCGCACTTACATCAGCGAGCGCGGGGTCGACCCGATCGACCGCGAGCAGCTGAGTTGGGCCACTGCGGCCGCCAAGCGGCGCTGCAGCGAGGCCGCGGCGCTCGTCGTCGACTACTTGGCCGAACTGATGCAGACCGTGCACGCCGACCCCGACCCCGAGCGGCGCGAGCTGGGCCTGCGCTTCGTGACCCGCTTCCAGCAGTTCACCGCGCCGGTGATGGCCAAGGCGATGGAAGACACCGCCTTCTACCGCTACCACCGGCTGATCTCGCTCAACGATGTCGGCGGCGACCCGCGCGACTTCGGCACCAGCGTGCCCGCCTTCCACGTGGCCAACCAGACGCGCGCCCGCTTCCTGCCCCACACGCTGCTCGGCGGCTCCACCCACGACAGCAAGCGCAGCGAAGACGTGCGCGCGCGCCTCGACGTGCTCAGCGAAGTGCCGGGGGCCTGGCAGGAAGCCGTGCAACGCTGGCAGGCGCTGGCCCGCAAGCAGCTGCCGTCGCTGGCGGGCGGCGAGGTGCCCAGCCCCAACGACGAGTATTTGCTCTACCAGACGCTGGTCGGCGTCTGGCCGCTGCAGCCGCCCGACGCGCAGGAACTCGGCACCCTGCGCGAGCGGGTGCAGGCCTACATGTTGAAGGCGGTGCGCGAGGCCAAGCAGCACACCAGCTGGGTCGACCCCAACGCCGCCTATGAGGCCGCGCTGGCGCGATTCATCGATGCCCTGCTCGGCCAGCTCGAGCCCAACCCCTTCCTGTCGGACCTGAACCGTTTTGTCCAGGCGCTGGCGCCGTTCGGCTGCTACAACAGCCTGGCGCTGGCCACGCTCAAGCTGACCTCGCCCGGCGTTCCCGACATCTACCAAGGTTGCGAGAGCTGGAACTTCAGCCTGGTCGACCCGGACAACCGGCGCCCGGTCGACTTCGAGCGCCTGCGGCAGTCGTTGCAGGCGGTGCAATCGCTGTATCGCGACGGCGCACCGGCCGGCGAAGCGCTGGCGCCTTTACGCGCGAGTCTGCACGACGGGCGCTTGAAGCTGCTGGTGACCTGGCGCTTGCTGCAGTTGCGCGCGGCCGAGCCGGAACTGTTCGAGCGCGGCGCCTATTGGCCGCTCGATGTCGTGGGCCCGGCGAGCGAGTCGTGCATTGCCTTTGCACGCGAGCTGCGCGGCCGTTGTGTCGTCGTGGTGGTGCCGCGCCTGATGCACCAGCTGTGCGAGGGCCGGCCCGAGGCCCTGCATCAAAGCGACACCTGGCGCGACACCGAGTTGGTGCTGCCGCCGGCACTGTCCGAGCAGGCGCAGTGGCTGGAGTGGATCACCGCCCGACCGCTGACCGCCGGCACCCGCCGCCGACGCCGTTTGCCGCTGGCCGAGCTGATGCGCGAGCTGCCCGCCGCGGTGCTGCTGCCCGCCCCGCCTGACGAGGCCGGTGACGGCGCTGCCCCTTGAATGTCCTGCGACCTTTTCGATGTCATCTCAACTGAAGATTCTGTTCGTCACGCCCGAATGCGCCCCGTGGGTGAAAACCGGTGGCCTGGGTGACGTCAGCAGCGCCCTGCCCCAGGCGCTGGCCGCGCTCGGCCACGACGTCAAGCTCTTGATGCCTGCGTACCCGGCGCTGCAGCCCCTGGTCGCCAGGGCCGGCGAACTGGCGGTGCGCCCGGCCCGGGACCGCTGGCCGGCCGCGCGCCTGCTCGATGCCGGCCGCCATCGCGGGGTCGACTTGCTGCTGGTCGACTGCCCGCCCTTGTACGACCGGCCCGGCGGCCCCTATGACGACCCGCAGGGCGACAACGCGCTGCGTTTCGGGTTGTTCTGCCGCCTGGCCGCCGAGTTGTGCAGCGACGCCTCCCCGTGGCCGGCGTGGCGCCCGGAGGTCCTGCATTGCAACGACTGGCCGACCGGGCTGGCACCCGCCTATTTGCGCCGAGTCGACGCGTCCGGCGTGCGCAGTGTCATGACGCTGCACAACCTCGCGTTCCAGGGCGTGTTTCCGCTGCATCACGCCGGCGATCTGCAACTGCCGGGCGAGTGGCTGGTCCCGGAAGGCGTCGAATACTGGGGCCAGATCTCGTTCCTGAAGGCCGGGGTGCACTTCGCCGACGCCATCACGGCCGTCAGCCCCACCTACGCGGTCGAAATCCAGCAAGCCGAGCATGGCTTCGGTTTCGACGGCATCTTGCGCAGCCGCGCCGGGCGCTTGTGCGGCATCCTCAACGGTGTCGACGACACGGTCTGGAACCCCGCCACCGATCCCCACCTGGCACAGCCCTACGACCGCAGCCGGCTCGCGCTGAAGGCGGCCAACAAGGCGGCGCTGCAACAACGGCTCGGCCTGCGGCCGGACCCGCAGGCCCTGCTGTTCGGCATGGTCAGCCGGCTGACCCACCAAAAGGGCGTGGATCTGGTGTTGGAGGTGCTGCCGTGGCTGCTGTCGCAAGGCGCGCAGCTGGCGGTGCTGGGACAGGGGGACGCGGAGTTCGAACAGCGGCTGCGGGCGAGCGCGGCGCAATCACCCGGGCAGGTGTCGGCCACGATCGGCTTCGACGAGTCGCTGGCGCACCAAATCGAGGCGGGGGCGGACGCCTATCTGATGCCTTCTCGTTTCGAGCCTTGCGGCTTGAACCAGATGTACAGCTTGGCCTACGGCACCCTGCCGGTGGTGCGGCGCACCGGGGGCCTGGCGGATACCGTGGTGGACGCCGATGCGGCGCCCGACCAGGGCACGGGCTTCAGCTTCGACGAGGCCAGCGGGGCCGCGCTGCAAGCGACGCTGCAGCGGGCCTTCGAGGCCTTCCGCTCTGCCGGGCGCTGGCGGGCGCTGCAGGAGCGGGCGATGGAACAGCGTTTCGGTTGGAAGGAACGCGCCCAGCAGTATGTCGATGTGTACCGGGAACTGCTGGCGGCGCAAGGGTGAAGAGGTCAGGAAGCGAGCCGGGGGCGGCGACCGCCGGCGATCCGGTTCAGAGCGCCGCGCAGGCTTCGCTCTCTTCTTCGACCAGATCGGGTTCGGCGTCGATCTCGGCGTCGTGCTGATCGCGGGCGGTGTTGGCCAGCAGAGGCTTGTCGAGCGGGCGGCACACGCGGCGCTGCAGACCGCTCAGGCGCTCGGAACGCTCGATGGCGCTGAAGACGGCTTCGGGGTTGAGCATCAGGGCGAAGGGATCGGCGATCAGCGGGGTTTGCATGGCGGGTACTCCTAAGGGGGGCGGCGTGTCGATGGAGTGAACTGTAGGTCGCGCCGCCTTGGCGCAGTAGTCACTCCCCCACCAAACCCCCCGTCGGAATTCATCCGACACGCTGTCACTTTGGAGACGACGGGCTCGCTGTGTTGTAGGTGGCCGAGCGCCGCTCGATCAATTCCGCCAATCGATCGCGCTCGCCGCCGCGGGCAAAGTCGGCCGCGCTCAGGCCGCGCTCGTTGCGCATCGTCGGGTCGGCCCCCGCGTCGAGCAGGGTCACCACCGCCTCTTCGCTGCCGTAGCGTGCGGCCATCATCAGCGGCGTGGTCTTGTTGGGCGACTGCGCGTCGATGAAGGCGTGGTGCTCGAGCAGCAATTCGATGACCGGAATGCTCGAGCCGGTGGCCGCATAGTGCAATGGGGTCCAGCCGGGCTTGTTGACGTCGGCGCCGCGCTCGATCAGGCGCTGGCACCACGCCAGTTCGCCCTTCAGCGCGGCCATCATCAGCGGCGACTCACCGGCAGGGTTGAGCCGGTTCACGTCCAGCTGCGGGTGTTGCAGCAAGGCCGCCGCGGCTTTCAACGACGGCTCTTTCAGCGCCAGGGTCAGGCCGACATGGCCGTCGGGGTCGGCCGTGTTGGGGTCGAAGCCGCGCTGCAACAGGGTGGTGACGGTGCGATCGTCATCGCGCTTGAGGGCGCGGAAGAAACTTTCGTAGGACCCGGCATGCGCGGCAGAAACGCCCGCAACCACAAGGGCATACGCCAGCTTTCTCAAGTGCTTCTTCATGTTCACTCCATTTCGGCGTCACTCCGATTCTTTCTTTCAGAACAAGCACTTGCGCGCATTTTCTAAAGCTTTACTTCATGCGCCGCACGGTGCCCCGGATGATCGAAGTGCTCAAATTGTGGAATTTCTCAATAACGACAAGATCTTAGGTCGCGATGTTCAAGTGTCTTCTCATGTCCGGCACACTCCGTTGCCGCCAGGTGTAAATTTATTTCGCGACAACGGGTTGTAGGCGATTCGAAAAGCTCTACTTCAAGTAGCAGCCGCTCTTGCCGGCACCCCGAACAGGCGTTCGAAATTTGCGCTGGTCGCCTGTGCCACCTGCTCCACCGGCAACCCTTTCAGCTCCGCCAGTTGCTGGGCCACGTAGGGGACGTAGGACGGGTTGTTGGTCTTGCCCCGGTACGGCACCGGCGCCAGATAGGGACTGTCGGTCTCGATCAGGCAACGGTCCAGTGGCACGCGGCGGGCCACCTCGCGCAGATCGGTGGCGTTCTTGAAGGTCAGGATGCCCGAGAACGAGATGTAAAAGCCGAGGTCGAGGGCCGCATCGGCCACCTGCTGGGTCTCCGTGAAGCAGTGGAACACGCCGCCGACCTGGCCCTGGCCCTCTTCGCGCAGGATCGCCAGGGTGTCGTCGGAGGCGCTGCGGGTGTGGATCACCAGCGGCTTGGCGAGGTCCGCGGCGACGCGGATGTGGGTGCGAAAGCGCTCGCGCTGCCACTCCATCTCGGCCAGGCTGCGCCCGTTGAGCCGGTAGTAATCCAGGCCGGTTTCGCCCACCGCGACCACCTTGTCCCGCGAGGCCAGTTCACGCAAACGCGCCACGCTGGGCTCTTCGACACCTTCGTTGTCGGGGTGCACGCCGCAGCTGGCCCAGAAGTTGTCGTGCTGCAGCGCCAGCGTGTGCACCTGGTCGAACTCCTCCAGCGTGGTGCAGATGCACAGCGCCCGGTCGACCTGGGCGGCGGCCATGGCCGCGCGGATGGCGCCGAGGTTCTCGGCCAGTTCGGGAAAACTCAGATGGCAATGGGAATCGACAAACATCGCGGATCAACGAAGGGGGAAGAAGGAGGCGTCAGGTGCGCCGTGAGACGGGGCCCCGCGCCGGCAGACAGCAGCGCAGGCGGGCTCGGAGCGCAGAAAGGCCTCAAGCCTACACTGCTCTCGCGCCGCTGGCGCGGCCGTGAGCCCGGGCCGAACACGCGCGGGGCGCGCCGGCGTCGTCAGATGGTCTGGGTGGGTTTGGACGACTGGATCGAGGTGCCGAGCAGCTCCTCGATCTTCATTTTCAGCAAGCGCGATTTCTCGTCACTCGGAAACCGCACGCCGACCCCCTGGGTGCGGCCGCCCGACGCATTGGCCGGGGTGACCCAGGCCACCTTGCCGGCGACCGGGTAACGCTGCGGGTCCTCGGGCAGCGACAGCAGCAGATAGATGTCTTCGCCGAGTTTGTAGTCGCGCGTGGTCGGCACGAACAGCCCGCCGTCGGTGAACACCGAGATGTAGGCGGCGTACAGCGCGCCCTTTTCGCGGAACACCAGCTGGATGACGCTGGGGCGGGCCGCACTGCCGCCAGCGGCGGGGGTGCCACTGGCCAAGGGACGGGGGGTGGGCTCGCTCATGGCGCGGAGTGTAAGGCGCGCTTGGCCTGCGCAACAAGGGACTCGAGCATCAGGCCGGCGTTCCACGGATGCTCTTCGTGACGTGCTGCACGCCGCAGCTCGGCGCCCCAGCTCGTCAGCGCGTCCAGGCTGGCTTTTCGGCCCGCGAAGGACTCCGCGCCGAAATAGCGCGGCGGGGCCCCGACCGCCACACACAAGGCGTCGTGACAGACCTTCTGCAAGGTCTCGAGCACCAGCGGCACCGGCCATCCCGACAGCGCCGACCCGTCGCCGGCCGCCAGCCGGGCCGGCAGGTCCCGCCAGCGGTTCGCGTCCAGCCCTTGGGCGGCCAGGTCGCGGGCGGCGAGCGGCAGCTGCCCGGCGGCGGCCAGCAACACCTCTGCGCCAGCCAACCCCTGCGATTGCAACCACTGCCGCGCCACCTCCGCCGGGGGCGGCGCCAGGCGCTGGAGCTGACAGCGGCTGCGGATCGTCGGCAGCAGGGATTCGATCGCCTCGGTGCTCAACACGAAGCGCGCCTGGCCGGGCGGCTCTTCGAGCGTCTTGAGCAAGGTGTTGGCCGAGATGGCATTCATGCGTTCGGCCGGGTGCACCAGCACCACCTTGGCGACGCCGCGTGCCGAGGTCTGCTGCGCGAACTCGACCGCCCGGCGCAGCGCCTCGACCTTGATTTCTTTGCTGGGCTTGGCCTTGCTGCTGGCCTTGGCCGGTGCCTCGGCGTCGGCGGTGGCCCAGCCGAGCGCCTCCTGCAGCGCCTCCGGCAGCAGCACCAGCAGGTCGGGATGGGTGCGCGCCCGCACCAGCGCGCAGCTGGCGCAGCGGCCGCAGGCCGGGCTGGCGGCCTCACGGTCTTCGCACAGCCAGGCCTGCGAGAGCGCCAGCGCCAGTTCGAACTGGCCGATGCCGGCCGGCCCGGCCAGCAACACCGCGTGGCCCCGCTGCGCCCCGAGCAGTTCGCCCAGCGGTGCCTCGAACCAGGGCGGCAGCGCCGCCGGCGCAACCGCGCTCACAGCAGCCCGCGCCGCGTCAGCGCGGCCTCCAGGTCGGCCCAGACGGCGTCGCGCTGCTGCGACGCGTCGAGGCGGATGAAACGCTGCGGATGCGTTTGCGCCCGCGCCCGGTAGCCGTCGTTGACACGACGGAAGAACTCCGCCGGTTGCTGCTCGAAGCGGTCGGGCACCCGGGCGCCTGACAAGCGTTCGGCGGCCACCTCGGGCGGCAGGTCGAACCAGAACGTCAGGTCGGGTTGGCGGCCTTGCTGGACCCAGCGTTCCAGCTGCTCCAGCTGCGCCGTGTCGAAACCGCGGCCGGCTCCCTGGTAGGCAAACGTCGCGTCGGTGAAACGGTCGCACAAGACGACACGGCCAGCGGCCAGTGCCGGCTCGATCACCTGCTGCAGATGGTCACGGCGGGCCGCGAAGATCAGCAAGGACTCGGTCAGCGGGTCCATCGGCTGGTGCAGCACCAGTTCGCGCAGGCGTTCGGCCAGCGCCGTGCCGCCGGGCTCGCGGGTCAGCACCACATCACGCCCGGCGCTGCGCAGCCGCGCGGCAAGGGTGTCGATGTGGGTCGATTTGCCCGCGCCGTCTATGCCCTCGAAACTGATGAAAACACCTGTGTGACCTGCCGTATTGCTCATCCCGTCAGCGCCCGCGCTGGTACTTGTCGACCGCCCGATTATGCTCGGCCAGGGTTTCGCTGAAGACGCTGCTGCCGTCGCCGCGCGAGACGAAAAACAGCGCCTTGGTGTCGGCCGGCTGGACCGCGGCGAGCAGCGAGGCCTTGCCCGGCATCGCGATCGGCGTGGGCGGCAGCCCGACGCGCAGATAGGTGTTGTAAGGGCCGTCGGTCTGCAGGTCGCGTTTGCGCAGGTTGCCGTCGAAGCTTGCGCCCAGCCCGTAGATGACCGACGGATCGGTCTGCAGGGGCATGCCCAGCCGCAAACGATTGTTGAACACGCCGGCCACCAGCCCCCGGTCGGACGGCAAGCCGGTTTCCTTCTCGACGATGGACGCCAGCACCAGCGCTTCGTCCTCACTCTTGAGCGGCGTGCCCTCGGCGCGTTGCGCCCAGGCGTCGGCCAGCCGGTGCTGCATGGCGCGGTGGGCCCGCTTCAGCACTGCGAGGTCGCTGCTGCCGCGGCTGTAGGCATAGGTATCGGGGAAAAACCGTCCTCGGGATGCTGCCCCGGCGCCCCCAGTGCCTCCATCACCTGTTCGTCGCTCATGGCCGTGATGGTGGAGCGCAGTGTCTGCGTACGCGCCAGTTCGGCCCGCCACTGGCGAAACGTCCAGCCCTCGATGAGCCGCACGGTGGCCAGCGTCTGGTCACCCAGCACCATCTTCTGCAACAGCGCGCGCGGTGTGGTGCCCGCCCCCACCTCGTAGCTGCCGGCACGGATCTTCCGTGCCTGCCCCGACCAGCGGAACCATTCATACAGTACGAGGGCCGGCGTATCGATGCCGGCGGCCACCCAGCCATTGGCGATCTGGCGCGGCGTCATGCCCGCCTCGACCGAAAACTCCACCGAGGCCGACTTGAGCGGCAGCGGCTGCTGCAACCACCAGTACGCCGCGGCGCCAGACAGCACGACCGACAACAGCGCCAGCAGCACGAGGGCGCCGAACAGGCGCTTCAGGAATCGCATAGGAAGATCACGTCAAAAAGGGCCTCGGCGGCCACGCGGGGAACCCGGCCGGCACCACGGTGTTCGGCCACTGATGATAATGGAGGCATGATGACCGATAGCCTGTCTCCCGGGTCTGCCGCCGAAGCGCTCGCCGGCGCCGTTCTTCTGTCCCATTGGGGTGTGATCGCCGCCGATGGCGAAGATGCCGCCAAATTCCTGCACAGCCAGTTGACCCACGACTTCGCCCTGCTCGGCCACGGCGAAGCCCGCCTGGCGGGCTATTGCTCGCCGAAAGGCCGGTTGCTCGCCAGCTTCGTCGGCTGGAAGGACGGTGAGGCCCGCGTGCTGCTGGCCTGCCGCCGCGAGGTGTTGCCGCCCACGCTAAAGCGCCTGAGCATGTTCGTGCTGCGCGCCAAGGCCAAACTCACCGATGCCACCGACACCGTGCACCTGCTCGGCCTGGTTGGCGACGTGGCGCGCGTCGTGTTGGGCGACGCGGCACCGCCAACGGTCTGGGGCAAGACCACGCGCGAGGGCGTCACCGTCGTGCGTCTGCCCGACGCCGCCGGTCACACGCGTTACCTTTGGGCCGGTCCGGCCGACGCCGCGGCCGCGCTGTCGGCGTCGCTGCCTGCCCTGCCCTTGCCAGCCTGGCGCTGGCTCGAAGTCGAAAGCGCGGTGCCGACCATCGTGCAGGCCACGGCCGATCAGTTCGTGCCCCAGATGGTCAACCTGGAAGCCGTCGGTGGCGTCAGTTTCCAAAAGGGGTGCTACCCGGGCCAGGAGGTGGTGGCGCGCAGCCAGTACCGCGGCACGCTGAAGCGGCGCGGCGCCTTGTTGCATTCACCGGCCGAAGCCGCCGCGGGCCAGGAGATCTTCCACAGTGCCGATCCCGGGCAGCCCGCCGGCCTGGTGGTCGACGCGGCGCCCGTGCCCGCCGGGCACGGCGAACCCGGCTGGCGCCTCTTCGCCGAGCTGAAACTGGCGGCGCTGCACGGCGATGGCAGCCTGCACCTGGGCGGCCCCGAAGGCGTGACGCTGACGCCGCAGCCGCTGCCTTACCCGCTGCCGACCGAAAGCTGAGCCGGGCGTGATTTCGGTCACCTCGCCCCTCGCTGGCCGCTGGCAGTAGTTCACAGCGGCCCGGCCGGGATGCGCCGTCTTTTCATCTACTATCGAATCGCGTCGGCCGACAGCCGCGCCGCGCTGCAGGCCGCCCAGGTGATGCAGCAGGCGCTGCGCGACGGCCATGCCGGCCTGTCGGCCGAGTTGTGGCGCCGCCCGGAAGAGAAAGACGGCATGTTGACCTGGATGGAAATCTACACGCACCCTGCGGGGGTGGACGCGGCGCTCGAAGCCGCCATCGCGGACGCCGCCAAGGCGCTCGCACCGTGGCTGCAAAGTCCACGCCACGTCGAAGCCTTCGTGCCATGTGCCTGGTAGCCATTGCCGTCGACGCCAGCCGGCGCTTTCCGCTGGTGCTGGCCGGCAACCGCGACGAATACTTCGCGCGGCCGGCTGCCCGGCTGGGCTGGTGGAGCCCGGCGGACGGCGCGCCCGAGATCCTCGGTGGGCGCGACCTGAAGGCCGGCGGCACCTGGCTCGGCCTGACCCAGGCGGGGCGGCTGGCCTTTCTGACCAATGTGCGCAACCCCTCGGATGTCGACCCGGCCGCGCCCTCGCGCGGCGAGATCGTGCCGCTGTGGCTGCGCGGCGACCTGTCGCCCGACAAGTTCTGGATGCAGGTGGGGCTGAACGGCTACAACGGCTTCAACGTCATCGCCGCCGACTTCGCACAAGGCGATTGTTTCTGGGCCTCGAACCGGGCGCCCTACCCGCAGCGGCTGGAACGCGGCGTCTACGGTCTGTCCAATGCGCTGCTCGACACGCCGTGGCCCAAGGTCGAGCGCCTGAAGCAGCACCTGCGCGCGGCGCTGCGCGAGACCGACAGCGCCGACGTGCTGGCGGACCGCTTGTTCGAAGCGCTGGGCGACCGCACCGAGATCGCCGACGAGTTCCTGCCGCACACCGGCATCGCGCCCGAATGGGAGCGCTGGTTGTCGCCGGCCTTCATCCGCACGCCGGACGGTCGCTACGGCACCCGGTGTTCCACGGTGATCATCACCGAGCGGGTGCGCCGGCGGCTGGTGACCCATGTGATCGAGCGCACCTTCAGCAATGCGCGCGGCCCGTCCGTCTCGCTGCTGCGGCGCTCCACGCTCAAACACTGGCCGCCGGCGATGCAGGCCGCGGGCAGTGCGACAGTGGCGCGGCTGCCGACCGCCTCCGGCACGGCGGCGCGCTCGCTGCCGACGTCGTCGCGCTAACCGGCCCGACAACGCGGCTCGACAACCAGCCCTACAAGCGCTTCACCATCTCGACATGGGCGACGCCCAGGTCGTCGTACTCCGGCCCGCGCGCAACAAACCCGGCGCGCGCATAAAACGGGGCGGAGGTCGTTTGCGCGTGCAGCACCGCCTGGTGGTCGCCGCGCTCGCGGGCGGCCTCCATCAAGGCTTCGAGCACGGCCCGCCCGGCCCCGCCGCCGCGCATCGTGCGCCGGGTCGCCATGCGACCGATCTTCGCGACGCCCGGCACGTGTTCCAGCAGCCGGCCGGTCGACAGTGGCATGCCCAGGCGGTTGTAGGCCACGGCGTGGACACAGGCCAGGTCGACCTCGTCGTACTCCATGTCGGCCGGGATGCGCTGCTCGTCGATATAGACCTCGGTGCGCACCAGCTCGGCATCGGCGCCCAGGGTGTCCCAGCCGCCCACCCGCACCTCCAGCATCGACTCGCCGGCCTCGTAGGCGGCGAGGGCATCGCGCAGCGCGTCGGGCACCCGCGTCGAGCTCTGCGTCTTCGGGTCGGCATAGACATAGACCAGTTCGCCGGTCACCAGCAACTCGTCCAGCCGGAAGATCGCCAGCGTGAACAGCATCGAAGAGTTGCCGAGCCGCTGCGACCGGATCGCCACATCGATGTGGTCGTCGTAGCGCGCCGACGCGTGGTATTCGAGGCTGGCCTTCTTGACATAGAGGTCGCCGCCGAACGGCGCAAAGGCCTGCGGATACGGCATCGCCAGTGCACGCCAATAGTCCGACATCGCCGTGTCGACATACATCAGGTAGTGCGGGTTGAACACGATGTGCTGGCCGTCCACCTCGGCCCACCGCACGCGCAGCCGATGAAAGAAGCGAAAGTCGGTGCGGTTCATCGCGCGTAGGCCTCCTGCAGTGCCGCCCCCGCCGCAGCCTGGGCGGCCACCGCTTCGGGCAACGCCCGCCCCATTTTGATGAAGTCGTGTGTCATGCCGCGGCACAGGTCCAGCCCGACCGGCACACCCGCCATGCGCAAACGGTCGGCATAGGCCAGGCCCTCGTCCACCAGCGGGTCGCATTCGGCGAGGCACACCCAGGCAGGCGCCACACCTTCCAGGTCGTCGGCCATCAAGGGCGCGAAGCGCCAGTCGCTGCGTTGGGCCGCGTCGATGTACTGCGCGAAGAACCAGTCGATCGACGGCTTCTCCAGCACATAACCGTGGGCATAGCGGGCGTGTGACGGCGTGTCTTGATGCGCCGCCGTGCCGGGCGTGATCAGCAGCTGCAACGCCAGCGGCAGGCCCTGATCGCGGGCCAGGATGGCGCACACCGCGGCCAACGTGCCGCCGGCGCTGTCGCCACCGACCGCCAGCCGGCTGCCGTCGAGCCCCAGCTCGCCGGCCTGCTGCGGCAAGCGGCGCAGCACCCCCCAGGCGTCGTCGACGGCGGTGGGGAAGCGGTGTTCGGGCGCCAGGCGGTAGTCGAGCGACAGCACGGCCGCGCCGCTGCGCAAGGCCAGCTGGCGGCACAGGCTGTCGTGCGTCTCGACACTGCCGATCGTGAAGCCGCCGCCGTGCAGGTAGAGCAGCACCGGGACTCGCTCGCGGGTGGGCGCGTAGAGGCGCGCGCGCAAAGGCGTGCCATCGTCGGCGGGCAACTGCAGGTCTTCGACACGCGGCAGCGGCGCGCGCGGCAAATCGAGGATCTCGGCGGCCGCCTCGTAGACGCGCCGCGCCTCGGCCGGCTCAAGGCTGTGGAACGGCGGCCGGCCGGCGCGCTCGATGCGCTCGATCAACTGCCTCATCGCGGGGGTCAAACAGGACGTCACACGCACCTCATCAACGGAAACTCACGCCCACCTCGGGCCCGCCTTCCAGGCCTTCGTAGACGACCTTGACCCGCAGACCGGGCCGCGGCGGCAGCAATTTCGAGAACGACCCGACGCTCAGCAGGTCGCCCGCCTGCAGCCGGCCGCCGGACCGTTGCACATCAGCGGCCAGCCACAGCACGGCGTTCAACGGGTGCCCCAGCACGTCGGTGCCGCGGCCGCGGTCGAGTTCGCGGCCCTCGCCGTCGAGCACCTTGACGATCATGTTGGCGAGCTGGTCGACCATGGCCGGCGACGTCTTGATCGGCGCGCCCATCACACCCCAGCGGGCGCCGACGTTGATGTAGGTGATGCCGGCACCCTCGAGCTGGGTGGGGTCTTGCACCACCAGGTCGGGCAATTCGATGAAGGGAATCACGGCGTCGAGATGTTGCAGCGCCTCGGCCGGTGTACGAGCCTCGTGCAGGGCCGGGCTCTTGACCCGCAGCAACAGGTCGGCCTCGAACAACGGGCGCGCGCCGAAGCCGGCCGGGAACTGCGCGCCGTCGGGCAGCAGCATGGCCGAGAACAGCACACCGCGCACCGGGCGGTCGTGCCGGAAGCGCTTCTGCACTGCAGCATTGGTCAGCCCGGCCTTGTAGCCGGCACGGCGTCCGAGCTGCTGTTCGAGGAAGCCGACCACCTTGGTGCGGCCGCATTCGGCATCTTCAAGTGACATCGGCGCCGGGTTGTCCGCCGGCGCGAGGCTCATGTAGCGCGACACCAGCAGGGCCGCGTCGGCGCTCGACGGGCAGGCCGCCGACGCCCCGGCCGACCCGAGCGCCAGTGCGAGCGCGAGCCAGGGGGCGATCGCCGAGCGCAAGACCGATCCTGTCATGGTGTCTCCTCATGGCATCTTGAAACAGGGCAAGCATACTGGTCTTCATTCACATCTGTACGGCGCGCCCGACGCGCTCCACCCCATGGCCCTGATCCACTACATCACCCAGATCCAGTTCGACGACGGTGCCATCGCACTGCTGCCCCAAGAGTGCGAGCGTGTCGGCATCCGTCGGCCGCTGGTGGTCACCGACGTGGGTGTGCGTGCCGTCGGCGTGTTGCAACAGGCGCTCGACACCTGGGGGGGCCAGCCGCCGCAGGCGATCTACGACGGCACCCCGTCCAATCCGACCGAGGCCGCCGTGCGCGCCGCCTTGAAGGTCTACCGTGAGCACGATTGCGATGGTCTGGTGGCGGTGGGCGGCGGCTCCAGCATCGACCTCGCCAAAGGTGTCGCGATCGCGGCGACACATCCGGGCCCCTTGACGACCTATGCCACCATCGAAGGGGGCAGCCCTCGCATCACCGCGAAGGCAGCGCCGCTGATCGCCGTGCCGACCACCGCCGGCACCGGCAGTGAAGTGGCGCGCGGCGCCATCATCATCGTCGACGATGGGCGCAAGCTCGGCTTCCACTCCTGGCATCTGGTGCCCAAGGCCGCCATCTGCGACCCCGGGCTGACCGTGGGCCTGCCCCCGACCCTGACCGCGGCCACTGGCATGGACGCGATTGCGCACTGCATCGAGACCTTTCTGTCGGCGGCCTTCAACCCACCCGCCGACGGCATCGCGCTCGACGGCCTGGAACGCGGCTGGGCCCACATCCAGCGCGCGACGCGCGACGGCAGCGACCGCGAAGCACGCCGGCAGATGATGAGCGCGTCGATGCAAGGGGCGATGGCCTTCCAGAAGGGCCTCGGATGCGTGCACAGCCTGAGCCACAGCCTGGGCGGCGCCAACCCGCGGCTGCACCATGGCAGCCTGAACGCGGTGTTTCTGCCCGCCGTGATCCGTTTCAATGCGGAAGCGGAGTCGGTGCGGCGCGAGCGACGCCTCGAACGTATGGCGCATGCCATGGGGCTGTCCTCGGCCGACGCCGTCGCCGATGCCGTCCGCGAGATGAACGCGCGTCTCGGGCTGCCCGCCGGCCTGGCCGCGATGGGTGTGGACCGCAGCCTGTTCGGCAAGGTCATCGCGGGCGCGATGGTCGACCACTGCCACAAGACCAATCCACGGCTGGCGACCGAAGACGACTACCGGGCCATGCTCGAGAGTTCGATGTGAGCCGGCGAAGCGGGCAACGTGCCTACCCCAACCGCCCGTATCGGGCGTGGGTGTATCGCTCACCTGACGAACAAGGCGGCCCGGACCTCCTGCGTTGCCACTGCACCGCCACCTTGCGCCTGTAAGGCTTACGCGCGCACGAGGTCACCGTGTTCAACGCTGGCGCCGCGCGGCAGACGGCTGGCACCGGCGCCACGGCCTGTACGACCCGGCACCAAGACCATCGGCTCGCGGCTCCCGCCGATCCGGCCGGGCGCCAGGCGAGGCTGCCGCATGTCACCTGACGAATGGGAACGCACGTTGCAGGCCTTTCGGGACAGCGTTCGGACGATCGGACGAAATCCGATCCGAAGCTCGTCCCCGGGACCGCTTCGCCGGACGACATTCCCACCCAGACATAGGAGGTTCCCATGGCCTTGACGCTTTTCGACAATCGCGGTTGTCCGCTTGACCGACAGCGCTTCACCTGGCGCGACATGGTGCAGCGACCCATCAGCAAGCTCGACGACGACGCCTACACCCGCGTGCGGATCATCCTGATGAACGGGCTGGAGATGGAGGCCCTGCGCTTTTCGCATTCGTGCGCCCGCATGAACCGGGCACTGCAAGCCGATCTCGCGCAGCTGCGCCGTGTCGAGCAGTTCCAGGCCACCACCATCAACTGGCTGCTCGGCGCCGACCACTCACCGCTCGAAACCACCATCGCCTACGAGCAGGTGGCGATCGACATCACCGCTGGCGTCGCGTTGCGCGAGCCCGACCCCTATCTGGCCCAGGTCTACCGCTTCGGCCTGCTCGAAGACTTCGACCACATGTATCGCTACTCGGCGCTGCTCGACCGGCTCGAAGGCAAAGATGCGAACAACATCCTGCAGAGCTACACCGACATCCTGCCGGGCCGGCCGACCGCCGAAGAGCACCGCCATCCGCTCGACGACCTGCGCAACCCCTACGACAAGCTCACCGCCGACCCGCTCTCCAAGCTGCACGCGCTGACCATCATGGCGGCCGAGCAGCAGACCCACAACTACTACATGAACGTCGGCCCCTTGTTCAGCGACCCGATGGCGCGTCTGCTCTACGCCGAGATCGCAGCCATCGAAGAGCAGCACACGACGCAGTACGAATCCATCATCGACCCGACCGAGACCTGGCTCGAGAAGTGGCTGCTGCACGAGGCGACCGAGGTCTACAACTACCACAGCTGCGCGGTGCAGGAGAGCAACCCGCGCATCAAGGCGATCTGGGAACGCTTCCTGGACTACGAGCTGGGCCAGCTGCACCACGTGATCGAGTTGTTCGAGCGGCATGAGGGGCGTGACGCCGCCGAGGTGCTGCCCAAGGCCCTGCCGGACCCGATCCCGATCGCTTCGCAGCGCGAGTTCGTGCGCAAGGTGCTGGCCAACGAGGTCGACCTGCGCGCCGATGGCCCGCTGTTCGTCGACAAGTCGCAAGAGCCCGAACGCTCGCTGGCCTACCGCCGCCAGCTGAACGCCGACGGCTCGCCGACACAGCAGGTGGCGGACGGCTACCGCTGGCAGCCGGGCACCGAACTGATCCGCCGCGCGGCTTGAGGCCGTTCACGCCTCGCCTCCCGGCATTCCCACCCCACGAGAGATACAGGAGTTCCAGATGCAAGAGCAAACCCCCTTGGGCCGCAACCGCACCGGCGTGCAGATGTCCCCCATTGACAGCGAACGCATGCAGGCCGGCACCGAGGCGCTCGACCCGGTGCCTTCCGAGCTGGGCTACGCCACGGTGCGCCAGGCCTACATGAACGATGACCAAGGGCTGGGCTCGGTGCCCGTGCCCGGCACCATGAAAGGCATGCTCAAGTCGGGCATGGACATGATGACCGGCAAGCGCCCGCAGACCTTCGTCGACAAGCTCGGCGAGCGGCTCGCCTTCGAGCGCGGCGGCGTGCGGCTGTACGACGGCCTGCTGGTCAAGTGCACCGCCGCGCCGCACCAGCTGCCCGACGGCGCGCTCGAACTGCTGACGCAGTTCCGCCAACAAGAGGCCGAGCACTTCGCGCTGGTGGCCGAAGCCCTCGAAACGCTCGGGGCCGATCCGACCGCGCAAACGCCTTGCGCCGACCTGGTCGGCGTCGAGAGCCTGGGCCTGGTGCAAGCGATGAACGATCCGCGCACCTCGGTGCTGCAGGCCCTGCACGTGATGCTCGATGCCGAGCTGCTCGACAACGCGGCCTGGGAGCTGCTGATCCGGCTGGCCGAGGCGGCCGGTCATGACGAGATCGCGTCGCGCTTCGAGCTGGCGATGCGCCAGGAAGCCAATCACCTGGCGCATCTGCGCGGCTGGGTCGAGCAGCTGACGCTGGACGACGCCTCGGTGGTCCGGGCGGCCGGCCGCCACTAAGGCTCGAGGCAGCGCCCGGGTTCAAAGCCCCGGGCGCTCGCCCACGGCCGGCTTGCCGCCCGCCACGGTGGCGGCGGCGGCAAGCCTGGTCACCATCACCTGGTCGATGCGGTAGCTGTCAACGTCCATCACCTCGAACTTGTAGCCGCCCCAGGTCACGCTGTCAGTACGCCGCGGGATGCGTCGCAGCATCACCATCAGGAAGCCCGCCAGCGTGTCGTACTGGCCCTGATGCGGCAGTTCGTCGAGCTCGATGGCGCGCAACACGTCGACGATGGGCGTGACGCCGTCGATCAGCCATGAGCCATCGTCACGGCGGACGATCTGCTCTTCGTCGCTGTGCGGCCCGACCAGGCTGCCCATCACCGTGCTCATCACGTCATTCAACGTGATCACGCCGACCACCAGGCTGTATTCGTTGACGATGACCGCGAAGTCTTCGTGTGCCTGGCGGAACTGCGTCAGCATCTCCGACAGTGTGATGCGGTCCGGCACCATCAGCGGCTTGTGCAGCAAACCTTCCGAGCCCTCGCCCTTGAGCCGGATCGACTCGCCTTTGAGCACCCGCTGGAACAGGTCGGCCGCATCGACGTACCCGACCACCTGGTCGATGTGCTCGTCGCACACCAGATAGGTCGAGTGCGGCTCGGCCACGATGCGGGCGCGGATCTGCTCCTCCGGGTCGTCGAGCAGGAAGTAGACGATGCGCTCGCGCGAGGTCATCGCGCTCTCGACGGTGCGGATGTCGAGCTCGAAGACGTTGGCGATGACCTGTTGCTCCTGCGCCAGCAACAGGCCCGACTGGGTACCGGCCTCGGTCAGCGCCAGGATGTCGTCGTAGGTGACGCGATCGTCGCGCTTGGCCGGCAGGCCGAAGATCTTGAACAGCACGTTGGCCAGGCTGTTGAACACCCACACCACCGGCTTCAGCAGCGCGGTCCACCACAGCATCGGCGCCACCACGCGAATGGCCACCAGCTCAGGCTGCGTCATGCCCAGGCGCTTGGGAAACAGGTCGGCGAACAGGATGAACAACGACGTGACCACCAGGAACGACAACAGAAACCCCGTGGTCTGGGCCGCTTCGACGTCCATCACATGCGTCAGGCCTTGCGCGATGTAGGGCGTCAATGCGCCTTCGCCGACGATGCCGCCCAGGATGGCCACGGCGTTCAGCCCGACCTGGGCCACTGTGAAGTAGTTGCCGGGTTGCTCCTGCACGTCGAGCACGCGCTGCGCACGCGCCTCCCCCTCGTCGGCCATCTGTTGCAGCCGCAACCGCCGTGCGGCGGCGAGCGAGATCTCGGCGATCGAAAAAAACGCGCTGGTGGCGATCAGCAAGGCGATCAAAAACAGACTGGTGCTCAAACCCATGTAGAGGCTCCCCCGCCTTCTGGGTGGCGGGTTGAACGGCTAGTGTAAGCAGCGGCGCATCTCGGCGTCGCCTGCGGTGTCGTCGCGTCACTCAACATTGCCGTCGACCCCGGGCCTGATCTTCATCCGGGTCGACTCATGACACTTTCCCAGCTCTAGTCTTACGACCTCGATGAGCCGCAAGTTCTCGCCGGTCATATCGACAGGTAAGTCCGACGTGATAGCGGATTCGTTCGCTGAAAAGAGAATCACAGATCGCCGCAGGCCGCGGGAGCACCGCTCTGATTTGATCTGAACCCCCCTGGCAAACCTTATAGTTGTGACCCTAGGGTATGCCCGATACGCTGCGTCCTCGCAGTGAGAATAAAGCGTCCGGTGGTGCTGGTTGATTCCACCACCCAGGCCCTCACTCCGCCCAGCCAAACTCGCAGGTTCTATTCATTGCCGTAATTCTCTCCAGCGTTTCCGTTGCGTTTCCGTTGCTTTATGCGAGGCCGCCGCTGAAGCGACCGTCCTCCTCGTCCAGGTGCTCACGTTGGGGCTTTACCGGCTCCTACGCGACGGATGCGCTTGCCCATAAAACCATCGATTTGGCGCCTCGCAAATTTTGCCCGCAGTTTTTACCCACCCTTGAAAGATACTCATGGATTTAGCAATCGAAGGTCTCAGAAGAGTCGAGAATTTTCACAAGAATGAAATGCAGAACCTGTGTCTCGAGCTGACACATTCTGTTTATCCTCATGATCAAATTTACGGCGACTATTGCCCGATCCAGGGCTACATCAATTGCCCTCCGGAGGATACGTTTCAATATCTTGCCGATACCAAAAAGCTCGCCGAGTGGACGTACAGCCTGCGGAACCCGATGCTCCATGGCGAGCCGGATCTCTATCGCTTCACCGATCAGATCGGTGGCACGACGCCGTGCTTCTGCCGCACCGTCGCGAACCGCGAAGCGCTCACCGTCGACTACCACTGCGCCTGGGACCAGCCCGACCATCTCTGGATGATCTACCTGATGCGCGTCGTGCCGGCGCAGCTGGTGCTGGACAAGCCCGGATCGGTCGTCCTGTGGGTCAACTGCCACCATCCGTTCTACACGCGCAACCCCTATCCCGAGACCGCGGTGCCCGGCCGCAACTTCTGGGTCGGTGATGCCTGGCCGATGTTCTACGCCGGGCACACGGTGGAGTTGCAGAACCTCAAGCTGATCCTGGAACACCGCCATGCGCACGGCCTGCCGGTGCTCGGCACTCCCGCCGTCGCCGCCTCGGAGGTGACCGCATGAGCCCAGTTCAGATCAGCCTCGTCGACGTCGCCTCCGACCTACCGGAAACGCTGGTCGACAACGACTATTTCACCAGCCAATCCGATGCGCCCGAACACCCGATGTTCCGCGGCACACGCTCGCGGCGGCACATGGGCGCCGACGACACGGCCAGCGGGATGATCGCCCGCGCGGCCCAGCGCATCATCGACCGGCTCGACCTCGACGTCACACGCGACATCGACGTCATCCTGACCAACGTCTCGTTGCCCGACGAGCCCTTCACCGGCTGCGGTGCGGTGGTCGCGAAGCGGCTGGGGGTGCGCCCCCGGCAGATCGTCGACCTCGCCAACGGCGGCTGCATCTCCTTCGTGTTCATGCTCGAGCAGGCCCGCGCGCTGTTTGCCACCACGGGGGCGCGCTCAGCTCTGATCGCCAACGTGCAGACCGCCGCCGGACGCGTGTTCGCCCATGAGCGCAACCGGCGCCTGCCGCAATCCGCCGTGCCCGGCGATGGCTGCGGTGTCGCCTATGTGAGGGCGGACGACAGCGCGCCGGTGCTGTCGATCGTCACGCGCAACTATCCCGACTTCGCGGAAGACATGCGCAGCTGCGGCGGCGGGCCCGCCTGGTGGGAGCCGCGCGCCGAGCCGCTGAACCTCGACTTCAGCGAGTCCAAGCTGGCGTCGATCATCGCGCGTGGCAACCGGATGGTGCCCGACGTGCTGCGGGCGGCCTTGGACGAGGCGCGGCTCGCGCCATCGGACGTCGCCTGCCTGGTGACCAACCAGCCGAACCGCACCTTCTTGCGCAACTGGCGCGAAGCGATCGAGATGCCGGAGAGCCGGCATGTGGACACCTTCGACGACTACGGCAATCTGTTCGGCGCCGCCGTGCCCATCGGCATCGAGAAGGCCTGCGAGCGCGGCGTGCTGCGGCCGGGCGACGTCCTGCTGATCGGCGGGTTCTCGCATGCCGGGGACTATGCGGGCGCCGCCGCCGTGCGATGGCGAGTGCATTGATGGCGGCCGCCGCCTTCGTCCCAGCGATCGAGGAGGTGCCATGAAGCTGTGCGATGCAATGGTTCACGCCCTGTTGGCGTTGGAGGTGCGCTACCTGTTCGGCGTGTCGGGCGCCAACATCGAACACCTGCACGATGCGGTGCACCGCGCCAACGACCCCCGGTTGCGTTCCGTGCTGGCAAAGCATGAGTCGGGTGCTGCCTTCATGGCCGATGGTTATGCGCGCGCCAGCGGCACATTGGGCGTGTGCTGTGCCACCTCGGGCGGCGGCATGCTGAACCTGGCCGCCGGCGTTGCCGAAGCGCAGGCGTCGGCAGTGCCCCTGCTGGCGCTGGTCGGCCAGCCGCCGCTGCTCACCGAAGGGCAAGGGGGGTTTCAGGACTCGTCGGGCAAGGGCCACAACGTCGATGCGCTGCAGCTGTGGCGCGCGGTGACGGGCTACGCGGCGAAGATCTCGCGTCCGGAGCTGTTCTGGCCGGCACTCGAGGAATGCCTGCAACATGCCCTGCACGGCCGGCAAGGCGCCAGCGCCCTGCTGTTGCCGCGCGACCTGATGGACGCCGAGGTCGGCCCGCCGCCGTCCTGGCTCCATCAGGTCGATGGCCCTGGCGCAACCCGGGCGCCGGTGGTTTCGGAGCGGCAATGTCAACGCACGTGGGACTTGCTTCGGGCTGCGCGCCGCCCGGTGCTGGTGCTCGGTGAAGCGGCCGCGCGCCAGGGGGTCGGCGAGGCCTTGCAGTCGTTCATTGCGGCGACCGGCATCGGTGTCGTCACGACCCTGGGCAACATCGCCGCCTTCCCTCACCGCCACCCGCAGTACCTGGGCTGCATCGGCGTCGCCGGGCATCCCTCGGCCCATCGCTACCTCGCCGAGCAGGCCGATCTTGTCATCGCCGCCGGCACACAGCTCGACGCGATGACGCTGGGCCCGCTAGGCCACACCTTGCGGCGCCTGCCACTGCTGATGGTCAACCGGTCGCTGACCGACGTGCCGCGCGAACTGGAGCCGGATCTGCTGCTGGAGATGGCGCCGGCCGTGCTCTTCGAAGCGCTCAATCCGCTGCTGCGCAGCCGGGCGCTGCGCTTCGAGGCCCCGGCCGGGTATCGGTTGAGCCGGCACCCGCCGTCTCCCGCCCCTGCAGCCGACCGCCCGCTGCTCACCAGCGAAGCCGTCCAGACCATCAGCCGTCACTTGCCGCAGGACGTCCACCTGGTGTTCGATGCCGGCAATTGCGCCGCCGCCGCGGCCCACTACCTGGACGCACCGCTGGGCACCCACGCCTCGATCGCACTCGGCATGGGGGGGATGGGCTACGGGGTGGCCTCGGCCATCGGCGTGCAGCTGGCACGTCGACACCGGTACGCCGGTGCCAGGCGGCCGACGGTCGTGTTGTGCGGCGATGGTGCCTTCCTGATGAACGGTGCCGAAGTGCACACGGCGGTGGAGCTGGGGCTACCGGTGCTGTGGATCGTGTTCAACAACGCCAGCCACGGCATGTGCGCGACACGACAGCGGCTGTACTTCGGCAACCGGGTCGAGGCGTCGGTGTTCGGCATCGAACCGTCGATCGAGTCGATGTCGCGCGGCTTCGGGCCGCGCCAACGGCTGTGGGTCGAGCGGGCCGAGACCTCGGGCCAGCTGGCGCGGGCCCTGTGCTGCTACTTCGACGAGTCCGCGCATCTGCCGGGCGTGCTCGAACTGCACCTGCCGGTCGAGCAGCTGCCGCCGTTCGCACCGTTCATCGCGGCGCAAGAAGCCCTGCAGGCCACCGCGGCCCTCAAGCTCGGTGGACACGAGCTGCAGGTCGGCGCACGCGTGGCGGCGTCGACGATACGCTGAAAACGCGTCACGGGTTCGCGGGCGGCGGGCGTCACCTCCCGCTGCCCCTGACGCCTAGAGCGCCAACACCTCGTCCACCGGGGCCCCGCGCGCCAGCCACTCGTTCCACTCGTCGGCCAGGCGCTCGCTTTCGCCGAGCGCGCGGGTCCAGTCGCGCACGCGGCCATCATGGTCGCGCCCGTAGCGGGCGAAATCGTTGCGGTCGGGCAGCTTGCCGTTGGGCAGGCTCTGCACCCAGGGGCCCTTGGGCGCCAGCACGATGACGTTGTCCAGATACGCCGTGGCACGGTGGCGCGAGCGCCAGGCCTTGTCGAGCCAACCGGGCACCAGCGACTGCTGGAAATGCGGGTACAGCACCAGGCCCCCGCCCTCCTCCTCGGCCTGTGCTTGCGCGGCGTCGAGGATGGAGCTGTAGTTCCAGTGCAAGTGGTAGTCGGTGATGCCGCCGTCCCAGTACGCACCCGGCGGGCCGCCGGGGATGTCGTGCACCGCCTTCAGCACGAAGGGGATCGAGCACGACGCGAGCAAGGCCGGCTGGAAGTTGGCCTCGCTGAGCGGCACCGTGCGGTGGCGCAAATCGCTGAGGTTGACCGGCAGGGCTTCGCCCGGCGACGAGAACACCACCCGCTCCAGCCATGCGCTCAAGGCCTTGCGGCTGGCGGCATTGCTGATCACCGCCCCCAGGTAGCCGAGCGGCGTGCGCCAGCGGCCTTCGCGGCCCAGCACATGGCGCCCGCGCGAGGTGACGATGTGCAGCCGATAGCGCGGGTGCGCGATCAACGACGCCACGTGGCCCGAAAAGAAGTCGTCGAGCTGTTCGGCGAAGCGGCGGCTGACCTGCTCGGCGCTGGGCGTCTTGCGGCCCGGCTCGGGGTCGTACCGCTCGTGGATGTATTCGCGCGCCAGGCGCTCGAAGTGGCGCCCCGGCTCCGGCAGCGCGCCGGTGGCCATGCGCCAGGCGCCAATCGACGCGCCGACGAGGTGCACACCATGTGCCGTGCCGGCCAGGAACGAGCCGAACACCTGCCGGTCCAGGTGGCTCAGGATCAGCCCCTTCGGGCCACCGGCGGCGCCGGCGACGACACGCACGTCGCGCGGCTTCAGGCCGCGCTCGCGCAGGTGCTGCAGGGCGCGCGGCCCGGCGTAGAGTTGGAGTGCTTGCATGCCTGGAACAACAACAGGGCCGCAGCCGGCGGGCCGCAAGCCAAAAGGCGAGATCGTGTGGCGAAAGGCGAGATTATCGAAGTTCGCGGCCGATCACGCTGTTCGGCACGTGACAAGCACCGGCGCCGGTGCGCAGGCTCAGGCCGGCGTCACCACGGCGCAGGCCAGCCGCGCGCCGGCGTTGCCGACCGGCTGCGAGACATAGTCGTCGCGGTTGGCGTGCACGATGACACCACGACCGAGCAGGTCGGTGGCGCCGGAGCCGACCACGGTGACGCCGTGCAGCTCGAAACGCGCCTCGGCCACACCGTTGGCGTCGGCCTTCAGGTTGGGCATGTCGCCCGCGTGATGCGGACCGCTGGTGGCGTCGCCGTGCGGTGCCGCGTTCGGGTTGAAGTGGCCGCCGGCGCTGGTGGCGTCCGGGCTCGAGCAATCGCCCTTCTCATGCACGTGGAAGCCGTGTTCCTGGTTGGGCTTCAGGCCGCTGACCTTGGCAACCACCAGCACATGGTGGCCTTGCTGCTCGAACGTGATGCTGCCGCTGGTGGTGTTGCCCGCGGTCGGTTGCAGGCGCGCGACCGCCTTGCCTTCAGCACCGCCCTGAGACCCGCTCAGGCTGTTGCAGCCCGCCGTGAGGGCCAGTGCGGCCAGGGCCGCGGTGAGGGTCAAGCCGGACGAAACACGCATTGCAAGCTCCTTTGTGTCGAAAGGCTGCCATGGTAGCGACCTGTGGCACGACGGCGCGCGCCTCACCGGCAACCAGATGTCATCGCTTGGTCTGCAGCTTCGCAAAAGCGGCGGCCATTGCGGATTGGCCGGCTGCCGGAGCGCCTGCGCCGCCGCCCCGCCCGCCCTGGCGCTCCTGGCGCCCGGCCGGACGGTAGCTGTTGTCGGCCCCGGCGCCCCCGCGCGGCGCCTGCGCATCGAGCTTCATCGTCAGCGAGATGCGCTTGCGGGCCAGGTCGACTTCCAGCACCTTGACCTTGACGATGTCACCGGTCTTGACCACCTCGCGCGCGTCGTTGACGAACTTGTTCGACAACTGGCTCACATGCACCAGGCCGTCCTGGTGCACCCCCAGGTCGACGAAGGCGCCGAACTGGGCCACGTTGCTGACCGTGCCTTCCAGCACCATGCCGGCCTGCAGGTCCTTGATGTCCTCGACACCTTCGTTGAAGCGGGCCACCTTGAAGTCGGGGCGCGGGTCGCGCCCGGGCTTTTCCAGCTCGGCCAGGATGTCCTTGACCGTGATGGCGCCGAACTTGTCGTCGGCATAGGCCTCGGGCTTCAGTGCGCGCAGCACGTCCGAGCGGCCCATCACCTCCTTGATCGGCTTGCCGACGCTGCCCAGCATGCGCTCGACCACCGGATAGGTCTCGGGGTGGACCCCCGACATGTCGAGCGGGTTGTCGCCGTCGCGGATGCGCAAGAAGCCGGCCGCCTGCTCGAAGGTCTTGGCGCCGAGGCCGGCGACGTCGAGCAGCTGCTGGCGCGTGCGGAACGCGCCATTGGCATCACGCCAGCGCACGATGCTGGACGCCACCGACGAGCTGAGGCCCGACACGCGCGACAGCAGCGGGGCCGACGCGGTGTTCAGGTCCACGCCCACCGAGTTCACGCAGTCTTCGACCACCGCGTCGAGGCTGCGCGCCAGCTCGCTCTGGTTCACGTCGTGCTGGTACTGGCCCACACCGATGCTCTTGGGCTCGATCTTGACCAGCTCGGCCAGCGGGTCCTGCACGCGGCGGGCGATGCTGACCGCACCGCGGATGCTCACGTCCAGCTCGGGCAGTTCCTTGCTCGCGTACTCCGACGCGGAGTACACCGACGCGCCCGCTTCGCTGACCACCACCTTCTCGATCGCGGTACCCGGCGCCAGCTGCTGGATGCGCTTGATCAGGTCGCCGGCCAGCTTGTCGGTCTCGCGGCTGGCGGTGCCGTTGCCGATCGCGATCAGGTTGACCCCATGTGTCGCGCACAGCCGGCCCAAGGTGTGGATCGAGCCTTCCCAGTCGTTGCGCGGCTCGTGCGGATAGACGGTGGAGGTGTCGACCACCTTGCCCGTCTCGCTGACGATCGCCACCTTGACGCCGGTGCGGATGCCCGGGTCCAGCCCCATCACGACACGCCGGCCGGCCGGCGCCGCCAGCAGCAGGTCGCGCAGATTCTCGGCAAACACCTTGATGGCGACCTTCTCGGCCTCTTCGCGCAGGCGCGAGAACAGATCGCGCTCCAGGCTCAGGCTCAGCTTGACCTTCCAGGTCCAGGCCACGCTCTTGCGGATCAACTCGTCGGCCGGGCGCTTGCTGTGGCTCCAGCCCAGGTGCCGCGCGATGCGGCCTTCGGCCAATGTCGGCTGCCCGGGCACCACCTCTTCATCGAGCACCAGCTTGGCGTCGAGGATTTCCTGCGTGCGGCCGCGGAACACCGCCAGTGCGCGGTGCGAGGGCACGGTGCGGATCGGCTCGGCGTAATCGAAATAGTCGCGGAACTTGGACACCTCGGGGCTGTTCTGGTCCTTGCCTTCCATCAGCTTGGACTGGAACAAGCCCTCTTCCCACAGCCACTCGCGCAGCTTGCCCACCAGCGCCGCGTCTTCGGCCCAGCGCTCGGACAGGATGTCGCGCACGCCGTCGAGCACGGCATAGGCGTCGGCAAAACCGGCGTCGGCGTTGACGAAGGCCGCGGCCTCGGCGGCCGGGTCGAGCGTCGGGTCGGCGAACAGCTTGTCGGCCAGCGGCTCCAGGCCCGCTTCGCGGGCGATCATGCCCTTGGTACGGCGCTTGGGCTTGTAGGGCAGGTAGAGGTCTTCCAGCTCCTGCTTGGTCGGCGCCGTTTCGACGGCAGCGCGCAGCTCGGGCGTCAGCTTGCCCTGCTCGTCGATGCTCTTGAGCACGGCCTCGCGGCGTTCTTCCAGTTCGCGCAGATAGGTCAGGCGCGCTTCCAGTTCGCGCAGCTGCGTGTCGTCGAGGCCGTCGGTGGCCTCCTTGCGGTAGCGGGCGATGAAGGGGACGGTGGCACCGCCGTCGAGCAATTGGACTGCGGCATTGACTTGGGCCGGGCGGACCTTCAGTTCCGCCGCAATCTGAAGAAGAATCTTGTCCAGCACTTGGGTCTTAGGAGGTTCCAAGAAAGGGGCGCAGTTTGCCATAGCGGCGACGACGACCGGCCGCGGCGGCCGCCCCGCACGGGGATAGTCACGTCTGATGCGACAAACTCACACTTTTAAGACCTGCCGTCGGCCCAAATGCCGGCTGCAGCGGCCTACCGCCGCTTCAGCAGGTAGGCCCCGACCACCATGCCGGCCGCCAGCCCGCCATACACCATCCACAGGCTGCGGCCGCTCAGCCGCCGCTCGAAGCCGGGCGTGAGCCGCTTGGGCACCAGCACCAGGTCGACCACCGCTGCGATGGCGGTGGCCTTGGCGGCATTGCGGGCCAGGGCGCCGACGCTCGTCGGCTGGCGCTCGCGTCCGAGCAGCTTCTCGAACAGCACACCCCAGAAGACGCCCGAGGCGGCGTGCAGCGCGCCACCCGTCAGCGTGTGCTTGGCGGTGGCACGGTTGACGTGGAGTGCTTCGTCGCCCCAGACGATATGGCTGGTGGCATTGAGGGGTGCCAGGGCGCTGCCGGTGTCCTTGCGGCCCCGCAGGGCCAGCAAGGCGGCCGAGGTGATGCTGGCGGCACCGCCGGAGATCAAGGCGTCTTTTGCCGCGCCGGTCCAGGTTTTCATGGGAGCCTCGCTTTCCTTGGGTCGAAGTGAAAAGGCCGAAGACGATGGCCGCGGCCTTGCTGCCGCTTTTGCAAGCGCCATTCCCGCGCGCGGCAGGAACGTGGCTTGCCGGACCGGGGCGTAGCAGCAGGAGCACCCACCGTGACAGGTATCGTCCAAGATCCCGATGTTCAGCAATGCATACAAGACTGTTTGCGCTGCTGGTCCGTATGCCGCAGCACCGCGATGCAGCAGTGTCTCGCCCTCGGCGGCGACCATGTGGAGCAAGCCCATCTGAGCCTGCTGATGAATTGCGCCGACCTGTGCCAGGCGACTGCCAACTTCATGTTGAGCGCCTCGACGCTGCACAGCGAGGTGTGCGCGCTGTGCGCCAAGGTGTGCGGCGCGGCGGCCCAGAGCTGCAAGCAGCTGGGCGACCTGCAGGATTGCGAGGAGGCGTGCCGCCGCTGCGGCGAAAGCTGCGGCCATGTGGCCGGCACCCGCTCGCCGCACGAACACAGCGATGACCGGCTGCCCGCCACCGGCGTGCTCGGGGGCCCGCCGCGGCAGGGCAGCTACGGCTGAGCGGAACGCGACCGCGCCGCCGGCCTCAGCGGGGCTTGTGCCGCGGCGGTGTCGGCGTGCGGATCTCGTGGTTCTCGGCGGTGTAGGCCCAGCCGGGCAACTGCTGCAAGGCCTGCTCGATCTGGGCCGGTTCGCCGTCGACGATCAAGGTGGCCCCACCGGAGCCGACCAGCGCCATGCCGGCGGATTGCACCGCCGCCTGCGCCTGCACGACGCTCGCGATGCTGGCGGGCGGTGCTGTGAGGCTGCTGTAGAGCACGTAGCGTGACATGGCGCTGATTATCTAGGTTCTCACTCTAGCTTCTCGCCAGACCCCTGCCCTGCAAGGTGGCCGGGAAGCCCAGGTCTTCGGCCCTTTCGGACGCCAGCCGCAAGATGGCCTCCGAGCGTTTGGCGTCGCGTGGCGCCGCCTGCAGCTCGCGCGCGCTGGCCAGTGCACGGGCCAGCACGCCCGCGGCCACCGGGCTTGCCATCGAGGTGCCGTCCATCACGCCATAGCGGTCGTCGAAGATGGTCGAGACGATGCCGACGCCTGGCGCTGCCAGGCGCACCTGCATGCCGCGGTTCGAGAAGCGCGCGACAAAGGTGTCATGGCGTCCCAGCGGCTGCGTCACGTGGCGCTCCTGCGGTGCACCTTCCGGCCAGGCGCCTTGAACGCCCAATGCGGAAACCGCCAGTGACAGCGGGTCGTTGGCCGGAAAGCTCACCGGGCCGCCGTCGTTGCCGGCGGCCACCACGCACACCGCACCGCTCAGGCGTGCGAACTGGATCGCTTCCGAGATCGCCACGTCGCTGCCGCCCCCTCCCAGGCTCATGTTGATGATGTCGCAGCCGTCGAGCACCGCTTGCCGGATGGCCTCGCGGATCGACGCGTTCGACGCGCCGCTGACGCCGCTTTCGAAAACCCGGTAGGCGTGCAGCACCACCTGCGGCGCCTCGCCCAGCAGGTTGCCGCGCGCGGCGATCACCCCGGCGACGTGGGTGCCGTGGCCCTCTTCGTCATGCCATTGGTCGACCGGCTCGACCAGGGTGGTATTGCGCCCCAGTGCCACCGGCAGGTCACCGTGCGGGCCGACCCCGGTGTCGATCACCGCCACCTTGACGCCGGCACCGTGGTCCACCGACGGTTCACCGTAGAGGCGCCGCCGGGCATCGGCGAAATCGAGCTGCAAGGCAGTGAGTTCGAGCGTCGTCACCTCCTCCAGCGTCACGTTGCGCCATTCGCGCGGCCAGCCGCCATGCAAGGGATAGGCGGCCACCAGCGGCGCCTGCTTCACCGACGCGGGCAGGCGCAGTTGCACCTCGCCCTGCGCGTCGGTCGTGCCTTCGGCGCCGGTGCCGGTGTTCGGGTTGGTCAGCACGACCACCATGCAGTCCGACAGCGGCTGGCCCTGCGGTCCGCCCGTGACCACCCGGAAGGTGCGCGGCGCCGGGGCTTCGTCGCCCTGCCCGCTCGGCTTTTCCAGCGCTTGCAGCCGGGGCGCGCGGGCCGGGTAGTAACGCTGCTCGGGCACCACCCGCAGGCCTGGAGCCTGGGCTTGCAGCAGCGCCGCAACGTCGTCGCTCATCTCCACCACCTTGGTGCCGTCGGTCGATGCCGAGGCGACGACGCGCAACGGCAACCCGCCGAAGGCCTCCAAGACGCTTTCGGTCTGCGACGGCTGCAGCCGTCGCAGCAACTCCTCGGTGGCGGCGGAGGTGTAGTCGCGGTGCACGACGAAGCCCGCGGTCGGCAACAACAGATAACGCGAAAAGGGGTGCGAGGTGGATGGCATGAGGTTCCTGGACAGGGTGAGCGGACGGCAGCGCCCCATGGCGCCCGACCTCATTCTGGGAGCAGCAGCAGGGGAACGCGTGACGACTTTTTTCCGACCGCGTCGCGCGCCCCTCGGCCACCCGGGCGGTCTGGCGCGGCGTCGGGTAGGCGTCCTGACCTGTCCTATCTACCGTGGGCTGTCGCCCTTTTTTACCGGCCGGCCCGACGGTGCCGCCCCCCACCGGGGGCGGGCGCGACGTCGAGTCGCGGGCACGCCGATTGCGATGGCGGCTACACAGCGCCCCGTGGCGCCCGCCGCCCTCGCCGCACGGGGGTCTCGGACTCCTGGTCCGCCAACCGACATGAAGGAGTGAGCAAGATGCAACAGATCTCAGAAGTGATGACACGCAATGTGCGTGTCGTCTCCCCCGACGACTCGCTGCAGTCCGCGGCCCAGGTGATGGACGAACTGAACGTCGGCGCCGTGCCAGTGTGCAATGGCGAGCGCCTGGTCGGCATGATCACCGACCGCGACATCACCGTGCGCGCCGTCGCCGCCGGGCTCTCGGCCGACGGAACGCATGTCAGCGAGGTCATGACCGATCAGGTACGCTGGTGCTTCGAAGACCAGCCCATCGATGAAGTGATGCAACAGATGAGCGACGTGCAGATCCGCCGCGTACCGGTGGTCGACCGTGACAACCGCCTGGTGGGCATCGTGTCGCTCGGCGACCTTGCCACCAAACACTCGGACGATGTCGACGAGACGCTGCAGAAGATTTCGTCGCCGTCGGAGCCGGACCGCTCCACCACACCGTCGTCGGGCGGGTCCTTGCCGCACTGACGACCTCTCTTTCTCTCCGGATGCCAGGCCGCGACGCTCGCGCCCTGGCATTTTCTTGTCTGACCGGCAGTGCCCCTCAAAAGGAAGCCGATGGAACACGAGCTGCAGCGACCCCACCCCTCTACTCCGTCCGCCGCCGCGTCGATGTCGGCGCCTTCGCCTGCCGCTGACCGACCGCCGCAATGGATCCGGATCGGCGCGGTCGAGGACCCGTTCCAGCGTGCGGCCGAACTTCAGCGCGGCTTGCTGGAACGCCCCGCCCACATCTCCCCCAAGTACTTCTACGACGCGCAGGGCTGCGCGCTGTACAGCGCCATTTGCGAACTGGTCGAGTACTACCCCACCCGGACCGAGACCGCCATCTTCGAGCGCCATCGAGACGCCATCGCGCGCCGGCTGCCGCGCGAGGTGCAATGGGTCGACCTCGGGTGCGGCGACGGTGCCAAGTCATGGCCGTGGCTGACCTCGGTGCAGGCGCGCCGCTGGGTCGGTGTGGACATCTCGCCCGAGTGGCTGTCGATCTCGTTCACCGCCGGTGCCCGGCGCTTCCCGGACGTCGAATTCACCGGCGTGGCGACCGACTTCACCCGGCCGCTGGACCTGCACGCCGTGCTCGAGCAGCGCCCCGAGTGGCCGCGGGTGTTTTTCTATCCCGGCTCGTCGATCGGCAATTTCACGCCGTCGCAGGCCCTGGTGCTGCTGCGCTCGGTGCGCGCGCACCTCGGACGGGACGGGCGCTTGTTGATCGGCGTCGACGGCGTGAAGGACAAGGCGGTGCTCGAGGCGGCGTACGACGACGCCATCGGCGTGACGGCGGCCTTCAACCGCAACGTGCTGCGGGTGGTCAACCGCGAGTTGGACGCCGATTTCGACCCGCGCCGCTACACCCACCGCGCCTGTTTCGACGGCCGCCACAGCCGCATCGAGATGCAGTTGGTGGCCCAGCAGGCGCACACGGTGCACCTGGGCGGCCAGCGCCGGCACTTCGAGGCCGGCGAAGCCATCGTCACCGAATACTCCTACAAGTACACCCGCGAAAGCTTCTCGGCCTTGCTGCAGGAAGCCGGCTACTCGCACGCCCAGCACTGGAGCGACGAGCGCGGATGGTTCCATGTGTTCGTCGCTGCCCCCTGACACCCACCCGCCATGGCCTGGATGCCCCCTGCCCCCGCGCCCGCGCTCGACGCGCAGGCCCTGCTGCCGCTCTTCAACGACGTGCGGCGTCAAACCGACGCGCTGATCGAAGGCTTGTCGGCGGAAGACTGCATGCTGCAGTCGATGCCCGACGCGAGCCCGGTGAAATGGCACATCGCGCACACCACCTGGTTTTTCGAAACCTTCGTGCTGGAGCGCGCCCGCGCCGACCACCGGCCGTTCGACCCGGCCTTCCGCCAGCTGTTCAACTCCTACTATGTCGGCATCGGTGAGCGCCACCCGCGCCCCGAGCGGGGCCTGCTGTCGCGCCCGTCGCTGGCCCAGGTGCTGGCGTACCGGCGCACGGTCGAGCAACAGGTGACGGCGCTGCTGCAATCGGGCGACGCGACGCCCGACCTGCTGGCGCTGGTGGAATTGGGCGTTCACCACGAGCAGCAGCACCAGGAGCTGATCCTCACCGATCTCAAGCATCACCTGTCGCGCAACCCCCTGTGGCCGGCCTATCGCCCCTCGCCGGCGCGGCCCGCCGGGCTGTCCAGTCCGGGCTTGCAGTTCGTCCGATTCGAGGGCGGCATGGCCGAGGTCGGCCACCGCGGCCGCGGTTTCGCCTTCGACAACGAACTGCCCCGCCACCGCTGCTGGCTGGCACCGTTCGAGATCGCCTCGCGATTGGTGACCAACGGCGAGTACCTCGCGTTCATCGAGGACGGGGGTTATGCGCGGCCCGAGCTGTGGTTGTCCGAGGGCTGGGACCTGCGGTCGCGCGAAGGCTGGCAAGCGCCGCTGTACTGGCAGCCGTCGGGGGCGACAGGCGGCGACGCCTGGTCGGTCTATACCCTGGCCGGCCTGCAGCGCGTGGACCGGCACCAGCCGGTGTGCCACGTCAGCTACTACGAGGCAGACGCCTATGCCCGCTGGGCGCGGGCGCGCCTGCCGACCGAAGCCGAATGGGAGATCGCCGCCGGCACCTTGGGCACGGCCGCCGGTGAGACCGGCCGGCCCGGGTCAGCCCGACCGGCAGGCTGGGGCGGCCTGCTCGAGGACGGGGTGTTCCAGCCGCAGGTCGCAGCACGCGGCGAGCGGCTGGCACAGATGTTCGGCGACACCTGGGAATGGACCCAAAGCGCCTATCTGCCCTACCCCGGGTTCAAGGTCGCGCCGGGCGCGGTGGGCGAGTACAACGGCAAGTTCATGGTCAACCAGATGGTGCTGCGCGGCGGCTCTTGCGCAACCCCGGCCACGCACTTGCGCGCCAGCTACCGCAACTTCTTTCCGGCGGCGGCGCGCTGGCAGTTCAGCGGCATACGGCTGGCGCGCTGAACCCGCGTCGGACGGCCTTGTTCAGCCGTTGATGATCTCGCCACCGTTCGGGTGCAGCACCTGCCCCGTCATGTAGCTCGCGTCGGCACTCGCCAGGAAGACATAGCTGGGCGAGATTTCGTCCGGCTGCCCGGGCCGGCCCAGCGGCACCTTGGCGCCGAAGCTCTCGACATGTTCTTCGTCGAAGGTCGACGGGATCAGCGGTGTCCAGACCGGCCCGGGGGCCACGGCATTGACGCGGATCTTGCGTTTGGCCAGCTGCTGCGCGAGTGAGCGGGTGAAGGCCACGATGGCGCCCTTGGACGAGGCATAGTCGACCAGATGCGCGCTGCCCCGGTAGGCGGTGACCGAAGTGCTGTTGACGATACAGCCGCCCTCCGGCAGGTGCGGCACCACCAGGCGCGACAGGTTGAACATCGAGAAGAAATTGGTCCGGAAGGTCTGCTCCAGCTGGCTGGACGAGATGTCTTCGATCTTCTCTTTCGGATGCTGCTCGGCGGCGTTGTTCACCAGGATGTCGATGCGGCCGAAGCTGTCGAGCGTCGAGCGCACCACCTGTTCCGCAAAGCTTTCGTCGCCCAGGTCGCCCGCCAGCGCAAGGCACTGCACTTTCTGCGCTTCGACCTGCTGGATGGTGTGTTGCGCGTCCTCGTGTTCGTCGAGGTAGACGATGACCACGTGCGCGCCCTCCTTGGCAAACGAGATCGCGACCGAGCGGCCGATGCCGCTGTCGCCACCGGTCACGATGGCGACCTTGTCGCGCAGCTTGCCGCTGCCGACATAGGCACTCGCATCCGACTCGGGCGGCGGGTCCATCTGGCCTTCGCGGCCGGGCTGGGTGTCCTGGTGCTGAGGTGGCAGCGTCTTCGACTTGTCTTCGGGCATGGGGGCTCCGGGGTAAGGTGGCCAACCCCGGTGGAGCGGCAAGCGCCGTGCCCCGCCTCAGGCCCCCAAGGTCAGCCGGCCTGCAGCCCCAGTTTCTCGAACAGCTTCTGGTCGCGTTCCCAGTCCGGGTTGCCGGTGGTCAACAGCTTGTCGCCGTAGAAGATGGAATTGGCGCCGGCCAGGAAACACAGGGCCTGCACCGCTTCGCTCATCTGCTGGCGCCCGGCCGACAGCCGCACACGCGCCTTGGGCATGATGATGCGGGCGACCGCGATGGTGCGCACGAACTCGAGCGGGTCGAGCGGCTCCAGCCCGTGCAGCGGCGTCCCCTCGACCTGCACCAGGTGGTTGATCGGCACCGATTCCGGATAAGGGTCGAGGTTGGCCAGTTGCGCCAGCAGCCCCGCGCGTTCCCGGCGCGACTCGCCCATGCCGACGATGCCGCCGCTGCACACATGCATGCCGGCCGCGCGCACATGCTCGAGGGTGTCGAGCCGGTCCTGGTAGTCGCGGGTCGAGATGATGCGGCCGTAGGCTTCGGGGGCGGTGTCGAGGTTGTGGTTGTAGTAGTCGAGCCCGGCGTCCTTCAGCGTGCGGGCCTGGTGGTCGCTCAGCATGCCCAGCGTGCAGCAGGCTTCCAGGCCGACGTCCTTGACCGCACGCACCAGCTCGGCCACTTTTTCGATGTCGCGGTCTTTCGGCGCACGCCAGGCCGCGCCCATGCAGAAGCGCGTGGCGCCCTGCTCACGCGCCGCCTGGGCGGCGGCCAGCACTTCGTCCTTGTCGAGCAGCTTGCCCGCCTCGACGCCGGTGTCGTAGTGGACCGACTGCGGGCAATAGGCGCAGTCCTCGGGGCAGCCACCGGTCTTGATCGACAGCAGTGTCGACAGTTGGACCTCGTTGGCTTGGAAGTGTTCGCGGTGCACACGCTGCGCTTCGAACAGCAGGTCGTTGAACGGGCGGTCGAACAGCTGGGCGACCGCTTCGACGGGCCAGCGGCCTTCGGACGTTGCGGATGGGGAGGCGCTGCGGCGGATCAGTTGGACCGGTTGCTCGGCGGCGGGTGCAATGGCGTGGGTCATGAAGGTCGTCGTTGCGGAGAATCCGTCAGTGTATCGGCAGCGGCAGCGGCGGCGGCACCGGGCCGGCCAGCGTGCTGCGCGGCAAGGCCGGGGGCGCCAGGGGCTCGGCCCGTTCGCCTTCTTCGATGGACCGCATCAGCCGTTGTGCGGCGGCCTCGGGCGCGCCTGCCTGCACGATGCCGCGCACCACCGCCACGCCGGCCGCGCCGCAACGTGTCGCTTCGAGGCTGCGCGCCTCGTCCATGCCACCGATGGCCACCACCGGCTCACGCAGCAGGCTGCACCAATAGGCCAGATTGCCCGCGCCTTGCGGCCACCACGGCATGTCCTTGGTGGTGGTGGCATGGATGGGGCCGCAGGCGATGTAGCTCGGGCCGAACGCACGCGCCCGGCACACCTCCCAGTAGCTGTGGGTGCTCAAGCCCAGCCGCAGGCCGGCGGCGCGCAAGGACTCCAACGCCTCGGCCGGCACAGACTGCAGGTCTTCCTGGCCGAGGTGGACGCCGTAGGCGCCGTGCTCCAGCGCCAGGGCCCAATGGTCGTTCACGAACAGCTGGGCGCCGGCGGCGCGGGCCAGCAGCACGCTGCGCCGGATCTCGTCCGACAGCTGGGGGCGGGGCATGTCCTTGATGCGCAACTGCAGCGTGCGCACGCCGACCTTGAGCAGCCGCGCCACCCAGTCGGCGCTGTCGACCACCGGGTACAAGCCAAGCCGGCGCTGCTGCAACGGGGCGAACGGACGCTGCGGCGGCGCCGACCAGGTCGCATGCAAGCGGGGCAGCGCATCCGGGTGCAAGCCGAAGCCCCGGCGCGGACGCACCGGCCCGGCCCCCTGGCCCGCGGCATAGCCGTGTTGCAACGCCACCGTGGTGGCCATCTTGCCCAGCACGATGGCGTCGGCCTCGCAGAACCCGAGGGCCAGCGCCGACGCCACCGACGACGCGAACACACAACCAGTGCCGTGGTGGTGCGAGGTCGGCACACGCGGCAGCCCGAGCCAGCCCTGTGCCTGCACCGTCGCCAGCCAGTCGAGCGACTGTTCGCGACTGGCGTCGCCGCCGGTGATGACCACTGCCGCGGGGCCGAGCCGGCGCAAGGCTGCGGCGGCGGCTGGCACATCGGCGTCCTGGCGCAGCTCCGGGGCGTCCAGCAGCCAGGCCGCCTCGCGCCGGTTGGGCGTGATGACACTGGCACGCGGCAACAGCTCGGTCAGGATGGCCTGGCGCAGCGACTCGGCGCTGAGCGACGCGCCGATGCTGGCCCGCCACACCGGGTCGACCACCAGCGCCACCGGGCGGCGCGAGCGCAGCTTGTCGAGCCAGCGCACCAGCCGCTGCACATGCTCGGCACTGCCCAGCATGCCGGTCTTGATCGCCGCGGGCGGCAGGTCGAGCGCCAGCACGGCCAACTGGGCATCGAGCATCTCGGGCGAAACGGCCTCGATGCGCGACACGGTGGTCGAGTTCTGTGCGGTCAACGCAGCGATCGCCGTACAACCATGGACATCGAAGGCTTCGAACGCCTTCAGGTCGGCTTGCACGCCGGCACCACAACCGCTGTCCGAGCCGGCCACACTCCACACGATGGGGACATTCATGTCTCGCTCCTCGAACCGGCGGTCGACGCCGTGTTGTCTGGTGTCACAGATCGAACGGGCGGCCCGAGACCGGGGTCGAGGCCACCGCCATCGGCTGCGGCGCCACCAGCCCGCTGCGCCAGGCCAGGCGGCCGCCCTCGATCGCGGCGCGGAAGGCGCCGGCCATCCCGACCGGGTCGCCCGCCTGGGCGACCGCCGAGTTCAGCAGCACCGCGTCGTAGCCCAGTTCCATCGCCTGGGCGGCGTGCGAAGGTGCGCCGAGGCCGGCGTCGACGATCAAGGTAGCCTCGGGCAGCCGTGCGCGCAAGGTGCGCAGCGCCCAGGGGTTCAGCAACCCCTGGGCGGAGCCGATCGGTGCGCCCCAGGGCATCAGGATGCGGCAGCCGACGTCGAGCAGCCGTTGGCAGCTGACGAGGTCGTCGAGGCAGTAGGGAAACACCTCGAAGCCGTCCTGGATCAGTTGCGCGGCCGCCTCGACCAATTCGTAGGGGTCCGGCTGCAGCGTGTGTTCGTCGCCCACCACTTCGAGCTTGATCCAGTGCGTGTCGAGCAGCTCGCGGGCCATGTGGGCCAGCGTGATCGCTTCGCGCGCCGTGCGGCAGCCCGCGGTATTGGGCAGCAGGCGCGCACCGCACGCCTTGATGATTTCGATGTAACCGTTGTCGCCGGCACCCCCGGCGAGCTGGCGCTTCAAGCCCAGGGTCACCACCTGCGCCCCGGAGGCGACGATGGCCTCGCGCAACACCTGGGGCGACGGATAGCCGGCGGTGCCGAGCAGAAAGCGGCTGCTCAGTGGCACGTCGGCCAGGATGAAATCGGGGTTGGTGGTCATGGAAGCAGTCTCCGTGCTGCGTTCGGTGAACCGCGGCGCATGCCTCAGCCGCCCACGATGGGTTGGAAACAGCTGATCTGGTCGCCGGACTGCAACCGGCAGGCCACCCGCGCTGCCCGGGGGACAAACTCCCCGTTGACCGCGGTCGCGACCGACGTCGGCGCGTGGCCGAGCAGTTCCAGCAACTGGGCCAGGCTGGTGCCGGCGCTCACCTGGTGAGCCGCACCGTTGACCGTGACAAGCAGTGCATCGGCCGCGACTGCGGGCCCTTGCGGTGCGTTCATCGCATCGTCTCCATCACGTCGGCTCGCCGCAGCGGCAGCGCGAGGTCTTGCAAGGCCTGCTCGACCAGGGCCGGGGCGATCAGCCAGCCGTGGCGGAACAAACCGTTGATGCGGGTCAGGCCTTCGCACGATTCGATGCGCGGCAGGTTGTCGGCCAACGCGGGCCGCAGGTTGACCTCGGTGTGCACCAGGCGCGCCTCGGCCAGCTCGGGGAGCACGCTGTGGGCCGCGCTCAGCAGGCCCAGCAGGCTGCGCACCGACACCGGCGAGCGGTCCTCCGACTCGATTTCGGTCGCGCCGACAACGATCACATCGCCCGGCCGCGGCACCAGGTAGACGCGCCAGCGTGGATGCAGCAGCCGCACCGGCCGCCCGAGCGCGACACCGGGGGCGTGCAGCCAGACGATCTCGCCCCGCACGCCGCGCACCGGCATCTCGGGGCGCGCGCCGACACCGCGCACGTCGAATACCCAGTCGAAGCCGAACTCGGCGTCGCCGCAGCGCAGCCGGCGCGGCGACAGCGTCTGCACCGGCCGCTGCCAATGCCAGCGCACGCCGCGCAAGGTCGCGCCTTCGGCCAGCGCCTGCATCGCCTGCACCGGGTGGATCTGCCCTTCGGGTTCGAGCAGCCAGGCATGCGCGGCGCCATGCAAACACGGCTCCAGCTGCCGCAGCGCGGCCGGCGTCAGCGACTGCGGCGTGGCCTCGCCGGGGACTTTGCTCGCCAGCACGCCCAGCAGGCGCCGGGCCGCTCCGAGGTCGGCCGCGTGCGCCAGCAGCAGGCTGCCGCGCCGCTGAAAGTCCACCGGCGACGGCAGGCCCGCCAGCAGCTGCGGCCACAGGTCGAGCGAGCGTTGCCCCAGCCGCGCGACCTGCAGGTCGGCGCATTCCAGTTCGGCCCACGGGCTCAGCATGCCGGCCGCGGTCCACCCCGCCGCCCCGCGCTCGCCGGGGCCCGGCGCCGGATCGAACACCGACACCTCACAGCCGGCGCCGGCCAGCTGCCACGCGAGCAGCCGGCCGAGCAGGCCGGCGCCGGCAATGGCGACGCGATGCACAGCCGTGGTCATGACCACCTCAGGGCTGGGGCTGGATGGGGATGTACAACTCGCCCCCGCCCCGCTTGAACTCGTCGGACTTGGCCTGCAAGCCCTCGGCCAGCGCAGCCGCCTCGCTCACCCCCTGTCGCTCGGCGTATTCGCGCACCTCCTGCGTGATCTTCATCGAGCAGAACTTGGGGCCGCACATCGAGCAGAAGTGCGCCACCTTGCTGGACTCCTTGGGCAGCGTCTCGTCATGGAAATCGCGTGCGGTGTCGGGGTCGAGCGAGAGGTTGAACTGGTCGTGCCAGCGGAATTCGAAGCGCGCCTTGGACAACGCGTCGTCGCGCGCCCGCGAGCCCGGGTGGCCTTTGGCGACATCGGCGGCGTGGGCCGCGATCTTGTAGGCGATGATGCCTTGCTTGACGTCGTCACGGTCGGGCAGGCCCAGGTGCTCCTTGGGCGTCACGTAGCACAACATCGCGGTGCCGAACCAGCCGATCATGGCCGCGCCGATGGCGCTGGCGATGTGGTCGTAGCCGGGCGCGATGTCGATCGTCAGCGGCCCCAGCGTGTAGAACGGCGCCTCGTGGCAGTGCTTGAGCTGCTCTTCCATGTTGGCCTGGATCATGTGCATGGGCACATGGCCCGGCCCTTCGATCATGGTCTGCACGTCATGCTGCCAGGCCAGCTGGGTCAGCTCGCCCAGTGTGCGCAGCTCGGCGAACTGGGCCTCGTCGTTGGCGTCGGCACCCGAGCCCGGCCGCAGGCCGTCGCCGAGCGAGAAGCTGACGTCGTAGGCCTTCATGATCTCGCAGATCTCTTCGAAATGCGTGTAGAGGAAGTTTTCCTTGTGATGCGCGATGCACCACTTGGCCAGGATGGAGCCGCCCCGCGAGACGATGCCGGTGCGGCGCTTGGCCGTCATCGGGATGAAGGGCAAGCGCACCCCGGCGTGGATGGTGAAGTAGTCGACGCCCTGCTCCGCCTGCTCGATCAGCGTGTCGCGGAAGATCTCCCAGGTCAGGTCTTCGGCGACCCCGCCGACCTTCTCGAGCGCCTGGTAGATCGGCACCGTGCCGATCGGCACCGGCGAGTTGCGAACGATCCAGTCGCGCGTGGTGTGGATGTTGCGGCCGGTCGAGAGGTCCATCACCGTGTCGGCGCCCCAGCGGATCGCCCACACCAGCTTTTCGACCTCTTCCTCGATGCTCGACGTGACGGCCGAGTTGCCGATGTTGGCGTTGATCTTGACCAGGAAGTTGCGGCCGATCGCCATCGGCTCGATTTCCGGATGGTTGATGTTGGCCGGGATGATGGCGCGCCCGCGCGCCACTTCGTCGCGCACGAACTCGGGCGTGATCAGCGCCGGGATGCTGGCGCCCATCGGGTTGCCGCGCAAGCGCGCCTCGCGTTCCGCATCGCCGAGGTATTCGGCCATCCAGTCGGCGCGGTCGACGCGGCGCTGGTTCTCGCGGATCGCCACGTATTCCATCTCGGGTGTGACGATGCCGCGGCGGGCATAGTGCATCTGCGTGACGTTGGCACCGGAGCGGGCGCGGCGCGGCTGACGTTGCAGCGCGGCGGCCTCCCGGCGCAGCCGGTCGAGTCGCTCGGCGTCGCGTTCTTCATGCTTGGCGCCGTCGTCCAGCGCTTCGGGCGCGCGCCCCGTATACACCTCGGTGTCGCCGCGCGCCTCGATCCACGGCGCCCGCAGCGGCGCCAGGCCTTGCCGCACGTCGATCAGCGCTTCGGGGTCGGTGTAAGGACCGGAGGTGTCGTAGAGCGACACCACCTCGCCGTTGCTGAGGCGCACCTCTCGCATCGGCACGCGCAACTCCGGGTGCCGGACACCGGCCACATAGTGCTTGGAGGAGGCGGGAAAGGGCTCGCGTGTCAACGCGAGCAACTGGCTCAGCTTGTCGGTGGCCAGGGTGTCGGGGGCGTTCATCGGGGCTCCTTCCGGTGGTGGTGGTGCTCCGGAAAGTGCCCCGGCGCCACATCCCTGTAAAAAGGGGCTGCAGCGAGGGACAGATTCAGCTCTTCTTCCGCCGGTATGAACCGGATCAAGTTCGCGGGTTCGGCGTGATGGCCATCTCAGCACGGATGTGCACCCCGGAGCGGCAGCAAGTGTAGGAGTGGCGCCCCAAGGCGTCAAGGCGGAGGCTGGCACGGCCGGGCCCTGCGTTTGCTATTGCATCCTTCAACGTGTCTGAACATCACAACTCCAACACCATGACGTCGCCTTCGCCGGCCCTGGGCTCCAAGCCTGCCGCCTTGTTGCAACCAGGCCGCAACTGCTGGCGCATCGAACAGGCTCGCCGGGTCGCCTATCTGATCGACGGCGAACCATATTTCAGCGCGGTGCGCGCGGCCATCGCCCGCGCCCGCCGCTCGATCTACATCCTCGGCTGGGACATCGACAGCCGCATGCGGCTGGTGCCTGACGGTGCCGGCGACGGACTGCCCGAGCCGCTCGGCGAGTTCCTCGATGCGGTGGTGGCTCGGGGCAAGGGCATCCAGGCGCGCGTGCTGAGCTGGGACTTCGCGATGCTGTTTGCGCTCGAGCGCGAATGGCTCACCACCTACAAGCTCGACTGGCGCACCCACCGCCACCTGCGCTTTCGACTCGACGATCGACACCCCTTCGGCGCCTCGCATCACCAAAAAGTCGTGGTGGTGGACGACACCGTTGCCTTCGTCGGCGGCTTCGACCTGACGCGCTGCCGCTGGGACACCTCCGACCACCTGCCCGACGACCCGCGGCGCATCGACCCCGACGGCAAGCCTTATGGGCCGTTCCACGATGTCGGCGTGATCGTCGAAGGGGACGTCGCGGAGGCGCTCGGCAACCTGGCGCGCGAACGCTGGTGCCGTGCCACCGGCGTCAAGGTCAAGCCGGCGCGACCGCCGGGCGACGGCCTCTCGCCCTGGCCGCCTCATGTGCAGCCCGACATGCTCGACGTGCGGGTCGCCATCGCCCGCACCGAGCCGCGCTTCGACCGCTTCGAAGGGGTCGAGGAGATCCGCTGGCTGCACCAGGACGCGATCGCCTCGGCCCGGCATCACATCTATCTGGAGAACCAGTATTTCAGTTCGGCCGCGGTCGGCGCCGCACTGGCGCAGCGGCTGGGCGAGCCCACCGGCCCCGAGGTGGTGTTGGTCACGCCTCAGCGCGAGAGCGGCTGGCTCGAGGAAACCACGATGGGCGTGCTGCGCTCGCGACTGCACCGCCGCCTGCTGGCCGCCGACACGCACGGCCGCTACCGCGCCTATTGCCCGCACCTGCCGGAGCTGGGCCCGAAGTGTTTGAACGTGCACAGCAAGGTGATGACGGTCGACGACGAGTTGCTGACCGTCGGCTCGGCCAATCTGTCGAACCGTTCGATGGGCTTCGACACCGAATGCAACCTGGTGTTCGAGGCCGCGACGCAAGCCGATGAGGCCGCGGCCGAGCGGGTGCGGGCCGGGGTGGCACTGATGCGCAACCGGCTGCTCGCGGAGCATCTGGCGGTCAGCCCCGACACGGTCGCTGCCGAGACGCGCGAGCGGCGCAGCCTCAAGGGCGCGGTCGAGGCCTTGCGCCGTGACGGCGAACGCACCTTGGCACCGTCGCGGCCGGAGGTGGCGCCCGAAATCGACGCGCTGTTGCCCGACCAGGCGCTGATCGACCCCGAATCACCGCTCGACCCGGACCGCTTCGTCGCCGAATTCGTGCCCAAGGACGCCAAACCGCGCATCTCGCGACGCACCCTGACCGTCGCCGCCGTGGTGTTCGGCCTCGGCATGTTGGCGGCCGCCTGGCACTTCACGCCACTGCAGGAGCTGCTGGACCTCGACACCTTGATGCGCACCGCCCGGCGCCTGCGGGAACACCGGCTGGCCCCCTTGCTGATGCTGCTGGGCTACGTCGTCGCCGGGCTGATCGCGATGCCGGTGACGGCGCTGATCGCGGTCACCGGCATCGTGTTCGGGCCGGTGCAGGGCTTGATCTACGCGATGATGGGGTCGCTGCTGAGCGCTGCCACGACCTACGGCATCGGCCGGGCGGTCGGGCGCGACATGGTGCGTCGCTTCGCCGGGCCGCGCATCAACCGCTTGAGCCGCATCCTCGGCCGCCGCGGGGTGGTGGCGATGACGGTGGTGCGCATGCTGCCAGTGGCGCCGTTCAGCCTCATCAACGTCGTCGCCGGCGCCTCGCAGATCAATCTGCGTGACTACCTGCTCGGCACCTTCCTCGGCATGGCGCCGGGCATCTGCATGACCGTGCTGTTCGTCGACCGCTTCACCGAGGCGGTGCGCCGGCCGGGCCTCGGCACCTTCACGCTGCTGGCCGTGGTGGTGGCACTCGTGGTGGCGGCGTCGATCCTGATCCGGCAGCGCTTCATCGGCCGCGAAACGGCGCGCTGAACCACAGACACGAGCCAGCGCGAGCGCCCACGGCGCACGCGGTTATAGTTCCGCGCCGCCCGGATGGGCTTGGCCACACCGATGTTCACACTGCCGCGCGCCTCCTTCCGCCAGCTGCTGCTGGTCGCCTTCCTGCTGATCGCCGCCCTGCTGGGCGCGGCGTCGCTGGGCGGCCTGTTCACGCTCGAGCGCCTGATGGGCAAGGCACGCGCGAGCGCCGAGCACTCGGTGCAACTCGCCGCCGAGGCGCAGACGCTGGCCGACCTGAGCCTGACGATGGAGCGGGCGGCGCGCCAGTTTGTCGTGCTCGAGGACCCGGTGCTGCGGCAACGTTTCGAGGACGCCGCGCGCGACGCCGAAGTGGTGCTGCAGCGCTTGGTCGACAACCGCTTGCCGGGCGACCGCGCCGACGAGTGGCGCGGCCGGCTGGACAGCATCCGGCAGCAGATGCGTGGGCCGCGCGTGACGGCGCGGCAACGCGAGCAAACGATGAGCATCGCGTTTCGCGAGCTGGACGACCTGAACACGGCCATCGCCGACCACGTGCGGCAATCGAACCGGCTGCGAAACCAGGAGTTACAGCAGGAACTGGAAGCGAGCCGGCTGCAGCTGGCGCGTCAGGTGCTGGGCGCCATCGCCCTGGCCGTGGTGCTGGCGTTCGGCTTCGGCCTGTGGCTAGCGCGGCCGCTGAAGCGGCTGGAGCGGGCCATCGTCGGCCTGGGCGAGAACCGGCTCGACCAGCCGATCGAGATCCGCGGCCCGGCCGACGTGCGCCATGTCGGACGCCGGCTCGACTGGCTGCGGCTGCGGCTGGCCGAACTCGATGCCGACAAGGCGCGCTTTCTACGCCATGTCTCGCATGAACTCAAGACGCCGCTGGCGGCGCTGCGCGAAGGTGTGGCGCTGCTCGAGGACGGCGTGGCCGGCGAGCTGACCGCCAACCAGCGCGAGATCGCGCGCATCCTGCATCACAACACCATGGTGCTGCAGCGACAGATCGAAGACCTGCTGCGCTTCAATGCGGCAGCCTTCGAGGCGCGCCGCCTGCAGCGCCGCCGCACCGAGCTCGGCGGCCTGGTGCGCCAGCTGGTCGAGGAACAGAAGCTGCAATGGCAGGCCAAGCAGCTGCGCGTCGAGGTCGACGGCGGGCCCCTCTATGCCGAGGTCGACCAGGACAAGCTGGGCACCGCGCTCGGCAACCTGTTGTCCAACGCGATACGCTTCAGCCCGCTCGGCGCTAACATTCGTTTTTCCCTGGCCGTCCAGTCGGAGCGGGCCTGCATCGATGTGATCGACGAAGGCCCCGGGGTCTCGCCGTCCGACCGGGCGCGCGTCTTCGAGCCCTTCTACCGTGGCGAGCGCCAACCCGAAGGCGCCACGCGCGGCACCGGGGTCGGCCTGTCCATCGTGCAGGAGTACGTCGCCGCCCATGGTGGCCGCGTCGAGTTGCTGCCCAACGCGCCAGGCGCCCACTTCCGTATCGAGTTGCCTCATGTCAGCTAGTGTGCTGTCGTGCGCCTGTGCGGCGCAGATGATGTTCGTCGGCCCCGACACGGCGCGACAACGCCGCGGTGTCGCCGGCCTGCCGGCCTTCCCCGTCGGCCGCCTCTTGGCCGCCTGTGCGCTGGTGCTGGCCGGCTGCGCGCCCTTGCCGGAGGTGACCGAGGTGCGCCAGGTGAAGGTGCCGATCCGCGTGCCGGTGGTGGTGGTCGAGCCGGCCGACGAGGCCGCACGCCACGTGCTGCGTTACGCCGAACGCGTGCGCACCTTGCAGCCGCCCGAGCTGCAGGCCGAGATCGCGCGCATCGGCGACCCGGCCGGCGCGCCCGCCGCCTCCATCGAACTGGCCCTGGTCCTGGGCCAGATGCGTGGGCCCGGCGATACCGGCAAGGCCATCGCCGCGCTCGAAACCCTGCTGCGCTCGACCGCACCCGAGGCCGCCGTGTGGCAGCCTTTGGCACGCTTGCTGCTTCCGCGCTTCACCGAAACCAAGCGCCTGGAAGAGCAGATCGAAAAACAGAACCAGCAGCTGCGCGACAGCCAGCGACGGCTCGACCAGTTGAACGAAAAGCTCGAAGCCGTGAAGGCGATCGAGCGCAGCCTCGGGCCGCGCTCCAGCCCCGCACCGGCACCCGGCATCCCGGGCGGCAAGTCCGCCCTGCCCTAGGCCCGAATGGCCCCGTGTCCTAGGGCCTGTTAACACCAAGGCCCTAGCTTGACCCCAAGGAGCAAGGCATGAGCGTCGCACGGCCGCGCGAAGCCGCTCGCACCGCAGTGCGTAGCACGGAGGTAACCAAATGAGCGCGCACGTGCTCGTGGTCGACGATGATCCCGACATGCTGCGGTTGCTGTCGATGCGCTTGAGCGCCGCCGGCTACCGCGTCACCGCCGTCGAAAGCGCCGAAGCCGCGCTGGCACGGCTCGCATTGGAACGCCCGCAGTTGGTGGTGAGCGACGTGCAACTGCCCGGCAAGGACGGGCTGGCGCTGTTTGACGACATCCGCGCCCGCCACCCGGCGCTGCCGGTGATCCTGCTCACCGCCCACGGCACCATCCCCGACGCGGTGGAGGCCACCTCGCGCGGCGTCTTCACCTACCTGACCAAGCCCTTCGACGGCAAGGCGCTGCTCGACAAGATCGCCCAGGCGTTGGCGCTCGGCGCGCCGCCCGGGGAAGGGGCGCCGGCCGATGAGGCCTGGCGTGTCGCCATCGTGAGCCGTTCCAGCCGGATGGCGGAGCTGCTCGCCGAAGCCAAGCTGGTGGCCGGTTCCGACGCCAGCGTGCTGATCCGCGGCGAGAGCGGCACCGGCAAGGAGTTGCTGGCCCAGGCCATCCACCAGGCCAGCGCGCGAGCGCCACGGCCCTTCGTCGCGGTCAATTGCGGCGCCATCCCGGAGGCCTTGCTCGAATCCGAGCTGTTCGGCCACGTCAAGGGTTCGTTCACCGGCGCGGTCGCCAACCATCGCGGCTTGTTCCAGGCGGCGGACGGCGGCACCTTGTTTCTGGATGAAATCGGCGACATGCCCTTGCCGCTGCAGGTCAAGCTGCTGCGGGTCTTGCAAGAACGCTCGGTGCGGCCGGTCGGCGCGACGCAATCGGTGCCGGTGGACGTGCGCATCCTGTCGGCCACCCACCGCGACCTCGATGAAGCGATGGCCCAGGGCCAGTTTCGCGAAGACCTGTACTACCGGCTCAACGTCGTCTCGCTGACGCTGCCGCCGCTCGCGGAACGTCGCGAAGACATCCCGCTGCTGGCCAACCACTTCCTGTCCAAGCTGGCCGTCAAATACGGCAAGCGGCTCAATGGCTTCGCGCCCGAGGCCTTGAAGGCGCTGGCGATGGCCTCGTGGCCGGGCAATGTGCGGCAGCTCTTCAACGTGGTCGAGCAGGTGTGCGCGTTGGCCACCACCCCCTTGATCCCGCTGGTGCTGGTGCAGCGGGCGCTGCGGGTGCCGAGCGTCGAGGTGCTGAGCTATGCCGAGGCGCGCCAGCGTTTCGAGCGCGAATACCTGGTCGGTCTGCTCAAGCTGACCGACGGCAATGTGGCCGATGCCGCCCGGCTGGCCCAACGCAACCGCACCGAGTTCTACCGGCTGCTGCAGAAGCACGGCCTGGCCCCCGGATCTTTCCGCGGCGAGGCCCCTGTCGCCGAATAGCGACAAGCAAGAGTCCTTTCAAAACAAGGACTTAGCCAAAAGGGTCGGTTTTATGTCGCTGTTCAGCGACGCCGACCCCCCGGCCACCCCCTCCAACACCCTCCCCGGTTAGTGAAACCCCTTGTAAGCACGCCTAAGTGCTTGTCATGCAAGGATTTTTCACGCCTGGCACAGGGGTTGCGATAGCCCCCTCCAAGTTGCCCGAGCGACCTCCACGAGAGACCGCTCTGGTGTCTTTGTGACTCTCACCGAAAGGACCTACCCAGTGCCGTTGCAGGATCGGATCACGTACTTCATCGCGAGTGTTGGCGCCGCCTCGGCCCGCCGCACCGGCGCGACGGTGCGCAGTCCGCTCGGCGCTGCTGCAGCTGCCGCCACGGCGCTGACCCTCGCCTACGGTCCCGCAAGCGCTGTGGCGCCGGCAGCGCCCCACTTCGATTTCGAGCAACTCACGCAGCGCGCCCGTGCCCTGGCACAGGCCCCCTTCCAGCCGTCGGCCTCGACGCTGCCGCAAGAGTTGAAGGCGCTCGACTACGACCAGTACCGCGACATCCGCTTCCGGCCGGAGCGCGCCTTGTGGCGCGGCGAGAACCTGCCCTTCGAGGTGATGTTCTTCCATCTCGGCAAGCTGCAGACCGAGCCGGTGCTGATCAACGAAATCACGCCGTCGGGCGTTCGCCACGTCACCTTCAAGCGCGACGACTTCGACTACGGCAAGAACCGGCTGAAGCCCGAGACCTGGGGTGACGTGGGCTTCGGCGGCTTCCGCGTGCACTACCCGCTCAACACGCCGCGCTACAAGGACGAACTGGTCGTCTTCCTTGGCGCCAGCTATTTCCGCGCGCTTGGCGGCGGGCAGCGTTACGGCCTGTCGGCCCGCGGCCTGGCGATCGACACGGTGGGCGGTCAGCGCGAAGAGTTCCCGCGCTTCAAGGAATTCTGGATCCGCAAGCCGGCCCCCAACGCGACCTCGCTGACGGTCTATGGCCTGCTCGACTCGCCGCGCGCCGCCGGCGCCTACGAGTTCGAGGTGAAGCCGGGCGGGCAGACCTTGGTCGACGTGCGCTCGCGGCTGTTCCTGCGCTCGGGTGTCGCCACGCTGGGCGTCGCCCCGCTGACCAGCATGTTCATGTTCGGCGAGAACCAGCCGCACGCGAGCGACTTCCGCCCCGAGGTGCACGACTCCGACGGCCTGATGGTCGCCACCGGCGAAGGCGAGTGGATCTGGCGTCCGCTGGTGCGCCCGCAACAGCCGCTGGCGACCTCGTTCCAGACGCGCCAACTGCGGGGCTTCGGCCTGATGCAGCGCGACCGCGCGTTCTCCAGCTACGAAGACACCGAGGCGCGCTACGAGCTGCGCCCGAGCGCCTGGATCACGCCGCAAGGCGAATGGGGCCCGGGCCGTGTCGAGCTGGTGCAGTTGCCCGCGCCCGACGAGGCCAACGACAACATCGTCGCCTACTGGGTGCCGGCCCAACTGCCGGCCGCCGGCCAGCCGCTCGAACTCGCCTACCAGATCCGCTGGCAAGGCACCGATCAACAACGCCCCCCGGGCGCCTGGGTCACGCAGACCCGGACCGGCCGCGGGTTCCATTCCCTACAGAAGGACGAGCATCAGTTCATCGTCGACTTCACCGGACCTTCGCTGGCCCAGCTGCCCGAGGACGCGCCGGTCAAAGCGGTCGTCACCGCCGGCCCCAATGGCCGCATCGTCGAGCGCAACGCTTACCGCAACGATGCCACCGGCGCCTGGCGCCTGGCGCTGCGGGTCCATCAACTCCAGCGCGCGCAACCCTTGGAGCTGCGCGCATACCTCCAACACGGCAACGACATCCTGACGGAAACATGGAGCAACATCATTCCTCCCCAATGAGCCGGCCGCGTTGGTCGCGCCCTGACAGCTCCTCGCGTGCTCGCGTGGTGTCCCAAACCGCGGGGGCGAGCGCACCGCCGATCCACCGCGGGTCGATGGTGGCACAGCCGTGGCGAGGCTTCTTCCCGGGTCTGTTGAGCGGCTTGTTCGGCCGTTCGCAGCAGCCCGCCGCGCCGCAAGGACCGCGGGCCGCCTGGGAACAGGCCGCCATCGTGCGTCGGCGTGTCTTCATCGGCCTGATCCTGCTGTCCACCACGGTGGCCACCGGGCTGATGAGCCAGATGCAACCGGCGACCGGCAACCTGGCGCTGCACTACGGCCAGATGGCGCTGTTCGCGCTGCTGTTCGCCTGGGTGTCGGCGGGATTCTTCACCGCGATGATGGGCTTCGTCGTGCAGTTGCGCGGCGACAAGCACTCGCTGTCGAAGAACGACGTGATGCACAACCCGGTGCATGCCGACGCACGCACGGCGATCATCATGCCGATCTGCAACGAGCACGTCGCGACGGTGTTCGCCGGCTTGCGGGCCACCTGCGAGTCGCTCGCCACCACCGGGGCGCAGCGTTTGTTCGACATCTATGTGCTGTCGGACAGCAGCGACCCCGACGTGCGCAGCGCCGAGCTGGCCGCCTGGGCCGAGCTGCGCGCGACGCTGGGCGACGGCGCCCGCATCTACTACCGCTGGCGCCAGCGCCGCACCAAGCGCAAGGCCGGCAACGTGGCCGACTTCTGCCGCCGCTGGGGCAAGGATTACCGCTACATGGTGGTGCTCGACGCCGACAGCGTGATGACCGGCGACTGTTTGCTGACGCTGGTGCGCCTGATGGAAGCCAACCCCAAGGCCGGCATCATCCAGACCGCGCCGCAAGCGGTGGGCCATGCGACGCTGCATGCACGTTCGCAGCAGTTCGCCGGCCGCGTCACCGGTCGCTTGTTCACGCTGGGCATGCAGTACTGGCAGCTGGGCGAGTCGCACTACTGGGGCCACAACGCCATCATCCGCGTCGAGCCCTTCATGCAACATTGCGGGCTGGCCCCCCTGCCCGGCCGCGGCGCGCTGAGCGGCGAAATCCTCTCGCACGACTTCGTCGAAGCCGCGCTGATGCGCCGTGCCGGCTACCACGTGTGGCTGGTGGGTGACCTGAACGGCAGCTACGAACAGCAGCCGCCCAACCTGGTCGAAGAGCTGCAGCGCGACCGCCGCTGGTGCCAGGGCAACCTGCAGAACGCCCGTTTGATCGCAGAGCCCGGCCTGCACCGCGTGCACCGCGCGATGCTGCTGACCGGCGCGATGGCCTACGCGTCGGCGCCGCTGTGGCTCGCCTTCGTCGTCTTCGGTGCGGCCCTGTGGCTGAGTGGCGGCGCTGCTGCCGCGACCGAGCTGGCCGTGCCGCATGCGATGACCGGCCTCTGGTTCGGTACCCTGACGATGTTGGTGCTGCCGCGTGTGCTGGGCATCGTCAGCGTGCTGATGAAGGGCGAGCAGCGCCACTTCGGCGGCACCGCTGCCCTGGTGCAAGGCGCCGTGCTCGAAGCCGCGTTGTCGGTGCTGCAGGCGCCGGTGCGCATGGTGGCCCACACGCTGTTCGTGGTCGGCGCGCTGACCGGCTGGCGCATCGAGTGGAAGTCGCCCCCGCGGGAAGCTCAGTCCATCGCCTGGTCGGATGCGGCGCGCCGCTTCGCCCCGATCTGCGCTGCTGTCGGCGCGGTGGCGGCTGGCGTCGCGATGATCAACCCGGCTGCGCTGTTGTGGCTGGCCCCGATCGGGCTGCCGCTGCTGCTGGCGGTGCCGACGGCGGTGTTGACCAGCCAGGAACGCCTGGGCGAACGTATTCGCAACCAGGGCCTGCTGCTGATCCCCGAGGAAAGCTGGACCCCGGGCGTGCTGCGTCAGGCCTGGGCCTATGCCAAGCGCCAGGTGCAAGTGCCGCGTTGGTCCGACGTGCTGAGCGACAACTGGCTGTTCAACCTGGCCGTCAGCGCGATGGGCGCCCGCCGCACCGACCAGGGTCCGCGTGGCCGTGCACGTCGGCAGCTGCTGCACAAGCTGGCCAGTGACGCCGACGCCGAGCGTCTGTCGCCGGCCGAGCGCATGCGTTTCCTCAGCGAGCCGCAAAGCCTGCAGCAGCTGCGGGCCAAGCACAGCGTGTTGAAGGGCCAGGCCTTCGGGCGGCGGCTGACGCGCAGCGGCATGATGATTCCGGCCCACGCGTTGGCGTCGCCAGCACCTCGGGCGGCGGCCCGCAGCGTCCACGCTTGATCGCCGCCGGCGGGCCCCCTGCCCGCTCGAAATGCCAGCCGAACAACGGTGCGCCTCAGGCGCACCGTTTTTTTTTGTCGACGCCGCACACGCCCTAAGCGGGACCGCTCATCGCCGCCTCGGAGATGCAGCACGCCTGAAGGCTGTGGACATATGCCCTGACAAATATTACAGCCAACAGTTAGGGATGCCGTCGCTTCAGCCCCTTTCATAGGATGTCGCACCCACGGGAGTGGCTATTCAGTCTCTCGCCTGCCCGCCTCGCCCCTACCCGAACCCGCGCAAGCTTGCCTAAGCGCAGCCGGCTGGCGCCGCAGGGAACCCCCAGATCGCACGAGTACCAAGCAATGTCGACCAGAACCTTTCAGCTGCTGACCCCACTAGGCGCGGACACCCTGCGCTTCCACCGCATGAACGGACGGGAGGAAATGGCGCGCCTGAGCTCGTTCGAGATCGACGCGCTGAGCGAGCGGGAAGACTTGGACCCGGACCAGATTCTGGGCAAGAAGATCGCCGTTCAGGTGGAGCTGCCCTTGGGGGGCTACCGCTATTTCAGCGGCCACGCGACGCGGTTTGCCCAGGTGGGCGTGCAGGGCCGGCTGAATCTGTATCGCCTGACCATGCGGCCCTGGTTGTGGTTTCTGACCCGCACCAGCAACTGCCGCATCTTTCAGCAGATGAAGGTGCCCGACATCCTCAAGCAGGTGTTCGATGCGCATGCCGACGTGGCCGCCACCAGTGTGGAGCTGAGCGGCACCTACCGCCTGTGGGACTACTGCGTGCAGTACCGTGAGAGCGACTTCGAGTTCGTCAGCCGGCTGATGGAACAGGAGGGCATCTACTACTACTTCCGCCATGAGGCGGGCCGCCACGTGCTGGTGTTGAGCGACGCTGCCAGCGCGCATGCCCCCTTTCCCGGTTTCGAGCAGATTCCCTACCTGCCCCATGAGCGCTCGGCGCGCGCCGAGACCGAGCACATCGGCCAGTGGAGCTTCGGCCGCGAGATCCAGACCGGGCGCTACGTGCACGACAACTACGACCCCGAGAAGCCGCGCGTCGAGCTGCAAGGAAAGGCCGCCCTGGTGCGCGGCCACGCGCAGGCGCAGTACGAGGTCTACGACTACCCCGAGAAGCACCTGACGGCGGCCGAGGGTGAGCAGTACGCACGTGTTCGCATCGAGGAGCTGCAGTCGCGCTTTGAGACGGCGCAGGGCGATTCGAATGCCCGCGGACTGTCTGTCGGCCACCTGTTCACCCTCCGCGGGCAGCCGCGGCAAGACCAGAACCGCGAATACCTGGTGTTGTCGGCCACCTATCAACTCGAAGGTGAAAACTACGAGTCGGCCGACGATGAAGGGGCGCGCTTCTCGTGCCGCTTCACCGCGCTGCCCAGCAGCGAGCCCTTCCGGGCGGCCCGTTTGACGCGCAAGCCCATCGTGCAGGGGCCGCAGACCGCGGTGGTGGTGGGCCCGGCCGGCGAGGAGATCTACACCGACGAGCAAGGCCGGGTGAAGGTGCAGTTTCATTGGGACCGCTACAGCAAGGGCGACGAGAACAGCTCCTGCTGGATCCGGGTTTCGCACCCCTGGGCCGGCAAGGGCTGGGGCGCGGTCAGCATCCCCCGTATCGGACAGGAAGTGGTGGTCGACTTCCTGGAGGGCGACCCCGACCGGCCGTTGATCACCGGGCGTGTCTACAACGCCGAACTGATGCCGCCGTTCGCGGCGCCCGGCATGGTCAGCGGGATGAAATCGCAGACGCACAAGGGCGCGGGCTTCAACGAAATCTCGATGAACGACACCGCGGGCAAGGAGCTGATGAACATCCATGCCCAGTTCGACCAGGCCACCACCGTCCAGAACAACCAGACCAACGCGATCAACAACAACCGCAGCACCACGGTCCAGGTCGACGACACCCTGACCGTGAACGCCAACCGTACGATGAGCGTGGTGGGCAAGCTGGTCGAGAAGATCGACACCGGGCGTGAGGTGACCGTCGCCTCGGGCTACACCCAGACCATCACCGGCGGGGCCACGCGCACAGTGACGGGCGGGCTGACCAACACTGTCAACGGCAAGCGCGAGAACACGGTCAACGGCCAGTTTGTCGAAACCATCACCTCGGGCGAGCAGAAGACCGTGCACTCCGGCAAAGCGCTGACCGTGACCGGCGGCGGTTACACCGAGAAGGTCACCGGGCTGTTCGAAAGCACGGCCATCGGGCCGATGAAACAAGGCGCCACCACCACGATGGACCTGCATGCCGACGGCGCGGGCACCTACACCTCGGGCACCTCGTTGAAGTTGGGCGTCGGCCTCGCCTCGGCCATCGAGATCACCGGCGGCAGCATCACCATCAGCTCCGGCACCTCGGTCATCAAGGTGGACGCGAGCGGCGTGTCGGTCAACGGCATGCAGATTTCCCTCAACTGCTGAGCCCGGAAGCACCATGGCCCTGAACCCTGTAGAGCGCAAGCTCGTCGAGCTGCTGCAGTTGTGGGAGAGCTTCCGGGCCGAGCCCGGCAAGCGCCTGCTGCTGTGGCAAGCGCCCGACAACGGCAAACGTTTGATCGAGTGCTTTTGCGAGGTGCAGCGGCACGCCTCGCCCTATGCCAGCGGCGATACCTTCATCGTGTTCGACGCCGCCTTCGAACAGTCCATCGGCTATTCACGCGCGCTCAAGCAGGCGCTGGCCGGGCACTATGCGGCCAGCCACGAGGATCTGGAGCGTGAAGGGTTGAAGGCGGACTGGCGCTTCGAGCCGGAGGAACAGCCGGACACGGCGAGCGCCTTCGTGCAGGGCCTGGCTGCGCTCGCGACGCACCATCCGGCCCTGGGCCACCTGGTGGCGGTGTTGCTGCCCTCCGCCGTGGCGAACGACGAGGCCTGGGCGGCCTGGGTGGCCCGCGTCCTCGAAGCGGCAGGCCCGGCGAAGGCGGTGCGCTTGCTGGTGCCCGATTTCAGCCAGGCGCCGCGTCTGACGGCACTGGCTGAAGCGCAGCATCCGCTGGTGCAGGTGCAGCAGCCGCCGCTGGATGCCTGGTCCATCGCGCAGGAGACCTTCGCGCAGGAGCCGGCGGTCGGCGCCCCGGGCGTGTTCCGCAGCCTGCTGACGGCCCTGTTCGCGCTGGCCGAGAAAGGCACCGCGGACCAGGTATTGCTCAAGGCCCGCGACGCGCTGGCCTTTGCGCACAAGCAAGGCTGGGCGGACCAGGAAGTGGCGGTGCGGCTGGTGACGGCCGGGGCCATGCTCAAGGACCAACGTTTCGACGCGGCATTGAATCACTACCAGCATGCGCGGACCTCGGCCGAGGCGGCCCGTGCCGCCCAGCATCCGGCGGGCGGGCAGCTGGTGCTGCAGACCTGGTTCGGCGAGGCGGCCGCCCATCTGGCCGCCGGCCAGCCCGAGCACGCCGCGCCTTGTTATCGAGAGGCGGCGCAACTGGCGGCGGCCTTGCCGAACCCGCCCATGTTGATCGAGGCGTTGCGCATGGCCTCCTTCTGTCACGCCCGCGCCGGCGAGCCCGAGGACGCGCTGGCGCTGGGGCGGCAAGCCCTGGCCGTGGGTGAGAGGCTCAAGCCGGAGGCACGACCGATGACCACCCTGCCCTTGCTGGGCTTCGAGCTGCTGAAGCTGGTGGAGCCTGAGCGGGCGGCCGAGATCGAGGCGGTCAAACACGGCCTGGACCGTGAGCAGGCGCAGCACTACGTCAACACCGAGGAGCGTGCCGCGGCACTGGAGACGGCCGGGGACCCGGTCGCGCTGAAACAACTGGAGCGGCAACACGCCGAACAAGAGGGGCTGCTGGTGCAACAGGCACGGCAACGGGCGGACGAAGTTGCGGCGGACGGGACTCCCGCCTTCATGGCGTTGTTCGTGCAGGCTCGCACGCTGCTGGGGGCCGATTGGCCGCTGGTGCTACCCGGCGCCATCGCCAAGGCGCCGCCCGTGCCCGCAGGAGGAACCGCAGCATGATGCCGTCGGCCAAACATGGCGACCCGCAGCTGGGCATCGACGTCCACCTGTGTGTCGTGCCGCCGTCCCCTACGCCGGTGCCCCTGCCCACACCGCACATGTCGGTGGTGTTCGATCCGTTCGACTACGTGCCGATCATCGGTGCGACGGTGTCAGTGTTCGGGATGAAGCGGGCCACCGCCGGGACCGGCGCGATCGTGCTCCACATTCCGCCGGGTTTCCCGTTCGCGCCGATGCTGCCCGAGAAGGACGACGAGCTGTTCATGGGCAGCGCCACCGTGACGGCCGACGGCGATCCCTTGTCTTATGTGGCACTGCCCGTGCTGGGTTGCCAGGTGGCCGGCATGCCGAGTCCGCCGCGGCCCAAGAAAAAGCGGGTACCGCTGCCGAACCTGCTGCCCACCACATTCAACCTCGCCATCCCGACGACGGTGAAGGTGGGCGGGCCGCCGACGATCTCGATGGCGGGCTTGGTGGCAAGGGGCGCATTCGCCGGCCTGGGCAAGTTGGCGAAGTCGAAGTTCGCCCGGAACCTGGGTGACCGCTTCAAGAAGTTCCGCCAGAAGCTGTTCAAGAACATGGACTCCGGCTTCCTCAAATGCAAGGTGTTGAGGGCGGAGCCGGTGAACATCCTGTCGGGGGCCGTGGTCGTCGAGCAAGTCGACTTCACGTTCCAGGGCATGATCCCCATCCCCTGGGTGCGCACCTATGGTTCCAACTCGCGCCGGCGAGGCGCCTGTGGGTACGGTTGGGAAAGCCCGGCCGACGCCCGGCTGGAGATCGATCTCACAGAGGGCAGCGCGATGTTCCGCCATCCGGCGGAAGGCGTCGCGCTGTTCCCCACAGTGCCTGCGGCTCGGGGCGAGAGCAGTGCCGTCCTCGAATTGATGGACGGCGGGCTGCTCAGCGAGCACGAAGACGAGTGGCAGGTGCGCACGAAGAGCGGCAACCTCTATCACTTTCCGAAGGCGCTGGAGCACCCCGGTCAAGACGGCGTTCGGGAGCTGCCACTCGGGCGTGTCAGTGATGCTTGCGGCAACTGGCTGACCTATGAATGGGTCGAGGGTCGACTCGTTTGCATCCGCGAGTCGAATGGGCGCTGTCTGCTCGTCGAGCACGGCCAGGGTGGCATCCGGTCGCTGTCGATGTTCGTGCCCGAGACCGGTTTCAGCCATACCTTCGTCAGCTACGAGCACGATGCAGCGGGCAACCTGGTCACGGTGCGCGACGAACTGGGCAACCCCTACTGCTTTGCCTACGACGGTCACCACATGGTGCGGCACACCAACCGCGTCGGCCTCTCGTTCCACTATCAGTACGAGCAGGGCTCAGAGGACTGGCAGGTGGTGCACGCCTGGGGCGACGGCGGTCTGTACGACTATCGCTTTGCGTACTTCCCGGCGATCCGCGAAGTGCGTGTCACCAACTCCCTCGAGGGGGTGACCACGGTGCAATGCGACGAGCGGGGCTTGCCCATCCTCGAAATCGACGCGCTCGGCGGACGCACCATCTTCCAGTACGACGAAGCGGGTCGAACGACGGCTGTGGTGAACGCGGCCAACAGCCGTACCGAGTATGTGTACGACGATCGCGGCAATCTGTTGAAGGTCAAACGCCCCGACGACAGCGTCGTCGCGATCGAGGTCGATGCCCGCAGCAAGCCCACCAGCATCACCGATCCGAACGGGGCGGTCTGGGAGCAGCAGTGGGACGAACGAGGCTTGCTGATGGCCCTGAAGAGCCCGCTCGGTGGGGTGACGACGTACGAATACAGTGACAAGGGCCTGCCGATTGCGGTGACGGATCCGCGCAATGCCTGCACCCGTCTCGCGTATGACACCGACGGCCACCTGGTCGCGGTGATCGATGCGCTCGGTCATGCGACCCGGTATCGCCGCGATCCGCTGGGGAACGTGGTGGAGCGCAGCGATCCGCTGGGCAGAACCGCGCACTTCCGCTACGACGCGAAGAGTCGGCTGGTCGGCGTCATGTCTGCCGGCGGCGCCCAAATCCGTTGCAGCTACGACGCGCAGGACAACCTCACGCTCTACGAAGACGAGAACGGGGCGCTTACCCGGTTCGAGTACTACGGGCTGGGGCTGCTCAGCAAGCGGCATCAGGCCGACGGCAGCACGATCGATTACCTCTACGACACCGAGGAGCAGCTGGTCGGGGTGCGCAATGAGCGCGGCGAACTGCACCAGATCGTGCGGGACGCGCTCGGACGCGTGGTTCAGGAGGTGGACTACTGGGGCCAGGCGACCAGCTACGAGTTCGACGTGGCGGGCCATCTGAAGCAACGATGTGACCCGCTCGGCCGTATCACCCGGTATGCGACAGACAAGTTCGGACGGGTCCGCCGCAAGTCGTTCCAACACCCTCTGCAGCCGGGTCGACTGTTCGAGGAGACGTTTGAGTACGACCCGAACGGTCACTTGACGGGCTGCGCCAACGAACACGGGAAGGTGCAGCGCAGCTTCGACGCCGAAGGGCGTGTGATCGAGGAGCGGCAGGGCGAGTTCGTGGTCAAGAACGACTTCGACGCGCTCGGCCGGCGCATCCGCCGTGAGACCAGCACAGGCCACACGATCGCCTACGAATACGACGCGCTGGGGCGCCCGGTGTCGATCCGCATCGACGACGAGCCGCCGATCTTGATCGAGCACGACGCGGCGGGGCAGGTCGTGAAAGAAACGCTGGCGCCGGCGCTGGTGCGGCATTACCGGTACGACGACGAGGGTCAGGTGACGGCGCAAGGGGTGAGAGGGGCCTCGGACTGGCTGTTCCACACGCAGTACGCGTACGACCTGGCAGGCAACTTGACGCAGCGCCAAGACAGCCAGCACGGGGTGGACCGCTACCGCTATGACCCGCTGGGGCAGATCGTCGAGCATGTCGACCCTCAGGGACAGCTGCGGCGCTTCTTCCGCGACCCTGCCGGGGACAGCCTGCGCACTCGCGTCGCGCAGCGGCCGGCGACGGCCATGGGCACGAGTGGGGACGCCACTGCCTCCTGGGGCCGTGAGGGCGAACACGAGGGCGTGTTCTACCGCTTCGACCGGGCAGGCAACCTGGTGGAGCGCGGTGAGGCGGGGAATGCTGCGCCATCTGACGCCGACGGACAGGGCAGCCGCTTCGTCTGGGATGCCAACCAGCGGCTGGTGAGCAGCACGACCGGCGGCATCGAGACCCGATATGGCTACGACCCGCTGGGCCGGCGGCTGTTCAAGCAGACAGGGAACAAGACGACGCGTTTCGGCTGGGATGCCGACACCCTGGTGGCGGAGCGTGTCGACGAGGCCGCCTCCGCTGCGACCGCCTTGGCGGATGCCGCCAACCGATCCGTACAGCCGGTACAGCGTTGGGAGCAGCAACGCGAGTATCTCTACTACCCGGGAACGTTCGTGCCCTTGGCACTGCTGCAGCGGGGAGACGCGGGCAGCCTGCGGTACCACAACGACTTGAACGGCGCGCCGACCCGCTTGATGCGCCCCGACGGCACGGTGGTGTGGAGCGCCGTGTACCAGCCCGGGGGGCACGCGGTGCCCGCACAGGCTGGCGTGCGTGACGACGCGAACGTCGACAATCCGATCCGGCTCCAGGGACAGTATTGGGATCAAGAGACCGGGCTGCACTACAACCGCCATCGCTACTATGATCCCGGCATCGGCCAATTCATCTCGCAGGATCCCCTTGGGCTTTTCGGCGGGCCGAATGTCTACAAGTTCGGCTTGAACGTGTTCATCTACGCCGACCCGTTGGGGTTGATGCCGTGGCTGCAAGGTGAGCCGAAGCCCAAGGGTTGGAGACTGCCGAAGATCGGGACGTGGGCCGGCGATCCCGGGCATTCCGACTTCATCCCGAACGATCCCGCCGCCTTGGGCTTGAACGAAGGAGACCGGATACCCTACAAGGATGGCATGCCGGACTTCAGCAGGTGGGCAGTGGACACGTTCGACGTTCAAAACATGACCGGGGAGCACAAAGTGGACATGCCGTTGATTTACGAGCGAATGGCGGCACGAGAGCCGGAGCGATTCGCCAACCCCACCGCCGCCAGGACCTGGCTGTCCAATGAAGGGCTGACGCCGCACCACGCCGGTGGAACCCGGGTGCTATTGGTCCCGACCGTCTTGCACGGGAATGTGCGTCACATGGGCGGCGCGTTCGAACTCCGGGGCAACTGCTAAGGAGACGTGATGTGGAAAGATGAAGTGAATCGGCTGGGAGGCATGGTGCCGATCGGTGCACCGGCCTTCCTGCCGCTGACCGACGCCGAGATCGCGGATCTCGAGCGAGAAGTGCAAGGCGTGCTGCCGCAGGACTATGCGGAATTCGCACGAACGTACGGTTGCTGCGCGTTCGCTCGCTCCGTTTCCTACCCGTTCCTCGAGCGGCGCAGCATGTACCAGCACCCTCCCGGGGTCGGCCTCGAGAATCGCCTCTATGCAGAGGGCGTCCACGCCCACTTTTACGGCTCCACCCGACAGCCGAAGCCCGTGCACCGGCTCGCATGGGCGCGTGCGGCATATGCGCCGCGGATGCCGGCGGGTCTGCTGCCCATTGCCGACGATGGAGGCGGAAGCCTGCTATGCCTGGGGGTCGCGGGCGATCACGCCGGGCAGGTGTACTGGTGGGACCACGAGAACGAGTGGGACGAAGACGACTATCAAGATGACGTGGGTGCTCCCATGCCCGAGGCCGCCAAGTGGCAGAACGTCTATCTAGTGGCTCGCAGCTTCACTGACTGGCTGGCTTCGATGCGGGCCGGCTGAGCGGCGGCATCACCTTGGGTGCCGGCGGGGGAGGATCACCCCGCCGACCGCTCCAACACCCCCAGCAACCGCGACAACTGCGCATCGAGCGCCTTGAGCTCGGCCGGCGTCAGGTCGGCCAGGATGCGGCGTTCGTTGTCGTGCGCTGCCCCCGGAATCAGCAGCGCCCGGCTTCAGAGTCCGTGGGTTGAATCGTAATTGATGGGTGACTGCCGCGAACGCAGAGGGAGGCATATGACCCAAGCTGCTGTGGCCGCGGTGGCGGTTGTAGTCCTGTCGCCAGTTGTCGATGACGCTGCGCATGTGGCTCAGGCTGGCGAACCAGTGTGGCGACAGGCACTCGTCCCGGACCCGCCTGTTGAAGCTTTCGATGTAGTCGAGGATGCGCATGACGTACAAGGCAGGAATCGAGGTATCCACGACGATCTGGACCGCTTCCCTGCTGCAGTCGTCGACTACGGTGAGCGTCTTGACACGTCGGCCATTGGCCAGCTCGTCGAAGACGAAATCCATGCTCCACACCTCGTCCGGTTGCATGGGGACAGCGCAGGAAATGACGAGCCCATTCCGCAGAGGCGCAGTCGGCGCAAGATCGAACCGCGGCTGAGAATCGGGCGCGCCGAGGGACGGCCCCTGCCCTAGAGGAAAGTGGCGCAGTACGAAGGCCGCCCGCTCAGGGCAGACGCTGCAGCTGATCCAGCAGGCGGGCCCGGGCCGGCCCATCTTCGACCTGTTCGACCAGGCGGTCGATCAGCTGTTGCCGGGTGGTGGCTTCTGCTGCCGCTTTTTTGGCGATGATCTTCGCGATGGGCCCGATCTGGCCCGCCAGCAGCCGCTGGGCGCGCTCCACGAACTCGGCGCTGGGCGGCAGTTGCAACGCCGCCAACGGCGCACCCCGAGAGGCGCCGCCGACGACCGCGGGGGCCGACGCCGGCGCCTGTGGCGATACGGTGGTCCGGAACGCAGACGCCCCGCTGCTGGTCAGCCGCTGGCCGAAAAACGTGCTGCGCTCCTGCTCGGTCTGCAGATGCTCGGCCAGCTTCGTCCGCAAGGTGTCGAGGTCGGCGCAGTCGCGCGCGGCGCGGCGCACCAGCACCTTGGCCATGGGCCCGACGAAGCGGGCCAGTGTTGCCTCGACTTCCTGCAAGGTGGCCGGGTTCCAGTGGGTGGGCGGCGCGGTGGTCGGGGCGGTCGCGGCCGAGCCGATCGAGATCGGCGGCGTCAGGTGGCCGCGGCTGTTGCCCATTGGCCCACCACTCGAGGGCAGCAGACTTTCCGGGCGCACCACCTCCATGATGACCGTCTCCTCCGACACCGTGGCACTGACCGGGGTGCTGCAACGGGCCAGCAGGTCGTCGCGAAACGCCGGGGCACCGGCGTACCGCTGCTTCGGCTGTTTCGCGAGCGCCATGGCGACCACCTCGTCGTAGTACTCCGGGCGCGTCGAGCCGGCGTGCTGCGAGGGCCGCACCGGGTCTTCGTGCAGGATGCGGTACATCAAGGCTTCGGGCGTGCCGTTGAACGGCATTTGACCGGTCAGCAGCTGATACAGCAGCACACCGGCCGACCAGATGTCGACGCGGTGGTCGAGCGGTTCGCCGGTGTACTGCTCGGGGGCGATGTAGCCCGGGGTGCCGACCACCGCATTCAGCTGCGTCAAGCCCACCGCGTCGATGCGGGCGATGCCGAAATCGGCCACCTTGAGCTTGCCGTGGCGCGTGATGATCAGGTTGGCCGGCTTGATGTCGCGGTGCCACACGCCCTGGTCGTGCGCGTGCTCGAGTGCGTCGAGCAGCTGCACCATGATGCTGAGTATGTCCTGCTCGGGAAACTTGGTCTTGCGCCCGAGGTAGTGGGCCACGCTGTGGCCCTCGACATACTCCATCGCAATGAAGGCGCGGTCGCGGTCTTCGCCATAGTCGTAGACCGCGACGATGCCCGGGTGGTGCAAGCGGCCCGCCGCCTGCGCTTCGTTGCGAAAACGCGCGGCCACCGAGGCGGCCTGCGGGCTGTCGTCGATCAGCTGCTTGCGGATGGTCTTGATCGCGACCTGCCGCTTGATGTCGGGGTCGAACGCCTTGTACACGACACCCATCGCGCCCTCGCCGAGGACGCTGGTGACCGTGTATTTGCCGAGGCGCTCAGGGTGTTTCATCGCGAGGCGTCAGTTGTCCAGCATCTTCATCGCCTGCACCAGGCTCTTGCGCATGCGGCTGAAGGACTGGGCCAGCGTGCCGATTTCATCGCGGCTGGAGGCGTTGAATTCCGGTGCTTCCATCTCACCCAGGCTGACCCGATCGGCAATTGCCGACAAACGGCTCACCGGCTGGATCACCAGCTTCCACAACATCACGTTCAGCGCCGCGCCGATCAGCACGAACACGGCCGTCAGCAGACCCATGAAGACCTTGAAGGCACTGTCGGCGCGCTGCAGCGGCACCGTCATCGGCACCGACACCACTTGTGCGCCGATCACCTCGTTGAAGTTCCAGCCGAAGCCGTTGGCCGGGCCGTAACGGTCGACCATGGGCTTGGGCGCCGCGTCGACGGTGCTGTGGCAGCGCAAGCAGGCCGGGTCGGTGATCTTGATCGGCCGCGCGACGTAGAGCGAGCGCCCAGTGGGGGTGTCACGCTGGCCGACGAATTCCTTGGTGTCGGGGGAGTTGCGGAACTGGTTGACGATGTCGACCTCCCACTCGACCGCCCGGTCGCGCGGGTTGGTCGGGTTCAGCGTCGCTTCCTTGTAGGAGTAATCGGGGTACTTCTTGTGCAGCGTCGCCAGCACCTCGGTGGCCGAGTAGGCCGGCACCGACTGGGGCAAAAAGCTGTACTTCATCTGCGTTTCGAGCAGCGGGCCGATCTGGCCCGAAGTGTAGCTGCGCACCGCGAGCGCCTTTTCTATCAACAAGCGGGCGTGATCCAGCACCTCTTGCTGGGCATTACGTTGCAGCAGGTCGCGCGTGACATAGCCGGTGGCGCCGAGCCCCAGCACGAACACGAGCACGAAAACCAGATTGAACTTGAGCAGCAGTTTCATACGAAGGTCTTGAACAGCGCCTCAACAGGGCGCCGGTAGTGATCATCAGGGGCGCGCGGAAGAAGAAGACGCGCGGTGCGGCGGCGGCAGATATTTTTCGGGAAACAGCACGCGGTCCCATTCGGGATGGAGTCGCATGTTGGTGATCAGGCCCGTGCGGAACTCCGGCTGCGACGCGAGGGGCTTCCAGCGCGGCACGAAGCTCTTGCGCAAGGACTTTTCTGACTGCAGCCATGATTGCACGTCCGCGTAGGCAACTGAGCCCAGCGTTTTAGGGGGGACGTCGCGGCCCTTGTAACGTTCGGCCAGCGGCGGCAAGGTGTCCCGGAAGGCGCGCGGCATGCGCTCGAGCATCGACGGCGCAGGCCGCGGTGAGACGCGGCTCTTGCCGTCGCCCTCCTGCTGGTAGGCCTCGCCGTTCTTCAGGCCCAGTGATGCGCCTGCCTTGCCATCGCGGCGCTCCACCACGCGGCCCTCGCCCGACTCCGAAAACGCGAAGCCGCCGTTGTCGCCGCGATGCGCCACCACCACGCCCTCGGCCGCCAGATCGAAGCTGGGTGACGAGAAACCGAGCGGGCGGTTCTTGGCCGCTGCTCCGGCGGGCGTCGACAGCTTGAGCCAACCTTGTTGCAGATACACCCGGTTCGGCTGGCGGCCGCGCTCACCCGGCAGCGACGGTGCCAGCAGCACACGCGTGGCGGGGCCCAGGTCGGCGATTGCGCCGTCGGCGTACTCCACACGCAGCAAGCCGGTGCCCGAGGTGGTCTCGACGATGTCGTCGCGCTCCAGACGCACACCTTCGGACAGCGTGAGCTTGGAGGCGCCCCGGATCAACAGGGCCTCCCCCTCTTGGATGGTGACCATGGCGAGCGGCTCCGCCCCGGCCCAGGCCGAGAAGCCGCACAAAACCATCCACACCACGATGCGCCCGATCATTTCTCTCCCTTTAGTCGGGAGCACAACTCGGCTCCCTCTGCAGTATTGCGCTGCAGTCAACGACGAACGGGCCGCATTGTTTCACCGCGACAGCGGCAGAACGAGCAATAGCCCACTCGAGTGCTACGGCGCATCAGAATTTTCCGCTCTCGGTGTCAACTATGTCACCGATCTGCCGACTTCGGCAGCGGAACGCGTGCGCATTGTCAACCGAGCAGTTCGATGCCGACCAATTGGCGCGCCGATTGTGCCCGCATGATGCCCAGCAAGTCAGCCAGGAAAGGCTTGCCGGCCAACGTGCGGGGAGCGGTGGCATGCAACTCGCTCCACAAGCCCTTGCGGCCGATGCGCTTGGCCACGACGTAGTCGTAATCGACATAGTTCTTCACGCCCCAGTTGGGCAGCGCGGCGAGCCCACGTCGGCTCGCGACGAGTTGCAGGATCGCGATCGTCAACTCGGCGGTGCGGCGCTGGAACGACACGCCGGCGGGCCGCAGCACCTCACGGATCACGTCGATGCGGTCTTCGGGGACGGGGTAGGTGATCAGCGTCTCGCCTTCGAAATCGGCGGCTTCCAGGCGCCGCCGGTGACGCAGCGCGTGCTCCACTGGCAACACCGCCAAGATTTCGAAACGAAACAAGGGCCAACTTTCCAGGGCCTTGCGGCTGCTGCCACCGGCCCGCGGGGCCGAGCCCACCACCAGCTCGCACTTGCCGGCGCTGAGCAGGCCCATCGGGTCCGGGTGGAAGCCGGCGACGAGATCCACCTCGACCTCCGGCCAGCGGCGCCGGAACTCGTCCATCACCGGCATCAACCAGTCGAAACAGGTGTGACATTCAAGTGCAATACGGAGCTCGCCACGGGTGTCGCTCTGCGCACGCGCCAAATCGCGCTCGGCCTCGGCCACCTGCGGCAATACGAGGCCCGCCAGGCTCAGCAGCCGTTCGCCGGCCGCTGTGAACCGCAAGCCGGCGCTGGTGCGTTGGAACAGCACCACGCCGTAGTGGGTCTCGAGCGCGCGGACCTGATGTGACAGTGCCGATTGCGTCAGGTGCACACGGTCGGCTGCGAGCGCGAGCTTGCCGGTTTCTGCAATGGCTTGCAGCGAGCGTAGATGGCGCAGTTCGATCATGGAAGCAAGGCGCGAGGGACGAATGACAGCGTGCGCATAGGAGGAGCGGAGATGACAGCGGGACCGCCGCGGACGAGATGGGTTGCTTGCCCATTCGACGGGCCGCGGTGGTCCCATGGCCACGCGCACCTGCCACCCCTCGGAGCGGGCCCGGGGAACAGGCGCGTGGCCGCGAACGGGAGCCGCAAGGGTTGAATGAAATTCAAGTTCTGCTGAAAACGTTTCGCTTGTTGGAAGCAGTGTCGCAAAACAGACTGCGAGCCGTCAATCACACCCTGCACTGCACCACCATGGCCCTCACCCACACCCTCGGTTTCCCCCGCGTCGGCGAACGGCGCGAACTGAAGTTTGCACTCGAGTCCTACTGGCAAGGCGCTACCGCCCTCGACACATTGGAACGCGTCGTCGCCGATCTATGCGAGCAGCGCTGGCGTCGTCAGGCAGACGCAGGCTGCAGTTGGGTCACCAGCGGCGACTTCGCCTGCTATGACCTGATGCTCGACCATGCCGCGATGTTCGGCGCCCTGCCCCGCCGCTTCGGGCTCGACCCGTCGCGTTTCGGGCTTGCGGACAGCTTTGCGCTCGCACGCGGCACGCCCGAACAGCCGGCGCTCGAGATGACCAAATGGTTCGACACCAACTACCACTACCTGGTGCCCGAACTCGAACCCGGCCAGACCTTCTCGCTGCACGCCTCGCGCTACCTTGCCCAGCTGAATGCCGCCCGCCGCGCCGGCCATCCGGTCAAGGCGGTGCTGATCGGGCCGGTGACCTTTCTTCGCCTGTCGAAGTGTGCAGTGCCGGACCAGAAGCTGTCGCTGCTGCCCGCCTTGCTCGAGGTCTACGCCCAACTGCTCGACAAGCTCCGGCACGAGGGCATCGAATGGGTTCAGATCGACGAACCGGTGCTCGCCGGCGACCTCGAGCCCGAATGGCAGCAGGCGCTGCGCACGGCCTACCACCGCTTGCAGTCCGAACGCCCGCGGCTGCTGTTGGCCACCTATTTCGGCTCGGTGCTGCCCCACCTGGCCTTGTTGACGACCTTGCCCGTCGACGGGCTGCACATCGACGTGGTGCGGGCCCCGGAGCAGTTGCAGCCGATCGCGGCGGCGCTGCCGGCCACATCCGTGCTGTCGGTGGGTATCGTCGACGGGCGCAACGTGTGGCGCTGCGATCTGCGGCGCGCGCTGCACACACTGCGGCCGCTGCAGGTCGAACGTGGCGAGCGCCTGTGGCTGGCACCGTCGTGCTCGCTGCTGCACGTGCCGTACAGCCTCGACAGTGAGACACGGCTCGGCTCGCAGGTGCGGAGCTGGCTGGCCTTCGCGTACGAGAAGCTCGACGAACTCGAGGTGTTGCGCCGTGCGCTGGTCGAGGGCGAAGACAGCGTGACGGACGCGCTGACGCAAAGCGACACCGCCGTTGTCTCTCGCCAGCAGTCACGCCTGGTGCACAACGACTACGTGGCGAAGCGCCAGCGGGCCATCGACCCCTCGATGTCCACCCGCCCGAGTCCCTTCGACGCACGCATCGCGCGCCAGCGGGCAGCGCTGTCACTGCCGCTGTTGCCCACCACCACGATCGGCTCCTTTCCGCAGACGCCCGGGATCCGCGCCGCCCGTGCAGCCTACAAGCGTCACGAACTCAACGCCTTCGACTACCTGCAGGCGATGCGCGCCGAGATTGCCCATGCCATCCGCGAGCAGGAACGCTTGGGCCTCGATGTGTTGGTGCATGGGGAACCCGAACGCAACGACATGGTGGAGTACTTCGCAGAACACCTGTTCGGCTTCGCGATCACCGAACAGGGCTGGGTGCAAAGCTATGGGTCCCGGTGTGTCAAGCCGCCCATCCTTTACGGGGACATCTGGCGGCCCGACCCGATCACGGTGGACACGACCCGCTACGCCCAGTCGCTCACCGACAAGCCCGTCAAGGGCATGCTGACCGGGCCGGTGACGATGCTGCAATGGTCGTTCGTGCGCGACGACCAGCCGCGCGAGCAGACCGCCCGCCAACTGGCGCTGGCCATCCGCGACGAGGTGGGCGACCTCGAAAAGGCGGGCATCCGCCTCGTGCAGATCGACGAGCCGGCATTTCGCGAGGGTTTGCCGCTGCGCCGGGACGACTGGCCGCACTACCTGGCGTGGGCCGTCGACGCGTTCAAGCTGGCGTCTTGCGGCGTGCGCGACGAGACGCAGATCCACACCCACATGTGCTATTCGGAGTTCAACGACATCCTGCCGGCCATCGCGGCGCTCGACGCCGACGTCATCACCATCGAAACCTCGCGCTCGAACATGGAGTTGCTCGACGGTTTCGCGGCCTACGCCTACCCCAATGAGATCGGCCCCGGCGTCTATGACATCCATGCGCCGCGGGTGCCCAGCCTCGACGAAATGCAGCGCCTGCTCGAGCGGGCCTGCCAGGTGGTGCCACCGCAGCGCTTGTGGGTCAACCCCGACTGTGGCCTGAAGACAAGGCGCTGGCCCGAGACGGTAGCGGCCCTGGGCAGCATGGTGCAAGCGGCCCGCACCATGCGCGCGCGCCTGCAGGAGCAAGGAGTCGACCAGCCGGCGTGAGGCCGCGGCTACAGTGGCAAAGGTGTGCCCGACATCCTTGCCACGATGCCCAGACGCGCGTCCGATACTCCCTCTTCGCCCGAGCCTCCGCAGATCGACCTGTTTGCCACCGAAGCCATGGTGTCTTCAGGGGGCGCGCCCGCGCCTTCGGTCGGCGGACGCCCCAAGCCGCCGCCGGCTGACGCAGCTGCGACGCTGGAAGCGGCTGCGGTCTCCGACGAAGTCCTCGCGCTGGCCGCGGCACTCCCGGCCGAGGTCCGCTTCGGCACCTCCTCCTGGCACTTCCCCGGCTGGGAGGGCCTGGTGTGGGGACGCGGATATGCCGAAGGCACGCTGTCCAAGCGCGGGCTGACCGCCTACTCGCAGCACCCGTTGCTGCGCTGCGTCAGCCTCGACCGCAGCTTCTACCGGCCGCTGGACGCCGCCGCCTACGCCCAACTCGCGGCGCAGGTCGCCCCTGGCTTTCGGTTTGTCGTCAAGGCCCCGTCGAGCGTCACGGACGCGGTGGTGCGCAGCCACGCCGACGGCCGCGCGATGGAGCCCAATCCGCTGTTTCTCGATGCCGGCTCGGCAGTCGAGCTGCTGGTGAGGCCGGCGGTACAAGGCCTGGGCCCCACACTGGGCGTGCTGGTGTTCCAGGTGTCGCCGCTGCCGCTGGCCTGGCTGACGCAGCCCGCTGCCTGGCTGGAGCGGCTCGACACCTTGTTGGCCGCCGTGTCCGCGGCACTCGCCGACACCGGCCACCCGGCCCTGGTGGCCGTCGAAGTGCGCGACCCCGAGCTGCTGACGCCGGCCCTGGCCGCCTGTCTGAAACGCCACGGTGCGAGCTATTGCCTCGGCCTGCACGACCGCATGCCGACCATCGACGCGCAGCTGCCCCTGCTGCGCGCCCTGTGGCCCGGGCCGCTGGTGTGCCGCTGGAACCTGCAGCGCGGGTTCCGGTATGAACAGGCGCGCCGCCGCTTCGAGCCCTTCGATCGGCTGCTCGCGCCCGACCCCGACACGCGGCACATCCTGGCCAAGGTCATCGCGGCGACCGCAGGTGCCGGCCATGCCGTTTTTGTAACTATCAACAACAAAGCTGAAGGAAGCGCGCCATTGTCAGTGCTCGAGTTGGCAAAAGCCGTGCTCGGCCGGGGTTGAACGCTGGCCCTGCGCGACAAAGATGAAGATACTGGAGCACTGGAGCCCATCGATGCCCGGTAGCCCCCTACACGCCCGAGACTCCCGCCGCAGCCGCGCCCACCCGGCGCTCGGCACGCCGCAGGCGCCTGCGTGGTCGGGCGGCCCACCGCTGCGTCCGCCGATGAACTGGGCCGACCGGGTCGGCGAAATCGCCATCGGCCTGCTCGTCACGCTGATGTTCACCGGCGCTTTCGCGGTGCTCGGCAGCCCGCGCGGGGCCATCGGCCTGAGCGCACTGTCGGCCAGCACCGCCTGGAGCCTGATTTGCGGCGTCATGTACTGGCGCGGGCTGTGTTTGCGGCGCGGCTGGCAGCAGCGCTTCCAGCGCGACCTCCAGCAATCGGCCGACGACCGCGGTTTTGTCGACGGCCTGAGCGAGGAACTGCCGGCCAGCCTGGTCAAGAGCCTGAGCCCCGCCGAACTGGCGCGCCTGCGGGCCCAACTGCCGGACCTCGCGCCGCCGACGACCTCCGGACTCGACGTCGTCGGCGCGGTCCAGACCTTTGTCGTGGTGTTCTGCGGCACCTTCCCCGTCGCCCTGCCCTTGTGGTGGATTGCCGACGCCAGCCTGGCCTTGGGCGTCACCCACGCCGCCACCGTCGTGCTGCTGTTCGTGGCCGGCCTGTTCCTCGGGCGCAGGTCCAGCAGCGGGCGTGCTGCCGTGCTGGGCTGTGCGCTGGCCGGGCTGGGGGCCCTGCTGGCCGCGCTGTGTCGCCTGCTGCAGGGCTGGTGAGCCCGACCGGCCGCAGCGCCGGCGGTGGGCTCAGGGTGCGGTCGGCTGCAACGTCAGGACCTGGTCGCCGCTGCCCCACACGGGGACGTAACGCACCTCGGCCCATGGCGTGACGAAGCTGCGGTACAGGCGCGAGAACGGCAGCCCCGACTGACCGCTGGAATGCATGAAGCGCGAGCGGCCGGGCTCGGCCAGGTCGTAGATCGCGCGCAGGCTAGGCCCGTGCTCGTTCAGGTAGCGGCGGCCGGTCAGTTCGTCCGGCTTCAGGCTGACGCGGCTCGCATTCACGGTGAAGTTGTCGCCCCCCACCGGGGTGTGCAGCTCGAACATCGCGGCGAGCTGCCGCACCTTGCTGAACGGCCGGTGCTCGGAGCGCGCCCGGTGCGCCTGCCCCCATTGCCATCGCGTCACGTCGCGCCCGTAGGTGGTCTGCAGTTCGTCGAGCGCGCGCTCGAAGGCGCGGTCGACCACCTGGGCGCAGGTTTCGACGGCTGCCGTCTGCTTGTTGTCGCACCACCACGCCCGCTGCCCGACGAGGATGCCTTCCACCCCTTCGTAGAACGACCGGTTGGCGTATTGCTGCCACAGCTGCGGCCCCAGTTCGTCGGCGATCAGCACCTCGGTCAGCTGGCGGGTCCAGGTCCACAGGATCAGCGGCGCCACCGCGTCGGCCGACATGCGGCCGTTGAAGCCGGCCAGCTGCTCCTGGGCGGCCGCGGCCAGCGGGTGGCTGGAGCGGGCGCGCTTGAGCAGCGGCAGCAGTTGCTTGGCCGCCAGCGACACCTCGTCGGCCTGCAGCGCCGCCATGCTCGCCTGGTCGTGCCGCGGCACGCCGTCGAGCAGCTGCTCGATGCGCTGCTGCCGGTACGGCAGGGTCCATTCGCTGGTCAGGAAGTGCGGATAGTCGGGAGGGTGGATGCGCTGGTTGGCGGTGGCGATCCAGCCGCGCGGCGGGTCGAACTCGCGCGGGGTCAGCTCGGTGTCCAGGGCCCCGGTCCAGTCGTATTTGGCGTCCCAGCCCGGTGCTGGCACCAGCCCCTTCAGGTCGTGCTCGGGCGCGCGCAAGGGCACCCTGCCGGCGGCCACCATGCCGATGCGGCCCTGGTGGTCCGCCACGACCATGTTCTGCATCGGCGCGACATGGCTTGCGGCCGCGGCGACAAATTCGTCGACCGAGCGCGCACGTCCCATGGCCAGCCCCGCCTCCAGCGTGCCGTTGGGGATGTCGAGGGCGGTCCACCGCATGGCCAGGGCATATGAGGGCCGGCCCGCCGGTCCGGTCAACCCGTCGGCCGGGCCCGGCGCGTCGGAGATCACCGGGCCATGGCGGCTTTCGCGCACGACGATCTTGCGGTCGGCCTGGCCCTTGACCTTGACGATCTCTTCGTGTGTGTCGAACCGCTGCCATCCACTGGGCGTCAGGTAGCGGCCGGCGTCGAGCGGGTGCAGTTGTTCGAGATAGAGGTCCTGCACGTCGGGCGCGGTGTTGGTGTAGCCCCAAGCGATGTGCTGGTTCTGGCCCAGCACCACGGCGGGCAGGCCCGGCATGGTCGCGCCGGCCACCTTGTAGCCGGGCGCCTCGAGGCGCGCGAAGTACCACAGCGCGGGGGCCGACAGGCGCAGATGCGGGTCATTGGCGAGCAAGGGTTTGCCCGACACGGTGTGCGAGCCGGCGACGACCCAGTTGTTGGAGCCGATGCCGTCGAGCCCCGACTCGGGCGCATGCAGCCGGGCATGTTCCCCGAGCGAGGCGTCGATCTTGAGGCCGCGATACAACGCGGCATAGTCGGTGGTAGCGAGGGGCCGTTCCCCGGGGTAAGGCGGCAGCAGCTCCTGAATGCGCTCGACCGGCAGGCGCAGGGCGAGCCGCATGCGCAGCAGCTCGGCGTTCCAGTTGCCGCCCAGGTCCCAGGCCATCATGATGGCCCAGGCCAGGCTGTCGGCCGGCTCCCAGACGCCGGGCTGCAGCCCGAGCAGCACGAACTCGGGCGGGCGAGCGCCAAGGTGCTCTTGCACGTAGGCGTTGATGCCGGCGGCATAGGCGCTCAACACCTCGCGAGCCTCGCCGCCGGTCTGCTCCCACTGTCGACGTGCAGCCCGCCGCACACCAAGCGCCCGCAGGAAAAGGTCGGTGTCCACCGCGCCGGGGCCGAGAGCTTCGGCCAGCCGGCCGGCCCCGATGCGCCGATGCGTTTCGAGCTGCCACAGGCGGTCCTGCGCGTGCGCGAAGCCCAGCCCCCACATCAGGTCGGTGATCGACTCGGCCTTGATCGAGGGAATGCCATGCTCGTCGCGCGTGATGCTGACCGGCGCCTTCGGACCGCGCACCCGCACCACCCCTTCGGTCTTCGGCAGCGCCTGGTGGATGTAGGCCCATAACCCGCCGAGGGCGACCAGCAGCAACAGCACGATGGCCGCCAGGGTTCGACGCAACCACTTCATACCGAGGACTCCAAACAGCGTCGCTGACAGGGGACCGACCGGTCCCCGCGATGCCGGCAGGCGCCGCACGGGCCCGCCGCGTGTGGCCGATGATGCCTCAGCGCCGGCCGAGGAAGTCGCCCTTGCCGAGGCTCACGCCGTTGTGGCGGAGGATGGCGTAGGCCGCGGTCAGATGGAAATAGAAGTTGGGCATGGCATGGTGCTTCAAGTAGGCCTCGCCCTCGAAGCTGAGCGGGTCGGCGCCGCGCACCGGCACGCTGATGGGCTTGGCTTCGCTGCCGTCCAGCTGTGCCGGGGGCACCGACTCGATGTATTCGATGGTCTTGCGGATGCGCTGCTGCAGCTCCGCGACGGTGGCCTCCTGGTCCGGGAACGACGGCGCGTCCGCACCGGACAAGCGGGCCACCGCGAACTTCGCGGCATCACAGGCGATCTGCACCTGGCGGGTCAACGCGAACATGTCGGGTGCGAGGCGCGCCGCCAGCAGCACGGCCACGTCGAACCCGCGTGAGGCGGCGTGCTGCTCGGCCTTGCCCAGCATCACGTCGAGGTTGTGCAGCATCTTCGCGAACACCGGCACGCTGGCCGAATACATCGAGATCGTCATGGAGTCTCCTGTTGTGGTCATGCGGGCAAGGCTTGCCGTGCGCCCCGGATCGTAACGTTCTCGCGAGAAAGATGCAGAATGTGGCCCACGTCGGCGGGCGGCCCACTCCGGGAGCTGACGCCAGATGCAAGAAGTGCCATGAACATCATCATCCTGGACGACTATCAGGACGCGGTGCGCAAGCTGAAGTGCGCCGCGCAGCTCGAGGCGTACAACGCCAAAGTCTTCACCAACACCGTCAAGGGGATCGGCCAGCTGTCGGTGCGCTTGCGCGACGCCGACGTGCTGGTGCTGATCCGCGAACGCACCCATTTCCCGCGGCAGCTGCTCGAAAAGCTGCCCAAGCTCAAGCTGATCGCCCAGACCGGGCGCGTCGGCCCCCACATCGACGTCGACACCTGCACCCGCATGGGCATCGCCGTGGCTGACGGTGTCGGCTCGCCGGTGGCGCCGGCCGAGTTGACCTGGGCCCTGATCATGGCGGCCATGCGTCGCCTGCCCCAGTACATCGGCAACCTCAAGCACGGCGCATGGCAGCAGTCGGGCCTCAAGTCGGCCTCGATGCCACCCAACTTCGGGCTCGGCATGGTGTTGCGGGGCAAGACGCTGGGCATCTGGGGCTACGGCAAGATCGGCCAGCTGGTGGCCGGCTATGGCCGCGCCTTCGGCATGAAAGTGCTGGTGTGGGGCAGCGAAGCCTCGCGTGCCAAGGCCCAGGCCGACGGCTACGACGCCGCCGTCACGCGTGAAGACCTGTTCGAGGCCAGCGACGTGCTGTCGCTGCATTTGCGCCTGGTCGACAGCACCCGCGCCCTGGTGCGGCTCGACGACCTGCTGCGCATGAAACCCAACGCCCTGTTCGTCAACACCTCGCGGGCCGAGCTGGTCGAAGAGAACGCCTTGGTCAGTGCACTCAACCGCGGCCGGCCGGGCATGGCGGCGGTCGACGTGTTCGAGAGCGAACCGATCTTGCAGGGGCACCCGCTGCTGCGCCTCGAAAACGCCGTCTGCACGCCACACATCGGCTATGTCGAGCAAGACAGCTACGAGCTTTACTTCAGCGCCGCCTTCGAGAACGTCATCAACTTCATCAACGGCTCGCCCACCAACATCGTCAACCCGGACGCGCTGAAGGTGATCCGGGGATGAGCGCCACCCGGCCGCCCGAAGGGGCTCGCACCGTAGTGCGTAGCACGGAGGTTTACCGAATGAGCGCCGCTCGGCCGCCCGAAGGCGCTCGCACCGCAGTGCGTAGCACGGAGGTTTACCGAATGAGCGCCGCTCGGCCGCCCGAAGGCGCTCGCACCGCAGTGCGTAGCACGGAGGTTTACCGAATGAGCGCCGCTCGGCCGCCCGGAGGCGCTCGCACCGCAGTGCGTAGCACGGAGGTTTACCGAATGAGCGCCGCTCGGCCGCCCGAAGGCGCTCGCACCGCAGTGCGTAGCACGGAGGTTTACCGAATGACCGCCGTCGTGCACGCGCCGAAGACCTCCCTCGCATGACCACCGCAACCGACTACGGCAGCGCGCTGCCGGCGACGCGGCGCGCACTGCTGTTCGGCAATTTCGTCATCGGCTGCGGCGTGATGGTCGTGAGCGGGACCTTGAACGACCTCGCCACTTCGTTGCGCGTGTCCGTCGCGCTGGCCGGACAGTTGATCACCATCGCCGCGACCCTGATGTGTTTCGGTGCGCCGCTGTTGGCGATGGTGGTGGCCGGCTGGGACCGCCGTCGCCTGCTGACGCTGGCGCTGCTGTGGTATGGCGTCGGCCATGCCTTGTGCGCCGTGATGCCCGACTACGCCTGGCTGTGGCCCGTGCGCGCCCTGACGGTGTTGGCGGCGGCTGTTTTCACGCCGCAGGCCGCCGCCGCGATCGGCCACATGGCCACCCCCGAGCAGCGTGGGCGCAGCATCACCTTCGTGTTCCTGGGCTGGTCGGTCGCGTCGGTGGCCGGCATGCCGATCTCGGCCTGGATCGGCGAGATGTTCGGCTGGCGCTGGGCGATGGGGCTGGTGGCCGTGCTGGCACTGGCCGCCGCAATGGGCGTGCACCGCAGCCTGCCGACCGGGGTGCGGCCTCCCGGCATGAGCTTGCGCGCCTGGCGCGGCGTGTTCCGCAACCCGGTGTTGATGGCCATCGTCGCCGTCACGGCGCTGCAAGGCGCCGGGCAGTTCACCGTGTTCGCCTACTACGCGCCCTATTTGCGCCAGATCGTCGGCGCGTCGCCGAACGAGATCAGCCTGCTGTTCGCCTGGTTCGGCGCCTGGGGCCTGCTGGGCAACACCATCTTGTCGCGGGTGGTCGACCGGGTCGGCGCCGCGAGGGCGGTGGCCACCGTGCTGGTCTTGATCTGCTTCAGCCTGCTGCTGTGGCCGCTGGCGACCACGCCGCCCTGGATCGCGGCCCTGATCGTCCCCTGGGCGCTCGGCTGTTTTTCCTGCAATTCCGCACAGCAGGCGCGGCTCGGCCACGCAGCGCCGCTGCTGACGCCGGCCCTGATGGCGCTCAACACGTCCGCCATCTACCTGGGGCAGGCGGTCGGCGCCGGCGGCGGCGGTTGGTTGATCGAGCACATGGGCTGGGGGGTGTTGAGCTGGGTCGGCCTGGCCTGGGTCGCCGTGGCCCTGGCGCTCAGCCAGTGGGCCGCGCGACGCCCGGCCCTGCCCGAATGACATGCTGACGACGCTCGATGCCCATGCCGCCTGACGCTGAAGCCGCCCCCTCCCCTGCACCCCGTCCGACGTCGTTGTGGCAGTTGTTTTGGGTCTTCACCCGGCTCGCCTTGCAAGGGTTTGGCGGTGTGCTGCCAGTGGCGCAGCGCGAATTGGTGGAGCGCGAGCGTTGGCTCAGCAAGCACGACTTCGTTGAACTGCTGTCGGTCGGCCAGGTGCTGCCGGGCCCCAATGTGATGAATCTGTCATTGATGGTGGGGGACCGGTTCTTCGGCTTGCGCGGCGCCTTCGTCGCCCTGGCCGGCATGGTGGGCGCGCCGCTCGTGATCGTGCTGGCCGCCGCCGCCCTCTATGCAGAGCTGGCCCACCACACGATGGTCAGCGGCGCCCTGCGCGGCATGGGTGCCGTCTCGGCCGGGCTGATCTTTGCCACCGGCCTCAAGCTGCTCGGCTCGTTGAAGTCGACGCCGCTGGGCCGGCCGGTCGCCTGGGGTGTCGTCGGCGTGACCGTGCTGCTGATCGCCGGGCTGCGCTGGCCGCTGCTGTGGGTGCTGGCCGCCCTCGGCACGCTGTCGGTGACCTCGGCCTGGCGGAGGATCGCGCCATGAGCGACGGGTTGACGAACGCCGACCTGCTGTCGCTGTTCGGCCACTTCCTGATGTTGTCGCTGCTGGCGATCGGCGGCGCCATCTCCACTGCCCCCGATGTGCACCGTTACGTCGTCACTGAACGCGGCTGGTTGACCGATGCCGAGTTCACCACCTCGATCGCGCTGGCCCAGGCCGCGCCCGGCCCCAACCTGCTGTTCGTCGCGGTGGTGGGGTGGAACGTCGCGGGGCCGATGGGGGCTGCGGTGACGATGTTCGGCATCATGTTGCCGTCGACCACCCTCGCGCTGTGGGCGACCCGCTGGCGCAACCAGCGGCGTGAGGCGCGCGGCGTGCGTGCCTTCAGCGCGGGCATGGCGCCGATCACCGTGGGCCTGGTGCTGGCGACTGCGTGGCTGCTGGCGGAGCCGACCCGCGAGCAGCCGGTGGGATGGGCCTTGATGCTGTTGACCGTCGTGGTGATGCTCAAGACCCGGCTGAGCCCGATCTGGATGATCGCGGTCGGGGCCGTCGTCGGGGCGATGGGTTGGATCTAGGGCGAACCTGAGCCGGTGCCACCCATCGGGCCTCGAAGCGAGATTCAGGCTCGAGCGACGAGGGCTGCTCAGGCGAGCGCCGTGTCGAGCATCGCACCGAGCGGCACCAGCCCCGCCAGCGCCTCGTCGGATGCGGGTGCCGGGTAGCGGCCGGGGTCGAGGAAGCGCACCTCGCTGCGGCCGTCCGCCAGCGGCACGATCACGAGGCTCAAGGGTGCGTCGATCGAAGCTCCCGATTCGCCGACCAGCACCGGTGTCACCCCTTCGCGCAGCCCCAGCACCAGCGCCGTGGACCCCGGGGCGCCAGCGCCCGGCGCGCTGACCCGGGCGAACACCGCATAACCGCTGCCCGTCGCCGCCGACTCGATCTTGCGCAGCGTTTCGTCCGCGTCGTACTTGCTGTGTTTCGCCGTCTGCGGCCGCTCGGACGGGCGCCTAGCGAAATCGGCGTTGACCGCCGCCATCACCACGGCAAGACATCCCGTCATCCAGAAGCGCGACTTCTTGCTCATGGGCACTCTCCGACGCTGAAGGCGTTGAAAACGAAGATGGACCGCGCGGGTGTCGGTTTCAAGCGCCTCCGTGTAAAGCTGTGTGTATTGGTTACCCAGGTTAACCCCAGTATCCAGAGCAGAGAACATCGGAGCCACGACCCAGCTCAGGGGCGCGACGCCACGAAGGCATCACGGGCCCGCACCGCGGTGTCGGGGAAGTCGCTGAACACCCCGTCCAGTCCCAGGCTGAAGAACTGCCGGTACTCCTGTCCGGGATCGTTGCCGTAACTGCCTGCCAAACGTTTGGCTTCATTGCGGAAGGTGTACGCGTGCACCACCAGCCCGCGCGCATGTGCGGCCTTCACGATGCTGTCGTCCGGCACGGCCTCGAAGTCCGCTTCGTTGACCACACCATCGCCGTTGACATCGATGCGCTGGCCGTTCTCGTCCAGCTTGGCGCGCACCTTGACGAGATAGCGCTTCCACGGGCCGATGCCGTCGGCATAGGTCTTGACTTCGTCCAGTCCGCGCTCCGTCAGCAGGTAGGCGTAGGTGTCGGCCGGACCCTTGCGGCCGGCCGCGGTCCAGTCATAGGGGCGGTCGTAGGGCGCGGTCAGGTCCATCTCGCCGGTGTCGGGGTTCTGGTCGTTCGCGTCCACCAGCTGCACCAGCTTGACCTGCGTCTTTTGCCGCAGCGCCTTCAGGTTGGCCTGCTCGAACGATTGGATGAACACCGGCGCGTCGGCGCGGTTCCAGCCGGCATCGGTCAAGGCCTTCAGCAGCTTGTCTTCGAGCGGCAGCCCGAGCGCCTGGTGATAAGTCGGGTGTTTGGTCTCGGGGTACACGCCGATCGTGCGGCCTGTCTCGCGGCCCTTGTCCTGGGCCAGCTTCAGCACCTCTTCGAAGGTGGGGATCTGGAACTGACCGTTGTAGCGCTGATCGCGATCGGCCATCGGCTGCTTCGCGCGCAGCGTGCGGATCTCGTCGAGCGTGAAGTCGGACGCGAAATAGCCTTCCTCTTCGACGCCGTCGACGACACGCTTGCGCTTGCGATCGGCGAACTCAGGGCGGCTGGCGACGTCGGTGGTCGCAGTGATGTTGGGCTCGTGGCGGGCAATCAACCTGCCGTCGCGCGTCGACACGAGGTCGGGTTCGATGTAGTCCGCGCCCATCTCGATGGCACGCGCATACGCTTCGAGCGTGTGCTCCGGCAGGTAGCCGCTGGCACCCCGGTGGCCGATCACGAGCGGGCGCGAGGCGGCCGGCTGCTCCGGCAGGGGCTGGTTGCCGCCCTCGCCGGCGTTGTCGTCGTCACCGCCGCCGCAGGCGGCGAGTGCGACGGCGGCGACCAGCGAGACGATCTGCAGCTTCGACTTGAACACCATGGTTCCTCGTTCTGGTGAGAAACCGGCAGTGTGGCGCGCTGGCGTGACAGCGGTTTGACGTGAGGCGCGTCGTGCCGTATCAGCGCGGGCTTTCGTAGAACACGTAGTTGGTGGCGAAGTCGCCGATCTCGAAGTACACCCGCTTCTCGCCGTCGTCGACCTGCCCGTTGAGGTTTTCGTCCAGCACGCCGTAGCCGAACCGGTACGACCTCGGCACGTTGTCGGTGGTGCCCATCGCGGTGCTCATCTTGTCGATCTTCAGGAAACGACGGACCAGTTTGTCACCGGCATAGACCTCGAGTACACCGTTGGTCCCGGTCCAGTTCTGAATGTCGCGGCGCCACTGGTTCTGCTGCTCCTGGGTGCAGCCGGCGAGCGCGATCAGCGTCACCAGGCTCGCCACGGTGGTACGGTGCTTCATCATTGTTCGCCTCCTCACTCCTGCTTGGTGCCGAAGATCTTGTCGCCCGCATCGCCCAGCCCCGGGATGATGTAGCCGTTCTCGTTCAGATGATGATCCACCGCGGCGGTCCAGCAGCGCACCTCGGGGTGCGCCCGGTCGAGGGCCTGCACCCCCTCGGGCGCGGCCACCAGCACCAGCGCGCGGATGTCCTGGCAGCCCTTGCGTTTGAGCAGGTCGACCGTCGCAATCATCGAGCCCGCGGTGGCGAGCATCGGGTCGATGATGAGCGCGGTGCGCGCCGCGAGATCACCGACGAAGTTCTCGAAATAGTGCTCGGGCTGCAGCGTGTCGTGGTTACGCGACAACCCGACCACGCTGATCTTGGCGTTGGGGATCATGTCGAGCACGCCGTCGAGCATGCCCAGGCCGGCGCGCAGGATGGGGACCACCGTGACCTTCTTGCCGCGGATCTGGTCGACCTCGGTCGGCCCGCTCCAGCACTCGATGGTGGTCTTCTCGAGCGGAAAGTCGGCGGTGGCCTCGTAGGCCAGCAGACGCGCCACCTCGGCCGTCAGCTCCCGGAACTTCTTGGTCGAGATGTCGACCTCGCGCATCAGACCGACTTTGTGTTTGACGAGGGGGTGCTTGACTTCGATGACGGGCATGGTGGTGTGCTGCGCCGCCGCGGCAGCGCCAGCGTCGATGGGACAGACAGAGATGGCAGTGTAGCGGGCCGGCCCGACGGGCACCGAGCGCCCTCGCTGCCCGAGCGGCTCAGGTCAACAGCAGGGGCAAGCCGTGTGCGGCCGTGTCGCGCAGCACCAGATGGGCGGTGTCGTCCAGTTCGCTGGGCTGCGGGTTCAGCACCACCACCTTGGCGCCCGCCTGCCGGGCCAACAGCGGCAAGCCGGCCGCTGGGTAGACGGCGCCCGAGGTCCCGACCACCAGCATCACGTCGCAGTCGTTCGCCGCATCTTCGGCCGCCTGCAACGCCTGCCCCGGCAGGGCCTCGCCGAACCAGACCACGCCGGGCCGCACCCGGTTGCCGCAGGTCTCGCAATGCGGCGGCCGCCCGGGCGTCGCGGTGCTCGTGTCGCAGGGCGGCTGGCCGCCTTTCCAGCGTGGGCAGGGGTCGAGCCAGCGGTCGACGAACAGGCCGCCATGGAGGCACACCACGTCATCGCTGCCGGCACGCTGGTGCAGATCATCGACGTTCTGCGTGATCAGCGTCATGCGCCCGGGATGTCGCCGCTGCCACTCGGCCAGTGCCACATGCCCGCCATTCGGCTGTGCCTGGGCCACGCCTTCACGACGGGAGGCATACCAGTCCCAGACCAGTTGCGGGTCGGCGCGGTAGCCGGCTTCGGTGGCCAACTGCTGTGGATCGAACCGAGCCCACATCCCGCCCAGCGCGTCCCGGAAGGTGGGCACGCCGCTTTCCGCGGACATGCCGGCACCGGTCGACACGCACAAGCGCCGCGCCTGCGCGATCCACTCGCGGGCGGTGTCGAGGTCAGCGTTCGTGATCGTCATGGCCTCAGCCGCGCTGGCGCAGCGCTTCGTAGAGACAGATGCCACTGGCCACCGAGACGTTGAGGCTCTCGACGGCGCCACGCATCGGCAGCTGCACCAGCTCGTCGCAGGTCTTGCGCGTCAGCTGCCGCATGCCGGTGCCCTCGGCACCCAAAACCAACGCCAGCGGCCCCTTCAGCTCGACTTCATACAAAGTCTTGGGCGCATCGTCGGAGGTGCCGACCACCCAGATGTTGCGCTCCTTCAGCTCGTTGAGCGTGCGCGCGAGGTTGGTCACCATGAAGTACGGCATCGTCTCGGCTGCACCGCTGGCGACCTTGGCGACGGTCGCGTTGATGCCGGCCGCATGATCCTTCGGCGCAATCACAGCATGTGCGCCCGCGCCGTCGGCCACCCGCAGGCAGGCGCCGAGGTTGTGCGGGTCGGTCACGCCGTCGAGCACCAGCAACAAAGGCGGCTCGGTCACGGCGTCGAGCAAGTCGTCGAGCGACTTGATGTGCGGCACCGGCTCGACCTTGGCGACCACCCCCTGGTGGCGCTGGCTGCCGCACAGCTTGTGCAAACGCTCGTCGTCGCTCTCCACCAGCCGCACGCCCGCCTCCTCGGCCCGGGCGGCGAACTGGCGCATGCGCTGGTCGCGCCGCGAGGCATCGACGTAGACCTCGTGGATGGTCTGGGGCGCCGTCTTCAGGCGCACGGTCACGGCGTGAAAGCCGAACAAAATCTTGGCGGTCATTGAGTAAGCTCCGGGCTGCGCACCGTGGTGCGAGCACCTTCGGTCATGCCGCGATGGTAGCCGCGACCCGGCCGGCCTCGATGCGGATCTGCCGGTCGCAGCGGCCGGCGATGCCGCGGTCGTGTGTCACCAGCACCAGGGTGGTGCCGCGCTCGCGGTTCAGGTCGAACATCAGCTCCATCACCTTTTCGCCGGTCGCGAAGTCGAGGCTGCCGGTGGGCTCGTCGGCCAGCAACACGGCCGGCTCGACCACAAACGCCCGGGCCAGCGCCACCCGTTGCTGCTCGCCGCCCGACAGCACCCGCGGGTAGTGACCCAGGCGCTCGCCCAGGCCGACCCGCCGCAACATCTCGGTGGCGGCCTTGCGCGCGTCGCTGCGGCCTTGCAGTTCGAGCGGCAGCATCACGTTTTCCAGCGCGGTGAGGTTGCCCATCAGCTGGAAGCTCTGGAACACGAAGCCCACCTTGGCGGCGCGCAGCGCGGCCCGGGCGTCTTCGTCGACGCTGAACAAGTCGCGTCCGGCCAGCCGCACGGTGCCTCGGGTGGGCGTGTCGAGGCCGGCGATGATGCCCAGCAGCGTGGACTTGCCCGAGCCGGAGGCGCCGACGATGGCGACCGACTCCCTCGGCGCCAGCGAGAAATCGATCTCGTGCAGAATCGTCAGCACGCCCGAGGAATCGTGCACCTGTTTGGTGACACGATCCACAACGATGATGGGTTCACTCATGGTGTTGGAAAGCAGAAGACGTCGCGACTGTATCGCGCTTGCCCTCGCCTGCGCGGCGCTGGGACATCTCCCGGCCCGCGCGGCCGGCAGCGCACCGGCCAAGATCCTCGTCGTGGGCGACAGCCTGTCGGCCGAGTACGGACTGAAGCGCGGCACCGGCTGGGTGGCCTTGCTGACGCAACGCCTGAGCGCGCAAAAAGTGCCGGCAACGGTGATCAACGCCAGTATCAGCGGCGACACCACCTCCGGCGGGCGCTCGCGTTTGCCGGCCTTGCTGAAGCAGCATCGGCCCTCGCATGTGGTGATCGAGCTGGGCGGCAACGACGCGCTGCGCGGCTTGCCGATCCAGATGTCCGAGGCCAACCTGCGCGCCATGACCGAGGCGGCGCAAGCCGCCGGCGCCAAGGTGCTGATCGTCGGCATCCAGCTGCCGCCCAACTACGGCAAGGCCTACGGTGCCAGCTTTGCCGCCATCTTCGAGAAAGTGGCCGAGGAGCGCCGCGCGGCCCTGGTGCCGTTTTTCCTGAAAGGCGTCGCCGACATCCCTGAACCACTGGCGATGTTCCAGGACGACCGCATCCACCCGAACGAAAAGGCGCAGGTTGTCATGCTGGACAACGTTTGGCCCGCCTTGAAGGCGTTGCTCGGCGGGCGTTGAGCCCCGCGACATCACCCGGGGGCGGCGGGCGGCAACGATGCCGCCCCCGCAGCGACCGGGCTCACCCCATGTGCAGCCCGCCGTTGATCGAGAAATCGGCCCCGGTCGCGAAACCGGCCTCTTCCGACGCCACCCACGACACGATGGAGGCAATCTCGTCGGGTGTACCCAGGCGCTTGACCGGGATGGTCGCGACGATCTTGTCGAGCACGTCGGGCTTGATCGCGCGCACCATGTCGGTCCCGATATAGCCCGGGCTGACGGTGTTCACCGTCACGCCCTTGCTCGCCAGTTCCTGCGCCAATGCCATCGTGAAGCCGTGCATGCCCGCCTTGGCCGCCGAGTAGTTGGTCTGGCCGGCCTGGCCCTTCTCGCCGTTCACCGACGAGATCTGGATGATGCGGCCCCAGCCCTTTTCGACCATGTCGCCGACCACCTGCTTGGTGACGTTGAACATGCTGTTCAGGTTGGTGTCGATCACCGCGTCCCAGTCTTCGCGGCTCATCTTCAGGAACATGCGGTCACGCGTGATGCCGGCATTGTTGACCAGCACGTCGATGACCCCATGCTCGGTCTTCGCCTTGGTGAAGGCGGCGACGGTCGAGTCCCAGTCGGCGACATTGCCGACCGAGGCATAGAAGGTGTAGCCCAGTTCCTTCTGCTGATCCAGCCACTTCACATAGTCGCGGCTCGGCCCGCAGCCGGCGATCACCTTGAAGCCATCGCGCGCCAGGCGCTGGCAGATCGAGGTGCCGATACCGCCCATGCCGCCCGTGACGTACGCAATTTTCTGAGTCATGTTCTGCTCCTACTTGAGTTCGTCGTGCCGCCATGGAGCGTCGTGGTAAACAGCGGCGGGGTCCAGCGGTGTTCACCCTCCCCTCCGGCGGCGGAGAAGGAAACTCAGCGCTCGACCGTCAACGCAACACCCATGCCGCCGCCGATGCACAACGAAGCAATGCCTTTGCGGGCGTCGCGCTTCTGCATCTCGTGCAGCAGCGTCACCAGGATGCGACAGCCGGACGCGCCGATCGGGTGGCCAATCGCGATGGCGCCCCCGTTCACGTTGACCTTGCTGGTGTCCCAGCCCATTTCCTTGTGCACCGCGCAGGCCTGCGCCGCAAAGGCTTCGTTGATCTCGAGCAGGTCGAGATCGGCGGGCTTCCAGCCCGCGCGCTCGAGCGCCTTGCGCGACGCCGGCACCGGGCCCATGCCCATGTAGGCCGGATCGAGCCCGGCGCTGGCATAGGAGGCAATCCGGGCCAGCGGCTTCAAGCCCAGTGATTGCGCCTTGGCCGCGCTCATCACCACCACCGCGGCCGCACCGTCGTTGATGCCGGACGCATTGCCGGCCGTCACCGTGCCTGCCTTGTCGAACGCCGCGCGCAAGCCGCCCAGCGCCTCGGCATTGGTCTTGCGATTGATGAACTCGTCGGCGGCGAACACCACCGGGTCGCCCTTTTTCTGCGGGATCGAGACCGGCACGATCTCGTCCTTGAAGCGGCCTGACTCCTGAGCCGCCGCCGCCTTCTGCTGCGACGCCAGGGCCAGCTCGTCTTGCGCCTGGCGTGTGATGTCGTATTGCTTGGCGACGTTCTCGGCGGTGATGCCCATGTGGTACTGGTTGTACACGTCCCACAGGCCGTCGGTGATCATCGAGTCCGTCATCTTCCAGTCGCCCATGCGCTGGCCGTCGCGCGAGCCGAGCAGGACGTGCGGCGCCAGGCTCATGTTTTCCTGGCCGCCGGCGACGACGATCTCGGCGTCGCCGTCGCGGATCGCCTGCACGGCGAGCATCACGGCCTTCAGGCCCGAACCACACACCTTGTTGATGGTCATCGCCGGCACGCTGTTCGGCAAGCCGGCCTTGATCACCGCTTGCCGGGCTGGGTTCTGGCCCACGCCGGCGGTCAGCACCTGGCCCATGATCACCTCGCTGACCTGATCGCCCTGCAGCCCGGCGCGCTTGAGCACCTCGGCGATGACGATGGCGCCCAGCTCTGCCGCCGGGGTCTTGGACAGCGTGCCTCCAAACTTGCCGACCGCGGTGCGCGCGGCGGACACGATGACGATGTCAGTCATGGTCGACTCCTTCTGTACGGGTTGTCTTGAAATGTGGATGGTAGAGATCAGGCCTTCTGCTTCACGTAGCGTCCGGGCGCCGCTTCGATGGGCGGATGGCGGGCGCTGCCGGGGGCTTTCGGTGCGGGTACACGGCGGCCGGCCTGCGGCTCGAGCCAGGCGCTCCATTCGGGCCACCAGCTGCCGGGATGTTCGGTCGCGCCTGCAAGCCAGTCCGCCGCTTCGGCAGGCAAGGCCGCGTTGGTCCAGTAACTGCGCTTTTTCTTGCCCGGCGGGTTGATGACCCCGGCGATGTGGCCGGAGGCGCCCAGAACGAAGCGCTTGTCGCCGCTCAGGAGCGGCACCGAAGCATAGGCGCCGTCCCACGGCACGATGTGATCTTCGCGCGAACCGTAGATGAAGGCCGGCGCGTCGATACGCCCGAAGTCCAGCGGCGCGCCGCAGACCGTCAAGGCACCGGGCTCCTTGAGCTTGTTCTCGAGATAGGCGTTGCGCAAGTACCAGCAGTACATCGGGCCCGGCAAATTGGTGCTGTCGGAGTTCCAGTACAACAGGTCGAACGGGGGTGGCGTCTGCCCTTTCAGGTAGTTGCCGACCACATAGTTCCACACCAGGTCGTTGGGCCTGAGAAACGAGAAAGTGGCCGCCAGTTCCTGCCCGCGCAGCAAGCCGCCGCCCGCCGGGCTTTGCGCGCCGATGCTCATCTCGCGCAGGTGCACCGCCGCTTCGTCGACGAACACGTCGAGCACGCCGGTGTTGCGGAAATCGAGGAATGCGGTCAGCAAGGTGACGCTGCTGGCCGGCTTCTCACCGCGTGCCGCCAGGACCGACAGCGCCGAGGCGAGGAGCGTGCCACCGACGCAGAAGCCCAGCGTGTTGAGCTTGGGGCTGCCGCTGATCTCCTGCACCAGCTGGATCGCGCGGATGCAGGCGTCTTCGACGTAGTCGTCCCAGTCCAGCCGGCCCATGCTGTCGTCGGCGTTGCGCCAGCTCACCATGAACACCCGCAGCCCCTGCTCGACGGCATAACGCGCCAGCGAGTTCTCTGGCTGCAGGTCGAGGATGTAGAACTTGTTGATGCAGGGCGGGACGATCAGCAGCGGATGCTCGTAGACCTCGGCCGTGAGGGGTTTGTATTCGATCAGCTGGAACAGATGGTTTTCGAACACCACGCTGCCCTCGGTCGTGGCGACGTTGCGCCCGACCTCGAACTGGCTCTCGTCGGTCTGCGACATGTGGCCCTGCTTCAAGTCCCGCAGCAGGTGTTGCAGCCCTTGCGCGATGCTCTCGCCGCCGGTCTCCAGGGCGCGCCGCTGCACCTCGGGGTTGAGCGCGAGGAAATTGCTCGGCGACGACGCGTCGATCCATTGCTGCACCGAAAAGCGGATGCGTTGGCGCGTCTTCTCGTCGGCCTCGAAGCTTTCGGCCATCTTCAGCAAGGTGCGCGCATTCAACAAATACATCGCCGCAAGAAAGCCGGCGCTGCGGTTGCCCGACCACTCCGGCGCGGCGAAGCGGCGGTCGGGCAGCGGCAGGGGCTGCGCCTTCGGATCGAGAATGCTGTTCCAGATCTGCGCGGCCTCTTTCAGGTACTCGGCCTGCAAGGCCGACCAGGCCTGCAGCGGCAGGTTCAACGGGCCGAACGACGCGGCGAGCGCAGCCGCTGCTTCGGGTGGGATAGGTGGTGGGGCCGGGGGTGATGCGCTCGCCGACGCGCCCGGGGTGGCGGACTGTGGCGCAGCATGGGGCCGCGCAGCGGCGGTGGTGTCCTCGGTCGCTACGGCGGCAGGAGCTGGCGAGGGAGCCGCCTTGACAGCGGCCGCCGGGGCCTTCGGCGCGCGAGCACGCGCGGGCGCGCGCGGCGCTGCAGCCGATTCGGCACCTGCCTTTTGCCGCTTAGAAGACCCTGTGCTTCCACCTTGCTTCATCGTCACCTCGAAACCCTGACCACCGGCAGCGCGGCCGCGCTGCCGATTTGCTTGTTTGTACACCGTGGCTGCCGGCGTATGAACCGTGCGGCCATAATCCTCTCGCCTCCTCGAGGCGTGTCAACCGGGCATGTCAGCCCTTGCAGGTCCCTGAACTGATCCTGAACTGATGTATCTCATCGCGATCACCTGGCTGTACGTTGCCCTGATGATGGCCGTCGCCGAGGCGACCAACTCGCAGGGGACCGTCCTCGGCGCCATCTTCACCTTCCTGCTCTACGGGCTCGGGCCGGTGGCGCTGGTGGTGTATCTGCTCGGCACGCCACGCCGCAAGGCGCTCCGCCGCGCGCGGGAGTCGCAGGGCAAAGCGGCGAATGCCGCATCAGCCGCCGTCACGAACACACCAGACGGCGGCCGCCATGCGACCGGTGACGCCGTCGCGCCGGAACGAAAAGAACCGTGAAGACTCTCGATAGGTGCACCACTGCCCGCCCGTCACCCTCGCCAATCCCAGCCCGTGGAGACGGTCGAAGGCCAGGCCGGCCAGGTCCGCCCACCATTTGCCCGGCGCCACGCCCGGCGTGAACCGCGCCGCGGCCAGGTCGCCGCCGAAAGCCTGGCGCACGTCGTCGCCCACCTCGAAATGGGCCGGGCCGATGCAGGCCCCCAGCCAGGCCACCAGGTCGGACGGCCGGCACTCGGCCGCCTGGCACAAGGCCGCCACGGTGTTCTCGAGCACCCCGCCGGCCAACCCCCGCCACCCGGCATGGGCCGCTGCGACGCCGCGCGCGCCGGATGCGGCAAACAACACCGGCAGGCAATCGGCCACCAGCACCGTGCAGGCGATACCGGGTTCGGTCGTGTAACAGGCGTCGGCCCGCATCGGTTCGACCCCGGACGGGGTGTCGCGGCCCAGCCGGACCACCTCGGTCCCGTGCACCTGGTTCAGGAACACCGGCCGAGCGCCGGTGGCCCGAGCAAAGCGCTCGCGGTTGCGCTCGACGGCTGAGGCGTCGTCGCCGACGTGCGAGCCGAGGTTGAAGCTCCCGTAGGGGCCGACACTGTAGCCGCCCGTGCGCAAGCTCATCACCGCGCCGACGCCTTGCGGCGCCGGCCACGCCGGCCGCAGCCAGTCGGCCTCCTCCACCGGGTGGGACATGCTGGCGCCGAGGGTCACGCTTGGGCGTCCGGGCAATTCGAGGGCTGCGCCCGCATGAAGGCGGGATGTTGCATGCAGTGGTCGAACACCTTCATCACGGTCGGCACGTGGTCGAGCCGGCACGCGAAGCGCTCCGCGTTGAAGATCTGGGGCACCAACACGCAGTCGGCAAGCCCTGGCAGGTCACCATGGCAGTACGGCCCGGTGGCCGGCGAAGACGCCAACTGCCGCTCGACCGCCTCGAGGCCGGTCTCGACCCAATGCCGGTACCAGTCGTTCTTGGCGTCGTCACTCAGGCCGAGTTCCCGGTTCAAATACTTCAGCACGCGCAGGTTGTTGAGCGGGTGGATCTCGCACGCGATGTCGAGCGCCAGCGCCCGAACCCGGGCCCGGTCTGCGGCGGCGCGCGGCAGCAGCGGCGGTTGCGGATGGGTTTCGTCGAGATATTCGATGATCGCGATCGACTGGGTCAGCGCGCGGCCGTCGTCTTCTAGTACCGGCACGAGGCGCTCGGGCGACAAGGCGGCAAAGGCGGGTTGCAGTTGTTCGCCTTTGACGAGGTGGACCGGCACGTAGTCATAACCCAGCCCCTTCAGCTCCAACGCGATGCGCACCCGAAACGACGCGGAGGAGCGGAAATAGTTGTGCAACTTCATGCGCGGCAGTGTAGCCAGACCGCGTGTCGGTTCGTCACGCGACCCCATCGCTATGATGGCGCCCGCTCTGATTTCAACCGCCTCATGCCCCGTTGGTCATCACGCCCGCCATTCGACCCCGCTGCACGCCACTGGCTGACGGCACCGGGCTCGCTCACCGCACATCTGCAAAGCACTTGCGAGGCCGGCGTTGCGGTGCAGCGTACGCGCCAGGGCACCAGCCCCCTGCTGTTCGACGAGCGGCTCGCATTGCCGGCACCTGCCGCGACGCGGGCCCATGCGCGCGAAGTCGTGTTGCGTTGCGATGGCACGCCCGTCGTCTATGCCCGCAGCGTGGTCCGCGCTGTGCAGGTCCGTGGTGCATGGCGCTCGCTGGTCGGGCTCGGCACGCGCCCGCTGGCTCAGCTGTTGTTTCAGCAACGGCACGTCGAGCGAGTGTCGCTCGGCTACGCCCGCCTGCCCCGCTGCGGCCCGCTGCGCCGTCACCTCGAGCGAGCCTGGCGCGAGGCGACCGGCGACCCGCCGCCCGCCGGCCCTTGGTGGGCGAGGCGCGCACGCTACACACGGCAGCGTGCTCCATTGCTGCTGATGGAGGTGTTCTCGCCGCTCGTGCTGTCGCGGCGCAGCCGCCTCGCCATGGGGACCGGCGGCGGCCGGGCGGGCAGGCAGCAGCCGCTCAGGCGCTGATCGCGACGTTCAGCGGACGCAAGCCTTCGATGCGGCCCTGCAGCAAATCGCCGCTGACCACCGCGCCGACGCCTTCCGGCGTGCCGGTGTAGATCAGGTCGCCGGGCGCCAGCGTCCACGCGGCCGACAGGTGCTCGATGACCTCGGAAACATTCCAGATCAGTTTGCTGGTGCGGCTGCTCTGACGGGTCTGCCCATTGACTGTCAGCACGATTTCAGCATCGTGGATGCCGGGCACCACCCCGGCCGGCGAGATCGGCCCGATCGGCGCCGAGGCTTCGAAGCCTTTGCCGATCGACCAGGGCCGGCCCTGCTGCTTCATTTCGTTCTGCAGGTCGCGGCGCGTCATGTCGAGACCAACTGCGTAGCCCCATACATGCTCCAGCGCCTGGCCCGACGGAATGTTGCGCCCGCCCTTGCCGATCGCCACCACCAGTTCGAGTTCGTGGTGCAGGTTTTTCGTCAGCGTCGGATACGGCATCTGCCCCACGTCGCCTTCGCCAACCGGCAGCACGACGTCGGCCGGTTTCAGGAAGAAAAACGGTGCTTCCCGTCCGCTGTGGCCCATCTCGATGGCGTGCTCGACATAGTTGCGGCCCACGCAATAGATCCGGCGCACCGGAAACTGGCCGGCGCCGCCGGCGATCGGCACGCGGGGCACCTCGGGTGCGGGTATGACGTCGTTCAAGGGTTTCTCCTGATCATCAGGTCTCCATGCTAGCGCGGAGATGCTTGCACCCACCTTGCCGCCTCACGCGGCACGCTACACTGCCCGCCATGCTCCACGCCCGACAGATCAAGCATTGCCGAGCCTGCGGCGCCGCCGTGAACTACGTCGTCCCGGCGGACGACAACCGCGACCGCGCGGTGTGCGCATCCTGCGGCACGATCCACTACGAAAACCCGCTCAACGTGGTCGGCACCCTGCCCATCTGGCAAGACCAGGTGCTGCTGTGCCGCCGCAATATCGAGCCCCGCTACGGCTTCTGGACCCTGCCCGCCGGCTTCATGGAACTAGGTGAAACCACCGAGCAGGGGGCGCTGCGCGAAACCGAGGAAGAAGCCGGCGCGAGCGTCGAACTCCAAGGCCTCTACACCGTGATGAACGTGGTGCGCGTGGGCCAGGTGCATCTGTTCTACCGGGCGCGCCTGCTCAACACCCATTTCAATCCCGGGCCGGAAACCATCGAGGCGCGGCTGTTCCGCGAAGACGAAGTGCCGTGGGACGAATTGGCCTTTCGCACCGTGCGCGAAACGCTGAAGTGTTACTTTTCCGACAGAATTCGGGGTCAATTCGGGCTGCACACGGCCGATATCGCTTAGGAGCACCGTCCCCGCACGTCCTTCCCCCGCGCCCGCCCGGCGCCGCCCCATGCAGTCGTCCTCTCCAGCGCAGTCCGTCGGCCCCAATCCTGCTTCCGCTACCGCGGGGCGCCAGCGCGAGGACCTGATCCACCCCGACCCCCTGCTCGACTGCCTGATGGAGGTGTGCCGGCTGCACGGCCACGCCGCATCACGGGCGTCGCTGTCGGCCGGGCTGCCCCTGGTCAAGGGCCGGCTGACACTGGGGCTCACCGAGCGGGCCGCAGCCCGCGCCGGCATGGTCAGCAAGCTGCAGCGTCGCGCGCTCGACAAGATCGACCTCGCGCTGCTGCCGGTGATCCTGGTGCTGCACGAAGACGAAGCCTGCGTGCTGCTGGGCTGGGACGAGACGAGCGGTGACGCCCGCGTGCTGATGCCGTCTTCGGGCCAAGGCGCCGTGACGCTGAGCCGCGACGAACTGCAGCGGCGTTATGCCGGCCTGGCGTTGTTCGTGCGTCCGCATTTCCGTTTCGATGCGCGCACGCCGCAAGTTCGGCGCGAGCGGGCCCGCCACTGGTTCTGGGGCGCTTTCGCCGACCAGCGTTTCGTCTACCGCGATGTCTTGTGGGCGGCCCTGCTGATCAATGTGTTCGCCCTCGCCTTCCCGCTGTTCTCGATGAACGTCTACGACCGCGTGGTGCCGAACAACGCGGTCGAAACCTTGTGGTCGCTGGGCATCGGCGTGGTGCTGGTGGTTGGCGCCGACCTCGTGATGCGCTTGCTGCGCGGGCGTTTCGTCGACGAGGCCAGTGCCCGCATCGACGTGCAGATTTCCGCGACGCTGATGGAGCGCGTGCTCGGCATGCGCATGGAAACCCGGCCGGAATCGGTCGGCTCGTTCGCCGCCAACCTGCGCGGGTTCGAGCAGGTGCGCGACTTCATCGCCTCGTCCACCGTGACGGCGTTGATCGACCTGCCGTTCGCGCTGCTGTTCGTGGTGGCCATCGCCTGGATCTCGCCGTGGCTCGCGATCCCGGTGGTGACGGTGTTCGTGCTGATCCTGATCGCCGGCTACATCCTGCAGCACCGGCTGCACACGCTGTCCGAAACCACCTACCGCGCCAGCGCGATGCGCAACGCTACGCTGATCGAAAGCCTGAGCGCGCTGGAAACCATCAAGTCGCAGGGCGCCGAGGGCGTGATCCAGAGCCGTTGGGAGCGCGCCAACAGCTTTTTGGCGAGCATCAATGTGCGCATGCGCGGGCTGACCGCGGCGGCCATGTACGGCACCGCGTCGGCGCAGCAGCTGGTGTCGGTGGTGTTGATCGTCTGCGGCGTCTATTTGATTGCGCAACGCGAGCTGACCATGGGGGGCTTGATCGCCTGCACCATGTTGTCGGGGCGCGCCTTGGCGCCGGCCGGGCAGATCATCGGCCTGCTGATGCAATACCAGGGCGCCCGCACCGCGATGGAGTCGCTCAACCGCATCATGGACCAGCCGGTCGAACGCCCGCTCGGCCAGAGCTTCGTGCAGCGCAAGGAACTGAGTGGCGAAATCGAGTTCCGCAACGTCAAGTTCGCCTACCCGAACCGGCAGGAAGCGGCCCTCGACGGCGTCAGCTTCAAGATCAACCCGGGTGACCGGGTGGCCCTGATCGGCCGGGTCGGCTCGGGCAAAACGACGATCGAAAAGCTGATGCTGGGGCTGTATGCGCCCACCGAAGGGTCGGTGTTGCTCGACGGCATCGACCTGCGCCAGCTCGACCCGGCCGACGTGCGCGCCAATGTGGGCTGTGTCTCGCAAGACGTGACGCTGTTCTATGGCACCTTGCGCGAGAACATCACCTTCGGGCTGCCGTACGCCGACGACGCGGCCATCGTCGCGGCAGCCGAAGTGGCAGGGCTGACGGAATTCATCAACCGGCACCCACGCGGCTTCGACATGATGGTGGGCGAGCGCGGCGAGTCGCTCTCGGGCGGGCAGCGGCAAAGCGTGGGCATCGCCCGCGCCGTGTTGCACAACGCGCCGATCCTGCTGCTCGACGAACCGACCAGCGCGATGGATTTTTCGACCGAGGCGCACATCAACCAGCGCATCTCGCAGTACGCGGAAGGCAAGACGGTGGTGCTGGTGACGCACCGCACCTCGCTGCTGTCGCTGGTGAACCGGGTGATCGTCGTCGACGGCGGCAGGATCGTCGCGGACGGCCCGCGTGACCGCATCCTCGAAGCGCTGTCGACCGGCAAGATCGCGAGGGCGGCATGAGCGCCCGCCTGACCGCCCCGTTCCTGTGGCTCGGCGCTGCGCTGCGCGGTGCGGCCGACCGTGTGCTGGGCAAGGTGCAGCTCCAAGAAGAGGAAGAGCGCGCGGCCTACCGCGGCTTCGAGTTCGAGGCCGACGAAGTGATGGCGCGGCGCGACACGCAGCGCGCCCAGCGTATCGTGCGCGCCGCGGTGATCGTGCTGGCGCTGTTCGTGGCCTGGGCTGCACTCGCCCATGTCGATGAGATGACGCGCGGTGAAGGCAAGGTCATCCCGTCGCGCCAGCTGCAGGTGTTGCAGGCGCTGGACGGCGGCGTGGTGGAGGAGATCCTGGTGCGCGAGGGCGAGGTGGTCGAGCCCAACCAGTTGCTGCTGCGCATCGACAAGACGCGTGCGGTTTCCGGCGTCAACGAGAGCCAGTCGCAGGTGTTCTCGCTGCAAGCGCGGGCGGCGCGGCTCAAGGCCCTGGCCGAGGGCAGCGCCTTCAACCCGCCGCGCCCCGGCGCCGACTCGCCGGACGAAGCGAGGACGGTCGAGGAAGAACGCCGCATGTACGAATCGCGCGTCTCGGAGCTGGGCACGCTGATGTCGATCAGCCGGCAGCAGCTGGCGCAACGCCAGGAAGAATTGGCCGAAGCGCGCGCCAAACGCAGTTCGGCCGAGCGCAGCCTCGAACTGGCGCAGCAGGAACTCAACAAGACCCGGCCGTTGCTCGCCTCGGGCGCGGTGTCGGAAGTCGAAATCCTGCGGCTGGAGCGCGAAGTGATCCGCTTCCGGGGCGAGGTCGAACAATCGACGGCCCAGATCGCACGGGTCCAGGCGGCCATCGGCGAGGCGCAGCGCAAGATCCAGGAAACCGACATCACCTTCCGAAACGAGGCCCGCAAGGAGCTGTCGGAGGTGCTTGCGAAACTCAATGCGCTGACCCAAGGCGCGCCAGCGCTGGCCGACAAGGTCGAGAAGACGGCGGTGCGCTCGCCCGTGCGCGGGCGCGTGCAACGGCTGCTCGCCAACACCGTCGGCGGTGTGGTGCAGCCGGGCAAGGACATCGTCGAAATCGTGCCGCTGGACGACGCGCTGCTACTCGAAGCGCGCATCCTGCCCAAAGACATCGCCTTCATCCGGCCCGGTCAGCGCGCGCTCGTCAAGCTCACGGCCTACGACTTCTCCATCTACGGCGGACTGCCGGCGACGGTTGAAAACATCAGCCCCGACACCGTGGTCGACGAGCGCGGCAACGCGTTTTATGTCGTCCGCGTGCGCACCGACCAGCCCAACTTCAGTGAAAAGCTGCCCATCATTCCCGGCATGACGGCAGAGGTCGATATTCTCACCGGGAATAAGACGGTGCTCTCCTACCTGCTCAAGCCGATCTTGCGCGCCAAGTCGGTGGCCCTGAGCGAACGCTGAACCGGACCGGTCAGCCGTGTACCGCAGGGCCCGCCACGGGCCCTGTTCCGCTAAAGATTCCACAAAAACTGCCGTATTTCCCCCCGAAAGCGTCACTCGGGGCGGAACGCTGGGCGCGGTGCGCTCTCCATCGCAGGGCAGTCCTTCAATTTGTGGGAAATCGTGCCGGTTTTCGTGCAGGCGATCACGAAACCCGCTGACCCTGCCGTCCCCCCGGAACACGCTGCCTCGGTATTCTGTAGCTAACTGTATCTGGCTGTCACCAGCCGCTCGCGCTCAAGGAACAACGCATGGCCACCGCCCCCTCCACACTCACCGGCAAGGTTTCCGCTGTCGTCGGGAAGGCGTATCTGAAATTGGCCGACGGCTCGATGCGCGAACTGAAGGTGGGCGACGTGATCCGCGAAGGTGACGTCGTGGTGGTGGCCGACAACGGTCGGGTCGAAATCACCGACGAGTCCGGCGCGGTGTACGTGCCACGCAGCGGCGAACCGCTGAGTCTGGCGGATCTCGACACCAGCGCTCCGTCCGGGCGCCGCGCGGCGGCAAATGCGGCGGTGGGTGACGACGACCTCGACCGGGCGATCGCGGCGGTGGACGCCGGGACCGATCCCAATGAAGCCCCTGCCGCTGGCCTGACCGGTGACGCGGGCGGCGGTGACGGCTTCGGCCCCGGGTTGCGCGTGGACCGTGTGAGTGAGGCGGTAACGCCCGCTGGGTTGGAGACCGGGACGGTGAACGCCGGCGCCGCGCCGCCGGTGCAGCAGACGACCGGCAGTGCGTTGGCGGCAGAGACCTCGTCCGCCCCGGCCCCGGCCCCGGCCCCGGCCCCGGCCCCGACCCCGACCCCCGCGCCCGCCCCGGCCCCGGCGGTCGTGTCGACTGGCGCCGGTGCGGTGAGCGAGGACGTCGCACTGTCCACCGGCGGCACCTTGGCCGCCTCCGACGCCGACAACCCCGGGCTCGCCTTCGTGCCGCAGACGGTCACCACCGCCTTTGGTCTGTTCTCGATCGACGCCGCAGGGGCTTGGACCTATCGGCTCGACAACACCACAGCGCAGAGCCTGGCCGACGGCGAAGTGCGCAGCGAAGCGGTCACGGTGGTGCTGACCGACGGCACCACCACACAGGTGCGCATCGACATCACCGGCCAGGACGACGCGGCCGTGGTGGGCGCTTCGCGCGCCGAGACGTCTGAAGACGGAACGTCGTCGCTTTCCGGCAGCCTGAGCGCGGCCGACATCGACAACCCGGGCCTGGCCTTCGTGCCGCAGGTGGCCGCCGGCGGCCTTGGCAGCTTCGCGGTGGACGCGGCGGGCAACTGGACTTACACGCTCGACCGCGGCCCCGCACAGGGTTTGGCTGCCGGCGCGGTACGGACCGAGAGTTTCGTCGTCGCGCTGAACGATGGCTCGTCGACCACCGTGACCGTGTTGGTCTCCGGGGTGAACGACGCGCCGGCCGTGGTCAGCGCGCTGAACGGCGTGAGCAGCGTCGACGGCGCGGCCGTCTCGGTGAGCACCGCCGCCGCGTTCGCAGACGCCGATGCTGGCGACACCCTGCGCTTCTCGGCGACCGGCCTCCCCCCCGGCCTCAGCATCGATCCCGCCACCGGCGTCATCTCCGGTGCCCTGCAGGCGGATGCCAGTGTGGCCGGGCCTTATCTGGTCAATGTCACGGCGACCGACGCGAGCGGTGCCACAGTCTCCCAAGGGTTCACGCTGGCAGTGCGCAACGCAGCGCCGGTGGGCACCGACCTGGCGGTTTCGGCTGCGGAAGACGGCACGCTGTCGGGCAGCGTGACGGCGAACGACGCGGACGGCGACAGCTTGTTTTTCTCGAAGGCTTCGGACCCGGCGCATGGCACGGTGGTTGTGAACGCCAACGGCAGCTACACCTACACGCCCAACGCCGACTACAACGGCCCGGATTTGTTCACGGTCACCGTGACGGACGGCCAGGGTGGTGCCGACACGATGACGGTCAACGTCACGGTCACGGCTGGCAACGATGCGCCGGTGATCGTGGGCGCCCTGGCGAACCAGACTGGCACCGACGCCACCGCGGTCAGTATCCCGACCGCTGCCGGCTTCGCCGACATCGACGCTGGCGACACGCTGACTTTCTCTGCCACCGGCTTGCCCGCTGGCTTGACCATCGACCCGGCCACGGGCGTCATCTCCGGCACCTTGGCGTCGAACGCCAGTGTCTCGGGCCCGTACTCTGTCAATGTCACGGCCACCGACACGGCGGGCGCCGCCGTCTCGCAGAGCTTCTCACTGACAGTCGGCAACCCCGCACCGGTCGCTGCTGATCAAACGCTCTCGACCACCGAAGACACCGCACGCACCGGCACCGTCACGGCAACTGATGCCGATGGCGACGCGCTCACGTTCACGAAGGCAACCGATCCGGCTCACGGCACAGTCGTCGTGAACGCCAACGGCAGCTACACCTACACGCCCAACGCCGACTACAACGGCCCCGATTCGTTCACCGTCACGGTGAACGACGGCCAAGACGGTGCCGACACGATGACGGTCAACGTCACGGTCACGGGTGGCAACGATGCCCCGGTGATCATCGGCGCTCTGTCCAACCAGGTTGGCACCGACGCCACCGCGGTGAGCATCCCCACCGCTGCCGGCTTCGCGGACATCGACGCTGGCGACACGCTGACTTTCTCGGCCACCGGCCTGCCCGCTGGCTTGACCATTGACCCGACCACCGGTGTTATCTCCGGCACCCTGGCCTCGAACGCCAGCGTCTCTGGCCCCTACACCGTCAACGTCACGGCCACCGACGCGGCTGGCGCCGCCGTCTCGCAGAGTTTCTCGCTCACCGCCGGCAACCCGGCTCCGGTCGGTGCGGATCAAACGGTGTCGACCACCGAAGACACCGCCCGCACCGGCACCGTCACGGCCACCGATGCCGACGGCGATAGCTTGTCCTTCTCGAAGGCCTCGGACCCGGCTCACGGCACAGTCGTCGTGAACGCCAACGGCAGCTACACCTACACGCCCAACGCCGACTACAACGGCCCCGATTCGTTCACTGTTTCGGTGACCGACGACCAAGGCGGTGCCGACACGATGACGGTCAACGTCACGGTCACGGCTGGCAACGACGCCCCTGTCATCGTGGGCGCGCTGGCCAACCAAATCGGTACCGACGCAACGGCAGTCAGCATCCCGACCGCTACCGGCTTCGCTGATATTGATGCCGGCGACAAGCTGACTTTCTCCGCCACCGGCCTACCCGCTGGCTTGACCATTGACCCGACCACCGGTGTCATCTCGGGCACCTTGGCGTCGAACGCCAGTGTCTCCGGCCCGTACTCCGTCAACGTGACGGCGACCGACGCCGCCGGCGCTGCCGTCTCGCAGAGCTTCTCGCTCACGGTCGGCAACCCCGCACCGGTTGCTGCTGACCAAACGGTTTCGACCACTGAAGACACTGCCCGAACCGGCACCGTCACGGCAACGGATGCCGATGGCGACGCACTGACGTTCTCGAAGGCCTCGGACCCGGCTCACGGCACAGTCGTCGTGAACGCCAACGGCAGCTACACCTACACGCCCAACGCCGACTACAACGGCGCCGATTCGTTCACCGTCACCGTGACGGATGGCCAAGGCGGTGCCGACACGATGACGGTCAACGTCACGGTCACGGCTGGCAACGATGCCCCGGTGATCGTCGGCGCCCTGCCCAACCGGACCGGCACCGACGCCACTGCAGTCAGCATCTCCACCGCTGCCGGCTTCGCGGACATCGATGCTGGTGACACGCTGACTTTCTCCGCCACCGGCCTACCCGCTGGCTTGACCATCGACCCGGCCACCGGTGTCATCTCCGGCTCCTTGGCGTCGAACGCCAGTGTCTCGGGTCCCTACACCGTCAACGTCACGACCACCGACGCCGCTGGCGCTGCCGTCTCGCAGAGCTTCTCGCTCACGGTCGGCAACCCCGCACCGGTTGCTGCTGATCAAACGGTTTCGACCACTGAAGACACTGCCCGAACCGGCTCCGTCACGGCAACTGATGCCGATGGCGACGCGCTCATGTTCACGAAGGCAACCGATCCGAGTCACGGCACCGTGGTGGTCGCCGCCAACGGCAGCTACACCTACACGCCCAACGCCGACTACAACGGCGCCGATTCGTTCACCGTCACGGTGACCGATGGTCAAGGCGGTGCCGACACGATGACGGTCAACGTCACCGTCACCGCCGGCAACGACGCCCCTGTCATCGTGGGTGCGCTGACCAACCAGAGCGGCACCGATGCCACTGCGGTCAGCATTCCGACTGCTGCAGGCTTCGCCGACATCGATGTCGGCGACACGCTGACCTACTCCGCCACTGGCCTGCCCGCTGGCTTGACCATCGACCCGGCTACCGGTGTCATCTCCGGCACATTGGCCTCGAACGCCAGCGTCTCAGGCCCATACTCCGTCAATGTCACGGCCACCGACGCGGCTGGCGCCGCCGTCTCGCAGAACTTCTCGCTCACGGTCGGCAACCCGGCTCCGGTCGCTAACGACCAGACGCTCTCAACCAACGAAGACACCGCTCGCAACGGCACCGTCACGGCCACTGATGTCGATGGCGACGCACTGACGTTCTCGAAGGCCTCCGATCCGGCTCACGGCACAGTCGTCGTGAACGCCAACGGCAGCTACACCTACACGCCCAACGCCAACTACAACGGCGCCGACTCGTTCACGGTCACCGTGAGCGACGGCCAAGGCGGGGCCGACACGATGACAGTCAGTGTCACGGTCACCGCAGGCAACGACGCCCCTGTCATCGTGGGCGCGCTGACCAACCAGACCGGCACCGATGCCACTGCGGTCAGCATTCCGACTGCTGCAGGCTTCGTAGACATCGATGCCGGCGACACGCTGACCTACTCCGCCACGGGCCTGCCCGCTGGCTTGACGATCGATCCGACTACCGGTGTCATCTCTGGCACCTTGGCGTCGAACGCCAGCGTCACGGGTCCCTACACCGTTAACGTCACGGCCACCGACGTGGCTGGCGCTGCTGTCTCGCAGAGCTTCTCACTGACGGTCGGCAACCCTGCACCGGTCGCTGCTGACCAAACAGTGTCGACGACCGAAGACACGGCTCGCACCGGCACCGTCACGGCAACTGATGCCGATGGCGACGGGCTCACGTTCACGAAGGCCTCCGATCCGGCTCACGGCACAGTCGTCGTTAACGCCAACGGTAGCTACACCTATACGCCCAACGCCGACTACAACGGCGCCGATTCGTTCACTGTGACGGTGACCGACGGCCAAGGCGGCGCTGACACGATGACGGTCAACGTCACGGTCACGGCTGCCAACGACGCCCCGGTGATCGTCGGCGCTCTGGCCAACCAAACCGGTACCGACGCCATCGCGGTCAGCATCCCGACCGCTGCCGGCTTCGCGGACATCGATGCTGGTGACACGCTGAGTTTCTCCGCCAACGGCCTGCCCGCTGGCTTGACGATCGATCCGGCCACCGGTGTCATCTCTGGCACCTTGGCGTCGAACGCCAGTGTCTCCGGTCCGTACTCTGTCAATGTCACCGCCACCGACGCCGCTGGCGCCGCCGTCTCGCAGAGCTTCTCGCTCACGGTCGGCAACCCCGCACCGGTTGCTAGCGACCAGACGCTGTCCACCGGCGAAGACACGGCCCGTACCGGTACCGTCACGGCCACTGATGCCGACGGCGACACCTTGTCCTTCTCGAAGGCCTCCGACCCGGCGCATGGCACCGTGGTTGTGAACGCCAACGGTAGCTACACCTACACGCCTAACGCCAACTACAACGGCGCCGACTCGTTCACGGTTTCGGTGACCGACGGCCAAGGCGGTGCCGACACGATGACGGTCAACGTCACGGTCACCGCTGGCAACGATGCCCCGGTGATCGTCGGCGCTCTGGCCAACCAAACCGGTACCGACGCAACCGCGGTCAGCATCCCGACCGCTGCCGGTTTCGCTGATATTGATGCCGGCGACACGCTGACTTTCTCGGCCACCGGCCTGCCTTCCGGGTTGACCATCGACCCCGCCACCGGTGTCATCTCTGGCACCTTGGCCTCGAACGCCAGTGTCTCCGGCCCGTACTCCGTCAACGTCACCGCCACCGACGCGGCTGGCGCCGCCGTTTCGCAGAGCTTCTCGCTGACGGTCGGCAACCCCGCACCGGTCGCTGCTGATCAAACGCTCTCTACCAGCGAAGACACTGCTCGCACCGGCACCGTCACGGCAACTGATGCCGATGGCGATACCTTGTCCTTCTCGAAGGCCTCGGACCCGGCTCACGGTACCGTGGTGGTGAACGCCAACGGCAGCTACACCTACACGCCCAACGCCAACTACAACGGCGCCGACTCGTTCACGGTCACCGTGACCGACAGCCAGGGTGGTGCCGACACGATGACGGTCAACGTCACGGTCACGGCTGGCAACGATGCCCCGGTGATCGTGGGCGCGCTGGTCAATCAGACCGGCACTGACGCCACTGCGGTCAGCATCCCGACCGCTGCAGGCTTCGCGGACATCGACGCCGGCGACACGCTGACTTTCTCTGCCACTGGCCTGCCCGCTGGCTTGACGATCGATCCGGCCACCGGTGTCATCTCTGGCACCTTGGCGTCGAACGCCAGTGTCTCGGGCCCGTACTCCGTCAATGTCACGGCCACCGACGCCGCTGGCGCTGCTGTCTCGCAGAGCTTCTCGCTCACGGTCGGCAACCCCGCACCGGTCGGAGCTGATCAAACGGTTTCGACCAACGAAGACACCGCGCGCACCGGCACCGTCACGGCCACTGATGCGGACGGCGACACCTTGTCCTTCTCGAAGGCCTCCGACCCGGCGCATGGCACCGTGGTTGTGAACGCCAACGGCAGCTACACCTATACGCCCAACGCCGACTACAACGGCCCGGATTCGTTCAACGTCACGGTGACCGATGGCCAAGGCGGCACCGACACGATGACGGTCAACGTCACGGTCACGGCAGGCAACGACGCTCCTGTCATCGTCGGTGCCCTGGCGAACCAGGTTGGCACCGACGCCACCGCGGTGAGCATCCCCACTGCGGCTGGCTTCGCGGACATCGATGCCGGCGACACGCTGACTTTCTCCGCCACCGGCCTGCCCGCTGGCTTGACGATCGATCCGGCCACCGGTGTCATCTCCGGCACCTTGGCGTTGAACGCCAGTGTCTCCGGCCCGTACTCCGTCAATGTCACGGCCACCGACGCCGCTGGCGCTGCCGTCTCGCAGAACTTCTCGCTCACCGTCGGCAACCCGGCTCCGGTCGCTAACGACCAGACGGTCTCGACCAACGAAGACACCGCTCGCAGCGGCACCGTCACGGCCACTGATGCCGACGGCGACGCACTGACGTTCTCGAAGGCAACCGATCCGGCTCACGGCACAGTCGTTGTGAACGCCAACGGCAGCTACACCTACACGCCCAACGCCAACTACAACGGCGCCGACTCGTTCACGGTCACCGTGAGCGACGGCCAAGGCGGGGCCGACACGATGACAGTCAGTGTCACGGTCACGGCCGGCAACGACGCCCCTGTCATCGTGGGCGCGCTGACCAACCAGAGCGGCACCGATGCCACTGCGGTCAGCATCCCGACTGCAGCTGGCTTCGCAGACATCGATGCCGGCGACACGCTGACCTACTCCGCCACGGGCTTGCCCGCTGGCTTGACCATCGACCCGGCCACCGGTGTCATCTCCGGCACTTTGGCGTCGAACGCCAGTGTCTCTGGTCCGTACACGGTAAACGTGACGGCCACCGACGCCGCTGGCGCCGCCGTCTCGCAGAACTTCTCGCTGACCGTCGGCAATCCCGCGCCAGTAGCGGCAGACGCGTCGTTCTCAACAGACGAAGATACGCTCCTGACTGGCGCCCTCTCCGCCACCGACGCTGATCACGATGCCCTGACTTTCACCAAGACCAGTGAGCCGGCTCACGGCACGGTCACGGTCAACACCGACGGCTCCTACACCTACACGCCCGACGCCAACTTCCGTGGCAATGACAGCTTCACGGTCCAGGTATCGGACGGCCAGGGCGGCGTCGACACGTTCACCGTTTCGGTGAACGTCGACTCCAGTAATGACGCGCCCGTCATCGTCGGCGTGCTGCCCAACCAGGCCGGCACCGACGCCACCGCGGTCAGCATTCCCACTGCGGCCGGCTTCGCCGACATCGACGCCGGCGACACGCTGACCTACTCCGCTACCGGCCTGCCCGCCGGCTTGACCATCGATCCGGCCACCGGTGTTATCTCCGGCACCCTGGGCTCTGACGCCAGCGTCTCGGGGTCATACTCCGTCAATGTCACGGCGACCGACGCCGCCGGCGCTGCCGTCTCGCAAAGCTTCTCGCTCACCGTCGGCAATCCGGCTCCGGTCGCTGCTGACCAAACGGTGTCGACCACCGAAGACACTGCTCGCACCGGCACCGTCACCGCGGCTGATGCCGATGGCGACACCTTGTCCTTCTCGAAGGCCTCCGATCCGGCTCACGGCACCGTGGTTGTGAACGCCAACGGCAGCTACACCTACACGCCCAACGCCAACTACAACGGCGCCGATTCGTTCACCGTCACCGTGAGCGACGGCCAAGGCGGTGCCGACACGATGACCGTCAACGTCACCGTCACGGCCAGCAACGACGCCCCTGTCATCGTGGGCGCGCTGACCAACCAGAACGGCACCGATGCCACTGCGGTCAGCATTCCGACTGCTGCAGGCTTCGCCGACATCGATGCCGGCGACACGCTGACCTACTCCGCCACCGGCCTGCCCGCTGGCTTGACCATCGACCCCGCCACCGGTGTCATCTCCGGCACCTTGGCGTCGAACGCCAGTGTCTCTGGTCCGTACACGGTGAACGTGACGGCCACCGACGCCGCTGGCGCTGCCGTCTCGCAAAGCTTCTCGCTCACGGTCGGCAACCCGGCTCCGGTCGCTAACGACCAGACGGTCTCGACCAACGAAGACACCGCACGCACCGGCACCGTCACGGCAACTGATGCCGATGGCGACGCGCTCACGTTCACGAAGGCAACCGATCCGGCTCACGGCACAGTCGTCGTGAACGCCAGCGGCAGCTACACCTACACGCCCAACGCCAACTACAGCGGCGCCGATTCGTTCACTGTTTCGGTGAGCGACGGCCAAGGCGGTACCGACACGATGACGGTCAATGTCACCGTCACGGCGGGCAACGATGCCCCTGTCATCGTGGGCGCGCTGGCGAACCAGGTTGGCACCGATGCCACCGCCGTCAGCATCCCGACCGCAGTTGGCTTCGCGGACATCGATGCCGGCGACACGCTGACTTTCTCCGCCACCGGCCTGCCCGCTGGCTTGACCATCGATCCGGCTACCGGTGTCATCTCCGGCACCTTGGCGTTGAACGCCAGTGTCTCCGGCCCGTACTCCGTCAATGTCACGGCCACCGACGCTGCCGGCGCTGCTGTTTCGCAGAGCTTCTCGCTGACCGTCGGAAATCCCGCACCCGTTGCTAACGACCAGACGCTGTCGACTAGCGAAGACACCGCCGGCACCGGCACCGTCACGGCAGCTGATGCCGATAGCGACGCATTGACGTTCTCGAAGGCCTCCGACCCGGCTCACGGCACAGTCGTCGTGAACGCCAACGGTAGCTACACCTATACGCCCAACGCCGACTACAACGGCACCGACTCGTTCACCGTCACGGTGGCGGACGGCCAAGGCGGTGCCGACACGATGACGGTCAACGTCACGGTCACGGCAGGCAACGACGCCCCGGTGATCGTCGGCGCGTTGGTCAATCAGACCGGCACCGACGCCACCCCGGTCAGCATTCCGACTGCTGCCGGCTTCGCAGACATCGATGCCAGCGACACGCTCACTTTCTCCGCGACCGGCCTGCCCGCAGGCTTGACCATCGATCCGGCCACCGGTGTCATCTCCGGCATCTTGGCGTCGAACGCCAGTGTCTCCGGCCCGTACTCCGTCAATGTCACGGCCACCGACGCGGCCGGCGCTGCTGTCTCGCAGAGCTTCTCGCTCACGATCGGCAACCCCGCACCGGTCGGAGCTGATCAAACGGTTTCGACCACCGAAGACACCGCGCGCACCGGCACCGTCACGGCCACTGATGCGGACGGCGACACCTTGTCCTTCTCGAAGGCCTCCGACCCGGCGCATGGCACCGTGGTTGTGAACGCCAACGGCAGCTACACCTATACGCCCAACGCCGACTACAACGGCCCGGATTCGTTCAACGTCACAGTGACCGATGGCCAAGGCGGTGCCGACACGATGACGGTCAACGTCACGGTCACGGCTGGCAACGATGCCCCGGTAATCGTCGGCGCTCTGCCCAACCGGACCGGCACCGACGCCACTGCAGTCAGCATCCCCACCGCTGCCGGCTTCGCGGACATCGATGCTGGTGACACGCTGACCTTCTCGGCCACCGGCCTGCCCGCTGGCTTGACCATCGATCCGGCCACCGGTGTCATCTCGGGCACCTTGGCGTCGAACGCCAGCGTCACGGGCCCGTACTCCGTCAATGTCACCGCCACCGACGCCGCTGGGGCTGCCGTCTCGCAGAGCTTCTCGCTGACGGTCGGCAACCCTGCACCGGTCGCTGCTGACCAAACGGTTTCGACCACTGAAGACACTGCTCGCACCGACACCGTCACCGCGACGGATGCCGATGGCGACGCGCTCACGTTCATGAAGGCAACCGATCCGGCTCACGGCACAGTCGTCGTGAACGCCAACGGCAGCTACACCTACACGCCCAACGCCGACTACAACGGCCCGGATTCGTTCACCGTCACCGTGACCGACAGCCAAGGCGGTGCTGACACGATGACGGTCAACGTCACCGTCACCGCGGGCAACGACGCCCCTGTCATCGTGGGCGCGCTGACCAACCAGAGCGGCACCGATGCCACTGCGGTCAGCATTCCGACTGCTGCAGGCTTCGCCGACATCGATGCCGGCGACACGCTGACCTACTCCGCCACCGGCCTGCCCGCTGGCTTGACCATCGACCCCGCCACCGGTGTCATCTCCGGCACGCTCGCGTCGAACGCCAGCGTCTCCGGCCCGTACTCCGTCAACGTCACGGCCACCGACGCCGCCGGCGCTGCCGTCTCGCAGAGCTTCTCGCTCACCGTCGGCAATCCGGCTCCGGTCGGAGCTGACCAAACGGTGTCGACCACCGAAGACACTGCTCGCACCGGCACCGTCACGGCAACTGATGCCGATGGCGACGTGCTCACGTTCACGAAAGCGACCGACCCGAGTCACGGCACCGTGGTGGTCGCCGCCAACGGTAGCTACACCTACACGCCCAACGCCAACTACAACGGCCCGGATTCGTTCACCGTCACCGTGACCGACGGCCAAGGCGGCGCTGACACGATGACGGTCAACGTGACCGTCACCGCGGGCAACGATGCCCCGGTGATCGTTGGTGTCTTGGCCAATCAGACCGGCGCCGATGCAACCGCGGTGAGCATCCCCACCGCTGCCGGTTTCGCTGATATAGATGCGGGCGACACGCTGACTTTCTCTGCCACCGGCCTGCCCGCTGGCTTGACCGTCGATCCGGCTACCGGTGTCATCTCCGGCACCTTGGCGTCGAACGCCAGTGTCTTGGGTCCCTACACCGTCAACGTCACGGCCACCGACGCCGCGGGCGCTGCCGTCTCGCAGAGCTTCTCGCTCACGGTTGGCAACCCGGCTCCGGTCGCTGCTGACCAAACGCTCTCTACCAGCGAAGACACCGCCGGCACCGGCACCGTCACTGCGACGGATGCCGACGGCGATAGCTTGTCCTTCTCGAAGGCCTCCGACCCGGCTCACGGCACCGTGGTTGTGAACGCCAATGGCAGCTACACCTATACGCCAAACGCTGACTACAACGGCCCCGATTCGTTCACTGTTTCGGTGACCGACGACCAAGGCGGTGCCGACACGATGACGGTCAACGTCACGGTCACGGCTGGCAACGACGCCCCTGTCATCGTGGGCGCCCTGCTAAATCAGACTGGCACCGACGCTACGGCCGTCAGCATCCCCACTGCGGCTGGCTTCGCCGACATCGATGCCGCCGACACGCTGACCTTCTCCGCCACCGGCCTGCCCGCTGGCTTGACCATCGATCCGGCCACCGGTGTCATCTCGGGCACCTTGGCGTCGAACGCCAGTGTCTCCGGCCCGTACTCCGTCAATGTCACCGCCACTGACGCGGCCAGCGCTGCTGTCTCGCAGAGCTTCTCGCTCACGGTCGGCAACCCCGCACCGGTCGGGGCTGAGCAAGCGGTGTCGACCACTGAAGACACTGCCCGAACCGGCACCGTCACGGCAACTGATGTCGATGGCGACGCACTGACGTTCTCGAAGGCAACCGATCCGGCTCACGGCACAGTCGTGGTGAACGCCAACGGCAGCTACACCTACACGCCCAACGCCGATTACAACGGGCCGGATTCGTTCACGGTCACCGTGACCGACAGCCAAGGCGGTGCTGACACGATGACGGTCAACGTCACGGTCACTGCTGGCAACGACGTCCCTGTCATCGTGGGCGCGCTGGCCAACCAGACTGGCACCGATGCCACTGCAGTCAGCATCCCCACCGCTGCAGGCTTCGCGGACATCGATGCCGGCGACACGCTGACTTTCTCCGCCACCGGCCTGCCCGCTGGCTTGACCATCGACCCAGCCACCGGTGTCATCTCCGGCACGCTCGCGTCGAACGCCAGCGTCTCCGGCCCGTACTCCGTCAATGTCACGGCCACCGACGCCGCCGGCGCCGCTGTCTCGCAGAGCTTCTCGCTCACCGTCGGCAATCCGGCGCCGGTCGGAGCTGACCAAACGGTCTCCACCACCGAAGACACCGCCCGCACCGGCACCGTCACCGCCACTGACGCCGATGGCGACAACTTGTCCTTCTCGAAGGCAACCGATCCGGCTCATGGCACAGTCGTCGTGAACGCCAACGGTAGCTACACCTACACGCCCAACGCCAACTACAACGGCCCGGATTCGTTCACCGTCATGGTGACCGATGGCCAAGGCGGTGCTGACACGATGACGGTCGACGTCACGGTCACGGCTGCCAACGACGCTCCTGTCATCGTGGGCGCGCTGGTCAATCAGACTGGCACCGACGCCACAGCCGTCAGCATCCCGACTGCTGCTGGCTTCGCGGACATCGATGCCGGCGACACTCTGACTTTCTCGGCCACGGGTTTGCCCGCTGGCTTGACCATCGACCCCGCCACCGGTGTCATCTCCGGCACCTTGGCGTCAAACGCCAGTGTCACTGGTCCGTACACGGTGAACGTGACGGCCACTGACGCCGCTGGCGCTGCCGTCTCGCAGAGCTTCTCGCTCACCGTCGGCAACCCCGCGCCGGTTGCTAGCGACCAGACGCTGTCCACTAGCGAAGACACGGCCCGCACCGGTACCTTCACCGCGACTGATGCCGACGGCGACACCTTGTCCTTCTCGAAGGCCTCCGACCCGGCTCACGGCACGGTCGTCGTCAACGCCAACGGTAGCTACACCTACACGCCCAACGCCGACTACAACGGCCCCGATTCGTTCACTGTCACGGTGACCGACGGCCAAGGCGGTACCGACACGATGACGGTCAACGTCACGGTCACGGCAGGCAACGACGCCCCTGTCATCGTGGGCGCCCTGGCGAACCAGGTTGGCACCGACGCCACCGCGGTGAGCATCCCCACTGCTGCCGGCTTCGCAGACATCGATGCCAGCGACACGCTGACTTTCTCTGCCACTGGCCTGCCCGCTGGCTTGACGATCGATCCGGCCACCGGTGTCATCTCCGGCACCTTGGCGTCGAACTCCAGTGTCACGGGCCCCTACACGGTTAACGTCACGGCCACCGACGCTGCCGGCGCTGCCGTCTCGCAGAGCTTCTCGCTGACGGTCGGCAACCCGGCACCGGTCGGGGCTGACCAAGCGGTGTCAACGACCGAAGACACGGCTCGCAGCGGCACCGTCACCGCGACGGATGCCGATGGCGACACACTGACGTTCACGAAGGCCTCCGACCCGGCTCACGGCACAGTCGTCGTGAATGCCAACGGCAGCTACACCTACACGCCCAACGCCAACTACAACGGCCCCGATTCGTTCACGGTCACCGTGACCGACAGCCAAGGCGGTGCTGACACGATGACGGTCAACGTCACCGTCACCGCCGGCAACGACGCCCCTGTCATCGTGGGCGCGCTGACCAACCAGAGCGGCACCGATGCCACTGCGGTCAGCATCCCGACCGCTGCAGGCTTCGCGGACATCGACGCCGGCGACACGCTGACTTTCTCTGCCACTGGCCTGCCCGCTGGCTTGACGATCGATCCGGCCACCGGTGTCATCTCTGGCACCTTGGCGTCGAACGCCAGTGTCTCCGGCCCGTACTCCGTCAATGTCACGGCCACCGACGCCGCTGGCGCTGCTGTCTCGCAGAGCTTCTCGCTCACGGTCGGCAACCCCGCACCGGTCGGAGCTGATCAAACGGTTTCGACCAACGAAGACACCGCGCGCACCGGCACCGTCACGGCCGCTGATGCGGACGGCGACACCTTGTCCTTCTCGAAGGCCTCCGACCCGGCGCATGGCACCGTGGTTGTGAACGCCAACGGCAGCTACACCTATACGCCCAACGCCGACTACAACGGCCCGGATTCGTTCAACGTCACGGTGACCGATGGCCAAGGCGGCACCGACACGATGACGGTCAACGTCACGGTCACGGCTGGCAACGATGCCCCGGTGATCGTCGGCGCTCTGCCCAACCGGACCGGCACCGACGCCACTGCAGTCAGCATCCCCACCGCTGCCGGCTTCGCGGACATCGATGCTGGTGACACGCTGACCTTCTCGGCCACCGGCCTGCCCGCTGGCTTGACTATCGACCCGGCCACCGGTGTCATCTCTGGCACCTTGGCGTCGAACGCCAGTGTCACTGGTCCCTACACCGTTAGCGTCACGGCCACCGACGCCGCTGGCGCCGCCGTCTCGCAGAGCTTCTCGCTGACGGTCGGCAACCCTGCACCGGTCGCTGCTGACCAAACGGTTTCGACCACTGAAGACACTGCCCGAACCGGCTCCGTCACGGCGACGGATACCGATGGCGACGCGCTCACGTTCACGAAGGCAACCGATCCGAGACACGGCACCGTGGTGGTCGCCGCCAACGGCAGCTACACCTACACGCCCAACGCCGACTACAACGGCCCCGATTCGTTCACCGTCACGGTGACCGATGGTCAAGGCGGTGCCGACACGATGACGGTCAACGTCACCGTCACCGCCGGCAACGACGCCCCGGTGATCGTGGGTGCGCTGACCAACCAGAGCGGCACCGATGCCACTGCGGTCAGCATTCCGACTGCTGCCGGCTTCGCAGACATCGATGCCAGCGACACGCTGACTTTCTCTGCCACTGGCTTGCCCGCTGGCTTGACCATCGATCCGGCCACCGGTGTCATCTCCGGCACCTTGGCGTCGAACTCCAGTGTCACGGGCCCCTACACGGTTAACGTCACCGCCACCGACGCCGCTGGCGCTGCTGTCTCGCAGAGCTTCTCGCTGACGGTCGGTAACCCGGCACCGTTCGGGGCTGACCAAGCGGTGTCGACGACCGAAGACACGGCTCGCACCGGCACCGTCACCGCGACGGATGCCGATGGCGACACACTGACGTTCTCGAAGGCAACCGACCCGGCTCACGGCACAGTCGTCGTGAACGCCAACGGTAGCTACACCTATACGCCCAACGCCAACTACAACGGCACCGACTCGTTCACCGTCACGGTGACGGACGGCCAAGGCGGCACCGACATGATGACGGTGAACGTCACGGTCACGGCAGGCAACGACGCCCCTGTCATCGTGGGCGCGCTGGTCAATCAGACTGGCACCGACGCCACGGCCGTCAGCATCCCGACTGCTGCTGGCTTCGCGGACATCGATGCTGGTGACACGCTGACTTTCTCCGCCACGGGTTTGCCCGCTGGCTTGACCATTGATCCGGCCACTGGTGTCATCTCCGGCACTTTGGCGTCGAACGCCAGTGTCTCGGGCCCGTACTCCGTCAATGTCACGGCCACCGACGCCGCTGGCGCTGCTGTCTCGCAGAGCTTCTCGCTGACGGTCGGTAACCCGGCACCGGTCGCTGCTGACCAAACAGTGTCGACGAACGAAGACACTGCTCGCACCGGCACCGTCACCGCGACGGATGCCGATGGCGATACCTTGTCCTTCTCGAAGGCCTCGGACCCCAGCCACGGCACGGTGGTGGTGAACGCCAACGGCAGCTACACCTACACCCCCAACGCCAACTACAACGGCTCGGATTCGTTCACGGTCAGGGTGACGGACGGCCAAGGCGGTGCCGACACGATGACGGTCAACGTCACGGTCGCGGCCCGAAACGATGCACCGGTGATCGTCGGCGCTCTGACCCACCAGAACGGCACCGACGCCACCGCGGTCAGCATTCCGACTGCTGCAGGCTTCGCCGACATCGATGCCGGCGACACGCTGACCTACTCCGCCACCGGCCTGCCCGCTGGCTTGACGATCAACCCGACCACCGGCGTCATCTCCGGCACCCTGACCTCGAGCGCCAGTGTGTCGGGTCCCTACACCCTCAACGTTACGGCGACCGACGCCGCGGGCGCCGCCGTCTCGCAGAGCTTCTCGCTCACGGTCGGCAACCCCGCACCGGTGGGTGCGGATCAGACCGTGTCGACCAACGAAGACACGCCTTTCACCGGATCGGTGACAGCGACCGACAGCGATCGCGACACGCTGACCTACACCAAGGCCAGCGACGCCGCCCATGGCAGCGTCACGGTGAGCAGCGACGGCCGCTACACCTACACGCCGGACGCGAACTTCACGGGCAACGACAGCTTCACGGTGCAGGTGTCGGACGGCCAGGGCGGCGTGGACACCATCACCGTGTCGGTCAACGTCACGAGCGTCAACGACGCCCCGACCACCGGCAATGTCGCGACGACCGGCAACGAAGACGCCGTCTCGATCAGCATCACGCTGACCGGTGCCGACGTCGACGGCACCGTCGCCAGCTTCAGCCTCGCCGGCCTGCCGGCCAATGGCCAGCTGTACCGCGATGCGGCGATGACCCAGCTGGTCATGCCCAACACCGACCTGCCCGCGACGGCCAACTCGCTGACGCTGTACTTCAAGCCGGCAGCAGACTGGAACGGCAGCACGTCCTTCCAGTACACCGCCAAGGACAACCTCGGCCTGGTCGACGCCACGCCCAACACCGCGACGATCAGCGTGGCGGCTGTCAACGACGCGCCGACCGCCACGCCGACGACTGTCTCGGGCACTGAAGACCAAGCCGTCACGCTCACCTGGGCCCAGTTCGGCATCACCGACGTCGACAGCGCAACCAGCACGCTCGGCATCCGCGTCAGCGCCCTGCCGGCAGACGGCGCGTTGCAGATCAACACCAATGGTTCGTGGACGGCGGTGAGCGCCGGCACGTTGATCACCAAGGCGACGATCGACGCGGGCGGTCTGCGCTTCGTGCCGGACGCGAACGAATCGGGCCACGACGCGATGGGCGGCACGGGCACCGGCAACCGCCAGGCCGACTACGCGAAGTTCGACTTCGTGCCGACCGACGGCACCAGCAATGGCGCGACCCAATCGGTGCGCATCGACATCACGCCGACGGTGGATGCCGTCACGATCACCCATGCCGGCGGCAGCGATGCCGGCTCGGTACTGGGCCTCGTGAACTCGGTCGGACTGATGCGCGACTACTACGACGCCATCCCGACACTGACCTCCGGCGCCAACAGCACCAACCCGGGCACCGCAGAAACCGGCATCGAAAACGCCGTGCCGACCTCGAGCACCATGGTCACGAACGTCGGTGTCGCCGGCGGCGGCACCGGACTCACCGTGACCGAGGACGACGCCTACAAGGTGCAGGGCCTGGTGTACCTCGAGGCCGGTCGCAGCTACACCTTCTCGGGCTACGCCGATGACACGGTCCGCCTCGAGGTCGGGGGCAACACCTTGGTGTCGGGCCAATGGGGTGTCTCGGGCCAGGCGAGTGCCGGCTACTTCACGGCCTCGACCTACACGCCGACCGCCACCGGCTATTACAGCTTCGAGTTCTTCGTCTACAACACGAGTGGCCCGGGCAGCTACGACCTCAACGTCAGCATCGACGGTGCGGCCGCGGTCGACGTGTCCAGCGCCAACCTGCGGCTTTATGGCAGCGTCGGCCAGATCGACAACCTGGGCGGCCAGCACGGCGCCTTCGTGCCCAACAGCACGACCGGCGAAGGTGGCTACTACCCGGTGAGCTACAACGTCGGCATGCAGGACAGCGTGGTGCGCCTCGCACCGGTCATCGCCACGCTGGGCGACACGGACGGTTCCGAGGTGCTGACCGCGACCATCGCCGGCGTACCAGTGGGTGCCCTGCTGAGCGACGGTGTCAACACCTTCAGCGCGTCCGCGGGCAACACCACGGCCAACGTGAGCGGCTGGAACCTGAGCCAGCTGCGCATCGCGCCGCCGGCGGGCTACAGCGGCAGCTTCACGCTGCAGGCCGAGGTCACCGCCACCGAGTCGTCCACCGGCGCCAGTTCCAGCGCGTCCACCACGGTGCCGGTCACGGTGCTGGCGCCAACCATCGACGTGGCCGCCACCTTCAATGCCGATGCTGTGTTCGGCAAGGACGGCGCGGACGTCTTCACCGTGTTGCAAACCGGCAGCGGGTTGAACGTGGCGATCAGGCACGGCAGCACCGGCAGCTACAACACGATGAGTGGCACCGAGACGACCGTGACGACGTCGCAGGTCTTCGACACCGAGGGCGGCAACGACCTGGTCGACGCGGGCCTCGGCAACGACGTGATCTATCTCGGCGACTCGACCGCGGCGACGCAGTCCGACACCGCTGCGCGCCAGTTCATGACGATCGCCGACACGTCCATGCTGGATGCCGACGGCACCTTGTCCAGCAGCGCGATGTTCTACCGCAACAACGCCAGCCTCCAGGGCCTGATCGACATCGGGAATGGCGCGGGCGGTGACGACCGCATCTACGGCGGCGCAGGCTCCGACCTGATCTACGGCGGTGCCGGCAACGACGTGCTGGACGGCGGCAGCCAGAACGACGGCCTGCGCGGCGGTGCCGGCGACGACACGCTGCAAGGCGGCGCCGGCAGCGACGTGCTGCGCGGCGACGCCGGCGCGGACGTCTTCCGCTGGGAATTCGCGGACCGCGGCACCGTCGGCAACGCAAGCGGCACAGCATCGGACATCATCACCGACTTCGATGCTCGCCCCGTCAACGCCGGCGGCGACATCCTCGACCTGCGCGACCTGCTGAGCGGTGAAGCCAGGGGCAGCGCCAGCACGGGCACGCCGAACGGCACCGTGGGCGATCTGGCAGGCCACCTCGATTTCAGCGTGAGCGGCAGTGGCAGCAGCTTGCAGACCCAAATCCTGATCAGCTCGACCGGCCAGTTCGGCAGCGGCACCACGTCGTCGAACGTGGCCGACCAACGTATCGTGCTGCAGAACGTCGACCTGCGCGCCGAGCTGGGCCTGACCAGCAACGCCACCGACACGCAGATCATCCAGGAGCTGTTGAACCGCGGCAAGCTGATCACCGATTGATGCGAGGGCACAAGCCCCGACGTTCCGGCACGGTGGGCGCTTGCAGGCCCACCGCACCGGCGCTTTGGCACTCCCTCCCCGCCCGACGGGCGGTCCGGCCGTGGTGCCAGGCGACCGCCGGTGACATGGCCGTGGTGGCGCTGTTCGGTCAGGTCTGGTCCAGCTCGAACGCCGGCACCTGCCGGCCGTCCACGTCCGTGAAGCCGTACTCGCGCGCCAGGTCGGCGACCCGGTGCACCCGCCCGGTCTTCTGCAACACGTTCGGGTCCGCGGCAAGCGCGGCCACCGCCCGCCCCAGGTAGCGTGGCGACTCGGTGCGCGCCAGCGCCGGCCGCTCCTGCCAATGCGCCTCGTCGGTCTTGTGGCCGGCCAACACGAACTCGGTGCGCATCCAGCCGGGCGACAGCGCGAGCGAGGTCACGCCATGCGGGCGCAACTCCTGCGCCATCGCAAAGGCGAGCCGGTTCATCGCCGCCTTGGCGAGGTCGTAGTAGAGATTGCCGCGCAGGTAACGATCGCGGTCCCAGAAGGTGGTGGTGACGACCAGGCCCCGCCGCTGCCGCACCAACATCGGCGCCGCATGGCGACTGGCGAGCAAATGATTGCGGACGCCGCGGTCGAACATCGTGTCCCAATGCTCGATCGGGTGCTCCCAGAAAGGTGCATCGAACACGCCGTTGAAGCTCTCGTGGCCGCCCCAGGCGTTGTTCACCAGCAGGTCGAGCCGGCCGGCCTCGCGCTGCACGCGGTCGAACAACTGCGCCACGTCTTCGTCGCGCGTGTGGTCGCAGCGCACCGCGATACCCTGGCCGCCCTCACGCGTGACCGCTTCCGCGGTCTCGTCGATGGTGCCGGGCAGTGTCGACAGGCCCGACAAGGCCAGCAGTTCATCGTAGTTCGGCGCAGGCTCGGTTCGGGTGCTGCGCCCGGTGACATAGACCGTCGCGCCGGCCGCGCCCAGTTCGACCGCAATGCCCCGTCCTGCGCCCCGACTGGCGCCGGTGACCACTGCGATACAACCCTGCAGCGGCGGTGTGGTGCTTCCCGCTGTGCTTCCCATGCGCGCTCCTTTCGTTTGACTCGGTCACGGACGTCATGACGATAGCGTCGCCTGGACGGGGGGTCTGTGAAACTTGCAAACGAAGCGAGGTCACCACGCCGCGCGGCGCGACAGGTCAGCGCCTGCCGAGCCGGTCAGCCGACGCTGGCGTCAGGCAGCTTGGCGATGACCTTGATCTCGAACTGAAAGCCATAGAGCCAGGTGACACCGACGCCGGTGAGCGTCGGGTACGGCGCATCGCCCCAGTGCTCGGCGACCACCTTCCAGATGCGTTCCAGGTGCGCAGCCGGATCGACAACGAAGACCGTCACGTCGACCACGTCCTGGAAGGTGCAGCCGGCGGCCGACAGGATCGCGTTCAGGTTGTCGAACGCGAGCCCGACCTGCGCCTCCAGATCGGGCTCCGGTGACCCGTCGGGTCGGCTGCCGACCTGGCCCGAAACGAACAGAAGGCCGTTGGAACGGATGGCCGGCGAGTAGCGGTTCCTTTCGTACAACGCCTGGCGTCCGGCAGGGAACACAACATCACGTACAGACATGAAGGATCTCCTTGTATGGATAAGTTCGGGGGGCGATGGCAGCCCGCGCTGAAAGAACTCTAAAGGCGTGCTCGCGGCGGATCGACAAGCAAGCCGCACAATCACTGTTTGCACAATCCAAACAATCTTCGAAGGGTCAGGAGCAGAGATGGACCGTTTCGATGCGCTGCGGGCTTTTGTCCGTGTGGTGGAAGCGGGCAGCTTCACCAAGGCGGCGCAGACGCTGCACATGAACAAGACCAGCGTGACGCAGCTGGTGCAGCAACTGGAAGCGCGGCTGCGCGTCAAGCTGCTGAACCGAACCACACGGCGGGTCGCGGTGACGGCCGACGGCGCGGCGTATTACGAGCGTGTGGCACGCCTGCTGGCCGATCTGGAAGACGCCGACACCAGCTTGTCGGGCGCATCGGCCACACCCAAGGGTCGATTGCGCGTGGATGTGCCCAGTCCGTTGGCCCGCATGATCCTGGTGCCGGCATTGCCGGCGTTTCATGCCCGCTACCCCGAGATCCAGCTCGACATGGGCGTCAGCGATCGGATGGTGGACCTGATCGGGGACAACGTGGATGGTGTGCTGCGCGGCGGCGAGCTGACGGACACGTCCTTGATGGCCCGCCGTGTGGGCGATCTGCAACTCGGCGTGTACGCGGCCCCCAGCTACCTCGAACGTGCCGGCACGCCGTCGCATCCGAGTGAACTGGAAGACTCGCATCAGCGTATCGTGGGCTTTCTGCGGGCGCGCAGCGGCAAGGTGGCTGGCGTCACGATGCGGCGCGATGGCGAGCACATCGACGTGCAGGGCCGCTATGTCGTCGCGGTCGACGATGGCAATGCCTACCTCGCGGCCGGCCTGGCCGGCATGGGCATTCTTTGGCTGCCGCACTACATGGCCAAGGCTCACGTGGCGTCGGGCGAGCTGGTGCCGTTGTTCGACGACTGGCACATGGACCCGATGCCGCTGTACGTGGCGTACCTCCCGAACCGGCATGTCAGCGCGAAGCTGCGGGTGTTGATCGACTGGGTGGCCGAACTGATGGGGGAGCACGCGCCGCCCGTGACGGCCCGCCGTGAGCCCTGACGCTGCGCCTTGGTGCGGCCGACTCGGAGGCTGTCGCGGCTTCGCATGCCCGTCGCGTGCTTCGCATGCGGTGGCGTGCGACGGCACAGCCTTGCCGATGATGAAGCGGTTCAGGCCCCCCGCCTACGGCAGGCATTCAGGCGGCACCCTGAGTTCCTTCCCCGTCAGGAGCGCACGATGATCCCACCCCTTCGGCCCCGGCCCGCCATGGCGGCCGGCACCCCGGCCTCGACGCCCCCGCCCCCGCCCGCAGCGGGGATGGGTTCCTCCAACAGCGTGGCAACGCCTTTGTCACCGCCCGGGTTGGCCGCGCGTCCGCCGGCGCTGCGTTCCGGCGCCAGCGCGAGGGTGCCGCCGCCGCCGTCCTGGCTCACCGCCTTGCCCTGGACCGCCCCGGTGAAGCTGGAAGACCTGCGGCACCACCGGGGGACAGCACCGAAAACCGCCGGAATCTATGTCTTCACCAGCCACGACGGACCGTTGCACCCGGGCCCCGGCATGCTCTACATCGGCAAGGCCAGCTCCTTGAGAACACGGCTCGGCAGCTATCTGGCCGATCCCGAGAAGGTCCTCGTGCTGTCACGCCGCGCCGGGCCGCCGCAGGTGTCCAGCACCCTGCGGCATCCGGGCAAGTCGCTGCTCCTGATGGCCGTGCAGCAAAGAACCCGCGCGCTGCCGCACGGCGAATCAGGCGTCTGGATTCGGTGGACACCGGCGTCCGACCTGAACGCCTTGGAGTCACGTCTGGTCAAGCACCTGCAACCGGGCTACAACACGCTGCTGCGCTAGGGCCTGTTAACACTCAGGCCCTAGCCGCGCACCGCGCCCGCCGCCCAGGGGCCGGTGATGCCGTCGACGCCGCAGGTCCACAAGGCCTCGGCATCCGCCGCCGCCGTCACGCCTTCGGCGTACACCTGGATGCCGAGCCCGTGCGCCATCGCGGTCGCACTTTGCACGAAGTTGCGCACCGCCTGCTCTTCTGCGGCCCCGCGCACGAAGCGGGCATCGAGCTTCAGGTAGTCCAGCCCGATCTCATAAAGCCGCTCGATCTTGGGCAGGTGTTCCCCGGCGTGTTCGAGGCCGAAGCGCGCGCCGGCGTGACGCACCTGCTGGCACAGCTCGCGCACCAGCCCATGGTGCCGCAGCGCGGCCACCTCCGGCACTTCCAGCCACAGCTGGCGCGCCGCCGGCAAGCCTTCGAGGCGCATGCGCAGGGCGGCGGCAAAACCGGGGTCGACGACCGACGCGACCGACAGGTTGACGCCGACCGGACGTGCATTGGCCGCGATCTCCCGCAACGCCAGGTCGACCACCGCCAGATCGACCGCCGCGACCGTGTGCGTGCGCACGGCCAGCGGCAGCCATTGCGCGGCCGACAGGAAGGGGCCGCCGGGCTCGAGTTGCAGCCGCAGCGGACTCTCGTCGTGCACCAGCTGACCGCGGGGGTCGACCAGCGGATAGCGGGCCAGTTGCAAACGTCCCTCGGACAGCGCCGCCTCGATGCGACGTTTCCAGCCCTCCTCGCCGGTGGCCACCGTGCCGGCGGCACTGTCCGTTTGCACCACGCAGGCAAACAGCCCTTGCGATTCGGCACGCGCCAGCGCCTCGTCGGCGCGCGACAGCAGCTGCGACAGCGCCGTGCCGGCGGTGTAATGGACGGCCCCGAGCATCACCCCCTGGGCGGCCCCGAAAGGCTCGCAGGCGGCTCGAAGCGCGGCCATCAAACGCGCCGCATCGGCTTCGATCGCAGGCCGCTCGGCGTCGTGCGCCGGCAGGCACAGCGCGAAGTCCGAGCCGTTGAGCCGCCCGACCCAGCCGCCGTGGCCCTGCGCTGCATGCGTCTGCAGCACCTCGGCCACTTGCTGGATCAGCCGGTCGGTATCGCGCCGCCCCAGTTCGGCGTTCACCCGCGCCAGTTCGGCGATGCGCACCATGATCAGCGCGCCCTCGAGCGCCGCGTCCTCGCGCTCCAGCTCCGACTCCAGCCGGGTCAGGAAGTGACGGCGGTGCGAGACACCGGTGGCCGGGTCGCGCGTGGCCTGCTGCCGCAGCGTGTCGACCTGGCCGGCCTGCTCCTCGAAGGCGGTCTTGACCCGCACCACCATGCCGTTCATCGCGCGGGTCAAACGCTGCAGCTCGGGCACGCGCGGCTCCTCGACCGTCACGAACTGCCCGTCGGTCAGGGCCTGCGCCTGCCGCACGGTTCGGTGCAGCGGCCGGCGTATGCCTTGCACGATGACGTTGCCCAGCACGCCGGCCACCAAGGCCACCAGCGCCAGCCAGGCGCCCGCACGCAAACAACCGCGCCAAAGATCACGATAGGCATACGACACCTGGCTCACCACCTCGACCGAGCCGAGCGCCCGCCAGCCATCGCTCACCTGCCCCACCCCGGGCTCGGACGCGATCGGCACCAGGGCGACGAACCAGGCCGGCGCATCGGCGCGCGCGCGCGAGGGGTCGGCGACCCGCTCGATGACACGCCCGTCGGTGCCGCGGAAGCGGATGCGCTGATAGAAACCGGTGTCGAATTGCGCCGCCACCAGCAACTCCATCAGCTCGGCGTCACCCTTCTGCTGCGACAGCGACAAGGCCAGAGCCGCCGCGTTGTCGCTGTTCTTGACGCGCAGCTGGGTCTGCAGGTATTGCCGCGCCGACGCGACGGTGACGCCGAAGCTTCCAGCGAAGGCGATCACGGCGGTCGCCACGATCACCAGCCACATTTGTCGGATCAAAGACATCCGGTTGTCTCCTCGGCCATCACGGCAAGAATCCCTGGTCGCGGGCCTTGGCCAGCACCTCGCGCCAGCGCGACAAGCGCGTGGTCGGGTCGCCGGCCGACAAGGGACCGACCCCCTGCCACAGACCTTCGGCATTGAAACTGAACACCGGCGTCAGGTCCGGGCGGCGGGAGGCCGGTCGGATGTCGCCGATGAGGTTGTCGAGAATGAGCGGCTCGGCCTGCGGCGTGGGGTAGTAGGCCAGCACCATGTGCGCCTGGCTTGCGCCGCCGGGTCCGCCGATGGCCGCACGGACATAGACCAGCCGCATGCGCTCGGGCGGCATGCCCACGGCCAGCAGACTGAAGTACTTGGCCATCGCGAAGTCTTCGCAATCGCCCTGGCCCTGCTGCAGGGTTTCGAGCGGGCTGGCCCAGTAGTCGAGTTGGCCCCACACCAGCTGGTCGTCGCGGAAGGCGAGCCGCCGGTTGAAAAACTGGTTGACGCCGGCGAGCTTCTGCCGGTCTTCGGCGCTCTGCAGCTCGGCCAGGTCTTGCTGCAGCGCGCGGGCGCCACTGACGGCGTTGGGGCCGAGTTGCTGGGCGGCCTTCTCCATGCGCTGCGCATCGAGCGCCGCCACGCTCCAGGTGACGCCCAGCCACAGCAGCGCGCACGGCAGCAGCCGCGGGCGCAGCCCCGCGCGGGCGTGCTGCCGCCCGCGCCGGGTCGCGCCTCGCTTGGTCGCGGCGGCGGGAAACCAGAACATGAGGCCGCCAGACTACCGAAGGACCGCACCCTGCAGGCGAGGAATAAGGCCGCAAATGCGGCAGTTTTCGCTACTTGTCAGCGGCTCGCCGTGGGTAAGCTGCACATCGTCCTGCGGTGCCGCGAGTGCGCGCTACCTCGCGCCGCGCAGCGGCCACACCGGACCTGTCCATACTCAGGGACCGGCAAGGGGAATTACAGATAGATACACTGCGCAGCCTCCGGCGGCGTGTGGTGGACGCGCGCACCTGGCCGGCCGCCGATCTCGGCGGATGTGTGGCCGACCCGCTGCGGCATGCAGCGGCGCAGCTTGGAAAGAGTTTCGATGACCCTCAGAACCCGTGTTACCGCCCTTGCCCTGTTGCTGGCATCGCTGCCCGCAGCGGGCCAGTCGTCGCCCGCACTGCAAACGGCGGCACGGCAGGCGCTCGACAGCAACCCGGAACTGGGCGCGCGGCTGCATGCCTGGACGGCGGCCCGGCATGAAGTGGGCGTCGCACGCGGCGGCTATCTGCCGCGCCTCGACCTGACGGCGAGCGGCGGGCGGGATCGAGACAAGGTGGAGTCACGCACGCCCGAGAAATCGAGCCTGAGCCGCACCGGGGCCTCGCTGAGCGTCACGCAGATGTTGTGGGATGGGGGCGACACGCGCAGCGAAGTGCAGCGCCTGGGTCATGCCGGCCTGAGCCGCTATTTCGAATTCACCGATGCGGCGCAGCAGACAGCGCTGGAGGCGGTGCGGGCCTATTACGATGTGGCGCGCTTTCGGCGGCTGGTGGAGCTGGCGGAAGACAACTACGTCCAGCACAAGGCCTCGCACGATCAGATCCAGGCCCGCTTTCGGGCCGGCGTCAGCCGCGGCGTCGACCTCGAGCAAGCCGCCGCGCGGCTCGCGCTGGCCGAATCCAACCTGAGCACCGAGATCGCCAACCTGCACGATGTCTCGGCCCGCTATCAGCGCATCGTCGGCCAACTGCCGCCGGCCTCGGTCGAGCTGCCACAGCCGCTCCAGCAAGGCCTGCCGGTGAGCGCGGCGTCGGCGCTCGAGACCGCCGTCGCACGCAGCGGCGCGGTTAGCGCGGCGATCGAAAACCTGCGGGCGGTGCGCTGGCAGTTGCGCAGCGGCGAAGCGACCTATCAGCCGCGGCTCGAGGCGCGCTTGCGCTCCGGGTTCGGGCACAACTATGAGAGCGTGCCCGACCAGCGACGCGACACCAGCGCCGAGCTGCTGCTGACCTGGAACCTCTACAACGGCGGCTCCGACCATGCCCGGGTCCGCCAACTTGCCGACCTGGCCGAGCAGGCCGCCGCCCTGCGTGACAAGGCCTGCCGCGACACCCGCCAGACCACGACGATCGCCTACAACGACACCCAAAAGCTGGTCGACCAGCTGCGTTTCCTGGACGCCAACCAGCTGGCCATCGAGAAGGCGCGCGACGCCTACCGCAAGCAGTTCGACATCGGTCAGCGCAGCCTGCTGGACTTGCTGAACTCGGAAAACGAGCTCTACACCGCGCGCCGCGCCTACGCCAACGCCGAGTACGACCTCGGCATCGCCTACGCCCGCGTGCACGCGGCAGCCGGCACGCTGCTGTCGACACTGGGCATCACGGCGCAAGCCGAGCCCCCGCCCGAGGCGCAAGGCTGGGCCGCTGGCGAAGACCAGGCCGCCCGCTGCCCCGCGGCCGGCCCCGAGGTGCTGATCACCTCGAAGAGTCAGCTGGACGCGCGCGCGCATCGGCTCTCCAACGCAGCGCCGGCGTTGCCCCCGGGCGTGCTGCCGGGCACCGCCCCGCAGACCGCGCCGACGGCGCCGGCCGGCCCGGGAAGCCGCGATGGCGCCCCGGTCACCACCACGCCGTCTCGACCGGCCCCGTTGCCGGCGCCCGCCCGGCCCGGGGCTGTGCCGCCGGCTGGCGCGCCCCGCTGAAACACGGAGGGGGCGGCTAGCAAGCACGGCCCCCGGGCGCTGCTGCCGACTCGGTAAGACTTTCTTTCAGCCCGAAATACCGCGAGGGCCGCGTCTTGCCGCGGCCAGTGGTGCCGCCGAGCCGCCACGGGGCCGCCCATCCCTGCCTCGCCGACGCCCCCGCACGGCCGCACCGGCGCTGGGACCATCCCCCCTTTCCACAGTCGCCTGGGAGGCCTTGCAGCGGCTGCAGGCATTCCCGTTGCTATGTCTTGATTCGCCCTACACGGGTCTGCGACGTGCTTCGGACGACTCATCTGGTAACGACGCGACCCGGTATTAACCCGGGGTTCTTGTTAGCCTGCACGCTAGCGCTGAGCGCATCCGCGGCTGGAAGGCGGGGCCCGGGGTTCGAGATCCACGTCGGCCTGCGTCCAACGATCACTTCCGCCGGCCGCCACGTTGTCACTCAGGGAGAACGGATGAGCCGTGTAGACGCGGGCTCGGCGACCCAAGGTCGCCTCTATTGGTTGGACGGCGCACGCGCCGCGTTGATGCTGCTGGGTATCCCTTTCCATGCTGCGATGGTCTATTCCATCCAGGGCTGGGAACTGAGCTCGCCCGACAAATCGCCGCTGTTGACGGCCTTGGCCCAGGCGTCGGGCAGTTTCCGCATGCCCGCCTTTTTTCTGGTGGCGGGCTTTTTTGCCGCGATGCTGCTCGGCAAGCGCCCGCGGCTCGAGTTCGTGCGCGCCCGGCTGTTCCGGCTGGGCGTGCCGCTGATCACCTGTTTGCTGGTGCTGTCGCCGCTGCAGGTGGGGCTGCTTGAAATCGCCAGCACGGCCTCGGGTGGCACGTGGGCGCACAGCTTTTTCAACGCAGAGGGACGCGTGCGCGCGGACGCCGGCCGGGTCTGGGTGGCCCAGCTGTGGTTTCTGATCGACCTGATGCTCTACACGCTGGTGCTGGCCGCCGTCGCCACCCCCCGGGTCATGGCCGGGCTGGCGGCGCTGGCCCGGCGCGGCCTCCGGCTGACGTGGCTGGGCCTCGCCGCCCTGCTGGGGCTCCACGGCGCCTATTCGTTCGCGCTCGGTGCGTTCGACAACCTGACCGGGCTGCACCTGCCCGGCCCGCTGTGGGCGGCCATCTCGACGCAGAAACTGCTGTTCAACCTGCCCTTTTTTCTGGCCGGCGCCTTGTGTTGCCTTGAACGCGGCCTGCTCGCGAGCCTGGTCACGTGGCGCCGCGGTACGGTCGCGCTGGCGGCGCTGGTGCTGCTGGCGTGTGCCCTGTGGCCGCCGCACGGCGCCGCGTGGCAAAAGGCGCTGCGCCTGTTGCTGCTGCCGGCCGGGGCCTGGGCCGGCGCTCACCTGGTGCTGGGTGCCTGCGCCCGCTGGCTGGACCGTCCCTCCGCGCTGGTGCGTCAGCTGGTCGACAGTTCCTATTCGATCTATCTGTTTCACATCATCCCCATCTTCGGCGCCGGCCTCGCCTTCTGCTGGGTGGGGCTGCCTGCGTGGGTCGAGTTCATTGCCATCGTGACGATCTCGCTCACGGTGGCATGGTCGGTGCACGGGCTGCTGAAGCGGTACGCGCTGTACCGGCTGCTGTTCAACGGCGACGCGAGCGCGGTCCTCAAGGCGCCGACACCGGCATCGGAGCCGAGCCGGGGCGGCAGCCCGGCGTCGAGTTCGCTGCGCTGAGCCAAGCACGCCGGCTCGTCGCCTTCGGCAGCTCGTCGGCGGACCGGCCTCCGCACGGGCACGTCCCTTGCCGAAACGCTGGCACCCAGCCGGCGCATGGTGCGGCGGCGTCCACCTTCTGCTGCCATTGCCCTCATGACGCTCAAGCAAGCCTGGTCTTTGATTCGACAAGCGGTGTCCGCCTGGGTGGACGACAAGGCTTCCAGCATGGGTGCGGCACTGGCCTACTACACCGTGTTCTCGATGGCGCCGCTGCTCGTCATCGTGATCTCGGTGGCCGGGCTGGTGTTCGGCGAGGAAGCGGCACGCGGCGAGATCCTCGCCGAGCTGCGCGGCTTGATGGGCGACGATGGCGCGCAGGCGATCCAGGCCTTGCTGGAAAGCGCCAACAAACCGGTGCGCAGCACCTTGGCCGCGGTCGGCAGCATCGTCGCACTGCTGATCGGCGCCACCACGGTGTTCGCCGAACTGCAGGCCTCGCTGGACCGCATCTGGCGTGCGCCGGAGGCCGACGCAACGGCGGGCCTCTGGGGTTTTTTGCGCTCGCGTGTGCTGTCGTTCGGCGTGATCCTGGGCATCGGCTTCCTGCTGCTGGTCTCGCTCATCATCAGCGCCGCGCTGGCCGCGCTCGGGAACTGGTGGGGCCCGATGATGGGGGCCTGGGAGGTGGTGGCCACGGCGCTGAACTTCGCCTTCAGCTTTGCCATCATCACGACCGGCTTCGCGATGATCTACAAGCTGATGCCGCGGGTGCACATCCGCTGGCATGACGTCTGGATCGGCGCCGCGGTGACCGCGCTGCTGTTCACCGTCGGCAAGACGCTGATCGGGCTCTACATCGGCAAGAGCGGCGTCGCTTCGGGTTTCGGCGCGGCCGCCTCGCTGGTGGTGCTGCTGGTGTGGGTGTACTACTCGGCGCAGATCTTTTTGCTGGGCGCCGAGTTCACCTCGGCCTACGCCCACACCTACGGCTCGCTCAAGAACGTGCCGCGGCGCGCACCAGGCGCAACTGCGTGATCTCCGACGGCGCGCCCAGTCGCTTGGGCGGGCCCCAATAGCCGGTGCCGCGGCTGATGTAGACCCACAGCCCGTCATGGCGCTTCAGGCCCTCGGTGTAGGGCTGCTGCAGCGGCACGAACCACTTCCACGGCAAGAACTGCCCGCCATGGGTGTGGCCGGACAGCTGCAGGTGAAAGCCAGCGCGTGCCGCGGCAGGGGCGCTGCGTGGCTGGTGTGCCAGCAACAGCTTCACGTCGACATCGTCGGGCGCACCGCGCAGGGCCAGCGCAGGGTCGCTGCGATGCGAGCGGTCGAATTGGTGCGCGGTGTAGTCGGGCACGCCCGCCAGCAGCAGACGCGCCTTGCCACGCGCGATCACGACGTGCTCGTTCATCAGCACCCGCAGTCCCAGCCGGTTCAGCTCGGCAATCCAGGCGTGCCCGCCGGAGTAGTACTCATGGTTGCCGGTCACCGCGTAGACGCCGCAGCGCGCTTGCAACTGCGCGAGCGGCGCGATGTGCTCGGCCAGTTCGGCCACGCTGCCGTCGACACTGTCGCCGGTCACCGCCACCACATCGGCCTGCAAGCGGTTGACGGCCTGCACGACACGCGTGACGAACGGCCGGCGGATGGTGGGGCCGACGTGCAGGTCACTGATCTGCACCACGGTGAAGCCGTGCAACTCGTCGGGCAGGCCTGCGATCGGCACGTCGACCTGGCGCACCGGCGGCACCCGCCGCGCGATGAACAAGCCCAGCCCGCTGGCCGCCAGCGCCAGCACGGGCACGGCGACGGCCGACGCAAGGCGCAGCCGATCGTCCAGCGCCCTGCCCAGGCCCAGCACCTCGCCCAGCCACGCCACACCCAGCCCCAGGTCGCGCAGCAGCGTCAGCACCAGCAGGCTCGAAAAATAGCCGATCGCCGACAGCCCGATCCAGGCCCACCAGCCCTGCGTCGGACGGGGCCCGAACACATGGCTGAGACCGGAATACACCAGCGCGAAGACCAGCAACACGAAGGCCACCGCCGGCGCCCATCCGGCTGGGGGCAAGGCCGCCACGAGGCGGGCGCCGATGTAGCCGTGCAACAGCACGAGCAGCCCGAGGGCCAGGGGAGGATAGGTCATGCCCGATTGTCGCGGCTGCTGCCGGGCACGTGCAGGCCGGGCGGGCGGCGCTGTCGCTGGGACGCGAGGCGGCGCCTCAAGGGCCAACGCCGTCGAGCAGCTGGCACAGGGCGTCCGGCTGGTCCACCGCCGGCAAGCACTGCGTGCCGCGGCACAGCCAAGCGTGCGGCCGTGCGCCGACGGGCTTGTGCAGTGATGACGGCAGGCCCTGTGTGTCCTCGGGCAGTTGCACCACGATCAGGTCGGGACGGTAGCGGGCGTCGAGCGCGCGGGTCCAGTCGGCGAGCGATGCAGCAGGCCCGCTGAGCACCACCACGCTGGGCGGGTGCGCATGCTCGTCGAGCGCCTCGGCCAGCGTCGCGAACCCGTGCGGCAGCTGGATCATTTCGGTCGCGAACCAGGTCATCGTGCGCCCGGCCGCCGCGAGGTAGCGAGGTTCGCCCAGCAAATGGCCCAGACGCTGCAGCTGCCGGGCGGCCATGCCATTGCCCGAGGGCAAGGCGCCGTCGTGTCCGGTCTTGGGCCGCACCAGCAGCCGCTCGTGATCGTGGCTGGTGAAGTAGAAGCCACCGTCGCGGGTGTCCTCGAAGCGGGCCAGCATCGCGTCGGCCACGGCGAGCGCGAACTGAAGGTCGTCGTGGCGCACCGGGCCATCGCTTTGCATCAGTTCGAGCACCGCGGCCAGCAGGAAGGTATGGTCGTCGAGATACGCGTTCAGGTGCGAGCGGCCGTCCTTGCTGGTCGCCAGCAGGCGGCCGTCTTGCCACAGCGCGCGACGTACGAACTCGAGGGCGCGCCGGGCCGAGGCGATCCAGTCGGGCCGCCCGAAGACACGCCCGGCGAAGGCCATGGCGTCGATCGTCAGGGCGTTCCAGCTGGTCAACACCTTGTCGTCGCGGCCCGGGCGCGGGCGCCGCTCGCGCTCCGACAGCAGGCGCCGGCGCGCCCCCGCCACGTCGGCCTCGACCTGCTCCAACGAGGCACCGGCGCGCTCGACGACCTCCTCCAGCGGCAAGGCCAGGCGCAAATGCCATGCGTGCTGTTCGAAATTAGGCAAGGTGTCCAGACCGTAACGGGCGGCGAAGGCGGCGTATTCGGCCGGCGCCAGCAGCGGCTTGACCTGCTCGGGACGCCACAGGTAGTAGCGGCCCTCCTCGCCCTCGGAATCGGCATCCATGCTAGAGAAGTAGCCGCCGTCGGGGCCTTGCATCTCGCGCATCAGCCAGGCGGCGGTTTCCTCGCAGACCTGCCGGAACAAGGCCGAGCCGGTGAGCTGCCAACCCTGCGCGTACAGCCGCAACAACGGCCCGTTGTCGTACAGCATCTTCTCGAAGTGCGGGATTTGCCACTGCACGTCGGTGCTGTAGCGGAAGAAGCCGCCGCCGAGATGGTCGAACAAGCCGCCTTCGGCCATGCGGCGCAGCGTGAACAGCACCGCATCGCGCGCCTGGCGGTCGTTGCTGCGCCAGGCCTGCCGCAGCAAGGCCGACAGGCTCGACGACTGCGGGAACTTGGGCGCGTCGCCAAAGCCGCCATGCGCCGCGTCGAAGCCCGCCATCATCGCCTCGCGCAGGGCCGCCGGCCCTTCCGCGGCGGCACGCTCGAGTCGATCGCGCAGCGGCGCTGCGTCTTCCTCCGGGGTGGGCAGCGTGTCGCTCAGGTAGCGCACCAGCTCCTGACCCTGCGCCTCGAGCTGCTCGCGTTGCGTCTGCCAGGCCTGTGCCACCCGCTTCAGCAGGTCATCGAAGCCCGGCAAGCGATAACGGGAGCGCTTGGGAAAATAGGTGCCGCCGAAGAAGGGCTGTGCCTCGGGCGTCAGGAACATCGTCAGCGGCCAGCCGCCCGCACGCCGGGTGATCAGCTGGTGGGCCGATTGGTAGATCTGGTCGAGGTCCGGGCGCTCCTCCCGGTCGACCTTGATGTTCACGAAGCCGCGGTTCATCAAGGCCGCCGTGCCCTCGTCCTCGAAACATTCATGCGCCATCACATGGCACCAATGGCAGGCCGAGTAGCCGATCGACAGCAGGATGGGCCGCCCGGTCTCGCGGGCCAGCGCCAGTGCCTCGTCGCCCCACGGATACCACTCGACCGGGTTTTCGGCGTGTTGCTGCAGGTAGGGGCTGGTTTCCTGCGCCAGGCGGTTGGGCATGGGCGTGTCTCCGATGGGCCGGGTTCGTCCCCATTGCCGGCAACCGCCGGGCCTGCTCCCTGGGCGGAACAGGGCGCCGCGCGCCGGTCGGGGGCGGGGGGCCACGCGGCCGTAAAAGCGCTCTGCAGCGCCCGGCCACCACCTGCCCTATATTCGCACCTCGCCATTGGGTGGCGGACCCGTGCCGGGCGGCCTTGCGCCCGCGTGTACAGGACAGTGATGACCGTTGTGGGAGTTGTAGATGGGTGAAGCAAAACGCAGGAACGCGATGGCCAAACAGGTGGCGGACGACCTGCGCCGCCGCCTCGATGCGGGCGAGTTCGGCTCGCCCGGTAAGGCCGAGCACTACTGCCTCGTGCTGGACAAATCGTCACGCGGGCGCGACCTGCTCGCGACGCTGCGGACGCTGAGCGCGTTCGCGGGCCTGGAACCCTTGATCGAGGCGGAGGCCTTCCGGGTCTGGGAGGCGTCGAAGCTGTTCCGTTTCGTCGTGCTGTGCGCCGGCGAGGGCAAGCCCGACCAGCGCAGCTTGCTGGCCGCCGACCTCGGGCGGCTGCTGGGCGACACGCTGCCGAAGGCGCTGCGCCGCCTGCCCCCCGGCACGCCCCCTTCGGCCGTGCTGTTGGGTGTGGCCGAGGAAGACCTGCGCGCGATCGAACGGGGCGTCGCCGAAGCGCGTCCGTCCTGAACGAGCTTCGGTCAGGGCCGCGGGTGTTCCGCGAAAAAGCGCCACATTTCGCGTGACGCATCGGGCCCGTGGGCCTCGGTACAGCTCGCGTGCGGGTGCCCCCCGGCCCAGGCGTGGCCTGCGCCGTGCACCACCCACTGTTCGGCGAACACGTGCTGCCGGTCGGCTTCGAGATAGCAAAACCGCGTGTAGCGGCGTCCGCCCACCGTCCCGGACTGCTCCAGGCGGGCCCCGGGTCGCGCACCGCCCTTGCCGAGCGCCGAGGCGATGATGCCGTCGGCATTGCGCGGGTGCACCATCGGGTCGCGGTCGCCATGGAAGACGATGGTGGGCACCGCGGTGGACGGCGGCATGAAGCCTGTCGGCGGCAGCACAGGGTGCCAGGCCGGGCGGGGGCCTTCACGCATCGCCGCCAGCCCGGACGCGATGTCGAAGGCCGAGCCGGGTGGCAGGCCGGAATGGACGCCGACAGCGGCATACAACTCGGGATAGGCGTGTGCGACGATGGCGGCCATCGAGCCACCCGCCGACAGGCCGGCAATGTAGACGCGCCGCCGGTCGATGCGGTAGCGGTTCATCGTTTCGGCCGTCATCGCCGCCAGCAGGGCCGGTTCGCCGCGGCCCCTTTGTTGATGGTTGTGCTTGAACCAGTTCCAGCAGCGCGACTGGTTGGCGTTTTTGGTCTGCGCCGGGTACAGCACGTAGAAGCCGTGCTCGCGCGCGACCTCGTTCATCCGCGTGCCGGCGGCGAAATCGTCCGGGTCTTGCACGCAGCCGTGCAGCATCACGACCAGCGGCAGCGGCGCCTCGGCAGCCCCCGGGGGGATGTAGAGGCGGTACTCGCGGCTGCCACTCACCTGCGTGTAGTGGCCGCTCCTGAATTCACCCGGGCCCCGTCGCACCGGCACGTGGGCAGGACGTGTGCGGGTGCGACGGGCGCGCAGCGAGGGGGCCGGCTCGATCACCCTCGCCTCGACGTCCAGCACCAGCGGCTGTGGGGACGCGACGACCTCTTCCAGAGGCGGCGGCGCGCTCGGCGGGGCAGGCCGGGCTGACGCCGTGGAGCTGAAGCTGCGCTGCATCACGGCGGCGGCGTCGAACAGGCTGGCGGCCTGCGCCAGCGTCGCTTGACGCATCAAGTCTTGCCAGTTGGGCTTCATGCATGGCTTCCGTTCAGTCAAAACGGACGCGCCGGCGCGCCGCGTCCGTCGTAGCCGAGCGAGTTCGCTTCGCCACGGCACTCGCCGCGCCGTCGCCCGATACGCCACTTACAACGACAGCCGGCCTGCTGCCAGACGTGCCGACGCCAGCCCTTCTCCATCCACCCGGATGGTGCTCGAAGAACCCGGCGGCAGCGCGGTGGCTCGTCGAGTTCTTGGCATACGGCTTGCCCGTTTTGGGTATTCCACCACTTTGGAAAGGACCTCGCCATGAACCACGACGACGCATCGGCCGACAACCAGTTGCAAGAGATTTACCGCCAGTTGAAGCGGGGCCTCGGCCATGAACACGTGACCGACGACAACGTTTTCGGGCTGATCGAACTGGCGCAGCGCGACGGTCACCAGTTGCTCGAGCAGGAGCTGCGGGAGTGGCAGTCGCCGTGCGGCGGAGACGCCCGACCCAGCACCATCGCCCCCACCCCCGGCTTCAACCGCGAGAACGTGAAGCGCTAGCGAACCGTCTCGACGCGGGGGCGGCGCGCCGGTAGCCCGGCAAGCCCCGCCCTTCGCCGCGCACATCCGATCGTCGAGCCGACGCCGGTCCCGGCAAATGCCGCGGCCGGGGGGACCTGCAGGCGACCTGGGGCCGACCGGCCCCCGGTCCGTCGGGCACCTGTACCGGCAAATGCCTCGCACAGCGTCCCCTTCTGACCAACACCACGTGCGCCGTCAATGGCGCAATACGGGCCGTCTGGCCGGCACCTTGCAGGCGGCCTTGGTCACTGTCTTCAGGGTTGAGCGAACAGGGCGCGGCCGCGACTGGCGGCCGACACCGTCGACACCGTGCGCAGCCTTGGCACGGGTTCAGTGCTTCGCGATGTCTTCCTCGTCGGGGTAGAGCAAGGCGTCGGCGTTGAGCACAGCTCGCCACAGGTGCGGCGGCATCGCCCGGATCTGCTCGGGCGTCGGATGGTGCATCACGTAGCGCGTGATCTCGAGGTATTGCTCTTGCGTCAGCAGGCCCAGGCTGCGCATCTCGTCGAGTGTCTGCATGGCGGGCCCTTTCTCGACCGGACGTCCGGCCCGAGAACCATACCATGGGCGAGACCCGGTGTGCTGGGGCAAGCCGTGTGGCTCTGGCGCAGGACTGTGACGCTGCTCAACCCCTGTTTCCTTCCCGACACTTAGTGTCCTGTCTCAGAAATACGTGGCATTTCGATTCGGTCAGATGGTGATGATCGCGGGTGCGCCGGTCGGGGTCGATACCGGGTGGTATCGACCCCGACCGGCAAGCCTGCGAGGGCGCCATCTGGCCGAACCCCTGCGGGGCGGGCCGAAACGGGGCGATCGCCGCGTTGCGAAGCCGGGCAGATACCACCCGGTATCTGCCCGGCTTCTCGCCTTGCGCTCATCCCCGTTTCGGCCCGTCGAAATGCCACGTATTTCTGAGACAGGACACTACCTGACGAAATACAACACCGTCACATAGTGGCAGCCGGTGCCCGCCAGCACGAACAAATGCCAGATGCCGTGTGCATGACGCCAAGCATCGCTCTTCGCATAGAACAACACGCCCGCCGTATAAAGCAGCCCGCCGCCGACGAGCCATGACAGGCCGAGTGCCGGCAAACGCTCGAGCAACGGTATCGCCGCGACGGCACCGGCCCAACCCATCAGCATGTACAACGGCACCGACGGCAGCGTGTGCGGGCCTTTGCGCAACTCGTTGGCGATGCCGCCCACTGCGGTCAGCCACATGGCAGCGAACAAGGTCCATCCCCAGGGACCGCGCAGCGTCACCAGCGCGAAGGGCGTGTAGGTGCCCGCGATCAGCAGATAGATCGCGCAATGGTCGGCCTTGGCCAGCCACGCCTTCTTGTCGCCGCGCACGCTGTGGTAGAGCGTCGAGGCGGCATACAGCAGCACCATCGAGGCGGCGAACACGCTGAAGCTGGCCAGCTTCCAGACGTCGCCCTGATGCAGTGCGGTCTGCACCAACACGACCGATCCGCCCATGGCCAGGGCCAACCCGGCGAGGTGGGTCCAACTGTTGAAGCGTTCTCCGGGGTACATCTCGCAACTTCCTCTGTCAGGGGTCTCGAACGGCGGTGGCTGACCACGGGTCTTGCGTAACGGGTCTTGAACGAGATCTTCCAATTGCTGCAAGACAAACCCGTGACGGGGCCGCTGCAGGTCATTGGATGCAAAGCTGCTTGCCACGTCGATCCCTCATAAGCAGGACCTGCGCCAAAACCAACTGCCAGAGGGCATGCAGCTGTGTCAGCGGCTTCCCCGACCCCCCTAAGCCTTGGGATGCAGGGCGCCGGTTTTGGTGTATCCCCTGCCTTTGGGTGGCTTGTCGCTGCACGGCTGGTGGTCTAACTTCGTGTGACAGTGGGACTGGAACAGCGAGGCACGATAGATGCATGTGCCGCCGCGACGTATGAGGACGACGCAGCGGGCCAGTTCCCACCAAGGCAGCGACGTGGCTTGGAGCCGCGCGGCATGCCCGCCCAGCGCCTCCGATGCGCCGCGGCGACGCACTCGGTCCCCCGTTCAGCAGTCCGCCCACGGCGGCCGGGAAGCACGAGTGAGCAGGGACGGAAAGGAAATATCGATGACACAACAGCTGAAGACAGCGTGGATAGAACGCTGTGCGGCCCGTCTGCTGGCCTTGCGGCCCAGCATGCGGTCGGAGCATGCACTGGTGGTCGCTCGCCAGCGCTGGGAACACCAGTCGGCGCTCGACCCCGAGTCGGCGGCCGATTCAGAATTGCGCTGGGAGGACGCCACCTCGCACACGGCATCCGACGCAGACGTGATCGAAGGCCCGGCTTTCCGGTCCGCGGGGATCGGGGTGGTGCCACTGGCCATCGGGCGCGGACACGATTATTTCGCCGCTGCGCGCCTCGAGGGTGAGGCGGCCAGCGGCAACTGGACGAAACGGCCGATCTGGACCCAACGGGCCTATCTGCACCCTTCCGAGGCGCTCGATGCTGCGCGCTGGCTCGCGCAGGCACTGATCGAGGGCGGTGTGCGGCGCGCAAGCGAGCGCGCGCGTGCCCTGCCCTCACTCGATCCCGTCACGCCGCGTCGGGACAGCAGCCCTGCCGCCGCCGCCAACGACTGCCCGCCGCTCGAGGCGGCGGCCGACCGTTAGGCCGGACAGCCGCCGCCCTCTATGCCCGGCGCCGGGTCAGCCGGCGAAGAAGTAGTACGTCGCGCGGTAGGGCACGCGACGTTCGGTGCCGGCCCGGGCCGCGTCGCAGGCGTCGGTCGGCGCCTTGCCGCCTACCGTGGCCACCCGCTGGATGTAGCTCGTCGACGCGAACGTGCCTTGCCCGGCGTTCGAGGTCGACTTGAGCAGCAGCCATGGAATCGCGGCGGCATCTGGCCCGTCGTCACGTGCGGCCACGGCGGCCACCACCTTGCTGCCGTCGGCGGACTCCCAGGTCGGGCCGCCGTAGTGCTTGCCGATGCGCTTGCCGCTGGTGTCGAACAGCTCGGCCTCCGGCGCCTTGAACACCCACTCATGGCGCGCCGGGTCTGTCTTGCTCGGGCCACAGGTGTAGATCTGCACGCCCTCGGCCGGGCTCTCCAGGGTCAGTTTCGAACCCGCCGGCGGCTTCAGCTGCGGGGGCACCTGTTGGTGGGGTGCGGACGGCGTCGCACAAGCGGCGAGCAGGACCACAGGGGCCAAAGCGATCAGGGCTGATTTCATACGCAAACGTCTCCTTCTTGTCTGTACAACACACGCCACTCACGAAGACGCGAGTGCGTGCCGACGTTCTCACGACAAACCGCTGTGCCAGCACCGCGGCCGTCGTCCGAACAGGCCCGAGGCTACACCAGCGCCGGCAAAGGTCCTGTCGCGCCTGCGCCAAGGCCGCACCTGGCGGCATGGCAGGCAACACCCGGCTCGCACCCCATCGCGCCGGCCGCCTGCAGGCGCCGTTCATTCATAGGCATGGAGCCAGCCGGCGCCGTACACCTGCTTGTCGTCCAGCACGAACACGAGGCGGTCGTGCCGACCCCGCCAGTCATACCACGCGATTTCCGCGGGCCGGCGCGACGCCGGAGGTCGCTCGCCCACCCACTGCAAGGCCCGCAGCGAGGCTTCGCAGTCGGCCAGGCGGCAGTCCAGCACCTGGTCGGGCGCGCCCATCAGCGCGTGCAACTCGGTGCGCTGGGTCGGGTGGCTCACCACGTGGCGGGCCAACTGCCGCATCAGCGTGTGCTTCTCGCCGCCCCAGGCATCGACGGCGCCGTTCCAGCTCGCGCCGCCAAAGTGCCCTCCTGCCTTGCGCAGCTGCAGGTAGCGCGCCGACAGCGCGTCGGCCGAGGCTTCGGCGGATGCAGATTGCGGCGGCTGCGCTGCGGCCATCGACACCAAGCCGATAAATCCGAACAGCCCAACACCAAGCTGCATCAACCGGCAACAGCAAGGGACAAGTCGCATCTCGTCACCCTTTCTCAAACAGAATCGGCGCGCCACGTCGCCGGAGACCCACAAGGACCGCCGCGCCGAGGTCGATCTGCAACGATGCAAGAAGCGTCACTGTAAGGGAACTCCATGAAGGTCACTCATACGCACCTCGGCGCGGCACTGGCTGCCATCGCCCTCGGCACCGCCACCCTGCCGGCCCTGGCCGCCCCCGACTCACCACAGGCCTTGCGCGAACTGCGACAGCAGGAGAAGCAACGGGTCGACATCTACAAAGCTTTTTTCCCGGACGTCGCAACCGGTCGCAAGGCCGCCATCACCTTCGAAGCCAACGTGCTCGAAGCAGCCTACAACCGAGGCTACCTCGTCCTCGAGTTGAACGACGCCGAGATCGCCAAACTGCAACGCTTCGGCTTTCGCATCGAGCATGCGCCCGAGTACATCGCCAAGCGCGATGACTTCCTGAACGCTATCCAGTCGGCCAATGCAGCACGCCAGCGCGCCAACCCGAGCGCCACCGACATCGGCATCCAGGCCATCCCGGGCTATGCCTGCTATGAGACCGTCGAAGAGACCTTCGCCGCCGCGCAAGGCTTCACGACCAGCCACCCCCAGCTCGCCAGCTGGATCGACATCGGCGACTCGTGGGAGAAGACGCGCGGCGTCGGCGGCCACGATTTGCGAGTGCTCAAGCTGACCAACAACGCGGTGGGCGGCACGAACAAGCCCAAGCTCTTCATCAACAGCGCCATCCATGCGCGCGAATACACCACGGCGCCCCTGGTGCTCGATTTCGCCCGTTGGCTGGTGAACGGCCATGGCAACAACGCCGACGCCACCTGGATCCTCGACCACCACGAGGTGCACATGCTCCTGCACACCAACCCCGACGGCCGCAAGAAGGCCGAAACCGGGTTGTCGTGGCGCAAGAACACCAACACCGCCTATTGCGGCAACAGCAACAACCGCGGCGCCGACCTGAACCGCAACTTCGGCTTCAACTGGAACTCGACCGGCGGCGAAGGCTCGAGCGGCAACCAGTGCGACCTCACCTATCGCGGCCCGTCGCGGGCCTCGGAACCGGAGGTCCAGGCGGTCGAGAACTACATCCGGCGCCTCTGGCCGGACCGCCGCGGACCCAACCGCACCGACGCAGCACCGACCGACACGAGCGGCATCCACCTCGACATCCACAGCTACAGCGAGCTGGTGTTGTGGCCGTGGGGTGACGTCTCAACGCCGGCGCCCAATGGCACCGCGCTGCAGACGCTCGGCCGGCGCTTCGCGTACTACAACAACTATTCGCCGATGCCGTCGATCGGCCTGTACCCGACCGATGGCACCAGCGACGGGCCGAGCTATGGCGAGCTGGGCGTCGCGGCCTTCACCTTCGAGCTCGGCACCAGCTTCTTCCAGAGCTGCGGCGACTACACCAACACCATCAAGCCCGACAACCTGCCGGCGCTGATCTATGCCGCCAAGGTCGTGCGCACGCCCTATCTGACCCCCGCCGGCCCGGACGTGACCAGCCTGAGCTTGAGCCATGACGCGAGCGGCGCCGGTGTGCCTGCCGGCACGCGCGTCACGCTGACCGCCTCGGTGACCGACACGCGCTTCAACAACAGCAATGGTGCCGAGCCGGTGCAGAACATCAGCGGGGCCGAAGCCTATGTCGACGTGCCGCCGTGGCAGACCGGTGCCCAGCCGATCGCCTTGAACGCCGGGGACGGCGCCTACAACGCCACCACCGAAGGCGTGACCGGCACCCTCGACACGTCCAGCCTGGCGACCGGCAAGCACATCGTGTATGTGCGCGGGCGCGACGCGTCCGGGCAGTGGGGCCCGGTCACGGCCGCCTTCCTCAAGGTGGGCACCACCGGCACGCCGACGCTGAACGCCTCGTTCACCCACAGCTGCACCGCCTTGGCCTGCTCGTTCGACGCCGGCGGGTCCACCGGGGACATCACGTCCTATGCGTGGAACTTCGGCGACGCGAGCAGCGGCTCGGGCGTCACGGCGCGCCACAGCTATGCGGCGGGCGGCAGCTACAACGTGTCGCTCACGGTGTCCGACGGGCAGACCAGCAGCAGCACCACCCGCACGGTGTCGGTGACGGCTGCGCCGTCGATCACCTTGTCGCTCAGCGCCACGCCGCGGAGCTCGAGCAGTTCCTGGGTGAACCTCGCCTGGTCGGGTGCGAGCGGCACCTGGGTCGACGTCTACCGCGACGGCCGGCTGCTCGGCTATACGCGCAACGACGGCGCTTATCGGGAGGCACGTGCCTCCGGCACCTGGCGCTACCGCGTCTGCCAGCGCGGGTCGACCTCGGCCTGCTCGCCCGAAGCCAGCATCTCGTTCTGAGCATGCGGCCCCGCCCGTCCCTTGGCCGGCGGGGCCGCCAGTTCCCGAAATTACCGAAAGACATGGCCGGAATTGCGGGTTGCGTGGGGGCTCGGGAGGCGGGCAGCTTCCGCCGTTTCGGACGGACTCCATGTCAGCACCAGGGAATTCGGGCGTCCAGCACTCGGGGGCGTCGTGGGTCGTAAGGCGGCACAGGCTTTGCTAACGCCTGTCACCGTTGCACCGACCCCTTGCCTGCGATGCCGTCGCTCGATCTCGACACCACCCCTGCTGTACTGTTCACCACCTTGTCGGAACGAGACCATTGGATCGCCCGTTGTGCGGCCCGCCTGCGGCTGGCCCGCCCGGGCATCGACCGCCTGGCGGCGATCGATTTCGCGGCCTCGGTCTGGCTCGACAGCCAGGGCGCCACCGGGCCCGATGAAGCGGCCCAACAGCAATTGCTACGCTGGCCCGAGGTCGACCTTTGACCGCAGCGGCGCCTGCCGCTGCGATAATCGCCCGCCATGCCCCCTGCTTCTCCTTCTTCGCGTCATCAGGGCGCAACGCTGACGCCGTGGTTCTCTCCCGAGGCCACGCCCCATCACCGCGGCGTGTACCAGCGCGCGTTCCCGGCCGGCCCCTACAGCTGCTGGGACGGCCGCCAGTGGCGCTACGACGCCGTGTCGCCCGACATGGCGGCCTTGCAGACGGCGCCGAGCGGCGTGCAGGCCGCACGCTGGCGAGGCCTGAGCGAGCCGCCCCCGGAGCACTGCCTCACCTGTCGGGGCCATGGGGTCGTCGATCACGGCGATGACGACGCCAGCCGCGAGCCCCTGATCGATCCCTGCCCCGATTGTTGAGGCGGTGACTGGCCTCAGGCCGGCTCGCACCAGGACACGCTGGCGCGCCGATGCGGCACGCGCGCGGGCGCTAATGCAGCACGGCGCTCGCCAGCATGTCCACATTCACGGGTTTGACCAGATGCGCGTCGAAACCCGCCGACGCCGAGCGCAGGCGGTCGCTCTCCTGCCCGTAGCCGGTCACCGCGACGATCCTCATGTGGCCTGCGTTTCCTTCTGACTGCCGCAGCCGTCGCGCCACCTCGTAGCCGTCCATGCGCGGCAACCCGATGTCGAGCAGACACACCAGCGGACGGAATCGGTGCGCCACCTCCAGGGCGGACGGTCCGTCATAGGCCGTCTCGACTTCGCAGCCGAGCAAGCGGAACAATCGCGCCAGGGTTTCGGCATAGTCCTCGTTGTCGTCCACCACCAGCACCCGGGGCAGTTCGGCCCGCCCGTGCAGCTCGCCGGCCGGCGTTCGGGGGGAGGCGAGCGGCAGCTCCGGCACGGCACTGTCGGCCAGCGGCAATTCGACGATGAATTCGGCGCCTTCACGCTCGCCCTTGCTGTGGACCCGCACCGTGCCGCCGTGCAGTTCCACCAGGCCACGGACGATGGCCAGGCCCAGGCCGAGCCCGCTTTTGCGCCGGTCCAGCGCTTGCGGCAGCTGCACGAACCTCTCGAAGAGGGACCCGAGCAGTTCGGGGGCGATGCCCATGCCCTCGTCCTGCACCCGCAATCGCACCCGCCCCTCCACCGCAGCGGCGGAAATGCAGATGCGCGAGCCGGGCTGGCTGAACTTCGCGGCATTGCCCAACAGGTTCGCCACCACCTGGGCCAGCCGACCCACGTCCCCCCGCACCTTGAGGCCCTCGGACGGCACCTCCACCTCCAGGTGCTGCCGCTGCTGTTGCAATCGCGGCTGCACGGTCTCGACACCTTTCTGCACGATCACCGCGAGCTCCACCACTTCGGTGTTCAGCTCGACCTTGCCGTGCGCGATGCGGGACACGTCGAGCAGGTCGTCGATCAGCCTTGCCATCCGCTCCGCCTGCCGCTGGATCAGCGCCAGCTCGTCGGACGGCCCGTCGCGTCGCCACAGCAGTTGCACCGCCGTCATGATGGGTGACAGCGGGTTGCGCAACTCGTGGCTCAGCATCGCGATGAACTCGTCCTTGGCGCGATTCGATTCGACCAATGCCTGGCGACGTGCCAGCTTGATCTGCGCCGCCACCCGGGCCACCACTTCGCGCGCCGAGAACGGCTTGATCAGGTAGTCGTCCGCCCCGCCCTCCAGGCCTTCGAGCCGGGACTCCTCACCGGCGCGCCCCGAGATCATGATCACGGGGATCGCCTGCAGGCTCGGGTCGGCGCGCATGGCCCGCAGCAGCCCCAAGCCATCGAGTCGAGGCATGCGCACGTCGCTGAGCACCAGGTCGAAGGATCGTCGCCGCAAGATCGCCAGTGCTTGTTCGCCGTCGCCCGCGGCCTCCACCTGCCAGCGGCGCGACAGCAGCCTCACCAGGTAGTCGCGAATGTCCACGTTGTCATCGACCACCAGGATGCGGGCGTCACGTGTCTCGTCGTGCTCGGCCACCGCGGGCGGGCCCGACGGAGCACCCTGCACTTCGCCTCGCCGTGTCCAGCGCAGCGCCTCTTCCAGATAGGCCGACGCCAGAGCCCGCGTGGCGGCGGTTTCGGGCCGTGACAGCACGCGCTCGGGCGGCAGGTGCGCGCTGCCATAGCGCAAGGCGATGGTGAAAGTGGTGCCGCCGCCGGGTGTGCTCGAGACATGGATCTCGCCGCCGTGCAGCTGCACCAGCGCCTGCACCACCGCGAGGCCGATGCCCGAGCCTTCGTCGGTGCGGGACGGCGCGCCCTCCACACGGTGAAAGCGCTCGAACAAGTGCGGCAGTTCGGCTTCCGGCACACCGATGCCGGTGTCGCGCACGGCAAACACCGCCTGCCCGCCGTCGTCACGCACGCTCACCTCGATCTCACCCTCGAAGGTGAACTTGACCGCGTTGGACAGCAGGTTGAACACCACCTTCTCCCACAACGCCGGGTCGAGGTACACCAGCTGCGGCAAGGCCTCGCAATGCAGCACCAGACGCAGCCGGGCGCGTTCGATGGCAGGCCTGAACACTTCGGCCAGGTCCTGACTCAACTGCCGCAAATCGGTCGGCTCGAAACGCCCCTGCACCCGGTGGGCCTCGAGCCGGGACAGGTCGAGCAGTGCGTTGACCAGACGCAGCAAACGTGTTGCGTTCGCATGGGCGGTCTCCAGCAGCGGCGCCAGCGCCTGCTGGTCTGAGGACGGCAGCATCGCGAGGGCGTCCTCCAGCGGTGCGAGCATCAAGGTCAAGGGCGTCCGGAATTCGTGGCTGACGCTGCTGTAGAAGGCGGTCTTGGCGCGGTCGAGTTCGGCCAGGGCTTCGGCACGCCGGCGCTCAGCCGCATAAACCGTGGCCTCGCCCAGCGCGCTGGCAATCTGTCCGGCCACCAAGTCGAAGAAGGCCCGGTACGCAGCGTCCAGCGGGCGCCGCGGTCCGACGCCGACCACCAGCAGGCCGGCCGGCCTGGCGGGTGCGGTGCCGGCGATGGGCATCACCAGCGCCTGGGTGCAGGGTTCCGGCCAGGGCCTTCCGGTCAGTTTCACGCCCCGTGCCGGCAAGTCTTGCAGCAACTGCACACGCTGAAGGCGCAGCGCCGCCGCCAACGGCCAGCCGTCGGTCTCGTCTTCGGTCAAGCGGGGCTGGACCGGCAAGGGATGGCCGTCGGGCAGACCCGCGCTGGCGACCAGGTCGGCCTGGCGCGCGTCGGCGTCGGCCAGGTAGATGGCAGCAAAGGGAATGTCGTGCGGGTTCTCCGACAACATGGCGGCCGCTTGCCGGCAGGCCTGCTCCACCGTCGGCGGCTCACCCGAACGCAGACCCAGCCGGCGCAGCGTCTCCAGCCGCCGGTTGCCCACCAGCTTCTCGGTGGTTTCGGTGCACACGCCGAAGATGCCGTCGACCTGCCGCCCGTCGCCGAACACCGGGCTGAACGAGAAGGTGACGTAGACCTCTTCGTGAGCGACTCGGCGGTCGAAGAACATCAGCAGGTCTTCCGCCCAGTTGGCCTCACCGCTGCGCATCACCTGTTCGATCATCGGCCCCAACGTATCCCACACCTCCGGCCAGGCTTCGCGCCCCGGCCGCGCGAGGGCGGCCGGGTGTTTCTGCGGCCCGAGCAAAGGGATGTAGGCGTCGTTGTAGAACAGGGTCAACCTCGGCCCCCACCACACCTGCATCGGAAACTGCGAGGTCAGGCAGAGGCCCAGCGCCGCCCGCAGGCCCGACGGCCAGGTCGACACCGGACCGAGTTCGCTACGCGCCCAATCGACCGCCCGCATGCGCCCTGCCATTTCGCCGCCACCGGGAAACAGCGATTGCAGCACCGCCGCTTCGCTGTCGGGCGCCATCTGCAAGTCCGGCCCTCTCACGCTGCGCAGCGGCAACAGCCGCCGCCGCAACTCCGATCCCAGCACCTGCAGGTCGAGCGGCTTGGAGAGGTAGGCGTCGGTGCCCGCCGTGATCGAGCGCACCCGCGCCGCCGGGGTCGCGTCGGCGGTCACGGCAATGATGGAAAACGGCGGGACCTCGCCGCGCCTTTGCAAGGCGCGCAGCGCAGCCGTGCACTGCACGCCGTCGATCCGCGGCATGTCCAGATCCATCAACACGACGTCGGGCGGCGAGTGGCGGCATTGCTCGATCGCCTCCGCACCGTCGTGCGCCGTCACGGCCTGGCAGCCCAGCACTTCGAGCATCCCGGCGGCGACGATGCGGTTGACTTCGTTGTCGTCGACGATGAGGGCGCGCGGCCGCTGCACCTCGGGCACGTTGCCCGGCAACCGCGGCGGCGCCGGCGACAGGCCGTCGAGCCGACGTGTCAGGTCGTACAGATCGGTCGGTCCGAGCGGCAGCGCGCGCACCTGGAAACCCTCGACGGGCGTAAGGTTCAGCAGCGACGGGGAACCGACGATCACGGCCAGCACCAGCGTCGTCGACGGGGGCAGCAGCGCCGCCACGGAGCGCAGCGCGTCGCGGGTCACGTCGGGCGTTTCCATCACCACCAGCAGCGACGGCAGGCCCGGCTTGTCCTGCAGGGACCGCAAGCGCTGCTCGACCTCGACGCACGACCCGAACGCTTCGGTCGTCCAGCCCAGCCGCTCGAGGCGGCGCAGCAGCGCCTCGGCTGCCACAGCGTTGGGGTTGACAGCCCAGGCACGTGCGCCGCCGGCGTCGGGCAAGGGGCTGGTGTCGACCACGCCGGGCAACACCGCGGCCAGGCTGAACAGCACGCCTTCGGCCGGCAGGCTGGCAAACGACACGGCCGCCTGGGTCACGGGGCAAACGCCGCGTGCGCTGCGAGCGCCGGCGGCGCGACTGCCTGCATCTACACGCACTTCCGTCAGCTGCAACCGCTCCAGCACTTCGCCGATGCAGGCGTCGGGCTCCAACAGTCCGGTGCCCGCTGCCGTCACGGTCACTTCACACGTGCCGTGGCCATGCGGACGGCCCGAGCCGGTGAACACGACGAAGCCGGTCTCGAGCAGGTCGACGGCCCCACAGAGCAAACGGTAGATGCCCCGCTTCATCGCCGTGGCATCTCCCTGGAGCATCACCCGGGGCCCCCGGTAGTCGAAGCCGAACGACTGCTGCTTGGAGGCTGCGAGTGGAACGGCCTGCCGCACGCAGAGCGTGAACAGCTCTGCAAAATCGAAATGTTCTGTCTCCATAGCGTCCCTCCTCCCCGATGGGTTCGAGACTCAGCCGCCGCTGCCGCGGTAGCGAGTGGCCGGGCGACAGGCGCTCCCGAGTCGTGAGTCCTGCGCCTGAGCATGCGTCGTGCGCTGCCTCTTCTGCTTGTGGCCGGGTCGCCCCCGCAGACGGGTGACACCCCTACACCTCATTGCCGCTCCGGGGATCACCCGAGGGCTGCGACGGCGGGGCGACCGCAGCCGATGTGCAGCAAGCAGCGCACCTTACAAGGGGTTGTTTCGGGCTTTGAAGCACCGTCCTGTCAGGTCAACCAGGGGCTCATCAGCGATCCTATGGTTCGCTCGCATGTGCTTCAGACTCGACAGCTGCTAAAAATTGAAGAACCGCCGTGGGGACGCGCAGCCACGGCCGGAGGGCGGGTCCAACGTTTGCAGAAAGGTCACATGCGCTCGCCGCCCCTCAAGCCGACAGACGCCGCGCACACCGCCGCCATGCCGGCCCACCGGTGGAGCCATTCCATTCTGTGGCGGCAGTTCAAGTGGTTGACCTTGGCCGGCACCGCGGTCGCCCTGATGCTGGCGGTGCTGCAACTGCTCTACCACGCTCGTGCCGAGCGAGCGCACCTGGGGCGGCAGATCGAACAGTCGCTGGACGCCGCCCAGGCCCCGGCGCAGCAGGCCGCCTACGACCTCAACCCCGATCTGGCCCAGGTGGTGGCCGCCGGACTGGCCGCCTCCGGGCCTTATGCCGAGGTCGAAATCCGCGACGACGAAGGCCGTTTGCTCGCCGCGGTCCTGCGGTCCGCAGAACGTCCGCGCTGGCCCGTCCTGTTGGGCCATCTGCTCGGTCCTGTCGAACATCACCAGCGTGTCTTGATGCACCCGTTGACAGGCCGGGCGGTAGGCGAACTGCATGCGCACTTGAACATGCGACAGCTCGAGACCGATTTGTTCGCGCGGTTGCAGGCCGGCTTGTTGTTGTCGTTGCTGCTGCTGGTGCTACTGGCCGCTGCCGTGGCGGCCCTGTTCTACTTCACCAGCACCCGCCCCCTGTTGCGGGCGGCCCAGACCCTGTCCGGTGCCGACCTCACGACCGGGTTGGAACCCCCGGTCGGTCATGAGCACACCGAGATTGGCGCGCTGTTCGCGCAGTTTGGCCGTTATGTGGAGCGGCTGCGCGCCGCTGAAGCGCAGGCTCAGTTTGCCGGCAAGGAACTGGCCGATCACGAGGCCCGCATGTCGGCCCTGATCGAATCGCTGCTCGAAGGTATCGTCGGTGTGGACGCCGAGGGCCGGGTGCTCAGCGTCAACCCGGCCGCAGCCACACTGCTCAAACGAGAGGCGGAGGATCTGATCGGGCGGCCGGTGGCGGAAGTGCTGCCGCAGCTGGAATCCGGCGAGCCCCTCGGGGCGCCGGTCTATGGCCCGCCCCAGGCGGCGCCGGGCGCGTCACGTCACGGCACCGTGCGGCTCGGGCTTTCGAACGGCAGCCAGCGGGTCGTCGAGCTGTCGGAAAGGCAACTCATCTTCCGTGGCCAGCCGATGCGGGTGCTGTTGCTGCGCGATGTCTCCGCCTGGCTCGAACTCGAACAGGCGCGCCGGGAACGCGCAGCGGCCGAGGCGGCGGACCAGGCCAAGACCGCTTTCCTGTCCCGCATGAGCCATGAGCTGCGCACGCCGCTCAACGCCATCCTCGGTTTCTCTCAGCTGTTGATGCTCGATCCGGGCGGTCACCTGAGCGAAGCACAGCACAAGCATGCAGGACTGATCCACGATGCCGGCCAGCACCTGCTGGCCCTGATCCGCGACCTGCTCGACCGCAGCCTGATCGAAAGCGGCAAACTGCAGCTTGACCTGCGTCCGGTGGATGTGTCGACCATCGTCGCCGAGTGCCTGCCCTTGGTGGAGTCGATGGCGGCCCAGCAGCAGGTGCAGTTGCACAGCATGCCGTCGGACGACACGGCGGGCCGGCTCAGGGTGCGGGCCGACGCGACGCGGCTGCGCCAGGTGCTGGTGAACGTGCTGAGCAATGCCATCAAGTACAACCGGCCGGGCGGCAAGGTCGACATCTCGGCCGAACGACAGGACGAGACGCATGTGGCCCTGTCGGTGCACGACACCGGCATCGGCGTACCGCCGGAGCGTCTCACACAGTTGTTCGAGCCCTACAACCGGCTCGGACAGGAAGAGGGGCAGATCGAGGGCGTCGGCCTGGGGCTCGCCTTGTCGCGGCAGCTCATCGAGATGATGGGCGGCGAGTTGACGCTGACCAGCACCGAAGGCGTGGGCACGGTCGTGCGCATCGCTCTGCAGGCAGAGCCGGCGCCGACACTCCCTTGACCGGCCATGCAAGGTGTCGATCAGCGTGCCGTGTCCTTGCCCTGCAATGACTTGTTGAGTGCAGGGCACGTGACGACCGCACGCAGACGGGCGTATTCGCCCGACGCTCGCAAGGCTTTCAAGCCGTTGTCGAACGCCTCGCGCCGCGTCTCGCTCTTCGGCAGTACGGTGGGCAGCAGCAAATGGGTGGTGAACTGCAGCGTCATGGGTCGGCGATGGGCCTTCAAGACGGCAGCGTCGGCGGCGTTGAGATAGCGGCTGATCAAGTCGCACGCCACATAGCGTTCGATGGGCACCACGTCGACACGCCGCCTGATCAGTTTGCGCAAGGCGGCCAGGTCGTCGGGTGTCGGGTCGATGTGTAGCTCTCCGGCAGCCACCATCGCCTTGAGCCCCGCGTTGTAGGAGTAGTCCTGGATCATCGCAATCCGCCAAGGCTTCAGATCGTCGAGCGTGTGCCAATCGAAGTCGACGTCGCGGCGGTGCAAGAACACCCACTCCTCCTCGATCACCGTGTCGCTGAGCAGAAAACCTGCTTCCCGTTCGGGCGCCCGCCCCCAGTACGCGGTGCCGTCCCATTTGCCCTGACGTGTCTCTCGCAACGCCCGCGACCACGGCAGGAAGGTGTAGCGAACGCTGTAGCCCGACAACTCGAACGCACGTCGCACGATGGACAGCGCAATGCCCTGGTCGTCGCGCGATTGGGTCGCGTAGGGCGGCAACTCCCCAGTGGCGATGCGCAGTGGCTGGTTATCAGCGGCGCTGCGATGAAACCCCACCGACAAGGCCAGCGACGTCGCCAGGACGAAGCAAAGTCGGACCATGCTGTTTTCCGCGCTCTTGATCCAGGGTCGAACCGTCGACGATGTTAGGACCGCGACGGCGCCGGCACGGCGCAACCCCCTGCCGATGACACGGTGGGAGCGAGGCCACCGGCGGCGCCAAGCGGCAGGACGGCCTCGACTCTATTTCTGAAAACACAATGATCTGCTGTGCAACTTCTCCTTCACCGGGTCAATTTTCTTGCCGTCGCCGTCCTGGTCGGCAGGAGTTGGTGCATCCGCGCCCTGAATACTTGCCATTTTTGCAACGATCCATTGAAGCGCCGCCCGTTTTTCGCCCGTCCGTTCATCTCTAAAGTTCATCCCATCGATGAGCACAAACGAATCACGCTTGCGACTCAGCGATGGGCCAGACGGCTTACCCGCCCGACCCGGACCTATCACCTGATTGAAGAACGGAGTAGCACCATGAACGTCCAGAAGAACTTGATCGTCGCCGTGATCGCCACCTTTGCCGCCGCCGGCGCTTTCGCGCAGGAAGCCACGCCCGAAGACGACAACTTCCACGCCCAGTACGCCTCGCTGAAGACCCGCGCTCAAGTGAAGGCCGAACTGCTGCAAGCCCGCGCCGACCAACCCCTGGTGGTCCACAGCGGTGAAGCCAGCATGTCCCCGATGACCGCTCGCAGCGCCGTCACCCGCAGCCGCGATGACGTGAAGCGCGAAACCATCAGCGCGCTGCGCAGCGATCGCGCCGAAGCCCCGATCAACATCGGCGGCTGAAGCCGGCGGCCTTCGAGCGCTGTCCCGGCCGGGCCGGCCTACAGACAACAAAAAACCCGCCAAGGCGGTTTTTGTTGGGCGGGGCGCCCGCAGCAGACCGGTGCCACCGCGGGCGCTCGCACCTGTCAGGGCGCCGGCGGCACGATCTCGCGCACCGACGGCAGGGCAAAATCGATGCGCTGCCAGCCGTCGACCCGCAAGGTGGTCAGCGGCCCGCCCCAGTGGGCGTACTTGCTGAAGTGCCCGGTGTCGGTCCCGTCGACATCGACATACTCACTGAACAAGCGCCAGCGGTTGTTGGGCTTGCCGGTGGCCCGGTCGAACGGGTCGCGGTCGAGGTAGAGCCGGTTGATCACACGCGACCGATTCGACGGGTCGGCGTAGCTGACCAGCTTCAAGCCCACCCAGGTGTTGTCGACCAGGCCCGCGTCGAACTTCGGCTCCAGCCGGACGTAGTCGTAGTCGGGGTGGGTCAGCTCCTTGGCGAAGCGCGCATTGCGGCTGCTGTCTGCCGGGCCCAGCGTCATCATCACGCAGGAGGCGGCATCCGGGTCGCTGCCGCTGTGGCGGCCGCCGCGCACCTTCAGCTGCGCCTGCGAGCGACCGGCGTCGAGCAGCTGGTGCACGCGCAGGTACACGGTGAACTCCTGGTTGCGGAAGTCCTTGGGGCTCGCCAGGTAGCCCTTCTTCTGCGTCTTCCAGGTGTAGCGCTGCTCCTCGTCGCTGGCCTTGAAATGCAGTCGCATGGTCCAGCCGGTGCCGCCGCTCGCATAGTTGAGCGGGTACGACTCGGTGCTCCAGTAGCGCAGCGCACCCTCGTCGCGGGCGTATGCCTTCTGTTTCTTCTCGAGATAGATGCGCGAGGTCTGGTTGGGGTCGTTCTCGCCCAGGCGCAGCGAGGTGCCCTTGGTGGCCGACGGCAACAGCATCTGCACACCGTCGTCGTCCAGGCCCGGCGCCGTGGGCGGCGGCGGGGCGGGCGGCGGGTTGCCGTCGACCGCGGCGATGCGGTAGCTGTCGCCGTAGACCTTCCACTCCAGCGGCGTGTTCAGGTCGAGGTTGCCCTTGCGCAGGAACACACGTTGGGCAGTGTCCACCCGGCTGGTGTCGCTGTGCGCCTCTTCGGTCTTCATCGCCGCCACACGGGCATCGAGGAAAGCATTCAGGTAGGCCACCTCGTCGCCGCCCTGCGAAGGCGGCTTGGCCCGCCGCAAAGCCTTTTTGCGGATCCCGCCGAAGCTCACGCTGTCGCTGCCGGGGCCATGCATCACCAGCGCGTCGTAATAGATGAACTGGCCCAGCGCACGCAAGCCGTCTTGCTTGGCCTGCTGCACGGCCGGGTTGAAATACACCTCGTCGCGCACCGCGTCCTGCGATTGCCGGAAGGCCGGGTCTTGCGCCGCACGGCGCCAGTCGGACACGAAGTTGGGGTCCAGGCCCTCATGCGAGTCGGAGCCGTCGACCCGGCGCAACGCCGGCAGGTATTTGGCCAGCACGTTGCCGGGTGCGCGCCGGTTGTACGTTTCGACCAGCTGCAGCATGTCGCCGGTGCCCGAACAAAAGCCGACGATGCCGGCCGTGTAGCCGCGGCCGTCGCCGATGTCCTCGATGTAGCGGTACTGCGCACGCCAGTCGAGCGACGAGTTCTCGGCGCTCGAGACGAGTTGCATGGCGATGTCCTTCTTCGCCGGGTCGCTCAGGTCGTTGCGGCTGCCGGCCTGGGGCGCCGCCAGGGGCTGCAGCTGGGCCTGTGCCGGCCCGACAGCGGCGGCACCCGCGGCGCAACACGCCGCGGCGAGCCAGGGAAGCAAGGTGCGGGTCAATCGCATCGGTGGAGACTTTCAAGGGATGGAGGGGGACCGGCATTCGACGCGCGTGGCGGGGCCGGCTCGCGGGCACTGTGCCGCATGCCGCCGGCGAACACCACAGCCCGGGCCGAGCGGTTGCAAAAGACACCTGCATCTCACACTGCACACCGCGTGTCGCCCACCATCGCCCTGGCATCCTGGCCTCACCATCGCAGACCGGTTGCGGTGCCGGCCGCCCGACACGTTATGCTGCTGCCGTCGCCGGCCGCTAGGGAAGCCGGCGGCAGCCGCCTGTCCGGCCCGTCCGCACCGGTCCGGACGGACTGCTTGCGCGCGGGTAGCATGCGCGAGCGCGCGCAATGCTGTGCAGGTGCGCCAACCGGGCTCGCGGGCCGCCGGGTGCTGAGCGCCTCATCCGCCGCTCGCGCCGCCAGCCCTCATTTGTATTACGACGAACGGATCGATCCGCATGAACACACCACTTCGCCTCACGAGCCTGCTGATGCTCTGGCTCGGCGCTTCCTGCAGCGTGCTGGCCCAGACCGAAACGGGCGCCAGCGCGCCCAAGACCGGCGGCGGCGAAGCGGCGGCCACGCCGGCAGCACGAGCCGGCGAACGCTGCGAAGCGGCGGTGGCCGAAACCATCAAAGCCATGCGCGGCCGCAGTGCCGACGAGGTCCAGTTCAGCGGCGCCAAACGTGCCCTGTCCCCGATGACCGATGACGAGACCGGCGTCAAGGGTGAAGGCCAGTACGCCGGCAACGGCAGCTCGCCGATGCCTTTCACCTACAGCTGCGCGTTCAACGCCAAGACCGGTGCCACCTCGGGCGTCGTGTTTCGCGACACCGGCAAGCGCCGTTCGGCGCCAGAGCAGGTGGGCGACGCCGATTTGACGCATATCTCGCCCGAAGCTTGCGAAACGGCCACCGCGTCGGCGCTCAAGCAGAAATACCCGCGTGTCGGCCGCATCGCCTTCGGCTCCGACTCACGCCGCGTCCGCTCTTCCGCCGCCACCCGTGCCAGCCTCGAAGGCCAGGGCGGCGTCGAACGCGCGCCCGGCATGAGTTCGGTGCCGTTCACGTACCGCTGCGAGTTCGAAACGCGCAGCGGCAAGCTGCTGAGCGTGCAAACGCGCGAGTGAGCCCCGCCGCGAGCAGGCTGGCCCGGACGGCTCAGGTCGCGCGACGGCGCTGGCCGTGCGGGTGCCGTGCTTGCGCCCAATGCAGGGCCAGGCATGCGCAGGCGACGAGCCCGAGCACCGTGTGCAGCAAGGCGATGCCGCTGGCGAGGGTCTCGTCGGCGAGGTAGTAGACCCCCAAGGCGGTCACGATCAGGGCCAGCGCGAGCAGTGCGAGCGTCAGCCCGGTGGTGCGATGCCGCCGCCGGCCCCAGCCGGCGCGCATGTGGACGCTCCACAAGGCCCCGAGGAACAAGGTGCAGCCGAACGCAAGTGCGGCATGCAGCGATGCGGTGGCCAGACGTGCCGCGCCGCCCAGACGCCAGCCCGGGTCCCAGTCGAGCCGCATCTCCAGCATCGTCGGCACCAGCAGCAGTCCGGTCAGCAGCAGTGCAGCCAAGGCCCACAGCAAGCAGGGCGTGAACCAGCGGGGATAGCCTTTCATGATGCTGGGCCACCCGGGACCGCGGGTGTCACCAGCCGCCCGCCCAGGCTGGCCACGGCTCGGTCGGCCGCGTCCCCAGCGTTGGCCGCCACTTTGGTCAAGGCATCGGCTCGCCATGCCGACCGTGCCAACACCGTCCAGACGCCGGCGGCGTCCGCCGCCCTGAGGTCGGGAGGTGCGACGATGCAGCCAGGGCATCGATCGTCCCCCAGCCCACCGGCCTTCCGTTGTGACGTGGCCACTGCCGCCTCGCGCAGGATGCCCAGGGCCTGCATCCGGCCGTCCGGCTCACGGCGGTGCACCGGCAGAGCCAGGTCTCCGAACACCCGCAGGTCGCCGCCCGCGTTGACCCAGCCGGCCCTCGCCCCTTGGCGCTTGAGCGTTCCGACAGCGAGGTCCACCGCATAGCCCTTGGCAATGCCGTCCAGGGTCAGCCGCAGCGGGCGGCGCAGGCGCGCCCCGGCCGCGCCGAGTTCGAGGTCGCCGGCCTCCCCGACGTCGATGTAGTCGCCGCCGTGGTCGGGCAGCACGCCCCGGCGCACCAGCAGGCCGCCAACGGTGCAATTGAAGCGGCCGCCGCTGCGGAGCATCAGCGCGTGGGCAATGCGCAGCAAACGCAGTGTCTGGGGATGCAGTGCAAGCGGCTGCGTTCCGCTGCGGTTGAAGCGGGTCAACTCGCTGTCGGGGTCGTGGAAGCTCCATCGCGCGTGCGCCCGCTGCAGACACTCGAAGGCCGCTTCGACCGCGCGCTCCAGTCGCGGCCGGCTCCCCCTCGCGCCCACCTCGACATAGGTGCCGAGCAGCGGCCGCATGCGGCGCACCTCAGCCATGGGACGACAGGTAGAGCTGGTGCAGCGTCAGCAATCGCTTGACGCCATCGGTGATGTTGCGGCACGACAAGGTCGCGCCGCTGATGTTGGGGACGTCCTGATCGAGCTTCAGCGGGTCAGCCAGCGTCTTGCCGGCGAAGTGCTTGCGCCATTGGGGCTCGCGCACCTGACCGCCATGGGTCTCGCGATAGCTGAGGATCTCGACGCCCAGCACCTCGCCTTGTGGAGAGATGGCCACCGCATAGGTGATGAACTCGTGCTTGCCGATCACGTCGTCCTGGATGAACCAGCCCTGCAGCCGGCCGTCCTTCTCGGCGCGCCACACCTTTTGCTCGTCCCAACGCTGCCGCAGACCACTCACCGCCTTGACCCGGTCGCGCTGCTCGGCGCTCAGCTTGAGCGGCTGCTCCAAAAAGGCTTGTGCCTGCGGGAACAACAGCTTCTGAGCCTGAGGGACCGACAAATAGTCGGTCGCATAGACAGGCGAGACCAGTGCCGCGGTGGGCACCAGGAACCAGCTCCAATCACGTCGGCTCATGGTGCATTCAGAAGTTGTAGCCCACCTTCAGCCGGACCTCGCGGCGCGTCTTCTCGATCAGGTGCAGGTCGTCCTGACGCTGGCCTTCGTACTTCTCGCCGCCGCCGCGCAGCTGCTGGAACCAGGTCAACGACGCCCACCATCTCTGACCACCGTAGTGCAGCGTCGGGCCGCCGAACAGCGACCAGCGCTCCTTGCCGACCTCGGTCTCGTACTCGATCTCGTGCAGCAGTTCGGCGCCCACGTACCAGCTGGGGGCGAAGCGGTAGGCGAGGCCTGTGCCGATCTTGGTGCTGATCTCCATCTCGGGGTCGGTCGGCCACTCGATATCTTCCGACAGACCCTCGATGGCCTTGCGGTCTGCATATCCGGCTCGCACCCCGACATTGGCGACCCAGGTCAGCTGCCCCTCGAGAAAGTACTTCTGCGCCAGCAAGCCCGTCTCGACCTCGTATTCGCTCTTGCGCTGGCCCGAATGCCGGTCGAGCCGCCCATAACCGAGTGTCGCGTAGCCGGACAGGCCGACGTCTTCCTTTGCCGGGCTCATGAAGTTGTACTTGAACGAGGCTTCCAGGCCCGACAGCCTGAGGCCGGTGTCCTTCTCCTGCGGCAGATAACCGTCGATCAACAGGCCCGACGTGTCGACCGCCAAGGCGTTGAGTGCGATCGCCGCCTGGAAGCGGTCGGTCACGCCGTACTCGAACTCGGTCTTGGAGTCGATCGCACGGTACTCGCCAGTCCCCTTGTCATCGCGCACCGTCACCCACTGGTACAGCTCCTTGGCGCCCTTGGGCAGCGTTTCGGCACCCTTGACATAGCCGAACAGGTTTTCGTCGGCGACCGCCGGTGCCGACCAGGCGACGACGAGAGTGACCGCAGCTGCGGCGAGAACGCGAATGGACATGAGGTGCTCCCTGAAGGCAACGCTATGACTTGGTATGAGACCCAAGGCGGCCCAGACGGCGGCAGCCTCTGGACAGCGCGGTTCGGCCGCCATTGCGGCAACCGACTGTCCAAATAAAACTGAGAATCGTTATTGTTCCGCACCTTTCAAGATTTGCGTGACCGCTGTTGCGCCCGCAGCACACCCTGCCGCCTCCGCTGGACCCGCCGCCCGGCCGGGATAACCCCAATCACCCTCGCCCTCTGACACTGGTCAAATCGAGCGCGATTGGAACCGGTTCCATTTGACCGATTCCGGCCCGTCATCTGTCGGAGGCTTACCGTTGTTGCGCGATCTCACCCTGCCCTCGTCTCTCGCACCGCCCGAAGACTCGTCGATGTGGCGGCCCGATTTCCTGTTCGGTGCCGCGACCGCTGCCTACCAGATCGAAGGTGCCGCGGCCGAAGATGGCCGTCTCGCGTCGATCTGGGACATTTTTTCCCGCACTCCGGGCAAGGTACTCAACGGCGACACCGGCGACCACGCCTGCGACCACTACCGGCGCTGGGCGGAAGACCTCGAGTTGGTGGCGGGCCTCGGCCTCGGTGGCTACCGGCTGTCGATCGCGTGGCCCAGGGTGATGGACGAGGCCGGCAGGCCCAACACGAAGGGGCTGGATTTCTACAAGCGGTTGCTCGACCGGCTGCAGCAGCAAGGGCTGCAAGCCTTCGTCACGCTGTACCACTGGGACCTTCCGCAGCACTTGCAAGACCGCGGCGGCTGGCTCAACCGCGACACCGTGCAACGCTTTGCCGACTACGCCGACGTGGTCAGCCGCGAATTGGCCGGGCGGGTCAACGCCTGGACGACCTTGAACGAACCCTGGTGTTCGGCTTTCCTGGGCTACGGCAACGGGCACCACGCCCCAGGGCTGAAGAGCGTGCGCTACGCCGTCGACGCGATGCACCATCTGCTGCTGGCCCACGGCGAGGCGGTGCGGGTGCTGCGCGGCAACGACCGCGCGCCGGTCGGCATCGTCTCCAACGTCAACGCTGTGAAGCCCGACAGCGAGCGCCCTGAAGACCTGCACGCGGCCCGGCTCGCCGAGGCCTGCGCGAACCATTGGGTGCTCGACCCGCTGCTGCTCGGCCACTACCCGGAAGCACTGCGCGAGCTGTGGCCCGGCATCGAGCCGGCGGTACGCCCGGGCGACTTGGCGCTGATCTCGACGCCGCTCGACTATCTCGGCATCAACTATTACTTCCGCGCCAACGTCGGGAGCGACGGCGCGCACGGCTACGTGGAGCGCTCGCAGCCTAACGTGGAGCGGACGCAGATGGGCTGGGAGGTCTATCCCGAGGGCCTGCGCGACCTGCTGGTCGGCTTCAAGCGACGTTACCCGGGCCTGCCGCCGATCTACATCACCGAGAACGGCATGGCCAGCGACGACCGGGTGGTCGACGGCCGGGTCGACGACCCCCAACGTATCGACTACTTGCGGCGCCACTTCGCCGCGGTCGACGAGGCGATGCGGCAAGGCGTCGAGGTCAAGGGCTATTTCGTCTGGTCCTTGCTCGACAACTTCGAATGGGCCTACGGCTACGAACGCCGCTTCGGCATCGTGCACGTCGACTACCGCACCCAGCAGCGCACCTTGAAGGACAGCGCACTGGCGCTGCGCGAGTTCCTGGCGCAGCGCCGCTCGCGGGCGTGAGCGACGGCAGTCTGCCCGATCTAAACCACACGGGCGCCCGCAGCCCTGCACACGAGGAGACCCACATGAGCAGCACGACCCGTATCGCCATCGGCCTGTGCCTGGCCGCCACCACCGCCCTGCCCGCCGCGGCGCAAACGCGTGCAGAGGTGATCCACTGGTGGACGTCCGGTGGCGAGTCGGCCGCCGTCAAGGAACTGGCGGCCGCCTACAAGGCCGCCGGCGGCACCTGGGTGGACAGCGCGGTGGCCGGGGGCGAGTCGGCCCGGGCAGCCGCGATCAACCGCATCGTGGGCGGCAACCCGTCGACCGCGGCGCAGTTCAACACCTCCAAACAGTTCCATGACGTGATCGACGCCGGCCTGCTCAACCACGTTGACGACGTCGCGCAGAAGAACCACTGGGACAAGCTGCTGCCGGCGCCCATCCTGAACAGCATCAAGGTCAAGGGCCACTACTACGCGGTGCCGGTCAACGTGCACATGCCGGCGTGGTTCTGGTACTCCAAAACGGCGTTCGACATGGCCGGTATCAAAGAGGAGCCGAAGACCGCCGAGCAGCTGTTCGCGGCGCTCGACAAACTCAAGGCCGCCGGTGTGGTGCCGCTCGCCTTCGGCGGCCAGCCGTGGCAGGAAAAGCTCACCTTCGACGCCCTGCTCGCCCACCTGGGCGGCGCCGACCTGTATTTGAAGGTCTACCGCGACCGTGACCAGAAGGCGATCCAGTCGGAGGCCTTCAAGCAGGTCCTGCTGTCGTTCAAGCGGCTGAAGGCGTACGTGGACGGGGGCGCCGCGGGCCGCAACTGGAACGACGCCACCTCGATGGTGATCGCCGGCAAGGCCGGTGTGCAGATCATGGGCGACTGGGCCAAGGGGGAGTTCCAGGCCGCACGGCAAACCGCCGGCAAGGAGTTCGGCTGCTTCCCGGGACTGGGGCCCAGGTCGCCTTACATCATCGCCGGCGACGTTTTCGTGTTCCCCAAGACCAGCGATCCGAACGCCATCAAGGCGCAGCATCTGCTGGCCGCCACCATCACGGCACCGGCCGCACAGGTGGCCTTCAGCAACCGAAAAGGCTCGATCCCGATCCGCACCGACGTCGATGCATCGGCGATGGATGTGTGCGCGCAGCAGGGCCTGCAGGTGATGAAAGACGCCTCCCGCCACCTGCCCAACCCTGAAATGCTGGTGTCGCCCGACATCGCCGGCGTGCTGCAAGACATCATCACCAAGTACTGGAACACGCAGCAGCCGGTGGACGAGGTGGTCAAGGCCATCGGCGCGGCCGTGAAGGGCTGAGGCCCCCCGACCGACCCTGAAGGCGCCGTCATGAGCCCCGCTCGGCCAGTGTGCGGCATGGAGGTCATCGAATGAACAGAACCCGGCGCCGCCCTGTGCGACTGCATCGATGGGCCGCCTACACGGCCATGCTGCCGATGGCTGCCACCGTGCTGCTGGCCTATGTCGGCACGGTCGCCTGGTCGGTCAGGGTGTCGATGAGCAGTTCGCGCAGCCTGCCGGTCGACGATTTCGTCGGCCTTGCACAGTACAGCCGGCTGTTCGGCAGCGACCGTTGGCTGCTGTCACTGGAAAACGTCGCGCTGTTCGGCGTCCTGTTCATCGGAGCCTGTTTGGTGCTGGGTTTCCTGCTGGCCGTCTGCATCGATCAGCAGGTCGCCGGCGAAGGTGCGCTGCGCACCGTCTTCCTGTACCCCTACGCGATGTCGTTCGTCGCCACCGGCCTCATCTGGCAATGGATGTTGAACCCGGAGCTGGGGCTGCAGGCCAGCGTGCGCAGCCTCGGCTTCGAGCACTTCCACTTCGACTGGATCGTCAGCCAGGACAAGGTGATGTATGCCGTCGTGCTGGCCGCCGTCTGGCAGGCCTCGGGGCTGGTGATGGCGCTGATGCTCGCGGGCTTGCGCGGTATCGACGACAGCCTCTGGAAGGCGGCGCGTCTCGACGGCATCCCGACATGGCGGGTCTACCTGAACATCGTGCTGCCCCTGCTCGGTCCGTCGATCGCCACCGCGGTGGTGCTGTTGTCGGTCAGCGTCGTCAAAGTATTCGACGTGGTGGTGGCGATGACGCAAGGCGGCCCGGGGGTGGCCAGCGAGGTGCCGGCCAAGTTCATCATGGATCACTTGTTCGGCCGCTCCAACATCGGCCTGGCCTCGGCCGCGTCGACGGTGTTGCTGCTGACGGTCCTGGCCTTGCTGGCCCCGTGGCTGTATGCGCGCCAACGCGCCGCACGCCGCGAGGCACCAGGAGGGGCCCGATGAGCACGCTGACGACCGGCCTGTCCGCCGCAAGACCGGCCCTGCCCAGCCGTGCCCGGCGCCGCCGCACCACCACCCCGGCCCGCTGGGGCCTGTATGCCTTTCTGCTCGGAGCGGCGGCGTTTTTCCTGCTGCCGCTCTACGTGATGCTCATCACCTCGGTGAAACCGATGGAGGAGATCCGCCTCGGCAACTTGTTCTCGCTGCCGGTGAAGATGACGCTGGAGCCCTGGGCGGTGGCGTGGGCCGGCGCCTGCACCGGGCTGCAGTGCGAGGGCATCCGCGGCGGTTTCGTCAATTCGCTGCTGATCGTGGTGCCGAGCACCGCCGTCTCGATTTTCCTGGGCGCGCTGAACGGCTACGCGCTGTCGTTCTGGCGGCCGCGCGGCGGGCAGTGGCTGTTCGGCGTTCTGCTGCTGGGCGCCTTCGTGCCCTACCAGGTCATCATGTTCCCGCTGGTACGAGCTTTTGCCGCGTTGTCGCTGTTCGGCACACTGCCGGGCATCGTGCTGATCCACACGGTGTTCGGCATGCCGGTGATGACGCTGCTGTTCCGCAACTACTACGCGTCGATCCCGGCCGAGCTGTTCAAGGCCGCACGCATCGACGGCGGTGGCTTTTGGCGCATCTTCTTGCAACTAATGTTGCCGATGTCGCTGCCGATCATCGTGGTGGCGGTGATCATGCAGGTCACCGGCATCTGGAACGACTTCATCCTGGGCTTGGTGTTCGCCGGCCGGGACCACCTGCCGATGACGGTGCAACTCAACAACGTCATCAACACCACCACCGGCGAACGCCTCTACAACGTCAACATGGCGGCCACCCTGCTCACCTCGCTGGTGCCGCTGGTCATTTACCTGGTGTCGGGCCGCTGGTTCGTGCGCGGCATCGCGGCCGGGGCCGTGAAAGGCTGAACTGCATGTCCAGTGTGTCCATCCATGCGCTCAACATCCGGCTCGGCGCCGCGCCCATCCTCGAGAGCCTCGACCTGCAGGTGCGCGAAGGCGAGTTCCTGGTCCTGCTCGGGCCTTCGGGTTGCGGCAAGTCGACCCTGCTGCATTCGATCGCCGGCCTGCTCGACGTCGACGAGGGGCGCATCGAGATCGGGGGCAACGATGTCACCTGGGCCGACCCCAAGGACCGGGGCATCGGCATGGTGTTCCAGTCGTATGCCCTCTATCCGACCCTGAACGTCGAACGCAACCTGTCGTTCGGCCTGCGCATCGCCGGCGTCGAACGACACGAGATCCAGCGGCGGGTGCAGCGCGCCGCGTCCATGCTGCAGCTCGACTCCCTGCTCGACCGCAAGCCGTCGCAGCTGTCGGGCGGCCAGCGGCAGCGTGTCGCGATCGGGCGGGCCCTGGTGCGCCAGGCCCAGGTGTTCCTGTTCGACGAGCCGCTGTCCAACCTCGACGCCAAGCTGCGCGCCGAACTGCGCCGCGAGCTGAAGCAGCTGCACTGCGAACTCGGCTCGACCATGATCTACGTCACGCACGACCAGGTCGAGGCCATGACGCTGGCCAGCCGCATCGCGGTGATGCGCGCGGGCCGCATCCAGCAGATCGGCACGCCGTCGCAGGTTTACGACACGCCGGCCAACCTGTTCGTGGCCGGCTTTCTCGGCTCGCCCAGCATGAATTTCATCGATGGCGAACTGGGGCCCCGCACCGACGACCAGGTCAGTTTTATCGCCCACCGCTTGCAGGTCCCGCTCGGCCTTTATCCGTTCTTGCAATGCCCGCAGCCGGGGCGCAAGGTGGTGCTGGGCGTGCGCCCGGAACACCTGACGCTGCAGCCGCCGGGCGAGGCCAGCGGACACGGCACCGTCACCTTGGTCGAGCCGATGGGCTCGCACGCCATCGTCTGGCTCGACGACCACGGCCGCCGGCTCGCCGTTCAGGCGCCGGCGGGGCAAGAACCGGCCCCCGGCGCGAAGGTGGCGTTCCATCTCGATCCGGCCCGAGTGTCGCTGTTCGACCACGCCACCCAGCAACGTCTGTGACATCTTCCCCGCCGTAGCTTCTATCATCGCCGCCTCAGGAACACCGGCAGAGTGGTGATGGCAACGATCAAGGATGTGGCACGGCTGGCAGGCGTCGGGGTGGGCACGGCGTCTCGCGTGTTGTCGGGCAAAGGCTCTTTCTCGGCCGAGGCGCAGGCGCGTGTGGAGGAAGCGATCAAGGCGCTCGACTTTCGCCCCTCCAGCACCGCGCGGGCGTTGTCGCTGCGCAGCACGGGCACGGTCGGCGTGTTCGTACCGGATTTCAAAGGGCCGTTTTACGGCCCGATGCTGCATGCCATCGACACCGAGCTGCGCCGGCACGGGCGTCACATGGTGGCGGCCAACGGCTGCGGCCACGAGGACGCGCGGCAACAGGCGCTGGACGGCGCGCGCTTCCTGATCGACCGCGAATGCGACGGCCTCATCGTCTCCAGCAACGCCTTGCGCGACGCCGACTTTGTCGACCTGCAGCAGCGGCAGCCCCGCATCGCGGTCGTGAACCGGCAGGTCAAAGGTTTCAAGTCGACCTCGTTCAGCGTCGACCATCGCCTCGGCGGGCGTCTCGCGGCGCAGGCCTTGCTTGGGCAAGGCCACCGACACATCGCCATCATCCAGGGTCCGCAAAGCGCGCCGGACAACCGCCAGCGCGTGCAGGCCTTCCTCGATGAGGTGGGGCGGCATGGCGTGGCGCGCGACCGCGTGGCCATCGAAGATGGCGACTTCACCGCGCACAGCGGCTGGCAGGCCACCGAGCGGTTGCTCGGGCGGGGCGAGCGCTTCACCGGCCTGTTCTGCGCCAATGACCAGATGGCGATGGCCGCCATGTCGTGCCTGCAGTCGGCGGGCCGGGTGGTACCGCGAGACGTGTCGGTGGTGGGCTACGACGATGCCGACATCGCCGCCTTTCTGTCGCCACGCCTGACCACGGTCCGTATCGCCATCGGCGACATGGCGCTGAACGCCTGCCGCATGATCATCAACCTCTGCTACCGCACCGAGCTGCCGGTGTCGCAACAGTTCATGCCTGAACTGGTGGTGCGCGAATCGCTCGGTCCCGCACCGCGCCGCCCTTGAAGCGCGTACAGAAGCCGTGGTGCGGGCGGTGATGTCGGTGGCCGCCTGGCCGCAACCTACGCTGCCCTGGCCCGCACGCCATTTGATCGACGTCAAGCTCGCCTGGCGCAGCGACGCCTCGCCGATCGGCGAGGTGTAGGGACCGCGGCGGCGGGTGCCGATGCCCCCTGCGCCGACACGCCTTCCTGGTGCCGGAGCCGGCCCCCGCCCTATCCTCTTGGGCAGGATCCCGGGCCCGGGCTGTGGTCGGTGCAGCGCCCCGCTGCACTGGTGGGTACACGGCATTGCCGGCCCGGCCCGCACCCGATGGAGCCACACCAGCGCCACTTTGTGGAAGATGGGCATGCCGATCCGGGCGGTCTCGGCAGGGGGCCGGCGATCGGGGCGAATGATTTGCCCGCGGGCCCCGACTTCGGACCGGTCGCGCGCCTGGCCGCCACGCTTTGCGACACCCCGTCGGCATTGATCACCGTTCACGACGGACAGGCGCCCCGGGTGGTGGCCACCGCCGGCCTCGACGCCATCGCGGTCGCCGCTGGCGCCCTGGTACTGCAGTGCGAACCGCTGTCGGGTGAGGCGACGCAGGTCGTCGAAGACTTGCGCGCGGACCGCCGCTACGCGGGCGCCCCTTGTGTGCTGGCGCCGCCCCATCTGCGCTTTTATGCCTGTGTGCCGCTGCGCTCGCCATCAGGCCTCACGCTCGGCACGCTCGCGGTGCTCGACTGCGTTCCCCGACAACTCCGTGTCGACCAGATCCAGGCCCTGGAGACCGCGGGCCACCTGCTGGCGGTCGAGATCGAGCTGCGTCGCCGTTGGCAGGCCCAGCTTTGCGAACGTGCCGACACGATGCGTCGCACCAACTCTTTGCTGGCAATGGCGGGCCGTCTTGCCCACGTCGGTGGCTGGGAACTCGACTTGGCAAGTGGCCACGCGCAGTGGTCCGACCAGGTGGCGGCCATCCACGGCGTCCCTGCCGGAGAGACCCTCGAAGTCTCGGCCGCGCTCGCGTTGTACGTCGACGAGTCCCGCGAACGCCTGAAGGCCGCCTTCGACCGGTGCGCAGCCACCGGCGCCAGCTACGACGAGGAGGTCGAACTGTGCGCGCTGGATGGGCAGCGGCGCTACGTGCGCAGCATCGGTCACGCCGTGAAGGACGCGACCGGCGCTGTCGTGGGCGTGCAAGGCGTGCTTCAGGACATCACCGAACGCCGGCTGGCCGAGCAGCAGCAGCAGCAGCAGCAGCAGCAGCAGCAGCAGCAGCGTTTGTCCTCGCGTCTTGCCGAGACCCTCGAAAGCATCACCGACGCATTCTGCTGTGTCGACCCCGACTGGCGGCTGGTCGTCGTCAACCGCGAGTTCGAGCGCTTGCTGGAGCTCAGTCGCGACGAATGTCTTGGCGGCGTGGTGTGGGATCTGTTTCCGGATTCGCTCGGCAGCACTTTCGAGATGGAGGCGCGCAAGGCCGTGAAAGACCATCGGGCGACCGACTTCGAGACGTACTACGAGCCGCTGAAGCGATGGTTCGAGGTGCGCCTGTTTCCGTCGCCGGAAGGGCTGGCCATCTATTTCCGCGACGTCAGCGAGCGGCACGCCCGGCTCGAACAACTGCGGCTGCTCGACATCGGCATCGGACACTCCAACGACGTGCTGATGATCACCGACGCCCGCCTGGAACCGCCCGGCCCGCGCATCGTCTACGTCAACCAGGCCGTCGAACGCTTGTGCGACTACCACCGCAGCGAAGTGCTAGGCAGGAGCCCGCGCATGCTTCAGGGGCCGAAGACGCGCCGCAGCGAACTGGAGCGCATCTCGGCAGCGCTGCATGCCAAGCACAGCGTGCGCGCAGAGCTGATCAACTATGGCAAGACCGGACGCGAGTACTGGGTCGAGCTCGAGATCTCGCCCATCTGCGACCGCGACGGGCGCTGTACGAACTTCGTGGCCGTCGAGCGCGACATCACGCTGCGCAAACAAGAAGACGAACGCCGGCGCGAACTGGAGGACCAACTGCGACAAGCGAAGAAGATGGAGTCGGTCGGCACCTTGGCCGGTGGCATCGCGCACGAGTTCAACAACATCCTGGCGGCGATCCTCGGCAATCTGCAGTTGGCGCAAGAAGACCTGCCGGATCGGGCGGCCGCGCTCGAACACCTGGCACACATCCGGCAGTCGAGCCAGCGAGCCCGCTCGCTGGTGCAGCACCTGCTGGCCTTCGGCGGGCGTCAGAGTTCCGAGCGACGCCAGCAGGACATCCGCGCGGTGATGGACGAGACGCTGGTGCTGCTGCGCCACACGCTGCCCGACACGATCAACCTGCAGGTGAGCGTGAGCGCGGCGCCATTGTTCGCCGCACTCGACGGCAACCAGCTCCAGCAGGCTTTGCTGAGCCTGTGCACCAACGCCCGACAGGCGCTGCCGGACGAGCAGGGTGTCATCACGATCGGACTGGAAGACGTGACACTGGAGCAAGCCGATGTGTCGCGGCTGGGATTGTTGGCACCCGGCTGCCACGCCCACCTGTGGGTGAGCGACACGGGGAACGGCATCGACGAGTCGACGCGCGCACGCATCTTCGATCCGTTCTTCACCACCCGGCCGCCCGGCCAGGGCACCGGCCTCGGTCTGGCCGTCGTGCACCGCATCGTGATGGCGCACGACGGTGCCGTGGCGGTCGAGAGCACGCCCGGCCAGGGCAGCACCTTCCACCTGTACATCCCGGCCCTGCGCGACGCGGGCGACGAAGACGCGCCCACCCGCCCCGGTGCCCTCGACGCGCTGCACGGTGCGGGTCAGCATGTGCTGTACGTCGACGACGACGAGATGATGCTGCTGACGGTCGAAGCCCTGCTGCAACGGCTGGGCTACCACGTCACCTGCTATGCGGACCCGCACGTGGCGGTCGCCGCCCTCACCAGCCAAGCGAGGCGCTGCGACCTTTTGCTGACCGACCAGAACATGCCCGGGCTGACCGGTATCGAGCTGGCGCGCCAGGTACTGCAGCTGCACCCTGAGCTGCCCGTGATCATCATCACCGGCTTTCTCACCGACGAGCTTCGCCACGAGGCCTTGCAGGCTGGCGTGCGCGACATCATCCCCAAGCAGAACTGCGTCGAGGAACTCGGCGGCGCGGTGGCACGGACACTGGCCGCGTCCACCTCGGCCCCCCAGCTTCCCTCTCACTGACCGCCCTTCTCGCGCCCATAGGGACCGGCGCAAGGTCCGGCGGCACCACGGCGCCCGGGCGTCTGAGGAAGTAAAACTTTCACATAGAATGCGAACGCTTCGCATTTACAAGAAAGATTTGCACGCATGCGTCCTGACGTTTCGCGCTTTCCCGCCCTCTCTGTCCTCGCCACGGCCTGTGCCGCCTTGTGCGGCCTGCCCGATACCGCCGCGGCCCAGTCCGCCTCTGCCGACACCGCGCTGCCGGAGGTCAGGGTCTCCGGGCAGCGCAGCCGCAGCTTCACGTCGAACAGCGTGCAGGTGGGAACCTTCCGCGACCAGGACCCGCTCGACGTGCCGATGACCAACAACGCGGTCACCCGCGAGGTGCTCGATGCACAAGGCGCACGCACGCTCTACGAGGCCTTGCGCAATACCGCCGGGGTGACGCGCTCGCAACTCAACGGCGCCACCTACGACAACATCTCGATCCGCGGCATCCTGGTCGAAAACCGCGGCAACCACCGGCTCAACGGCTCGCTGCCGATCATCAACCTGGTCGAGGTGCCGCTCGAGAACAAGGAGCGCGTCGAGGTGTTGAAAGGCGCTTCGTCGCTCTACTACGGCTTCATCCCGCCGTCGGGCATCGTCAACTACGTCACCAAGCGGCCCACGGCGCAGGCGCTGAGCAGTGTCACCACCTCGGTCAACCAGCACGGCGGGGCCGACCTGCACATGGATGTGAGCCGGCGTTTCGGGCCCGAGGGCACGATGGGACTACGGGTCAATGCGGCGGCGGGCAAGGTCGAGACGGGGGTGGAGAAGGTCAAGGGCGACCGTTCGCTGGCCTCGCTCGCCTGGGATTGGAAGGTCAGCCCCAAGCTGAATCTGAAGTTCGACCTCGAGCACTATCGCAAGGACGTCAGCGAACCGCCCGCGCTGACTGCCACCACGCAGGTGCCGCCCATGCCGGCCAACGACTTCAACCTCGGCGACGAGTGGCAGCGCTACAAGGGCGCCGCCACCAACATGCTGTTGCGGGCCGACGTGGCCTTGAACGACACCTGGCTGCTGACGCTGGAGGCCGGTCGCGCGCGCACCGTGCGCGACCGGCGCTACGCGTCGTTCACGCTGCAGAACCCCGCCACCGGTGCCGGCACGCTGCAACAGAACTTCGTCGACGACCAGAGTTACGTGAACCAGAACCTGCGCGCCGAAGTGTCCGGCCGGGTGGCCACCGGCCCGCTCCAGCATGAGCTGACGGCCGGTGTCACGCGCAACCGGCGCCATGACGACGCGCTCAACTACGACAGAGTCAACCGTTCGCAGAATCTGTACCAGCCCGTGGCGCTGCCCGAATTGCCCCTGCCGGCCGCGAGCGGCGATAACGACACCGAGATCGTCGACACCGGGCTGTACCTCTCCGACCGGTTGATCCTCAATGACCAGTGGCAGGTGCTGGCCGGCGTCCGGCACACCGACTACCGCTACGACTCGACACGCCGCGTCTTCGCCAGCGCCGCGTCGTCCGACACCCGCTACGACACCTCGGCCACCACACCCAACGTGTCGCTGCTGTACAAGGCCACGGATGCACTGTCGGTGTATGCGAGCTACCTGGAAGGCCTGGAGGAAAGCGCCCAGCCCGGCGAGCGGAACGCCAACTACGGCGAATTCTTGCGCCCCGCGGTGAGCCGCCAGAAGGAGCTGGGCGTGAAGGCGCGGGTCGGCCGTGGCCTGTTGCTGCAGTCCGCCTATTTCGACATCGACCGCGAGCTGACGACCACCGAGGCCAGCACCATGCGTTTGCTGTTGGCCGGCCGCAGCCGCTCGCGCGGTGTGGAACTGTCGGCCGCGGGCGAGTTGAGCCCGCAGTGGTCGTTCATCGCATCGGCGCAGTGGCTGGACGCCGAGATCACCGAGTCTCGCGTCGCCGGCGAGCAAGGCAAGACGCCGGAGAACACGGCCAAACACACCGCGAGCCTGTTCGCTGAATACAAGCTTGCGGCAGTGCCGGGCTGGGCTGTGAATGCAGGCGTCTATCACGTCGGCAAGCGCGCGATCAACAACACCAACACCGGCTACGTCGGCAGCTATACCACCCTGTCGGCCGGCACGCGCTACACCACACAGTGGCAGGGCGTGCCGGTGACCTGGCAGGCCAACCTCGACAACGCCACCAACCGCGACTACTGGAGCACCGCCGGCAACGGCTTGGTGGGGGTGGGCCTGCCGCGCACCTTGCGTCTGGCGGCGAAGTTCGACTTCTGAACCGTGGCCCGCGCAAAAGCACGCCAGGCATGGCGGCTGGCACACCGCTGGCTGGGGCTGAGCCTGGGCCTGTTGCTGCTGCTCTCGGGCCTCACGGGTGCGGCCCTCGTCGTCGCCCGGCCGCTCGACGCCTGGGCACATCCCGAGCTGTTCCGCGCCACCCCGGTGACCGGTGAGGTGCAGCTCGACGCGATCCGGCAGCGTCTGGTGCACGAGTTCGGCAGCGGCACCACCCTCACGTTCCGCCCGCCACGCGTGGCCGGCGAAGCCCTGCAGGTGTTTGTAAGAGGCGACGCCTGGCATGGCACCTTGCACCTGGACCCGGCCAGCGGCGACGAACTGGGCCGGCGTGGCGAACACGAGGGCGTGTTCAATTTCTTGTTCGAGCTGCACGCCACGCTGCTGCTGGAAGACACCGGCCGAGCAGTGCTTGCGACGGCCGTGCTCGCCTACCTGGTGCTGCTGGTGTCGGGCGTCGTGTTGTGGTGGCCGGCGCGCTGGTGCCATGCGGTACGCATCAAGCTCGATGCCGGGATGCTGCGCGCGCTGTTCGACTTGCACCGGGTCACCGGAGCGGCCCTGGGCCTCGGCATCCTGGTCAGCGTCGTGAGCGGCGCCTACATGGCGTGGCGGCCCCTGTCGGCCTGGGTCACCCAGGTCAGCGGCGGTGTCGCGCGATCCGCTCCTGCGCTGCCGGCTACCGCTGCGGCAAGCCAGCCCGTGTCGCTCGACGCAGTGGTGGCCGAGGCGCGCCGTCGCCTGCCGCAGGGGCAGCTCGGTTATGTGCAATGGCCGCCCGCAGGCAAGGCCGGGCGGGTGCGTCTGCGGCTGCCGGACGACCCGCACCCGAACGGCCTGAGTTCCGTCTACTTCGACCCACGCGACGGCGCGGTGCTGGCGGTGCACCGCTGGCACGAGCTCGACACCGGCGCGCGCGCCTACACCTGGGTCTATCCGCTGCACATCGGCAGCCTGGGCGGGCCGTGGCAGACGGTGGTCAACCTGCTGTTCGGCGCCGCACTGGCCGGGCTCGGCGGCAGCGGGCTGGTGTTGTGGTGGCAGCGGCGCGCGCGCCCTGCCCCAGCGCGTGGACGCGCCGTCGGTGTGGAAGGAGCGCCGCCGAAAGGCTGAGAGGCTTTGCGGCTCAGCCCTGTCCCGCTCGCGGCGTCACGACCTGGCGCCCCTTCGCAGGCGCCACGGGCCTGGCGCCGCGTGCGGCCAGATGCAACCGGGCCCAACCGCGGCGCAACAGCAGTTGCCACAGTGCGGGCGTCAGCAGCCCCTGCGGAAACGGCCGCGGCCAGAAGAAGTTGACGTTGAGCGCATACCCGGACACCACAGTGACCTGATGGAACCACCCGACCGGGATGTAGAGCGACTCGCCCGGTTGCAACACGCACTGCCATCCGCGTGCGTTGCGCGCCAACGGAAAGCGCTCGAAATCGGGCTGGTTGGGGTCGAAGCGGCAATGGGTGCGTCCGGGCAGCTGGTACAGCCAGCGCGCCTGCGACGGCGGGTACAGCATGAAGTGCTTGCGGCCCGCCACCTGGACGTTGCAGTTGGGCGTCACGTCGGAATGCAGACCGCACGAGGTGCCCAGCACACCGCACCAGAAGATGGTGTCCACCGGCGCCTCGCGATACCACGGCGGCGTGCGCACATCGGCGAGCAGCTGCGGCAGGCATCGGTGCAGGTTGGCATCGAGGTAGTAGGAACACTCGAAGCCGGTGTCGCACACCGCCTGCGAGATGCGGCCGGGGTCGGCTGAGGCAGTGGCTTCGATGGCACGGAAATCGGGCGCCTGTGCCAGTTCCAGCACCCAGTCGAAGTACTGCGAGAAGGTGATGCGCCCGCCTTGCGACAGGTTCTGGTAGATGTTGCGCGGTGCCCCTGTCGCCTCACGGACGGCCACTGACGTGCCGCCCACGACGCGCTTGAGGTAGTCGGGCTGCCAACGTCTCAACGCGGGCCAGTCATCGACGTTGCCCTCGACGACGCGCGGTTCTCGACTCCAGCGCGGCGGCCTGAAGCGGCGCGCATCGACCCTCGGGATGTCGATGGTGTCCATCTCGCGCCGCCCCTGCCTCGCCCGCTCAGGCCTGCGGGTTGATCACGTCCTCACCAAAGACAGGCGGCCTGTCGCAGGTCCAGAGGCTGTGTCCCTGGGTCTCGATCAATCGCTCCCAGAGGTTCAGGTCACGCACCGTCTCGCGCGTCAGCGGCAGCTTGCGCTTGCCGTCGGCCGACGTGGTGCCCTCATACATCTTGCCCGCCAGTTCCAGCACGCCGGCCAGCAGCGTCTGCTCTTGCAGGCTCAGGCTGGACGCCGCCCATTGCGACAGTTTTTCGGTCAGGCGGGTGACGTCGTCGTCGGTGACGCACGGGTTCGGTGACATGAGCAGCTCCCTTCGTGGTGGGCCCGAGGCAGGACGGCATCGCGTTCGGTCTCGGGTCTGGCTTCATGTTCGTTCACGCCTGTGGGCCGTCCCATCCGTGAACACCCGATGAGCACCTGCGCGCAGGGCCCCTCTGAAGGGGGATGCCGGACCAGGCAACACCGCGTACCGTAGGCAGCGATGGCGTGAAGGAGAGCCTGCCGATGCAGCACCCGTCGAAGCCCAAGGATGTGCAGCGCGCCAAGCCGGGGCTGCGCTGCGCCGGCTTTTTCGTCCTGCGCACCCCGGCGCTGCCGTGGGACGAGATCCACGCGTGGAGCGCGGAGCTGTCGGCCCGCCGGACCTGGGATACCGACGGGGCGTTGGCTGACGCGCTGGCGCTGGACCGACAGCGGTTGCGACAGCGCTTGCGCAGCATCATCCAACGCGCCGAGGTGCAGGCCGCGCTCGAGGTCGCTTCCCCCGGCCTGTGCCACCGACTCGGGCCGTGGCTTGCCGGCTCCCCCGGCCGCGCCGCCCTGCAACTCGAGGCGACGTTGGTGCGCTACCTGATGCGCATGGCGGGACGTGCGACACCTTTCGGCCTCTTCGCCGGCACCAGCACCGGCCGCCTTTCCGACCGTGTGCACCTTGTGGTGCCGCCCCGGCGACACCACGTACGCCACACACGGCTCGACCTCGAGCACGTGCTGCAGCTGGCCGCGCACTTGTCGCAAGACCCCAGCTTGCGCTCGCAGCTGCGCTTTATCGCCGCCTCCTCTGTCTACGAGGTGGCAGGACGCTGGCGTTACCACGAACTCCGATTGCAAGGCCGCACCCGCAGCTGCCACCTGGTCGACGTCGAGCCCACCGGCTATCTGCGCGTGGTGCTGCAGCGTGCGGGTGATGCCCCAGGGGCGACGCTGGACGAGTTGGCGCAAGCCTTGTGCGCGCAGTTCGACGACGTCGACCTGACGCAGGCGCACGACTACCTGCTCGAGCTGGTCGACGCCGGCTTGCTGCGCTCGCCCCTGGACCTCGTCTTGACCGGCCCTGACCCGGTGCAGGCCCTGGCGGACCGCCTGCGCGAGCTGCCCGACGGCCGGGTGCCGGCCGCCACGCTGGACGAGGTGCAAGACGCGCTGGGTGAACTCGACCGCAGCCGCGACGACGACGATACGCGCCGCCGACGGCTGGCGCACGTCGAGGCCCGCTTGCGCAGCCTGCCAGGCGTCACCGACCCGGCCCGTTTGCTCCGCATCGACCTGCACAAACCGGGCGGTGACCCACAGCTGTCGCACCGGGTGGCTGACGAGGTGGCCGCGGGTGCCGAACTGCTGGCCCGGCTCGCCGTCGACGGTCATGAGCGGGCGCTGGACGACTTCGTGCATCGTTTCGAACAGCGCTATGGCGACCGCGAGGTGCCACTGCTGGAAGCGCTCGACGAAGACGGCGGGCTCGGCTTCGGCGACGACGGTGTGTCGGCCACCGCGGACACGGCGCCCTTGCTCGACGGCTGGGCTTTCGCGCCACAGGTTCCGGCAGCCCCGGCCTGGACACGGCGCGACGCGGTGTTGCTGCGTCGGCTGGGTGAGACGCTACAGCAGCAGGCCCTCGAGATGGAGCTGACCGAGGACGACCTGCACGACCTGACCGAGGGACAGCGGCCGCAACTGCCGCCGGGCATGGGCGTGCTGGTCACGCTGGCACCGCGCCCCGGGGCGGCCCTCGCCGAACCGGACTACACGCTCCACCTGCGCCGCTGTCTCGGCCCCAGTTCCGTGCGCTTGTTGGGCCGCTTCTGTCAGGGGGACGCCGAACTGGAGCGCCTTGTGCGCGCCGCGCTGCGCGCCGAAGAGGCCTGCGACCCGGATGCCGTGCATGCCGAGGTAGTGCACCTGCCGCAGGGCCGGGCCGGCAACGTGATGGCCCGACCGGTCTTGCGCGAATACGAGATCCCGGTGCTCGACCCGTCGGGCGCGCCGCAGGACCGGCAGCTACCGCTGTCCGATCTGCTTGTTTCGGTCGACCGCGGCCGCATCCAATTGCGCTCGGCGCGCCTGGACCGGCGCGTGTTGCCCCACTTGTCCTGCGCCCATGCCTGGCGCCGCAGCAGTTGCAGCGCTTATCGATTTCTGGTCAGCCTGGCGGCACACGGCAGCGTGGAGGACGCCGGCTTTTCATGGGGCGCGCTTGCCGACGCGCCCTTTTTGCCGCGTGTGGTGCAAGGCCGGTTGGTGCTGTCGCTGGCCACCTGGAACCTGGCCGGACGCGAGATGCCGCCGGAGCCGGGGCCAGACGATGCCGCGCACTATGCCGCGCTGCAAATGTGGCGCGCGCGCCTGAAGCTGCCCCGCTTCGTCTGCCTCGAGGACGGTGACCTCACGCTGCCCGTCGATCTGGACAACTGCTTGTCGCTCGACAGCCTGGTGCAACAGGCTCGACGACGCGCTAGCGTCCGGCTCTGCGAGATGTTCCCGCCCCCGTCGGACCTCGTCGCCGAAGGTGAACAGGGGCACTACGTGCACGAGCTGGTGGTTCCCTGTGTCCGGGCAGCCGCGGTGGCAGCACCCGCGTTCGCGACGTCAGCGCCCCGCTGGCGGCATGAAGAGGCCGGCGACGACGAGGCGGCCACCGGCTGGCTCTATCTGAAGCTGTACTGCAGCGTGGCGGCACAGGACCGGCTGCTGTGCGAAGTGCTGCGACCGGCGATCGCGGCGTTGCGCCGCGAACCGGGTTTCGATCGCTGGTTTTTCGTTCGGTATGCCGACCCTGCGCCGCACCTGAGGCTGCGGCTGCGCGGCACCCCGGCATGGCTGTGGCGCGAAGCCGCGCCCCGGTTGTTTGCCGCATGTGGCGCCGCCGGCGACTGCATCCGCAGCATTGCGACCGATCGCTACGTGCCGGAGCTGGTGCGCTACGGCGGCCCGGCGGGGCTCGATCTGTGCGAACAGCTGTTCGAAGCCGACAGCGATGCGACGGTGGCCCTCATCGCGGGCGAGCGCAACACCGGGGATCGCTGGCGGCTCGCACTGCTCGGCATCGCGGCCTGGTTGGAGGCGTTTCGGTTCGACCCCGTGCAGCGACGTGACGTGGCCCGGGCCTGCCGCGATACGCAGCTGACGCACTTCGCCGGCCTGCCGGATCTGCAGCGTCGGCTCGGCGCCACCTGCCGGCGCCACCGGGCGGAGGTGCAGGCGCTGCTCGACACACCACCGCCGCACATGCGGCGCGCCGCGCAGACGCTGAGCCTGCGCACGCAAGCAGCCACGGCGGCGATCGCGGGGCTGCAACAGCTGGCAGCAGCAGGACGGCTTTCGTCTTCCCTCCCGACGCTGGCCGGCCACCTCGTGCACATGTCGGCCCACCGCATGTTCCGGCACGCCGCCAATCTGCAGGAGTTGGTGCTCTACGACCTGCTATGCCGGGCCTGGGATGCGCGCCTGCAACAACGGCAGCAGGCCGAGGCGACCGACCTCGGTTGAGGGCGTCGGCGACCGACGAAACGACAAGGGGCGGGCGCCTCACGGCGCCCGCCCCTGTTAGGTCTAGCCTCGGAAGGTCAGAAGCTCACGGTCTGTTCCGCCGAGCACACCGCGGTCGAGCCGGCCTGGCACACCTTATAGGTCCAGGTGCCGGCCGGTTGCAGGTCGTTGAAGCTGCCGTCGTTGCGCACCGTCCGCAGCAGGCTGCCGTTGCGGTACACATCCACACGGTCCCCGGTGGCGCCGGTCCATTGCAGCTGGACCCAGCCGAACAACCACAGCTTCTTGACGTTGGCGGTCAGCCCGATGGTGGCCGGGCGCTTGACGGTCAGGTCCTGGCTGACCGTACGCGTCGCGGTGTTGTCCGAGACCGTCAGGGTCACCTTGTAGCTGCCGGGGCCGCTGAAGGTGTGGCCGGTCTTGACGCCGCTGGCATGGCCGCCGTCACCGAAGTTCCAGGCATAGGCCACGATGTTGCCGGTCGAGGCGCTGGCGTCGAACTGGCAGGTCAGCGCCGTGCAGTCGGCCGTGAAGGCGGCCTTCAGCGGCACCGGCGGCACCGCCTGGCTGACGTTCAGGAAGGCGGCGGACACCGGGCCGTATTGACCGGAAGCGTCGCGCGAGCGCACATAGACCAGATGGCGTCCGGTCTTCAGGCCCTTGGTGTTGAGCACCCCCTGGAAGCGTTCGGACTTGGCGTCGTAGCGCCCGTCCACCGGCTGCAGCGGCACCGCCACGGCGCCCGGCACCCACGGCGGCACGTCGATGTAGGCCTCGACGGCCGTGATCGGGTGCGTCGGCTCGGTGCCGTTGCTGTTGTTGTAGCGCTCGTCGGTCGCAGCACCTTCGATCCACGCCTCGGTGCCGGCCGGCACGCCGCCCTCGTCATAGATCAGCAGCGCGTTGACGTCCGGGCCACCGGGCAACAGGTACGGCGCGCGCGACACCTTGGCGGCGTAGACCAGCGCCGGCAGGTTGTCCGGCCGGATGGTGTTCTGGTAGGCGGTGCAGTCCTGGAAGAAGCTGGTGCCCAGCTCGAAGGTGTAGGCCGCCACCCCCAGCTCGCCATAGCTCGGGCCGTCGCTGGTGCCGTCGGTCGGGTACAGGCCGATCGACTGGGTCGGCGTGTACTTGTTGAAGAAGGCGAAACGCCGCCCCAGTGTTTGCAGGGCATCGCCATTCGGCGCCGGCTCGGTGCCGGTGCCCCACGGCCACAGCACCAGCTGGCTGTAGCTGTGGATGTCGAGGTGGATGCCGCTGGTGTCGGGCGGTGCCGCGTCGGTGCGCGCCGGGCCGCGCCGGTCCGGCCAGATCTTGCGGATGTAGTTCTCCAGCGCCGCGACCTCAGGCTCGGACGAGGGGCTGGGCCCGCGGTAGACCATCGAGCATTGCTCGCCGCTCGACCCTTCGTCGTTGGTGACGTTCCAGTCGAAGGTGAAGTTGCGGTTCAGGTCCGCCCCCGGCCAGTCGCCGGTCGGGCAGTAGTTCGTGTTGACGTTCTTGCGCCAGAGGATGCCCGCCTCGGCCTTCTTGCGGCCGTCGGGGTTGGTGTGCAGCAGGAAGTGCACCTCATGGTGATCGACCAGCCAGGTGGCGTCGGCGTCCTTGCCGTAGCCGTCGATCAGCCAGCGGGCGAAGTCCAGCGCGAGCGGCGCAGTGGCGTACTCACGCGCATGGATGGCGGAGTTGATCAGCAGCTTGGGCTTGTCGCCGGTCACCGCCTTGTTGGTCACCTTCAGCACGCGCAGGTCGTAACCGCCCTGCCCCTGTAGCTTCTGCCAGGATTGGCCGATCGAGAACCACTCGGCGAGGTTGGGGTGCCGGGTCACGATGTCTTCGGCGGCCGCAAAGGTCTCCTCGACCGTCTGATAGCAGGCATAGCCGGGAATGGCCTGAATGCCGACGTCGGTCGCCGCCGCCGATGCGCTCTTGTTGCGCTGCCGGGCCGCATTGGCCGACTCGATGTCGGCGAGGAACTGGTCGCGCTTGGCGATGAACTCGGGCGCCGGCTCGATGCGGAAGCCGAAGCGCTGCAGCTTGGCGATCTCGTTGCGGCGCAGTTCCAGCACCAAATAGCCCTGGGCGTAATCGGCCTGCAGCAGGTTGGCGTGGAAGCTGATGGCCGCCTTGCGGCCGGTCGCGGCGTCGGGGAAGTAGGCCTTGTAGATCTCGGTGCGCTGGCGCTCCTGCGCGCGCAACTGGCTCGGTGCGCTGCTGTGCTCGGGCCCGGCAGAGGCCAGCGGCGCCGCGAGCGCGAAGCCGGCGGAAACCAGCAGCGTCGCACCTCTCGAAAGCATCGTCTTCTTCATGGTGTCCTCGATACGAATGTGCACGATGGAATGAAACGGTTGCGGGGCGCGGTGCAACCCAAAAACCGCTGATCCCGCAGGGAACGCCGATCGTCCTCATCGAACATGACTTGGGGACCGTAATGTCCCTTCGAGGGGTGCGGCACAGCTGTAGTGAATTAGTAAGAATGGCTGCGAATTGCATGGTTACGAAGAGCGCTGCGATGCTTGACATCGCCAGGGCTCGCGTCAACAGTGGGTGGCCCGTGCCTGCGAGGTAAGTGCAGATGCAACCACCTGACGGCGAGGTCGACCCCGTCGTTCCTCCGCTGCAAGACGACCTCGACACACTCGACGCTCACCGCCTGCTCGTCGTGTGCCTGTTCATCTCGTCGTTCGCGATCGGCACGCTCTACCTGGCGGTGGGCTTGTTCTTCGCGGCGACCGGTGAAGGTGGGCGGGTCGTGACGCCCCTCACCGCCACCATCGTGGCAGGCGCCGGCGGTGGTTTCGTCAGCTGTTTGCGCCGGCTGTACGCCTTTCAGGACGTGTTTCCCCGCAAGGGATACGAGCGCTTGTTCCGCCGCATGAACTTCTATGTGCTGGCGTATTCCAGCGTGCCGGCCCTGGTCGGCATGATCGGCGCGGTCGTCGTCTACCTGGTGTTCGCCGCCGGCTTGCTGCAGGGCGATCTGTTTCCGGCCTTCGAGTGTGTCCATGGCACCTGTCAGAGTTTCCAGGACTTCATCCAGTACTGGAGTCCTACCGATGCCCAGGCGTATGCCAAAGCGATCGTCTGGGGGTTCATCGCCGGCTTCTCCGAGCGCCTCGTGCCGGACATCCTGAACCGCATCGGCAGTGGTCAGAGCGCGGGCCATGCGACCAAGGTCGACAAGCGGCAAGTGGAGTGAGCCCCTAGGGTTAACCCTCAACATCCGGCGGCTCTCAACTGCCTTAACTTTGCCCCGGCAGGGTCAAGCGCTAGATGCCGCCATCGTGTGCGTCTTTGAGACACGTCAGAGGCCCCGCCGCACCCCCCTGAACGAGTGGGCAAAGCAGCGTGAACTTGTCGCCACTTCGTTCGTTTCTTTCTGTAACCTGGCGCCCCTGGGACACAGTACCACGCGAGCGATCGCTAGCATCGGCCCATACCAAGTGACCAGTCCAGGTCATCTCAACGACAACAACCAAGGGGGCACCTCGATGGGTGATCTCAAGCGACGCGCGTTCCGCATCGCCGTGATGCTTTCGGCCATGGCGGCCGGTTCCGCGCAAGCGCAAACGCCGACCGGCGAACCGATTTCGCCGCTGCCCGCCAAACCCGCGGCGGATCCGCGCAAGGTAGCCCTCGGCTCCCGACTGTTCCGTGACGTGCGTTTCGCGAAGGACAACTCGGTGTCCTGCGTGAGCTGCCACAGCTTCCAGCATGGCGGCGCCGATCCGCGGCCGCTGTCGGTCGGGGCCGGCGGCAAGACCCATGTCTTCAACACCCCGACGGTCTGGAACTCGGGCCTGAACTTCCGGCAGCAGTGGACCGGCGGCGCGGCCTCGCTCGAAGAGCTGACGGGCCTGGTGGTCAAGAGCCCCCGGGTGTTCAACTCGAGCTGGGAAGAGGTGCTGGGCAAGCTGAACCAGGACGCACAGCTGACGCGCGATTTCAAAGACTTGTATCCCGAGGGCATGACCGCGCGCAGCATCTCCGACGCGCTGGCCGTGTACCAGCGCTCGTTGCTGACGCCCTCGCGCTTCGACCGCTACCTGCAGGGCGATGCGAATGCCATCACCGCCATCGAGAAGCGCGGCTACGAGCGCTTCAAGGCGTATGGATGTGTCGGCTGCCACCAGGGCGTCAACATCGGCGGCAACATGTTCCAGCGTTTCGGCGCGATGGGCGACTACTTCAAGTCGCGCAGCGCCGCCGGCAAGCCGCTGACCGACGCCGACCAGGGCCGCTACAACGTCACCAAGAAACCCGAAGACCGCTATGTCTTCAAGGTGCCGAGCCTGCGCAACGTGGCGCTCACGCCGCCCTATTTCCACGATGCCTCGGCGAAGACGCTCGAGGAAGCCGTCGAGGTGATGTTCCGCTTCCAGTTGGGCCGCACCGCGCCGCGAGACGACAAGGACGCGATCGTCAAGTTTCTCGGCAGCCTGAACGGCGAAATCAAGGAGTGAGGACATGAAAGCCTGGCTCCGAGGGGCGTCGACCGCCGCCGTGCTCGTGCTGCTGGCCGGCGGCTGGGCCTATCTCTATACGCACAGCCGCACCGTCGACGCGCATCAACAAAATGCGACGCTGGCGATGCTGAAAGACCTGAAGCAGATCGACACCGACTGGGGCGCCGACGTGCTGCGCTCGCAAGCCGACCTGCACAAGTCGTACGACGCATTGGTCCGTCCGCTGCAACTGTTCGCCACCCTCACCGCCCGCCTCGACGAAGAAGCGGCGGCCTGGGAGGACGCGGCGTTGCGCGACGCCTTGCTCGACATCAAAACCACCCTTGCCGAAAAGTCGGAACTGATCGACCGCTTCAAGGCCCAGAACTCGCTGCTGAAGAACTCGCTGCATTACCTGCCCACTGCACACCGCGACATCCAGTCGGCGATGCGGACTGAACGCGACCGCAGCTTCTCGAGCACCCAACGGCTGCTGGGCACGCTGCCGGCGGAGCCGAAACGTGCGCAGGCGCCGGACGCGGAGATCAGCAGCGCCGTGGTGCAGGCCGACCTTGAAGCGCTGCGCCGCCGCATGGACGAGCAGGCGCGCCAGGCCCGGGCACTGAACCGCGAGGCCGTGGCGCTGGTGCAATGGGAAAACGCTGTCACGCAGGTGGTGGGTGAGGCACTGCGCTACTACGCGGTGCCCGACGACGCCGAGGGCGAGAACCTGAAGCGCGAGCTCGATGCCCTGCGGGCCAGCCTGCCGGGCTACCCGGCAGCCCTGCAAGAGCCGATCGGCAACCTGGTCGCCCACGTCGAGGCTTTGCTGCAGTTGCGCAGCCGCCAGACTGCGCTGCTGCGGGACATTGCAGCGGTGCCGGTGCCGGCCAAGATCGACGCGCTGAGCAACGGCTTGATCGCCCGCTTCGATGCCGAGCTGGCGCAGCAAGGCCGCTACAACGGTCTGCTGCTGTTCTACAGCGCAGCGGTGCTCACGCTGGTGTTCGGCGCCGCCGGCTTCATCACCTACCGCAACGCCACCGAGCGCCGCCGCCTGGCGGAACTGGTCGACCGCCAGACGCAGGAGCTGAAGGACAACGAGGCACAGCTGATCCACGCGCAGAAGATGAATGCGCTGGGCGAGATGGTGGCCGGCATCACGCACGAAGTGAACACGCCGCTGGCGGCCGTGAAGAGCGGGCTGCAAAGCACGCGCGAGGTGATGACCACCATTGCCGAAGTCATCGACGGGGCCGGCCATCTCAGCGGCGCATTGCTGCAGCCGACGCCCAAGGAAGAGGCGCAGCGGCGCGAACGCAATGCGGCCTTGTCGGCGCGGGTGCGCCGGCTGGTCGAGTTGCGCGACGAACTGGCGTCGTTCCAGGCCGTCGAGACGGTCAACCAGCTGCTCGACGACGGCATCCGCAGCGTCGAGCACATCAGCCGCGTCATCTCCAACATGCTCAACTTCTCGCGCCTGGACCGCAGCCGTATCGCGCTGAGCCGGGTGGAAGACGGCCTGGAGAGCACGCTCGCGATGGCGGCCCACTTCCTCGGCAAGTACAAGGTGGTGAAGGAGTACGGCACCACCGAGCCGGTGCATTGCGACCTGGCCCAGATCAACCAGGTGCTGCTCAACCTGATCCGCAACGCCGCCCAGGCGCTGCCGGCCAGTGGCGGCACCATCACCTTGCGCACGGGCATGCGCGGACCCGGGCAGGTGTGCATCGAGGTGATCGACAACGGCCAGGGCATCACGCCCGACGTGCTGCCCAAGATCTGGCAGCCGTTCTTCACCACCAAGAAGGAAGGCGCCGGCACGGGCCTGGGCCTGAGCACCAGCAAGAAGATCGTGGAAGCCCATGGCGGCACGATCGAAGTCAGCACCGAGGTGGGCGTCGGCACGCAGTTCACGATCGTGCTGCCGGTGCAGCCGCCCGCCGAGTTGTATGAACAGCAAGACCGGCTGGCGCTGGCGAGTGCTGGGGCATGAGCATGACCCGCCCGAAAGTGCCCGCACGCAGTGCGACGCACGGAGGTACCGAATGACCGCCACTGAAAGCGAGCCATGAACAAACCTTCCCTGCTGTTTGTCGACGACGAGCCGTCGATCCTGGTGGCGTTGCGGGTCGTGTTCCGCACCGGCTACGACGTCGTGACCACCACCGATGCCCATCAGGCGGTCGAGCTGCTGAAACAGAAGCGCTTCGACGTGATCGTCAGCGACCAGCGCATGCCCGAGATGACGGGGGTGCAATTGCTGCGGCACGCCTGCGAGCTGTCGCCCGACACCACGCGCATCTTGCTGACCGGGTATTCCGATGCCGACGCCATCGTCGGCGCGATCAACGAAGGTGAGGTCTACCGCTACGCTCAGAAGCCCTGGGACAACGCGACGCTCAAGGCCCTGGTCGACGAGGCCGTGGTCGTGGCGCGGCGGGTGCGCGAGCCCGAGTCGGGCGTGGGCGAACTCGCCGAAGCGCTGGCGCCTCCGGAGCAGGAGGTCGCCGCGCCGGTGGCGGGCGACCGCGAAGTGGTGTTGGTGGTCGACCCGAAGTCGGCGCTGTACCCGCGCGCCCGCCACGAGATTGCCGCCGATTTCGAACTGGTCGCCGCCGCCCGCCTGGACGAGGTGTTCAAGTTCATGGACCGCTCTCCGGTGGGCATCATGATCTGCGCCTTCGACGTGCAGAACGAAGCCGACTGCCGCTTCCTGCAGGCCTTGAAGCAGCAGTACCCGCATCTGCTCGTGATCGCCGTGTGCGATTCGATGGACTCGGCGCGGCTGATCGAACTCATCAACCGCGCCAAGATCTTCCGCTTTGTCAAAAACCCCGTGCCGTGGGCACTGCTCGGGCGATATCTCGGCAGTGCCGTGTCGCACCTGCGTGAGCTGAAGCAGAACCCGGCCTTGCTGTATCGCCAGGCAGCCGACCCGCTGCCCGGGGTGGCTGCCCTCGTCGCGCCCGCCGCCGGCGCGCCCGCTGCACCGGCCGCCGTGCCCTTGGCCGGGGGCGCACGGTCGCTGAGCGGGTATTTCGCGAAGATGTTCGGCTTCTCGAAACGCCGCTGACAGCGCGGTGCGGCGCGCTCAACAGAACCACAGCGGGCGCTGTGGCGGTGTTCTGGGACGCGCGGCGCCGCGCCCGCTGCCGCTTCCGCTCGGCCACAGACTGTTGCGGCCGCCCGGGTGCAGGGCTCGCAACCTGGCATAGCGCCGCTGCAGATAGTCGTTCCAGGTCAACTCGTACGCGGCCTGCAACATCAGCGCGCGATCCAGCTGCGCTTGCGGCCACGGGTTCTCGTCGAAATGACAAAGGGTGGCGAACAATTCGCCCTGCGGATCGAACAGAGGCACGCCGGCATACGCCCGGTACTGTTCTCGCTTGGGATGCCCGGCGACTCGTGTGTCGAGCAACGAGTCGAGCGTCGTGAAGCAGTCGCGGCGCTGGCGCACCAACTTGCAGTAGGAGCTGTCCACCGGCACGTCGAGCGGCGCCCGCGCGTGCGCATCGAGGCGGTCGACGAAGTAGAGGCAGTGCAGGATGTCGCCGCCGCCGAATTCGAAGATCCCGGTGTAGCGGAACGGGGTGCGCGAGTTCAAATAGGTCAAGGCCTCCTGCACCCCGCGTGCGGTCAGCAGCAGGAGGAAGGTGGCGAGCTCGACCGAAGTAGCGGCGTGCAGCATGGGCATCGTCCTTCCGTCCCCGCCCGCAATCGCCATGCCCGGCTGCCACGGTGGGCCACGCCCCGAAGAGAGGCCGCACACGGGCCGGCGCCTGCCCGCCTGTGAAGAATCTTCCGACCCATGACACCCGGAAGGCGCTGTCGAGCAGGCTGTTGACGGCCTCAGTCAAGAGGGGTTTGCTGCAGCCCGCCTGGGGTCAGGGCTCGGTGCTCAGGGGCACGCCAGTTGCCCGGATTCCAATGCAAGGCGCGCGACGGCCGCGCGCCGCAGGCACTGGACACAGCAAGGAGCAGTGATGAAGAAGATCTGGGTGGTCGTGGCCGACGAGGCCATCGCACGAATACTGCAATGGCCCGAAGACGGGCACGAACTGGAAAGCGTCGATGAATTGACCGATGCGGCCACTCATGCCAGTGGTGCTGACCTGCACCGCGACGCTTACGGCCGCCGTGCCGCCGGCGTGACGCACGGCGCCCGGCAGAACACACCGCACCGGTTGAACAGCGTTTCCAACATCACGGCTTCGGCCGGCGAGGACGAACAACACCTCGAAGCCGAAGGTTTCGCGCGGCGCGTTGCAGCGCATCTGCTCGACGCCCTGCATCGCCACCGCTACGAAGAACTGCGCATCGTCGCGGCGCCGCGCTTCCTCGGCATGCTGCGCAAGGCGATGAGCGACGAGGTGAGCCGCCTGGTGACCGACGAGGTCGACAAGGAGCTGGTGCATCTGGACACGCGCGAACTGACCGACCGGTTGTTCCCGCGCCCGCCTGCTTCGGGCGCAGGCGGCACCACCGGTGCCGGCGCCCACCGCTGAGCACCGATGCCCGGCGGGCACGCGTCCGAGTGCGCTCGGCGCGTGCCGTCTTCATGCACCGTGGAGGGGTCCCCGCCACTCGTGCCAGCGGAACCTTCTGCCGCAGCCAACGCGGGTCACTCCCTCACGGGGCCCCGCACAGGGCGACGGAACTTGAACTCGCATTTCAGCGACCCCACCGACTCGCCCTGGCGCACGGTCCCGTCCACGCAGAGTCTCGAGTTCCCGAGGTCGAGGCACTCCGCCTCGCCCTTGCACTGACACAACCCTGTTTTCGAGTTGCAGGTGAAGTTGCTGAGCTCACCGCCGCCGGGCACCGGGCTGATCGGGTCCTGTGCCGGCGCTTGCGCGAGCGCGGGTTGGAAAGCGGCGACCGCGGCGGCGGTCACGAGGCAGCGGGTCCAAGCGTTCATGATGTGATCTCCAAGTGAAGCATGACAGGTGAAGGAAGGAGGGACGGGCCCTCCTGCCGGATTACGCAAGGTGCGGCGGGTCGGATGCACCCCGCCCTGCCGACCCGCGACCTGCCTTACCATCGCCGCGCCGCCACTACAGGACGTCGACCGCGCATTCCCCGATGAAACGAACTGCCTCGCTCGCGGGTGCCTTGCTGCTGCTCGCACTACCCCTCGTTTGCCACCCCCAGCAGCGTGCCTTGAAACCCGGCGAGTACGTCACCGAAAAGGGCTGGGGTCACCTGAGCCTGCAGCGGAGTCGCAACGGCCAACTCAACTTCTCGCTCACGGCGGTGGGTGCCAACGCCCACACCTGCGACCTCGACGGCGAAATCGGCAGCCGGGGGCAGACCGTGCTGGTCGACGACAGCGGGGCGACCGACGGTGCCTGTGTGATTGACTTTCGTGCGCGTGGCCGAGATGTCGAGGTGCGCCACAACAACGCGCCCAGTTGCGCGAGCCATTGCGGCGCCAGGGCCAGGTTCGAGGGCCTCTACCTGAGGCCCTCCCCGTCCTGCCATCCGGCGCGGCGCGACAAGACCCGAGCCGCTTTCAAGCGCCTTTACGATGCCGGCGAATACGCCCGCGCGGCAGCCTTGTTGCAGCCGGTCATCGAACAGTGCGCGCCGCTGCTCTCCTGGACGGAAGCGGGCTGGCTGCGCAATGACCTGGCGCTGGCGAAGTACCGCAAGGGCGATCGAGCGGGTTGCCAGGCGATGCTGGCCCCGCTGGCCGGCGACGCGGGCAAAACCGACACCGAGCTACGTGAGCAGTGGGCGGCCGAGCCGATGCTGGAAGACACCTATTTCGGCGTGGTGCGCGCGACCCGTACCAACCTCGGCTTGTGCCAGGCAGAGGGCCGGCCCGCGCCGCCGTGACCGGAGCCGGCACGGTGGAGCGGCTGGATCGGGGGTGCGAGGCGCGACGCGCCGCCGCCCCTCAGGCGAACGCGATCGCGGTCTTTTGGTCGACGCTGGCGGTCGCGGCCTCGTACAACGACAGCCACACCAGGCCCTCGACCCAGTGCCCCTCCCGGCGGTCTGCCAGCGCGTTGAGCCGGGCCGCCTCTTCGTCGCTCAACACACCGCCCTGCAGCTCCACGCCGATATAGGGCGCCACCAGCACCAGCTCGCCGAGCAGGCGGTAGCTGGAGCCCAGCATGCCGCCGGCCAGGCGACCCGAGGCGTCGAAGATCAAGTCGCCGAAGTCGACCGGCACGTAAAAGCCTTCGCAATCGGAGTGGCACAGCAGATGGCTTTCCAGCCGTTCGGTCTCGGCATGCAGCACGGCATCGTCGACCGGCTCGTCCCCTGCATCCGTCGCCGGCGCCAGCACCACATCCGGGTCGGCAGCGGCATACGCGTAGGCGCGCCGCAGGTGGTGGAGCCAAGCGTACGGATAAACGGCCCGCGCGCACCGCGAAGGGCGTGCCGCAAGCCGTTGCGGCTCCTGGTGCAAGGGCCAGCCGTGTGCCCCCAGCAATTCGTTGACGACGTCGAGCTGCCGCTCCAGCCAGGCGCTGCCCTCCGCGTCATGACGACGCAGGTCTGCCAGCAAACCAGTTCTGACGGCCAATCCCATGTGGTACTCCCCCGCAGATGACGTCCCGTGGCCAAGGCACGGTATCGGCGAAAGCGTAAGGCAAGCCGCCGCTCGCGCCGCACCCTGACCGCTGAAAAAGGGCCGGGGCGAGAAATATCCGTCAGCCGCGGCGATGCCGCCGGCCGGCACAGAGCGAGCCGAAGGCGCCGCTACCCCTCGCATCGCGCGGGCATCACGGCCGGTGGGCAACCCGGCCGGAATAATCGCCGCCGCAGTTCTCCGCCCCTGCGTCGCCGACGCACGGTGGAGCCCCACAACCGGGGCCATGGAGTGCGGCAAGGCGTTCGCGCCGGAGCCCGCCGGCGGAGGTGCCGAGCCGCGCACGGGTCCGCACTTCCCCACGGTGGTCGCCATGATGCGCACTCTGTCTTCCGCAACCGTCGCACTGTCTCTCATGACACTGGCTGCCCCGACGGCCAGCGCCACCCCGCCCGACGCGGCACCCCACTGGCATTACACCGGGCCTGCGGGGCCGGCGGCGTGGGCCCAGCTCGACCCCCAATTCGCCGCCTGTTCCACCGGGCGTTTGCAGTCGCCCATCGACATCCGGGACGCCACGCCGGCGCCGCTGCCACCGCTCGAGTTCGGCTACGGCTCGATCAGCCCGGCCATCGTCAACAACGGCCACACGGTGCAGGTGAACGTGCCGCCGGGGCATGTGCTGAAGGTGGGCGAGCGGCGCTACGAGCTGCAGCAATTCCACTTCCACACGCCGAGTGAAGAACGCATACAAGGTCGTGCGAGTGCGATGGTCGCCCACCTGGTGCACCGCGACGCCGAGGGCCACCTGGGCGTGGTGGCCGTGCTGCTGCAGCCGGGAGAACAGCGCTCGGGCTTCGACGCCGTGTTCGAACATCTGCCGCAGCGGGCCGGCGAGACCCTCACGGTCGAAAACCTCTCGCTCGACCTGCCCAGCCTGCTGCCCGCGACCTCGCGCTACTTCGACTACGAAGGCTCGCTGACGACGCCGCCGTGCTCGGAGGGCGTGCATTGGATGGTGCTGCGCGAGCCGGTCCGCCTGTCGCCCCGCCACATCAAGGCATTCCGCCGCTTGTATGGGTCGAATGCACGGCCGGTGCAACCGTTGAACGGCCGGCCGATCAAGGTCTCGCCATAGAGGGGCGTCGCCGCGGCCGGGCCGGTACGGCACCCCGCCAACCGACGGCGCACAATGAGAGGCAGAACGCGGTGCCAGACCACGCCGCGACCTGCCCTCACCGCCCAGCCGTGCCGCTCAGGACGGCACAAGGAGCTGCCCTGATGACCTCAGCCCCCGCCACGCCCGCTTACGACACGCTGGTACAGCTGCACCGGCGCTTGCACCGGTTCGAACACCTGCAGTCCATCGCCTGGTGGGACCAGGCGAGCAACATGCCGCCCAAAGGCAACGAGGCGCGTGCGGCGGCGCTGGGAGAAATGGCGGCGCTGTTGCATCGCATGCGGACCGCCCCCGGCTTGAGGGACGACATCGCCCGCGCCGAACAGGAGCCGCTGGACGACTTGCAGCGGGCCAATCTGCGTGAGATCCGCCGCGAGTGGCAACGCGCCAACGCGCTGCCGGAGGCACTGGTGGAGGCCAAGTCGCTGGCCGCTTCCAAGTGCGAGCATGCCTGGCGCGTGCAACGCCCGACCGAGGACTGGCCCGGCTTTCTCGAGAACTTCCGCCCGGTGCTGGCGCTGGCGCGTGAGGAAGCGACCCTGCTGTCACAGCAGAGCGGTCTGTCGCGCTACGACACCCTGCTCGACCGGTTCGAGCCCGACATGCGCAGCGCAACCGTCGAACGGCTGTTTGCCGATGTGCGGGGGTGGCTGCCGGGGCTGATCGAGCAGGTCACCCAGCGCCAGGCCCGGGCAGCGGTGACGCAGCCGAGCGGACCGTTCCCGCGCGCCCAGCAGCGCGCCTTGTGCCATGAGGTCATGCAGCTGCTCGGCTTCGATTTCGACGCCGGCCGCCTCGACGAGAGCACCCATCCCTTCTCGGGTGGTGTGCCGGAAGACGTGCGCCTCACGACGCGCTACCGCGAAGACGATCTGCTGCAAGCCCTGATGGGCACGATCCACGAGACAGGCCACGCGCGCTACGAGCAGAATCTGCCGCGGGCACTGCTCGGGCAGCCGGTGGCCCAGGCCCGCTCGATGGGCCTTCATGAAAGCCAGAGCCTGGCGTTCGAGATGCAGCTGGCGTGCGGCCGGCCGTTCGCGGCACAACTGGCGCCTTTGCTCGTGCGTCATTTCGGGCCACAGCCGGCTTTCGAGCCCGACAACCTGCACCGGCTGCTGACACGCGTGCAGCCGGGTTTGATCCGCGTGGATGCCGACGAGGTGACGTACCCCGCCCACGTCATCCTGCGCTTCGAGATCGAACGGGCCTTGATCGAAGGAGAGATCGAGGCCGAGGACATTCCGGCCCTGTGGGACGAGAAGATGATGACGCTGCTCGGCGTCGACACGCGCGGCAACTACCGCGACGGCTGCCTGCAGGACGTGCATTGGCCCGAGGGCATGTTCGGCTACTTCCCCTGCTACACCTTGGGCGCGATGTACGCGGCGCAATGGTTTGCGGCGATTCGCCGGGCGACCCCCGATCTGGATGTGAGGGTGGCGAGCGGGGATCTGGCGCCGGTGTTCGACTGGTTGCGCGAGCAGATCTGGCTGCAGGGCAGCCGGTGGAGCGCGGATGAACTGGCGGTTCGGGCCAGTGGAGAGGTGCTCAACCCGGCGCATTTCCGGGCGCATCTCGAAGACCGCTACCTGGGGGACTGAAGAAGCGGCAGCCCTGTTCCACCCGAACGTCTACCAGTTCGCAGTCGGACTCATTGCGGGGCTTTGCCTGGTTGTGGTGTTGCCTCGGGCACGCCGCAGGCGCGGCTGCCGCAGATCCGGTTCAGCGCTGATCGACATCGCGCCGAGCCAGCCCTCTATACGAGGCCTCCGCGGCCGCACCAGAAAGACAAAAGGGTCAGTAGGAACTAACCTACTGACCCTTGTCAACTTTGGTCGGGGTGGCGGGATTCGAACTCGCGACCCCTTGCACCCCATGCAAGTGCGCTACCAGGCTGCGCTACACCCCGACGAAGCCTTAGATTATACGGTGGTTTTTCTCAGATTGCCAACAGTGTTCTGATCGATATCAGTTCTTGACGCACCTGGTGCACGGTGTAAGGCGTGCGAGCCGTGGCGGCCGTCGCAGACGGCGGTTCGACAGCCGACGCGGCCGACACCACGACCGCTGCAGTCGCGGGCGCATCGACCGGAGCCAACAACCCATTGCCCCCCTGCCCCACGCCCACCTCGCCGAGCGATTCGGCGACCACCACTTCTTCGGCCACCAACTCTTCGACGTCGACGCCGGCCGACGGGGCGACCGATGCCGCCAGTTCGAGCGCCGGGGCCAGCGACTCGGCTTTCGCATGGCCCCCCATCTCGGCGAGGCGGTTGCGGGCACCGCTGATCGTGAAGCCTTGCTCGTACAGCAGTTCGCGGATGCGCCGGATCAGCAGCACCTCGTGGTGCTGGTAGTAGCGCCGGTTGCCGCGGCGCTTCATCGGTTTGAGCTGCGTGAATTCCTGCTCCCAATAGCGCAGCACATACGGCTTGACGCCACACAGCTCGCTCACTTCACCGATGGTGAAGTAGCGTTTGGCAGGAATGGCGGGAAGCGCTTTCTCCATTGAAATCAACAAGATTGGGAGAGAAACTCAGACTTTACTCGAACTCCTCCCCGGCGGGTATGTCTCCTTGCACGACACCCTTCAACTTGTGACTTGCGTGAAAGGTGACAACGTTGCGCGCTTTGATCGGGATCGCCTCGCCGGTGCGCGGATTGCGCCCGGGCCGCGGCGCCTTGCGACGGATCTGGAAGTTGCCGTAGCCGGACAACTTCACGTCTTCACCGTTCACCAGGCTGGCGTGGATGATCTCGAAAAAGGCCTCGACCATGTCTTTCGACTCGCGCTTGTTCAGCCCGAGGCGTTCAAACAGCAGATCGGCCAGTTCGGCCTTGGTCAGGGTGGGCGTCTCGATCGACGGCAGGATGGCTCGCTCCATGGATGCTCCCGATCTCAACCGCGCAGACGCGCGCCGACGCGCGCCGCCAAGTTGTCCACGACGGCCTTGACCGCAGCGTCGATGCGCTCGTCGGTCAGCGTGCTGTCGTCCGCCAACAGCTCGAGGCGGACCGCCACGCTGCGCTCATGCTCCGCGATGTCGGCGCTGGCGGTCTTAGGCTTGTAAATGTCGAACACGCGGGCGTCGCGCACGAGGCCGTCTGTCGGCGCGGATGCGATGGCCGCCATCAAGGCGTCATGGCCCACCTGGTCGTGCACGATGGCTGCAATGTCGCGCAGCACCGGCTGCTGGCGCGAGATCGGCTTGTAGTTCGGCAGCGGGCGTTGCTGTAGCAGGTCCGCGTCGAGCTCGAACACGACCGGTGCGAGCGGCAGTTCATAGCGCTGGCGCCAGCGCGGGTGAAGTTCACCGACGTGGCCCACCAGCTGCTCGCCCAGCATCACACGGGCCGCGCGGCCGGGGTGCAAGGCCCGGTGATCGGCTGGCTCGAAGCGCAAGGACAGCGGCGTCAGCAAGGCTTCGAGGTCGCCCTTGACGTCGTAGAAGTCCACCGCCTGATCGCCCTGCCCCCATTGCAGCTCGGCCGCCGAGCCATAGGCCAGGCCTGCCACGCGCAAAGGTTGGCGCAACCCGGCGACGGTCGTGTCGCTTTCGGCCACGCCCGGGTCACGCAGGAACACCCGACCGATCTCGAACACACGCACGCGGCCCGCCTTGCGCGCCAGATTGAAACGCAGCACCTGCACCAGGCTGCCGATCAGCGACGAACGCATCACGCTCAGCGTGCTGGCGATGGGGTTCAACAGCTGCAGCGGCTGGGCATTGCCCGCGAAATCGCGTTCCCAGGCTTCTTCGACGAAGCTGAAATTGACGGTTTCCTGGTAGTCCAGCGCGGCCAACGCATGCCGCACCGCATGCAGGCTGCGCCGCGCCTCGGGTTGTATCCGGGGCACGACCGGGCCGAGCGGCGGCGTGTCGGGCAGCTGCGGATAGCCCACCACCCGGATCACCTCTTCGATCAGATCTTCTTCGATCTGCAGGTCGAAGCGCCAGCTGGGCGGCGTGACGGTCAGCACGCCAGGCGCCTCGGTGAAGGCCAGCCCGAGGCGGCGGAACACCTCCGCGCACTGGGCCTGCGTGACGGGCATGCCGATGACCTTGGCGGCACGCTCGACCCGCAGCGACACCGGCGGCCGCTGCGGAAGGCGCACCACCTGGTCGTCCATCGGGCCCGCTTCACCGCCGCAGATCTCCAGCACCAGCTGCGAAATGCGTTCGATGTGCTCGACGGTCAACGCCGGGTCGACGCCGCGCTCGAAGCGATGCCCGGCGTCGGTCGAGAAGTTGTAGCGTCGCGAACGGCCGGCCACCGCCTGGGGCCACCAGAACGCAGCTTCGACATAGATGTTGCGGGTGGCGTCCGAGACGGCCGTGGCGTCGCCGCCCATGATGCCGGCGAGCGACTCGACCGCCTGGTCGTCGGCGATCACGCCGACCTTGTCGTCGACTTCGATGGTGTTGCCGTTCAGCAATTGCAAACGCTCGCCCGCACGGCCCCAGCGCACCGTCAGCCCGCCATGAATTTTGTCCAAGTCGAAGATGTGCGACGGACGGCCGAACTCGAACATCACATAGTTGGAGATGTCGACGAGCGCCGTCACCGACCGTTGGCCGCAGCGCTCGAGCCGCTCGACCATCCACGCCGGCGTCTTGGCCTGCGTGTTCACGTTGCGGATCACACGACCGGAGAAGCGGCCGCACAGGTCGGGCGCTTCGATGCGCACGGGCAGACGCGTGTCGTGCTGCACCGGCACCGGCGGGAACTCGGGCTGCCGCAGCGGCGCCCCGGTCAGCGCCGAGACTTCGCGGGCGATGCCGTAAACGCTCAGGCAGTGCGCCAGGTTGGGCGTGAGCTTGAGCGTGAACAGCGTGTCGTCGAGGCGCAGGTGTTCGCGGATGTCGCGGCCGACCGGCGCATCGTCGTCGAGGATCAGCAGACCGCCGTGGTCCTCGGACAGTTTCAGCTCGCGCGCGGAGCACAGCATGCCTTGGCTCTCGACGCCGCGCAGCTTGCCCAGCTTGATCTGAAACGGCTTGCCGTCATCACCCGGCGGCAACTCTGCACCGACGAGTGCACAAGGCACCTTGATACCGGGGCGCACGTTGGGCGCACCGCAGACGATGTTGAGCGTCTCGCCGGTGCCGGCGTCGACCTGGCACACGTTCAGGCGGTCGGCGTTGGGGTGCTTGGCGACTTCGACCACCCGCGCCACGACGATGCGGCTGAACGGCGGCGCGACCGGGCGCAGTTCTTCGACCTCCAGGCCGGCCATCGTCAGCAGTTCGGCCAACGCTTGGGTGCCGAGCGGCGGATTGCAGAATTCGCGCAACCACGATTCTGGGAATTGCATGGATCGGACCTCTTACTACTTGAACTGCGACAGGAAGCGCAGGTCGCCGTCGAAAAACAGTCGCAGGTCGTTGACGCCGTAGCGCAACATGGCCAAACGGTCGATGCCGGAGCCGAACGCGAAGCCGATGTAGCGCTCGGGGTCCAGGCCCATGTTGCGGATCACCTGCGGGTGCACCTGACCCGAGCCGGACACCTCCAGCCAGCGGCCCTTCAGCGGCCCGCTGTTGAACATCATGTCGATCTCGGCGCTGGGCTCGGTGAACGGGAAGTAGCTCGGCCGGAAACGGATCTGCATGTCGTCCGTTTCGAAGAACACGCGCAGGAAATTGACGTAGACCGACTTCAGGTCCTTGAAGCTGACGTTCTCGCCCACCCACAGGCCTTCGACCTGGTGAAACATCGGCGAATGGGTGGCGTCGCTGTCGACACGGTAGGTGCGGCCAGGCGCGATGACGCGGATGTCGGGCATGGCCTGCCCGGCCTCGAGCAGCGCGCGGTGGCGCTTCACATGCTGCACCGCATAACGAATCTGCATCGGGCTGGTGTGGGTGCGCAGCAGATGACCGCCTTCGACATAGAAGGTGTCGTGCATCGAGCGCGCCGGATGGTCGGCCGGGGTGTTCAATGCGGTGAAGTTGAACCAGTCGACCTCGATCTCGGGGCCATCGGCGACATCAAAGCCCATCGACCCGAAGATAGCCTCGATGCGTTCCATCGCGCGGGTGATCGGATGCAAACCACCCGTGCCCCGCTTGCGCCCCGGCAGCGTCACGTCGAGCGCCTCGGCCTTCAACTGCGACGCCAGTTCGGCGTCGGCCAGTGCCTGGCGGCGCTCGTTCAGCGCCTGCTCGACCTGCTGCTTGACCTCGTTGATCGCGGCGCCGCGCGCCTTCTTCTCTTCGGGCGCCAGCTGCGCCAGCCCCTTCAACAATTCGGTCAGGCGGCCGGCCTTGCCCAGATAGCGCGCCTTGGCGTTCTCGAGGTCGGCCGGCGTCTGCGCCTGGCCAAACTCGGAGCGCGCCTGCGCAACCAATTGATCGAGCTCGTTCATGTTGTGGGGGCGGACCAGCGGCTCGCGCCACCGATCTCCTTGGGTCTGGACATAAAAAAAGGCCGCACCAGGTGTCGGCCTTTGATGCTGACCCCGCCGAAGCGGGGTGCTGCAGTGGTCAGGACATTCCCGACGAAATCACGGCAATCAAGCAGCGAATTGAGCCTTCACCTTGGCGACGATGCTGCCAAAAGCGGCCGGATCGTTGACAGCCAGATCGGCCAGGACCTTACGATCGATGTCGATCGCGGCCTTCTTGATGCCGTTCATGAACTTGCTGTAGGTGATGCCCTGCTCACGGGCCGCCGCGTTGATACGGGCGATCCAGAGACGGCGGAACTCACGCTTCTTGGCACGGCGATCGCGATAGGCGTACTGGCCAGCCTTCATCACCGCCTGTTTGGCGATGCGGAATACGTTCTTGCGGCGACCGCGGAAACCCTTGGCCAGGGCCAAGACCTTCTTGTGACGGGCGCGTGCGGTGACACCACGTTTGACGCGAGGCATGTCTTTTCTCCTTCAGACCTAGATCAACAACAACAACAACCGATCAGAGACCGGCGAAGGGCATCATCTGTGCGATGTGGCCCATGTTGGTGTCGTGCACGTTCACGGCGCCGCGCAGCTGGCGCTTACGGGTCGTGGACTTCTTGGTAAGGATGTGACGCTTGAACGCCTGACCGCGCTTGACGGTGCCACCCGGACGAACGCGGAAACGTTTGGCCGCGCTCTTCTTGGTCTTCATTTTGGGCATGACTGCTCCTTCTTTGTTGTGCCCGTGAGGCGCCGCGAACCTTTCGCGGTCTTGTCGGCCCCGGGCCACTTGCCTCACCGCCCGTGACCAAACCGGCGGCAAGGTGATGGCGCAAGGGCTGTGTACAGCCCTTCGCGCGTGATCCGTCTTCTTGCTTACTTCCGCTTCTTCGGCGCCAGCACCATGATCATCTGGCGGCCTTCGAGCTTGGGCATGTTCTCGACCACGCTGACATCGGTCAGGTCGTCGCGGACCCGCTCCAGCAGGCGCATGCCCAGTTCCTGGTGGGTGATCTCGCGGCCGCGGAAGCGCAGCGTGACCTTGCCCTTGTCGCCTTCTTCAAGGAAGCGGCGCAGATTGCGCAGCTTGATCTGGTAGTCGCCCTCGTCGGTGCCGGGGCGGAACTTCACTTCCTTGATGTCGATGACGTGCTGTTTCGCCTTCGCCTCGGCCGCCTTCTTCTGCTCCTGGTACTTGAACTTGCCATAGTCCATCAGGCGGCAGACCGGCGGCGTCGCCGTGGGCGCGATCTCGACCAGGTCCACGTCGTGTTCCTGTGAAAGCCGCAGTGCCTCCTGCAAGCTCACGATGCCGATCGGCTCATTGTCGGGCCCGTTCAGCCGGACTTCCGGCGCCGTGATTTCCCGATTCAGACGATGCTTGCGCTCCACGTTGGGAGTGCGCCGGTCCATGAAAGTAGCGATGGTCTAGATCCTCAGGGGTCCCGCCCCAATAACAAAAAACACATAGCCCGCCCCGGTCGGCCCAGGCGGCGGGCAGCCGCCTGAACTCACACCTTTTGGGCAATGTCGCTTGCAATCTTCTGGGAGAAGGTGTCGAGTGCCATCACACCGAGGTCTTGGTTGCCCCGGGCGCGCACTGCGACGGTTCCCGCCGCTTTCTCTTTGTCGCCGACAACGAGGATGTAGGGAACCTTCTGCAACGAATGCTCGCGGATTTTATACGTGATTTTTTCATTGCGCAAATCGGCCTCTGCCCTAAGTCCTTGTTTTTGCAGCGTTTTGACTACTTCTCGAACGTAATCCGCCTGCGCGTCGGTGATATTGAGTACAGACACCTGCTGCGGCGCCAGCCAGACCGGCAGCGCGCCGGCGTGCTGCTCGATCAGGATGCCGATGAACCGCTCCATGCTGCCGACGATCGCGCGGTGCAACATGACCGGCACCTGGCGGTCGCCACTTTCCGTGACGAATTCCGCACCCAGCCGGCCCGGCATCGAGAAGTCGACCTGGATCGTGCCCACCTGCCACTGGCGCCCGATCGCGTCCTTCAGCGTGTACTCGATCTTCGGCCCGTAGAAGGCCCCCTCGCCGGGCGAGATCGCGAATTCGCAGCCGGATGCGCGCAGGCTCTCGATCAGCGCCGCTTCGGCCTTGTCCCACACCTCGTCCGAGCCGATGCGGGCGTCGGGCCGGGTCGCGACCTTGTAGATGATGTCGGTGAAACCGAAATCACGATAGACACGCTGCAGCAGCGCCGTGAACTCGGTGCACTCGGGCAGGATCTGGTCTTCGGTGCAGAAGATGTGGCCATCGTCCTGCGTGAAGCCGCGCACCCGCATGATGCCGTGCAAGCCACCCGTCGGCTCGTTGCGGTGGCACTGGCCGAACTCGCCGTAGCGCAGCGGCAGATCGCGGTAGCTCTTGATGCCCTGCTTGTAGATCAGCACATGGCCGGGGCAGTTCATCGGCTTGAGAGCATAGTCGCGCTTCTCGCTCTCGGTCGTGAACATGTTGTCGCGGTACTTGTCCCAGTGGCCGGTCTTCTCCCACAGCGCGCGGTCCAGCAACTGCGGGCCCTTGACCTCGCGGTAGCCGTTGTCGCGGTACACGCCGCGCATGTACTGCTCGACGCACTGCCAGACCGTCCAGCCCTTGGGATGCCAGAACACCACCCCCGGCGCGTGATCGTCGATGTGGAACAGATCGAGCTCACGCCCGAGCTTGCGGTGGTCGCGCTTTTCGGCTTCCTCCAACATGTGCAGATACTGCTGCAGCTCGTCCTTGCCGGCCCAGGCGGTGCCGTAGATGCGCTGCAGCTGCTCGTTGCGATGGTCGCCGCGCCAATAGGCGCCGGCCACCTTCATCAGCTTGAAGTGCTTGAGCTTGCCGGTGCTCGGCACGTGCGGGCCGCGGCACAGGTCGGTGAAGCCGCCTTCGCTGTAGAGCGACACGTCTTCGTTGGCCGGAATGCTGGCGATGATCTCGGCCTTGTAGTGCTCGCCCAGGCTCTTGAAGTACGCCACCGCCTCGTCGCGCGGCAGCACACGGCGCTCGACCTTCTCGTCTTTCTTGGCCAGCTCGGTCATCTTCTTTTCGATGGCCTGCAGGTCTTCGGGCGTGAACGGCCGCTTGTACGAGAAGTCGTAATAGAAGCCGTTCTCGATCACCGGGCCGATCGTGACCTGAGCCTCGGGAAACAGCTCCTTGACGGCATAGGCCAGCAGGTGCGCCGTCGAATGGCGGATCACGTCCAGGCCGTCGGGGTCCTTGTCGGTGATGATGGCCAGCGTCGTGTCCTGCTCGATGCGGTAGCTGGTGTCGACCACGCGCGCCGCGTCGCCCTGCCCCACCCGCCCGGCCAATGCCGCCTTTGCCAGGCCGGCGCCGATCGACGCCGCCACCTCTGCCACGGTCACCGGGCCCGGAAACTCACGTCGGGACCCGTCGGGCAACTGAACTGAAACCATCTTGACCTCTCACCGGCGCCGCCAGCGCCACAAACAAGCCACAAACAAGCCACAAACAAAAAAGCGCGGTGGTCGCCGCGCTTTCTTGGATTCGAAAAAGACAAACAAACGAAAGCCGCGGCCGACCGACTAGACCTCAAAAACGTCAGCGGTGGTAGTTCGCGGTGTCATAACCCGTTGTGCCTTTCTCGCTCTTGACTGGGTGAAGAAGAGCGCAATTCTAACGCAATAGACGCAAAAAAGCCCGGCAGCGTCGCTGCCGGGCCAATGCATCTTCACATCAGATGCTTCGCGCGTCTCACGAGCGCGCCGCCCAGCGGCGCGCAACGGAGTCAGGACATCGGCGCCGCCGGCTCGAGGCCGGCGACGGGGCCGATCAGCCGTGCTTCTGGTCGAAGAACTGCTCGTCTTCGGTCGAGCCCTTCAGCGCCGCGGTCGAGGCATCGCGCTCGATCGTGGTGGTGACGGCGTCGAAGTAGCCGGTGCCCACCTCGCGCTGGTGCTTCACGGCGGTGAAGCCCTTCTCGGCGGCGGCGAACTCGGCTTCCTGCAGCTCGACGAAGGCGCTCATCTGGTTGCGGGCGTAGCCGTAGGCCAGGTTGAACATCGAGTAGTTCAGGCTGTGGAAGCCAGCCAGCGTGATGAACTGGAACTTGTAGCCCATTGCGCCCAGCTCGCGCTGGAACTTGGCGATGGTGGCGTCGTCCAGGTTCTTCTTCCAGTTGAACGAGGGCGAGCAGTTGTAGCTCAGCAGCTTGCCGGGGAACTGCTTGTGGATCGCCTCGGCGAACTTCTTGGCGTAGGCCAGGTCGGGCTTGCCGGTTTCGCACCAGATCAGGTCAGCGTACGGCGCGTAGGCCAGGCCGCGGCTGATGGCTTGCTCCAGACCGGGCTTGGTGCGGAAGAAGCCTTCGATGGTGCGCTCGCCGGTGAGGTACGGCTTGTCGTTGTCGTCCACGTCGCTGGTCACCAGGTCGGCGGCTTCAGCGTCGGTACGGGCGATCAGCACGGTCGGGGTGCCCGACACGTCGGCCGCCAGACGAGCAGCCACCAGCTTGGCAACGGCTTCGCGGGTCGGCACGAGCACCTTGCCACCCATGTGGCCGCACTTCTTGACGGACGCGAGCTGGTCTTCGAAGTGCACGCCGGAGGCGCCCGCTTCGATCATGGCCTTCATCAGTTCGAAGGCGTTCAGCACGCCGCCGAAACCGGCTTCCGCGTCGGCCACGATGGGCGCGAAGAAGTCGACGTCGTTCTTGCCTTCCGACCACTGGATCTGGTCAGCGCGCTGGAACGTGTTGTTGATGCGCTTGACGACTTGCGGCACCGAGTTGGCGGGGTACAGCGACTGGTCGGGATACATTTCGCCGGCCAGGTTGGCGTCGCCAGCGACTTGCCAGCCGGACAGGTAGATGGCCTTCAGACCGGCCTTGACCTGCTGCATGGCCTGGTTGCCCGTCAGCGCGCCCAGGGCGTTGACGAAGGGCTCGGTGTTCACCAGGTGCCACAGCTTCTCGGAGCCGCGCTTGGCCAGCGTGTGCTCGATCTGGACCGAACCGCGCAGGCGCACCACGTCGGCGGCGGTGTAGCCACGCTTGATGCCCTTCCAACGGGGGTTCTCCGCCCAGTCCTTTTCAAGAGCAGCGGCTTGTTGTTCGCGGGTCAGGTTCGTCATGAAGACCTCCAGTAAGTGAAAACAAGGTGTTGATGGGCTCTAGCTTACGGCGGCCGGGGGCGGAAGGGAACACTTATGTCTTATATAAGACACCCAGGCTACACCCAGCAAAATCAATGACTTGGCGAGCACATTTCGCGATGCGGAAACCAATTTTTCACAATGAAAGATTTTTCTGCAGTGCACCAAAGCACTTTTCCGCATTGTGAAATGGCAAGGTCTCCATGTAAAAAAGACGCACCCACCGGTGCACCAAGAGCGTGTGCTGCCTCATGGGCCTGCACCAACGTCGCGCGGTGCGTCGGCCCGTCGGCGCGCCCCACCAGCCATCCTGTGGCGCATGTCGCCTGGACTTCTTTGTGCGGACCGGGCGGCCGACGGGGGCTGATGCCGGGCGTCAGATGTTGAGCGCGGTGGTGCGTTTCACCGTGCGCAACACCAACATCGAGTTGGAGCGCACCACGCCGGGCAATCGCGCCAGCACCTCGGTATGGAACTGCTCCAGGTCTTCGGCATCGCGATAGGTGAAGCGCAGCAGGTAGTCATTGCTGCCCGCCACATAGAAACAATCGAGGATCTGCGGCTCGTCGCGCACCGCCTGCTCGAAGCTGCGCAAGGTCTCGGGTGTGGTCCGCTCGACGTTGACGATGGTGTACGACGTGCCCGGCTGGCCGACGGCCTTGGGGTTGAGCAAGGCGACGTACTGGGCGATCACGCCGCTCTCCTCCAGCTGCTTGACGCGTCGCAAACAGGCCGACGGCGACAGGTGCACCTTGTCGGCCAACTCCACGTTGGTCAGGCTCGCGTCTTCCTGCAGCGTCTGCAGAATCGCGCGGTCGATGGCATCGAGTTGCACGGTACGGGCAGGGCTTCGCATGAAATGCAGTGGTAGGCCGGTTGTTTCGCATGATATGCGAAGGGTCCCGCCGCGGCGGCTGCAATGCGCAATCCGATTGCGACCGCTGCGGCATAGACTGACCCAACGCCTGCCGGGCCGGCTGGCCGATCCCTGCCGCTTGCCCTGCTCCCCTCGCCCACCGAACCACCGCTGCCATGGACCAAGACCTCGACGCCTACTGGATGCCCTTCACCGCCAACCGGCAGTTCAAGAAGTCGCCGCGGCTGCTGGCCCGCGCCGAAGGCATGCATTTCTGGACGCCGGAAGGGCGCCAGGTGCTCGACGGGGTGGCCGGCTTGTGGTGCGTCAATGCCGGCCATGCGCGACCCAGGATCGTCGAGGCGATCCGGCAGCAGGCCGGCGAGCTCGATTACGCGCCGCCCTTCCAGATGGGGCACCCCAAGGCTTTCGAGCTGGCCGAACGGCTCGTGAAGCTGACCCCCGCGGAGCTCAACAAGGTCTTCTACACCAACTCCGGCTCTGAATCCGTCGAGACGGCCCTCAAGATGGCGCTGGCCTACCATCGTGTGCGCGGCGAAGGCCAGCGCACCCGGTTGATCGGGCGCGAGCGTGGCTACCACGGTGTCAACTTCGGCGGCATCTCGGTGGGCGGCATGGTGGCCAACCGCAAGATGTTCGGCACCTTGTTGGCCGGCGTCGACCACATCCGCCACACCCACGACCTGCAGCGCAACGCGTTCTCGCGCGAGCAGCCGGCCCATGGCGCGGAGTTGGCCGACGACCTCGAACGCCTGATCGCACTGCACGACGCCTCCACCATCGCCGCCGTGATCGTCGAGCCGGTGGCCGGCTCCACTGGCGTGCTGATTCCCCCGCAAGGCTATCTGCAGCGGCTGCGCGAGATTTGCGACCGGCACGGCATCCTGCTCATCTTCGACGAGGTCATCACCGGCTTCGGACGGCTCGGCTCGCCGTTCGCCGCCGAGCACTTCGGCGTCACACCCGACCTGATGACGGTCGCCAAGGGCATCACCAACGGCGCCGTGCCAATGGGGGCGGTGTTCGTGCGCCAAGCCGTGCACGACGCCTTCATGAACGGGCCGGAGCATTTGATCGAGTTCTTCCACGGCTACACCTATTCGGCGCATCCGCTGGCCTGCGCTGCGGCGCTCGGCACGCTCGACACCTACGAGGAAGAGGGCCTGCTGACGCGTGGTCGTGGTGAGCTGGCGCGCTACTTCGCGGATGCTGTGCACGCCCTCAAAGGCCAGCCGCACGTGATCGACGTGCGCAACATCGGCCTGGTCGGCGGCATCGAGTTGGCACCGCTGCCCGGCGAGCCCGGCAAACGTGCCTTCTCGGTATTCCTCGACTGCTGGGAGCGCGGCGTGCTGATCCGCACCACCGGCGACACGATCGCGCTGTCGCCTCCGCTGATCATCGAGAAGAGCCACATCGACCAGATCGTCGGCACCGTCGCCGACGCGCTCAAGCGGGCGGCCTGAAGGCGGCGCGGCGGGCTGGCGTGAGGCCGCACGCATGCGCATTCTGCACACCGACCTCGACCTCGCGCGTGACAGCTACTACGCTGCGACCGCGCCACAAGGTGCCCGCCAGCCGCCGTTGCAAGGCGAGCTCGCCGTCGACGTGGCGGTGATCGGTGCCGGCCTGGCCGGCTTGTCGGCCGCGCTCGAACTCGCCGAGCGCGGCCTGCAGGTGGCCCTGCTCGAGGCACATGAGGTCGGCTACGGCGCCTCGGGCCGCAACGGCGGCCAGGCGATCGCGGGCCTGGCGTGCGAACTGTCGACGATCGAAGCGCAACTGGGGCTGGCCGACGCACGCCGCGTCTTCGGCATGACGCTGGAGGCACTCGACCTCCTCCACGAACGGTGCCGGCGCTACGGCATCGATTGTGAATGGCAGCCGGGCTTTCTGAACGTGGCGGTGAATGCTCGCAAGGCACGCGCACTGCGGGCGACACACGACCGTTTGCAAGTGGTGTACGGTGACGCCTACGCCGCCGCCTCGCAATGGGTCGCACCAGCCGATCTGCCACGCTGGATCGTCAGTCCGCGCTACCACAGCGCCGTGCACGATGGCCGCAGCGGCCATCTGCATCCTCTCAAATACTGTCGCGGGCTCGCGCGGGCGGCCGTGGAGCGAGGCGTTCGGCTGCATGAAGGCACGCCAGTCGTGCGGCTCGAGCACGGGCCGCAGCCGCGCTTGCACACGCCGGAGGGCAGCGTACGTTGCGAGCAGGTGCTGCTGGCCGGCAACGTCTATCTGCAGGGCGTCGCGCCGCAGTTGGCGGCGCGCATCATGCCGGTCGCCACCTATCTCGTCGGCACCCGGCGTGTCGCGCCCGCACGGCTGAAGGCGCTGCTGCCGACAGAGGCCGCGGTATGCGACACCAATGTCGTGCTCGACTACTTTCGCCCGACGCGTGACGGCCGGGTGCTGTTCGGCGGCGGCGTCAGTTACAGCCGCCGCACACCGCGCAGCGTCGCCGACAAGTTACGGCGACGCTTGGTCGCCACCTTTCCGTCTCTGCAGGACGTCGAGGTCGAGTACGCCTGGGGTGGTTTTGTCGACATCACGATGAACCGTGCGCCCGATTTCGGGCGCTTGCGCGCCGACGGTGCGCCTGGCGCATCTCGCAGCAGCAACGTGTACTACGTCCAGGGCTTCTCGGGCCACGGCCTGGCGCTCACCGGCCTGGCCGGCCGATTGGTGGCGGAGGCCATGGCCGGCGATGCCGGCCGCTTCGACACGTTTGCACGGCTGCGGCATCGTGCCTTTCCCGGTGGCAGCTATTTGCGCACCCCGGCACTGGTCCTCGCGATGGCGTACTACCGCTTGTTGGACCTTTGGTGAACGACTTGTCGCGATGTCCCCTGCCGTCAGGGGCCGGGGACTCTTGCCATTGACACCCGCCCGGGCTTTGGCACACTCATTGCAATCGAACGAACAGCTCGACACTCGGCAACAGCAAGCCCAGTGCGTCGTGTCGCAAGACCGGGACCCCACCCACGCAGCAAGCCCAATGACCGCCCAGACCTCGTCCTCCTCCCGATCACGCCCCGTCGTGCTCGTCCCCGCCTGCAACAAGATGGTGGGGCCCTACCCGTCCCATGTGGTCGGCAAGAAATATGTCGACGCCGTGCGCCTGGCCGGTGCGCTGCCGCTGGTGGTGCCCTCCGCCGACGCGCAAGAGGTGGACGAACTGCTGACGTTGGCTGACGGCGTGCTGTTGACCGGCTCCCCCTCCAATGTCGACCCCCGCCATTTCGGCGAATCGGTGCTCGACGAAACGCTGCCGCTCGACCCCGAACGCGACGCCTGGACGCTCGCGCTGATCCCCGCCGCCTTGCTGCGCGGCGTGCCGTTGTTCGCGATCTGTCGCGGCTTGCAGGAGGCCAACGTGGCACTCGGCGGCTCGCTGCACCAGGCGGTGCACGAGCTGGCCGACATGCGTGACCACCGTGAGCCCGAACAGGCCGAACTCGAGGTGCAGTACGGCCCGGCCCACCGGGTGCAAGTGCAGCCGGGCGGCTTGCTCGCGTCGCTCCTCGGCGGCGCGACCGAGATCGAGGTCAACAGCCTGCACGGCCAGGGTGTCAAACAGCTCGGCCCGGGCCTGCACGTCGAGGCGCTCGCGCCCGACGGCCTGATCGAAGCCTTTTCCAACCCGCAGGCCTCCGCCTTCAATCTCTTTGTGCAATGGCACCCGGAATGGCAGGCCGAGCACAACCCGGTCTCGCTCAAACTCTTCAAGGCCTTCGGCGCGGCCTGCCAGGCCTACCGGGACCGACGCCGCGACCCGCTCACCTAGTGACACCCTGACATCGATCCGGTCCACAAGGCGGGCGGCGCCCGCGATGCAAGAAACGGGGATGTATGGTGGTGCGAGACAACTTCACTTTCAGCGAGCTCGAGCAGTGGCTGAACGAACGCCGCGTGACCGAGATCGAGTGCCTGGTGCCCGATCTGACCGGCGTCGCGCGCGGCAAGATCCTGCCGCGCGAAAAGTTCACCGAAGACCGCGGCATGCGGCTGCCCGAGGCCATCGTGGCGATCGGCGTGACGGGCGAGTTCCCCGATCAGGGGCCGTACTACGACGTGATCACGCCGACCGACCGCGACATGCATTTGCAGCCCGACCCCGCCACGGTGCGCATCGTGCCCTGGGCGGTCGACCCGACCGCACAGGTCATCCACGATTGTTTCGACCGTGCCGGCAACCTGATCCCGTATGCACCCCGCTCGGTGTTGCGGCGCGTCTGCCAGCTGTTCGAAGTGGAAGGCTGGCAGCCGGTGGTGGCCCCCGAGCTCGAGTTCTATTTGATCGAGCGCAGCATCGACCCCAACCAGCCGCTGCGGCCACCGCGCGGGCGCAGCGGCCGGGCCGAGACCTCACGCCAGGCCTATTCGATCGACGCAGTCAACGAGTTCGACCCATTGTTCGAAGACATCTACGCCTATTGCGAGCAGATGGAGCTCAACGTCGACACGCTGATCCACGAGGTGGGCGCGGGCCAGATGGAGATCAACTTCTTCCACGACCATCCGCTGCAGCTCGCCGACGAGGTGTTTTTCTTCAAGCGCACCATCCGCGAAACCGCGCTGCGCCACGAGATGTACGCCACCTTCATGGCCAAGCCGATGGCTCACGAGCCGGGCAGTGCGATGCACGTACACCAGAGCCTGGTCGACAAGGCCACCGGGCGCAACCTGTTCAGCAACGAGGATGGCAGCCCTTCGAAGCTCTTCTATTGGTACATCGGCGGCCTGCAGCGTTACGTGCCGGCGGCGATGGCCCTGTTCGCGCCATATGTGAACTCCTACCGGCGCCTGGCCCGCTCCACTGCAGCACCGATCAACATCCAGTGGGGCACCGACAACCGCACCGTCGGCATCCGTTCGCCGGTGGCCTCGCCGGCGGCACGGCGCATCGAAAACCGTGTCATCGGGGCCGACGCCAACCCCTATGTCGCGCTGGCGGCCACACTGGCCTGCGGCTACCTCGGCATCAAGAACCGCATCGAGCCGAGCCCCGAATGCAAAGGCGATGCCTATCTCGGCGAGTACACGCTGCCGCGCAGCCTCGGCGATGCGCTTGACAAGCTGAAGGACGAAACCGACCTGCACGAGGTCCTCGGGCGGCCCTTCATCACCGTCTACACCGAAGTGAAGGAGATCGAGCACGAAGAGTTCATGAAGGTGATCTCGCCTTGGGAGCGCGAGCACCTGCTCCTGCACGTCTGATGACCGGGCCTCGTTCCGGCGGCTCACCGCCGCCCTGCCCGGTGCCACCTTCTCGGGAGACCCCATGAACGCCCTCACCCAACAGCCTTTGCTCACCACCCGCAGCACCCGCGAGTGGCAGGCCGCCGACGCGGCCCACTTCCTGCATCCGTTCACCGACTTCCAGTCGCTGGCGCGCAAAGGCTCGCGCATCATCACGCGCGCCGACAACATCTACCTGTGGGACAGCGACGGCCGCAAGATCCTCGACGCGATGAGCGGGCTGTGGTGTGTCAACGTCGGCTACGGCCAGCAGGCCCTGATCGACGCTGCGACGCGCCAGCTGCGCGAGCTGCCCTTCTACAACAGCTTCTTCCAGACCGCCACGCCGCCGGCGATCGAACTCGCCGAGCTGCTGGCCGAGATCACGCCGCCGCAGTTCCAGCACGTGTTCTTCACCGGCTCCGGCTCGGAGGCCAGCGACACGGTCGTGCGCATGGTGCGCCGCTACTGGGACATCCTCGGTCAGCCGCAGCGCCACACCATCATCAGCCGCAAGAACGCCTATCACGGGTCGACGATGGCCGGCGCCTCGCTCGGCGGCATGGGGGCGATGCACGCACAAGGCGGCCTGCCCATCCCCGGCATCGTGCACATCGAGCAGCCGCACGCATACCAGCTGGCCCGCGAGATGGCGCCTGACGCGTTCGGCCGGCTGGCCGCCAGCTGGCTCGAAGACAAGATCATCGAACTCGGTCCCGACCGCGTCGCCGCCTTCATCGGCGAGCCGGTGCAAGGTGCCGGCGGGGTCATCATCCCGCCCGACACCTATTGGCCCGAAGTGCAGCGCATCTGCGACCGCCACGGCATCTTGCTCGTCAGCGACGAAGTGGTGTGCGGCTTCGGCCGCACCGGCCACTGGTTCGGCTGCGAACGGTTCGGCACCCGCCCCGACCTGATGAGCTTTGCCAAGGGCGTGACGTCGGGCTACGTGCCGCTGGGCGGCGTGATGGTCGGCGAACGGGTCGCGCGCGTGCTGATCGAGCAAGGCGGCGATTTTGAGCACGGCTACACCTACTCGGGCCACCCGGTGGCCTGTGCGGTGGCGCTGGCCAACATCCGTTTGATGCAGCAGCTGAAGCTGGTGGAGCGCGTACGCGACGACACCGGCCCGCATCTTGCATCGCTCTACGCCAGCCTGGCCGAGCACCCGCTCGTCGGCCGGGCCGAGACCTGCGGCTTGATGGCGGCGCTGCAGTTGGTGCGCGACAAGGCGAGCGGCACGCCGTTCCCGCCGGAGCGCCAGGTCGGCCTGTTGTGCCGCTCGCACTGTTTTGCCAACGGACTCGTGATGCGCGCGGTCGGCGACCGGATGATCGTCGCCCCGCCCCTCGTGATGACACGGGCTCAGGTGGATGAAATGGGAGCGCTGATCCGCCTGTGCCTGGACAAGACCTGGGCCGATGTGCAGCACCAGGGATGGCGGTGAGCCCGACGGCTCACCCCGACCCCGGGGGCCCTGTTTCGACAACAGCAACCACACCACCCTCAGAGGAGGACAGAAGATGAGGTTGAAGCACACTGCCCCCGGTCTACCGCACGCCGCGGCCGCCCTGTTGTTGGCCGCCGCCTCGCTGGCGGGCCCGGCGCCCCTGCGCGCCCAGGAAGAAGAAAAGGTCCTGAACGTCTACAACTGGTCCGACTACATCGCACCGGACACGCTGGCGAACTTCGAGAAGGAAACCGGCATCAAGGTGCGCTACGACAACTTCGACAACAACGAGATCGTGCATGCCAAGCTGGTGGCGGGCAGGACCGGCTACGACGTGGTGGTGCCGTCGTCGTACTGGGCCAAGCTGCAGGCCGACGGCGGCCTGCTGCGCAAGATCGACAAGTCGCTGCTGCCCAACTACAAGTACCTCGACCCAGCGCTGCAGCAGCAGCTGGCCAAGCTCGACCCGGGCAATCAATACCAGGTCAACTGGCTGTGGGGCTACACCACGGTCGGCATCAACGTCGACAAGGTGAAGGCGGCGCTGGGCAACCTGCCGATGCCCGACAACGCCTGGGACCTGTTGTTCAAGCCCGAATACATCTCCAAGCTCAAGTCCTGCGGCGTCAGCTTTCTCGACTCCGCCACCGAGGTGGTGCCGGCCGCGCTGCACTACCTGGGCAAGCCGCCCTACAGCCGGCAGGCCGCCGACTATGCCGCGGTGGGGCCGCTGCTCAAATCGATCCGCCCCTACGTCACGCTGTTCAGCTCGTCGGGCTACATCAACGACATGGCCAACGGCTCGATCTGCGCCGCGCTCGGTTGGTCGGGTGACATCAACATCGCGCGCCAGCGTGCCATCGACGGCAAGACCGGCCAGAAGATCGAGGCGCTGATCCCCAAGACCGGCGGCCTGCTGTTCTTCGACGTGATGGTGATCCCGGCCGACGCGCCCCACCCGCTCAACGCCCACAAGTTCATCAACTACATCCTGCGGCCCGAGGTGCACGCCGCATTGACCAACAAGGTCTTCTACGCCAACCCCAACCAGGCGTCGCGCCCCCACATCAAGCCGGAGGTGGCGAGCAACCCGACGGTGTTCCCGAGCGAGGCCGACATGAAAAAGATGACGGCGCCGGACGCGTTGAACAACGACACCCGGCGCACCATCACGCGTTTGTACACGTCGTTCAAGACCGGCCTGTAAGACGCCGCTCCGGCGCACCAGGGAGGAGGACACCGGATGGCAACACCGGCAGGCTCGGGCCGCGCCGCTGCGGCGACCCGTCGCGCTCGCATCGCAGCGCGCAGCACGAAGGTGGACCCATGAACGGCGGGCCGGGCAGCGCGTTCCTGCAGATCGACCAGGTCGTCAAGGACTTCGACGGTGTGAAGGCCGTCGACCATGTCAGCCTCGACATCCACCAGGGAGAAATCTTCGCGCTGCTGGGTTCGTCCGGCTGCGGCAAGACCACCCTGCTGCGCATGCTGGCCGGCTTCGAGACGCCGACCGCCGGTCGTATCGTGCTGGCGGGCCGGGACCTGGGCGAGCTGGCGCCGTGGCAGCGGCCGATCAACATGATGTTCCAGTCCTATGCGCTGTTCCCCCACCTCAACGTCTGGGACAACGTCGCCTTCGGCCTCCGGCGCGACGGCCTGGCCCGTGGCGAACTGGCCGACCGCGTCGCCGCCATGCTGAAGCTGGTGCAACTGGACACGCATGCCAAACGCCGGCCGCACCAGCTGTCGGGCGGCCAGCAGCAACGGGTCGCGCTGGCCCGCAGCCTCGCCAAGCAACCCCAGCTGCTGCTGCTCGACGAACCGCTCGGCGCGCTGGACAAAAAACTGCGGGAAGAAACGCAGATCGAACTGGTGCGCATCATCGAAGAGGTGGGCGTCACCTGCGTGATGGTCACGCACGACCAGGAGGAGGCGATGGCCATCGCGTCGCGCATCGCGGTGATGAGCGTCGGTCGCATCCTGCAGGTCGGCACGCCGGCCGACGTCTACGAAACGCCGGCCAACCGGTTCGTGGCCGACTTCATCGGCAACGTCAACCTGATGGACGGCACCGTGGTCGAAGATCAGCCCGACCATGTGGTGATCGACTGCGCCGATTGCCGGCACTATGTCGGCCACGGCATCACCGGGTCGGTGGGCATGCCCGTGAGCGTCGCGGTGCGGCCCGAGAAGATCCGGTTGCAGCGGCACCCGCCCACCCAGACCGTCAACTGCGTGAGTGGCAGGGTGCGAGGCATGTCGTACTTCGGCAGCTACACGCTCTACCAGCTGCAGCTGCCGAGCGGCCAAGTGCTCAGGGTCAGCCAGAGCCACCAGGAGCGGCACGCCGACGACCCGCCGCCCTGGAACGACGAGGTGTGGGCCACCTGGCCCGACACTGCTCAAGTGGTGTTGACCGGCTGATCGCGCATGCAAGGCGCTGCCGCCCCCACACCGAGGTCGACCGAGAAGAAGGCCGCGCCAGCGCCATGGCAGGCCGGCAGCGGCCGACGCTGGGTGATCGCGCTGCCCTATGCCTGGCTGCTGCTGTTTTTCCTGCTCCCCTTCCTGATCGTCGTCAAGATCAGCGTCTCCGAGATGGAGACGGTGACCCTGAAAGACCTGCTGACGTACCAGGACGACGTGCTGCAACTCACCGTGCGTTTCAACAACTACCGCTTCCTGCTGCAGGACGACCTGTACTTCAAGACCTACCTCGCCAGCCTGCGTTATGCCGCCATCGCCACCGCGTGCTGTCTGCTGCTCGGCTACCCGTTCGCCTACTTCATGGCACGGGCGCGCTCCAGCCTGCAGCCCGTCCTCGTGATGGGCGTGATGCTGCCGTTCTGGACCTCCTTCTTGCTGCGCGTCTATGCCTGGAAGGGCCTGCTCAGCGAGCACGGCTGGGTGGCGGAGATGGCCGTCGCGCTCGGGCTCGACCAGCTGCTGTGGTGGGCCGGCGCCATCCCCGCCCCGGGGAAGCTGATGCACACGCCCTTCTCCCTCGTGCTGGGCATGGTCTACACCTATCTGCCTTTCATGGTGCTGCCGCTATACGCCACGCTGTCCAAGCTCGATCCACGCTTGCTCGAGGCGGCACAAGACCTCGGCGCCACCCGCTGGGTGGCCTTCTGGACCGTCACGGTGCCGCTGTCGAAGGCCGGCATCGTGGCCGGCGCCATGCTGGTGTTCATCCCCTGCGTCGGCGAATTCGTGATCCCCGAGCTGCTCGGTGGCCCTCAGACCTTGATGATCGGCCGCGTGCTGTGGGACGAGTTCTTCAGCAACAACGACTGGCCGATGGCGTCGAGCGTAGCCGTGGTGGTGGTGCTGCTCATCACGGTGCCGCTCGCGTTGTTCCACAAGTACGAGGCCGAGGCGCAGGAGGCGCGTCGATGAAGCGCGGCGCTCGCGACCGGTGGGCCCGCGGTTTGGGCGTGGCCTGGCTGCTCATGGGCTACGCCTTCCTCTACCTGCCCATCGTCGCGCTGGCGCTTTTCTCGTTCAGCGACTCGCCGCTGCCCAACCGCTGGGGCGACTTCACGTTGAAGTGGTACGCCGCGCTGTGGGGCGACCGCGAGATCCTGGCCGGCTTGTGGCTCTCGCTGAAGATCGCCTTCTGGTCTGCCAGTGCGGCCGTGGTGCTGGGCACACTGGCCGCCTACACGCTGGTGAAGTACCGGCACTTCGGGGGCCGCACGCTGTTTTCGGGCATGGTCAGCGCGCCGCTGGTGATGCCCGAAGTCATCGTCGGCCTGTCCTTGCTGCTGATGCTGGTGTCGTTGCAGCGCGTGCTCGGCTTCCCCGAGCGCGGCATGCTGACGATCTGGCTCGGCCATCTGCTGGTCGGCCTGGCCTACGCCACCGTGGTGGTGCAGGCCCGGCTGCGCGAGATGAACCCCGAGCTGGAAGAGGCGGCGATGGACCTGGGCGCGCGCCCGGCCCAGGTGTTCGGCCTGGTCACCCTGCCCTTGCTGGCCCCGTCGTTGGGCTCGGCCTGGCTGCTGACGTTCACGCTGTCGCTCGACGACGTCGTGCTGTCGGCCTTTTTGTCCGGCCCTGGCGCCACCACGCTGCCGCTGGTCATCTTCTCTCGCGCCCGCCTCGGACTCGATCCGAGCGTGAATGCCGTGGCCACCGTCATCGTCGCGCTGGTCGCGGTGGGGGTGACGGCTGCGGGCTACCTGATCGCACGTGCCGAGCGCGGGCGTTTGCGCGCCGCGTCGATGGAGCGGCGTGCTTCCGGTTGATCCTTCGTGTCGTCCCCATCCCCACAACGCAGAGGAGGAAGTCGATGATGTATACCTGGAAGCACCCCGCCTTGGCGGCGGCCCTCGTCGCCGGCCTCGCGGCGCCCGCGGCGGCCCAATCGAATGCCGCGCTGCTGAAGGAGCTCAAAGCGCTGCGCGAACGCGTCGACCAGCTCGAACGCAAGCTGCGCGACCAGGAGAGCCGAACCGGGTCGGCGCCGGCGGCAGCTGCACCGGCAGCCCCGATGGTGGTGGCTCCCGCCGCACCGCCCACCACCGCCCCAGACACACCGAGCGGCATGACCGCCGAGCAACAACAGGAGTTCAACCGCGTCGTCGTCAAGACCGAAGCGCTCGAAGACGCGCGTGAAGCTTCGGGCTTCAAGGGACTGAAGATCAGCGGCTACATGGACCCGACCTACATCTACAACCACCTGCAGGACCGGGCCGGCTTCCAGTTTCTCAACCGGGTCGACGACGACGGCTACAACTACGACAACTCCTACTTCGGGGCTGCGGTGCTCGACTTGCAGAAGGAGACCGACAGCAACACCCGCTGGCGTTTGACGCTGGCGCCCAACCGCGGCGTGGGCGCCGTGTTCGACGGCACCTCCATCGTCCACGAGGCGTCGGTGTCGGTGCCGCTGGGCAACCTGCAGACCCGGTTCATCGCCGGCCAGCTGCCCGACTGGTCGGGCTACGAATACCTGCAGCCCACGCTCAACAAGCTGATCACGCACAACCTGCTGTTCGACTTCACCTTGCCCACCGCCTACACCGGCGCCGGCATGGAAATCACGCGGGGCAAGTGGATCACCAAGTGGATGGTGGCCAACATGAACGCGTCCAAGCGCAGCTCGGGCAACAAGTCGCCGGTGCTGGCCTACCGTGTCGACTATTCGCGCGGTGAGTTCAAGGGCTTCGGCTTCGCCGGCGTACACGGCAAGGCCGCCAATTTCAGCGAGAACGTCGTCGACGACCAAGGTGAGGTGGTGCCGCAGCGCGACTCGGTGCTGCACCTGTTCGAGTTCGATGCCTATTTCATCCGCGGCGACTGGACCGTGCAGGGCCAGGCCAGCATCGGCACACAACGGCGCGCCGCCATCACGCCCGACCCGGACACCGGCGCCTTGCGCAATGCACACTGGTGGGGCCTGTCGGGGCTGGCCGCCTACAAGATCACGCCGCGCTTCGAAACCATCGCGCGGCTGGACTACCTGCACAACAAGCGCCACGGCGGCGGCCTGCTGGGCTATACCGCGGCGGACGACCGCAATGGCATCGGACCGGCGCCCGACGGAGACCCGGAACGCGGCGCCAACCGGTATGCGTTGTCGCTCGGCGCCAGCTATCTGTTCAACCTGAACACCACCCTCAAGGCCGAGTACCGGCTCGACCGCGCCAACCTGCCGGTGTTCCTCGACGTCGACGACGGTGGCTACAAGAAGACCAACCACCTCCTCGGCGCCTCGGTGCTGGTGAGCTTCTGAGCCGGCGCGGCGTGATACGGCAGGCGGAACACGACAAGGAGTTCGATGATGACCACAGCCCCCTCCCCGACCTCCCCCGATTGGCATGCGCGTGCCGGCGCCTTGCGTGCGGATGGGCGCGCCGTCGTCGACGGCCGCCGTGTGCCTGCGGCCGACGGCGCCGAATTCGAGAAGCGGTCACCGGTCGACGGCCGCATCCTCGGCGTCGTGGCGCGCTGCGGCAGCACCGACGTCGACCGTGCAGTGGCCGCGGCCCGCGCCGCCTTCGACGACGGTCGCTGGGCACGCCAGCCGCCGGCCGCACGCAAGAAGGTGCTGTTGCGCTTCGCCGAGCACATCCTCGCCGCGCGCGACGAACTGGCACTGCTCGACACGCTCGACATGGGCAAGCCGATCCGCTACAGCACCAGCGTCGACGTGCCCGCGACCGCCCGCTGCATCGCCTGGTATGCCGAGGCGATCGACAAGCTCTACGACGAGATCGCGCCGACCGGGCCGGGTGCGCTGGCCTTGGTCACGCGCGAGCCGATGGGCGTGATCGGCGCCATCGTGCCGTGGAACTACCCGATGATCATGGCGGCCTGGAAGCTGGGCCCGGCGCTGGCCAGCGGCAACAGCGTGGTGCTGAAGCCGTCCGAGAAATCACCCTTCAGCGCGACCCGGTTGGCCGAGCTGGCCCTGGAAGCCGGCCTGCCGCCGGGGGTGTTCAACGTCGTGCCCGGCTTTGGCCACGAGGCCGGCGAGGCCCTCGCGCTGCACCCCGATGTCGACGCGATCGGGTTCACCGGCTCGACCCGGGTCGGCCGTCGCATGCTGGAATATGCCGGCCGGTCCAACCTGAAGCGGGTCTACAACGAACTGGGCGGCAAGTCGGCCTTCATTGTGTTTCCCGACTTCCACGACCTCGACCGGGCTGCCGCGACTGCCGCCGGCGCCATGTTCTTCAACCAGGGCGAGTCGTGCAACGCGCCGTCCCGGTTGCTGGTGCACCGCAGCATCGCCGACGATTTCGTCCAGCGCGTGTCGGCGCTGGCCCCCCGCTACCAGCCCGGGGACCCGCTGGACGGCAACACCGAAATGGGCGCCCTGGTCGATGCGACCCAGTTGCGGACCGTGCTCGGCTACATCGAGGCCGGGCACGACGAGGGTGCGCGCTGCGTGACGGGCGGACGGCAGGTGCGGGCCGAGAGCGGCGGGCATTACGTCGAGCCGACGGTGTTCGACGGCGTGCGCAACGACATGAAGATCGCCCGCGAAGAAATCTTCGGCCCCGTGCTGTCGGTCATCCGCTTTGCAGACGAGGCGGAGGCGGTGCGGCTGGCGAACGAATCGAGCTACGGCCTACAGGCGAGCGTCTGGAGCAGTGGGCTGGACCGGGCACACCGCGTCGCCCGCGCCTTGCGCGCCGGCACGGTGCACGTGAACCAGTACGACGAGGACGACATCACCGTGCCCTTCGGCGGCTACAAACAGTCGGGCAACGGGCGCGACAAGTCGCTGCATGCCTTCGACAAGTACACCGAGCTGAAAACCACTTGGCTGCGGCTCGACCCGTGACGACACACGCAGCGGCCAGGGGGCGCCGAACAACCCATCGGCAGCTTGCCCGGCCGCTGCAGGAGCGGCCCAACTCCGGCATCATCTCCCCCGCGGGCCTCCCATCCGCCTGACCCGTCCCCACCCTCAACCTTGCGCCTGCCACCCGGCGGGCGCCCGCCGTTGCCGATGACCGTCTCCGCCGTCCCCTCTCGCCCGCCCCTGCTCGCCTATGCCGCCCTCGCCTCCAGCATGGCCCTGGTCGGCAGCTACGTCGGCCTGTCCAAACTGTTGGTGCAAGTGTTCCCGGTCCTGCTGCTGGCCTGGCTGCGCTTCGGTATCGGCGGCGTCGCCATGGTCGGTTGGCTCAAGCGCCAACCCGGCGAGGCGGCGCTGTCGCCGCAAGACCGCCGGCTGTTGTTCTGGGAGTCGTTCTTCGGCAACTTCCTGTTCTCGGTCTGCATGCTGTTCGGCGTCTCGCTCACCTCGGCGCTGGCCGCCGGCGTGATCATGGCGGCCATCCCCGCCGTCGTCGCGGTGTTGTCGTGGTGGCTGCTGGGCGAGCGTGTGCTGGGCCGGGTCAAGCTGGGCATCGCCTGTGCGGTGGCCGGCATCGTGCTGCTGTCGGTCGCCAAGGCATGGCACACCGAGCCGGCCGACAGCGCCACGACGGGCCTTGCGACCAGCCTGTGGGGCGAGCTGCTGCTGTTCGCCGCGGTCTGCTGCGAAGCCACCTACGTCGTGATCGGCAAAAAGCTGACGGCCAACGTGTCGGCCAAGCGCATCAGCGCGCTCGTCAACCTGTGGGGCTGGGTCCTGGTGACGCCGTTCGGCCTCTACCTCGCCTGGCGTTTCGACTTCGCCACCGTCAGCGCCTCCCACTGGCTGCTGCTGCTGTTCTATTCGCTGGCCGCCAGCATGGTGACGGTCTGGCTGTGGATGTCGGGGCTGAAGCAGGTGCCGGCGGCCTCGGCCGGCGTCTTCACCGTGATGCTGCCGGTCAGCGCGGCCGCCGTCGGCGTGCTGTTTCTCGGCGAGCAGTTCAGCACCGCTCACGGCGCCGCCTTCGCCCTCGCGATGGCCGGCCTCGTGCTCGCCACCTGGCCGACGCAAAAACGCGACGACCACGGCATCTGAAACAACTTCTTTCGATGTTCCTGACCACGCGCCTCACCCCCCTCTCATGGGGGAAAGGTCGCACTCCCCCTAGAACCTAGGGATGGGAACAGCCGCCGCTTTGAGGCACCGTCATGCCCGTGCCTGACCGTGGGTCGGGCGCACACCGAGCGCCGGCATCTGCAGTCCGCGGCGCGCCTTCTTCCATCATCTGGAGCCGAGGAACGCGACACCGTGGACGTGCTGGCCGAACTGACCCACCCGCTGGGCGACGAGTTGTACTTTTATCGCCTGCAGGGCGTCGAAGCGCTGTCGCAGCCTTACGACTACACGCTCGAACTCCTGAGCGAGTCGGCCGACATCGCGTTCGACCAGCTCATTGGCCAGGGGCTCCAGGTCGCCCTGAAACTGCCGGGCGGCGCGAAGCGCCACTTCCACGGCCTGGTGTCACGCTTCGAGCTGGTGGGCCGACGCGACCGCTACTTCCGCTACGAGGCCCGCTTGAGGCCCTGGCTCTGGACCTTGAGCCGCACCCACGACTGCCGCATCTTCCAGGCCAAAACCACGCTGCAGATCGTCAAGGAGGTGTTCGACGACCACACGGTGGCCGTGTTCGAAGACCGCACCACCGGCAGCTACGAGCCCTGGGAGTACTGCGTGCAGTACCGCGAGAGCGACCTGCAGTTCGTCAGTCGGCTGCTGGAGCACGAGGGCATCTACTTCTACTTCGAGCACAAGCCGGGGCAGCACACCTTGGTGCTGGCTGACGGGCCGCCCGCCCACAAGAAGACGCCGGGCTACGAACAGCTGCTGTACGAAGAAGTGGCCGGTGGCGACCGCACCGACCGCGAAGCGGTGCGCACCTGGCGTATGGTCGAAGAGATGCTGCCCGGCAAGACCGCGCTGAACGACTTCGATTTCGAGCGCCCCAGCGTCAAGCTGCTGCAGCAGCGCGCCTCACCGCGCCAGCACGATCTGGCCGACCACGAGGTGTACGACTACCCCGGCGAGTACACGCAGGCCGACCGCGGCGAACAGTTCGCGCGCACCCGGCTCGAAGAGCTGCAGTGCCGCTACCGGGTGGCCCGGGCCACCAGCGACGCGCGCGGCGTCACCTGCGGCGCCATCTTCGGGCTCACCGGCTTCGACCGCCAGGACCAGAACACCGGCTATCTGATCACCCGCACCGAGATCGAGATGCTGCAGTCGGACCCGCAGAGCGTCTTGTCGGCCGGCAGCAGCTTTCATTGCAGCTTCGAGTCCATTTCGGCGGACGAGCCCTTCCGCGCGGTGCGCACCACCCCCAAGCCAGTCGTGCAAGGCCCGCAGACCGCCATCGTGGTCGGCCCCGACGGTGACGAGATCTACACCGACAAGTACGGCCGGGTGAAGGTGCAGTTCCACTGGGACCGTTATGGCAAGCGCGACGCCAACAGCTCCTGCTGGGTGCGGGTGTCGCAGCCTTGGGCCGGAAAGAACTTCGGCTTCATGGCGATCCCGCGTATCGGCCAGGAGGTCATCGTCGACTTTCTCGAAGGCGACCCCAACCGGCCCATCATCACCGGCCGGGTCTACAACGCCGAGCAGATGCCGCCCTGGGCGCTGCCGGCCAACGCGACGCAGACCGGCCTGCTGACGCGCTCCAGCAAGGGCGGCAGCGGCGCCAATGCCAACGAGCTGCGCTTCGAAGACAAAAAGGGCAGCGAGCAGGTCTATCTGCACGCCGAGAAAAACCAGGACATCGAGGTCGAGAACGACGAAACACACTGGGTCGGACATGACCGCAGCAAGACCGTCGACCACAACGAGACGGTGCTGGTGAAAAACGACCGCACCGAGACGGTCGGCCACAACGAAAGCATCACCATCGGCGTCGACCGCACCGAGAAGGTGGGGGCCAACGAAACCGTGACCATCGGCGCCAACCGCACCAAGCAGGTGGTGCTGAACGACAGCCTGACGGTGGGCGCCAACCAGACCTACGGCATCACGGCCAACCAGACCGGCACCGTGGGCGGCGCGCGCAGCACCGCGGTGGCGCTGAACGACGCACTCGCGGTCGGGCTGGCGCAGGAGATCGCGATCGGGGCGGCGCAGGTGGTGGCGATCGGGGCGGCGCAGACCACCAAGATCGGCGCGATGCAGGACATCACCGTGGGCGCGACCCAGTCGGTGACCGTGGGGCGCGACCAGTCAGTCAAAGTGGGCGCGACGCTGTCGACCGAAGTGGCCTCCGACGAGGGGCGCAAGGTGGGCGGCGCCCGCACCACCTCCGTGAGCAAAAACGACACGCTGACCGTCGGCAAGGACCTGGTGATCACAGCCGGCGACTCGATCACCATCCGGGTCGGCAAGGCCATCCTCTATATGAAGAAGGACGGCACGATCAACTTCAACGGCAACGACATCACGATGGACGGCTCCGGGAAGATCGGCGTCAAGGCGACCAAAGACGTGGTGATCAAGGGCAAGAAGATCTGCAACAACTGAACGGGCAGGAAGGCACGATGGGCACCTCCACGAAGATCGAGAACGAACAGGTGGCACTGGCGGACGACGCGCAAGGGCCGGACCTGCTGCGTCCCTTGATGCAAGCACCGTTGGTCGCCGCGGCACCGGCTCCGCAAGGCGTGGTCGTCGGCGAACTGCTGGCCCTGTCGGCCGAAGGCGGCCACCCGCTCGTGGTCTACCCCGGCCAGCCCGGCAGCGCTGCGCTGCGCGCCCGCACGGTGGTCGACCTGCACGGGGCGCACATCGGCCGGCAGGTGGTCCTGATGTTCGAAGCAGGCGACGCGGCCAGACCGATCGTGATGGGCGTGTTGCGTGACGGCGCCGGCTGGCCGCTCGAGCAACGCCCGGGCGAGGTGCAGGTCGAGGCGGACGGTGAACGGCTGACCGTCAGCGCACAGCACCAGCTGGTGCTGCGCTGCGGCAAGGCCAGCATCACGCTGACCGCGGCAGGCAAGGTGCTGGTGCAAGGCACTTATGTCTCCAGCCGCTCCACCGGCGTCAACCGCATCAAGGGCGGGTCGGTGCAACTCAACTGATCGGCCATGGAACTCGTCAACGCCACGCGCATGGAAGTGGGCCACACGCTGGGCCTGGAGCCGAGCGGGCGCGAGCTGCTGGTGATCGTCATCAAGGGCACCTTCCGGCTGCCGGCCACCGGCGAGCCGGTGCAGCTGCACGACGAGCAGCTGCCGCTGGTGATGGCCGACACCTTCACCGGTGAGCCCGGCTACTCGGCGCCGTATTTCGAGATCGACTTCGCCCCCCGCAAACACCGCTGCGACATCCTGCTGCAAGGCAGCGCCTACGCGCCGCAAGGGCGCCCGGTCGAGCGGGTCGGCGTGGGCCTGCAGGTCGGGCCGCTGCGCAAGACCTTTTCGGTGGTCGGCAACCGTCGCTGGGAGACCGGGCTGAGCGGCATCGGGTCCACCCCGCCGACGCCGTTCACCCGATGCTCGATTTCGTATGACGTCGCCTACGGCGGCGTGGACCAGGAACACGAGGACCCGGCGAAACACGACGCCTATGCGCTCAACCCGGCTGGGCGCGGCTTCCGCAAGCACTTCAAGAGCGAATGGGTGGACGGCCGGCCGCTGCCCAATACGGAGGAGATCGGCCAGGAGGTGCGCCAGCCCGATGGCGACTACCGCCCGATGGCCTTCGGCCCCGTCGGCCGCGGCTGGGAGCCGAGGCGCCAGTGGGCGGGCACCTATGACCAGCAATGGCTCGACGACCACTTCCCCTTCCTGCCGCCCGACTTCGACGAACGCTACTACCAGGCGGCGCCGCCGGACCAGCAGATCGAGGTGCCCAGGGCTGCGCACGAAGTGGTGCTCTTGAACCTGACGGACGACGGCCACCGTCGGTTTCTGCTGCCGCACTTCGAGGCGCCCGTGCACATCTTCCCCCGCCACGGTGAACGCGAGAACCTGAACGCGGCGCTGGACACCATCTGCTTCGAACCCGACCAGGGGCGCTTCACGATGAGCTGGCGGGTGACGCGCCCCTTGAAGAAGAACCTGTTCGAGATTGCACAGGTGCTGGTCGGCAAAAAGGGCCGCGAATGGTGGCAACGCCGTGATGAACTGAGCTTCCCGATTCCCGTCGTCATGGTGCCCATGCCGCCGGCGGAGGCGGCGCCCGCGAGCCCTGCATGAGCACCTACCCCCTCGCCTTTCACCGCACCGGGCTCGTGACCGCGGTCGGCCTCGAAGCCGCGTCGGCTTGCGCTGCAATGCGCTGCAAGCTCACCAACCCGAGCGAAACCCGCTTCATCGACTCGCGCGGCGAGTGGATCATGGCCCACCAGGTGCCGCTCGAGCAGCCGTGGCTGGGCCGGGCCAAGCTTGCCAAGATGGCGGCGATGGCGATACGCGAGGCCTTGAGCGACGTGCCCGCCGTCGACTGGCCGAACATCCCGCTGCTCTTGTGCGTGGCCGAGAAGGAGCGCCCCGGGCGCACGGATGGACTGGACGACACGCTGCCGCGCGACATCGAGCGTGAACTCGGTCAGTGCTTCGACGCACGCTCGGCCGTCGTGCCGCACGGACGGGTGGCGGTCGCTGTCGCGCTGTCGCAGGCCCGCGCCTTGATCTACCAGCAACGTGTGCCCTACGTCCTGATCGCTGCAGCCGACAGCCTGCTCAGCTGGCCCACGCTCTCTCATTACGACCAGCGACGGCGTTTGCTGACGGCGACCAACTCGAATGGGTTCCTCCCGGGCGAAGGCGCCGGTGCCCTGCTGGTCGGCCAGCCCAGCGGATCATCCTTTGAGCTGCACTGCCAAGGACTCGGCTTCGCGGTGGAGGACGCCCACATCGACTCCGAAGAACCGTTGCGGGCCGAGGGGCTGACGCAGGCCGTCAAGCACGCGCTCGCCGAGGCCGGTTGCGAGATGCACGACATCGACTACCGCATCACCGACCTCTCGGGCGAGCAGTACTACTTCAAGGAGGCGGCACTGGCACTGGCGCGCACCTTGCGGCGCCGCAAGGAAGAGTTCGACCTGTGGCATCCGGCCGAATGCACCGGCGAGGCGGGCGCGCTGGCCGGCGCGGCCGTCATCGCCTTGGCCGACGCCGCGGGCCGCAAGGGCTACACGCGCGGCCCGGCGATCCTGGCCCACATGGCGAACGACGGCGGCCAGCGCGCGGCCCTCGCCCTTCACTTCAGGAGCACCTAGTGGCGAACGAAGTTTTTGCCAACAACATGGAGGTGTCGTGCAAGGCCGCCGACGGCAAGTCGATTTGCGCCTTTCCCGACGTGTGCTTCACACCGCCCCAAACCCCCGCCACACCGCCCGGCGTTCCCATCCCCTACCCGAACACCGGCATGGCCTCGGATTGCACCGATGGCTCGAGCACGGTCAAGATCTCGGGTCGAGAGGTGATGCTGAAGAACAAGTCGTACTTCAAGAGGAGCATGGGCGACGAAGCGGGTTGCGCGCCGAAGAAGGGGGTGATCACCAGCAAGAACATGGGCAAGGTGTATTTCATCGCCTGGTCCATGGACGTGAAGGTGGAAGGCGAGAACGTGGTCCGCAACATGGACATGACCACGCACAACCACGGGTCCACCGGCAACACCGGGCCGCAGATCTACCTGGACCGGATGGCGATGGCCAACATCCCGGGCTGCGAAACCGAACGCCAGAACGTGAAGGACGCCTGCGAGCCGCCGGACGAGAAGGCGAAATGCCCGGACAACAAGGCGGTGGCAGACGCGAAGACACGCAAGGACGCGCTGGGCACGGCGGCCAAGGGCAAACCGAAGGGCAGCCCCGCAGTGCTCGCCCATGAAGCGGCCAAGACGGCGTGGAACACCGAGATGGACACCTTCTCGGCCGCCGTCAGCGCCGATCCTTGTCAGAAAAAACTGCGGTGTCTGTTGTCGCCGTACAGCCCGAAGAAGTGCTGCCCCGGCCAGACCCCCCACCACCTCGTCGAGGCGGGCGCGTTCCACGACCAGGGTCGCGGCGGGAAAACCTGGAAGGACCTCGAGGAGGGTGGCTTCAAATACCAGGGCCGGTCGATCGCCGGCACGGAAAAGTACGACGCGAACAAGGCGCCCTGCATCTGTGTCGAAGGCGAAAGCCAACACCAGGCCAGCCACAAGCTGATGCACGAGGCGCAGAATGACTTGACCAACGACAGCCCGGCGGGCCCGCTGGCCCTGTGCGGCTCGTCGTTCTTGTCGGAAAAGACCGTCACGCTCGGACGGGCCCAGAGCAATGGCGCGCAAGCGGTGGTGACCGTGTTCCCCGACAGCGGCTGTGACCCGGGCTGCATCGAGGCCCAGTTGAAGAACTACCACGAGAAAACGTGCGGCATGGCGCCCGGCCAGCCGATCCGCGCCGTGGAAGTGTGAACTGCAAGGAGCGACAGGCGATGAACCTCGACGACACCCGCTACGTGCACATCACAGGCGCCGTCAATGCGGCCGGCCAGGGTATGGTGGTCTGCATCGAGGAGGAGTACGCCGAAGAGCGCGTGCAGCATGCGCATTTGATCGAATGGGACACCAAGCAATGGCGCTACCGGACACGTGTGGATTGGGCGGCCGTGAGCGTCTGCGACACCGACTTCGGCTGGGTGGTCCTCGGCCCCCGGGGCCAGGCACTGGCGCTCACGCCCGGCAGTGCCACGCAAGAGTCGGTTGACACGCCGGAAGAAGGCCCGGCGACCACCGGCCTGATGAGCCGCGTCAGGAACATCGACGGCGGCGTCTATGCGGTCGGGATGCGGCGTCAACTCTACCTGCGCCACGCGACGGGCGTGTGGGAGCGGCAGGACGAAGGGCTACGGCGGACCTCGGCCGCCGAAGGTGTGGTCGGGCTGCAATCGATCGACGGCTTTGCCCGCGACGACCTCTACGCGGTGGGCTGGAAAGGCGAGATCTGGCGCGGCCGTCCCTCGCACTGGGAGCGCATCGCCTCGCCCACCAACTTCGTGCTGGCCGACGTCTGTTGCGCCCCCGATGGGCAGGTGTACGCCGTCGGACAACGCGGGACTTTGCTGCGAGGCCGCGAATCGAGGTGGGAACAACTCGAGTTCGAGGGGCCGAAGGAAGACTTCTGGGGCGCCGCATGGTACGGCGACCGGTTGCTGCTCAGCAGCCTCCGTTCGGTGTATGCCTACGACGGCCGCGAGTTGCAGCGCCTCGACATGGGCGAGATCGGCCTGCCCAGCTGCTACCACCTGAGTTCGCGCGGCGCCTGGTTGTGGTCGGTCGGATTGCGCTCCATCTCGGCGTTCGACGGCACGACATGGACGGAGCTTTCGGCATGACGGAGCGACAGCCGTGAGTTCGCCGATTGTGTTGGTGGTCGAGCAGCACGCCGAAGACGCCGTTGCGTTGTTCAACGCCCGCTCGGCGCTGATCCAGGCCCCCCATGTCAAGCTGCACCATTTGGCCCGGCTGGACGAGCGCCTGGCGGCACACCTGGACGGATTGAAGGTGGCCGGCGACCTGGGCAGCCGCCTGGCGCTGCGCGCCCTCGAGCGCCCCGGCTCCGGCGAGATGTTCGTCGCCACCGCCACAGCGCTGACCGAACAGCATCATGGCGCGCTGCAGAAGTTGCTCGCCGTCGTGGAGACGGAAGCAGCGGCCCGGGCGGGATTGGCGGGCGCCTTCGGTTGGGTATCGGCTTTTCAGCTGCGCGACATCGCCGCCTCGCTGCTGGCCTCGAGCCACCCGTTCCAACGTCATCTGGGGCTGGTCGCCTGCGCCTTGCACCGGGTGGACCCCGGTGCGCCGATGGAAGCGGCGCTGACCGACCCCAACGCGAGCCTGAGGGCGCAAGCGCTGCGGATCGCGGGCGAGCTGGGGCGGGTCGACCTGCGGGAGCGCTGCCTCCTCGCGCTCGCCGACCCCCACGACGGCTGTCGCTTTCAGGCCGCCCGGTCGGCGCTACTCCTCGGCGACCGCCGCGCGGCGGTCACCGCGTTGGAAGGCTCCGCTTTGTCTCCTGGGCCGCGTCAACGGCCGGCCTTGCGTGTGCTGCTGAAGGCAGTGGCGCCGGACCATGCGCGCGCACTGTTGACCCGACTGACCGAGTCCGGCGCGCACCCGCGCGTGCTGGTCGATGCCATTGCCACGTCTGGAGATGTGCACTACGCCCCTTGGCTCCTCGAGCAGATGCAGGACCCGCGCCTTGCACGATTGTGCGGTGAGGCGTTCTGTACGCTGACCGGCCTGGACCTCGCCGCGTTGGACTTCGACACCCCTCCACCCGAGAACCTTGCTACCGGCCCGAACGACGAGCCCGACGACACCGACGTGGCACTGGACGAAGACGACGGCCTGGCCTGGCCGGACGCCGACAAGTTGAACGCCTGGTGGCAAACCAAAGGCCAGCAAACGCTGTGCAACGCGCCGACCTTCATCGGCAAGCCGCCCACGTCTTCGCACTGCCTGGACGTGCTGAAGACCGGCTTCCAGCGGCAGCGCATCGCCGCCGCACAGCATCGGTGTCTGATCGAACCCGGCACCGCCCTGTTCAACACGTCGGCCCCCGCCCGCCGCCAGCAACGCCTGCTCGCGGCCCTGTAGCGACAGCCCGCCGCGATGGCAGGCCGCTCCCGCATCTAGCGCGTGCCGCGCCTGGCCAGCGACAGCGCCGGCACTTGCGAACCTTTGCAAGGCACCCCGGGTCTCGCTCAGACCCGAGGTGCCGCTGTCGAACGCGCCGACCGGACCTTACGACGCCACGCCGGCGATCTTCAGGAAGTCACCCATCCGGAACCCGGGCCCCGTGATCGGCTTGAACGCCTTGTTGTCGCCGTGCAGCAAGCCGGTCTTGTCTTTCTTCAGCAGGCCGACCGTCACGTCCGCCACGATGGCCGCCCCCATCGGCCCGAGGCGTGCGCCGTTCTGCGTCACCTGGGCTTCCGCCAGCACGTAGTACCACAGCGGCGCCTCGCCGCCGAAGCGAGGATCGGTGAGGCCGATCTGGTCGTTGCTGAGGGGCGTTAGGCCGAGCTCACGTGCCACCGCCTGGCCGCTTGGGAGGCCGTAGCTCTTGCCGCGGATCAAGTTGCGCTGTGCCAGAACGGCTGCACCGCCGGACGGGATCGCAATCGGAGGCAGAGTGAACAGACCCGACGACAGCAAGGTGTCCACCTTGCGTGACACGTTGACCGGCGGCTGCGGATTGGACGTGCCGGGAATGTCGAAGAAGTTCGACCACTGGATGATGTTGGCCGCGGGAATCGGGCGCCCGCCCCGCAGGTCGTTGCCATCCGGGCTGAACACCTGCACGAACGCGGCCTGGGCCGCGCCGAGCGCATAAGCCCGACGCACCATCGAGTGACCGAAACGATAGGCCGCGACGCTGTACTCGACCGGCATCACCTTCTTGTTGGGGTTGTCGACGTCGTAGATGCCCAGCTCGCCTTTCACGGCGGCCGTCACGTTCGCCTGGCCGACGAAGCGGGGCAGGAAGTCGTGCAGGATCACCCACTGGTAGTGGAGGATGGTGGCCTGACGCGCTTGCGCGAAGTTCATGCCCCGGTCGATCATGGCGTTGTGGAACCGCGCGATGGCCACGTGCACCTGGGCCACCACCATGTTCTCGTCGTTGCGCCCTTCGAACAGCACCGCCGATCCATCCGGCCTGCGCTGCAGGTCGCGGCCGTCCGCACTCAGGCGGATACGTCCTTGCGCGTCATAGAGCTCGGGGTTGGCCACCGGGCCGCCGCCATAAACCGAGTCGAGATTCAAGTTGGGCTCGCGGCTGTTCTCCAACTCGCTCAGTGGCACCGGCGCGTCCTGCAAGGGCCGCCGGTCCAACGTCATGTCGTGGTCGATGAACTGGCCCAGGTAGGTGAAGCCTGCCGGCTCTCGGTTCGGGTTGTTGTTCTCGGGCGCGTTGAGGTCGAACATCGGACCTGCCGGCGAGCCGAGATCCACCAGCGCGGCGCTCGGTGGGCTGAATGGCGGCAGGTTGAACAGATGGCCGAAGGTGCCGGGCTTGGGCTTGGCCAGTTGTGGCGCCGCGACGGGGGCCACCTCGGCGCGACTTGCGACAGCCCCACGATGTGTAGCTTGACCAGAGTCGCCTCCGCCACAGGCACTCAGTAGCGCCGTGGCGAGTGCGACCAGCGTGAGTGTGCCCGCTTGGGGCACACAAGGTTTGAGCTTGAACATGAAGGGTTCCTCCTTGAACGGCATCTCTTGTGCCGTGATGCATCGAACATTCAAACCAAGTCCTGCACTGGTTCGACATTCGGTGCAGGTGCATCTACCTTAGGCTGAGCTTCCGGAAAATCCACCCTGTCCCCGCGGTCAAGGGGGCCCTCGAATCGATGCGCATCGGAACGATGGTGTCGTCCCGGTTCAGTCGTTCGATCGACTCATACGCGATGTGTGTAGTTGCACTCGCTCCATGCTTTGCGCATCGATCGCACGCAGAGGACCGTCCCTCCTCCGGGTGCGAACGCGATCACATTGCACCTGTTCATGATCGAGCAGCGAGTGACACAACGTTCGTGTTTACCCTTCCCGTGAGCAAGTGTTGCCGGCGCTGTCGGAGCCGAAGGGCCGCGACTATCTTCAAGGCAGCTCACGGCGCGTGTCTCGTTAGGTGCGAGACACGGCGGGATCGTGGGCGACGGATGGCGGCCTCCCTGGTCGCCTCGATCTGCAACCCACCAACCCTTTCGAGATCCGGTGTGCATCATGAAGAGTAGAAGCGCCTCTCCCCGCGAACGCGTTGCTGTGGCCTGCGTCGCCGCGACCGCCCTCTTGCTGAACTGCACGGGGGCATACGCTCACGTGAAGTGGTTCTCCAAGGTGGTCAACTGCACGTCGACCCCGCTGAACATCGGCAGCATCCTGGCGTCGCCGATGTTCGTCGCCTTGTTCATCGCTGCGCTCGCGGTGATGGCCGGGGTCTGCCGTGTCGACAAGTTGGCGGCCGAACGGTACCCCTACCTTCACCGATCGCCGTCCGTGCTGGAGCATCGGCGGGCAGACCGAGCGGCACTGCTGCTGCGGGTCGGCGTCGGCATCTACTTCCTCAGCGTGTTCCTGTATCGCGACGAGCGCCCTTTCATCCTCACGCCCGAGCTGTGGACGAAGGCGACCTGGGTGCCGCTGGTGCAACTGGCGATCGCCGCCGCGGTGCTGTCACGACACACGGTGCCGTTGGCAGCAGCCGGCATCTTGCTGCTGTATGGCAACGCGGTGGCGCTGTATGGCTGGTTCCACATGCTCGACTATCTCTACTTCATCGGCGTGGCGTCATTCCTGGCCATCAGTGTCAGCGAAGGACAGGTGCGGCCCTCGCTCGGCTTCACCTTGCTGCGCGTGTTGACCGGCTTCAGCCTGATGTGGGTGAGCGTCGAGAAGTGGGTCTACCCGTCGTGGACCTATGACATCCTCGCCCGCGACCTTGCCAACATCACGATGGGCCTCGACCCCCGATTCGTCGTGATGGCCGCCGGCTTCGTCGAGTTCAGCCTGGCCTTTCTGATCGTCTTCGGGCGACTGTCGGCCCGGGTGGCGGCGGTGGCGCTGCTGGCGCTCTTGATCGGCGCCATCCCGCTGGTGGGTATGCTGGACGCGGTCGGCCATGCCCCGCTGATCGTCGTCTTGCTCGTCTTCGCCGCCGGACCGAATCCTTTGGGCGCGGCGGGCCCGAACCATCTGCCGTGGAACGGACGCGCGCACGCGATCTCGTTTGCGGCCGGTGTCGTCGGGCTGATCGGCCTGTATCACGTGACGCACGCCCTCGCCTATCCGCGGCTCGATAACGTCCTGTCGCTGAACATGCTGGTCGCCGCCGCGATGCTGATCCCACTGCGATGGGTCACGACGGTCGGTTGTGGGGTGCCCGCGCGACGGTATGCGGCGCAGATCTGAGAGAACTGCTGCACAGGTGCACTTCAGCGACGACACCCCTGGCTGCGCGTCGCTGACAGAAGCGCCAACGTCAGGCCGTTGGCGCAGCAGCTTCTTGCCCGAGCCGTGCCGCTTGCGCCAGACGGCTGACCTCGGCCGCCGGCAGGCTTTTGAGCCGATGGTCCGACCACACCTGCCGCCATCGGCGGGCGCCGGGCAGTCCGTTGTACAGCCCGAGCACGTGCCGCATCACATGGGCCCACGGCACGCCCAACGTCGCCTGCCGCTCGCAGTAGCGCACCATCTCGGCCTCCACCGCCTCGCGCGTCGGCGCTGCCGCATCGGTGTCGCCGTAGACCTCGGCGTCCCAGGTCGCCATCACGTAGGGGTTGTGGTACGCCTCGCGCCCGACCATCACGCCGTCCAGCCCGCCCTGCAGTTGCTCCAGCACCTGCGCGGTGGTCGTGACGCCGCCGTTGAGTCCGACGGTCAGGCCGGGAAACTCGCGCTTCAAGCGGTGCACCAACTCGTACCGCAGCGGCGGCACCTCGCGGTTTTCCTTCGGGCTCAAGCCCTGCAGCCAGGCATTGCGGGCATGCACGATGAACACTTCGCAGCCCGCTTCGGCCAGGGTGCCGACAAAATCGCGCACGAACTCGTAGCGCTCGACCTTGTCGATGCCGATGCGGTGCTTCACGGTCACGGGGATGTCGACCGCGTCGCGCATCGCCTTCACGCAGTCAGCCACCAGCTGCGGCTCGGCCATCAGACAGGCGCCGAACGCGCCGCGCTGCACCCGCTCGCTGGGACAACCGCAGTTCAGGTTGACCTCGTCATAGCCCCATTGCTGCGCCAGCTTCGCACAGGCCTCCAGGTCGGCCGGCTCGCTGCCGCCGAGTTGCAGTGCGAGGGGATGCTCTTCGGGGTTGAAGTCGAGATGGCGCGGCACGTCGCCGTGCAGCAGCGCGCCGGTGGTCACCATCTCGGTGTAGAGGCGGGTGTGCCGGGTCAGCAGGCGGTGGAAATAGCGGCAATGGAGGTCGGTCCATGCCATCATCGGTGCGACGCTGAGCCGCCAGGGACTGGCTTCCTCACGGGTCGAGCACTTGGCGTCTGTCATTTTGTGAAGCGACTACGGGGCAGACTGCATTTTCAACCATTCGCAGTGCCCAAAAATGGGTTGGGCCCTTCTGAACAAAAGACAGACGAGCGAGTTGACGCGATACGAGGACTTTGCACGAAGCCCGCGACCAGCGCAGCGCTCTGTCCTCCACTCGATGGTTCGGGCAAGACGGGAAGGCGCCCCGAGCCGACCGGCTGGCGGGGTGGTGTTCATCAGGGATCGAGGGATGAAGCTCCGCGGCCCGTCACGCCAAATGCCGCAACGGATGCGCAAACGCCGGCCACGGGCTGCGGAAGAAATCCTGCACCATCTCGGGCGTGACAGCCTCCACCGTCGCCGGGTTCCAGCGCGGGTTCTGGTCCTTGTCGACTGCCAACGCACGGACGCCTTCCACGGTCTCGCTGGCCGTGCCGGAACGCAGCGCGAAACAATGGCGCACCAGGTCGCGCTCCATGCGCAGGTCGTCGGCCAAACTCATCTCACGGGCACGGCGGATCTGCTCGAGCGTCACGGCCATCATCAGCGGCGAACGCTTGCGCAAAACGGCGGGCAGTTCGGCCGCCCAGCTTTCCGTCGCGCGGTTGAGCGAGACGAGGATGCCGGCGACGTCCGCGCCCGAGAAGTGGCGGTCGATCGCGTCACGCCGCTCGGCCCAGGCCAGCGGCGGGGCTGCCTTGCATCGCGCGCGCACTGCGGCCATGGCCTGCTCGCCGTTCTCGCACGGCTGGTCGGCCAAGGACTCCAGCAGGGCCGGCAGGTCGCCGCTGTCCAGATAGGTGTCGGCCAGGCCCCAGGCGATCGCATCGCCGGCGCCGATCACCTGCCCCGTCAGTGCGAGAAACTCGCCGACATGGCCGGGGCAGCGCGACAAGAAATAGCCGCCGCCGACGTCGGGGAACAGCCCGATGTTGGTCTCCGGCATCGCCATCTTGGTCCGCTCGGTCACCACCCGCAACGTGGCTCCCTGGCTGATGCCCATGCCGCCGCCCATCACGACGCCGTCCATCAGTGCGATGTAGGGCTTGGGGTAGACGTGGATCAGGTGGTTGAGGCTGTATTCCTCGGTGAAGAAGTCGTCCAGCTGGGGGTTGCCTGCCAGGGCCGCGGTGTGGAAGAAGCGGATGTCGCCGCCGGCGCAAAAGGCGACGCCCTTGCCTTCTTGCGTGGCGCCGCGCACGACCACTGCCTTCACCGCCGGATCGTCGCGCCAGGTCAGCAGCGCCTCGGTCAGGTCGCGGATCATCGCGAGCGACAGGGCATGCAGCGCCTGCGGGCGGTTCAGCGTGATGAAGCCGAGGTCGCCGGCGGTATGGGCCAGCACCAGGCCGTCCGAGTGGGGCAATGGCAAATGGTTCATGTTGTCTCCGGAGTTCTTCCGGGTGTCATGATGCCAGCGACGGCGCCGCAGCGCTGTCTCCCGAGCGAGGTCTCAGAGGCGCTTGCGCAGGCCGAGCACTTCGTTGCCGACCAGCGAGAGCAGCACCAGCGCACCGCCGCCGAGCACGGCGAGCGATGGCGCCTCGTTGGCCCCGAGCCAGGCCCACGCGACGCCGAACACCACTTCGAGCAGTGCCAGCAGCGCGACCTCGGGTGCCGGCAGCACGCGGGCGATCCCCACCGCCAGCAAACACGGGATGGCGAGCTGGAACACGCCGAGGCCGGCGAGCAGCGACAGGTCGTAGGCCGAGGCTTGCAGCGGCCACGCGAGCGGCAGCGACACGAGCGACGACAGCAACGCGCCGATCAGCACCGCCGGCAGCATGTCCTGCCCTTCCCCACCGTCGACCGAGGTGCGGCTGCCGCGCTGGATCACCGTCCAGTTGATGGCCGACGCGAGCGGGACGGCCAGGGCGACCAGCGTGCCGAGCAGATGGCGTGCATCGCCGCCGGCGATCTGCTGCCCATACATCCAGCCGATGCCGACCCCCGCGACCAGAATGGCAGCCCAGGTGCGCACCGGCAGCCGCTGGCCCAGCGTAAAGCGGGCAATCAACGCGGTGAGCAACGGCGACAGCGCCATCGTGACCAGCACGTTGGCCACCGTGGTCAGCGTCAGCGCCACCATGAAGCAGGTGTACATCACGGCCCACATCAGGCCCGACATCCACAGCGGCCAGCCGCCTTGTGCGACTCGCTGCCACAGCCCGCGCCCGCGCCAGGCCGTCAGCACCAACAGCAAGAAGGCGGCGTTGAAGCAGCTGCGCCAGAAGGTCACCTCGAAGGCGCGCGCGGCTTCGAGGTGGCGGGTCACGACGCCGGCAATGCTCCATAGCAGCGTGACGCCGACCATGGCCCACGCCGCCTGCCCGTGGCTCAGGCGCATGACGGACCGATCAGGCGCCGTCGCGCGAGGCACGCTTGCGCTCGTGCTCCTTCAGGAAACGCTTGCGCAAACGGATGGACTTGGGCGTGATCTCGACCAGTTCGTCGTCTTCGATGAACTCGACCGCGTACTCCAGCGTCAGCTCGATCGGCGGCGTGATCTTGATCGCGTCTTCCTTGCCCGAAACGCGGAAGTTGGTCAGCTGCTTCTGACGCACGGCGTTGACCACCAGGTCGTTCTCGCGGCTGTGGATGCCGACGACCATGCCTTCGTAGACCGGGTCGCCGGCCTTGACGAACATGCGGCCGCGGTCGTCCAGCTTGCCGAGCGCGTAGGTCACGATCTCGCCGTCGTCCTGGCTGATCAGCACGCCGTTCTTGCGGCCTTCGATCTCGCCCTTGTAGGCCTCGTAGCCGTCGAAGATGTTGCTGATCAGGCCGGTGCCACGCGTCAGGTTCAGGAACTCGTTCTGGAAGCCGATCAGGCCGCGCGCCGGAATGCGGTATTCGAGGCGCACGCGGCCCATGCCGTCCGGCTCCATGTTGACCAGCTCGGCCTTGCGCAGGCCCAGCGCCTGCATCACGCCGCCCTGGTGCTGCTCTTCGACGTCGGCGGTGACCATCTCGATCGGCTCGTGGCGCTCGCCGTCGACGTCGTGGAACACCACGCGCGGCTTCGACACGGCCAGCTCGTAGCCTTCACGGCGCATGTTCTCGAGCAGGATGGTCAGGTGCAGTTCACCCCGGCCCGACACTTCGAAAATGCCGTCCTCGGGCGTTTCGCGCACGCGCAACGCCACGTTGGACTGCAGTTCCTTCTGCAGCCGGTCCCACAGTTGGCGGCTGGTGACGAACTTGCCTTCGCGGCCGGCCAACGGCGAGGTGTTGACGCAGAAGTTCATCGTCAGCGTCGGCTCGTCGACCTTCAACATCGGCAGCGGCTGCGGGTTGAGCGGGTCGGTCACCGTCACGCCGATGCCGATGTCCTCGATGCCGTTGATCAGCACGATGTCGCCGGGGCCGGCCGAATCGGCCTGCTTGCGCTCGAGGCCTTCGAACTTCAGCACCTGGTTGATGCGGCCCTTGTAGGTCTTGCCGTCCGGCCCTTCCATCACCAGCACGTCCATCGACGGCTTGATGGTGCCGGCGTTGACGCGGCCGACACCGATACGGCCGACGTAGGTGGAATAGTCGAGCGACGAGATCTGCAGTTGCAGCGGCGCCGCAGGGTCGCCCTCGTGGGGCTGCACATGGCGGAGCACGGTGTCGAACAGCGGGCCCATGTCCTCACCCCAGCGCTCGCCGGACACGCCTTCCTTCAGTGAGGCCCAACCGTTGAGGCCGGAGGCGTAGACGACCGGGAAGTCGAGCTGCTCGTCGTTGGCGCCGAGCTTGTCGAACAGCTCGAACGCGGCGTTGATCACGTAGTCGGGGCGTGCGCCCGGCTTGTCGACCTTGTTGACGACGACGATGGGCTTCAGGCCCAGCGCCAGCGCCTTCTTGGTCACGAAGCGGGTCTGCGGCATCGGGCCTTCCTGGGCGTCGATCAGCAGCACGACACCGTCGACCATCGACAAGGCGCGCTCCACTTCGCCACCGAAGTCGGCGTGCCCCGGGGTGTCGACGATGTTGATGTGGGTGCCCTGCCAGCTGACGGCGCAGTTTTTGGCCAGGATGGTGATGCCACGCTCGCGTTCGAGGTCGTTGCTGTCCATCACACGTTCGCTGACCTGCTGGTTCTCGCGGAAGGTGCCCGATTGACGCAACAACTGATCCACCAGCGTCGTCTTGCCATGGTCGACGTGGGCGATGATGGCGATGTTGCGGATTTGCTTGCTCATAGTTCGCTCTTGAAGACGTGCTCGTATCGACGAGTCACTGTGATGCTTGAGCGTTCAGGAGGCCTTGGACCTCCAGCGGGCTCAACAACCGCAGGGATATCAATTCACCGGCCTTGACGCTGCCGCTGCCCAAAAAGGCACCGGCCTGCGGGCCGTAGACGCGCAACTGGGGCGCGTCGGGGTGGGCGGTGCGTCGCCGCATGCCGCTCAGGAAGCGACCGGCGTCTTCCGCTTCGAGTCGCAGCACCGGCCAGTCGTTCAACAAAGCGTCGACCGGTTGGAGCACTGCGTCACGCTCGGCCTCGCTCATCGCTTCGAGCTGCGCCAGCGTGTAGGCGCCCTCCAGCGTCAGCGGACCGCTGCCGGTGCGGCGCAGCGCCGTCAGGTGGGCGCCGCAACCGAGCGCTTCGCCGATGTCCTCGGCCAGCGTGCGGATATAGGTGCCCTTGCTGCAGCGCACCTCGATCTCGAGCGCACCTTCTTGCCAGCGCAACAGCTCGATCCAGTGGATCACCACCTGGCGCGGCTCGCGCTCCACCTCGATGCCGGCCCGGGCGTATTCATACAAGGCCTTGCCGTCGCGCTTGAGCGCCGAATACATCGGCGGCACCTGCTGGATCGGCCCCATGAAGCGCATGCAGGCCTGCAGCAGGTGCTGCGGCGTCACGTCGACCGGGCGCTCTTCGAGCACCTCACCTTCGGCGTCGCCGGTGGTCGTGCGCACGCCAAGCTTCAAAGTCGCCCGGTAGGTCTTGTCGGCCTCCAGGCTGATCTGGGAAAACTTGGTGGCAGCACCGAAACACAGCGGCAGCAAGCCGGTGGCCAGCGGGTCGAGCGTGCCGGTGTGGCCGGCCTTCTCGGCGCGGAACAAACGCTTGACCTTCTGCAGGGCGTCGTTGCTGCTCAGGCCCAGCGGCTTGTCGAGCAGCAGCACGCCGTGCACCGCACGGCGCGGCACCCGGGGGCGCGCGACGGGAGAAGAACTGGCTTCGGCTTGCACGGGCAGCGTCCTCAGTCGTCCTTGGCCCGGTTCGCGTTGGCCTGATTGATCAGCGCATTCATGTCGGCCGCACGCTCGGTGGTGCGGTCGAAACTGAAATGCAGCGTCGGCACCGTGTGGATCTGCAGCCGCTTGAACAAGCCGTTGCGCAAGAATCCGGCCGCCTCGTTCAGGGCCTCCTCGCATGCTTCCGGGTCGCCCACCAGCAGCGAGAAAAACACCTTGGCATGGGCGTAGTCAGGCGTGACCTCGACCGCGTTGATCGTCACCATGCCGATGCGCGGATCTTTCAGGTCGCGGATCAGTTCAGCCACGTCGCGCTGGATCTGGTCGGCCACGCGGTAGCTGCGGTTCGGGATAGCTCGCTTGTGTCGCATCGTGAGACTCCTGTGCCGCCGGCCGCTCCCTCCAAACACAAACCCCGCCATCTTTCGATCGGCGGGGCTTGCAGGAGCAGCCGGGTCCGCCTTACAGCGTGCGCGCCACTTCCTTGATCTCGAAGAACTCCAACTGATCGCCTTCGGCAATGTCGTTGTAGTTCTTGATGTTCAAACCACACTCGAAGCCCTCTTTGACTTCGCGGACATCGTCCTTGAAGCGCTTGAGCGAATCGAGCTCGCCGGTGAACACCACCACGTTGTCGCGCAGCAGACGCAGACGCGCGTTGCGGCGGACGATGCCCGACAGCACCATACAGCCGGCGATCGCACCGACCTTGGACGAGCGGAACACCTGGCGGATCTCGGCGACGCCGATGACCTCTTCCTTCTGTTCCGGTGCCAACATGCCGGACATCGCCGCGCGGATCTCGTCGACCGCGTCGTAGATGATGTTGTAGTAGCGGATGTCCACGCCGTTGTTCTCGGCCAGCTTGCGCGCACCGGCGTCGGCGCGCGTGTTGAAGCCGATGATGACCGCCTTGGACGCGATCGCGAGGTTGACGTCGCTCTCGCTGATACCGCCCACCGCCGCGTGCACGATCTGCACCTTCACCTCTTCCGTCGACAGCTTCAGCAGCGAAGCGGCCAGCGCTTCCTGCGAACCCTGCACGTCGGCCTTGATGATCAGTGCCAGCGTCTGCGACCCGCCCTGGCCCATCTGCTCGAACATGTTCTCGAGCTTGGCGGCCTGCTGGCGTGCCAGCTTGACGTCGCGGTACTTGCCCTGGCGGAAGGTGGCGATTTCACGGGCCCGGCGCTCGTCGGCCAGCACCATGAATTCGTCGCCGGCCTGCGGCACCTCGGTGAGGCCCTGGATTTCGACCGGGATCGACGGACCCGCTTCCTGCGTCGGCTTGCCGGTTTCGTCCAGCATGGCGCGCACGCGGCCATAGCTCGAACCCGCCAGCACGACGTCGCCGCGCTTGAGCGTGCCCGACTGCACCAGCACCGTGGCCACTGGGCCGCGGCCCTTGTCCAGCTGGGCTTCGATCACCAGGCCCTTGGCCGGCGATTCCTTGGCCGCGGTCAGTTCCAGCACCTCGGCCTGCAGCAGCACGTTCTCGAGCAGCTCGTCGACACCCTGGCCGGTCTTGGCCGACACCGGGCAGAACGGCGAGTCGCCGCCGAATTCTTCAGGCACCACCTGCTCGGCCACCAGCTCGGACTTGACACGTTCGAGGTTGGCTTCGGGCTTGTCGATCTTGTTCACCGCCACGACGATGGGCACGCCCGCCGCCTTGGCATGGTGGATCGCTTCCTTGGTCTGCGGCATCACGCCGTCGTCGGCGGCCACCACCAGGATGACGATGTCGGTCGCCTTGGCACCGCGCGCACGCATGGCCGTGAAGGCCTCGTGACCCGGGGTGTCGAGGAAGGTGATCATGCCGCGCGGCGTGTCGACGTGGTAAGCGCCGATGTGCTGCGTGATGCCGCCCGCTTCACCGGCCGCCACGCGGCTGCGCCGGATGTAGTCGAGCAGCGAGGTCTTGCCGTGGTCGACGTGACCCATCACGGTCACCACCGGCGCACGCGGCAGCACCTCGGCGCCGGCCGTCGCGACGTCTTCCTCGAGGAAGGCCTCGGGGTCGTCGAGCTTGGCGGCAAACGCCTTGTGGCCCATCTCCTCGACCACGATCATCGCGGTTTCCTGGTCGAGCTGCTGGTTGATGGTGACCATCTGGCCCAGCTTCATCAACTGCTTGATGACCTCGGAGGCCTTGACCGACATCTTGTGCGCCAGGTCGGCGACGCTGATCGTCTCCGGCACATGCACTTCATGGATCTGGGCCTCGGTCGGCGCGATGAAGTTGGAGCCGTTGCCCGCACCGCGATCGCCACGGCGACCGCCGCGTGCCCCGGCCGGCGCACGCCAGCCCGGACGTGCGCCGCCCGACGAATCGCCACGGGTCTTGAGCGCACGCTTCTTGGCGGCATCGTCGGCCCAGCTCGACGACAGCTTCTCGGACTTGACCGATTTCTTGTCGCCCGGCTTGGCCGTGGTGCTGCCCGGCGCCGCGGCTGCAGGCGCAGCGCCCGGAGCGCCGGGGACGGCCTTGGGCTTGTGGATCGTGCCCTTGATGCCTTCCTTGCTCGGGTCGACCTTCGGCTTTTCTTCCTCGGGCTTCTTGGCGGTCAGCACCTTGCGGGGGGCCGCCATCATCGCGCGGATCGCCGCCGCTTCGGCTTCAGCAGCCTTGCGGCGCTTTTCAAGGTCCATCAAACGTTGTTTCTCCTCGGCCTCGACTTCGGCGGCCTTGATGACACGCACGCCCGGCCGCGGCGTTTCGGCCGGGGCTGCAGGCGCGGCAGCAGGGGCCGCAGCTGCGGCCGGCGGTTGCACCGGCGCCGGCGCGGGAGCCGGTGCAGCGCGGGATGCTTCTTGGGCCTCGGCACCGACGGTGACAGCGGCTGCCGCCGCTGCCGCACGCTGAGCCTCGGCAGCACGCGCAGCCGCTTCAGCGGCGGCCTTCTCGGCCTCTTCGCGCGCGCGCGCTTCGGCCGCCTCGGCTTCTTCGCGGCGGCGGCGCTCTTCCTCTTCGCGCTGGCGGCGCTGCTCGGCCAGTTCTTCTTCCTGGCGGCGCAGCAACTCGGCCTGGCGGTTGGCCTCTTCCTCGCGGCGAATCAACTCGGACTCGTCCACCGCAGCGGCTGCCGGTGCGGCGGCCTCTTCAGCCACGCTCGCCGGCGTCTCGTCGCGCTTCACGAACACGCGCTTCTTGCGCACTTCCACCTGGATGGTGCGCGCCTTGCCGGACGAATCGGCCTGTTTGATCTCGGTGGTCGACTTCTTCGTCAAGGTGATTTTCTTGCGCTCGCTGCCGGCGGTGCCGTGCGACGAGCGGAGATAGTCGAGCAGACGTTCCTTGTCTGCCTCGGTCAGGGAGTCCTCCGGCGATCCCTTCGTCACCCCGGCGGCTTTCAGCTGGTCAAGCAGCGCCGTCGCGGGGCGATTCAGTTCGGAGGCGAACTGTGCGACTGTGGTAACGGCCATTGTGTGTGTCCTTGGGGCGGCGAGTGCAGTGTGTGCTGGTTCGGTCAGTGCGGCGGGGTGCGGCGTCAGGCGGTGAACCAGTGTTCACGTGCCTTCATGATCAGGCCCTTGGCCTGTGCCTCGTCCACGCCGGTGATCTCGGTCAGCTCGTCCACGGCCAGATCGGCCAGGTCGTCACGGGTGTGGATGCCCGCGTCGGCCAGCTTGGCGATCAGTTCGCCGGAAAGCCCGTCGAGATCGCGCAGGTCCTGCGACACCTCTTCGACCTTCTCTTCCTTGGCAATCTCCATCGTCAACAGCACATCCTTGGCACGGGTGCGCAGCTCGTTGACGGTGTCCTCGTCGAAGGATTCGATCTCCAGCATCTCCTGCAGTGGCACGTAGGCCACTTCCTCGAGGCTGGTGAAGCCTTCCTCGATCAGGATGTCGGCAACTTCCTCGTCGACATCGAGCTTGTCCATGAACAACGCCCGGATCGCCGTGGTTTCCTCGGCCTGTTTGGCCTGCGATTCCTCGGCGGTCATGATGTTGATGCGCCAGCCGGTCAGCTCGGACGCAAGGCGCACATTCTGCCCGCCGCGGCCGATCGCGATTGCCAGGTTTTCTTCGTCGACGACGACGTCCATCGCGTGACGCTCTTCGTCCACGACGATCGACACCACATTGGCCGGCGCCAGCGCGCCGATCACGAACTGCGCCGGGTCTTCCGACCACAGCACGATGTCGACGCGTTCGCCGGCCAGCTCGTTGGTGACGGCGTTGACACGCGAGCCGCGCACACCGACACACGTGCCGATCGGGTCGACGCGCTTGTCATGGGACAGCACGGCGATCTTGGCGCGCGAGCCGGGGTCACGTGCGCAGCTCTTGATCTCCAGCAGGCCTTGCTCGATCTCGGGCACTTCCTGGCCGAACAGCTCGATCATGAAGGCCGGGGCGCTGCGCGACAGCATGATCTGCGGGCCGCGAGCGGTCGGGTCGACCTCGGCGATCACCGCGCGGACGCGGTCGCCACTGCGCAGGTTTTCCTTCGGGATCATCTCGCTGCGCTTCAGACGGCCCTCGACACGCCCGGACTCGACGATCAAATCGCCTTTGTCCATGCGTTTGACGGTGCCGACGAAGATCTTGTCGCCGCGCGACAGGAAATCGTTGAGCAGCTGCTCGCGCTCGGCATCGCGGATTTTCTGCAGGATCACCTGCTTGGCGGCCTGCGCGCCGATACGACCGATCGGCACCGACTCGACCGGCTCCTCGATGTAGTCGTCGACCTCGATGTCGCCGATCTGTTCTTTGGCTTCGAACAGCAGGATCTCGGCATCGGGCAGCTGCAGGCCGGCTTCGTCCGGCACCACGTGCCAGCGACGGAAGGTCTCGTATTCGCCGGTGTTGCGGTCCACCGACACGCGAATGTCGACTTCCCCTTCGTACAGCTTCTTGGTCGCGGAGGCCAGCGCTGCTTCAACGGCGCCAAACACCACCTCGCGGTCCACGCTCTTTTCGCGGGAAATCGCGTCGACCAGCATCAACAGTTCGCGGTTCATGATTCCTGACCTCCGTCTTCTTGTGCGTTCGTCTCGGGCGCAGCGTCACCGGCGGCCGGCTGGTTGCGGCGTCGACCCTTGAAGTCGACCACCGGCACCAACCGCGCCTCACGCACTTCGTCGAGCGAAAAGTTCAAAGCTTGATCTTCCTTGCCGTCGTTGAACACGAGACGCCAGCCATCTCCCTCGGCCTCCAGCACACCGCGATATTTCTTGCGGTTCTGGAATGCCAGCTTCAGGGTGATGTCGACTTCGTGCCCGGCAAAACGCTGGTAGTCGGCCAGCTTGCGCAGCGGGCGGTCCAGACCGGGGGAGGACACTTCGAGACGCTCGTAGGGCACACCTTCGACTTCCAGTGCGTACTGGAGCTGCCGCGTGACCTTCTCGCAGTCGTCGACCGTGATGAACTCGCCGCTCGGGTCGCCCGGGACGCGATCGATAAAAACGCGCAGCAGACCGCGCGGGCTGCGCTCAGTGTCGACGAGCTCGTAACCCAAGCCCGCCACCGTGCTCTCGACCAATACCTGCCACCCAACCTGCTGCACCACTGCCGTGTTCAACTCCGTGCCTAATGCCGTTGCTCATGCCGGCGGCTGACGCCGCCGGCGCCCGCCAGCACATACCTTTGCTTCGCTTGACGACCCGCCCCCCGCCAGGAGCGGGACCCGCTCTGCGCGGGGCGCCGGCTCCGAGAGCCCGGTCGGCGCGTTCGCCTTAAGTTCAGTGTTCAGATAACCACTTGGATATCCGAATTCCCGATCAAGCAAAAAAAATGGGCTGGATTTCCCCGCCCACTGACTATGACTTAGCGAAAGTCGGATTGTACTCCGGCGAACATCCCTAAGCAAGTCCTGGGCCCGCTATTTCCTTCTGGAGCCGCAGCGTACAAGCCACGCCCCCAGGACGCCTGGCAGCCCCGGAGCCCTCCAGGCCTCACCCGGGAGCCAGTCTGCCATGCCAGAATGACGGGCTCTAGACACTGTGGAGACATTATGGGATTTCTCGCAGGCAAGCGCCTCCTGATCACCGGCCTGCTCTCGAACCGCTCGATCGCGTACGGCATTGCCAAGGCCTGCCGTCGCGAAGGCGCCGAGCTGGCATTCAGCTACGTCGGTGAGCGTTTCAAGGACCGGATCACCGAGTTCGCCCGCGAGTTCGATTCCGACCTGATTTTCGACTGCGACGTGGGCGACGATGTGCAGATCGAAGCCCTCTTCACACAGCTTCGCGAGCGCTGGCCTAGCTTCGACGGCTTTGTGCACTCGATCGGCTTCGCGCCGCGTGAAGCCATCGCCGGCGATTTCCTCGAGGGCTTGTCGCGCGAGTCCTTCCGCATCGCGCACGACATCTCGTCGTACAGCTTCCCGGCGCTCGCGAAGGCGGCCGCCCCGATGCTCAAGCCCAACGCCGCGCTGCTGACCCTCACCTACCTCGGCGCCGAGCGCTATGTGCCCAACTACAACACGATGGGCCTGGCCAAGGCCTCGCTGGAGGCAAGCGTGCGCTACCTCGCCCACAGCCTGGGCCAGAAAGGCGTGCGGGTGAACGGCATCTCGGCCGGTCCGATCAAGACGCTGGCTGCCAGCGGCATCAAGGGCTTCGGCAAGATCCTCGACGTCGTCGAGCAGAACGCACCGTTGCGTCGCAACGTCACGATCGACGACGTGGGCAACGTCGCCGCCTTCCTGCTGTCCGATCTGGCCGCGGGCGTGACCTCGGAGATCATGTATGTAGACGGCGGCTTCAGCCATGTGATGGCGGCGCCGGAGAGCGCCTGAGCGAGTTCGACCGGCCCAGCGGCAGGACGCTGCCGCGGCTTTCAAACCGCTGATCTTGTCGAGCAGCAAAAAGACCCGCCGCGGCGGGTCTTTTTCGTGCCGGCGCGCCAGGCGCGTCAGAGCGTCTGCAGGATCTCGCGGCGCTTCTGCTGATATTCCTCTTCGCTGATCAGGTTCTGATCGCGCAAGCGCTTGAGCGTGCGAAGGCGCTGTTCCTGCTCCTCGTAAAAGCGCCCGTCGCGTGACGCTGCGGGCGCCGGGGCGGGGGCCGCGGCCGGCACTGCCGGCGTAGCGGCGGGCACGGGCGCAGGCGCAGCATTCGCGGGTGCCGGGGCCACGCCGGGGGCCGGGGGCGCGGCAGGGGTGGCAGCCGCCCCAGCCGGGGCCGCGACCGGGTTGCCGGCCTGCTGCGACAGCGGGAACGACAGCCAGTCGGGCCGGCGCGCCGCGCCGGCGGACGAGGTCAGTTGGGCGGTGCCTGCCGACGCCCGTGAGCCGAACTTGAAATCGGGCAGGATGCGGCTGCCGCGGTAGGCATCGACGAAGTCGAGCCGGGTGTCGTGGACGATGACCTGCAGCCGCCCGTCCTGCACGAACAGGCGTGCGGTCACGCCGTAGGCCGTGCTGAAGATGCCCGCGCCGCGCTTCGAGGTGCTCAGCAGCAGCACGTCGTGACCTGGGCTGGCGTGCTTGAAGGCGCTCGACAGCGCCCACACCACATCCTTCAGTTCCTCGGGGTGGAACAGCGGCTCGTTTTGGCCCTTGACGCTGATGGTGATGCTGCCCAGCGATTGCGTCAGCACGTCCTGCGGCACGTTGGCGGGGTGCTGATTGGCGGCACCCGGCTCTGCCGCATCGAGTTTGACCTTGCTGAATTCACCCAGCGTCCATTCGCGGCGGCTGCTGGCCGGCGCCGCTTGCTCCTGGGTGGCCTGGCTGTTGCCCTTGTCGGACGAGCCGAACAAGAAGTCCATCACGCCCGCTCGTGCAGGCGCGGAGAACAAGACCAGGGCGGCGGCCGCAGCGCAGACGGCGGCGGCCGGATGGGGACGTTGAACCATGTTGCTCCTCGTTGTGGCTCTACTGGGATGGCGACGGGGTGCGCATCGCGCTACGGCAGTTCATCCAACGCGCGTGCGGCGCCGATCAAGGCCGGCGCGCGCGCCTGCACGACAAAGGTGGCGATGCCTTCGAGATACGGCCGGAACCGCCCCTTGTCTTCGAAGCGCTGCCGGAACGTCGAGCGGTCGAACCACTCGCCCAGGCGCGGAACGATACCACCACCGATGTAGACGCCACCCAGGGCGCCCAGCGTCAGCGCGATGTTGCCGGCGACGTTGCCGAGGAAACTGCAGAACAGCGCCAACGCGGTGACGCACTGGCGATTCGCGCCAACCACTGCCGCAGCCGAAATGTCGGCTGCAGTCATCGGTTGCGCCACCACACCGTCAACGTCGCACACCGCCTGATAGAGGTTGAGCAGGCCCATCCCGGACACCGCTCGCTCTGCCGACACATGGCCGAACCGTTGGCGCAGCACCCGCAGCACCGCCTCCTCGAGATCGTCCATGGCCGCGAGGGTGGCATGGCCGCCTTCGCCGTTGATGGGGATGGCCCCGTGCCCCGCCACGGCCGGCAGCAGGCCGGACACGCCGAGGCCGGTACCCGGGCCGACCAGGCCGAGCGGCGCATGCGGCACTGCAGAACCTCCCCCGACCTGGCGGACTTCGTCGGCGCCCAACGCCGGCAGCGACAGCGCCAGCGCGGTGAAGTCGTTGATGACCAGAAAGCGGTCCATCGCCAGACGCCGCTGAACCTCGGAGATCGAGAACGACCAGTGGTGGTTGGTCATCTGCACCCGGTCACCCACCACCGGATTGGCGATGCCGATCGCACACCAGCGCGGCGAACCCAGCCGGTGATCGTCGAGGAATCGCTGCATCGCGTCCTGCAGCGTGGCGTGCTCGGCACACGCATAGGTGGTGGTGTGGAGGAGCGGCGCGCCGCGCTCGGTGATCCACGCAAAACGCGCGTTGGTGCCACCGACGTCGCCCACCATGCGTGGGAATGTTGTTGTTGCTTGCAATCGAACCCCGCGTGAACGGAAGGAAGGAGGATGGGTTGAAGACCTCGAGCGGCGACGCAAGAAGGCGCCGCCCGGGCCGAGCATGCCGGAGCAGCGGACGACGACGGACACCCGCAGACACCGACGACAGGCGCGACACCGCCGCTCCTGTAGCCAAACTACAGCGTCATGGTAGTCAAGGGAAATGTCGATGTCCAGCCCAACCGATGTTGTTCTCCGTCGATCGTGCACTGCAACACGCGGCAAGACCCGGGTTAACCCTCGTTCACGCGCCGTAGTTTCGTTACTAAAGTTCGCCCCGTTGGAAAACTACAGGGCCCGATGTAGTCGGGCTACTGGTTGCTGCATAACGGAGACGGCCCTCGTGATCCCCCTGCCCTTCGTCCTAGACCCTATGCCCGGCACGTCGGGCGGCTGTGCTCGCACCGCCACGGGTCCCTGGCAGTTGTCGCGGTGCCGTACGGCCCCGTGCTCCTCCACTGGACGGCGATCGGCCCCTTTCTCCCGGAGTTCTTCTCAAGAGAGCGAGTTGGCGGCGCCCCTCGGGGCGTCGCCTCTTTTTTCGACGCCTGCTGCTCGCCGCGACGGCCCGAGCCCGGTGCTGCTTTCTTGTCGTGGCGCGACGTCGCCGCGCCGCACCCCATCCCCAACCGCTGGAGCCCGAGCCTGAAGGCAGGCCGGACCCTGGCATTCACCACCCAAGCAGAAAACGAGGAGTATCCCGATGAGAGGAACATTCAAGCTGTTGGCCGTCGCCGCTGCGGCAGCCAGCGCCGTGGGCGCCGCGCAGGCCCAAGGCATCGAGTTCACCGGCTATTTCCGCACCGGTGTCGGCAGTTCCGACGAGGGCAGCAAACAGGTGTGCTTCAGTGCGCCGAGCGCGGGGGCCAAGTACCGCCTGGGCAATGAGTGCGAAACCTACGGCGAGCTGGCGCTTGCGCTGCCGTTCGGCAAAAAGGACGGCGGCGCCTGGGCCAAATACAACACGATGATCGCGACGATCGAGAAGAACGCCGCCAACACCTTCGAAAGCGTCAACGGCGGCAAGTACGACATCGCAAGCCGCCAGAACTACTTCGAAGGCGGCGGTTTCTTCGGCGAAGGCGCTTTGCGCAACGCCAAGGTCTGGGTCGGCAAGCGCTACTACAACCGGCACGACGTTCACATCAACGACTACTACTACTGGACCAACAGCGGACTGGGTGGCGGCATCGAAGATATCGCCATCGGTGCATCGACCAAGCTTGCCTTTGCCTACCACCAAAAAGGCGACGACACCGCCGCGAACGACACCCTGAACGCCCTGAACACGCGCCGGATCTCTGCGAGGATTTATGACGTGCCGGTCAACCCGAACGGCACGTTCGAGACGGAACTGGTCGTGCTCGACGGCGAGAGCGCGGGCGAACCGTACAAGACCAACCCGGACGCGACGCAGACCCTCGTCGGCACGGGCGAAGGCGTGGCCCTGTTCCTGCAGCACAAGCAAACCGGCATTTTGGGCGGCTACAACAAATTCGCCTTCATCTACGGCCAGGATGCGGGCGCCGGCGGCGACCCGACCGGACGCGACGCCGCGGATGTCAAAGGCAAGGAGTTCCGCCTCATCGAGCAACTCTTCATCGCCCCCGAGGGTTCGAACTGGTCCGGCCAGGGTGTGGTCGGCTACCAGCGCTTCAAGCCCGACGGCGGCGACAAGCTGACCTGGTTCACCATCGGCGTGCGTCCGCAGTACAACTTCAGCGACAACTTCAGCCTGGCGGTCGAACTCGGCCACGACCGCACGAAGGTCGACGGTGGCGGCACGGCCAATCTGACGAAGTTCACGATCGCCCCGCAACTGGCCCTCGCCCGGGGCTTCTGGTCGCGGCCGGTGTTCCGCGCCTTCGTCACCTATGCGAAGTGGAACGATGAACTGGTTGCCGCCCACGTCCGAGCCGATTCGGACGGCAAGCTGCCTTTCGAGGGCGTCTATGGCGACAAGGGCGGCAGCGGCGTGACCTACGGCCTCCAGGTAGAGGCCTGGTGGTAAGCAGCCTTTGCTCATCGCGATGATGTAGTGGACTGTCACCCTGGAATGGGAGGCGAGGGACGCGCGAGACGGGGTGCGGTGCAAGGCGCAAAGCACAGCGATGCCCGTTGGCATCGCGAGCATTTGCAACGCCGCACCGCGCCTCGTATCGCGTGGACAGCGACTTCCGATTCCAGGGTGACAGGCCACTAGGGCGCACCAGGGCGGCTCCGCCGCCCTCACCGTCATGTGCAGCGAGCCTGCACATGCCCGTGAGCTTCCCCGCCCTTCCCCTCCTCGAACCCACAACGCGTCTCGTCTCCTATGGACCCGAAAGCACACAAGCAGCAGCCCATCGAAACCGCCTGGTGGCGCGGCGGCGTCATCTACCAGATCTACCCGCGCAGCTTTGCCGACAGCAATGGTGACGGTGTCGGCGACCTGCCGGGCATCATCGAGAAGCTGCCCTATGTGGCCAGCCTCGGCGTCGACGCCATCTGGATCTCGCCCTTCTTCCGCTCGCCGATGAAGGACTTCGGCTACGACATCGCCGACTACCGCGACGTCGACCCCCTGTTCGGACAGCTGGCCGATTTCGACCGCCTGATCGCCCGCGCCCACGAGCTGGGCCTGAAGGTCATGATCGACCAGGTCTTGTCGCACACCTCCGACCAACACGTCTGGTTCAAGGAAAGCCGCAAGAGCCGCACCAATCCCAAGGCCGACTGGTACGTCTGGGCCGACGCCCGTCCCGACGGCACGCCGCCGACCAACTGGCTCAGCGTGTTCGGCGGCTCGGCCTGGCAGTGGGATGCGCAGCGCCGCCAGTACTACCTGCACAACTTCCTGGCCAGCCAGCCCGACCTGAACTTCCACAGCGAAGAAGTGCAGCAGCAGGTGCTGGCCGACATCCGCTTCTGGCTGGAGCGCGGCGTCGACGGTTTCCGCTTCGACGCCTGCAACTTCCATTTCCATGACCGCAAGCTGCGCGACAACCCGCCGGCCAGCAAACGCGACACCAAGACCGTGCAGGACACCAACCCGTACGGCATGCAGGCCCACCACTACGACAAGACGCAGTTCGAGAACATCGCCTTCCTCGAAAAGATCCGCGAGCTGCTGAACGAATTCGGTGCGGCCAGCGTGGGCGAAGTCGGCGACGACAACTCGCTCGCGACGATGGCGGCCTACACCGCCAGCGGCAACAAGCTGCACATGGCCTACAGCTTCAACCTGCTGACCAGCGAAAACACCGCCAGCTACATCCGCAGCCAGGTGGAAGAGTTGGAAGCGGCGATGGACGGCGGCTGGCCCTGCTGGTCGATCGGCAACCACGACGTGCCGCGCGTGCTGACGCGCTGGGGCGGCCCCGGCGCCAGCGCCGACTACAACAAGGTGGCGCTGGCCATGCTGCTATCGCTGCGCGGCAGCGCCTGCTGGTACCAGGGCGACGAACTGGGCCTGCCCGAGGCCGAGATCCCGTTCGAGAAGCTGCAAGACCCCTACGGCATCACCTTCTGGCCGGAGTTCAAGGGCCGCGACGGCTGCCGCACCCCGATGCCGTGGACGCATGACCTGCCCCATGCCGGCTTCAGCGGCCCGATCGCCGTCGAGCCCTGGCTGCCCGTGCCGCACGAACACGCCGAGCGCGCGGTCGACATCAGCGAAGCCGACCCCCGCTCGCCGCTGCATTTCACCCGGCGCTTCCTGGCGTGGCGCAAGGCGCAGGTCGCCCTGGTGTGCGGCGACATCCGCTTCTTCGACGCGCCCGAGCCGGTGCTGGCGCTGCTGCGCACCCCGGCGGCATCGGCCGGCGCGCCCGTGCTTGCCCTGTTCAACCTCGGCACGGCCCCCGTGACACTGACCCTGGACGACGCGCCCGCCACCCGCGTGATGGAAGGCCATGGCTTCGAGCCGGCGCAGTTCGGCGCGCGCAACGGCGCGACGTTCACGCTGCCGCCCTACGGCGCCTACTTCGGCGAAGTGGTCGCCACGGCCCGCCGCTCCTGACACGAACGATCGAACGCATCACCTGCAAGACCGATGGCAAACCTGCAACTGAAAGACCTGCGCAAGTCCTATGGCGACGTGCAGACCCTGCACGGCATCGACCTCGAGATCCGTGACGGCGAGTTCATCGTCTTCGTCGGCCCGTCGGGCTGTGGCAAGTCGACCATGCTGCGCTGCATCGCCGGGCTCGAAGAGATCACCTCGGGCGAGCTGTACATCGGCAGCCAGCGGGTCAACGACGTGCCACCGGCCCAGCGCGGCATCGCGATGGTGTTCCAGAGCTACGCCCTTTACCCGCACATGACGGTGGCCGAGAACATGGCCTTCGGCCTGCGCCTGGCGGGCTACAAGAAGGAAGAGCAGCAGGCCGCGGTGCAACGCGCCGCGCAGATCCTGCAGATCGAGCACCTGCTCGACCGCAAGCCCAAGGCCTTGTCGGGCGGCCAGCGGCAGCGGGTGGCGATCGGCCGCGCCATCGTGCGCAAGCCCGGCGTGTTCCTGTTCGACGAGCCGCTGTCCAACCTCGATGCGGCCTTGCGCGTGCAGATGCGCGTCGAGCTGGCCCGGCTGCACCGCGAGCTGAAGACGACGATGGTCTACGTCACCCACGACCAGGTCGAGGCGATGACGCTGGCGCACCGCATCGTCGTGTTCAACGCCGGTCGGATCGAGCAGGTCGGCACGCCGATGGAGCTGTACCACCAGCCCGCCAACCTGTTCGTCGCCGGTTTCATCGGCTCGCCCAAGATGAACTTCATCCCCGCCACGCTGGTGTCGGCCACGCCAGCCAACGCCCGGGTGCGCCTGGCCGACGGCACTGAGGTGACGGTCGCGGCCGACGCGACACGCCTGGCACCGCAGGCCAAGGTGACGCTGGGCGTGCGCCCGGAGCATGTGCAGGCGGCCACCGCGCACATCGACAACGAACTGCGCGGCGAGGTGCAGCTGGCCGAGCACCTGGGCGACGCCACCTACCTCTATGTGAACGTCGCCGGCGCACAAGGCCCGGTGGTGGTACGTGCCGACCCTGAAAACCCGCTCGGCACCGGCGACATCGCCCACCTCGGCGTGCCGCCGCAACGCGGCTATCTGTTCGATGCCGACGGCAAGGCACTGCCGCGTGTCGCGGCCGGCGCGTGAGGCCGCGGCTTTGATGACTGCAGTCGATCCGAATTTCATCAGCGCCAAAAAGGCAATATCCAAAGGAGCAACGCTATGAGCACCCAACGTCAACGAATCCGGCTGGTCGCCGCGGCCGCCGCGATGGCGCTGTCGGCCGGCTTCGCCAACACAGCCCTCGCCGCCGAAGCCGGCAAGCTGCTGATCTGGATCAACGGCGACAAGGGCTACAACGGCTTGGCCAAGGTCGGCGAGGAGTTCACCAAGCAGACCGGCGTCCAAGTGATCGTCGAGCACCCTGAAGACGCCCCCAACAAATTCCAGCAAGCCGCCGCCGCCGGCAAGGGCCCCGACATCTGGATCTGGCCGCACGACCGCGTCGGCGAGTGGATCGCCGGTGGCCTGCTGCAGCCGGTCAACCCGGGCAAGAAGGTGCAGGCCGACATCGACCCGCTGGGCTGGAAAGCCTTCACGGTGGGCGGGCGCACCTGGGGTTACCCGATCGCGATCGAAGCCGTCTCGCTGATCTACAACAAGGACCTGGTGCCGACCCCGCCCAAGTCGTTCGACGAGGTCATCGCGCTCGACAAGAAGCTGTCTGCGCAAGGCAAGAAGGCGATCCTGTGGGACTACAACAACGCCTATTTCTCGTGGCCGCTGCTGGGCGCCAACGGCGCCTATCCGTTCAAGGCCAAGCCCGACGGCAGCTATGACGCGGCCGACACCGGCGTCAACAACGCAGGCGCGATCAAGGGCGCCGAGCTGCTGGCCAAGCTGGTCAAGGACGGCGTGATGCCGAAGGGCGCGAGCTATTCCGACATGGAAGCCGGCGTCAACCAGGGCAAGGTCGCCATGATGATCAGCGGCCCTTGGGCGTGGGACAACCTGAAGAAGTCGAAGATCAACTTCGGTGTGACCAAGATCCCGACCGTGGCCGGCAAGAAGGCCACACCCTTCGTCGGCGTGCTGGGCGCCATGGTCTCCAAGGCCTCGCCCAACCGCGACATCGCGGTGGAATTCATCGAGAACCACATGCTGACGCCCAAGGGCTTGAAGACCATCGACGCCGACGTGCCGCTCGGCACGCCGGCCAGCAAGGCGTTCTACAGCGAGCTGAAGTCCAACCCCCACATCCAGGCGACGATGGCCAGCGCGCAAGACGGCGCGCCGATGCCCAACAACACCGAGATGGGCCGCTTTTGGTCGTCGATGAACTCGGCGCTGCAAAACATCTCCGAGGGCCGCCAGAGCCCGAAGGAAGCGCTCGACGCGGCGGCCAAGCGCATCAGCGCCAAGTGACCGACCACACGCCGTTCCAGGCGTGAGCAACAACGCAGCCCGGCGCGCAAGGCCGGGCTGCGCCCCCGATGAGGCGCGGGCGCAGTCGCCGGCTTCGTGAACCTCTGCAACATGAACCCCTCTTACGGCTTTCAGCGTTGGGTGGGGCCTGCCGTCGGTCTGGCGCTGGCCCTCGTCTGTCTCTACTTCGTCACGGTCGTGTATGCCGCGGGCGAACTCCTGCTCGCCGGCACCATCTTGCTGGTGGTGGCGCTGGCCGCCTGGGTCTACAGCTCGCAGCGGCTGTACGCCTACCGCTATCTGTTCCCCGGCATCGCCGCCGTGGTGATCTTCGTCGTCTTCCCGATTCTCTACACGGTGGCCATCGGCTTCACCAACTACAGCACCAACAACCTGCTGAAGTTCGAGCGCGCGACCGCCTATTTCCTCGACGAAACCTACCAGGCCGAAGGCCAGACCTACGGTTTCACGCTGCTGCAGCAAGGCGCCCGCTATCGCGCGCGGCTGGAGGACAGCGACAACGACAAGCTCTACCTCACCGGCCCGCTCGACCTCTCGAAAGCCGCAGTCGACGCTGCCGCCGCGGCCAAGGCCGAACATCCCCGTGTGCAAGCCGAGCCTGCCGCCTCGGCCGCCGCCGCTGCCGCTGGCCAGCCGGTGCAGATCAAGGAACTGATCGCGCTGCAGCCGGCGCTGAAGGCCCTCACCGTCGCGCTGCCCGATGGCACCGAAGTGGCGATGACCGGCTTGCGGCAGTTCGGGCCGGTCAAGAAGCTCTACCAGAAGGAAGCCGACGGCTCGCTGGTGAACCAGCAGAACGGCGAGGTGCTCAAGCCCGACTTCGAGGCCGGCTTCTACAAGCGCCCCGACGGCCAGCCCGTGCCCCCGGGCTTCCAGGTCAACGTCGGCTTTCAGCACTTCGAGCGCATCTTCACCGACGAAGCCTTTCGCGAACCGTTCTTGCGCATCTTCGGCTGGACCGTGGTGTTCGCCGGCCTGACCGTGCTGTTCGCCGCCTCGCTGGGCGTGCTGCTGGCGGTGCTGATGAGCTGGGAGGCGCTGCGCTTCAAAGGTGTCTACCAGACCCTGCTGTTTTTGCCCTACGCGGTGCCCGGCTTCATTTCGATCCTGGTGTTCAAGGGCTTGTTCAACAACAACTTCGGCGAGATCAACCTGATCCTCGATGCCTTGTTCGGCCTCAAGCCGGCCTGGTTCTCCGACCCGTTCCTGGCCAAGGTGATGATCCTGATCGTCAACACCTGGCTCGGCTATCCCTACATGATGGTGGTCACGATGGGCTTGATCAAAGCCATCCCGGCCGACCTGTACGAAGCCTCGGCCGTGGCCGGCGCCGGACCGCTGACCAACTTCTTCCGCATCACCGCGCCGCTGGTGCTCAAGCCGCTGACGCCGCTGTTGATCGCCGCCTTCGCGTTCAACTTCAACAACTTCGTGCTGATCAGCCTGCTGACCAACGGCCGGCCCGACTTCCTCGACACCAAGGTGCCAGCGGGCACCACCGACATCCTCGTGTCCTACACCTACCGCATCGCCTTCGAGGACTCGGGGCAGGACTTCGGCCTTGCAGCGGCCATCTCGACGGTGGTGTTCGCGATGGTCGCGCTGTTGTCGTGGATCAACCTGCGGGCCACCCGCATCACGAAGGAAGAGGCGCGCTGAGGGCGCCCGAAGGAGACACCCAGATGGCCATCGTTCTCGACAAGTCGCACCGCTGGCGTGTGGTCGCCGCGCATGCGTTTTTGATCGCACTGGTGTGCGTCGTGATCTTCCCGTTCCTGATGATCTTGTCGATCTCGCTGCGCCCCGGCAACTTCGCCGCCGGCAGCCTGATTCCCGACCAGATCAGCCTGGAACACTGGAAGCTCGCGCTCGGCTTCTCGTACGTGGACGCCGACGGCCGCACCGTCAACCCGCCCTTCCCGGTGCTGCTGTGGCTGTGGAACTCGGTCAAGGTCGCCACGCTGTCGGCGCTGCTGATGGTGCTGCTGTCGACCACCGCCGCCTATGCCTTCGCCCGCATGAAGTTCCGCGGCAAGTCGCAAGCGCTGTCGGCGCTGATGTTGATCCAGATGTTCCCCGCCGTGCTGGCGCTGGTGGCCATCTATGCGATCTTCGACCGCATCGGCAACGTGTTCCCGCTGTTTGGCATCGACAGCCATGCGTCGTTGCTGCTCGCATATGCGGGCGGCATCGGGCTGCATGTCTGGACCATCAAAGGGTACTTCGACACCATCCCGGCCGAGATCGAAGAGGCGGCCAAGGTCGACGGCGCGTCGCCGTGGCAGGCGTTCCGGCTGGTGCTGCTGCCGATGGCGGTGCCCATCCTGATGGTCGTGTTCCTGCTCGCCTTCATCGGCGCCATCATCGAATACCCGGTGGCCTCGGTGCTGTTGAGCGAGGAACGGCGCTTGACCTTGGCGGTCGGCTCGCGGCTGTTCCTCTACGAGCAGCGCTACCTGTGGGGCGACTTCGCGGCTGCCGCGATCCTGTCGGGTCTGCCGATCACCGCGGTGTTCATCCTGGCCCAGAAATGGATGGTCTCCGGCCTCACGGCCGGCGGCATCAAAGGCTGACCGTCCGGGCTGCCACCAGAGGCGCCACAGCGGCGCCCTTCCCTTGTCGTCATCGGGACTTCCATGCGCTACCGTCCGCTCTCGCGCCGCCTGGCCCTGTCGCTGCTGCTCGCCGCCGCGCTGGCCGGCTGCACCGCCACCCCGCCGGCTCCCGCCGCTGCAACTGCAACTGCTACTGCTGCTGCGCCCGCACCTGCTGTGCCGGTGGCGGTCCCCGGCAGTTTTGCCGACAACCCCATCGTCTACTTCGTCGTGACCGACCGTTTTCTCAACGGCAACCCGGCGAACGACCATGCTTACGGACGCCAGCGCGACGGCGAGCAGGACATCGGCACCTTCCATGGCGGCGACCTGAAGGGGCTGACGCAGAAGCTGCGCGAAGGATATTTCCGGGCGCTGGGCGTGAACGCCTTGTGGATCACCGCACCGTATGAACAGATCCACGGCTGGACCGTCGGTGGGCAGAAAGAGTTCAAGCACTACGCCTACCACGGCTACTACGCGCTCGACTACACGGTGCTCGACCGCAACATGGGCACCCCGGAGGAACTGCGCGAGATGGTCGACGAGGCGCATGCCCAGGGCATTCGTGTGCTGTTCGACGTGGTGATGAACCACCCCGGCTACCTCGACCTGCAGACCGCGCGCGACCTCGGCCTCAAGGTGCTATGGCCTGGCGCGGAGCAGGCGACGCTGCGCGACCAGCACAGCTACATCGACTACAACAACTTCGCCTTCGGCGACTGGTGGGGACGCGACTGGGTGCGCGCCGACCTGCCCGGCTACCTTCCAGGCGGGCGCGACGACCTGACGATGCAGGTCGCCTACCTGCCCGATTTCCGCACCGATCACCCGGCGCCGGTCAAACTGCCCAAGTTCCTGCGCGACAAGGCCGACACCCGGGCGACAGACCTGCCCGGCACCTCGGTTCGCGGCTACCTGGTGCACTGGTTGACGCAGTGGGTGCGCGAGTACGGCATCGACGGCTTCCGCGCCGACACGGTGAAGCACGTCGAGCCCGACGCGTGGCGCGAGCTGAAGGCCGCCGGCGTGAAGGCGCTGGCCGAGTGGAAGCGCGAGAACCCGAGCCGCAAGATCGACGATGCGCCGTTCTGGATGGTGGGCGAATACTGGGGCCATGGCGCCCGCCGGAGCGAACTGCACGGGGCGGGCTTCGACGCGATGCTCGATTTCGACTTCCAGCAGCGTGGCGGCCAGTTCGACCAGCCCGAGGCCTTGTTTGCCGAATACGCCCAGGTCTACGCCGGCCGCCCCGGCTTCAACAACCTGGCCTATGTGTCGTCCCACGACACCACCTTGTTCGACCGCAGCCGGCTGTTCGCCGCCGGCACCGCGCTGATGCTCGCGCCCGGCGGCGTGCAGATCTACTACGGCGACGAGACCGGCCGCCCCGCCGGCCCCGCCCCGAAAGGCGACCCGCAGCAGGCGACGCGGTCCGACATGAACTGGGCCGCCATCGACACAGGCCTGCTCGACCACTGGCGCAAGCTGACGCGCTTCCGCGCCCGCCATGTGGCGCTCGCGCGTGGCGAACACCGCCAATTGCAAGACCGCCCCTACGCCTTCACCCGCCACGATGCCGCCACCGGCGACCGGGTGGTGGTGGTGATGGGCGTGACGGCCCCGCTGGTACTCGACGTCAGCGGCAGTTTTGCCGAAGGCGAGACCCTGCAGGACGCCTACAGCGGCCGCACAGTGACGGTGCGCGGCGGCAAGGTGAGCCTGCCCGAGGCACGTTTGGTCCTGCTCGAACGGTGGGCCGCCCCAGCCGCCCGCTCACGCTGAAACGGGCAGGACCGCGATGGCAGCGACCGAAAACATGGTTACAGTGTGGGCAAAGAGCGAATTTCATGCCCGCACTGCACTTGTCCACTTCCCTGTCGGTGCCAGCGCCGGCGCCCGGCGTCCTGCCCAGCGTCGTCCTGGAGCGTGACGTGGCGACCCACCCGATTCCCTACCCCGAGCCGCGGCTGCTGGCCGACATCGGTGCCACCTACGCCCGTTTCTGCCTCGAGCAGGTCAGCGGCCGTTTCGACTACGTGACGGTGCTGCCCTGCGCCGACTATCCCGGCTTCATCGCGGTGATGCAGGCCTATCTCGAGTCGCTGCCGGGCCTCAAGCCACGCCATGCGGCGGTGGCGATCGCCAACCCGATCGAAGGCGATTGGGTGCGCATGACCAACCGCGACTGGGCGTTTTCAATCGAGGAGGCCCAGCGCGCACTGGGCCTGGCCACGCTGCTGGTGGTCAACAATTTCACTGCACTGGCCATGTCGCTGCCCAAGGTCGGCGCGGAGGGGCGCGAGCAGGTCGGCAACGGCGAGCCGCAGACCAACGGCGTGATCGGCCTGCTCGGCCCCGGCACCGGCCTGGGCGTGTCCGGGCTGGTGCCGACCGGCGACCGCTGGACGACACTGGCCACCGAGGGTGGCCATGTGAGCTTTTCGCCGGCCGACGAGCGCGAGCTGAAGGTGCTGACCTACGCGTGGAAGAAGATGTCCCACGTGTCGGCCGAGCGTCTGGTCTCGGGCCCGGGCCTCGAAATCATCTACCAGGCGCTGACCGAGGCCGAGCCCGACGTCGCGCGCGACCTGAGCACGGCCGACATCGTGCAGCGGGCGATCCAGAAGCTGTGCCCGTGGTGCGCTCAGGCCGTCGACTGCTTCTGCAACATGCTGGGCACCGTCGCCTCCAACCTGGCGCTGACGCTGGGCGCCACCGGCGGCATCTACATCGGCGGCGGCATCGTGCCGCGGCTGGGGAGTGCCTTTCTGGCGTCGGGGTTCCGCCAGCGTTTCGAGGCCAAGGGCCGTTTTTCAGGCTACGTGTCGCGCATCCCGACCTACGTGCTGACGGCCGAGAACTCGGTCTTCCACGGCGTCTCGTCGCTGCTGGCCGAGCATGTGCCGGCGCACGAGGGCGGCAATCCGCTGATGGAGCGGGTGCGCGTCGCGCGCAACAGCCTGTCGCCGGCCGAGAAGCGCGTCGCCGACGTGGTGCTGGAGAACCCGCGCACGGTGCTCAACGACGCCATCGCGGTGATCGCGCAAATGGCCGAGGTGAGCCAGCCGACGGTGATCCGTTTTTGCCGGTCGCTGGGCTTTCAGGGATTGGCTGATTTCAAGCTCAAGCTCGCGTCCGGGCTGACCGGCAACATCCCCGTGCAGCGGACGCAGGTGCGCCGCCAGGACGCGACGCCCGATTTGTGCGCCAAGGTGCTCGACAACACCATCTCGGCCATCGTGCAGTTCCGCGAGTCGCTCAATGTCGACGCGGTCGACCGGGCCATCACGATCCTGCGTGACGCCAAGCGGGTCGAGTTCTATGCGATGGGCAATTCGGCGGTGGTGGCGGTCGACGCCCAGCACAAGCTGTTCCGCTTCCGCATCCCGTCGGTGGCCCACACGGATGCGTCGATGCAGACGCTGGCCGCCGAGTTGCTGGGCCCGCAGGACGTTGCAGTGTTCATCTCCAGCTCCGGTCAGCCGCCCGAGCTGGTGCGCGCGGCCGGCATGGCGCACGAGCGCGGCGCCGCCGTCATCTGCATCACCTCCAGCAAGTCGCCGCTGGCGCGCAAGGCCACCGTGTGCGTGCCGGTCGACCATGGCGAGGAAGGCTCGACCTTCATCTCGATGATCTCGCGCATCCTCCACCTGCTGGTGGTCGACATGGTGTCGGTCGGGGTGGCGATGCGCCGCGAGACCGGCGGCAACGTGCCGCGCCTGGGAAGCCCGGGCGAAGGCGGGAGCGCCGGCGCGCCGGGCGTGCTGATCTCGCACGTCGTGTAGCGCGCGGCGCCCCGCGGCCGCCGTACCTGGCGGCCGCGACGCCGCCTCAGTCCTGCTTCACGCAGTCGACGTAGTACACACCTTCGCCGGTGTCGTCGATCTCTTCCACCAGCCCGTGCACGTCGGTGTCGAAGCCCGGGAACTTGCGGTTGAACTCGCGTGCGAAGCGCAGGTAGTCGACGATCTTCTTGTTGAAGCGTTCCCCCGGGATCAGCAGCGGGATGCCCGGCGGGTACGGCGTCAGCAGCGAGGTCGTCACCCGGCCTTCGAGCAGATCGATCTCGACCCGCTCGGTCTCGCGGTGGGCGATGCGCGCATAGGCGTCGCTCGGCTTCATCGCCGGGTGCAGGTCAGACAAATACATGTCGGTGACCAGCCGCGCGATGTCGCTCTTGGCGTACATCTCGTGGATGCTCTGGCACAGGTCGCGCAGGCCGACGCGCTCGTAGCGCGGCTGCTGCGCGCAGAACTCCGGCAGGATGCGCCACATCGGCTGGTTCTTGTCGTAGTCGTCCTTGAACTGCTGCAGCGCGGTCAGCAAGGTGTTCCAGCGGCCCTTCGTGATGCCGATGGTGAACATGATGAAGAACGAATAAAGCCCGGTCTTCTCGACGATGACACCATGCTCGGCCAGGTATTTCGTGACGATGCTGGCCGGGATGCCCGTTTTGGAGAACTTGCCGTTCAGGTCCAGCCCCGGCGTCACCACGGTCGACTTGATCGGGTCGAGCATGTTGAAGCCATCGGCCAGCGGGCCGAAGCCGTGCCACTTGGCATCGCCCTTGATGATCCAGTCCTCGCGCTCGCCGATGCCGGAGGCGGCCAGTTTCTCGGGGCCCCAGACCTTGAACCACCAGTCGCGCCCGAACTCTTTTTCGACCTTGCGCATCGCACGACGGAAGTCGAGTGCTTCACGGATGCTCTCCTCCACCAGCGCCGTACCGCCGGGGGGCTCCATCATCGCCGCCGCCACGTCGCACGACGCGATGATCGCGTACTGCGGCGAGGTGGAGGTGTGCATCAGGTAGGCCTCGTTGAACAAATGCCGGTCGAGCTTGCGGTTGTGCGAGTCCTGCACCAGGATTTGCGAGGCCTGGCTCAGCCCGGCCAGCATCTTGTGCGTCGACTGGGTCGAGAACACCAGCGACTCCTGCGTGCGTGCGCGGTCCTTGCCCATCGCGTGCATGCCGGCATAGAAGTCGTGGAAGGCCGCGTGCGGCAGCCAGGCCTCGTCGAAGTGCAGCGTGTCGATGTAGCCGTCCAGCATCGACTTGATGGTCTCGGTGTTGTAGAGCACACCGTCGTAGGTGCTTTGCGTCAGCGTCAGGATGCGCGGCTTGACCTTCTTCGGGTCGACACCCTTCAGCAAGGGGTTGGCGGCAATCTTGCGCTCGATCGCCTCGCGGCTGAACTCGCTTTGCGGGATGGGCCCGATGATGCCGTAGTGGTTGCGGGTCGGCGTCAGGAACACCGGCACCGCGCCGGCCATGATGATGGCGTGCAGGTTGGACTTGTGGCAGTTGCGGTCGACCACCACCACGTCACCCGGTGCGACGGTGTGGTGCCAGACCATCTTGTTCGAGGTCGACGTGCCGTTGGTGACGAAGAAACAATGGTCGGCATTGAAGATGCGCGCCGCATTGCGCTCCGACGCCGCCACCGGGCCGGTGTGGTCGAGCAGCTGGCCCAGCTCCTCCACTGCGTTGCAGACGTCGGCCCGCAGCATGTTCTCACCGAAGAACTGGTGGAACATCTGGCCGATCGGGCTCTTCAGAAACGCGACGCCACCCGAGTGCCCCGGGCAGTGCCACGAATACGAACCGTCTTGCGCATAGTGCACCAGCGCGCGGAAGAACGGCGGCGCCAGCGAGTCGAGGTAGCTGCGCGCCTCACGGATGATGTGGCGCGCGACAAACTCCGGCGTGTCCTCGAACATGTGAATGAAGCCGTGCAGCTCTTTGAGCACGTCGTTCGGGATGTGCTGCGAGGTGCGCGTCTCGCCGTACAGATAGATCGGGATTTCCGCGTTCTTGAAGCGGATTTCGCTGACGAAGGCGCGCAGGCTCTTCAGTGCCGTGTCGACCTCTTCCTTCGAGCCGGCGCCGAACTCCTCGTCGTCGATCGACAGGATGAACGCGCTGGCGCGGCTTTGCTGCTGGGCGAACTGCGACAGGTCGCCGTAGCTGGTGACCCCTAGCACCTCGAAGCCTTCCTTCTGGATGGCGTCGGCGAGGGCGCGGATGCCCAACCCCGACGCGTTTTCCGAGCGGAAGTCTTCGTCGATGATCACGATGGGGAAGCGGAAACGCAGCATGGGGGGAGCCTCCGTACAGCCGGGTCGAAAAGCAAAAGCGCGAAGTGTAGAGCTTCCGGTCGACCACGTGATGTCCGAGCGCAGCAAACCTCGTGCGCACCGCAGGGCGAACACCGTACACTGCCCAACACCGGTGCACGCGCCGGAGCCGCTGCCGGCCTCGAACGGCTCGCCGTGGCGCACTGGCGGCCGGCGCCGGCGGTACACAGGAGACAAACGGGTCATGGAACTGAACGTTTCGACATGGTGGTGGATCGCGGCCGGCATTGCCGTCGCGGCCGAACTGGCCACCGGCACTTTCTATTTGCTGATGCTCGCGCTCGGCCTCGCGGCCGGGGCCCTCGCCGCGCATGCCGGCTTGGGGTTCTCGGCGCAGCTGCTCGTCGCCGCTGTGGCGGGCGGCGGCGCGGTGGCCTTGTGGCGTTGGCGGCGCGGTCCCACGGCGGCAGCGTCGTCCCCGGGCGCCGACCGCGACGTGATCCTTGACGTGGGAGAACGGGTGGTGGTCGCAGCCTGGGACGGCAACACGGCCCGGGTGCGCTATCGCGGCGCCGAGTGGAGCGCACGCTACGCCGGCAGCGGCGAGCCGTTGCCCGGCTCCTATGCCATCCGGGCGGTGGACGGCAACGTCCTGGTGCTCGTGCCGGCCGCCTGAACCCTGCTGTCACTCGACCGATTCGACATTTATCTTCCACGCAACGGAGGGACACTTCATGGAATACCTGGCCCTGGTGCTGCTGGCGATCGCCGCCATCTTCGTCGTTCGTTCGCTCAAGGTGGTACCGCAGCAGCATGCGCTGGTGGTCGAACGCCTGGGCCGCTACTACGCCACCTTCGCGCCCGGCCTCAACATCCTGGTGCCGTTCGTCGACCGGGTGGCCTACAAGCACTCGCTGAAAGAGATCCCACTCGACGTGCCCAGCCAGGTCTGCATCACCCGCGACAACACCCAGCTGACGGTCGACGGCATCCTCTACTTCCAGGTGACCGACCCGATGCGGGCCAGCTATGGCTCGTCGAACTACATCGTCGCGATCACGCAACTGGCCCAGACTACCTTGCGCTCGGTGATCGGCCGCATGGAGCTGGACAAGACCTTCGAGGAGCGCGACGCGATCAACGCGGCAGTGGTGAATGCGCTCGACGAAGCCGCGCAGACCTGGGGCGTCAAGGTGCTGCGCTACGAGATCAAGGACCTGACGCCGCCCGCCGAGATCTTGCGCTCGATGCAGCAGCAGATCACGGCCGAGCGCGAGAAGCGCGCGCTGATCGCCGCATCGGAGGGCCGCAAGCAGGAGCAGATCAACATCGCGACCGGCGAACGCGAGGCGTTCATCGCGAAGTCAGAAGGCGAGAAGCAGGCGGCGATCAACCGGGCGCAGGGGGAGGCGGCGGCCATCATCGCGGTGGCGGCGGCGTCGGCTGAGGCCATCGGCCGTATTGCCGCGGCCATCCGGGAGCCGGGTGGCATCGAGGCGGTGAACCTCAAGGTGGCCGAAAAGGCGGTCGAGGCGTTTGGCGAGCTGGCGCAGAAGACCAACACGATGATCGTGCCGGGCAACATGAGCGAGGTGTCGGGGTTGATCGGCAGCGCGATGACTTTGCTGAAGAAGACGCCCCCGCCGGGCGGCGCCGCGCCGGGAATGCGCTGAGGCGCGGTAGGGCCGACTCTTCTCGGCGCGGCAGTTCGCGCCCTGCCCTTCAACTTGCGGCAGGCCGGCGCCGAGATGAATGAATGGGGTCTGGCGGGTTCGTAGCGCCAGCATCAGTCGGATCGCGCAAAGCATTCGCTCCAACGCCCCAACTGTTGCTACAATGGCGGGCTTCGCGCCCACCACAGCGCGACCGGACATGTTCCGGCAGGATACTGGAGAGATGGATGAGTGGTTTAAGTCGCACGCCTGGAAAGCGTGTGTGGGTTAATAGCCCACCGCGGGTTCGAATCCCGCTCTCTCCGCCACAAAACCGGTTTTGATGGCGTTTTCGACGGTCTTCCCGCCTTGCCCATCAACTCACCCATCATCTAAGCAACACGCTTGATCAACGGCCCTTTCGAGGGCCGTTTCTTTTTGGCGCGGCTCGTTCGGTGCCGGCAACGCGGGGCTATCAGCGACGCCAGGCCGAGGCACCACCATCCGGTAATGGTCGAGAACACATCCAGTCCTACTGCCTGCTCGAGGTGCTGTCGCGCTTGGTCAGTTCGCTTTTGGGGGACTGGTAGAACCCCCTGACTGATGGACTCTTGGAAATGTAGGTTGCCGTGGCGATGGCCAGTCCGGCCCAGCAAATCCGTGCGGCCAAACCGAGTGCTGATTGAGCAGCAAACAATGGCAGAAGCAACGACAAGACGCCGGCGGCGTAGAGAAGGTATGTCAGAGCTGTGGCAGCCCATTGCTTGCCGAATAATGCGCTGAGGCCGAGGGCGGCAAACAGCGCCGGCCAAAGCACGGCGGGAAAATGCGGTCCATTCGAGAGGGCAATCAGAAGGACCTTGCTGAAAATGACGAGCGCGAGCAGGGCGACGAGTGGACGGGGCGCCGAGTTGACCATGTTGCTTGATATTCCGTGGTAAGCCTCCGTCCGCGTACAAAACCTTTGCCGCCTGCGAACCGGGTGGGGACAACGCGACGGATGTATTTGGTGGCGCTGCCATCGCGCCGCTCCCGGCGGATATCGGGCACCCTCGCCCCGATATCCGCCGCCTAGATATCGGCAGGTTCATCAGACCCGGAAGTCGAAACAGCGTCGTTTCCTTTGCCGAATCTACCGGGGTTTGTCTGCATCTTCCTCGTTGTACAAACTGAACTCGATGTCCTCTCCGTACTTCTGCCTGAGCTGGCGCTCCGCATCGCCCAAATCGTCAGCGAGTACCGTTGTCCGTTCGCCTGGCTTGTCGGGATCGCTACTCCAAACCATGGCTTGATACACGCGCTTGTTCTCGTTCATCAAACGGGCCTCCGTCATCCAATGCATGCCAGACAAGCCCGCTGTCGCAGACCCATCGGCGTGCCAGCCGCTGAACAGAAAAGTGATCTGGCCCGTTGCCGTCTCGGCGAATTCGTAGACCTGCTCCCGGGATATTGCCGAACCTTGCTACGTCCGCTTTAAGAACAAGGCGCCACCCTTGCCCGGCTTTAACGGCACCCGCAAATCACGTTGACCGTCTCGGATGTCAAAATGAGTCCTCAGACTCCGATACCGTCTCTGCGATGGCTACGGGCGTCTGACCGGCAGTCAGAACAAGCCTTCCACCCTTCGGTGGGAGCCTCGGTTCCATATCCTCGGTTAGTGCAAAGATCTTTGCCCTCTCCCACGGCCCGCGCGCTCCGGCTGCACTTTCAAATTTGACAAACACACTGAAGAGGTCGTCTGCTCCGAGTTCTTCTCTGTAGCAGGTCAGGCCAGCTGTAGCTTCGCGGGTCGGCTGATCAACCAACCAACACAATGTTGCGAGGACACCTCGGCGACGTGTGATCTGAGGGCTCATGGCAAGGCGTTCCCATTCAATGCGTCGATCGTCCCTCGGGAATTGATCTGTCGAAGAAGCGCTCCGTCCGCTGATCGGGCAGGGCCAATTCCGTCGAGCCTCGGCACCCTCATCATCTGCTGCGCGACATCGTCAGGTACTTGCACACGCAGAGTGAAGACCGGTTCTTTGTCGAAAGCATAGAACTTCTTGCCCCAGGCGGCCGCGTCCTCCGCAGATTCTGCGAACCATTTGTTCCCCATTGAGCCGGGCCCGGGGGTAAAACCACCCGAAGTGGCCACGCTGTCCAGCTCAGCGCGAGAGACTGCCCGATACAGCGTAGTCGCTTCCTGCCGCCCCCCACGGGCCAGCGACATCAAACCCGTTGCCGCTGCCCTGAGACCAGAGGCGCCCGCTGCAAGTGACAGAGCGTTAGCAGCCAACTCCCCTGTCTCGGGCGCGTTGTAAACCGGCACTCCGTTCTGCCCGCGCTGGTTGTTGTACCAGTCCATGTAGCGACCTACGGAATAACCGCCGCCAGAAGAGCAGCTTACACCGCAAGACAGCTGGGCCGCCTGCTGGCTCGACATGCCCGCCGGATCCAGGAAATTGACCGGATCATTCCCGACGTACGCGTACAAGTTGAGGTTGTCCTGATACCCGATCGGATCGGTTTGCAGGAACCGGCCGAGCGCCGGAGCGTAAAACCTCGCCTTGTAGTAGTAGAGATTCAACGGACCGAGCAGTTGCTGTCCGGTATACCGGAAGCGCACGCCTGTGGTGGCATTGGGCTCGCCGTAGGGCCCGTAGGTATAGATCGCCGTGCTGGTCCCTGCGCTGTTCGCAGAGGCGACGACGCTGCCTTGGCTGTTGGTGTAGAGCCAGGTCTTGTTGGTCGTGTCGGCCCCCTCGTACCACACCAGCGGTTCGTCGATCCCCGGGGCGTGAACGTACCGTCTCAACAGCGCTCCACTGTCGGCATACTCGGCGACGAGGTCGGTTCCGTCATAACGCAGGTGCGTCGTGACACCCGCCATGACGGTGCGATGCAACCGCGCTTCCGCGTCATAGTTCAGCCCGGCGGAATAGCCTGCCTTGGAAGCGCTCTTCAGCTTGTTGTCGGCGTCGTACGCATACGTCCAGACGCCATCGCCTGTCAGGTTGCCCTTGGTGTCGTACGCGAGAGCGACACCCGCAGCCGTCGTGTACTGGTTCAGCCCATTCGGCGTGTAGCTGCGCGAGCCATTCGAGTAGCCGCGCCACTGGTACAGATCGTTGCTCCAGGTATCGCTCTTGATCTCCTGCGCTTGGTTCCGTGCGTAGGCCCACGTCACGTCCTGGGCCGTACCGGCGAGGTTGTGTCCGACGCCGGCCAATTGCCCGCGAGCGTCGTAGCTGTAGCTGGTCGACGTTCCGTTGCCCAGGGTCACCACCGTGCGCCGCGACAAATCGTCGTAGGCATAGTGAACGAGGCGGGTCGTGTTCAGCTCTTTGATTTCATAAGGCCGATTCAGCGCGTCGTAATCCGTCGTGACATAGAAGTCGGTTTCCGGCCACGTAAGGCGCTTGCGGTTGCCCGCCGCGTCGTACTGATAGGTCAGCGCTTTGCTGCCCGACTGGGTGCGGGTCATGCGACCCGCGTTGTCCCATCCATACGTCACCATATGCGCGTTGTTCGCATACTTCGCTTCCAGGCGCCGACCGAGCAGGTCGTAGCGGAAGCTCAGGTTGTCGCCAACGACCGGGTAGTTCCGGGCGATGAGGCGGTTCAGATCGTCATAGACCAGCGTGACGGTCTCGCCGCTGCGCTTGCGCTGGCTGGTCACATTGCCGTTCGCGTCGTATCCGAACTGCTCATAGTCCGTCGTCGACGAAGTGCTGGCCGTCGTCGGGTGGGGATAACGGACCTTCACGCGTCGGTCGTGGCCATCGTATTCGTACGTGGTCAGGTTGTTCTTCGCGTCCTTGATCGTCGCCGGCAGCCCGTTGGCGGTGTACGTGTGGGCGCTGTAGATCTGCGCCAGGCCCGTCCCCACCGCGCGCCGGACGTTCTGCACCTTGCCGTCGATGAAGTAATCCATCTCCGTGATGCGATTGCCGCCGTCGGCCACCGGCAAGTTCTCGATAACACGTTTGGGTCGATCCAGGTCGTCGTAGGTGTAGTCGGTCACCTTGACCGGCGCTGCCGCGGCGGGGCAGGTCGTTGGAAGGGCAACCAGCGCAGGGCCCCACACCTTGAGGAGCTTGCTGCTGGGCGTGTAGGTACGACAGCTGACCAACCACTGGGTGCCGTACTGCGCCGCGGTTCGAACCAGGCGCCCGTCGGCGTCATAGGCGCTGTGGGTGACCTTGTTCAGCGCATCCGTCACTTTCACGACCCGGCGCTCAGGGTCATGCCCGTACACGGTCACGTCGGCCACATCCGACCGCGGCCCGTCCACGCGGGTGCGGTTGCCCACGGCGTCATAGGTGTAGGTCGTGGTCAGGTTCAGCTTGCCGGTGCCCGGATCGACCACCAGCGTCTTGGGGACGTATTTGTTGGCCGGGTCGTAGCTGGTGCTGGTGACCACCGACTCCGTCGCGTTGATCTTCTTCGTCTCGGAGGTCGGAAGATAAAAGGTCGGGAACCCGGTGGCGGTGTAGGCCGTGTAGCCGAACTCTGTGTAGGGGCGGAGGCCAGCAACATCAGCCGGGCCGGTGATGGTGTGCGGCTGCCCCTGCGCCGTGTACGTATACGTGGTGACCTTGGCACGCGGGTCCGTGGCCATGTGCACCTTGTTGAAGGCGCTCTCGTATGTGTAGCTGCTGACGATCGCCGGCAACCCGGTGCCCGGCTTCGCCACCCGGCGTTCCACTTTGACGTTGTGCGTGCAGCGCTTTTCAGCGCGCGCACAAGATGCGTCGTCGTACTCGTACTCGATCAGATTGCCTTGGGGCAGCTTCTTCCGAACCACGCGGTCGTGCCCGTCGCGGACATACTCAATGACCCGGCGCAGCGGATCGACCGATCTGATCAGTTGACCTCGCTCGTTAAAGTAGGAGATGGTGACGATGCCGCCCGGCGCTGTTTCCCGGGTGCGCGGCGCCGCGAAGCCGTACGTGTACACCTTCCCTCGCGCATCCGTCTGGGTGTGGACGCGTCGCATCGCGTCGTATTGATTGATCAGGAAGGGAACGTCCGGGCTGCTGGGATTGAAGATGCGCTCCAGCAATCCTGGGAGACCGTATTCGTAGGTTTGCGTCTTCTGGTCGGCGTTCGTGAAGTTCCTCAAATTCCCGAAATCGTCAACGCCGTAGGTGACCGTACGTGTTCCGTCCGAGACGGATGTAAGGCGCGAACCGCTGTAACCCAAGGTGAGCTTACGACCCAAGCTGTTGGCGACTTCTTGGAGCTTTCCGTCGACATACACGAACTTGGCTTGCACCCCGCTCGCATCGGTGTACGTCTTCAGGCGACCCTGTTCGAACAGCAGCTTGTCTTTGTGGAGCGTCTCGTATAGATACGTGCCGTCCGCATTCTTCACGAGGCGCGCCGAGCTGCCCGGAGGGGGGTTGTAGCTGCCGTCGGGCAACCTTACAAACACTTCGGCATTCAACCCCTGGCGCACCGTCACCGTATTGGAAGTCGCATGATCGCCGTACCAGCGATGCGTCAGCGTTGAAACGACAATCTTGTCCAACGGCCTGATCTCATCGAACATCAAATCGATCGACACCAGCGCCGCGACCAAGGCGGGCACGGCATCCAGCGCCGAGTCCTCGCCCAAGGCCTGCAACCCGTCCGAGGCGACGGCCACATCGCTGATCAAGTTATGTGACCACCCAGGACCGAGCGGCCCCGTCTGTCGCCGACCACCGGAACTGAAAAGACGGCGGAACTCCAGGCTGCGAGGAAACGCGCCCTCCCCCACCTTCAGGTCATCGTTCACGAACAAGAAGTGCCCGTTGACCATGTCGATCGGGTCACCGTAGGACAACCCTCTCGTCTGGACCAGCGTGTTCGGATCGACAGTGCTCACCGCACTGTTGTTCACCGACGTCAAGAGCGGCTGTGGCGTCGTTCCGAACCCACCGTGCAGGCCGCGTCCGACGTAGAAGTAGAACTGCGAACCGGCGCCATAGATGGCGTAGTAGCCGAGCCCGGTCCACGAATTCTCGGTCACGTTGCAGCGCGCAGGCAGGATCAATCGCCAGCCGGCATCGATCTTTTGCTGAAACTGCGCGGTGTATTCCGAGCACCCGACCAGTTGCGGGGCGACCACGCTTGCGTAGTTGAACCCTTGCGCATCGAAGATGCGGTCGTTGTTTGCCGCGGCGATATCGACCAGCTTGACCGTCGACGCGGCACTCACGCCGTGCACCTGTTGCACCACGCTGGATTCCAGGATGCTCGACAGCATTCCCAATGCGAAGAACGCCGCTCTCGACGCGGCCCACTCGCCGTGCGTCGGCGTGATCATGATGCCCGGCAAGTCGATATAGGGCGTGCCCTCATGCCCCGCGACGCCGACGGTGTGCAGCATCAGCGTCCGGGTCCCGGCGAGCTGATCCACAAGCTGGCTGGCCTGCGCCACCTGCGCCGTCCAGATGGCCCCGAGCATGGAAAGGGACGAACCCACGATGCGCGGCGAGTTGTCCAGGTGCCCAGCGTTTTTGGCGGACGCCATCCTGTCACGATAGTGCTCGATGAGGCCCCGGCCCACCGGTCCCATCGCCTGCGTGATCACAAAACTGCCGCCTGCCTTGATGGACTGCGTGAAGGTCTGATCGGCGCCAGCAGTGGCGTGGGCGTGGTGTGTGATGCTGATCGTGAGATCGTTGAGAGTCCCCGGCGTGAGGGACGCTCCGGAGGCGACCAGCAGGTCGCCGACCCGCAGTTCCGGGGAGTAGCCGCTGGGTCCGTAGGTGATGAGCAGCGGTTGCCCCGTCAGGTCAGCCATCCTGAACGTTTTGTCCATTCCCGCGTGCTGCACCCGAATGGTGGAGTAGTAGCGCTCGGGCACCTCCTCCGAAATACTCATCGCGCCGGGCACCTGATAAGGGAGGTCCTTCTGGCGCAAGGCGACGCCGTACGACGGTACGACGACTTTGCCGCCCACCACGTCCCGAAGCGTAGCGCTGGGTTTGTTTGTCCGCAGGTAAGTGGAGAGGTTGTTCGCGTACTTCGTCAGGTTCGTGCGCACCGCGTTGCGGTTGATGCCCTGTACAAAGTCCTCCGTGATCGTGGCGCCGCTTCTGGCCGCATCCATGAAAGCGGTGGCGCTGTAGCCGGTTGCAGAACGAAGGTCGATCCCCGCCTTGATCTGATGGGTCTTCAGGCTGGGATCGAAGACGAACTGCTCGCCAGAAGGCAATGTCACGTTCAGCCATACGTGGCTGAACGTGATCCGGACCAAGGCGCCGTAGCCGCCAGGACAGGTGAGGTCCTGGGAGGCGACTACATCGATAATCGGTACCTGGGCTCGCGCGAAGTAATCGACAACGCCGCACACGTCGGCTGTGTCCAGGTTCAGCCAGTCCTTGATCTGCTGAGCCGTCAGGGTGACGTCACCGAAAACGATGTGCGTCTGGTAGCCGCCGGGTATCGCCTGAAGCATCTTGCGCATCAGCTCCACCTGGTCGATCGCAGACCCCTGCTTCTCCAGCAGCGCGCCGGCAGCGCCCTTCACCACCCCCGCGCCATGGATGTACGCAATGTTGTTGCGAACATATTCATAGATCAGGTCGAGACTGCCGAGCGACGCCGCGATGGTCGCCACCTGCGTCGCCGGGTCCGCCACCGGATCTTCGACGCCGACGGCCATCGGACTCACCATCGTGGATCCGCTGCTGCTTGTCTTTAGAGCCGAGAGGTTCACGACGTTCTTCGCTCGCGGACGCGAGCGCATCGCCTTCTCGAAGTCCGCCCGCGTCACCGGTGCAGCGATGAACTGCTTGACGCCTCCGATGGACTTGTCATGGTTCTGGTCGCCTGCGACCTTCAGCGACGGGTCCATCACCGCCGGCTTGCCCCCGAAGGTGACCTTCCCCTCGGCAACCGCATGGGTCATGCAAACAGCAAGCAACCCGGGCAACAAGGCTTTGATGCGACGAAGAATCGCGTGTGAGACAGACATAGGAACTCCGTGCCGCAAGCCATGAAACGCTGCGGACCTACGAGACACAAGACGCACGAAAACGTGCCCGGCCGATCAATGGATGGCCGAACAGACGCAGTCAGGAAGGGATTGAAGCGCGGTACCCCGCGCAGGGCTATGAAGCGCCGGCCGTCACCACGCTCGTGCGGTTCCCCGCTGCGTCGTAGGTGTAGGTGATCACCACGCCGTTGCTGTAGGTGACCGTCTTGACTCTGCCCAGGGTGTCGTAGGTGTATGTCACCGAACCCGCTAGAGCCGGAGCCGCGACCATCAGTGCGGCGACTCCACCGACAAGGCATTGCCGCACTTGTCGCAGCAGCACAGCTGCCTTGCTCCCTCTACCCCTTGCGTTGCGCAAGGTGACCCATTTTGTTATCACTTGTTCTCTCCCAGAGGTGGGTGGACGGTCATTGCAATCCACCCGCTTGATCTCAAGTTCGCTTGGTCTGCTCGCCGCGAACGTTGACGCGCCATTGTTAGAAGTGTTCCATGCGCTGTCAACAAGATTCCCGTTGCAAACGGTGTAACCGACATCAGACCTCTGCCTCCCGCACGTCGCGGGGAGGTGCCGGCACATCAGCTGTTTGGCGTCCCGCTGTCCGTCTCAGCGAGTACGCGAGCCGGGCATCCTTACGAGCTCGAGAACAACCGCGTCCACTTCCTCCGGCTTGAAGGCGAACACGGTCAGCCGGCCCATGACGGCCTCTCACGAAAGCCGGGCGGCAGCCATCCGAATCTCTCCTTCTGCCTCGGCCAGGAAGCGCCTCACTGCAGCAACCCAGTCGGCGGCCCAGTGTTCCAAGGGCGATTCGGCGATCTGCGCAGGGCCCGTAGCGCCGGGCCCCTCCGCAACCACCGCACCGTCGTCGGTGCAAATATCCGACGACGCTGACCACCCGTCTCCCGTCGCTTGAACATCAACGACGACTGCCAACTCGTCGCCAGTCGGCGACCGCCGTACAGCCAAATATGCACGAACTGGAAACGCGTCGTTTGACGTGCACGCGACCTCGCATGCCAGGGTGGAATCGAACTTTTCAATCTCGGCCGCGACGGCGGCCAAGATGACGTGCAGATCGCGCCACAGCCTGTCGGCGCCGACAGTCAGTTTCACGTCGCCCTCACTTCATGACCGTACCCGCCAACGCATCGGATAACAATTCCGAGGCCCGTTGTCATGCCTGTTTCCCTTGTTGGCCTGTTGACCTTGAGCGGTGAGACGCTCTTCACCTACCAAATCTGCGTCACGTGGCGTCAGTGGCGATCTTCTGTAAGGTGAGGCCGCGTTTGCGGCCAGGCGTACTACGAAGCCCCGGTGGTCACCACGGCCGTGCGGTTGCCCGCTGCGTCGTAGGTGTAGGTGATCAAGGCACCGGTGCTGTACTGAACCGTCTTGACGCGCCCAAGCGCGTCATAGGTGTAGGTGACCGAGCCCGCGACGGAAGGCGCTGCGCTGAAGACGGCGGCGCATGCCAGGACCCATGCAGGTGCTGCAGCCGTGAGGAAACGCCGAGGCCGGCGCTCTCCCTCATACCTTGCGTCACGCAAGGTTCGCGTTGTTCTCATTGTTCTCTCCCCTGTTTGAATGGGCCGCTGTTGCAGGCCCACATATCGCCGGGAAGTTCGCATAGACTGCTCGGCGCGAACCGTCAGGCAATGTGAGTGATTGTCCTGATCACTCATCTCAGCTGTCAACAAGATTTCGGCCGCGCAACACATGCGACTCTTTTGTGACGGCACCCGCCATCGACCATGCGCTTGAGTTCCCTTGCCTCATCAGAACAGCCGCACCGCACCGACCGGGCATCGGCTGACCTGTCGGCGCTGGTCGACGAGGATCCCCAGGCCGCACTCGCGCAAGCGTTGTTGGAGCAGGGGCTGCTGACGGCCGAAGGCATCGAGCGCACCTTGCATGCGTCGCGCGCCAGCGGCACACCGTTGTCTTCCGTGGCCACCCGTTTGGGCCTGGTCACCGAGCGGGAGATGGCGCGCGCGTTCTCCGCACTGCTCGAGATCCCGCTCGTCACGCGTGCGGAGTTCCCAGCCACGTTGCCCCATCTGGGCGGCCTCAACCCGCATTACCTGCGCACCAAACGCATCCTGCCGGTCAACCTGCGCGAGGGCCGCCTGGACCTCGCGATGGCGAACCCGATGGACACCGCCGCGGTGGCCGGGGTCGCCTATGCCGCCGGGTGCCCGGTGCGGCCCCTGGCGGCGCTCGAGTCGGACATCGAGGACTACTTCGAGCGCCAAGACGAGCGCCATGCCGTGCGCCACGATGCATCGGAAGCGGGTTCTGCAACCGCCCGCACCAGCGACGACATCGACCGGCTGTCCGACCTCGCCTCGGACGCGCCGGTGATCCGGCTGGTGCAGCGTCTGTTGGGCGCCGCCATCGACGCCGGCGCCTCCGACGTGCACCTGGAACCCGGCCCCGACGCACTCTCGGTGCGATACCGCATCGACGGCCTGCTGCACGAAACCGAGGTGCTGTCCGGTCGCTTGGCCGAGCCCGTGGTGTCGCGCGTGAAGCTGATGGCGAGGCTCGACATCGCGGACAAGCGCGTGCCCCAGGACGGCCGCATCCGCTTTGCCTCTCGCGGGCGCAGTCTCGACATGCGGGTGGCCACCTTCCCCACCCTGCACGGCGAAGCGGTCGTGCTGCGGCTGCTGGGCCAGCAGACCGTCGCGTTGCAGCTCGAAGCCCTGGGACTGTCTCGGAGCGGGCTGCAAACGCTGCGCGAAGCGCTGCGGCGGCCGCACGGCATCGTGCTGATCACCGGCCCCACGGGCAGCGGCAAGACCACCACCTTGTATGCCGCACTCAACGAGATCCGCCGTCCCGAGTTGAAGATCGTCACGGTCGAAGATCCGATCGAGTACACCTTGCCGGGGGTTTCGCAGCTCCAGGTCAAGGCGGAGATCGGTCTGACCTATGCCTCGGCGTTGCGCTCGGTGCTGCGCAACGATCCCGACGTCATCATGATCGGCGAGATCCGCGATCGCGAAACCGCCGACATCGCGGTGCGCGCAGCGCTGACCGGGCATCTCGTGTTGGCGACCCTGCACACCAACACCGCGGCCGGCGCGGTGACCCGTCTGCTGGACCTGGGCGTCGAAGACTATCTGCTCGCGTCGACGCTGGTGCTGTCGGCGGCCCAGCGCCTGGTGCGCCGTCTGTGCGCCCACTGCAAACTGTGGACCGATGCCGATGACTCGGCGGCGCGGATGCTGGCCTGCGTGGCCCAGGGCGCGGACGCGCCCAGGCTGGCCCAGGCCCGGGGCTGTCCGCACTGCCTCGGCCGCGGCTACTCAGGCCGGCTGCCCCTGTTCGAGGCCTTGCCGCTGGGCGCAGCAGAACGCGACCTGATCCGCACCAGCCGCTCGGAGGAAGCCCTGCGGGCCAGCGCGGCGCGCCACGGTTCGGACAGTTTGTGGCGCCACGGCTTGCAACAGGTCCAGGCCGGCGAGACGACCCTCGACGAGGTCCTGTCGGTCGTAGAGGAGCGCGGGAGATGACACGCTACGCCGTGAAGGCCGTGAGTGCGAGCGGCGAGGCGCGCCACCTCTACAAGGAGGCCGCCTGCGAAAACGAGGCCGCGCTGGCGACGCTGCACGACGGTCTCACGCCCGTCTCGATCTCCCCTGCCGGCCAGGGCTGGATGCAGCGGCTCGGACAACCGGTGGTGCTGCGCGGACGCATGCGGCTGCCGGACATCGCGTTGTTCTGCGAGCAGATGGGCGTGATGGCCGCGTCCGGACTGACGGTCGAGGAGTCGCTCACGGTGTTGTCGCGCCAGAGTCAGGACCGCCCGGCTGCCGGGCTCGCCCGCCGACTGCTGCCGCGCATCCAGGCCGGCATGCCGCTGTCGGATGCCTTGCAACCCGAACCACACCTGCCCGCCTATCTGCCATCCATGGTGCGCGCAGCAGAAACCGGCGGACGTGTGGGCGACGGCTTTGCCGAAGCCGGGAAGTATCTGGCGCGCCAGTCCGCCACGCGCAGCACGCTGGTCAACGCCCTGACCTATCCCGCCGTCGTCATGGGCACCGTGCTGGTCGCCATGGTCTTGGTCCTGACGGTGGTCGTGCCCGGCTTCGAGCCGATCTTCGCCGGCGAAGAGCACCGCCTTCCGGCATTGACGCGGGCCGTCCTGTGGCTGTCGGCCGTCGTGACACAGCATGGCGTCGGTGTCAGCCTGCTGCTGCTGGCCTGGGTCCTGGTCCCGGCCCTGCTGCTGCGCCGCAGTTCCCGATGGCGCAAGCGTATCGTCGGTACTGCCGCCCGCCTTCGCCCAGTGCGCCTGGCCCGACAACTCGACGTCGCGCGCGTGCTGGGCGTCCTCGGACTGCTGCTGCGCGGCGGGGTCGAAGTGTCTGAGGCGGTTGCGTTGTCGGCCCCGGCCGCGGCGTCGGGCGCCCTACGCGACAGTCTCGCCGCCTGCTCACGCCGGCTGCGCGAAGGCGCGTCGATCTCCGCAGCCCTGCGCGCCGTCGTCGCGATTCCGGAGGAGACGCGCGCGCTGATCGAAGTCGGCGAGCACACGGGCGAGCTTGGCGCCACCACCATGCGAGCAGCCCAGTTGCTCGAGGCCGACACCTCACAACAGATCGAGCGGCTGGTGGCACTCGCCAACCCGCTCGCGATCGCCCTGCTCGGGCTGGTCGTCGGCCTGCTGGTCGGCGGCGTCATGCTCGGCATCCTCAGCATCAACCAGCTGGCACTCCGCCCTTGAACACCTCACCCTTTCCGATGCGCCGCCGTCTTGCCCCGAGCCGTGGCTTCACCCTGCTGGAGCTCCTCATCGTCCTCGTGATCATGGGCCTCATCATGGCGGTCGTCACGCCACAGGTAATGAACATGTTTTCGGGTGCGAAGACCGATGCGGCGGCGCTGCAGGTCGAAACGCTGACCACTGCGATCAATTACTATCACATGGACACGCGCAGCTACCCGGACACCGAACAGGGTCTGGCGGCCCTGCTGAAGGCGCCCAGCGGCGTGCAACGCTGGAATGGCCCGTACGTGCGCAAGCGCCAGCATCTGGTCGACCCGTGGGGCAGGCCTTATCGCTACCGATATCCGGGACAACACGGAACGGTCGACGTCTACACCCTCGGTGCGGACGATCGTGAAGGGGGGGAGGGAGAAAATGCCGACGTCGGCAATTGGGATGCGCCGTGAAGCCGGCTTCACGCTGCTCGAGATGTTGGTCGTGGTCGCGGTGATCGCGATCCTCACCTCGATCGGCGCACAAACCTTGTTTCGCTCGGGGAGCGAGCTGGATCGGCAAGTGGCACGTGTCGAACGGCGGCTGCAGGCCGCGCGCCTGCAAGCGCGCACGACCGGCAGCACCGTACTCCTGCCCTGTCAGGCGCTCGCCACGGCGAGCAACTCTCGACTGAGCTGCCGGCGCGACGGCGCGCCCTTGCCCGCGCTCGCGTTCTACCCCGACGGTTCGACGAGCGGCGGCGCGCTCGACATCGACACGGACAGCGACGGCGCCCGGCTCTCGCTGGACTGGCTCTCAGGAGGGGTCGTGCGTGACCACCGCTAGCGCATCCCGCGGCGCCCGCGGCTTCAGTCTCCTGGAAGTGCTGGTGGCACTGGCGATCTGTGCGCTGATGCTCGCCGCCTTGCTGCCGGCTTCGGTGGCAGCCGTCGAGCGGCTGGAGCATGCTTCCGAGCAGGGCCGGTCGCTGCGCCTGGCGCGCTCGATACTCGAGCGGCATGCGGCGGCCGCTCGCATCGCGGAAGGTGCGTCGCAAGGACGTCAGGGCGGCCTGAACTGGAAGGTGCAGGTGGAACGGCTGCAGCCCCAGTCCGAGCAAGCCAACTTGCTGGTGCTCCGGCGCATACGCGTGGACGTCACACCCGAGGGCTCGGCGTCGACGGTGTCGCTGACCGCGTACCGGGTCGGAGAGCCGTCATGAGCCCCCGCACGGCCGCCCGAAGGGGCTCGCACCGCAGTGCGCAGCACGAAGGTTTTCCCATCACCCCCCGCACGGCCGCCCGAAGGGGCTCGCACCGCAGTGCGCAGCACGAAGGTTTTCCCATCACCCCCCGCACGGCCGCCCGAAGGGGCTCGCACCGCAGCGCGCAGCACGCAAGTTATCCAATGAGGGTCGCCGGGCTCGGCCGACGTGCGGCAGGCTTCACCCTCATCGAGATGCTCGCCGCGGTGGCGGTGGGCTCGCTATTGGTGTACCTGCTGTCCCAGACCCTGACACTGACCCAGCAAGGCCTGAGCCGTGCGACCCGGCTGGGCGACCAAAGAATGCAGGAGGAGACTGCCGACCGCGTCTTGCGAGGCCTGCTCGGGCAACTGCTGCCTGCGTCTCCCGGTCGCGCCACCACCGCGTTGCACGGCTCCGCCTCGTTTGTCGAGTTCTCGACCCTGCCACCTCAGTCACGCTGGTCCGACGGGGTGCTCCAGGCCCGCCTCGCGGTCGAGCCCGACGGCCCCTCCCGCCACGCCCTGGTGTTGACGCTGACATCCCCGGCAGCCGCGCCGATGCCGCCAGCGCGTGTCGAGCGGCGCGTCCTGCTCAGCGGCCTCGCCACGGCCCGTCTCACCTACTACTACACCGACTCCGGGCGGGACCGGCTCGCCGCAACGCCCATCGACCCGCACCGCTTGCCCGAGCTGGTGGTCGCCGACTGGACCTACTCGGACGGGGGGGCCCGGCAAGGCGGCGAAATCGCTGTACGTCCACGGGTGCAGGCGCCGGGCGACTGTGATCTCGACATGACCACCGCGACATGCAGACCCTCGTGATGCTCCTGCGCGAGCGCAGCCGTTTCCCCGTGTCGCTCCTCGCCACCGGTCTACGGTGGTGGCGCGACGAGTTGATCGGGCTCGTCGAGCCGGTGCTGGAACGCTTCGGTTGGCGCTCGGTACCCCCTCGTCTGCTCATGACAGCCGACGGCGAACTTCACCTCGCGGCAGCTCCCGAGGCGAAGCTGTCGCACGGGCAGGCGGCCAGCACCGGCAGCAGCGACTGGCAAACTGTCTGCAGGGGGCGGCAGACCTTCGTCTGCCTGGACCCGTCCGCCGTGTTGACGCTGTCGCTGCGCCTGCCGCGCGCCGCCGCCGCTCGCTTGCGTGAGGCGGCGGGGTACCGCCTGATCACCGAGTCGCCGCTGCCGCCGGAGCAGATCTGCTTCGATGTGCGGCCCGCCCCCTCTTTGGCACACAGCTCGCCACGCCGTCACGAGCTCGATGTGGAGGTCGCGCTGTGCACCCGGGAGCGACTGCGAGCGCTCGGCGAGCGGCTGGACGCGGCCGGGGTCCAGGACCACGTCATCGGCTACGGGACGCAACCGGACGGGCGGCCGGCGTTCGTGTTCCAGACCTCCGGCGCCGCCCAACAGGGGTCCGGCAGCGCAAGGCGGCATCGCCTGCTGGTGGCGTCCGCCCTGCTGGTCTCCCTCGCCGCCTTGCCCTTGACCTACCTGGGCGCGCACTGGCTGGCGCAGCGTGCCGAGCAAGACATCCGCGCGCTGCGTGCGGCGCAGGACGGCGTGATGAAGCTCTACGAGCAGGAAGCGGTGGTGCGTGCGGCACGCGACGAACTGCACCGGCAGACGGGCGGCGCCCAGCTGGCGGCGGTGCTCGACGACGTTGCGCGGCACCTGCCGGCATCCGCGTGGTTGCACACCGTGCGTCTGGAACAAGGCAGCCTGAAGCTGGCCGGTTCCAGCAGCGAACCGGCTGCCGTCGCACGGGCCCTCGAAGCGTCACGGCGGGTGCGTCAGGTCAAGCTCGAAGCGGTGACGGCCACCACCACCTCGCCGGACGAGAAGGCGGTGCAATTCGAGCTCTCGGCCCTGCTGGCCGACCCGGAGCAGCCATGACACCGCCGCGCCCCGAGATCCGCCGCCTGGCCGCCGTCGGCCTGTTGCTCCTGCTGATGCTGTCGCTCTGGAACCTCGCGCTCGCGCCGCTACATCGCGCCACCGCCGAGAAGGTCGATCAACTGCACGACCGCCGTTTCGAACTCGAGCGCCTCACTGCGCTGGCGCGCCGCGGCGCCGCGACGACACCCGAGGCACTGCAAGCCGAGCGGGACGAACTGCTGACCCAGCTGTACAGCGGCACCACCGACGCCGACGTCGAGTCCCGATTCATCGCCGGCATCAATGCGCTCTTGCAGACCTCGGAGGTGCGGCTGGTCCACCTGAAGGCCGGCAGCGTGGGACGCACCGGCCCCTTGCTGCGCCTGTCGGTCGACATGCAGTTGGCTGGCACCGAAGCCCAACTGGTTGGGTTGCTGTCCGCCCTGCATCACCATCGCCCGCGTTTGATCGTCGATCGAGCCGCACTGGTCTCGCCGAGCGCAGGGGCCGGGGTCGACACGCCCGCACCCGAGCTGGCGGTCGAACTGCGCGTGGCCGGCTTCGGCCTCGTCGAGGCCAAACCCACGAGGGCGACACCATGAAACGCTGGCCCAAGCTGACCCTGGCGTTGTGCTGCGTGAACCTGGCCGCGGCGCTCGGTGCCGGCGGCTTCGTCTTGTCCTCGCTCTCGACGGTGCCGACCGCGGCCGGCCGCGAGACTCCCCCTGCTGCCGACGCCGCGCCCACACCGCGGCTTGCGGCCCAGCCGCTGTCGACCGATGCTTGGTCCGCCAGTCCCTTGTTCACCGCCAGCCGAAAACCACCGGCACCGGTGGCAGCGCCGACCGAGCCGGTCAGCCTGCCGCCCTCGCCTCGCCTGGTCGGCATCGTCACCGACGGTGCGCGCGGGCGCCGCGCACTGCTGGAAAGCCCCGATGCCACGACCCGCCAGTTGCTCGCCGTCGGACAGGAGAGCGGCGGCTGGCGCGTCATCGCGATCGACCGCCGCTCCATCAGACTCACACCTTCGGATGCCGGCAGCGCCGAGACCGGAGCTGAGACGACCCTTCGTTTGCCGTCCCTGGATACACCGGCGACCGTTCCTCATGACTGATCACACCAACGCCCCCCGGTGGGCTTTTTGTCTGCTGCTGTCCTGCCTGTTGGGCGCCTGCAGCACTCCGCCTCCGCCCGCAAAACGGCCGCCCCCTGCCTGGAAGGCGATTCCTCCGCCGACCACGCCGCCCGTCGGCGCAGCCCAACACGAGGTCGCCATCGACCCGACGGCGCCGCAGCGCCGCACCGACTACCTCGACGCCCTACCTGCCTTGCCTGAAGGCGGCCCCACCGCCGCTGCGCCGGCGTCACGCCGGGGCGAGACCTATGAACTGAACTTCCAGGACGCCGACCTGCGAGGCGTGATCGACGCGGTGCTCGGAGAGATGCTCAAGGTCGATTACGTCATCGCCCCGACGGTGCAGGGGCGCATCACCTTGAAGACGGCCCGCCCGGTCGGGCGAGCCTCGCTGCTGCCGGCGCTGGAAGCGGCCTTGGCGTCGGTGTCGGTGGCCATCGTCAAGACCGATCAGGCGTACCAGGTGCTGCCGCTGGAAGAAGCACCGCGCCGTGTGCGAGGGGCACAACGCATGACGAGCGGCACACCCAGCACGCCGGGTTTCGCGGTCGAGATCGTTCCGCTGCGCTACGTCAATGCCAACGAGATGAAGGGCCTGCTCGAGACCTTCGTTCCCAAGGGCAGCGTCTTGCAGGCCGACGCCAACCTCGGCCATGTCGTGATCGCCGGCAGCAGCCAGGACCGTGCGGCCATCGCACGCACGGTGGAGACCTTCGATGTCGACTGGATGCGGGGGATGACCTTTGCCGTCTACCGGCTCGAACAGGCGCGCCCGGAGACGCTGGTGGCGGAGTTGCGGACCATCTTCCAGGGCCCGCAAGACCTGTTCACCCACCGCATCCGTCTGGTGCCGCTGGAGCGGACACGCTCGGTGCTGGGCATGGCGCGCAACAAGGCCGACCTGGAACTGCTGGAGCAATGGATCGCCCGCCTGGACGTCTCGAACGGCGGCGACCGCAAGATATTTGTCTACAACGTGCAGAACGGCAACGCCAAGGAACTGGTGGCCTCGCTGCGCCAGGTGCTGACGGGTGAGCAAGGCGCGCCGGAGACGACAGGCGCGAGCGCCAAGAGCGGCACCGTCACGACAGCGAGCGGCGCCAACAGCCTCTCCGCACCGCCGGGCTCGCCATTGTCGGCGCAGGCCGGTGGTGGCGATCTCGCCCGCCTGGTCGCGATCGAGGAGAACAACTCCTTGTTGTTCCATGGCACCGACCAGGAGTACCGTGTGATCCGCGAGGCGCTGCGCCAGATCGACGTGCTGCCCCGGCAGGTGATGATCGAAGCCATTCTCGCGGAGGTGACGCTGAACGACAGCCTGCGCTATGGCGTGCAGTGGTTCTTCGATTCCGGCGAGAACACGGTCACGCTCAGCGCCGCGGGCGGCGGCGCCGTGGCCTCGCAGTTTCCCGGCTTCTCTTATGTGTACTCGGGCCGCGCCGATGCGCGGGTGGTGCTCAACGCATTGCAGGCCAAAACCGAGGTGCGCATTCTGTCGGCACCGAAGATCTCGGTGCTCAACAACCAGAAGGCCAGCCTGCAGGTCGGTGACCAGGTGCCGATCATCACGCAAACCTCGCAGAGCACCGGCGCCCCCGGTGCTCCAGTGGTGAGTTCCGTCGAGATGCGCGACACCGGCGTCATCCTCGAGGTGACACCGCGTGTCAACGACAACGGCAACGTCATCCTCGACGTGATGCAAGAGGTCAGCGAGGTGGCGCAAACCACGTCATCCGGCATCGATTCGCCGACCATCCAGCGTCGCAAGATCCACAGCGTCGTGGCCACGCGGGACGGCTTCACCGTCGCGCTCGGCGGCCTCATCCGCGAAAACGGCGCCCGCGGCACCGGTGGGGTGCCAGTGTTGAAGGATCTGCCGGTCCTCGGGCATGCCTTCAAGAACACCACCGTCGATTCACGCCGCACCGAGCTGGTCGTGCTGCTGGTGCCACACGTGATGCGCAACCAGGCCGAAACGCAGGCCGTCGTCGACGCACTGATCGACGGTTTCGATGCCGCAGGACGTCTCGCCGACCATGCCGCACCCTTGCTCCCGCAGCCACCCAAGTAGCGGCTTCGTGCTGCTGCACGCCTTGTGGCTCCTGCTGGCCGCTTGCGCGGCCCTGACCACCATGCTGACCCTTGCGTCACGCGCGGCATTGGAGACCGGTGCCGCCGAGCAGCAAGTGCAGACCGAGTTGGCGCAGGAGTCCGCGGTCGAGCAAGTCATCTACGAGTTGGTGACACAGGGCCAGGTCAGCCCCTGGCTGCAGGGGCCACAGACTGGTCGGCGTCTTGAGATCGGCGCCCAGGCGGTGGACGTCACCGTGCAACACGTCGCCGGTCTGCTCGATGCCGGCATGGCCGACGCCAAGGTCGCCGCCACCCTCCTGGCCGCCCGCCTCGGGCGCGATGCGTCGCCGGTGCTGCAGCGGCTGCTCGACGCCCGGGCTCGTCGCGGCGCGCGCCCGTTCGGCTCGTATGCCGAATTGCAGGCCGTCTTGCAACTCGCGGACGAACAGTTTGCGTGCCTCTATCCGGACCTCACGCTGTTCTCCGGCCGGTCCGAACCCGACCCTGAGCACGCCGCACCGCGCCTGAGACAGCTGCTGCGCCTGGCACCCCGCCAGGCGTCCGGGCCTTCCGCAATGGAGGCGCAGGCGACGCCGGCTGGTTCGACCTTCCGTTTGCTGGCGACCCCGGTAGGGACTGGGGGTCAGGCGCTGGTGGCCGAAGTCGCGATCACCGGCCTTGTCCGGCCCAGCCACCTGGTCCGCAGCTGGACCTTCCGGCCGCAACGCGCTGCAACCGACCCTTGCGGCTGAAGACGGGCGCAGGCGGACAGGACGGGATCGCCCGGGTCAGTCCAGCACGGCCCCCGGGTACAACCGCCACAACAGCGTCCGACTCACCTCCACCAGCCACGCTTGCAAGCGCGCCACCAGTTCGCCCGCATCCTGCGGCCCGGCGCCCGCCTGCCGCAGCGACTGCAGTTCGACCCACATCGCCTGCAAGGCCTCATGGCGCTCCGCCACCACGGCCTGCACGCTGTCCTGCCAGAAGGCCGGTCCTTCCTCTTCGGCCCATGGGCCGCGGCCCCGCCCGTAGTGCGCCACCGCCAAATAGCCCAGCAAGGCCGAGCGCACCTGCTCGTCCAGCACCTCGGGCGCCCAGCCTAACGTCGGCGTCTCGACCCCGCGCAGCAGGTTGAAGCCGCGCGCCAGGCCCGCCGCGCCCAAGGCCCCGAGCAACCCGCCCGCGAGCAAGCCGCCACCCAGCGTCATGCCGCCGCTCAGCACATCCGCCTTCAGCCCCGCGAGCGCACCCGCCACCGCACCGCCCCAGACGGCCGCCCGGCCCTCGTTCACCGGTTCCTGCACCGCGTAGTGCTCGGCCAGACGGGTGAGCACCACGTCGGTCGCATGTCCTTCCAGGCGGTGCAGATCGATCAAACGGTCGGTGCACTGGCGGATGTCCTCGGCGAGCCGGGCCGCCAGCCTTTGCATCGCCAGTTCACGCGGGGTCGATGCCCCCTCGCGGCGCAGCCCGAGCAAAGCGCCGACGTCCCGCAAGCGCCCGCCCAGGCCGCCGTCCTCGATGGCTTCGCGATCCAGCGCAGCCCGCACCAGGCGCTGCGCCAACACCGCCATCGACGCGTGCCAGGTGGCGCTGCTGCGCTGGCGCCAGGCGGCGCGCAGGCGGTCGAAGGCCGCATGGCGGTCGGCCGGCAGCACGCCGGCCACGGCGCCCAGCAGCGCATCTTCCTGTACCCAGCAGCGTGCAAACGCATCCAGCGCCAGCACCTGCCGCACGCAGCGGGCCTCGGCGGTGCGGCGGCGCCAGCGTTCCAACTCCTGCGTTTCGGCCGCCGGCGTCTGCGGGCGGCCCAGCTGGTTGAGCAGCACCACCACCGGCTTCGCCGCCAGGTCGAGCACCTCCAACTCGGCGTCCAGATAGCCCACGTCTTCGGGGGTTTCGGCGGCATTGACGAGGTAGAGCACCACGTCCGCCTGCTCCAGCACGTTGCGCACGGCACGCTGGCCGGACCAGAAGGCACGGTCGCGAAAGCGGTCCCAGACCTCGGTCATGAACCAGCCCAGCGGATTGCCGGCTTGCGCCAGCCGACGCGCCAGCCGCACGCTGTCGCCGAAGCCGGGCGTGTCCCACAGTTGCAAGCGATCGCCGGCTGGTGATTCGATCATCGTGTACGGCTCGGCCTCGCGGGTCACGTGGGCCTCGTCGCGCACCTCGCCGATGTCGGCGCGCAGCAGCGTGCGCGCCAAGGTGGTCTTGCCCACGTTGGTGTGCGAGATGAGGCTGAGCCCCAAGGTCTGGGGATCGAGGTCGTCGCTCACGGCGTGGGCTCCTCCAGGGGTTGCGCCGCCAGGTCGACGAACAAGCCCTCGTGGCCGGTTTCGGCCAACACGCTTTGCCACGCGGCGCGGCGCTGCTCCAGCCGCTTGGTGTCGGTGGGGAAACGTTGCCGGAAGCCCGATTCGTCGACCACCACCACCACTTGCCGGGACCCGCCCCCGCGGCCTGCCAATGCCTGCACAAAGGCCCCGTGGTTCTCGCGCTCGGGCGTCGCCGTCAGCGGGAACAGGGCGATGGTCACGCCGTCGCCCGCCGTGCCCGCTTGCCAGCGCGCGGGCTCGTCTTCGCCCCCCAAGGGCACGCTGGGTGCGAGCGTCAGCACCACCTCGCCGCCAAGCGCCTCCCGCAAGTGCTGCTGCAGCGGCCCCAGCAGCGCCGGGCCCACCTGATAGCTGTAGGGAAACACACGCGCGGCCACGGTCTCCCCACGGCCCACCACGCCGACCAGGCGGCTGAAATACCGATCGTCGAGCGACAACGGAAAGCGCCTTGCGAGCCCGCGCGCGCGCAAGGCGGCCCACCCGGCCAGCAGCAATCGCGGCACCGCCACTGCGCAGGCCAGCGTGATGGCGTACAGATGGATCCAGCGGGCCGCGTTCTCGCCACCGCCGCTCGACGCACGCAGTTCGGCGAGTTCGGCCGCCGCGGGCAGTTCGATGTCACCCAGGCGGGCCGCCGGTGTCAGCACCAGCCGCAGCAGGCCCTCGACGGCCTCGGGTGCCAGAAAGGTGCTGTCCCACGCGGCGCGGTACTCGAAGGCCAGGCCGCGCAAGTACAACCCTGACACCGCCCCGATCGCCACCATCGCCGCCGCCGCATGCAGCACCGCCGCCAGCCGCGCAGCCTGCAAAGGCCGGCTGGCGTGCCACCAGGCCTCGGCGTAACGGCGCAGCGGCGGTGGGACGCCGGCACGATGCAGCCATCGCGCCATCGGCCCCACCCACCCTGCCAACGATGCCACCGCAAGACGCAGCGGCCCGCCCTGCTTTGCGCCCCGGCGCAGCGTGGCCCAGACCAGGCCGACATACACGAGCAGGTTCCACACCAACAGGGCCAGCAGCGGTGGCGCGAGGATGTTGATGCGCTGCGACGGCCCGATCGCGTTGCCGGCCAGCCCGACCAGCAGGGCCAGCCCCAACGCGGCGGCGGTCCACAGCGGCGACGGGCGCACGGCGTGCAGGGCTGCCGGCACTTGCGCGCTGCGCTCGCCCAGCCGCTCGACCGCGAGCGCGCCGCGGCGCACCAGCACACGCTCCGGTGGCGCCGCCTCGCCTTCGAGCCGGCGCGCCTCGCGGCTGGCCCAGAGGGCATCGGCCTCGCTCCAGGGTGGTGTGAGCGGGTCTTCGTGGGCGCGGATCAACAGCAGCTGCGAGGCGTCGGATTCGGTCATGCGGCGCAAGGAGGAACGATCGGCATTGTGCAGGCGAACGGCCCTGTCAGCGGCACGGCCCCGATGGGGCGCCGGCCCACCGCAAGACGCGGTCCCTGGACGCCGCAAGCAAACCAGGAACCCGGCGAGTGCGGCCTCTCAATCGAGCGTCTGGCGATAGCGGGCCATCGCGACGACGGCCACCACCAGCAAAAATGCGGCAATCGCGCCCGCATCGGCGGCGACATCGGCCCACCCAGCGCCCTTGAGCATGACCGCCCTGACGATCCGCACGAAGTGGGTCAGCGGCAGCAACTCGCCCAGCGCCTGAGCCCACCCCGGCATGCCGCGAAACGGAAACATGAACCCGGACAGCAGGATGTTGGGCAGGAAATAGAACAGCGTCAGCTGCATCGACTGCATCTGCGACCGGGCCACGGTCGAGAACGCGAAGCCGACCGCCAGCGTGGCGACGATGAACAGCAGCACCATGGCCGACAGCAGCGCGAAGCTGCCCAGCATGGGCACGTCGAACAACAGCCGGGCCGCCGAGAACACGATGAGCACCTGCAGGTAGCCGATCAGCACATACGGCAGGATCTTGCCCAGCATCATCTCGACCGGGCGCACCGGCGTGGCCAACAGGTTCTCGAGCGTGCCGCGATCGCGTTCGCGTGTCATCGCCATCGCGGTCATCATCACGAGGGTCATCGTCAAGATCACGCCCACCAGGCCGGGCACCACGTTGTACGCCGTCAACCCTTCAGGGTTGTAGCGCCGGTGCACGCGCAGCTCGAAGGGCTCGGGCCCGGGCCGCAGTGTCGCCAGAGGGCCGTGCAGGTCGTGCGCCAGCGCCACCCGCGGCAATGCCTGCAAGGCCGACAACGCCGGCCCGGCCGCAGCCGGGTCGGTGGCATCGGCATAGACGGCCACCGCCGGTCGCTCGCCGCGCAGCAAACGGGTGGAGAAGTCCGACGGGACGACCAGCACGAACTGCACTTGTCCGGCGCGCAGCAGGCGCTCCGCCTCGCCGTCGGACACCGCCCCCAGCACGCGGAAATAGCCGGTGGTCTCGACCGAGCGCACCAGTGAGCGCACCAGCGGCCCACGGTCGCTGCTGACCACGACTGTCGGCAAGTGTCGAGGGTCGGCATTGATCGCGTAGCCGAACAGCACCAGCTGCAGGATGGGCACGCCGATCATCATCGCGAAGGTCAGCCGGTCGCGGCGCAGCTGCACGAACTCCTTGCGCAGCACGGCCAGCACGCGGCCCCATGAAAAAGGCCCGTCGCGACCGGCGCCGTTATTTGAAGTTGTCTTCGGCATGGCGGGTCAGCGCGATGAACACGTCTTCCAGGCCGGTCTCGATCGACCGCACCTCCCAGGCCCCGGGCTGCGGCTGGCGCGCCAGCCACTCGGGCAAATCGCCGTCCCCCGCAGCGCTCACATGCAAGGTGCTGCCGAACGGCGCCACCAGCCAGCGTGCGTCGTGCTGCAGCAAGCCCGTCGCGTGGGCCAGGTCGCTGCCGCGCAGCTCCCAGGTGCGCAGCCCGGCCTGCGCGATCACCTCGTCGGCGCTGCCGGCCGCCATCAATCGGCCATAGGAGATGTAGGCGAGCCGGTGGCAGCGCTCGGCTTCGTCCATGTAGTGTGTGCTGACCAGTACCGTCAGGCCGTCGGCTGCCAGTTGGTGGATCTCGCGCCAGAAGTCGCGTCGCGCTTTGGGATCGACCCCGGCCGTGGGCTCGTCGAGCAGCAACAGGTCGGGCGCGTGCAGCATGCAGGCCGCCAGCGCAAGGCGCTGCTTCCAGCCGCCCGACAATGAGCCGGCCAGCTGCGCCCGGCGTCCCTCCAGGCCCAGGCGCTCGAGGGCGTGGCGCACCACGGCACGCCGGTCGGCCATACCGTAGGCACGCGCGACGAAATCGAGGTTCTCTTCGATCGACAGGTCTTCGTAGAGCCCGAAGCGCTGCGTCATATAGCCCACGCGCCGCTTGATGCGCGCCGCGTCGCGCCGGATGTCGAGCCCCAGGCAGCGGCCCTCGCCCGCGTCCGGCTTGAGCAGGCCGCACAGCATCCGGATGGTGGTGGTCTTGCCGCTGCCGTTCGGACCGAGAAAGCCACAGATCTCGCCGCGCGGCACCCGGATCGCGACATCGTCGACCACCTTGCGGCCACCGAACTGCTTGGTCAGGCCGCGTACGTCGATGGCTGGTTCTGCCGTCATCGCTGGGCCTCGCCAAACCGCACGTCGACCGGCTGACCGGGGTGCAGCGCCGCCGACGCGTCCGGTTGGGCCTCGACCAGGTAGACCAGCTTGCTGCGGCTCTGGTTGCTATAGATCACCGGCGGGGTGAACTCGGCCTGCGGCGAGACCCAACGGATGCGAGCCGTCAAGCCGGCGGCACAGCCGTCGCAAGAGAAGCGCACCTGGCTGCCGACGCGGGCCTGCGGCAAGGCGCGCTGCGGCACGAAAAAGCGCAGCTTGAGCGCGTCGGCCGGCAACAGCGCCACGACCGGTGCCCCGGGCGCCACCCATTCCCCGGGGCGGTACATCACGTCGAAGACCCGGCCCGACACCGGCGCCATGCGCTGCTTCTCGCCTTCGTGCCATCCGGCCAGCGCCGCGTCGGCCCCGGCCGCGCGGGCCTCGGCCGAGGCCGCTGCCACTTCGAGGCGGCGCGCGCCCAAGGTCGCCAGCTCACGCTGCGCTTGCAACTCGCGCAGCCGCGCCGCGTCGCGCTCGCGTGCCGCGGCCAATTCCTCCAGGCGGATCGGCGCGATGTAGCCCTGCTCGACCAGCTGCTGTTGGCGTCGCCATGCCGAGGTGGAGAGCTGCAGGGCCGACCGCGCCTGGGCCAGCTGCTGATCGATCGCGCGCAGCTCGACCGGGCGGCGCCCCTCGCGCAGGTCGTGCGCTTGTGCCTCTGCGCGCTCGCGGCGCGCCTGGGCCGCGTCGCGCTCGAGACGCTCCGGGTCGGCATCGAGCGCGTAAAGCTGCTGCCCGGGCACGACGGCATCCCCCCGCTGCACCGCCATCGTGCGCAAGGTGCCGCCGGACGACGGGGCCAGATACACCAGATCGGCTTCGAGATAGCCGCTCATCGGCGCCTCCTCCCGCTGGGCGCCGCACCCGGCCAGCCCTAGCGTCCACAGCATCACCATGCACCGTCTCATCGCTTCGACTCCCTGTTGTGCCCGGCGGCAAGACCCGTCAAGGCCCAGCCAAGGCGTGTCTCGATCTGCGCCGGGTCGATCGTCAACGGCGTGAGCGCGGCGGCCAGCGTGGGCGGACCGATGCCATGCCGGCCGATCAAGTGGAACAACAGGACCGGTGCCGCACAGCTGCTCATCAAGAACAGCATCTGGTGCACCGGATCGCCGGCTTGCAAGCGTCCGGCCTGCTGCGCCTGCGTGATCAAGCGCAGCAGCAACACCGGATGGCGCCGGTCGAGCGACTCCAGGAAGCTCCGGGCGCCCGCCTCACCGGCGCCGGCGTCGAGCACGAGCTGCGCCAGGAAGGCCCGGTGCTCGACGATCCAGCGCAGCAGCTGCAACAAGGTGAGGCGCAGTGATTCGAGCGGGTCGGCGGCCTCTTCGGCGGTCAGCTGCAGCTGCTCGAACAGCGGTGCATACCAGCGCTCGATCAGCTCCTCGATGAAGGCCTCGCGGGTGCCGAAGTGGTAGACGAAGGTGCCCAGGTTCGCCCCGGCCTGCGCCGCCACCGCGCGCACCGTCGTGCCCTTGAGTCCCCGCTCGCGTGCCACCGCCCAGCCGGCCTGCAGCAGGTGCTCGCGGGTGTCGCTCGGAGGTGCAGGACGCTGGGTGGACATGTCGAGACAGTTTATACACCCGTATAACAAGACGCAAAAAAATTCGCGCGCCAGCGCCCGGGCCACGGCGCCGAGCTGCGGCGTCGGCGCCAGCGGCGGGACGGCCGGGGCGGCTCAGACGCTCGCGCGGGCCATCTTGGGCGACACGCCATAGCGCCGCTTGAACGCGGTGGCGAAGTTGGCGGCGCTGGTGTAGCCCGCCAGACGTGCCGCTTCGGTGACACTGACGCCGTCGCGCTCGAGGGCCTCGCGTGCACGCTGCAGCCGGCGCTCGCGCAGGTAATCGAAGATGGTGGTGCCGAACGCGGCACGGAAATGACGTTGCAGCGTGTTGGCGTTGACGCCGGCGCGGCGCGCCAGTTCGTCCAGGCTCGACACCCAGCTGTCCTCGCTGTCGAGCAGCTCGCGCACGCGCTGCACGCGCAGGTGTTCCTGTGGCCGCAACGGCGCCAGCGGCGTCGGCTCGCAGCGCAGTGAGCCGAGCGCCTCGGCCAACAGTTCGAGCGCCCGGCTCTCCAGGTAAAGGTTTTGCAGCAACGGCTCGAGCGGCGGCGGCCGCAGCATCTGCTCGGCGACCACCACGGCGCGCGGCGACGGGCACCAGCGCTCCACAGCGAGGTGGCGGCCAAGCAAGGCGCGCACGGGCGAGTCGGCCGGCAGCGGGCTGTTGTCGAACCATTCCGGCTCGGCCCCGATGCTCACCTTGCGCTCGTGCGCGCCGCGGCGCCAGTGCCGCACGAACAGTTCAGGCTCGGTCAGGCAGATCAGCGCAGCGTCGGCGCGCTGCACGGGTGCGGCGCCGCCACGCGCCTTCAAGCGGACCAGCCGGGGGCCGAACGACACCTCGGCCTCGCCGTCGAGCAACAGCACGGCGCGCAGGCCGGGCTGCAACAACACCTGGGTCTGCATGCTGTGCAGATCGCTGACGTCGGTGCAATGCACCGTCAGCCCGGGGCGCAAGCGCGTCAAACGGAACTGGCCCGACAGCACCGGCTCGCCGCGCGACAACGCGGTCGACACGAAACGGTAGTCGGACCCGACCGGCTCGACCAGTTGCGCCAGTTCGTTGCCGCTGACGTGGCTCGGCGCCTTCACCGCCCGCTGGGCCGGGGTCGCGGCGGGCGCGATGGCGCCGGGGTGGCGGGGCCGCACGGCATTCCCTCCGACAGATGCCTCAAACGTTTTTGTTGATACCGCAAACACATCGATGCCGCGGACATGGGATGCTAGCGCCGCCCTTGCGCAAATGCAACTCATTCTCAATTGCTGATCGTGTCATGCCCCAGTCCTCTCGACCCGTTGCCCGCCGCGTCGCGCCGGCACTCGCCACGGCCTTGCTGACGCTGCAGGCCGGCGCCTCTGCACAATCCGTCCGCGCCGACGAAGCTGCCACCGCCTCGCTGCCTGCCGTGCGGGTGGGTGGCAAGCGCAGCGACGAAAGCTCCGAGCACACCGACCGCTATGGCAGCACGGCCACCACCGCAGGCAGCAAGACGCCGGTCAAGCCGCGCGAGCTGCCGCAATCGGTCACGGTGATCACGCGCCAGCGCATCGAGGACCAGAACCTGGTGTCGCTCGAAGACGCCATGCGCAAGACGCCCGGCGCCCTGGTGTTGAACAACGACCCGGGCCGCGGCAGCGTGTTCGTGCGCGGCTTCGAGCTCGACACCTATCTGGTCGATGGCCTGCCCGCGCCGCTGTCGAGCATCTACGGTACCCAGCCCGACCTGGCGCTGTTCGATCGCGTCGAAGTGCTGCGCGGCCCGTCCGGCCTCTACGCCGGCACCGGCGAACCCGGCGGGACCGTCAACCTGGCCCGCAAGCGGGCGCTGGCGCGCTTTGGCGGCTCCGCTTCGCTGTCGTATGGCTCCTGGCACAACCGCAGGGTGGAGGCCGACGTGACGGGCGCGCTGGATGCGGCCGGCCGCGTGCGTGGCCGGGTGGTGGTCGCCGAGCAGGCCCGCGACAGCTGGACCGACGTGACCGACAGCCAGCAGCGGGTGGCCTACGGCACGCTCGAGTTCGACCTCGCACCGGCCACCACCTTGTCGCTGGCGCTGACGCGGCAGGAACGCGAGACCACACCGTTCAACGGCCTGCCCACCGAGGCCAACGGCCGGCTGGCCGACGTGCGGCGCTCGACCTTCATCGGCGCCGACTGGAATCGCTTCGACAGCGACGCGACCGAGGCCTATGCGGAACTGGAACATCGCTTCGACGACGGCGGCCACGCCCGTGTGTCGATGCGCCACGCCGACCGCAACGTCGACTTCACGTACGCCTATGCCGGCTCGCCGATCGGCCCGTCGGGCAGCGTGGCGCAGCTCGCGGTGATCGGCCGCCGACTGTGGGAACGGTCGCTCGCAGTCGACGCCCACGTGGCCCGGCCCTTCGACCTGTTCGGTCGTCGTCACGAATGGGTGGCCGGGGTAGATCACCGCCGTTACGACCAGAAGACGCATGCCAACGGCAACACGAACATCGCAGGGCCGTTCCCGTTGGTGGGCTTCGACCCCGACATCGTCGAGCCGGTCGTGCCGCTGACACAACGCACCCGCGTCGAGCCCGAGCAGACCGGCCTCTACGGTCAGCTGCGACTCAAGCCCCGTGCCGACCTGAGCGTGATCATGGGCAGCCGGGTGAGCCGCTACAAGAGCGAGACGACCCAGCTCGCCACCGGTGTCGTGTCGGCCCGCACGCAGGTCGACAGCGAGTGGACGCCCTATGCCGGGTTGGTCTATGACCTCACGCCGCATTGGTCGTTCTACGCCAGCGCCACCGACGTGTTCCAGCCGCAAACGGCGACCGGTCCCAACGGCGAGGTGCTGGACCCGCGCGAAGGCCGCCAGTTCGAGACCGGCCTCAAGGGCGAGTGGTTCGACGGCCGCCTCAACGTGTCGGCAGCGCTGTTCCGTTTGCGCGACGACAAGCGTGCCGTGGCGGTGCAAGGCACCTCGTTTTCGACCGCCTCGGGCGAGGTGCAGGTGCAGGGACTGGAACTGGAAGCCAGCGGCACCGTGCGGCCAGGCTGGGAGGTGGCTGGCGGTTATGCCTATACCGAGACCGAACATCTCGACGGCAGCCCGACCCAGGTGGGCCAGGTCTTCAGCACCTGGACACCTCGCCACACGCTGACGCTCTGGACCCGCTACCGCCCGACCGACGCGCGCCTGCAAGGTCTGCAGGTGGGAGGCGGGGTGCGCGCGGTGAGCGACTACCATTCCCAGTCGGGCGCACTGCGCATCGAGCAAGGCGGCCATGCGGTGTTCGACGCGCAGGTGGGTTACCGCTGGCCCACCGGGCTGGAACTGGCGCTGACCGTGCAGAACCTGTTCGACCGCCGCTACTACGCGCGCGTCGGCGGCACCTCGGTCTTCAACTACTACGGCGAGCCGCGCAGCGCGCTGCTGAAAGCGACCTACCGCTTCTAACCTGGCGTGCTCCCCGATGACCACCGAGACCGCCGCGCGGCCCGCCACACGTCAACACCCAGACCCCCACGAATGTGATGGAGACGTCACGATGAACAGACTGCTACGCCGCCTGGCGGCCACCCTGCTGGGCTGCGCCGCGATCTCCGCTGCTGCGCAGCCCGCCGACCGCATCGAGCTGGTCGACCTGGCCGGCCGCCGTGTCGAACTGCCGGCCAAGGTCGACCGATTGCTGCTCGGCGAAGGCCGCTTCCTGCCGACGCTGGCCATCCTCGAGCGCGACGCGCCGCTGCGGCGTGTGGTTGGCACGATGGGCGAGTTCGAGCGCGTCGACCCGGACGGCTATGCCGTCTGGGCACGCCACCATCCCGACCTCGACCGGCTGCCACGCATCGGTCGCACGGCGGTCGGCAGCTTCAGCGTGGAGCAGGCCATCGCGCTCAGACCTCAGGTGGCGATCTTCGGGCTGGAAGGCCACGGACCCGCCCCCAAGGACCGCGAGACCATCGCCCGGCTGCAGGCCGCGGGCACCGCCATCGTCTTCATCGACCTGCGCCAGGACCCGCTGGTCAACACGCCCCGCAGCGTGACCCTGCTGGGCCGCATCCTCGGCCGCGAACAAGAGGCTGCTGCCTTCACGCGCTACTACGAGTCGCAGGTGCGGCTGGTGACGCAGCGGCTGCGGGCGCGCCGACCGCCGTCGCCGTCGGTGTTCCTCGAAAGCCGGGTCGGGCTGGTCGACGGCTGCTGCGAGACGATGGTGGGCATGCTGGGCAAGCTGCTCGACGCCGCCGGCGGCCTCAACATCGCCCACGGGCTGATCCCTGGCGAGCATGGCAACCTCAACCCGGAATACCTGATCGCGCGCCAGCCCGACGTCTACATCGGCACCGCCATCGGTGCCAACGCGCCGAGCCACAAGTCGTTGCGCATCGTGCTCGGCGCAGCCGCCAGCCGCGAGACCGCACGCGCGTCGCTGCAGCGCGCCGCCAGCCGCCGTGGCATGGCGCAGTTGCACGCGGTGCAGCGCCAGCAGGCCTATGCCGTGTGGCACCACTTCTACAACTCGCCGCTCAACGTGGTGGCGCTGCAGGTGATGGCGAAGTGGCTGCACCCGGACCTGTTCCACGACCTCGACCCCCAGGCCACGCTGGGCGAGATGTACCGCCGCTTCCAGCCCATCCCGCTGACCGGCGAGTATTGGATCGGCTTGCAATGAGCGCGGCTGCCGAGACTCAGACCGTCCCGCCGGCGCTGGCCACCCGTTACCGCCAGGTGGTGCGCAGCCGCGTGATCGCACTCGCGCTGATGGCCGCCGTGCTGCTCGCGTCGCTGGCGGTGGACGTGGCGAGCGGGCCGTCGAGCTTCCCGCTGTCGCAGCTCGCCACCGGCCTGTGGCGGCCCGACACCCTCGACGCCGCACAGCGCGTGATCTTGTGGGACGTGCGCCTGCCCTACGCGGTGATGGCGGTGCTGGTGGGCGCCTCGCTCGGCCTCGCCGGCGCCGAGATGCAGACCGCGCTCGACAACCCGCTGGCCAGCCCGTTCACGCTGGGCATCGCGGCGGCGGCATCGGTGGGCGCCTCGCTCGTCATCGTCAGCGGTTTCGACGCCTACGGGCTCGGCGAGCCGATCGCCGTGCCGGCCGGCGCCTTCCTGTGCGCGGCCGGTGCGACGCTGTTGATCCAGACGCTCACGCGCGTCTGGGGCGCCGGCGTCGACACGGTGGTGCTGTTCGGCATCGCCTTGATGTTCACGTTCGAGGCGCTGCTGTGGCTGCTGCAGTTCATCGCCAGCCCCGATTCACTGCAGCAGATCGTGTTCTGGGTCATGGGCAGCCTGTCGCGCGCCACCTGGGACAAGATCGCCGTGGTAGCCACGACCTTGCTGGTGTGCATGGTGTGGGCGCAGCGCCAGGCCTGGACGATGACGGCGCTGCGGGGCGGCGAGGACCAGGCGCGCAGCCTCGGCATCGCGGTCGAACGGCTGCGGCTGGTCACCTTGCTGCGCGTCAGCCTGCTGTCGGCGGCGGCGCTCGCGTTTGTCGGCACGATCGGCTTCGTCGGCCTGGTCGGCCCGCACATCGCCCGGCTGCTGCTTGGCGAAGACCATCGGTTCCTGCTGCCCGGCAGCGCCCTGGCCGGCGCCGTGATGTTGTCGGTCGCCTCGGTGTTGAGCAAGACGCTGGTCCCGGGCGTGGTGCTGCCGGTCGGCATCATCACGGCACTGGTGGGCGTGCCCGTCTTCATGGGCCTGATCCTCAAACACCGGTCGCGCAGATGACGGCCGGACTGATCGTCGAGCACCTCAGCGTCGGCTACCGTGGCCGAACCGTGCTGCAGTCGGTGGACCTGCCTGCCGTGCCCTCGGGGTCGCTGGTGGCGGTGGTGGGCCCGAACGGCGCCGGCAAGTCGACACTGCTGCGTGCGCTCGCCGGGCTGGTGGCGGCCCAGGGCCAGGTCTGGCTGGATGGCACCGACCTGCAGCAGCTGCGTTTGCCCGAACGGCTGCAACGGGTCGGCTATCTGCCGCAGGCTTTGCCGCAGCCGACGTCGCTGCTCGCCTACGAGGCGCTGCTGTGCGCCGCGCGCGCGGCCTTGCCCGGCAGCGGGCGCCGGCAGATCGAGACGCGCATCGAGACGCGCATCGAGACGCTGGTCGAGCGCCTGGGCCTGGGCGCGCTGGCGCTGCGCCGCATCGACGAACTGTCGGGCGGCCAACGCCAGCTGCTGGGCCTGGCCCAGGTGCTGGTGCGCGAGCCGGCGCTGCTGCTGCTCGACGAGCCGACCAGCGCGCTCGACCTGCGCTGGCAGCTGCGCGTGTTGCAAGGGGTGCGCGACCTGCTCAGCTCGCGCGGCGGCATCTGCCTGGTCGCGCTGCACGACCTCAACCTCGCCCTGCGCCTGTGCGACCGCATGCTGGTGCTGGGCCACGGAGGCGTGCTCGCGCAAGGCCCGCCCGCCGACATCTTCACGCCCGCCCTGCTGCGTCGCGCCTATGGCGTGCAAGGCCGCGTGGAGCGCTGTTCACAAGGCCAGCAGATGGTGGTGGTGGACCACACCCTCGACGACTTCGATGTCGCCGACCTGCGCTGACCGCTGCTCACCCCTGACCCATTCCTCTGTTTGTTGGTAGTCCCCGCATGAAACAACGCAAGGGCCGCGTGGCCACACCCGACGCCAGTCGCTGGCTGACCCGGTTGTGCCTGCACTTCAGCCGCAAGATCGACGTGACACACGACGCGCACCAGGGCCTCGCCCACTTCCCCTGGGGCCGCTGCCGACTGCACGTCGACGGCGCATGCCTGTGCTTCGACTGTGACGCCGATGACGAAGAGGGCCTGACGCAGGTTGTGTATGTGATCGACGCGCACGTCAAGCTGTTCTCGCGCAAACAGCCGCTGCAAGTCGAGTGGGACACAGTGCAGTCGGCCTGAGGCGCCGCTCCTGGCACACCGCGCCGGCACGCACGAATGAAAAAAGCGGGCGTCGCGTCGAGCGACCCCGCCTTGCTTACGGCCCACATCGCCGCCTCGTCGGCGGCGACGCTCCTCAGCTCTCGTCCTTCTGCTTCAGGCGCGGCAAGGCGCTGCCACCGCTGGCGGCGAGCAGGCCGACCTCGGCATAGGTCTGCAGCTTCTGGCGCGTGTCCTCGATGTCGAGGTTGCGCATCGTCAGCTGGCCGATCCGGTCTTGCGGCGAGAACGCCGACTCGCCCTTCTCCATCGTCAGGCGCTCCGGCTTGTAGGTCAGGTTGGGCGACACGGTGTTGAGCAGCGAATAGTCGTTGCCGCGGCGCAGTTCCAGCGTCACCTCGCCGGTGACGGCACGGGCCACCCAGCGCTGCGCCGTCTCGCGCAGCATGATGGCTTGCGGATCGAACCAGCGGCCCTGGTAGAGCAAGCGGCCGAGGCGCCGGCCGTTGTCGCGGTACTGCTCGATGGTGTCTTCGTTGTGGATGCCAGTGAGCAAACGCTCGTAGGCGATGAACAGCAGCGCCAGCCCCGGGGCCTCGTAGATGCCGCGGCTCTTGGCCTCGATGATGCGGTTCTCGATCTGGTCGCTCATGCCCAGCCCGTGGCGGCCGCCGATGCGGTTGGCTTCGAGGATCAGGTCGACGGGGTTGGCGAACTCCGCGCCGTTGAGTGCCACCGGGTGGCCTTCTTCGAAGCGCACCGTGACCTCTTCACGCTTCACCTCGACATCGTCGCGCCAGAAGGCCACGCCCATGATGGGCTGGACGATCTTCATGCCGCTGTTCAGGTGCTCGAGGTCCTTCGCCTCATGGGTGGCGCCCAGCATGTTGGAGTCGGTCGAATAGGCCTTCTCGGCCGACATGCGGTATTCGAAGCCCGATTGCCGCATGAACTCCGACATCTCGGCGCGCCCGCCCAGCTCGTCGATGAAGGTCTGATCGAGCCACGGCTTGTAGATCTTCAGCTGCGGGTTGACCAACAGCCCATAGCGGTAGAAGCGCTCGATGTCGTTGCCCTTGAAGGTGCTGCCGTCACCCCAGATGCTGACGCCGTCTTCCTTCATCGCCGCGACCAGCATGGTGCCGGTGACGGCCCGCCCGAGCGGCGTGGTGTTGAAGTAGGTGATGCCGGCGGTGGAGATGTGGAAGGCACCGCACTGCAACGCGGCGATACCTTCGGCCGCGAGCTGGCTGCGGCAATCGACCAAACGTGCGTTCTCGGCGCCGTATTGCAGTGCGCGGCGCGGGATGTCGTCGTAATCGGGTTCGTCCGGCTGCCCGAGGTTGGCCGTATAGGCGTAAGGGACCGCGCCCTTCTTGCGCATCCAGTGGAGCGCCGCACTCGTGTCGAGGCCGCCGGAAAACGCGATGCCGACCTTCTGGCCGACGGGAAGGTTCTGCAGGATGGTCGTCATTGTCTACTTACTCAAAACCGTTAACAGTAGGATGAACCGAAAGAGCACCGGCCGCTATTGTCAACGCAATTGGGGCTGCCGCCGCGGTGGCGCGCGACCTGGCAACGTGACGGGCCTTGCGGCACCGAGCGCTGCCGATCCGCACCCGACCCGCACCCGGCGTGCCGTGAACCGCCGACCAGCTCTCGCCCTGGTTTAATTTCTCTCTTGACAGAAATTACAGAAGCCGCAACCATCGCGACATGGAACTGAGTGAAACCGGCCGGCGCTTCGTGACCCACTGGGGGGAGATGGGCTCCGCCTGGGGTGTCAACCGTACCGTCGCGCAAATCCACGCGCTGCTGTTTTTCCACGGCAAACCGCTGAACGCGGAGCAGTTGTCGGAAACGCTGGGCGTGGCCCGCTCCAATGTCAGCACCAGCCTGAAAGAGCTGCTGAACTGGAACCTGGTGCGGGTGGCCCATGTGCTGGGCGATCGGCGCGACTACTTCGAAACCTCGCACGACGTCTGGGAGCTGTTCCGCACCATCGTGCGTGAGCGCAAGGAACGCGAGTTCGATCCCACCACCCGGGTCTTGCGTGGGTTGGTCGACGCCAGCGAGTTCAACGCCGAGCCCCCCGACGTGCAAGACCGGCTGCGCGAGACGCTGCACTTCATGGAAGCGCTCGGCGCCTGGTCGGACGAGATGTTGCGGCTGACGCCGGCGACGCTCGAGAAGGTGCTGCGCCTGGGCGCGGCGGTGCAAAAGTTCGTGCGCCCAGGTGACGCCGCCGCGCGCAAAGGGTCGGCGTGATGACGGCCCGCACGCCCCGCATCAACCGTCGACTTGCAGCCTGCGGCGCCCGGCGTCGCAGCGCGACGCACACCTCTGGAGGTGAGCCGATCACCTCCATTTTTTTGCCCACCTATTTCTCTCTCTACAGAAACTTCTGACCAAAAAAGAGGACAACTTGGACGGCACCGTTTACCCCCTGACGCTCTACTACGACGCGGCCTGCCCGCTGTGCAACGCGGAGATGGGCAACCTGATGCTGCGCAACACCGAGGGCCGTTTGCGTTTCGTCGACGTCAGCTCCCCCACGTTCGGGGAGCCGCCGCCCGGCACCACCCGGGACGAGCTGATGTCGGTGATGCATGCGAGCACCGCCGACGGACGGTTGGTGCGCGGGGTGGCGGTGTTCCGCCTGGCCTATCGTGCCGTGGGCCTGGGCTGGGTGGTCGCGCCGACGGCCTGGCCGCTGCTGCGCCCGTTGGCGGACCGGCTCTACCCCTGGATTGCCCGCCACCGCCACCGCCTGCCGCGCCGCCTGGTCGGCTGGCTGTTCGAAACCGGCGCCCGGCGCGCCGCCGAGCATGCAGCCGGCCGCCGTTGCGACCCCGACGGCAGCTGCCGTCTCTGACATCTCTGACATCTCTGACATCTTCACAGGAGCTCTTCATGTCGACCTATTTGTTCGTGTTGTCCCTCGCCGTCGGCGTCGTCGCGCCCATCCTCGCCGTCAGCTATTTGCGGCCCATCCTGCTCAAGGTGCTGCGCTCGCTGTGCGATGCCGACGGCGGCGCCGAGTTCTGGCTGCGCAGCGCCTACCTGCTGGCGGTCTGCGGCACGCTGCTGTTGATCCTGAGCTTCGGCGCCTTCGAGCCCGGGGTGCCAATGGTCGACTCGTTGCGGCGCACGCTGTGGCTGGTCTTCGCAGGCCTGTTCTTCACCGCGACCTTCATCGCCCGCAATGTCTGGCAGCGGGTGAGCGTGGCCGTGGCCGAAGGGCAAGTCGACCGCTCCCCGCGCGAGCCCGGCACTCCCGCCACCCCGTCCGCCTGAGCTGTTACATCCGCGAAGGAGCCTGGTCGTGAACACTTATCTCGTCGTCAAATGGGTCCACGTCGTCTCGAGCGTGTTGATGGTCGGCACCGGGTTCGGCTCGGCCTTCTTCATGTTCGTCGTCAACCGCAGCGGGAGCCTCGCCGCGCAGGCGGTGGTCAGCCGCTGGGTGGTACGCGCCGACTGGTGGTTCACCACGCCGACGGCGCTGATCCAGCCGCTCACCGGCTTCTGGCTGGCACACATGGCCGGCTGGCCTCTCGACACGCCATGGCTCGCCCTGTCGATCACGCTGTTCGTGCTGTCTGGCGCCTGCTGGCTCCCAGTGGTGTGGTTGCAGTTGCGCATGGCCGCCTTGGCACAGACGGCAGGCACCCGGTCGGCGCCGCTGCCCTCGCTGTACTGGCGCTATGCACGCGCCTGGGAGTGGCTCGGCTACCCGGCCTTTATCGCGATGCTCGGGGTGTATTTCCTGATGGTGACCAAGCCGGCCTTGTGGGGCGGCTGAGGTGCGGCCGGAGGGCCCGGCTCACACGAGCCGGGCCACGGCGATGTTGATCAGGAAGAACAGCACCATAGCCCCTCCGAAGTAGGGCTTCAGCGACACCGCTTCCTGGCGCGACACGATGAAACCTTGCAGTCCGACGGCCGCCGGCAACAAGGCGAACCACGGCAGTGGCGACGCGGCGCCCGCACCCGCACTCAAATGGGCCCAGGTGGCCAGTGCGCAAGCCGCTCCGCCGAACAGCATGCAGGCGGCGCTGGCCCCCGGCACACCGAGCGCGAGCGCATAGCCGTTCTCGCCGGCCGCCGCCAGGTGTGGCCACTTCAACTTGCGCCCGAACTCGAGATGCAGAAACACCGCGACGTGGGCCAACAGCACCGGCACTGCCTGCTGCAGAGGGGGCGCCAGGCCGCGCGAGGCCAGAAACAGATAGGCGTAGACGTTGAGCGCCGCGCTCACCGGCAAGGTCACGCACAGGTTGAGCAGGATCCGGCGGCGAAAAGTGGCCGAATGCCGTTCGAGCAGCAGCAGCCCGATGCCATAGGCCATCTGCAGCGCGGCGAACACCGCGAGCCGCGGCGACAGCCAGGCACTGAGCGCCAGCACCACCACCGCGACCGCCGCCGCCAGCCCCCACACCTCCCCCAGGCTGACGGCGCCCCTCACCAGGGGCCGCATCGGGTTGTGCCGCCGGTCGTAATCGAGGTCCTTCACCTCGTCCACCGCGCGCAGGAACAGCAGGATCAGGAAAAAAGCCAACGCGACCGCCGCGCCCTCGATGCCGAGGGCCGCACCGGCCCGCGGCGGCAACAGCATCGACAGCAGCGAGTACGCCCAGCCAGCGCACACGACGGCATAGATCGGCGGCGGATGGGCTTCGCAGACGAAGCCGAACAAGCGGCGCAGGCGCGAGCCCGGGACCCTGGCGACACGACCAGCGGCGGCCTCGCCGAACGGCGGCACGGGCGGCCCCTTCATGCGGCGTCGAGGAACCGAACCACACCCCGCCCCCCATCGATCTCGATCGGGGCGCCGTCGGCGATCCGTCGGCAGGCGTCGTCGACGCCCACCACCGTCGGGATGCCGAACTTGCGGCCGGTGATCGCGGTGTGCGAGAGCATGCTGCCGCGCTCGACCACGATGCCGGTCGACGCGAGCATCAGGAACAGCCAGCCGGGGTCGGTCTCGCGGGTCACGAGGATGGTGTCGGGCGGCAGGTCTTCGACCTGGTGCGGGTCGAGCACCACACGGGCACGGCCTTGCGCCACGCCCATGCTGGAACCCAACCCCTGCAACGCTTGCCCGGCCACGCCCGGTGCGGCCTCTGCCCGCGCCAACGGATTGCTGCGCAAGGCGCCCTGGGTCGCCAGCGTCTCCGGCACCTCTTGCTGCGCATAGGCCTGCAGCTGCCGGCGGCGCCGCTCGACCGTCTCGCGGAATGCCTCGTCGACCCCGGTGCCGTCGGTGTAGCCGGTGATCTCGTCGACGGTGAGGTAGTAGATGTCGTCGGCCCGTTCGATCGCCCCCTGCGCCACCAGATGGGCGGCTTGCGCACGGAAGAGGTCGCGGCAGATGCCGAACAGCTCGCTGCGGCAGTAGCGCGAGTTCTCGCGATGCGCGATCACCTCGCGCAGCAGCTTCAACATCCACCGCAGCAGGCCTTTGCGCAACGACCGGCGGCCGAAGCGCTGGTCGAGTGCCGCCTCGGCCTCGGCGCGCTGCTTCAGTTCGGCCGCGCGCGAGGCATCGGGGTCGAGCCCGGCCTTGACGAAGCGGCGCACGCCGCGTAGCAGCACCGTCGGGTCGTCACGCAAGCTCGGGTTTTCCATTTTCAGCTCCTGCATCGAGCGGTCGCCGTAGGCGGCGATGTGGTCGTCGAGCAGGGTCAGCAGCGTCGCGTGGAGGCGGCGAGCCCGAAAGCGTTGCACCAGCGTGGCGTCGTCGCTGGCAAGGAAGTCGGCACACAGCGTCGGCTGGCTGCGCACCCAGGCCGCGATGCGCAGCACCGACAGAAACACCTCGACGCTCTCGATCTGGTCGTCGCCGCACAGCAGATTGCTCAGCAGCGCCGGGTCTTCATCGAGCCGCCAGCGTTTGAACAGTGCCTGGACGATGGCGTGCAGCGTGAAGATGTAGGCGTCGTTGATCAGCGTCACGCCCCAGTGCCGGCCGACGTCGCGCCACAAGCGGTGGAACTCCTCGGTCAGCGCCAAGGCATCGCGCTCGTCCTGCAGCACCCGGCGTGACTGCAGCGCACGCTCGCGCCACCATTGCTTGTAGGCCCGCATGCGGCGCGGCAGCATCAGGAACTCGCGCGCGAAAATGCTCCAGCCCCGCAGCTGCTGCCACCCGCGGCGCCAGGCCGGCAGCACCGGTGCTGCCTCGCCGGCATCGATGAAATAGGAGGTCTTGAGGCCCACCATGTTCTCCCAGGCCTTGCACAGCCACGGGAAGATCGGCACCAGGCCGTGCAGCAGGTAGAAGGCGTTGAGCGAGTAGTAGATGCGGCCATTGACGTAGCCGATCATCCGGTCGAGACGGTGGTGGTGCTCGGTGAGCTGCCGGTCGGGTGCGCCGGCGCGACGGTAGATGTCGCGAAAGATCACGCGGTAGAACAGCCGTGCCAGGCTGTAGGTCAGCGGGCTCGAAACGCCCGGGTAACTCTCGGCGATGTTGAGCCCGGTCCACAGGCGCTTGCGCACGAAGTCGATCGACACCGGCCGCGCCTGCAGGATGTGCACCCGACCTTGCGCATCCAGCGTGCCTTCGATGTCTTGCGGCCAGCCGAACACCTGTTCGATCTTGCGACCCAAGGCTTGCAGCGTCCGGATCTCGTCGTCGTCGAGGCAGGCCGCCTCGCGCCGCTCGGGCGCGACTTCGAATTCGCGCAGGCCCTGGCCACGCTCCGCGTCGAAGCCGAGCCCGACATGCTTGACCGCGAGCCGGCGCTCGATCGCGCCGCTTTTCGCGTTGACGAAATAGTGGTCGACCGGCACCGCTTCCTGCACCACACCTTCGCCGATACCGTGCCCGGCGATCAGCAAGGTGTCGCGTGCGGTCGTGTTCGGGTCGCAGGTGAACATCACGAACGAACGTTCGCCGAACACCATGCGCTGCACGCCGATGGCGACGCTGACGCCCAGTGCATCCTGCCCCTGCGTCAGGCGGTAGAGCAGCGCCTGTTCGCTGTAGGCGCTGGCCCAACCGTCACGCACCCTCGCGATCACATCTTCGCGCCGCACATAGAGCGCCGTCGCGCTGATCCCGGCATGCGGGTCGTGCACCGAGTCCTCGCTCCACTCGGGCCGGGCGCCGAGCATGCAGGCACGCACCGAGACGTATTCGGCATTGCCGAGGTGACGGTCGAGGGCGTCGTGCACCGCGCGGCAGGTGGCCGCGTCGATGTCCAGCGTGTGCACCAGCGCCTGCAGCCGTCGAGCGGCGTCCGTCACGCTGGCCCGGTCTCGCGGGTCGACGGTCGCCAGCAACGCGGCCGCCTCTGCACGCGCCGGTTGCCACCAACGGTCGTGCAGCCGCCTCGAGAGACAGAAGAAGTCGGGTACCGGGATGCCACGGCCTCGCAGCAGCGCCTGCACGTGGAACTTGCCGCCGACCTCGGCACGCGCCATACGTCGGTAGTCCGAAATGATCTCGTTCATGCTCTCGCCCTCCCCTCGACGTGCAGCCCTTGCAAGGCACGGCGCACCGCCTCGCGCGGGTCGGTCTGCAGCCAGTCGTTGCCGAGTGCCGCACGCAGCTTGGCGACGTCCCCATAGTGGTCGTGGCCGACCAAACGCAATCGCTGCACCATCTGGCGCAATCGTGCCGCCGGCAGTCGGCCGATCAGGCGCAGCAACGGCTCGTACACCGGCAGTCGCCAGCGCGGTGGTGGCAGCGGCTGCCGCTCGTCCAACAGCGCGCGGATCTCGCCGAGCGAGATGGGCCGTTCGTAGCCCACGTTGTAGGCCTCGAAGCGTGCCCGCGGCGCCGTCCCGTTCAAGTGCCGCTCGGCAAACGCGAGCAGGATGCGCGCGAAGTCGTCGACGTCGATCACCGAGTAGCGCTGATCGCCATTGCCGACCGACAGTCCCGCGGCCAGCAAGCGGGCAAGCCCCGGCAGCACATGGCGGTCACCAGGCCCCAGCACGAAACGCGTGCGGAACACCGACACCGCGCAGGCCCCTCGCGCCGCCAACGCGGCGAGCGCCGTCTCACACTGGGCGCGCGACAAGGCCAGCGGCGAGGCCGGCTGCAACGGCGCGTCTTCGCGCACACCGCGCTGCGGCCCCTCGCCGTACACCGAGTGAGAACTGACGAACAAGATGGCCCGCGTCTCGCGGTTGACCGCCCGCGCAAGGTGCTCGACACCCGTCACATTGACGCCAAAGCCGCTGCCGTCGTGGTCGATCTGTTTGCTGGCGCAATGGATCACGACGTGCGGGAAGGCCGGCAACAGGCCGTCGGGCAAGGCGGCGACGGAGCCGGCATGCACGCTGGCACCGTCGGGTAGCAAGGGCAAGCGGCGCCGGTGAACCAGCAATCGGACGTCGCCGAAGCGGCGCCCGCACGACACTTGCGTCGCCAGCTGGCGCACCACCGCCGAGCCGACGAACCCGGTGGCACCGAGCAGCACCACACCCCGGTCGCTGGCCGGCACTGCGGCCCGGCTCACCACACCCCCGGTGCCAGACGCGCCCGCCCGGCGGCGAAGGCCCGATAGGCGGGCATTTGCAGCAGATGCGCTTCCTCGACCCGGATGCGGCACACCAGCGCCGGCACGAACACACCGCACAGCGCGGCCAGCAACCACCCGTTGAAGCACAGCACCAGAACCCCCACGTGGGCCAGCAACATGCCCGCATACGCCGGATGACGCAGCACCCGATACGGTCCGGTGTCGACGATGGCCTCGCCGTCGGGGGTGCGCACCCGATGCGAGTACGCCTGACCCAGCGTTCGGATCGCCCAGGCCCGCAGCCCGATGCCCGCGGCAAAGAGCGACAGCCCGATGGGCAGCCAGGCGCCCGTCGACGACCAGATCGACTCGAAGCCGAAGGCGCAGGCCATCGTGATGAAGCGCGCGGTCGCATAGGCCTCGCAGGTGGCGCCGTCGGTGCGGGTGTCCTGGCTCTTTGCGGAGGCGGTGATGCGGAACTCGGACAGGATCCACACCACATAGACGAAGGCCAGGCCCGCCAGCAGCGCGCGTGTGGGGCCGGTCGCGGTGAGGGCCCGCCAGCCTCCGAGCAGCAGCATCAGCAGGATGCCGATCACCGCGATCAGCAAGGCGGCATGGGACCGATGGGGCCGCGCAGACCCGTCAGGCCCGGGCGATGAGGATGTGGAAGGCATGGGGGGTATGTCTTTCGCGGTGCTGTCAGGCCATCAGGAACCGGCTGCTGGCGACCAGGCGCTCACCCTGGCGGGCTTCGACGTGGAGACGCTCGGGCGGGCCCATCACGTCGGGCTGCCCGGCAGGACGCGCGGTGAGGTAAACGGGGCAGTCCAGTTCCGCGAAGCTCGTGAAATCGACCTCCATCTCGCGCAGCAAGGCCTCGCCGTCGTATCGCCGATAGCGGCTGGCAACGTCGAGGGCCAGCCGTCGCATGCCTTCGAGCACCAACAGACCGGGTACATGGTCGTTCTGGTGGTCGAAGAAAAACCGGTTGTCTCGCTCGACCCGCAGCGTGCCAACGAAGCTGTGGTCGGTGCGGCTCACCCACAGGGTGTCCTCGATCACCGCCCGCGCGGCGCTCGCGTGCGCACGCACCCGGAAGCCACCGGCCAACGGCGGCTCGTCGCCTTGCGGCACGGGCGGCCGACGCACGTGCCGCAGCCGCGCCAGCTCGCGCAGCCGAAGGTAGCGATGCTGGGGCTGCACGGTCCACCCGCTGCTCTGCCGACACACACACTGCTCGCCGACGTAGAACGTGCCCTCGGCCCTGACCGAGACCAGCTCGTGCTCGGCGCCCAGCTTGCAGTCGCGCACGGTCATGTGCACCCACAGCCGCTCGGCGGTGCGCCAGTCGATGCTGTGCCAGGCGGGCATCGGCTCGAAGCGCATGTCGTCGAGGATGAAGGCATGCCCGTGGGGGACGCCGAGAAACTCGTGCGAGACGGCAATGCCGATCTGCCGACCGATCTCGACCAGCGAGAGCGTCACGTCCTGCGGGCCCAGTCGCATGTCGTTGATGTACTGGTTCGACTGCGGCACGAAAGCGCCGATCAGGAACTCGCTGTCCGACAGCTGGTGGAGCGACGTCACGTAGACGCTCTCCAGTTGCCGCTTGTGCGCCAGCTCACGCGCGATGGTGCGTTGGTGGGCCGAGTTCTGGATCCGGCCCCACTCATGATCGAAACTTCGCTCTGCCTGTGTGATGGCATTCATCGACATTTCCCTCTCTGAGTTATGCAAAGGCGCTCGCAGGAGCTAGCGTCCCTCGCCGACCGCGTCGCGTCGCGCCGCCCGGCGACGCCGCCAACGTCCGCGATGCCGGCCTCCACGGCCTCGGCCGTCCAGCGCTCGAAGGTGCGAATCAGCCAGAACGAGAGCGTTCTCGACAGCACCGCCGTGCCCGCGCCGAATGGCATATACCGCAGCGTTTGCTGCCTTTACTCGATAACACGCGGGGCGCCGAATCAAATCCGACACCGCATTTCAGCAGCACGCTCCTGTGGCTGCTCCTGAATAACAACCCCGGGATTTACCCGGGTCGTCACGATGTTAGGAATTCACTGACATTCCACTACCCTCGATCTCCGGGGTAGGCAAGTGATAGAAATTATGCTGAACCATTGTGCGTCGCAGCAAATGGAATGACAAGGGCTCATCTCGCAAAATTGGAGCGGCTCCGGTGCTGCATTGCAGGCCCTCGAACTGCACAGCAGTTAACCCTGCCCGCGGGCGACCTGTCGAATCTGTCCGGTGCAGAAACCCCTTACGAAGTTCGAAACTGCAATCCCACATGAAATATCGGGCCAAACCGCAAATTCCCGGACGCTGTTATTTGATCCGTGGGCCGAAATTAGCCATCTCGGTGCAGACCCAGAACATTTCCTTGCGCCCCAGCAGATACTCCACCGCTCGCCGCACTGAACGGGGTTGATTCACCCTTTCACATTTCTTGTTTCAGCGCCACCGCCTTTTCGGTGCGGCACGCCCGAGGGCGGTGCATATTGAGCTCGGCACGGCACCATTACCTTCACCGCGCCCGCGGCCTCACCCGGGATACGTTCCCGTCCTACATCCCATTGCCGCCGTCACTGACGCCGAAGAGCCATCCCCCCGCTACGATGGCCCCGTCTTCCTAATGGCATCGCGGCCGGTGATGGAGTTGTGCCGGGGCGTGCCGACCACCGAAAGGACACGATGGCCGAGCACTGGTACAAGAACGCGATCATCTACTGCCTGGATGTCAAGACGTTTGCAGACGGCAACGGCGACGGCATCGGCGACTTCGTCGGGCTGCGCGACAAGCTCGACTACCTGGCCGGGCTGAACGTCGATTGCGTCTGGCTGCAGCCCTTCTATCCCTCGCCGATGCGGGACAACGGCTACGACATCGTCGACTACTACAACGTCGACCCGCGCCTCGGCACGCTGGGGGACTTCGTCGAGTTCTCGCGCCGCGCCCGCGACCGCGGCATGCGCGTGATGATCGACCTGGTGGTCAACCACACGTCGATCGACCACCCGTGGTTCCAGTCGGCCCGGCGTGACGCCTCATCGCCGTACCGCGACTACTACGTCTGGTCCGAAGACAAGCCCGCCGACGCCGGCGAAGGTATGGTCTTCGCCGGCGAGCAGACCACCACCTGGACCTGGGACCGCGAGGCCAAGGCCTATTACTTCCACCGCTTCTACGACCACCAGGCCGAGCTCAACATCTCGAGCCCGCTGGTGCGCCGCGAGATCGAGAAGATCACCGGCTTCTGGCTGCAGCTCGGCGTGACCGGCTTTCGCATCGACGCCCTGCCGTTTCTGATCGAACTCAAGGGCCTGCCGTCCGAAGGTCAGCAAGACCCGCATGACTATTTGCGCGAGCTGCGCCAGCATGTGCAGACCTTGTGCGGCGACGCCTGCCTGATGGCCGAGGCCAACCTGCCGCCGGAGGAGGTGCCGAACTACTTCGGCGACGGCGACAAGATCCACATGTCGTTCAACTTCTGGCTCAACCAGCACCTGTTCCTCGCGCTGGCCCGCAAAGACGGCCGGCCCGTGCGGCAGGCCTGGGAGCAGTTGCCACCGTTGCCGCGCAACTGCCAGTGGAACAACTTCTTGCGCAGCCACGACGAGCTGGACCTGGGCCGGCTCACCGACGCCGAACGTCAGGAAGTGTTCGCCGCCTTCGGCCCGGAGCCCGACATGCAGCTCTACGGCCGTGGCATACGCCGTCGCCTGGCCCCCATGCTCGGCAACGACCGCCGTCGGCTCGAGCTGTGCCATAGCCTGATGCTGACCTTGCCCGGCACACCGGTGCTGCGCTACGGCGACGAGATCGGCATGGGCGACGACCTCGGCCTGCCCGACCGCGAATCGGTGCGCACGCCGATGCAATGGAGCGCCGACGACAACGGCGGCTTCTCGCAGGCTCCGCCCGAACGGCTGGCCTTGCCGCCGGTCGGCGAAGGCGAGTTCGGCTATGCCAGCGTGAATGTCGAAGCCCAGCGCCGCGACCCGCAATCGCTGCTGAACTGGCTCGAGCGCATGACACGGCGGCGCAAGGAGACGTCCGAGTTCGGGCTGGGCGAGTTCAGCTGGATCGAGACCGACAAGCCCGAGCTACTGGCCCACCGCTGCGATCTCGACACATCGACCGTGTTCGCGGTGCACAACTTCTCGCCGCGGCGGCAGAAGTTCTCGCTGCCCATCGGCCCCGGCGTGAACTGCGTCCACGACGTGCTGGCCGACCACCGCCACGAGGTGACCGAAGACGGCCACTACCGGTGCGAACTGGAACCCTACGGCTACCGCTGGCTGCGCGCGCGCCGCGCGGGTTGACGGAGCGTCCGCCATGCTCGAGTTCTTCAGCGCGTCGGAGATGTCGGTCCCCCGCGCCCTGCTGCTGTTGCTGATCGTCGCGGTGCTGCTGCTGGTGCTGTGCGTGTGGTCGATCAAGCGGCACCGCAACCCTTATCTGGTGGTCAAGAGCGACGAGCCGCTGGACGCGCTGCTGCCCTCGGTGTGCGGCCTGACGCACGGGACCCTTTGCGAAGGCAACCGGGTGGACGTGTTCGAGAACGGGGCCTTCTTCGAGATGATGTTCGACGAGATTGCCGCCGCGCGCCGCTCGGTGCACTTCGAGACCTTCTTGTGGAAAGAGGGGGCGTTGGGGCAGCGGCTGGTGGAGGCCCTGGTGGCACGCAGCCGCGCCGGCGTGCAGGTGCGGGTGTTGGTCGACGCCCGCGGCGGCCACAAGATGGGCAAGTCAGCGCGGCAGCAACTGGTCGACGGCGGCTGCTCCTTTCAGTACTACCACCCGATGAAGCTGGCCAACATCGGCGTGTTCAACGAACGCGACCACCGCAAGCTGGTGGTGATCGACGGGCGCGTCGCACTGGTGGGCGGCCACTGCATCGTCGACAGCTGGCTCGGCAACGCCGAGGACCGCAACCACTTCCGCGACATCGGGGCGCGTTTGCGCGGCCCGGTGGTGCATGCCATCCAGTCCACCTTCAGCGAAAACTGGGTCGAGGTGACGGGCGAACTGCTGGTGGGCGACGCCGTCTTTCCGCCGCTGCAACCCGAAGGTGAGGTCGGCGTGCACGTCGCGCGTGTCAAACCGGAAGGCTCGGCGCCAGCGGTGAAGATCCTGCACCACTTGATGCTGTGCCTGGCACGCGAGCGCATCTACATCCAGAACCCCTATTTCCTGCCCGAGGCCGAAGCCGTCAAGGCGCTCGGCCAGGCCGTGGCGCGCGGTGTCGATGTGCGCGTGATGGTGCCGTCGGTCGACGCATCGGACATGCCCTTCGTGCAACGCGCCGCACACCGCAATTTCGAAGCTTTGCTCGAGTCGGGCGTGCGCGTCTTCGAGTACACCCGCACCCTGCTGCACCAGAAGGTCATGACCGTCGACGGCGTGTGGTGCGCTATCGGTTCGAGCAACTTCGACGATCGCTCATTCGAGATCAACGACGAAGTCACCATCGGTCTGCGCGACGCCACGCTGGCCCGCCACTTCGAGGCCATTTTCGAACGTGACGCGCAAGACTGCGTCGAGCTGAAGCTCGACCGCTGGCGCCGGCGCCCCTGGCGTCACAAGGTGCTCGACCACGTGCTCTACAGCTTCAACGAATTGCTCTGAGCTGAAGCATCGGCCACCGATGGGCACGCTCTACACCGGCCGCATGGCAAGCCTGCAACAGACTGTTCGCACGCCACACCACGGTTGAGCTGCACCTCTCGCCAGCCGCATTGCGCCCGACCGGCGCAACCTCCGCAGCGGTTCAAGCGCTTCACAAGTGCAAGGACGCACTCACATCTTCAGGTCCACTTGCCGGCCCGTCGGCCGGCGCTGGAACAGCTTCCACCGGCCCCCCTCACCTCGGGGGAACACCGCGCCAAGCCGCTCCACGCCTGGGTTTCGCCGCCTACACTGCCCCCGCTCCAACGCAAGATTGCGTGGGGCGCTCAACAACATAGATGTTTCGGGGAAGTCAACATGAAGATGTCGCGTCTGGGTTCATGGGCTGCTTCTGCATCGGCCTGTGCCGTTGCACTGCTGGCTCCGATCGGCGCTGCGCATGCAGGGATCTACACCTCCACCGGCGAGACGTTCGAGGCGTCGGCGCAGTATCAGGCTGGCCAGCGTCTCGACTGGGTCACCGTGGCCCACCAATCCGAGCTGACCAACCAGGGCGGCGGCTTCGGCTATGCGGGCGCCTACAACGAGTCGCGCTTCGTGCAACACGCCGGTGACATCGACACCTTCGGCGGATACCAACAGAGCGTGTTCGACATGCTCGGCGGCAACGTCGACTCCCTGCAACTGAACGGCAACGCGCAGGCACAACTGCGCGGCGGCTCGATCTCCTCGCTGCTCCGCACCGACGAGGCCCGCATCACGATCTACGGCAGCAGCTTCCAGTTCGAGAACAACCTGTTGTCCGGCACCTGGGCCGACGGCACGGCGTTCAGCTTCTGGCTGTTCGACGGCACGCAAGGCAACACCTTCGCCGCCAACCTCGACTACGTGTCGTTCGTGCAACTGGCACCCGTGCCCGAGCCCACCACCTACGCCCTCACCGGCTTGGGCCTGGCCGCCCTCGGCGTGGCAGCGCGCCGCCGCCGTCGCAACGGCGACGCCGGCTGAGCCTCGCGGGGGCCGCGCGCAAGGCGCTACACGGCGCCTTCCCGTTTGCCTCCCTGCCGGCCCAACCCGCCGGCTGCTGCCGGTCCCACACGACCTGCAGCCCCCACGGCCCCGCTTCGGCGGGGTTTTGCTTTTGGGGCCTGACCGCCGATGGTCGTTTCGCCGCAACGCGTCGGCTTGGCCACACACCGCGTGCCTTCGGCACCGCCGGCCCACCGGGCGAGCAGTAGCGATGTGCCGGCGAGGCGTCTTTCGCATCGCCTCCTTCACGTGCCCGAGTGTCGTCCGACCCTCGCGGCGTCGGCACACCGGTACCGCCTCCCGATACCGCAAGAGCCCCTGACTCGTACCTCGCCGGCCGACGCGCCGTCCGCCCTCGATGCTCCCCAGAATCGCGCCTCGCGACCTGTCGCAAGGCCGCCCCGCACCAGGCCGGAGCCCCACACGCACTCGAGGAGAGACAGCATCTTGACCACCCCCACGCGACCCCAGCCCACGCCGCAGACTGCCCTCGTGGTGTCCCCCTCCGCCACCGTGTCGGTCGGCCCCGTCGTCCGTTCCTGGATGTTGGCCGTCGCCGCCTTCGGACTGTGTGGACTGCTACCACCGATCGCACAGCCGCAGGACTACCACGCCTTTGCCGCGGCGCATGCCTGGGGCGGGCTCGAGGACGCCGGGAACGTGCTGTCCAACCTCGCGTTCCTGGCAGTTGCGCTATGGGGGGCCTTGCGGTTGGCACGGCTGCAGCGGCTCACCCCGCCCTCCGGTAGCGCCGCCGTCCATGCCGCCGCGTGGACGCTGGTCGCGGGCCTCGTGCTGACCGCCGGCGGCAGCGCCTGGTATCACGCCACCCCCAGCGACCAGAGCCTGGTGTGGGACCGGCTCGCGATGGTGCTCAGCTTCGCTGCGGTGCTGGCGCTGTCGCTGCAGCGCGGAGGCCCGTCGCGAGGCACGCCCACCGTGTTGCTGCCGTTGACCGCCTTCGGTTGCGCTGCCGTGGCGCTTTGGGTCGCGACCGGCAACCTCACGCCCTACCTCGTGCTGCAAGTAGGCGGCACCCTCTTCATCGGCGCGCAGGCGCTGTGTGGCCAGCACCGACGCGGCGCCTTCCCGGCGGCCGCCGTGTTCGCCTGGTATGGCACGGCCAAGTTGCTCGAGCATTTCGACGCGCTGGTGGCAGAGGTGACGCACGGGCTCGTCGCCGGCCATCCACTCAAGCACCTCGCAGCCGCGATCGCGGCCGGCGTGATCCTCCACGCCTATCTCAGGGCCGCCCTGCCCGACCGCCCTTGAGGCTGCAACGTGAAGACCCTTCACGACCTTGCGTTCATCTCGACGCACTCATTCACGAGCCGAGACATGCGGTAAAGCGAAGTGCGCCGAATGTGACAAGTGCAGGGTCGAGTCCACGCTGTACGCACATTCAGCGTCAGCACAACCTAGCGAAATGTGAATGGGGTAAGAGATGTCACCCAGCCCGCGTCCATGCTGGACTCACCCCTCGTTCTGGCTTTCAATTCCGCCCATCACACCGGACGCCCAGCGCACGGTCCGACGGCTTCCTCGGCAGCTCGGCGGGCGCGTGCTTTGTGCGTCCACACCCGATTGACCACGTTCCTTTGAACCCTCCCGGGCCTACAACATGAAAGATCGCAAGATGCTTGTCGTCGCGGCCGTCGTGCTGACGCTAGGCGGCCTCGCTGCGTGGCGACTGTGGGGGCCGCCCGCTGCTTCGCCCGAAATCGGAACCGCTTCCATCGGCACCACCGTTTCCCCAGCCGTTGCAGGCGCCACGGCCCTGTCCGCCACCGAGGCGGGGCCCGGCGGTGCACGACCGGCCGGCCTCGCCAGCGCCGGCGCAATGCCGACCGCCACCCCTGTCGGCGGCCGGCGTGGCACCGGCGTCGAACCCGACAAGCTGTTCGTCGGCGACAACCCGGAGTACCCCACGCTGGCCACCCGCATGACCGAGATGACGGCACGCCGCGATGGCGAACCCGTCGACCCGGAGCAGGCCCTCGCCGCGATGCAGCAGGCTGCCGCCTGGACGGCCGATCCGAGCGTGGCCTCGCAGTTGAAGCTGTCGGCCAGCGAAATGACCGACGGCCGCAGCTTCGTGCGATTCAACCCGATGAAGCTCGAAACGCTGATGCCCGGCGACACCCTGGCGATTCCGGTCCAGCACACCAACGCGACCTACAAGATGCAGATCGAGAACGTCACCGCGCACGGTGACGGCAGCATCACCTGGTCGGGCCGGCTCAAGGACTTTTCGTCCGAGAACCAGGCCAGCATCACGCAAAGCAAAGGGGTGACGATCGGCGGCTTCTCGACGCCCGACGGTCCTCATGTGCTGGAGGTGCGTGGCGACAAAGGATGGATCGTGCCGAGCGGCACGCTCTTCAAGCCCACCGGCGACGACCACGACCGCACTGGCGTTCATCCGATGGGACCCGGCCACGACCCCCACACCGACCCGATCGTGCTGCGCTGACCTTGGCGGCCGCGCGCCGCCACCCCCCTCGCCGCCCGCGTCGGGCGGCATCCTCAACAACCATGGAGAGACGACATGAGACGCTCCTCAAAGGAAGGCGCGCGGCCCGCGCTCGTCAAGGCATTGCGCCAACCGCGCATCTGGGCCGCGGCCCTGCTGGCCGCCGGCAGCTGCGCCGCACAGGCGGTGACACTCGACCTGCTGGTGCTGTACGACACCCACACGCAGAACCACTTCGATGGGCAGCCGCAAACGGCGATCCGCAACTGGGTCGACCAGGTCAATGCGATCTATGCGAACAGCCAGGTGGACGTGCAGCTGCGGCTGGTGGGCACGCAGCTGCACAACGCCGACGGCAACGACATGGGCGACGTGCTGGGCCGTTTGCGCCAGAACTCGACCATTGCCCGGCGCCGCGATGAGCTGGGCGCCGACTTCGTCACCCAGCTGCACCGCCACGGCGCCTGCGGCGTGGCCTACATGGCCGTGAGCGCCAGCGCCGCCTACAGCGTGGTCGGCCCGCAATGCGGCCCGTACACGCTTGCCCACGAACTCGGCCACAACATGGGCTTGAGCCACTCGCGCCGGCAAGGCGACACCCGTGGTGCCCGCTACGAGTACGCGCTGGGGCATGGGGTCGAGCGCTTGTTCGGCACCATCATGGCTTATGCGCACGTGTTCAACGCGCCGCGCATCGGCAAGTTCTCGAACCCGCGCCAGACCTGCAGCGGCCAGCCCTGTGGCGTGCCCGAAGGGCAGTCGCAACAGGCCGACGCGGTCAAGGCCATCAACAACGTGAGGGCCGAGCTGGAGAACTTCCGGCCCACCCGCGTCGGCGGCCCGCCGCCCCCGCCGCCGCCGGGCGGCTCGGTGGCCAACGGCACCTACCTCGTCAAATCCAAGAACTCGGGCAAGTGCGTCGACGTGCAAGGCGCCGGCAAGGCCGACTGGGTCAACGTGCTGCAATGGTCCTGCCACAGCGGCAACAACCAACGCTGGACCTTCACCGCGGGCGCTGACGGCTATTACGAGGTGAAGGCGAAACACAGCGGCAAGTGCCTCGACGTGTACCGCAGCGGCACCACCAACGGCACCAACGTGCAGCAGTTCGCCTGCAACGGCAGCACGGCCCAGCAGTGGAAGCCGATCGCCAACGGCGACGGCAGCTACCGGCTGGTGGCGCGCGTGGGCGGCAAGGTGCTCGACGTGGCGGCCCCCACCGGCGGCAACGGCGCCAACATCCGCCAATGGGACTGGGGCAACCAGGCCCATCAGAGCTGGACCTTGCAGAAGCTCGAATAAGCCTCGGGCCGACCGCAGACGAAGGGCAGGCGCGCTCGGTGCGCCTGCCCTTCTTGCTTGGGGCGTCCCGCGGGCCCCCACCCGGCCGCCGTTGCAAGGCTGACCACCGCATGGGCGGCGATAGCGCCGGCAGAAGTGGCTGGCCCGGCGTGCAGACGATCGCCGGCCGCGGGGCCCCCGGGCGGCGGCTAGGCCACGGCTTTCACGTCGCGGACCTGGGGCCGCACGTCCGCCTCGCTGGCGGGCGGCGCCGCAAGCGCCGGCCGGTGCGCCAGGTAGTGACGCAGGATGGCCTGCTCGACCTTGACGCGCTCATGCGGCCGGCACACATAGCGCAGCGCCAGTGTCGCCTGCTTCGAGTCGCCCAGTTCCACCACCACACGCGGCTCGGCCGACGGCAGGTCGACGTTGCGGATCTCCTCCAGCCGGCTCAGGTGCTCGCTCGCCTCGCTGCGCCACGGCTCGCAGATCTCGCGCGCCGCATCGAGCAGCAGGCCTTCGTGCAGCAGCAGATCCTCTTTCGGGTCGAGCCCGACATGCAGCAGGTGCACGACGAACTGGCCGGTGACACTGAGGTTGCGCACCGGTTGCGTCAACAGCATCGAATTGGGCACGGTGACGGTGCGACCGGTGGCCTGGTGCCCCTCCAGCGTCTCGACCAGCGTGGTGCTCATCGCGTCGACGTCGACCACCCGGCCGCTGGCCGAGCCGATGCTGATGTAGTCGCCGATGCGGTAGGGCCGGGACACGGTCATCATCGCGAAACCCAACAGGTTGGAGATCGCCTCCTTGCTGACGATCAGCATCGCACCCGCCACCGCCGCCAGCGAAAGCGCGAACCCCGCGATCTTCGACGCCCACACCGCCGTGACCGCGGTGATGCCGACCAGGATGATGACGTTGCGGCTGAACACGAAACGCTCGCGCTTTTCGGCCATCGAACCGTCGCGCCGCCGTAAATGCTTCTGCGCAAGCCGGAGCATGGCGGTGGTGCCGATGACGGCGGCGATGGTGAAGGCGATACGCCAGGTGTCGCCGAGCGCGTAACGATGCAAGAGATCGACCAGTTGCTGCATGAGATCTTGTGGTGTCATCTGGCCTGCATTGTCCCTCTGCCCGGGCCGGCCGGGCCGCCGCGCCGGTAACACGACTTGTCCCCACGCGACCGGGGGCCAACCTCACGCACCTCGCATGGGCCAACGGAGCATGTGACCATCGCGGGAACCTCCAGGAGGACGCATGAGACTTGAACACCGTGTTGCGCTGGTCAGCGGCGCCGCCCAAGGCATCGGCCAGGCCATCGCGCTGCGTTTCGCACAGGAAGGGGCCGACATCGCCCTCAACGTCCGCAAAGACGACGAGCGCGCCGCCGACACCCGCCGGCAGATCGAAGCCCTGGGGCGCCGTTGCGCCGTGCTGGTGGGCGATGTGTCACGCGTGGCGGACGTACGTGCGGTGGTGGCGGGGGCGGTCGAGCAACTGGGCCGTCTCGACGTGCTGGTCAACAACGCCGGCATCGAGAAGCGCGCCGACTTTCTCGACATCACCGAAGACGACTACGACCGGGTGCTCGACGTCAACCTCAAGGGCGCCTTCTTTCTCACCCAGGCCTTTGCCACCCACCTGCGCGACAGCGGTCGCGGCGGCAAGGTGATCAACATCAGCTCGGTGCACGAAGAGCTGCCCTTCCCGCATTTCACCGCCTATTGCCTCAGCAAGGGCGGCATGAAGATGATGATGCGCAACCTGGCGATCGAGCTGGCACCACTGGGCATCACGGTCAACAACATCGCACCCGGCGCGATCCGCACCCCGATCAACGCGAAGCTGCTCGACCAGCCTGACCTGCTGCAACCACTGCTCGCGCAGATTCCCTTGCGCCGACTCGGCCAGCCGGGCGACGTGGCAGGGGTTGCGGTGTTCCTCGCCAGCGCCGACGCCGACTACGTCACCGGCACCACCAGCGTCGTCGATGGCGGCCTGCTGTGGCACTACCAAGAGCAGTGACACCGCGCGCTTGCGCAGCCTTCGATGCCGGCGCCCGCCCACCAGGCGGAGGAACAACCACGCCTCAGCCCTGCCGGTCGCTGAAGTTGAGCTTCAGCCCCGGCCGCGGCCACCTCAGCTTGTAGAGCTTGCCCGTCCCCGAGGCGGTCACCCACACGTCTCGCAGGTCCGCGCCGCCGAAGCACAGGTTGGTGCACAGCGGGTCCGGCAGCGGCAGGTGTTCGGTGCTGCCATCGGGCGCGAAGGTCGTGATGCCGCCATTGGCGATGGTCGCCACGCAGACCCGGCCGTCCGCCTCGACCGCCAGGCTGTCGAGCAGCTGGAAGCCGGGCAGGTTGGCCACCACGCGCCCCGGCTGCATGCGCGACACCCGAGCCACCGTCCCGGGCCCGCTGATGTCGAAGGCCCACAGCCGGCCCAGCTGGGTGTCGGCCACGTAGACCACGTCTTCGTCGGGTGAGAGCCCCACTCCATTGGGCGACACCAGGGGGCCCGCAGCCTGTCGGATCGACGACCCGTCGGCGCGCGCGTAGTAGAGCCCGCCGTGCCGCCGGCCTTCGGCGTCGCTTGCGCCGTGATCGGTAAACCAGAAGCCGCCGCTGCGGTCGAACACGAGGTCGTTTGGCGCACCGAGCGGCCGGCCGTCGCAGTGGTCGTACAGCGTGTGCACCTCGCCGGTCGCGAGGTCGACCCGTTCGATGCGGCCGCCACGGTGCGGCACCGGGGGCGGGCCCGGGAGGTTGAGGCCGTCGCGCAGGTAGAAGCCGAACGAGCCGCCGTTGTTGGTGACATAGACCGCACCGTCCGGACCCAGGGCGGCTCCGTTCGGCCCACCGTCGAAGCGGGCCACGACGCTGTGGCGCCCGTCCGGGCCGATGCGGCTCAGCGTGCGGGCCTGGATTTCGACCAGCAAGACCGAGCCGTCGGCCAGCGCGATCGGCCCCTCGGGAAACTGCAGGCCTTCGGCGACCATCTCGATGTCCAACATCACTCCTCCGGGTGGGTGCAGCGACGCACTGTAGGCAGCACCGCTGCCGCGCCCTGTCGCGCAGGCGACGGGGCTGGAGGCCGGGCCGGTCCTGCCGCCGGGAAAAGCCCCGGCCCGCGATGTCGTCCACAGTCCCTGTGGACCGCCCTGTGGACAAGCTGTCGACCCGCCGGCCCGGGCGTACATCCCATGCGGCTTGTCATCACATTGCCACATGAACGGGCACCACGGTCATGCCGCCGAGAAGATGCACCCGGGACGTGCGACGGTGCGCAGCGCGCACGCGCGAAACATCAGGGCTCAATTTGGCCGCCGTCGCGGCGCCGCTGCGTGATAGCGTGCCGCGGCTCAAATATCAAGAAGGGTTTCCCCATGCTCCGTGCTGTCTCGCTATGCCTCTCCCTCCTCGGTCTGACCTTCGCCGCGCAGGCGGCGAACGGACCGCTGACCACCGTCGCCGAACGCTCCGGCTTTCAGCGCACCGGGCGCTATGACGAAGTGCTGACCTTGTGCAAGTCTTTCGAGCGCGCCTATCCGAGGTTCGTGCGCTGCACCGAGTTCGGCCGCACGCCTGAAGGGCGCCCGATGGTGGCGCTGGTGGCATCGCGCACCGGCGCCCTTGACGCCGACGCGGCGCGCAAGCGCGGCTGGCCGGTAGTGCTGATGCAAGGCGGCATCCATGCCGGCGAGATCGACGGCAAGGACGCCGGCTTCCTGGCGCTGCGCGAAGTGCTCGAGGGCCGCGCCGCACCGGGCGCGCTCGACCGGCAGGTGTGGGTCTTCGTGCCGGTCTTCAACGTCGACGGGCACGAGCGCTTCGGGCGCTGGATGCGGCCGAACCAGCGCGGCCCCGAGGAAATGGGCTGGCGCACGACGGCACAGAACTACAACCTCAACCGCGACTACGCCAAGGCGGACGCACCCGAGATGCAGGCCATGCTGGCACTGGTCAACCGCTGGGACCCGCTCGCCTATATCGACCTGCACGTGACCGACGGCGCGAAGTTCGAGCACGACATCGCGATCCAGGTGGAGCCGGTCTACGCGGGTGATGCCGAGCTGCGCAAGGCTGGCCTCGCGCTGCGCGACGCGGTGATCGCCGACCTCGCCGCCCAGGGCTCGTTGCCGCTGCCCTTCTACCCGTCGTTCGACGTCGAGGACGACCCGTCCTCGGGCGTCACCGACTCAGTGGTGCCGCCACGCTATTCGACCGGCTACTTCCACTTGCGCAACCGCTTCGCGATGCTGGTCGAAACCCATTCCTGGAAGGACTACCCGACCCGCGTGAAGATCACCTACAACACCATCGTCTCGGTGTTGTCGCAGGTGGCGTCGCATGGCCGCGACTGGGCCCGCATCGCGGCAGAAGCCGACCAGCGCTCGACACGGCTGGCCGGGCAAGGCGTGGCGCTGGACTACAAGGCCACCGACAAGACCCGCACCGTCGACTTCCGCGGTTATGCCTATACCCGCACGCCGTCCGACATCTCGGGTGCCTTGATGACACGCTACGACGAGACCCGGCCGCAGATCTGGAAGCTGCCGCTGCGCGACGACGTGCAGCCGTCGCTCACCGTCAACGCGCCCGGCGCCGGCTACCTGGTGCCGGCGGCGCACGCCCGCGCGATCGGCGAGAAACTGCGCCAGCACGGCGTCAGCTTCCGCGAGCTGTCGCGCCCCGCCGACGCGGTTGCGGTGCAGGCGTTCCGCGCCGACAAGCGCACCTTTGGCGCGGACTCCAGCGAAGGCCACCAGCGCCTGACGGTCGAGGGCCGCTGGGCACCCGAGCAACGCCCGCTCGGCGCCGGCGCGCTGTTCGTACCGATCGCCCAGCCCAAGGCGCGTTTGGTGATGGCCCTGCTCGAACCGCAGGCCCCCGACTCGTTGCTGGCCTGGGGCGAGTTCAACACCGCGTTCGAGATGAAGGAATACATGGAGCCCTACGTCGCCGAAGAAGTCGCCCGCCAACAGCTGGCGGCGGACCCGGCGCTCGCGGCCGAGTTCAAGCGCAAGCTTGAAACCGACGCCGAGTTCGCGAAGAACCCGGCGGCCCGTCTCGAGTTCTTCTACCGGCGCCACCCGTCCTGGGACGAGCGCTTCAACCTGTACCCGGTGCTGCGGATCGAGACGCTGCCGCGCTGAAGCTAGTGGCGCCGGAAGAGCCGCGGGCAACTCAGTTGCCAGTTCGCTCCGGCGTCGCTGCCCGGGCGTGTTCGGCACCGGCCTTCCCCACCGCCATCTGGCGCCACCAGTCCCAGCCCAACCGCGGTGCGTGCAGCGCGAGGCCTTCGCCCATTTGAGGCGTCGCCAGGGCAACACCCTGCGCTTGCGCCAATGCCGTGATGCGCTCGAGCGGGTCGTCCCAGGTGTGCAGCGCGAGGTCGAAGGTGCCGTTGTGCACCGGCAGCAGCACCTTGCCCCGCAGGTCGAGGTGGGCCTGCAGCGTCTGCTCGGGCTGCATGTGCACATCGGGCCATTGCACGTCGTAGGCGCCCGTCTCGAGAAAGGTGACGTCGAAGGGTCCGTAGCGCTCGCCGATGCGGCGGAAGTCGGCGTGGTAGCCGGTGTCGCCGCTGAAGAAGAGCCGCAGGCCGCCGCCGAGGATGACCCACGACGCCCACAAGGTGCGGTTGCGGTCGTTGAGCGCGCGCCCGGAGAAATGCTGTGCGGGTGTCGCGACGAGTTCGACGCCCCCGAGCGACGTCGACTGCCACCAGTCGAGCTGCTGTACCTTCGCCGCGTCCACACCCCAGTCGACCAGCCGGTCGCCGACGCCCAGGGGCGTGACGAAGCGGGCCACCTTGGGCGCCAGTTGCAAGATCGCCGCGTGGTCGAGGTGATCGTAATGGTCGTGCGAGAGGATCACCGCCTCGATCGGTGGCAGCTGGTCGATCTCGATGGGCGGCGCGTGAAAGCGTTTCGGCCCCACCCACTGGAGCGGTGAGGCGCGCTCCGAGAACACCGGGTCGGTCAGCCAGAAGCGGCCGTCGAGCTTCAACAGCAGCGTCGAATGGCCCAGGCGGTACAAGCTGCCGTCCGAGGCGGCCAGCAATTGCGCAGTGGTGAGCGAGCGGACCGGAACCGGCTGTGCCGGCACGGTGCCGGCCGGCTTGTCGAACGCAAAGCGCCACATGATCTCGAGGTTCTTTAGCAAGCCCGTCGGTTCATGGTTCACGACGTTGTGAAAGCGGCCGTCTCGCTGCTGCGGCGAGGCGGCATGGCGAGGCTCGACCGTGCTGCAAGAGCAAAGCGTCAGATAGGCCATGGTGCTGAGGACTCCGATGAGGGCCAGGCGGCGAAGGAAAGTAGGCATGAGGTTGTGCTCCGACCCGCGCACGGTACCGGCGCGTTTTTAGGATGAAATAAGTCGGCCGCGGTTGCGGTCGAGCCACGCCGCCCGTCCGGCCCTGCCCTCGCTCTCGCTTGACATGCCCGACTCGCCCACCCTAAAGTGATATCACTTTGACATCAGACGAGGAGCGATTCATGGACAAGCAAGCGGCTCAGGAGCGCGTGGCGCACACGGCCAGCGGTTTCCTATATCTCCTCATCGGCTTCGCCGCCCTCGTCCTGGCAGGACTGCTCGTCTGGGCGCGCCCGGGCGGAGCCACGTTGGGGCTCGCCTTGCTGTGTGTCGTCGGCACCATCTGGTGCGTCGCGGGTCTCTACGTGCTGCAGCCGAACCAGGCCGCGGTCATGACCTTTTTCGGCAGCTACCGCGGCACCGACCGCCATGACGGCTTGCGCTGGGCCAATCCCTTCTATGCCAAGTCGCGGCTGTCGGTGCGGGCGCGCAACTTCAACAGCGAGAAGCTGAAGGTCAACGACCTGCGCGGCAATCCGATCGAGATCGCTGCGGCGATCGTCTGGAACGTGCAGGACACCGCACGCGCCAGCTTCGATGTCGAGAACTATGAAGCCTACGTCCTCACCCAGGCGGAGGCGGCCGTCCGGCACCTGGCCTCGAGCTATGCCTACGACAACCTCGACGACCACGATCCGGCGGCCGAGCGCGAGATCACGTTGCGCTCCGGTACCGAGGAAGTCGGCGCGGCCCTGCGCCACGAGTTGCAGGCGCGGTTCGAGCAGGCCGGCATCGTCGTGGTGGACGCCAAGCTCACCCACCTCGCCTACGCGCCCGAGATCGCCGGCACGATGCTGCGCCGTCAGCAGGCGGAAGCCGTCGTGGCGGCGCGCAGCAAGATCGTGCAGGGGGCCGTCGGCATGGTCGAGCTCGCGCTGCGCGGCCTCACCGAGCGAGGTGTCATCGAACTCGACGACGAGCGCAAGGCCGCGATGGTGAGCAACTTGCTCGTCGTGCTGTGTTCCGACCACGATGCGACGCCGGTGGTCAACACCGGCACGCTCTACAACTGAGGACTCGGTCCGCACGATGGCCAGCCCCGGCAAGAAGTCATTCCTGTTGCGCATAGATCCCGCCCTGTGGGCCGAGATCGAGCGCCTGGCCGCGGCCGAGTTGCGCAGCGCGAACGCGCAGGTGGAGTACCTGTTGCGCGAGGCCCTGAAGGAGCGGTTGGGCCGCAACAAGCACCGGCCCACGCCGCCGGAGAAGAAGTAGCGACCTCGGCGTCGTAACGGCGTGCGGCCCCGCCGCCGGTGCGCACGCAAGACCTCGCCGGCCGACACTGCTGGCAATCCACCAGAGCCTGTCGACCGCATGCTGCCTCTTCAGCATCGGATGCCTCATCGGTTCGCGTTGAAGCTCGATGCTCGGACGCGCGTCCCGGCACGCCCTCTGCTTTTCGGGGTCGCCCTTCCACCACGAGCGAACCCGATGCCTCCACACCGCCCTTCAGCACCGCAAGCCATGGCTGATGGCCGGGCAGCCCGGACTGGCACTGGTCGGCCGGCGCCGCTGGCAGCGTGAGGCGGCGCCACCACGCAGCGGCCTCGATCAGCGCCTGCTGCGTCCACTCCCACCCAAGTAATTTCAGATGACACGCAATCCACTGACCCCGGATGCGCTCGACCCGGTGTTTGCGCCGCCGCATGACCTTCCCGGCACGCTGATCTCCATCGTGGGATTCGACGGCTCCGGCAAGACGACCCAGATCACCGCGCTGGCCGAGCGCTTCCGCGCCGAAGGCCGCACGGTGGTGGAAACGCGGCAGCCGACCGACTGGTATCGCAACGAGGCCGCCGTCCAGCACTTCCATGAAGAGGGAGGCTCCCGGGAGCGCGCCCGCATCCTGGCCTTGTTTGCCGCCGCCGACCGCCATCGCCATGTGCAGGAAGTCATCCTGCCCGCGCTGCGGCGCGGCGCCGTCGTGATTTGCGACCGCTATGTCTATGCCACCTTCGGCGTCTTCATCCACCGCGGTGTGGACCCGGCGTTTCTGGTCACCCTCAATCAAGGTGTCCCCCGGCCGGACTTCGCCTTCTTCCTCGACCTGCCGACCGCGAGCTTGATCGAGCGGCTGCGCAGCCGGGACGGCGACAAGCTCAAGTTCGAAGAACGGTCGCCGGAGCGCATCGAGGCCATTGTGTCGATCTACCGGGGCATGGCGGGGCAACTTATCCGGGTCGACGGAGCACAGTCGCGAGAGGCGGTGACCGCCGCCCTCTGGTCTCACTGCCACGCGCAGGTGACGGCGGGATGAGCGAGAGCCTGGCCCGCCAGCCCCGGCAGCGACCGGGAATCACCACTTCAGTGCTCTTTCGGAGCGGCTTTCGCACGCCTTGCACCAAAAACAGACGTCATGGCAGCGCTCCCCCGTCTGGCGCCGCAGTCCCGATTGGCACCCTTCTTGCGAACCGGTGCTTCAACGAGAGGAGCGAACGGATCGCTTCTTGAAATGAGCGCTAGGGTTCCGGTCGCGGCTGCCGATGTTTCGGTCGCCGCGGCGCCTGGTCCAAGAGCGGTCGGCCTTCGGCGGCGGTTTACCGTCTGAGGCTCCACGGCGGGACAAAAGCCCGGGAGGTTCACTTCGCGTGAAGAAGTGCCCTCTCGTGTTTTCGCAACCAGCCTGGAGCCCGTCATGTCCCGATCCGCCTTGTCATTGCCCCGCCGCGCCGCCTGCGCCGCGCTGCTCGCCCTCGCCACCGCGACCTCTGCACTGACTTCGCTGCCGGCGGCGGCCGAGGTGAAGGTTGGCGTGTCGGACTGGCCAGGCTGGGTGGCCTGGTACATCGCCGAGCAAAAAGGCTATTTCAAAAAGCACGGCGCCGACGTCAAGCTGGTCTGGTTCGCCAACTACAGCGACTCGATCGCCGCGCTCTCGTCGGGCCAGCTCGACGCCAACTCGCAAACCCTGTCCGACACGCTGGGCCCGCTGGCCAAAGGCCTGCCACTGAAGGCCGTGCTGGTGAACGACAACTCGGCCGGCAACGACGCGCTGATGGTCGGGCCCAAGATCAAGTCCTTCGCCGACCTGAAGGGCAAGCGCATCGCGCTCGAGCAATACAGCGTGTCGCACTTCGTGCTGGCCACCGCACTGTCGAAAAACGGCTTGAAGCCCGGCGACGTGAAGATCGTCAACCTGTCGGCGGGTGATGCGGCGGCCGCCTTCCTGACCGGCCGGGTCGATGCCGCGGTGCTGTGGAACCCCTGGATTCACCAGATCCAGCAAAGCGGCAAGGGCCGGCCGCTGTTCACCTCGAAAGACATGCCGGGCCTGGTGCCTGACCTGCTGGTGGCGCAGGAGAAGTCGATCCAGGGCAAGCGCCGTGAGCTGGTCGGCATGATCAAGGCGTGGTTCGAGACCGAGAAGTTCATCCGCGAGCAGCCCGACGAAGCGGTGAAGATCATGTCCAAGGTGGTGTCGATGCCGCCGGGCGACTACAAGGTGTTCCTGCCCGGCACCCGCTTTTTCGGCGCGGACGCCAACAAGAGCGCCTTCGACGCGAAACACCCGCAATCGCTGGTCGGGGTGGCGCCCAGCATCGCGGCCTTCCTCGGCGAGCACAAGCTGATCCAGGGCAAGCCCGACATGACACGCGGCATCGACGCCTCGTTGCTGGCGGACGCGCTGAAGTGATGTGGGCGATCCGTCATCCGATCCCGCGGCGCCGCTACTGGCTGCTGGCGCTGGCGGGTTTCGTCGTCCCGTTGGGGCTGTGGTGGGGGTTGGCGGCCAGCGGCGGTGTCGATCCGGTGTTCCTGCCCGGGCCACGACAGGTCCTGGCCCGTGTCGGACTGTGGGCCAGCGAAGACGGCCTGCTGGGCGACGTCGGCATCAGCGTCGGCCGCGTGGTGGCCGGCTGGGCCTTGTCCGCACTGGTGGCCTTGCCGCTCGGCCTGTTCATCGGCACCTGGCGCGCGGCGCAAGCCCTGCTCGAACCCTTGACCGACTTCGTCCGCTACATGCCGGCGGTGGCCTTCGTGCCGCTGGTGATGTTGTGGGTGGGCATCGACGAAGGCGCGAAGGTGGCGATCATCTTCATCGGCACCTTCTTCCAGATGGTGTTAATGGTCGCCGAGGACACCCGCCGGGTGCCGATGGCGCAGATCGAGGCGGCCCAGACCATGGGCGCGACGCGCCGCGAGATCGTCGAGAAGGTCATCGTGCCGTCGTCCAAGCCGGCGCTGCTCGACACCTTGCGCATCACGATGGGTTGGGCCTGGACCTATCTGGTGGTGGCCGAACTGGTCGCCGCCAACTCCGGGCTCGGGTTCGCCATCCTGAAGGCGCAACGTTTCCTGCAGACCGACAAGATCTTCGCCGGCATCTTGCTGATCGGCCTGATCGGCCTGGTCATCGACCAGCTGTTCCGGCTGGCCCACCGGCTGGCCTTCCCCTATCTGCACGCGAGGCACTGAACATCATGGCCCACCACAAGATCGAATGCCGCGGCCTCTTCAAGCACTTCGGCGAAGGCCCTCGGCGGGTCACCGCGCTGCAGGACGTCGACCTGGCGATCGCCGACAACGAGTTCGTCACCCTGGTCGGCGCCTCGGGTTGCGGCAAGTCCACGCTGCTGCGCACGCTGGCCGGGCTGGAACAACGCAGCCAGGGCGAGGTGCTAGTCGACGGCCGGCCGGTGTTCGCACCGGGCCCCGAACGCGCGATGGTGTTCCAGCACTACAGCCTCTACCCCTGGCTGAGCGTGATCGGCAACATCAAGTTCAGCCGGCAGCTCGCATGGCAGGCGCGCGACCGCAGCAGTTCGGACGTCGAGGCCGCCGCTGGCCGCGCCGACGCGCTGTTGCGGCTGATGGGCTTGAGCGCGTCGGCACAGGCCTACCCCAGCCAGCTGTCGGGCGGCATGCAGCAGCGCGTCGCGATTGCGCGGGCCCTGATGAGCCGCCCGCAAATCCTGCTGATGGACGAGCCCTTCGGCGCGCTCGACGCCCAGACGCGCGAGGTCATGCACGACCTGATCCTGCACGTGCACCGGCTCGAACGCACCACCGTGGTGTTCGTCACCCATGACGTCGAGGAAGCGCTCTACCTGGGGCACCGTGTGGTGCTGATGGCACCGCGCCCGGGCCGCGTCGACACGATCTACGAAGTGCCGCTGCCGGCGCGGCGCGAACAGCGCATGAAGCTGGCGCCGGAGTTTCTGGCGCTCAAGGGCCGGATTCTCGAGCGCATCCGAGAAACCTCGGGCATGAAGACCGACCTGGAACAACTCGAACGTTTGACGCGCGCCGCAGAGGGCGCCAAGGAGAGCACCACGTGACGACACTGAAGCCCATTGCCGCCGACCGACTGCTGTTGGAAGAACTGGTGCCCGGCGGCCACCACTGGTCGGGCCTGTTGCGCCGCGGCAGCGTGCTGCGCCTGACGGACCTGCAAGGCGGCGCGAACGTCTCGACGCTGTTCTATCACCACGATGAAAAGCTCGAACGCTACAACATGCCCGACACGCTGAAGGCGCAGCACACTGCTTACCTCACCGCCGGCCACACCTGCCATTCGGACATGGGGCGCGTGTTGTGCTCCATCGTCGCCGACAGCGTTGGCTGGCACGACACCTGGTGCGGTGCCGTCGATGCCGAACAGGTGCGCGCGAAATACGGCGACACCAGCTTCCAGCAGCAGCGCAACGACATGTACCGCAATGGCCGCGACGGCCTGTTGGTCGAGCTGGGCAAGTGGGGCCTGGGCAAGCGCGACCTGGTCGCCAACGTCAACTTCTTCAGCAAGGCGGTGTGCGACGAGACCGGTGGCTTGCGTTTTGTCGAAGGCCACAGCCGCGCCGGCGATGCAGTGGAGCTGCGCTTCGAGATGAACACGCTCGTCGTGCTGTCCACCGCGCCCCACCCGCTCGACCCCAAGCCCCGCTACGCCCCGGCCGGCGTGCGGTTGTCGGCCTGGCGCGGCGACCCGGTGACGGCCGACGATGCCTGCCGCACCCGTTGCCCGCAGAACGGCCGAGCCTTCGCCAACACCGAACGTTTTTATGCCGTCTGACGGACGGTGAGAGCGACATGACACCCCACCTCATCGAAAGCCCGCTCGACCCGCGGCAGGCCGTGCTCGACCAGGTCTGCCGTGCCGGCGACCCCTGGATGGCGACCGTCCGGGCCGGCCAGACCCTGCGCATCCTCGACCTCGAAGGCAACCAGGCCGTCGACACCTTGTTCTACAGCGCCGCCGACCCGGAGGAACGCTACAGCGCGGCCGATACCATCGCGCGCAACGCCCGCCTCTACCTGGGCGCCGGCAGCCGCCTGTATTCGAGCGAAGGCCGCGTGATGCTGACCATCACGGCGGACACCTGCGGCCGCCACGACACGCTGGGCGGCGCCTGCTCGGCCGAAAGCAACACCACCCGCTACGCGCTCGAGAAGCGCTCGATGCACAGCTGCCGCGACAGCTTTCTGCACGCGATGTGCCATTGCCACGAAGCCACCTCCCGGCGGCTGGGCAAGCGCGACCTGGCACCCAATATCAATTTCTTCATGAACGTGCCGGTGACACCGCAAGGTGACCTGCAGTTCGCGGACGGCATCTCGGCGCCGGGCAAATACGTCGAGTTGCGCGCCGAGATGGATGTCGTGGTGCTGATCTCCAACTGCCCGCAGCTGAACAACCCCTGCAACGCCTACAACCCGACGCCGATCCGTTTGCTGGTGTGGGACCGACCGGCCGCTGAGTGAACCGCGCGCACCTGCGCCGCCCGCGGGACGACCCGCGGCGCGTTTCGACCTCCGGCGGGACGGCCCGCCACCGAGGGACCCTCTCCTCATGTTCGACACCGTCCTGATCGCCAACCGCGGCGTCATCGCCTGCCGCATCATCCGCACGCTCAAGCAGATGGGGCTGCGCTCGGTGGCCGTGTATTCCGAAGCCGATGCCGATGCGGCCCATGTCGCGCTCGCCGATGTGGCGGTCTGCATCGGCCCGGCCCCGGCCGCCCAGAGCTACCTCGACGCCGACCGCATCATTGCGGCGGCCCGGGAAACCGGCGCCGGGGCGATCCACCCCGGCTATGGTTTTCTGTCCGAGAACGCCGACTTCGCGGAACGCTGCGAAGCTGCCGGCATCGCCTTCGTCGGGCCGACGCCAGGGCAGATGCGCGCCTTCGGCCTCAAGCACACTGCCCGCGAGCTGGCCCGGCGTCACGCCGTGCCGCTGCTGCCCGGCAGCGCCTTGCTGCGCGACGTCGACGAGGCGTGTGGCGAAGCTGCCCGCATCGGCTACCCCGTGATGTTGAAGAGCACCGCCGGCGGCGGCGGCATCGGCATGCGGCTGGTCCGCAGCGAAGCCGAACTGGCCGCCGCCTACGAGGCCGTCGAGCGGCTGGCACGGGCCAACTTCAAGGACGCAGGGCTGTATCTCGAGAAGTTCGTCGAACGCGCGCGTCACATCGAGGTGCAGCTGTTCGGCGACGGGCGCGGCGACGTGATCGCGCTCGGCGAGCGCGACTGCTCGGCGCAGCGTCGCCATCAGAAGGTGATCGAGGAGACCCCGGCGCCGGGTCTCGCCGACGAAACGCGTGCCGCGCTGCTCGACGCCGCGGTGCGGCTCGGCCGTGCGGTCGTGTACCGCTCGGCCGGCACGGTGGAGTTCGTGCTCGACGCCGACACGGGCGACTTCTACTTTCTCGAGGTCAACACCCGGCTGCAGGTCGAGCACGGCGTGACCGAACAAGTCACGGGGCTCGACCTGGTGGCGTGGATGGTGCGGCTGGCCCGCGGCGAGCGCTGGGCCTTGCAGGCGCCGGCGCCGCGTGGCGCGTCGATCCAGGTGCGCCTGTACGCGGAAGACCCGGCCCGCAACTTCCAGCCCTGCGCGGGTGTGTTGACCGAGGTGGTGTTTCCCGACCAGGTGCGCGTCGAAACGGCCGTGGCCACCGGCAGCGAAGTGCCGCCCCACTACGACCCGATGGTCGCCAAGCTGATCGTCACCGGCGAGACGCGCGACGACGCGGTGGCCCGGCTGCAAGCAGCCCTCGCGCAAACGCGCTTGGCCGGCATCGAGACCAATCTGCGCTACCTGCGCGCGGTCGCCGCCGATCCGGTGTTCACGCAAGGCCGTGTCGTCACCCGCACGCTGGCCGACGTGCGCTACGCGCCGAACGCGATCGAGGTGCTCGAGCCGGGTGTGCAGACCAGTGTGCAGGACCATCCCGGGCGCCAGGGCTATTGGGACGTGGGCGTGCCGCCATCGGGGCCGATGGACGATCTCGCCTTTCGCCTCGCCAACCGCGTGGTCGGCAATGCCGCGACGGCCGCCGCGCTCGAATGCACGCTGGCCGGCCCGACGCTGCGCTTTCACCACGACGCCGTGATCGCGCTGTGCGGCGCGGCGATCCCGGCCACGCTGGACGGCCGGCCGCTGGCGTTGTGGCGCTCGCATCCGGTGAAGGCCGGCAGCGTGCTGAAGCTGGGCGCGATCGACACGGCCGGCGCGCGGACCTATCTGGCCCTGCGCGGCGGACTCGACCTGCCCCGCTACCTCGGCAGCCGGTCCACCTTCACGCTGGGGCAGTTCGGCGGCCACGCCGGGCGCACCTTGCGCGCTGGCGACTTGCTGCACCTGGCCGATGAATACGAGGCCGAGCCGGTCGACGCCCTGCCCCCCGAAGCGACCCCGGTCCACGGGCACCATTGGGAGGTCGGGGTGCTCTACGGCCCGCATGGCGCGCCCGATTTCTTCACCGACCGGGACGTTGCCACCTTCTTCGCCACCGACTGGCAGGTGCATTACAACTCCAGCCGCACTGGGCTGCGCCTGATCGGGCCCAAACCCGAATGGGCGCGGCACGACGGCGGCGAGGCCGGGCTGCACCCGTCCAACATCCACGACAACGCCTACGCCATTGGCGCCATCGACTTCACCGGCGACATGCCGGTGATCCTCGGCCCGGACGGCCCCAGCCTGGGCGGCTTTGTCTGCCCGGCCGTGGTGATCGCGGCAGAACGTTGGAAGCTCGGGCAGCTGCGGCCCGGCGACACGGTGCGCTTTTGCTGCGTCGACCTGGCGCAGGCCGCGCAACGGCAACAGGCGCAGGAACGATGGATCGCCAGCCTGCAGGCGCCTGACCTCGCGCCGTTGACCCCCGCGGCGACGCTCGGCTCGCCCATCGTGGCCCGGCGCGCCGGGTCCGACGACCGGCCCGAGCTGGTGGTGCGCCAGGCAGGCGACCGCTACCTGCTGATCGAGATCGGCGAACTGCAGCTCGACATCGCACTGCGGCTGCGGGTGCATGGGCTGATGCAGGCCTTGCAGGCGACCGCCCTGCCCGGCATCGTCGACATGACGCCGGGCATCCGCTCGCTGCAGGTGCATTTCGACCCGGCCCGATTGCCGCAACCCCGGCTGGTCGAGGCTGTGCTCGCGGCCGACGAGGGCCTGGGGGATACCGGCGACCTGGTGGTGCCGTCGCGCACCGTGCACCTGCCGCTGTCGTGGGACGACAGCGCCACCCGGGTCGCGATCGAGAAGTACATGCAGTCGGTGCGTCCCGATGCGCCCTGGTGCCCGAGCAACATCGAGTTCATCCGCCGCATCAACGGGCTGGCGTCGATCGACGAGGTGCAGCGTGTCGTGTTCGACGCCAGCTATTTGGTGCTCGGCCTCGGCGACGTCTACCTCGGCGCGCCGGTGGCGACGCCGGTCGACCCGCGCCACCGGCTGGTGACGACCAAGTACAACCCGGCGCGCACCTGGACGCCCGAGAACGCGGTGGGCATCGGCGGCGCCTACCTGTGTGTCTACGGCATGGAAGGGCCCGGCGGCTACCAGTTCGTCGGCCGCACGCTGCAGATGTGGAACCGCTGGCGCGACGCGAGCAATGGGGCGCCCGCTTTCGAAGCCGGCAAGCCCTGGCTGCTGCGCTTTTTCGACCGCATCCGCTTCTATCCGGTCAGCGAGGCCGAACTGCTGCGCATCCGACAGGACTTTCCCGCCGGGCGCTACCCGTTGCGCATCGAACCGGGTCAGTTCAGCCTGCGCGAATACCAGGCCTTTCTGGCCGAGCATGCGCAGGCCATCGCCGACTTCAAGACACGTCAGCAAGCGGCCTTCGACGACGAGCGGGAACGCTGGCGCGAGGCCGGGCAGGCCGACTACGTGGGCGACGAGGCCGGTGCATCGGCCGTCGCACCGCAGGGTGAATTGCCGGCGGGCGCGCGGGCCGTTGCGACACAAGTGCCGGGCAGCATCTGGAAAGTGCTGGTGAGTGTCGGCGACGAAGTGCGCGAAGGCGACACCCTGGCGGTCGTGGAGTCGATGAAGATGGAGTTCGCCGTCGTCGCCCCTTGCGGTGGACAGGTGCTGCGGGTCGACTGTCGGGAAGGCGCCGGCGTTTCGGCCGGCCAGGACATCGTGGTGTTGCAAACAGCGGAGGGTTCGCGATGAACACATCGGCACTGTCGCCCGTCTCGCTCGACATCGAGACCCTGCAGCAGGCGTATCGCAGCGCCCGGCTGACGCCCAGCCAGGTGGTCGAGCGCGTCTGCGAGGCCATCGGGGACGATGCACACCACGCCTGGGTCCACCGCATCGCGCCCGACCAGCTGCGCCAGCGGGCCCGTGAGCTGGAGCAGCTCGACCCGGCCTCGCTGCCGTTGTGGGGCGTGCCGTTCGCGATCAAGGACAACATCGACCTCGCCGGTGTGCCCACCACCGCCGGCTGCCCCGCGTTTGCCTACACCCCCGAGCGCAGCGCCTTCGTCGTGCAACGTTTGCTCGACGCGGGTGCGATCGCCGTCGGCAAGACCAACCTCGACCAGTTCGCCACCGGCCTGAACGGCACGCGCTCGCCTTACGGCGCCTGCCTCAATGCCTTCGACCGCCGCCATGTCTCGGGCGGTTCCAGCTCGGGCTCGGCGGTCGCGGTGGCCCTCGGCCAGGTCAGCTTTTCACTCGGCACCGACACCGCCGGCTCTGGTCGGGTGCCGGCCGCCTTCAACCACCTGGTGGGCTTGAAGCCGACCTGCGGCCTGCTCTCGACGCGCGGTGTGGTGCCGGCCTGCCGCTCGCTCGACACGGTGTCGATCTTCGCGCTCACGGCCGCGGACGCACAACAGGTGTATGCGCAGGCGCTGGGCCAGGATGCCGAAGACGGCTATTCACGCCCGGCACAGCCGCATGGCTTCGACTTCGGCAGCGGCCGGCCGTGGACCGTGGGCATCCCACGGCCCGGCCAGCTCGAATTCTTCGGCGACACGGCCTATGCGACGCTGTTTGCCGATGCGGTCGAGCGGGCTCGCGCGCTGGGCGCCCACATCGTCGACGTCGACTTCGAGCCCTTCTTCAAGACCGCGCGGCTGCTGTACCAGGGCCCGTGGGTCGCGGAGCGCTACCAGGCCATCCGCGATTTCATCGACCGCCAGCCCGACGCCGTCTTCCCGGTCACCCGCGAGATCACACTGGGCGGTGCCAAGCTCCTGGCCGCGGACGCCTTTGCGGCGCAATACCGGCTGCGCGAACTGCAAGCGCGCTGCGAGCCGGTGTGGCGACAGGTGGACGTGCTGTTGACGCCGACGGCCGGCACGCTGCCAACGCTCGAACAGATGTGGGCCGAGCCGGTCGCCCGCAACAGCGACCTGGGCCTCTACACCAACTTCATGAACTTGCTCGACCTGGCCGCCATCGCGCTGCCTGCCGGATTCCGCCCCGACGGCCTGCCCTTCGGTGTCACCTTCGCGGCCCCCGCACACCAGGACCAGCCGCTGTTGAACCTGGGCCGTCGCTGGCAGGCCTCGGCGGAAGGCGCGCAGACGCGGCTGGGCGCGACTGCGCACAGGCTGCCGGCCAAGGTGCACACGACGCTGCCGGCGGTGCCGTCCGGCCAGGTGCAGGTGGCCGTGTGCGGCGCTCATCTGCAAGGCCAACCCCTGCACCACCAACTGACCACCCGTGGCGCGCGCCTCGTCGAGCGCACCACCACCGCCGCCTGCTACCGCTTCTACGCACTGGCCGGCGGGCCGCCGCAACGGCCCGGGCTGGTGCGGGTCGACCGCGGCGGCGCGGCGATCGAAGTGGAGGTGTGGGAGTTGCCGGCAAGCGCCTTCGGCTCCTTCGTCGCCGGCATCCCGGCACCGCTGGGCATCGGCCGCACGGTGCTGGCGGACGGGCGTAGCGTGGCGGGTTTCATCTGTGAGCCTGCCGGCGTCGTGGGGGCCACCGACATCACGGCATACGGGGGCTGGCGGGCGTGGTTGCAGTCACAGGCTGCATGAGCGGCGGCGCGCTGGCGGGTCGTGTCACCCGCCTGCCGGCAGCGCCGCCGGGATGGGAGCGCCGACCCCGAGATCCCGACCCCGAAGCCGGCCGCGCCGCCCGTAGCGCTCAGGTGCGCTTCTTGTAGCTGTCGCGCAGCGCCTTGACCTGGTCGTGGTTGCGCTGGGCGCCCTGCAGCTGGCGTTCGATCAATGCCCGCAGGTCGACCGGCAGGTCCTTCTGCAGCGCCTTGCGGTAGCTCGCCAGCGCGACGTCCTCGCCGCGTTCGCATTCCTCCAGCATCGCGGTGTCGTCGCGGCCGGTCAGCGCGTCACGCGTCGCGACCCAGCCGCGGTGCAGGGCGCCGGCGACGCTGCCGCCGGTGTCCGGCTTGCCGCCCAAGGCCGCCACCCGCGCCTGCAATTCGTCGGCACCGCGCCGGCAGTCTTGCGCCCGCGACGTGAAGATCGCCTTCAGCTCGGGTGACTTGCAATGTTCGGCGCAGCTGTTGAAGCCGTATTCGCCGTCCTTGCAGGTTTCGATCAGGTTGTTCAGGACATCGATCACATCGTCGTTGCTCATGCTGTGCTCCTTGCATTCGTTGGTCACACGTCAGGCTGGGCCGGGCCGCCGCCGCCGCAAGCGCCGGTCCCGGAGGGTCGAGTCAGACCAGGGTCTGGATAGGGTGAACCGGCCCTAGCCGCGAGCCCGCTGCTGGCGCCAGCGGGTGTAAGCAAAGGCGGCCAGCGGCAGTCCGACCAGGGCCATCGCGAGCAGGGGCATGCCGCCGTTGTTGGGGCCCTTGCGCCACCCCCCTCGCGTGCCCCAGCGGTCCTGCATCGGCTCGAACAGCGCGCCGCTGGTCACGGCACTCGGCTCTCGCGCCAGAAAGCCATAGTTGAAGGCACGCCCGGTGATGCGTGTCATCGGGCCGGGGATCAAGCCCTTGAACAGCGACGCGAGCTTGCCCGCGCCGCCGATGACCACCTCGGCCTGCGGCCGCCGCACCAACCCGACGACGGTCTCGGCCACCTTCTCAGGCGTGTAGACCGGCGGCGCAGCCCGCACCCGCAGGTGGCTGTAGTTGGCCGCATGATGGAAGAACGGTGTGTCGATCACCGAGGGCAAGATGGTGCAGACGTGGATGTTGCGCTGGTCGAGCACCTCCTGTCGCAAGGCTTCGGAGAAGCCGCGTACCGCGAACTTGCTGGTGGCGTAGGCGGTCGAGTCGGGCTTGGCGACACGCCCGACGATGGAGGCGTTCTGGATCAGCACCCCATGACCCTGCGTGCGGAATTGGCGCATGGCCGCCTTGGCGCCGTACATGTAGCCGAACACATTGGTCTCGATGACCCGGCGCCAGGCATCGCTGGGCACATCCTCGAAGCGACCGAACACGCCGACGCCGGCGTTGTTGAACCAGACGTCGATGCGACCGAAACGCGCGAGGGTTTCGGCCGCCACGCGTTCCACATCCTCTTCACGGGTCACGTCGGCCACCACGGTCAACACCGTGCCACCGAGGGCGCGGCATTCCTCGGCGGCCTCCTGCAGCAGGGCTTCACGACGTGCGGCGAGGACCACGTTGGCCCCCTCGCGCGCGAAGGCGTGGGCCGTGGCGCGGCCGATGCCGCTGGACGCGCCGGTGATGACGACGACCTTGCCGGTGAAGTTTTCTGCATGCATGACAAACTCCCTGTTGAGACGCAAGACCCGGGCGGGGCGTCGGGTACACAGCTGCACGAGGGCACAGCCTGGCCGACGCCGCCACGCTGAGGCGGTGACATGGCAAGCACCCAGCAACGCCTGCGCCTGCCCTGCCGATGGCCGGCATGCGTGCGCTCCCGCGGCGCCGGCGCATGCGGCGTGCCAGAGCGCGGGCCCGAGCCGGCGTTTCGACAGCAAGCCTTACCTGCCGGCGGCCCGCGAGCCCGTGTCCCCTGGTGTCGGCCCGGCCTGCGTTGCGCACGGCAGACGAGGACCGGCGCGGTTGATCAAGCGCACGTGTGCCACGGCGCGACCCGGCCCGACCGCCTGACCGCCTGACCGACGTATAGTGGCGTTCCTTGTTTCACTGCTCCGCCTGCCCATGACACATCCGAAGCCGCCTCGCGTGTCCGCACGTGCTGCAGGTCGCCGCGCCCTGCTCTGCTGGCCCTTGCTGGTGCTGCTGGCCGGCTGCAGCGCCACCCCGTCAGCCGCGCCGCCGGATCTGCGCTCGGCCCAGGCCTTGCGGCAAGAGATCGAAACAGCCGTGGGCGATGCCGCCTGCACCAGCGACGCACAATGCCGCACGCTGCCAATGGGCGCCAAGGCCTGCGGCGGCCCCGAGCGTTACCTGCCCTGGTCGACCGCCCGCAGCGACGGCGCGCGACTGACAGCGTTGTCGCGCGAACTCGAAACCGCCCGCCGGGCGCAACAGCGCGAGAGCGGCATGGTCTCGAACTGCTCGATGGTGACCGATCCCGGCGCGCGCTGCGCCGAAGGCCGCTGCGTGTTGCGCAGCGGATCGGGCGCAGCGTCGTCGGCCTACTGAGCTGCGGCCCTTGCGCCACGCACCGCCGTGACCCGGCGGGTCAGCCCGCCGGGCCCGGCGCTGCCGCCGCCCTCAGCGTTTTTTGGACAACGCGTTCGCCTTGCGGGCGCCGCCCGAGCGTGAGCGTGATGTTGTGCTGAGCGTGTCGACCGACAGCACGGTGGTGCCGAGGTCCGTACCACGGCCGTCACGGAACGACACCGCCCCCAGGTAACGCTGCCCGGTCCCGACCGACCAACCCAGGCCGACCGAGGCGTTGCCGCCGAGGTGGACATGGCGCGGACCCGACGCACGCAAGCTGCCGGTGCCGGACTGCGGGCCGACCACCCAACTCGACAATGTGAAGCTGGCACGGCCCCCTTGCGGTGCGTAGCCGACCACACAGGCGCTGTACTGCCCCGGCGCCGGGTCGCTCAAGCGCACTTCCTCGTCGGCGGTGGCACCGGCACTGATGCCGACCAGGGCTTCGTCCAGGTAGACCTCGAGGTCGAGATCGTCGGCGCCGCCACCCGAGCTGTCGCTGTCGAACAGCGCGAAGCGGGCATGCCGGGCGCCGGTGGCCACCGGCACGTCGAAGCAGGTCACTCCCCCGCTGCTCACCACACCGGACTGCCGCGTGGCCGGTACGAGGCCCAGCGGCACGGTTTCGAGCACGCCGCTGTAGCCGGTGGCGACGTTGAACACCTTGGTGCCGGTGGCCCTTGTATCGTCGAACGACGCCGGCGCGTCGAGCGTCAGGGCGCGTGCGACGATGGGGCTGAGCACCTGTTGCCCGGCCCCGTTGCGCCAGACCAAGCTGCCGAAGCGCCACTCGCCGGAGGGTGCCGAGGTGCGCAGCAGTTGCACCTTGAAGCGCGCGCGCTCACCCGGCGCGAGCTGCAGCTGTGCCGGTACGACCGCCACGGCAAAACCCGGCAGCTTGGCATCGGCGACGTAGGTGGCCGGCGAAGTGCCCAGGTGGCGCACCTCGCGCTGCACCTCGAGGCGGCCCACCACCGTGGCCCCGAGCGACGGCAGGTTCAGGTTGTGGGCCGCGATGGGGAGGCTTGTGCTGCACCTCGGGCCGTCGGATGGCAGCAGATCGAGCCCGCACAGAAAGCCGACGTAGTCGGCGAGGCCGGCCTCGTACACCAGCGATGTCGCGGCGGCGGCCCGCGGGTTGAGATGGCCGGCGCCATAACCCCAACGGTCGCCGTCCACGCCCCCCTCGGGTGTGCGCAACGGCCCGGCGGACGTCAGCAAGACGGACTTGATCGCCGCGGGCGACCAGGTCGGGTGGCGTTGCTTCAACAGCGCGGCGACACCGGCGACATGGGGCGAGGCCATCGAGGTGCCGGACAGGAAGTCGGCGGCCGGCGGCGGCGTGAGGGTACCGGCGACGACGGCAGCATGCTGCGCCTGCGTGGCCGGCTGCCAGGCGAAGGCCGCGAGCAGGTTGACGCCGGGTGCGCTCAGGTCGGGTTTGACGATGAGGGGCGTCGCGAGGTTGGGCCCGCGTGACGAGAACTCGGCGACCACCGGCGCGACCACACCTTCCGCCTGTGTCGCGACACCGAGAGCGGCGCTGGCATCGGCGCTGACCGCATAGCCACGGACCGTGGCCGCGTCGGTGTGCGGCAGGTGGACGGTGGGCACGAAATGCGGGTCGTCGAGGAGGTCGCTCGGCTCGACGTTCAGCAAGATCATGCCTGCGGCGCCGACCCGCGCCGCCTCCTCGCTTTTCTCGACGCGCGCATTGGTGCCGCGGTCACAGACGATGATCTTGCCAGCGGCCTTGGCGGGATCGAGGGCATCGAGGAAACACAACCGGGCGTCGAGGTTGCTCTCGTCGAACGGCGGGTACAGCGCCACGGCAGTCGACAACACCAGGGGCTTGCTCGGCACGCCGGAGGAGCGGGATGCCCCCTGCAAACGCGCCCCGTTGCCCAGTTGCACCGGCGCGACCAGCCGCCGGTCGTGCGTGGAGGCGGCGACGGTCGTCAGCCAGGGCGCAGGGTGCGAGACGGTATTGCCCGGCCCCTCGTTCCCCCCGGCCGTTGCGACGAACACGCCAGCCGCGGTGGCGTTGAGGAAGGCCTCTTCGACCGGATCGAGCAGGTCGTCGGTCGACCCGCCGATCGAGAAGTTGATCACGTCCACACCGTCGGCCACCGCCTGCTCGATGGCGGCCACGCTGTCGCCGATCCAGCAGTTGACGACGACCTCGTCGGTCGCAAGGTCGAGCCAGCTCCAGCACGCTTTGTAGATCGCCAGCCGGGCGCGGGGCGCCATGCCGGCAATGCGTCCGGTATCGGTGCCGTTGACGCGGGTGGCGACACCGGCGTTGCCTGCCGCGATCGACGCTGTGTGGCTGCCGTGCCCGTCCTGGTCGCGTGGCGACTCGTACTCGGCCCAGTGCAGCGGCAAGCCGCTGGCCTTGAACGACGCGTCGAAATAGCGCGCGCCGATCACCTTATGGTTGCAGCGCTCGGGGCCGAAGCCCGGGCCGCTCTGGCAGCGGCCGCTCCACCGGGCCGGCGGCGGGCCGTAGACCACCCGGCCAGGCTGGTGCGCGGAAACCGGATCTCCGTTCGCATCGACCTTGTCGGAGAACGAGGGGTCTTCGGGCCAGATGCCCGAGTCGATGACGCCGACCACGACATCCTCGCCTTTCAGGGGGCGTGACGCTGCATCGACCTGAGACCACAGTCCGCCGGGGGTGCTGAGGCCCAGAAAGATCGGCGTGCGGCTGGTGGCCAGGCTGCGCGGCAGGTCGCGGCGGACCGCGAGCACCCCGGGCGTGGCCTTCAGCTTTTGCACGTCGGCGTCGCTGAGCAACGCCGAAAAGCCGTTGAAGGCCACGCCGTAGCGGTGCAACACCTGGGCGCCGGCCACACCGGCCAGCACCTGGTTGCGGCGGGTGTCGAGATGCGACAGGTAGGCCCGCACGCCAGGGGCGCCGAGACGGAAAGTGCCGCCCGGCGCGGCACGCGTGGCGGCCAGGCCGGCCACGCCGCCGCTGTAGGTCGCTGCGGGCGGGCCGCTGAGTTGCACGATATAGGCCTTGCGGCCTGCTGGTTGTGCCGCGGCAGCAGCGCCGGCGAGCACGAGCACCAAGGCGAGGAGATGTCGGTACATGAGGGGCTCCTCGCGGTCAGTGGGCGGCAGGCGCCGGGGCACGGCGGCGGCGGCCGGCGATGAGCATGCTCGCGGCGCAGCCGAGCACCAGCAATGCGGCGCTGCCCGGCTCTGGCACCGCAGCGGCCACCTGCAGGTTGTCGAGGGCAAACTGCGCCAGGTTTTGCGCCGGGCGGAAGCAGCCGCCACCGGGGCCGTAGACGCAGGCAAACACATCGAAGGACGTGATGTTGCCGAAGGCCGCAAAGCGGTCGCCGGCGTGACGCGCAAACGAGAACGCGCCGTCGGCTCCGCTCTTGCCGGCGTCCCAGGCGCCGAACACCCTCCGGCCGTCGGCCGCCAGCGCCTCCACCACGATCTGGCCCACGTTGGAGCCGGGGCTGAACTCGAGCGGCGCCACGAAGGCGGCGTCGAAGCCCAACAGGCTGAAGGTGCCGCCGTCCACGCGCTGCACCGAAAGCGAACTGTCGTTGAGGCCGGCATAGAACTGGGTGTCGTTGCCGCTCGGACAGACGATGTCGGCACAGGCCGCCGCCGTGTCGAGCATCCCGAAGTCGCCCTCGACGCGGAAGCGGAACTCACCTTGTTCGAACCCGCTGCCATCGGCGTACAGGGCAGGCGGGCCGGCTTCGAAATCGAGCACGGCGCCCTGCGCGGGCACCAGCGACGCCACCGCGCACGTCGCCAGCATCGTGGCGCACCACCTGGAAACTGGAAGCTGCTTCGGCATGGATCACCTTTCAGGTTGAGCGTGCGCGCGGACGACGACACCCATTGACGTCGCAGGCGTCACGGCGGGGATGCGAAGGAGAAGAGGACCAAGGGACAAAGCGAGCAAAAGACCGGCGGCATCCGGCACTCGATTCGATCGCCGCATCACCCCGTCGACGTCGTGGAGGGGCAACGGCGGCGGCCATCACGCACCTCCGCCGAGGGAACGCCGCTTGCCGCTTTCTGCCTGCCTCAAGGAGATCGGCAGATGACTTCGCGCACACTCCGCCTTGCCCCCTACGCCCTGACGTCGATGCTCGCGCTGGCCCTGTCGGGCTGCGCAGTGCCGCTGCTGCACGGCATGGTCAACCTCGATCAGAAGCTGGCCGCCGCCGGCGGGCTGCCTGCAGGCTCGAACGGCTGCCGGGACGAACCCGGCTTCCCCATCACGATCTGCCGCCCCGGCAGCTACCGGCTGACCGAGAACCTCGTGGTGCCGGCCGACACCGACGCCGTCGAAATCCTGGCCGACGATGTGACGCTCGACCTCAGTGGTTTCTCGATTGCGGGCCCGAGCACCTGTGAAGGCAGCGGCGCCGACTTCAGCTGCAGCGGCCAATCCGGCACCGGCATCACCACCGGACTGGTGCGCGGATTGGCGGTACGCAACGGCGTGATCCACGGCATGGGTGGCGATGGCATCAACTGCAAAGGCTGTACGGTCGAGGGTGTGAGGGCCCGCCACAACCGGGCCGGTTTTGTCGTGACGAGCGGGCTGGTCAAGGACAGCCTGGCGAGCTCCAACCTCATCGGCGTCGGCCTCAACCGCTCGTCGCTGGTGCACTCCACGGTGCAGATGAACCATACCGGCGTCACCGCGGCCAACGGCGGCGCCGTGATCGGCAACGTCATCGCGACCAACACCGACGTCGGCCTGCGCATCGTCGGCGACGGCGGGTATGCCCAGAACTCGTTCCGGGCCAACCAGCAGGCAGACGTCGACGGCGGCGTGAACATGGGCGGCAATGTCTGCGGCGCCGCCTTGTGCGCGGCGCCCGAGGCCGAGTCGCGCGTGGAGCGTTGACTCGCCCGAACCAGCCTCGAGTGGCGCGGTGGGTGCCGGCGCGAGCGAGGCCCGACGGAAAAGCCGCGGAAGGGCCAGGCGAGCGTCGCCGGCACGCCACTCCCGGCTCGTCACCAGCACCGGCGCTGTGTGGCCAGCGGCCCCGGGGAGACACGCCGGTACCTGCCCGGCCCCGCCCTGCCGGCGGCGGTGCGTCACGCCGGCACGGCGCTGCGCCGCTCGAGAACCTGGGGCATCAGGTCCGACAGGGCCAGCGCCTCGGCCCCGGGGGCCAGCCAGGGTTGAGGGCCGGCGTCCAGCAGCGCGCCGCGCAACCACGGGTGGTCGGCATAGACGGTGTGGTCGCCGCCTCTCTGGCTGCGGCACACCAGCGCGGCGTCGATGGCGGCGCGCGGTCGCACGCCCGCAGGGCTCTGAAGATAGTGGCCCGACTCCCACTCGGCGCCGAACGGCGCCGGCACCCCCTGCAACACCCCGAGCCCGCTGAGGCCGGCCGACGCCACCGCGTCGGCCAGGGCCTCGACCACGCTCGCTGTCGTGAGCCCGGCTTCCTGGAGCCGCTGTCGGTGAAACACCAGCAAGCCGTTCTCGGCGGGGTGGAAAAACACCAGCGAGCGGCGCGCGTCGATGCGCCCTTCGCTGCTGCGTTGCAGCCAGCCACGGTCGCGGAAATACCGGTTGGGATGCAAGTCCCAGTGCACCGGCGCCACGCCGTGGTCCGAATGGATCACGAAGCGCCAGTCGTCGGGCAGGCTGCGCCGCAGCTTGGTGATCCATTCGTCGAGCCAGCCCATCACGCGCAGGAAGGCGGGCGCCAGCGGGCCCGAGAAACTGCCGTCGGGCCGCACCGCGTGGCAGAGGATCTGGTGCGACAGCTGGTTGATCAGCGGGTAGTAGCCGACCGTCAGGTCGGCGTCGTGCCCCTCCACCGCCCAGCGGATGTCGTTCGCGAAGCTGTCGTGCACATGCCGCATCAGCGCGACCAGCAAGGTCTCGGCGGCGCCGGTGCCGCCGTCCCGCAGACTCACGCCGAGGCGGCGCTCCTGGTAGAGCCGCCCCGGGTTGGCGGCCACATAGGGACGCGCGCGGCCATGCATGCGGCGCCGCTCGGCGTCGCGCCCGTGCACCTTGACAGCGTGGTAGCCGAGGAAGACCAGTTGCGGCTGGTCATCGATCACCACGGTTTGCAGGGCAAGCGCCCGGTGTGATTCGCCGGCCTTGGCCCAGGTCGCGTGCGGCAAGGGCAACACGGGGCCATGCAGCCGTGCCGCCCACACCACCCGCCCCTGCGGATCTTCGAGGCGCAAGCCGTCGGCGCCGCCGCGCACGCGCAGGTCGAGTTGCAGGGCGGGCAAAGACAGCCGCTGGCCCGGCGCCAGCAGCGCAGGCGCGGCAAGGGGCGTCGAGAACACTTCAGTGGCTGACAACAGCCGCGGGAACAAGCGCAAGGGTTCGACGAAGGGGACCGCGCAGGTCCGCACCGTCTGGCCCCGGGCGGCATACAGGTCCCAGACCATCGGCACGTCGCGCGGCCAGACGTCGAAGCCGTTGCGGAACGCGGTGGGGTCGCCACCCGCGACCACCGGCACCTCGGCGCCGGTCAGGCCGTGCCGCTCCGGCGGGCACCCGCTCCAGATCGTGAACAGCGACGGCGGCGTCTGGCAATTCGGTGCCAGCGGAAGCAGCGGACGCACGCGCTGTTCGCGCCACAACCGCCCCATCGTGCTGTCAGGTTGCGCGCTGGTATAGGCGCGCAGCAGTTCGAACGACAGGCCGTCGACCAGCAGCCAGAGTGTGCGTGGCAGCATGGCGGGCGTCAGGCGATGGGCCCGTGAAGGCCGGCACGCGCCGGGTGGCCGTGCGACGGCTGCATTCTGCCGCGGCAGGACACCGCGATGCAGCGGGAGCGAATGGGGACAGTGGGTCGCACACAGGGGACTTGGGCGGACGAGGGTTTCCTCGTTGTCTCCATCGGATGCCTCGCAACTTCCGCCGGCCAAATCGAGCGATTTGGCCGTCATGCTTTGGAACTCCGGTTGGTATTGGGCCGACCGGGCTTGGAATCAATGTAGGGAAACAGCCGCCGGATAACGACAACAGCAAATTGGGAAAATAGCGCAGACCCCAATAATGCTGATCGCGGCGGGGGATATTCCGGCGGCTGTTTCTTGGATGGCAATGTCCCACAAGGAAAGATGGCGAGTACCTGACAGCTTTTACGGCCACCCCCTGAACGAGGGATCAGCCGGGCCAGGACCCGCGCCGGCGCTTGAGGACGGCGGCCGACTCAGGGTATAGGCTGCGAACCTGGAATCGACTGTGCAATTCACCAGGTCGAATTCAGATTCAAAATATCTGGTGAGCCTGGTAAACGGCGGACGCGCAGGCGAAGAAGCCTGCGCTGCTTCGCCGCCGTACGGCTTGCACAGATGTAAAACAATTACTTCATGTCAGGCCGAGAAACAGCGTATTTGCAGTTTCCGACGCGTGTCATCGCATTGAATTGCTGAATCTTTTAGGTATCGGTGCTGGCACACGCCGCCGACCGGGCGCGGCAGGCAGCCCGCTCCTGTCGCACGGCGCGGCTACAGCCGCATCAAGCGTTGCGCGACGACGGCGCGCCGCGCGACGGCGCACCGCGCTGAGTGTGACCCTGCGACACGTGGTCGCCGTCGTCCGGGTCCTGGTCTTCACCCGTTTCGGCGGCCGCCTGGCCGCGCCCGGTGATCTGCTGCAACTCGTCGATGCGGCGTGACGCCTGCGCCTTGGTCAGGTGCTCGTCGAACGGTTGTTTGGCCTCCTCGGACAAGGTCTTCAGATAGGAACGTTGCGCCCCGGTCATCGGCTCGTCGCCGGTGACCCAGTCGTCCGGGTCCTTCTGCATGTTGCTCTGGTCCGCGCTGGCTTGCGTACGCTTGTCGGTCATGCTCACTCCTGTGCCCGCCTTGGCAGCGGGCTCTCGCGATGCGGGCCTGCCAGGCCCTGCAAGGTGTCGTCGATCACGCCCGTCGAGGGCACTCGTCTCGGTTCAGCACGCGCTATGCCTGCGCGCCCGACAGCTCAGCGCTGGAAGCCACGCAACGACGACCAGACATTGCTGAACATATAGGCGCTCGCGCCGACCGCGCCAGCCGCCATCACGATCGCCCCTTCTGGGAAAGACCGAAGCCCGCTGGCGCCGAGTTCGCCGACACGCGACCCGAGCAGTTGCAAGCGCCGGCGGGTCATCTCGCTGCCCAGCTCCTGCAGGCGGTCGGCCAGCAGACGTTCGGCAGCGGGAATCAAGGTCGTCTCTTCATCGGCCACGTGGTGCAGCACGTCGCGCATCAGCTCCAGGTAGGTCGCGTCATAGTCGGCGGCCGAAGGAGGCATGGAGCGCAGCCGTGCAATCAGACGCCGCACTTCGGCATGCTCGGGGAAGCTCTTCTCGACCACCACGGCATCCGACGCGAGCTCCTGCAAGGCGGGGTAGAAGATTTCTTCCTCGAGCTGCGTGTGGATCTCGAGCGCAAGGCAGGTGGTGTCGACGAGGGCGGCCTTGCGCTCGGACGGCGTGCCGGGCCTGAACTGATGAAAGGTTTCCAGCACATGGCTGTGATCCATGCGGATCAGGTCGGTGACGCTAGGGGAGAGCTTGTGGATCAGGGCAGCCATCGTGGGTCTCGGCGAAGATGATCCCCGGAGGCTTGCAAGCGCCATTCCCGCGGCGTTGTCTGCCGCGCACGCCCTGCGCGCGGCAGTGGTCACCCGGTGCGATCGGTGCGCACCGCCAGCACGATCGACGTGGTGGTCTTGCGTACCCCCTCGATCTCGCCGATTTCGTCGAGCAGTGCGTCGAGGCGGGCCATCGAATCGGCGCGCAGCTGCGCCATGTAGTCGAACTCGCCGCTCACCGAACAGAGCTGGCGCAGCTCCGGCAAGCGTGACAGCCGCCGTGTCACGTCGCGGCCCGACTTCGGCTCGGTGGTGATGCCCACATAGGCGTGAATCGCACGGTCGGCCACGTCCTGGCCCAGCCGCACGGTGTAGCCCACCACCACGCCGTCGCGCTCCAGCCGGGTCAGCCGCGCCAGCACGGTGGTGCGGGCCACGCCCAGCTTGCGGGCCAAATTGGCCGTGCTTTCGCGCGCGTTGGCCTGCAGCAGCGCCAGCAGGTCGCGGTCGAGTTGGTCTTTGACGGCGGGCAGCCGGACGGGCGGTGGGGGAGCGGTGCGGCGCATGGGTTCACCTGGCGGTGGTTCGACGTTCTGTATCGTACCTGACGACATATCGCCGAAGCTCACCCCGATTTCGACAAACTGCCGCTTTCATTCGTCATGCCGGCTTTCTAGACTGACCGCGGCCCATCGGCCTTCGAATCAAATACGGAGACTCAACATGCGCGTGGCACTACTCGGGGCAGGTCATATCGGGCAGACCATCGCCCGCCTCCTCAACGACAGCGGCGACTACCAGGTCACGGTGGTGGACAAGAGCGAAGCGGCATTGGCCAAGCTCGGCGCGGGCATCACCACGCTCTGCACCGACACCGGCGACCCACGCCAGCTGCTGGCAGCCCTGCGCGGCCACGACGCCGTCATCAACGCCCTGCCCTATCACCTCGCCATCCTCGCCGCCACACAGGCACGCGAAGTCGATTGCCACTATTTCGACTTGACCGAGGATGTCGCTGCGACCCGCGCCATCAAGCAGTTGGCGGACGGTGCCAGCAGCGCCTTCATGCCGCAGTGCGGGCTCGCGCCAGGCTTCGTCGGCATCGTCGCCCACCACCTGACCCAGCAGTTCGAGACACTGCACGACGTCAAGATGCGTGTCGGCGCGCTGCCCGCGTTCCCGACCAACGCGCTGAAGTACAACCTGACGTGGAGCGTGGACGGCCTCATCAACGAGTATTGCCACCCCTGTGAAGCGATACGCGATGGCCGCTGCCTGGAGATGCTGCCGCTCGAAGGGCTGGAGCACTTCTCGCTCGACGGTGTCGAATACGAAGCCTTCAACACCTCCGGCGGGCTCGGCACCTTGTGCGAGACGCTGCAGGGCCGGGTCCGGAGCCTGGACTACAAGTCGGTGCGCTACCCCGGCCACCGCGACTTGATGAAGATGCTGCTGGAGGAACTGCAACTCAAGGACGAACAGGACACGCTGAAGACCCTGTTGCGCAAGGCGGTGCCGTCGACCATGCAGGACGTGGTGCTGGTGTTCGTCACCGTGAGCGGCCTGCGCGGTGGCCATCTGGTGCAGGAGGTGTTCGCCCGCAAAATCTTTGCCGACCGTCGCGAGGATGCACCCTTGTCGGCGATCCAGATCACCACCGCCGCCGGCGTGTGCGCCGTGGTCGACCTGTTCCGCGAGGGTGCCCTGCCCCAGGCCGGCTTCATCCGCCAGGAACAGGTGGCCCTGCCCGATTTCCTGTCCAACCGTTTCGGCCGCGCCTATCAGCAATCGCGGCACGTCGAGTCGATCGCCTGACGCGGACCGCCCTCTCACCGGAGACCTTCACATGCACCACGCACATCAGCTCCTCGACACCCTTGGCGTCAGCGCCGCGCACCTACAGGGCGGCTCGCTCGGCGTACGCTCGCCGATCGACGGCGCCCGGCTGGCCAACCTCAGCCCGACCCCCGTCGCAGCAGTGGCCGACCGGGTCGGCGGCAGTCACGCCGCCTTTCTCGCATGGCGCCAGGTGCCGGCGCCGCGCCGCGGTGAACTGGTGCGCCTGCTCGGCGAGGAGCTGCGACGCCACAAGGCCGAACTGGGCCGGCTGGTGTCCATCGAAGCCGGCAAGATCGCCTCAGAAGGTGAAGGCGAAGTGCAGGAGATGATCGACATCTGCGACTTCGCGGTCGGCCTGTCGCGCCAGCTGCACGGGTTGACCATCGCATCCGAACGCCCCGGCCATCGCATGATGGAGCAGTGGCACCCGCTGGGGGTGGTGGGTGTCATCACCGCCTTCAACTTCCCGGTCGCGGTGTGGGCCTGGAATGCCGCTTTGGCCCTCGTCTGCGGTGACCCGGTGATCTGGAAACCTTCGGAGAAAACACCGCTGACGGCCTTGGCGACGCAAGCCCTGTTCGAACGCGCGCTGCAACGCTACGGTCCGGACGCGCCACCCGCATTGTCGCAAGTGCTGCTGGGGGGGGCCGAGCTGGGTCAGGCGCTGGCCGACGACCGGCGCGTCGCGCTGGTCTCGGCCACCGGCAGCACCGCGATGGGCCGCGCGCTCGGACCGCGCGTGGCCGCCCGTTTCGGGCGCTGCCTGCTGGAGCTGGGCGGCAACAACGCCATCATCGTCGCACCCTCTGCCGACCTCGAACTGGCGGTGCGCGGCATCGTCTTCGGCGCCTACGGCACCGCCGGCCAGCGCTGCACCACCACGCGCCGGCTGCTGGTGCACGACAGCATCTACCCGGAACTGGTGACGCGCCTGGACCGGGTGCGCGCCGGCCTGCAGGTGGGCAACCCGCTCGAATCCACCACCTTGGTCGGCCCCTTGATCGACCAGGCGGCCTTTGATCGTATGCAACAGGCCCTGGCCCGTGCGCGCGACGAAGGCGGCCACGTGACGGGTGGCGAGCGCGTGCTGGCCGAGCAGCATCCCGAGGCCTGGTATGTGCGCCCCGCGCTGGTCGAGATGCCGAGGCAGTCGCCCCTGGTGCGGGAGGAGACCTTCGCCCCCATCTTGTACGTCATGCGGTACCACCGCTTCGAGGAGGCCCTGGCCCTGCAGAACGACGTGCCGCACGGTCTGTCGTCGGCGATCTTCACCAACGACCTGCGCGAGGCCGAGCGCTTTTTGTCGGCCGCCGGTTCGGACTGCGGCATTGCCAATGTCAACATCGGCACCTCGGGCGCAGAGATCGGTGGCGCCTTCGGCGGCGACAAGGACAGCGGCGGCGGCCGCGAGTCGGGCTCCGACGCGTGGCGCGCCTACATGCGGCGCGTCACCAACACGGTCAACTACTCGGGTGCGCTGCCGCTCGCGCAAGGCGTGAAGTTCGACGTGTAGGCGGCGGGGACCGAGGCGCCCCCAACGGCGACCGCGTCCCTGTGGCGCGCGACGCCGCCGCGCGCCTGCGAGCTGGCGGTCGCGCAGATTCAAGGCCGCGACTGCCCCGAGCCCTGACGCGAGCCGGTCGAACCCGTGCAGTTCGGCCGGTGACGACCTGCAGAGGCAAATGCCGAGGCGGCGCCGGCCGGCGTAAGCCTTTTGCCTATCGGCGCGACGACACCCTAAAGCGCGCCCGCGTCTGGCCGAAAACGTGGCTCCTGCTCGCTCTGGCCGCGATGCCAGCGGGCGTTCGCTGCTTGTCAGGCCGGCCAGCGCGCGGCATGACGGCTCAGACCCCTCGCCTCGATGACACACGTTTTCGATTGCCCTCTGCCCGCGCGACAGTGGCTGCTGGGCGTGCTGCTGGTCAGCTCCAGCTTCGCCGCCGCCGCCGCGGCGGACCCCGCCGACCCTGCCGAACCGACGCGTTTGCGCTGGAGCGGCTTCGCCACCGCCGGAGCGGTCTGGACCGACGCCGACGAACCCTGGGGGTTCAGGCGCGACAACCTACAGCGCAGCTCCCACGCGCGCCCGGTGCAGATGGCGGCCGACAGCCGGCTGGGGCTGCAAGGCAATCTGAGACTGGGTGCCGACTGGGAGTTGGTGACCCAGGCCGTGGCGAAGCGACGGGTCGATAGCACGCCGTGGACGGAGAGCGTCGAATGGGCGTTTCTGTCGTACCGCCCTCGCCACGACACCGTGCTGCGCGCCGGACGCACCAGCCCCGACATGTTCCTGCTGGCCGACTACCGCAACGTCGGCTTTGCCTATCCTTGGGTACGCCCCAGCGTCAACGTCTACGGCTGGATGCCCTTGTATTCGATGGACGGCATCGACCTCACGCGCGACTTCGACACCGGCGCCTCGTCCTGGCGGTTCAAAGCCTATGCCGGCACCAGCCGCACCACGGTCCCCGGTGGCGCGGGCGAAGACATTACCCTGCGCGCCCGCGACATGATCGGGGGGACGCTCACGCATGAACGCGGCGGCCTGACGCTGAAGCTGAGCCTGAACCAGATCCGCCTGGAGATGAGCGGACACCAGCAGATCGAGGCGCTCGGCCATGCGCTCGACGGCATCGCGAAGCTGCCGGTGCCCCGGGTGGCGGCCGAAGCACACCAGCTTCGCTCCGCCGTTTTCTCGGGCACGTTCGAAACCCGCTACGCGGCCGCCGGCGCCTCCTATGACATCGGCCCCTGGTCCTTGCAGGGCGAACTCAGCCGTGTCTCGAGCGAACTGCCCAACATGCGAGGGCTGAACGGTTACGGCAGCATCGCCTACCGGCACGCCTCCGTCACGTGGTACGCGATGGTCGGTCGTTCACGCCCCAGCCGCGAGCCCTTGTCCCCCCCGACCGACTGGGCCGCGAGCCTGACACCACTGATCGGCGCCGGCAACGCCGCGACCGCGCAGTGGGCGGGCACGATGGCGGCCTACGTCAACAACCTCGGCCGGCTCGACCAGACCAGCTACTCGCTCGGATTGCGCTGGGACCTCCATGCCCGCAAGGCGCTGAAGTTGCAGGTCGACCAGTTCCGCGTCCGCGAACACGGCGGTGTCTTGTGGGCCGATGCGACGCCGGAAGCGCGACGCGTCAATGCGTTGTCGATCGCGCTGGATTCGGTGTTCTGAGATGAGGCCACGCACCCGGATCTTCGTCGCGTGCCAGCTGTTGTTGGCCGCCGCGGCCGCGCGAGCGGACCTGTATGTCGTGGTCCATGCCGACAACCCGGTACGCCAGATATCGGCGAAAGAAACGGTTGACTTGTTCATGGGCCGCAAGCGCAGCTTCCCCGACGGCGACCATGCGCTGCCCTTCGACCTGCCCCGCGACAGCGCGGCCCGCGCCGGCTTCTACCGCGCGCTGACCGGCATGGACCTGGCCCAGATCAACAGCTACTGGGCACGGCTGATGTTCAGCGGACAGACGATGCCGCCGCAGCCGATGCCGAGCGAAGCGGCGATGCTGGAGGTCGTGAAGCGCAATCCGGGCGCGATCGGCTACTTGAGCCAGGAACCCGCCGACAAGGGCGTGCGCGTCGTGCTCGTGCTGCCCGAGCCGCGCTGAGATCTGCCCACCACTGAGAACGCTGCGATGCGGTTTCGTCGACTCCAATTGCGTTTCCTGCTGGTGGTGCTCGCCAGCGCGGCCCTGTTCGCCGGCGTCGCTGGCACGGCCACCTACCAACTGGCCTACCAGGAATCGATCGAGGACGGCCGGCGCACGCTGGACGCCCTGGCCACCGCGGTGGAGCGCACCGCCGCGATCGGAGCCTACAGCGGCGACCGAGGTGTGATGCAGGAGGTGGTGGACGGCTTGGCCCGCAACCATCTCGTCGCGGCCGCCCATCTGCAGCCGCTCGGCGGTGCACTGGTGCACCAGGCGGGGGTGCGGCTCCAGCCAGCAGCCAGCGCGTCGGCGCGGTTGGTGCTGGAACGGGCCCTGTCGTCGCCCTTCGACGCCAAGGAGACGATCGGCCAGTTGCGCATCGAGGCCGACATGGCGGAGCTTCGCGCGACCGCCGCGTCCCAAGCGTCCACGCTCACCGCCCTGATGGTCTCGCAGGTCGCGCTGATCGCGCTGGTGCTCTACGTGGCCGCGTCGCGCCTGGTCTCCCGCCCCATCGTTCAGCTCGCGACTCGGTTGCGCGCGATGCAGGCCGGCACCGGCGACCGCCTCGCAACGCCCGCTCGGCATGTCGCGGACGAGATCGGCATGCTCATCCGCAGTGCGAACACGCTGCTCGAAACCAACGACGTGACACTGGAACGCGAGCGCCAGTTGCGCGCCGGCGTCGAGGCGCTGGAAGCGCAATACCGGCAGATCTTCGATTCGACCAGCGCGGCCATCTTCGTGCTCGACGGGCACCGCCGGCTGATCAGCGGCAACCCGACCTTGCTCAAGGTCATCGACCTGCCGCTCGCCCAGGCGCAAACGTTGAGTGGCGGCGACTTCCTGCGCCACGTGTTCGCCCATCCGGAGCGCGTCGAGACCATGATCGAGACCGCACTGCAACGCGGTGAGACGGCGTCGGCCGACCTCGCGTTGAGCAGTTCACACTCGACGGCACGCTGGGTGCATTGCCTGATCTCGGCGCGTCGGGCCGAGGGTGTTGCGTCGGCAGGCCCGGCCGGATGGATCGAAGGCGTGATGTACGACGTCACCGAACGCCGACGCGCCGAACATGCGGTGCGTCACCTGGCCGAGCACGATACCTTGACCGGGTTGAAGAACCGGGCGGCCAGCGAGGCCGCGATCGAATCGATGCTGAACGAGGCGATGCGCAACGACGGATGGTTCACGTTGCTGTACATCGACCTCGACGGCTTCAAACAGGTCAACGACAGCTTCGGGCACGCCGCCGGCGATCAAGTGCTGGTTCGCTGTGCGGAACATCTGCGACAGGCGGGGCGCCGCAGTGGCGACTTGGTGGGCCGCCTGGGCGGTGACGAGTTCGTCGTGGCGCTGTACGGCAGCCGCCCGGACGACCCGCATGTCGCGCAACTCGCTGGCGATCTGGTGCGGGCGCTGTGTCAGCCCCTCAGGCTGCCCGGCGGCGAGGCCCGCATCGGTGCGAGCATCGGCATCGCCTGCTACCCGCTGCACGGACGGACAGCGCGGGCCTTGAGCATCAGCGCGGACGACGCGCTGTATGCGGTGAAACGGTCCGGCAAGAACGGCTATGCGTTCGCCGTTCCGCAGGTGCACGCGAAAGCGGCAACGGCAGCGGCAGTGGGCTGACGTCAGCCCGTGGCGACACGGCTGTGGTTGCGATCGAAGGGAACAGCTGGAAGTGACGGCGCCAGGCCGTGACCTCAGGCTCGAAACAGCGCAAGCAGGTGACTGGCCAGGCTGGGAGAGCGATGCTGGGCGACGAAACGCTCGACGATCTGATAACCGACCACCGGATCGATCAGACCCGAATTGATACGGCCCACGAACCGGGCGATGCCGATGTCGTTGATGAGATGTTCGAGCTTGTCTTTGTCCACGGCCTGCGATTCTCCGGATACTTCAAGAGCTACCGACCCGGTTCTGTTGTGAACCATCGCTGTTGGCACGATCGTCTCTCCTATTGAATAAAGCCACCTCATGGGCTCTACCACGGAGTGTATGCGCTACGAACGCAATATAGGGGCTGGCTCGCTCGAATACGACGTTGCCGAAGCCGCCCATCCGTTGCCTGTGATCGCCCCAGCGCCAAAACCGGTAGGGCACCTCGCTGTGCACGCACACCACGCCGATGCACCGGTCGATCGCGGCAGCGGGGTCTGGGGTTTGCCCGCGTGTGGAAGTCCCGGGGTCGGACACCACGATCGGAATGAACAGGATGCTTTTGTAGGGCGCTGGGACACCGGGAACGGTCGCGCGCATCGGTTTGAACGGCGTGCCGCGCCCCCGGCCGAACTCATGCTCGATCATCCAGCGGCCGTCGGTGCCGACGTAATAAGCCTGCAGTTTGTAAGAGTCGACCGGGCGGCGTGTGGGCTGGCTCGTGTCGGTACGCACCAGTACTTCCATTTTCCGCCCCGCGGCATCGCAAAACACCAGCAAACTCGCCTCCGTGACCTTGCCTGAAACGTCCCCGATCAATTCGCACACCTCGTGGCGCAAGGCCTCGAGCACCTCGCGCAGCGATGCCTCCACGGTCATCAGGCCGCCATGCGGCGCACCGATCGGAAGGCGGCGCACCGCGCCGACGAAGTACTTGTAAGCCAGCCGGCGGTCCGATCGGCCGCCGGCCCGCCGCCAAGCGTCAAGCAGCTTGGGAGCGCCGACGACGAGCACCGCCACCGTGATGAAAAAATAGTCGAGCGTGACGAGATCGTGAAACATCTGAAAGATTGCGTCCCACCCGTGCGCCTTCAGCGCGCTCGCGGACGCCTCTTGCGTGTAAGTCTTGCGCATGAAGATGGGCAAGCTGGCCGCGCCGACCAGCAGCAAGGCTCGGAACAACACGATGGCCAGGCTCAGCAGGCTGCCGCTTTTGGCGCTGCCGAGCAGGTCGGGTAGCGTGCGGTGCCACAGGCCCGCCATGCCTTCGCGCCACCCCCCCGCCTGATCCAGCCGTGAACTGACGTAGGCCCGTGCGACCCGCCGGAACTGCTCAGCTGATGTCATGATCACTCCCTGAAGTGCGGCCTCAGCGGCCGGACCCGCGCCGCTGTCGGCCATCTGTGCACGGACGCATTGTGTTGTCGCCAACGTGCCAAACGGGGAACCGGGCATCCATTCCTGGCGACCTAGACAGGGGCCTCTGCCCCACCCCTGGCCTCACAACTACTGTATGGGCATACAGTATACGCACCAGGGTGGGTGGTGGGCGGGAGTCCCTTCGGCACAGTCCGATTGCTGGACACTCTCAGGCTGGGGGCGGCGACGGGGGGTGGCGCCGTGCCCAGCGACCCCTCTGCGGTCGCGCTGAGGACCGGCCGTCTGGGCCGCGGCGGTGGCGCTACAGCCTCTACAACGGTCTCTCCTTGCTTTGTGCCTGCCGCTGCCTCAGAGGTTCTGCAGCGCAGCACAGGGGTTCTCCTGTCAGCGCAAACATGGACTCGCGCGTCACTCAGGGATCGCGAGGCATCGCCGGCAATCGGCGGCGGCGACTCTTGTCTGCACCAGGCGAGTGCATAAAAAAACGGGCGCCCAGTGGGCGCCCGTTTGATGGATCAAGGAAAAGCGGGATCAGCGCACCACGGCGATCTGCTCGCGCTGGCCACCCTTGTAGGTGTAGAGGGTCAGGGCGCCGTTCTTGATGTCGCCCTTTTCGTCGAAGCTGATCGTGCCGGTCACGCCCTTGTAGCCGTCGGTCTTGGCAAGCACCGGCAGGTACTTGGCAGGGTCGGTCGAATTGGCTTTCACCATCGCCGCGACCATGACGTTGACCGAGTCGTAGACGTAGGGAGCGTAGATCTGGACGTCGGCGTTGAACTTCTTCTTGAAGGCCGCGCGGAAGTCGTCCATGGCCTTCTTCTGCTCGCCCTCGACACCGCCGGCTTCCGCACAGATCACCTGGCCGTCCGACACCGTGCCCGCCGCCAGCTTCGGCAGTTCGCCGGTGCAGATGCCGTCGCCGCCCATGAACTTGGCCTTGATGCCCAGCGACTTCATCTGGCGGATCATCGGGCCAGCCACCGCGTCCATGCCGCCGTAGAACACCACATCGGGCTTCTTGGCCTTGATGGAGGTCAAGATGGCCGTGAAGTCGGTTGCCTTGTCGTTGGTGAACTCGCGGGCCACCACGCTGCCGCCCGCGCCCTTCGCGCCCTTTTCAAACTCGTCGGCGACGCCCTGGCCATAGGCGGTGCGGTCGTCGATCACGGCAATCGTCTTGCCCTTCAGCTGGTTGACCGCATAACGGCCGAGCGTGCCGCCCAGGTGCACGTCATCCGCGACGGTGCGGAAGGTGGTCTTGAAACCCTGGCGCGTGTATTTGGGATTGGTGGCCGACGGGGAGATCTGTGGGATGCCCGCGTCGCTGTAGATCCGGGAGGCCGGAATCGTGGTGCCGGAGTTCAGGTGGCCCACCACCCCGTGCACCTTCGAGTCGACCAGTTTCTGAGCGGCGGCGGTGCCCTGCTTCGGATCGCCAGCGTCGTCTTCGGCGATCAATTCGAACTTGACCTTTTTGCCCCCGATGGTCACACCCTTGGCATTCAATTCGTCGATCGCCATGCGGGCGCCGAATTCGTTGTCCTTGCCGAGGTGGGCGATACCGCCACTGGTCGGTGCAACGTGCCCGATGCGGACCACTTCCTGGGCGAAGGCCGCTCCGGCCAGCGTCAGGGCAGCAGCACCGACGATCAGGTTCACTTTGAATTGCATGAAAAGCCTCCTAGCTAGGGAAAGTTGAGATTTAGATTGATTGACTCAACGGGCGAAACAATACTCGAAAAAAAACACTGTCCCCTGCGGGAATCCTCTAGGAAAACCCGCATCCGGGCAGTCAACCCCCCGATGCCACTCTCGTTTGGCCCCGGGACGCGTGGCGCCCAGGAAAGCAAGAGGTGGACCAAGCGCGGAGCCGACCCGCGGCCGGCGGCGCCGCACACGGCGGGACCGCAGACAGACCGGCAGCGGGCGGTCGTGTCATCGAGCCTTTTGCCGCGACAACTCGTGCGCCACCGCGCGTCCGATCACCTCGCGCAGCGTCGACGCCAGTTCGACCCGCGTGTCGCGGATCAACTGGTCCGCCATGCGCCCCAGTGCAGGTGTCAGCGTTTCGCGCAACCGGAATTCAAGCGTCAGCTCGACTTGCTGTTGCAGGTCGGCGAGCACCCGGTTGACCAACCGCTCCTCGTCGACCGCATCGAGCGCCGGAGACGGCACGGCCTCCGCCAACAACTCGACCGGCAAGGGCGCGGGCTCGGGCACCGGCCGCACCACTTCGGTGAGCGTGGGCACCAGTCGGGGCGGTGCCGTCTTGCCGGGCGTCATCGCGGCCTCCGAACAGCTGGACCGCGCCATGGCGCGCGCGCTTCACCGCCGGGCAGCGCCCGCGGAAAGAAACAAGTCATGCCCCCACCTCGTGCTTCTGGATCTCGTAGCCGCGGTCGCTGTAATGCTTCCAGCGCTGGCGGCCAGCCTGGCGGTCTGCGTCGTCGGGCGTCACGATCTCGATCAGACGCTCGAAGCGCTCGAAGCCCTCCGGCACCGAATCGCCCAGGTTGACGAGCACCGCCTGGTGGGGAATCTCGGCCGCCCGCGCCGCCAGCCACAGCCGCGTGTGCGCGGCCAGCGCGGTATGGGCCTGGCGGGCGCTGGCATGGGGCAAAAACTCGAGTGGCTCGAAACTCCACAAGGCCCGATCGAGTTCGCCGAGCAACGCGGCCGGCCCGACCACACCCACTTCGGCCTGGCTGCGGAAGGCCTTGCGCAACAGGCGGCAGGCGTAGCTCAGCTTGTCGGGCACATTGAAATGAAAGGCGATCTCGGTCACGTCCTGCGTTACGTCAACGGGCCTGGCTCAACACGAAGTGGGTCAGCAGCGGGACCGGGCGCCCGGTCGCTCCCTTGGCCGCCCCGCCCTTCCATGCAGTGCCCGCGATGTCGAGGTGGGCCCAGCGGTACTTGGCGGTGAACTTGCGCAGGAACATCGCCGCGGTGATCGCGCCCCCGGCCCGACCGCCGACGTTGCCCATGTCGGCGAAGTTGCTCTTCAAGGCCTCTTCATACTCCTCGTCGAGCGGCATGCGCCAGCACGGGTCCTGCGCCTTCTGCCCGCTGCGCAGCAGCAGGTCGGCCAGTTCGTCGTCGGCGGTGAACAGGCCGGATCGGTGGTGGCCCAACGCGACCACGCAGGCCCCGGTGAGCGTTGCGATGTCAACCACGGCGGCCGGCTTGAAACGCTCGGCATAGCTGAGCGCGTCGCACAGGATCAGCCGCCCTTCGGCATCGGTGTTGAGGATCTCGATGGTCTGACCCGACAGGCTGGTGACGACGTCGCCCGGCTTGACGGCGCGGCCGTCGGGCATGTTTTCGCAGGCGGGGATGAGGCCGACCAAGTTGATCTTGGGCTTCAGGTCGGCCACCGCGCGGAAGGTCCCCAGCACGCTGGCAGCGCCGCCCATGTCGAACTTCATCTCGTCCATCTCGGCCGAAGGCTTGATCGAGATGCCACCGGTGTCGAAGGTGATGCCTTTGCCGACCAGCACCAACGGCGCCTGGTTGCGGGCCGCACCTTCGTAACGCAGCACGATGAACCGCAGCGGCTCGTCGGACCCCTTGGCGACCGCCAGGAAGCTGCCCATGCCCAGCTTCTCGACGGCCTTGCGATCGAGCACCTCGACCTTGAGCCCGTGGTCGCGCGCCAACGCCTGCGCCTGCTCCGCGAGATACGTCGGTGTGCAATGGTTACCGGGGCGATTGGCGCACTCGCGGGCGAGCGTGACGCCCGCCGCAATGGCCTGGCCGCGTGCCAGGCCTTGCTGCACCACCTTGGTGTCGGCCTTTTCGCCCAGCAACGTCACCTTGCTGAGCGCGCCTGGCGGCAGTGCGCTCGGCTTGGTGTGGCGGTAGACATAGGTGGCGTCGGTGACTGCGGCCACCAGGGCTTCGGCATGATCGCCGGACATCTCCAGGCTGCCGGCCAGCGCAATGGCGACATGCTTGGCGCTGCTGTTCTTCAATGCCGTCAGCGCATGGCCCACGGCACTGCGGAACGCCTTCGAGCTGGCGTCGCTCGCCGCCGCGAACACCACGCGAGGCGCGCGCACGCCTTGCGGTTTGTGCAGATAGAAGGTGCGGCCGGCCTTGACCACGAAGTCGCGCTGCGACAGCACGTCCTTCAGATGCTGGGCCAGCGGCCCTTCCAGGCCTTGCTCGGCGCTCTCGCCCGCGACGATGACCACCAGGGCGTCGGCCGTGACGTCGGCCAGACCGGTACGGGATGCGGATAGGAATCTGAAGTCCATAATGTCGTCTTGACCTGAATTCATTGATGTTATTCGATTCCTCTGTTCGTCGAGAGTTGGCACGCAGTTTCGGGGCGACGTTGGTGGTGTTGCTCACCATCGTGCTGACGATGATGCTGATCCGCACGCTGGGCCAGGCCGCAAGTGGCGCTGTCGCGCCGCAGCACGTGGTGCTGCTGATGGGCTACACGGCGCTCGGCTACTTGCCCACGGTGCTCAGCCTGTCGCTGTTCATCGCGACCGTCAGCACCTTGTCGCGCATGTACCGCGAAAGCGAGATGACGATCTGGTTCGCCAGCGGCTTGCCGCTCGGTCGCTTTCTGCGCCCTGTCGCACGGCTGGCGGCGCCGGTGCTGGTCGTGGTCCTGCTGCTGGCACTGCTCGCCTGGCCATGGGCCAACCAGCGCAGTGCGGAGCTGCGGCAGTTGTACGAGCGCCGCTCCGACCTGTCTCGCGTCGCCCCCGGGCAGTTCCAGAGTTCGCGCGACGGCCGCCGGGTGTTCTTCGTCGAGCGCAACACCGACAACGGGCAGACCGGGCGCAACGTCTTCGTGCTGCTGCGCAGCGATCGCAGCGAGTCGGTCACCACCGCGAGCACCGGCCGCATCGAACTGCAGGACGACCAGCGCTTCCTGGTGCTCGAGAGAGGCCAGCGTGTCGACCAGAACCGCACCACCCGCGAGAAGAACGTCGCGCAGTTCGAAACCTATCGCATCCTGGCCGGAGAGAAGGCGGCCGGCCCGGGTGAGGCGCTGCCGCCAAAGGCCCGGAGCACGCTCGACCTGTGGCGCGACCCGACGCCGCGCCATCTCGGGGAGCTGATCTGGCGCCTCGGCCAACCCTTGACCGCAGCCAACCTCGTGTTGCTGGCCGTCGGCCTGTCGGCGTCGAACCCACGCCGGGCCGGCAGCTGGAATTTGCTGTTCGCGCTGATGACCTTCATCGTCTATCTGAACCTGTTGAACCTGAGCCAGGCCTGGGTGGCCGGCGGCAAGCTGCCGCCATGGGCGGCCATGGCACTCGTGCACGGCGGCGCTGCAGCGCTGGCGCTGGTGGTCTTGCGTTGGCGGCAGCAGGGTGTGGCCGGGCTGTGGCGGCGCCAGAGCGCGGCGGCCTGAGGGAGCGACGGCCCGCATGAGAACTGTCAGCCGCTTCATCTACCGCGATGTGCTGTCCGCCGTGGCCTTCGTCACGGTGGCCTTTCTGGCCCTGTTCTTCTTCATCGACTTCATCGATGAGTTGGAGAAGGTGGGCCGCAAGGGCTACCCGGTCGGCGTCGCGGTGCTGTACTGCCTGTTGCAACTGCCGGCCCGGCTGTACGAGCTGATTCCCATCGCCGTGTTGATCGGCACCATCTACTCGATGGCGCGCCTGGCGCAGTCGTCCGAGTTCACCATCTTGCGCACCAGCGGGCTGGGGCCGATTTCGGCGCTGGCGCTGTTGATGAAGCTCGCACTCGGGTTCGCCGTCGCCACCTTTTTGCTGGGTGACTACATTGCGCCGGTGGCCGACCAGCAGGCCGAAGTGGTGCGCGCGCAGGCCCGCGGCAACGAGGGTTACGGGCGCGCCGGCGCCTGGCTCAAGGACCGCCGCCACACGCCGGAGGGCGAGCGCAGCTATTCCATCCAGCTGACCGCCGCCTCGACGGAAGGGGCACTGCGCGACGTGCGCATCTATGAATTCGACGCCGACGGCCGCTTGATCTCGTGGCTCACCGCGCCCACCGGCCGCATCGAGCCCGGCCCGGTGTGGCGGCTCGAGCAGGTGCAGCGCAGCAGCTGGCGAGCGTCGCGGGCGCCCGGCCATGCCGAGGGCGAACTGGAGGTGGTCGAGCAGACCTTGCCTCAGTACGAGTGGGCCAGCTCGCTCACACCCTCCGTCGTGGCGGCGGCGGTGCAGTCGCCCACCACGATGTCGGCCGTCGACCTGTACCGCTATGCCAACCACCTGGAAGGCAACGAGCAGTCGGCGCAGCGCTACGAGATCCAGTTCTGGCGCAAGGCCCTCTACCCGCTGGCCTGTCTGGTCATGGTGGCGCTGGCGCTGCCCTTCGCCTACCTGCACAGCCGCTCGGGCGGGATCAGCTTCAAGGTGTTCGGCGGCATCATGCTCGGCATCAGCTTCGTGCTGCTGAACAACGTCGCGAACCACATCGGCCTGTTGCAGAACTGGACGCCCTGGGTGGCCGCTGCGGCGCCCAGCGCGGTCTATCTGGTGATCTCGCTGCTCGCCTTCAACTGGTTGGTCCGCAACCGATGACACGATGAGCCCCGACACCGACGGCATCCTGCTGTTCGCCCACGGCGCCCGCGACCCCAACTGGGCGCGCCCCTTCGACGAGGTGGCTGCGCGGCTGCGCGCCTTGGCGCCGCAAACGGCCGTCGAACTGGCCTTTCTCGAGTTCATGTCGCCCACCCTCGCAGAGGCCGGCGACCGCCTGGCGGCCTGCGGCTGTCAGCGCGTCAGCGTGGTGCCGCTGTTCCTGGGCGCCGGCGGGCACGTGCGACGAGACCTGCCCGAGCTGCTCGACACGCTCGCCGCCCGCCACCCCGGTGTGACGTGGCAACTGCGCGCTGCGGTCGGCGAAACAGAGGAAGTGGTGGCAGCGATGGCGTGCAGCGCCCTCAGACTCGCCTCGGGCTAGATACAAATGACATAATTTCAGCCACCCTCAGAACAGGCTGAAATAATGAACCTGCATCAGTTCCGCTTCGTTCAGGAAGCGGTACGCCGCAACCTCAACCTGACCGAGACCGCCAAGGCGCTCTACACCTCCCAGCCGGGCATCTCCAAGGCCATCCTCGAGTTGGAAGAGGAGCTGGGCGTCGACATCTTCGCGCGGCACGGCAAGCGGCTGAAACGCGTCACCGAGCCCGGGCAGCAGGTGTTGAAGTCGATCGAGATCATCATGCGGGAGGTGGGCAACCTCAAACGCATCGGCGAGGAGTTCTCCAAGCAGGACGCCGGCACACTGTCGATCGCGACCACCCACACGCAGGCGCGTTATGTCCTGCCCGCGCCGGTCGCGCAGTTGCGCAAGCGTTTCCCGAGGGTCAATGTCAGCCTGCACCAGGGCACGCCGGAGCAGGTGGCCCAGCTGTTGATGGAGGAGGCGGCCGAGATCGGCCTGGCGACCGAATCGCTGGCCAACTTCGAGGAACTCGTCACCCTCCCCTGCTATGAATGGCAACACGTCGCGGTGTTTCCCGCCCAGCACCCGCTGGCCCAGGTCGACCGCCCGACGCTCGAGCAACTGGCCAACGAGCCGCTCATCTCCTACCACCCGTCGTTCACCGGCCGCACCAAGATCGACCAGGCCTTCGCGCTGAAGCGGCTCAAGCCGAACGTGGTGCTCGAAGCGATCGACTCCGACGTCATCAAAACCTATGTGCGGCTCGGGCTGGGCGTGGGCATCGTGGCCGAGATGGCGGTGCGCGACGACCCCGCCTTCACGCCCGGCACCGGCGATCTGGTGTGGCGCCCGATGGGCCACCTGTTCGGCCAGAACGTGGCGCGCATCGCCTTCAAGCGCGGTGCCTATCTGCGCAACTTCGTCTACGCCTTCGCCGAATCGCTGTCCGATCGCCTCAGCCGCAACCTGATCATCCGCGCGATGGGCAGCGACGCTGCCTCGTACGACATGTGACCCGCCCGGAGCCCGACACCATGGCCGACATCCGCACGCCCGTCCTCGACAGCAAGCTGCCGCAAGTCGGCACCACGATCTTCAGCGTCATGTCGGCCCTGGCGCAGCAGCACGGGGCCGTGAACCTCGGCCAGGGTTTCCCCGACTTCGGCTGCGACATGCGGCTGGTCGAGTCGGTGACCGAGGCCATGCAGGCCGGCCACAACCAGTATCCGCCGATGCCGGGCGTGCCGGCCCTGCGGCAGGCCATTTCGGCCAAGATGGCGGCGCTCTACGGCCGACACTACGACCCGGAGCAGGAGATCACCGTCACCGCGGGCGCGACGCAGGGCATCATCACCGCCGTCCTGGCGCTGGTACGCCCGGGCGACGAGGTGATCGTGCTCGAGCCCTGTTACGACAGCTACGAGCCCAGCATCACGCTGGCCGGCGGCAAGGCGGTTTTCGTGCCGCTCGGCGAGACCGGGGTGGCCGGCAGCTTCCGCCCCGACATCGCGCGCATCGCCGCCGCCATCACGCCGCGCACGCGTGCGCTGCTGCTCAACACCCCCCACAACCCCAGCGCCACCGTGTGGAGCGAAGCCGACATGCGGGCGCTGGCCGAGTTGCTGGCCCCGACCGACATCGTCGTCATCAGCGACGAGGTGTACGAGCACATGGTCTACGACGGACGCCGCCACGAGAGCGTGGCGCGCCACCCGGCGCTGGCGGCGCGCAGCTTCATCGTGTCCAGCTTCGGCAAGACCTACCACGTCACCGGCTGGAAAGTGGGCTACGTCGCGGCCCCGGCACCGCTGATGACCGAGTTCCGCAAGGTGCATCAGTTCAACGTGTTCACGGTCAACACGCCGATGCAGCACGGGTTGGCGCGCTACATGGCCGACCCGACGCCGGCGCTGGCGTTGCCCGCCTTCTACCAGCGCAAACGCGACTTCTTCCGGGAGGGCCTCGCGACCACGCGCTTCCGGCTGTTGCCCAGCGAAGGCAGCTACTTCCAGTGTGTCGACTACAGCGCCATCAGCGATCTCGGCGAGGTCGATTTCTGTCGCTGGCTCACCGAAGAGATCGGCGTTGCGGCGATTCCGCTGTCGGTCTTCTATCGGGATGGACACGAGCAGCAGGTGGTGCGCTTCTGCTTCGCGAAGAAGGACGAAACGCTGCGCGACGCCCTCGGCCGCCTGCAGCGGCTCTGAGCGCGACGCCTGGCGCGCGGGTCACGCCGAGGAGCGCCCCTTGTGGCCGGCGCCCTGCGGCGCGGCGGGCGGCGGCAGGTCGAGCTGGATCGGCTCGAATTCGATCAAGTGGCTCGGCCGGCCCTCCGACGCCACCACGGCCTCGTGGTCGTCGTCGTCGATGTCGAGCGACAGGTCCACGTCGTTCGAGGGCATCGGCCCGGTGTACGGCCGCACCGGGGTGGTGGCCGTCAATGGTTCGAGCACGGTGTGCGAAAAACCGCTGTGGTCGTCCAGCGGCAGCAACAGGTCCACGCGGTCCGGCTCTGCCTGAGCCGGCCCGGTGGGGCCGGGTTCGACGCGGTCGCGCGCGACCGAGTACAGCATCAACAGCTCCCGGTAGGCGGGCAGCTCGAACGTCGTCGAGGCCGCGTCGCGGCGCAGCAACGAGGCCTGCAAGACCTCCAGGGCCCGGTTGGGCGTTTCCCAGAGGGCCTGCAAGCGTGAGATCACGGTCGGGTAGTCCTCCAGCGAACGGCCGTCAGACAGCGCTTCCTCCCAGGGCGGGGCGTAGGCATTGAAGCGGTGGTTGAACTGTTCGCGCACCTCCTCGTAGGCCTGGTGGTCGCCGCGCCGCTGGTAGATCTCCATCAGCTTCAGATAGGGCAAGGGACTGGCGTCGGGGCGCTCGGCCACATGCCCGATCAACAGGTCGATGGCCGCGTCCTCCTGGCCTAGCGCCACGAAAAACTCGGCTTGCTGTTCCAGGTCGATCAACTCTTCGACCGACACGGTGGTGCCGACCGCCAGTTCGTCACCGTAGCGTCCGGCCGGCGCGCCGCCCCCCTTCGCCGGAGCCGCAGCCGGCACCAACGTGCCGCTCGGCCGGTCTTCGGGTGGCAGCGCTGGCGCAGCGTCTTGCAGGCTCGGCGGCGCCGAAGGCAGGACCACCGGCGGCGTCGCCTGCGGTGGCGCGGGCGGGGGGCGATCGTCTTCGGCTGCCAGCGGCGCTGGCGCGCTGACGAGCGGCGCAGCCGGCGAGGGACGCGGCACCGTGGTCTGGCGCGCACCTGCATCGTCATCCGGGTCGACAGCCCGAGACCGCCGGCCCGCGTCGTCGGCCAGGCCGGACGGCGCCCACCAGACCCTTGGGCCGGCCCTGCGCCTGGCCCGCAGGGCGGCCACCAGCGCCAGCGCGAGCAACACGCACAGCCCCGCCAAGGCGTAGACCCACCAGGCCGGGCGGCGTGCCGCGGGCGCCTGGCCCAGCTGCGCCTGCAGCGCGGTGAGGCTGCGGCGCGTTTCGGCCGCTTCCTGGCGCAGCTGCGCCAATTCCTGTTCCAGCTGCTGCACCCGCTCGCTCGCGCGTGCCATCTGCTCGGGCGAGCTGTTCAGCGCCTGCCAGGTGGCGGCCGCGGCCTTGCGCTGGGCCTCGCTGCTGGGCGGCGTCGACGACAACTGCTGTGACGGACGCAGCGCCAGGGCGGTGCTGGGCTCGGGCTCCAACGGGTCGAGCTGCAATCGCGGTTGGGTGGCACTGGGGGCGCTGGCCGCCGCCGCGGTATCGGCCGCGCCAGGTGCTTGCGCCACGGCGGCGGCCCCGCTGCGACGGGGCGCACGCTTGCGCGCCGGACGCGCCTCGGCCACCGCACTCGGTTCGGCCGCCTCAATGCCGCCCTCCGCCACGGCGCGAGCGGCAGGGCGCTGCGCCGGCCGGGGCTTCGCAGCCCCCGGTTGGGCCGGGGCGGCCGTCTCGCTCCGCTGCGACGGCGCGCCCGCCATCACGGGCGCCGGCGGCGGCGCCACGGTCGGCGGATCGGCAAAGGCGACGAATTTGCGCGACACGCGCGAGATGCAGCCGGCCGTGACGTCGACGGTGACGATGGGCTCCTGCACCGCCTGGTGCGTGGTCAGGTGCAAGGTCCATTCGCCGGACACGGCTCCCGGGACGGTGCGCAACAGGAATGCCGACGACGGCAGCGGCACATCGCCCACCATCACCTCGGCGTTGACACACTCGGAAGAGAACCCGTCGCTCGCGTCGGAGCGGATCGTCACAGTCAGTTCGAGCGGACGGCCCAGCACCGCGGTGGTCCGGGCGTCGCCCAATCCCAAAGCCGTAGCGTTTGCACAGGCCGCCAGCCAGACAACAGCAGCAGTCAGCCGGGTGCAGACTTTATTCATGCGTGCGTTGGTGACATCTTGAAACCAACTCTAGCACGGCCGCCTGGGAATGCGCTGAAAGCGGTGGGAGGGGTGGTGCACCAGAGCGCACGGCGACGGCAGGGGCACCCGCGTCAGGCGGCGCCGGTACGGCAGGGTCATGCACAATCGTGCAGGCCAGGGCCCCGGGGACCGTCCCGCGCCGGGGCCATGTTGCTTGAATCACCAAATACTGCACGATGCCGAGCGAACTGCAAACTGAACGCCAGGATCGTACCCTGGTCCTCACACTTCACGATCCCGATACCCGCAACGCGTTGTCGGAGGAGATCATGGCGGCCGGCGTCGAGGCGCTGAATGTGGCTGAGTCGTCGGACGAGGTGCGCTGCGTCGTGCTCACCGGCGCCAACGGCACCTTCTGCTCGGGCGGCAATTTGCAGCAGCTGTCGCGCAACAGCCGGCTCGGGCCCGAGGTCCAGACCCAGCGCCTGGACCGGTTCCACCGCTGGATCGAGGCCATCCGCACCTTTCCGAAGCCCGTCATCGCGGCGGTCGAAGGCGCGGCGGCGGGCGGCGGTTTCTCGCTGGCGATGGCCTGCGACATGGTGGTCGCCTCGCGCGACGCGCGCTTTTCGCTCGCCTACCACCGCATCGGCCTGTCGCCCGACGGCGGAGCGACCTGGCAGCTGATGCAGTTGTTGCCCCGCCCGCTCGCCACCGAAATGCTGTGGCTGTCCGAGCCGGTCGAGGCCGAGCGGCTGCACGCCCACGGTGTTGTCAATCGAGTGACAGACAAAGGCCAGGCCCTGGCCGAAGCTGTGGCGATCGCCCAGCGGCTCGCGGGGCTGGCGCCGAACGCGCTGGCCAGCAGCAAAGAGCTGCTGAACCAATGGCCGACCCGCAGCCTGCCCCAACAACTGGACGCCGAGCGAGACTGTTTTGTCGACAACCTCCTGCACCCCAATGCCGCAGAAGGCATCGCCGCCTTCTTCGAGAAACGGCCGGCGCGCTACCGCTGAGTGCGGAGGCCCGCGTTGAACGGGCTGCGTCCGCCCCAGCGGCGCCGCATCTACCTGATGCGGCACGGCTCGGTGGACTACTTCCTCGCCGATGGCACCCCGGTCGCACCGGACACGGTGCCCCTCAACGACACCGGCCGGCGCCAGGCAGACGCCGCCGGCGAGCTGTTCGCCGCGGCGGGCGTGAGCTTCGACCGGGTGGTGGTGAGCGGCCTGCCCCGCACGGTGCAGACGGCGGAGCGCGTGCTGGCGGCTGCCTCCCAGACGGCCTCGATCCAACGCGCCCCCCAGCTCGAGGAGATCCGCGGGGGCCGGCTGGCCGACATTCCCCGTGAGGCGATACGCCAGGCCTTCCTCGGTGCCTTCCAGGGCATGGTGGACGAGTCGGCGCGCTTTTTAGGCGGCGAGTCCATCGGCGAAATGCTCGACCGGGTGTTGCCGGCCTTCCAGTCGCTGCTTGCCGACGACGGCTGGCAGCAGATGCTGCTGGTGCTGCACGGCGGCGTGAACCGGGCGCTGCTGTCGTATGCGCTGTCGGGCCAGCGCTGCTTCCTGGGCCGCATGGAACAGGCGCCGGCCTGCATCAACGTGCTGGACGTCGGCACCGATGACGACATGGTGGTGCGGGCCGTCAACCTGGCGCCGACACAGTGGCTGCACGAACGCGAGCGCCACACCACGATGGAGAAGCTGCTGGCGCAGTACCTGCGCCTGGACGGCAGCTCGCCTCGCAGCTGAAGCCGCTTCCAGGCCCGTGCGCCGTTGCGCGCCAGGCCGCGGGCGGGTCGCGCTTCAGGTGCGGTAGCTCTGGTCCACCCGATCCAGCCGGCGCAACAAGCCGGGCCAGATCAAATTCCCTGCGCCTTGCCCGCGTGTCACCTGCCGAGCCTGCTGCCCGGCCGTCTCGATGATGCGCGGATCGACATGCACCAGTTCGCCACCACCCGCCTGCGCGCGGACTTGGATGGTGCACACGGTCTCGAACAAATACATCGACTGGAAGGCGTCGGCCACCGACGACCCGACGGTCAGCAAGCCGTGGTTGCGCAGCATGAAGAACTTCTTGTCGCCCAGGTCGCGCACCAGGCGCGGCTTCTCGTCGTCGCGCAGCGCGACACCTTCGTAGTCGTGATAGGCCAGGCTCGACAGCACGAAGATCGATTGCTGCGACAAGGGCAAAACGCCCTGCTTCTGTGCCGACACCGCGATGCCGTTCAAGGTGTGCGTGTGCAGCACACATTGCGCGTCGTGGCGCACCGCATGGATGGCGCTGTGGATCGTAAAACCGGCCGGGTTGATCTCGAACGGCGTGTCGTCGATCTTGCGGCCCTGCATGTCGATCTTGACGAGACTGGACGCGGTGATCTCGTCGAACAGTAAACCGTAGGGGTTGATCAGGAACTGGTCATCGGTGCCCGGCACGCGGGCCGTGATGTGGGTAAACACCAGGTCGTCCCAGTGAAACAGGGCCACCAAACGATAGGCCGCCGCGAGATCGACACGTGTTTGCCATTCCGCTTCGCTGACGCTGTTTCGGCGTGACGGGATATGCAATGCAGTGGGGTCGGAAGTCATCAGCTGTCTCCTATGTGATAGTGGGTGGAAAATACGCCGCGCAGCGCCTTTATCCTTGTCACTTCAGCGACAAAACATGAATAGCCCCATTCTTACAATCGCCGAACGCAACACGATCGAATCCGGCCCGTGGTTTTCAAAGTTGTCGCCAGTTCTGCGCTCCGCCATTTTGTCGAGATCGACGGTGCGGCGCGTTCCCGACGGTGCCATGTTGTCTTCGAGGGGACAACCGGCCGACGAATGGATCGGTGTGGCACGCGGTGCCGTGCGGGTCAGCTCGGTGTCATTGTCGGGCAAGCAGATCACGCTGACCTATGTGGAGCCTGGCACGTGGTTCGGCGACATCGCCTTGTTCGACGGGCTGCCGCGCACACACGACGCGAATGCACATGGCGAGACGACCTTGCTGGTGGTGCGCAAGCCCGACTTCAAGGACTTGCTGCAGCAGCACAGCGAGCTGTACGAGGCCTTGTTGCGGCTCAATTGCCGACGATTGCGGCTGATGTTCAATGTGGTCGAGGACCTGAACACCTTGCCGCTGGCCGCACGCCTGGCCAAGCAGTTGCTGCTGCTGGCGCGCAGCTATGGCATCTCCCAGGGCGAGGAGATCCGCATCGGGCTGCAATTGGCACAGGAAGATCTGGCCCAGCTGCTCGGCGCGTCGCGCCAGCGGGTCAACCAGGAATTGAAATCCTTCGAACGCGAAGGTGCAGTACGCATCGAGCCCACCCGACTGGTGGTGCTCTCGAAAGAGAAACTGATGGCGATCGCGGAGGGCTGACCCAGGTCACGGCGTCCCCGCATCGCTTCTGTCACCACGGAAGCCAACACTGATGGACGCCTACACCGGAACCCGCCCCGTCGCCGAGCAACACGCCTTCGACATCGGGGCCCTCACCACCTACCTGCAACAACACCTGCCGGGCTTCGAAGGCCCGCTGACGGTGGAGCAGTTCAAAGGGGGGCAATCCAACCCCACCTACAAACTCGTGACGCCCGGGCGCAGCTACGTGATGCGCGCCAAGCCGGGCCCGGTGGCCAAGCTGCTGCCCTCGGCGCATGCGATCGAGCGCGAGTTCACCGTGATGAAAGCGCTGCACGGCACCGAGGTGCCGGTGGCGCAGATGCATTTGCTGTGTGAAGACGAAGCCATCATCGGCCGCGCCTTCTACGTGATGGAGTTTGTCGAAGGCCGCGTGCTGTGGGAGCAGTCGCTGCCCGGCATGACGCGCGAAGAGCGCGGCCAGATCTACGACGAGATGAACCGCGTGATCGCGGCGCTGCACAACGTCGACGTCGAAGCACGCGGCCTGGCCGGTTACGGCAAGCCAGGCAATTATTTCGAGCGCCAGATCGGCCGCTGGACCAAGCAGTACCTGGCCTCGGTGACCGAGCCGATCGACGCCATGGAGCGGCTGATCGAATGGCTGCCGGCGCACATCCCGGCGAGTGCCCGCGACGACAGCCAGGTGTCGGTGGTGCACGGCGACTACCGGCTCGACAACCTGATCTTCCACCCCGAAGAACCGCGCGTGCTCGCGGTGCTCGACTGGGAGCTGTCGACCATCGGCCATCCGCTGGCCGACTTCAGCTACCACAGCATGGCCTGGCACATCCCGCCCGGCGCCTTCCGCGGCATCGGCGGGCTCGACCATGAAGCGCTCGGCATCCCGAGCGAACGCGAGTACGTGCGCCGCTATTGCGAGCGGACCGGGCGCGCCAACCCCGATGCGGTGATGGCCGACTGGAACTTCTACCTCGCCTACAACCTGTTCCGCATCGCCGGCATCTTGCAAGGCATCGCCAAGCGCGTGGTCGACGGCACCGCCTCGAGCGCACAAGCCAAGCAGGCTGCGGCCGGTGCTCGCCCGATGGCCGAAATGGCCTGGACCTTCGCCCGCAACGCCTGAAGCCGAGGCCGGCCCAAGGCGCCGCTCCAGCCCAGCCGGCGCCAGTTTCGCCCCTTATCGTTTTCCCACCACGGAGATCCCATGGACTTCGACTACTCCCCCAAGACCAAGGCTCTGCAGGGCCGCCTCACGGCCTTCATGGAAGAGCACATCTATCCCAACGAAAGCCGCTACTGGGCCGAGATCGAGGCCAACACCAAGGCTGGCAAGCGGTGGACACCGCTGACGCTGATCGAAGAGTTGAAGCCCAAGGCACGCGACGCCGGCCTGTGGAATCTGTTCCTGCCGGAAAGCGGCCGTGGTGCCGGCCTGACCAACCAGGAGTACGCGCCGCTGGCCGAGATCATGGGCCGCACGCCCTGGGCCAGCGAGGTGTTCAACTGCTCCGCCCCCGACACCGGCAACATGGAGGTGCTCGAGCGCTACGGCACCGAGGAGCACAAGAAGCAGTGGCTTGAGCCCCTGCTCGAAGGCAAGATCCGCAGCGCCTTCGCGATGACTGAGCCGGAAGTGGCCTCGTCCGACGCCACCAACATCTGCGCCCGCATCGAGCGCCAGGGTGACGAGTACGTGATCAACGGCCGCAAGTGGTGGACCTCGGGCGCTGGCGACCCGCGCTGCAAGATCATGATCTTCATGGGCAAGACCGATCCGGACGCGCCCAGGCACCAGCAACAGTCGATGATTCTGGTGCCCACCGACACCCCGGGGGTCAAGGTGCTGCGCCCGCTGCCGGTCTTCGGTTACGACGATGCGCCCCACGGCCACATGGAAGTGCTGTTCGAGAACGTGCGCGTGCCGGCCTCGAACATGCTGCTGGGTGAAGGCCGCGGCTTCGAGATCGCCCAAGGCCGCTTGGGCCCGGGCCGTATCCACCACTGCATGCGTTTGATCGGCCTGGCCGAGCGGTCGCTCGAGCTGATGTGCAAGCGCGCCTCGTCGCGTGTCGCCTTCGGCAAGCCGGTGTCGGCGCAGACGGTGACGCAGGAGCGCATCGCGGAAGCGCGCTGCAAGATCGACCAGGCCCGTTTGCTGACCTTGAAAGCCGCCTGGATGATGGACGTGGCCGGCAACAAGGCGGCCAAGGCCGAGATCGCGATGATCAAGGTGGTGGCGCCCAACATGGCCGCCCAGGTGATCGACTGGGCCATCCAGGCCCACGGTGGTGGTGGTGTGTCAGAGGACTTCCCGCTGGCCTACTTCTACACCGCGGCACGGACGCTGCGCCTGGCCGACGGTCCGGACGAAGTGCACCGCAACGCCATCGCCAAGATGGAACTGGGCCGCCACGCGGCTTGAGGCAGCACCGGGCCGCCGTGGCGGCGGCCTCATAAGGCGCGCCGGGCAGCCACCGGCATGTGGGGCACGGGTCGTCCGGCCCTCCCCGTCATGCGGGCGGCGCACGGTCTGCCTGACATGGTTTGTTCACATCGGAAGCAACCGTGCTCGCGGCGGTCGCCGCTCAGCGACCACCCCCTTGCCTCGCCGGCCAGCGGCGCCTTCTCGGCGCTCCCCGGCCTGGTCAGGTTCACTTCGGCTTGTGCGGCGGCTGCTGCGCCTCGATCGGCAACTCGATGTGCGAGTCGGTATGCCACGCGATCGACGTCGTGCTGAGCCACGAGCCGTCGGTGTCTTCTTCCCACTGCGCCATCGCATCCTTGGCGCGGTCTGCCGCAAGGCGGAACAGCTCCACCACCTCTTCCATCAGCGACAGCGGCAGCGTCGGCAAGCGCATGCGCAGGTAGAGGCGCCCGCGCAGCGTCATCAGCACGAAGGGAATGCCCTCGAGCGACGTGACCGGCAGCACGGCGAGCCGCTCGCCGAAGGCACCCTGCACCCATGCCGATGCGGCATGCGGCGCGTTGGACACCATCCCGTAATGGAGCTTGAGCGCCGGCGTCGACGGCAGCGCGACCTTGGGATACATCGCCAGCCAGCGCATCTCCTCGGGCGACGCCGTGTCGATGTGCGTTTCGACGCGCTTGGTGAAGCGCTCGAACGCCGCGGCTTCGAGTTTGTCTTTCAGCAAACGCGTCACGAGCAGCACGTTGAGCGTGGGCGGCAAATGCAGCTCCATGCGCATGCGCAATTCCAGGCCGTCGATATAGCTGCGCTGCGGCGGCCCGTATTCGAGCCGCCAGCGCTGCCCGTCGAAATCGCCTTCGATCAGCAACTTCAAGGACTCGCGGTCGCGCCGCATTTGATAGCCCCGGTCCTGGGCCCAGGCCTCGGCGGCCGCGATATCCACGACCCGCCCCGGCCCCCCTAACCAGCGTTTCAGTGCATTGAGCATCGATTTTCGTACGATGGGAAGCCGGTATGAACCGCTCCCGACGGGCTTTTCAACACCCTGCTAGATTCCGGCCTTCCAACCATCAAGAATCCTCACGGAGAAGTGCCAGATGATCGAAGTGTATTCCTGGGCGACACCGAACGGGCACAAAGTGCACATCATGCTCGAGGAGTGCGGACTCGCCTACAAGGCGATCCCGGTCGACATCGGCGCGGGCCAACAGTTCGAGCCCGAGTTCCTGAAAATCAGCCCAAACAACAAGATCCCGGCCATCGTCGACCCCGTGGGCCCCGATGGGCAGCCGATCAGCTTGTTCGAGTCGGGGGCCATCCTGCTCTACCTGGCATCGAAGACCGGCCGCTTCCTGCCTGCCAGCGACCGCGGCAAGTTCGAGGTGCTGCAATGGCTGATGTTCCAGATGGGCGGGGTCGGTCCGATGCTCGGGCAAGCCCATCACTTCCGCATCTACGCGCCCGAAAAGCTGCCCTACGCGATCGACCGCTATACCAACGAAGCCAAGCGCCTGTACGGCGTGATGGACACACGTCTTTCACATAGTAAATATATCGCCGGCGACGAGTACAGCATCGCCGACATCGCGATCTTCCCGTGGCTGCGATCGTGGAAGAACCAGGGCATCGATTGGCAGGACTTCCCGCGCTTGAAGGCCTGGTTCAACGAGATTGCCGAACGGCCGGCGGTGCAGCGTGGCGTGGCCGTGCTGGCCAACCAGCGCCAGGCGCTCACCGACGACAAGGCGCGCGAGGTGCTGTTCGGCGCACAGCAGTATCAGCGGCGCTGAGAGCAACGCCATGACACCCCGTGCTACGCTTGCAAGGCAGCAAGCATGGAGTGCAGATGCAGACACACAAGCCGGCGCGCTTTCTGGTCTTGATCGAATCGGGGGGGCCCATGGTGGCGCGTCTCTTCGACGCGCAGAAGGTCCAACTCACGGAGATAGACGCGACCTCGGAAGAAGTCGCCGTGATGACGTCGGGCGTCATGCCGCGCCGCGCCAGTGACGACCCGGGGTGGGCCGCGGCCCTGCAAGGCCACAGCGCACAGGAACGTCAAGCGGCACTGGTCTTCGACCTGAACCCTTAGCGAACGCTGAACCACGCCAACATGCGGACGACCGAGCACTACGTGGAAGGCAAGACCGTTGCGAAGGTCACGCCGGCCCGGTAGTTAGACAACCCGCCGATTGTCAGACATCGGCATTTTGTGCAGTGGCCGCCAAGCCGCATAAACACTGGCCTGCCCGGAGGGACTCGAACCCCCGACCTACTGCTTAGAAGGCAGTTGCTCTATCCAGTTGAGCTACGGGCAGACTGATCCCGCCGCGCGGTCAGCACGACGAGCAGCGGCATTCTAAGCGCGGCCGATGGCGCCCCGCCACCGCACGTGGGCCCAGTTTCGCCACCCCCTGCGCGAGCGTAGCTGCGCATCCGACGCATTGCGGTGACTGTGCGCGAGGCAGGCACGGGCACACCCCTTGCCATGCAGGCGATGTGACACCCCAACCCGCATCGCCCCCCACCCCCACCTCGCCCCCCACCCCGGCCCGGGCCCGCAAACCCCTGTTCCGACGCCCCGCCGGCATCGCGCTGCTGGTGCTCCTGGCGCTGATGCTGGCGTTCGCGGTGTGCGAGTGGGCCGGCTGGCCGTTCCTCCGGGGGCCCTTGCAGCGCGCGTTGCAGGACAAGCTGCAGCGCGAGGTGGTGGTGGGCGAGGATTTCCGGCTGCGGCTGTTGGGCGGCTTGAAACTGCAGACCGACCAGTTTGCGATCGCGGCCCCCGCCTGGGCGGCCGAGAACCGGCGCGAAGAACTCATACGGGCCGAGGGTGTGCGGCTGGTGCTGCCCTACTCGACGGTGCTGAGCCCGCTGCGCCGCAAGCCGGACGAGCCGGCCGAGCCGCTGCGCATCCGCGCGCTGGAAGTGCGGCACCTGAAGGCGTCGTTCTGGCGTACCGAAGACGGGCGCGCCAATTGGCAGTTCACCCCGCCGGACCCGCAAAAGAAGAAGGCCGAGACCGAACTGCCCAGCTTCGACCGGCTGGTGGTCGGCGGTGGCGAGGTGCGCTACGACGACGAGGTGATCGGGCTGCAGATGCGGGCGTTGGCGCGCACCGAGGAAGGCAGCGCCAACGCGAACGGCGCCGGGCTGGTGATCGAGGGCGATGGCCACTACCGGGAAGGCGAGGCGCGCTTCAGTGGCGCCAAGTTCGGCTTCCGTATCGCCTCCGAGGGCCTGCTGCCACTGCTGACGCCGGAAGACGACAACGGCACGCCGGTGCCGTTCAGCCTGCACGCCAGCGCCGGGCGGGCCAAGTTCGAGTTCAAGGGCCAGGCAGTCGACGTGCTGCATTTGCGCGGCTTCTCCGGCGATTTCTCGATCTCCGGGCCTTCGCTGGCGGCGGTCGGCGCGCCGGCCGGCGTGACCCTGCCGAGCACCGGCCCCTTCGACATGAACGGCAAGCTCAGCAAGGACGGCGAGCTGTGGAAGGCGAGCGTCGGGCGCTTGGCCGTCGGCACCAGCCGTCTGGCCGGCGATTTCACCTATGACCGGCGCCACCCGGTGCCGCTACTGACCGGCGAACTGCGCGGCGACAGCCTGACGCTGCGCGACCTCGGCCCGGCCTTCGGCGCCCAGCCGCCCAACGGCAAAGCGCCGAAGGACGACGACCCGCCGGCCCCTGAAAAGAACAAAAAGCAGGACAAGGACGGCCAGGTGCTGCCGGCAAAGGAGTTCAACATCCCGTCGCTGAAAGCGATGAACGCCGATGTCCGCGTGAACCTGAAGAAGCTCGACCTGGGCACCCAGTTCCTCGGCGACCTGACGCCGCTGCAAGGCCGCATCTCGCTGCGCGACGGTGTGCTGAACATCCGCGAGTTGCTGGCCCGTGCCTCTGGTGGCGAGGTGCGCGGCAGCATCGGGCTCGACAGCCGCCCGAGCCAGCCCCGCTGGGCCATCGACCTGCGCTGGGCCGGCGTCGACCTGGACCGCTGGGTGAAGGCGCGCAACAACCGCGCCGAACAGGGTGCGGAAGACAGCTACATCACCGGCATCCTCGGCGGCCAGGCCAAGTTCGACGGCGTGGGCAAATCGACGGCGGCCATGCTCGGCTCGCTCGACGGCGATGCGGCCTTCTGGATCCGCGACGGCCAGATCTCGCACCTGATCGTCGAAGCCCTCGGGATCGACCTCGCGCAAGGCCTCGGCATCTTCCTGAAGGGCGACGCGCCGTTGCCGATGCACTGCGCCGTCGGGCGCTTCACGTCCAAGGGCGGCACGCTCGACACGCAGGTGGGGCTGATCGACACGCCCGATTCGCTGGTGCTGTTCGACGGCACGCTGTCGCTCGCCACCGAGCAACTGGCCCTGGTCCTGCGGGCGCAGCCCAAGGATTTCTCACCGGTGTCCTTGCGCTCGCCGGTGCATCTGAGCGGCACGTTCTCCGAGCCCAAGGTGCGCCTGGAGGGCAAGACGCTTGGATTGAAGCTGCTCGCCTCCGCGGCGCTGGCGGCCGTCAATCCTTTCGCGGCCTTGATCCCGCTCATCGACCCGGGCGAAGGCGAGAAAAACGGCTGCCGCGACGCCCTGCAGCGCTTGCGCGGCACCGGCGGCGGCAAAGTGTCCAACGCGCCGGCGACCGCTGCCGCGGCCGAGGGCGCCGTGCGCTCCGACAAGGCGGCCAGCCGCCCCTGACCCTTCTTCCACGTTCCACCCCCCAGAGAGAGGAAACCCGGCATGGGAACCGAGCTGATCGGCTGGCTCAGCAGCTTCATTCTTTTATCGACGATCTTCCACCAGGTCCGCAAGCAGTACCGCAGTCACGACAGCACCGGCGTGTCCTCGTGGCTGTTCATCGGCCAGTCGGCCGCCTCGCTAGGCTTTTCGATCTACAGCGCCTTGCTGCAAAACTGGGTGTTTCTGTTCGTCAACGTCGCGCTCCTGTGCAGCGCCATCGCCGGCCAGGCGATTTACTGGCGTAACACTCGGCACAAGCGCGCGCCTGTCAGAGCGAACAGTTAACAGGAACGGTGATTGCTGATATGGGATCATGGCTCGCGTAGTATGGAAAGGCGCTATCACCTTCGGCCTGGTGCACATCCCGGTGACACTGCGCGCCGCCGCTCGCAAGAACGACCTCAACTTCGACTGGCTGGACCGCCGTGACATGGCGCCGGTCGGCTACCGGCGCATCAACAAGCGCACCGGCGAGGCGATCGAGAGCGAGAACATCGTCAAGGGCTACGCCTACGAGCCGGGCGAATACGTGCTGATGTCCGACGAGGACTTCCGGCTCGCCAACCCCGAAGCCACGCAGACCGTCGACATCCTCGGCTTCGTCGACGCGAGCCGCATCTCGCCGGCCTATTTCGAAGTGCCCTACTACCTCGAGGTCGGCAAGCGCGGCGAAAAAGGCTACGCCCTGCTGCGCGAGGTGATGCGCAGCAGCGGCCGGGCGGGCCTCGCCAAGGTGGTGATGCACAGCAAGCAGCATCTGGCCGCGGTGCTCGTCGAGGGCGACGTGCTGCTGCTGAACACGATGCGCTTCGCCGACGAGGTGTTGAAGGCGGACGACGTGTACGTGCCCGACAGCGACCTGAAAAAGGTGGGCGTCGGCGAGCGCGAACTCGAAATGGCCCAGCGCCTGGTCGACGAGATGTCGGAGGACTGGCAGCCCGAGCAGTACCACGACAGCTACCGCGACGACTTGTTGAGTCGTATCGAGGCCAAGATCCAGGCCGGCCAGACGCACACGCTGACGCCGGTGGGTGACGAGCCGGCCGGCAAGGGCGAAGGCGCCCAGGTGATCGATTTGATGGCCGCCCTGCGCCAGAGTGTGCAGCGGGTGGAGCGCAAGCCAGCAGCGGGCGATGGGGGTGCCAAGGTCAAGCCGATGCATGTGGGTGGCAAGACCGGGGCAGATCCATCGCCCGCCTCCGCTGGCAAACAACGCGCGGCGGCCGACGGCGCGAGTGCGCGGCGGCCCACACCGGCCCGCAAGACGGCCGCCTCCAAGACCTCCGCGAGCAAAAGCGCCGCGACCAAATCGGCCGCCGCCAAGACGGCCGCCGCACGCAAGACGGCGACGGCCGAGCCGGCGCGGCGCAAACGGGCGTGACCCAGCATGGGCCGCGACCATCCCCTGTCGGCCTACCACGCCAAGCGGGACTTCGCGCACACGCCCGAACCCGCCGGTGAAAAGCGCGTCGCGAAACGGCGCGGCAAGGCCGTTCAGCCCGCCCTGCAGTTCGTCATCCAGCGCCACCATGCACGGCGACTGCACTACGACTTCCGGCTCGAATGGGGTGGCACCCTGAAGAGCTGGGCGGTGCCGCGCGGACCCAGCCTGGACCCCGACATCCAGCGCCTCGCGGTCGAGGTCGAGGACCATCCGCTCGACTACGCCGGCTTCGAGGGCACGATCCCGAAGGGCCACTACGGTGCCGGCGACGTCGCCATCTGGGACCGTGGCGAGTGGATACCCGAAGGCGACGCCGAGGAGGGTCTGCGCCGCGGCAAGCTGCACTTCGAACTGCGCGGCACCCGGTTGCACGGCGCCTGGGTGCTGTTCCGCCTGGCGGGCGAAGGCGATCAATGGATGCTGCGCAAGCGGCGCGACCAGCATGCGCGCATCGGCGACGGCGACGCGGTGTTGCACGACCCGCCCGAGGCCGAGGCCCCGCCTGCGCCGGCCCCTGCCCCGGTGGCCGCCAAATCACCGCGCAGCAGCGCAGCGTCGAGCCGTCGCCGCCGCGTCCCGGTGCCCGAGTTCGTCGAACCGCAACTGGCCACGCTGGTCGACCGGCCGCCGGTCAGCGACGCCTGGGTCTACGAGATCAAATACGACGGCTACCGCATGCTGGTGCGCTGCGACGGCCGCCAGGTGCGCCTGTTCAGCCGCAACGGCATCGAGTGGACCGAGCGGCTGCCGTCGCTGGTGCAGCGGCTGTCGGCCTTGCAAAGCCACAGCGGCTGGCTCGACGGCGAGATCGTCGTGATGGACGAGCACGGCCATACCGACTTCCATGCGCTGCAAGCCACGCTCGACAGTGGCGCGCCTCAAGTGGAGTACGTGGTCTTCGACGTGCCGTGGTGGGACGGCGAAGACCTGCGGGATCGGCCCCTGTCCCACCGTCTGCAGGCACTCGACGAAATCTTCGCGGCGCTGCCCGCCCAGCCAGGTCTGAGCCGCAGCAAACCCTTGGACCCGGGGTACGTCGGCCAGGCCGTGCTCCAAGCGGCCTGCCAGCTGGGCCTGGAGGGTTTGATCGGGAAGCGTCTGGACGCGCCCTACCGCAGCGGTCGTTCGCCCCATTGGATCAAGCTCAAATGCCGCTCCGAGCAGGAAGTCGTGATCGGCGGCTACACGGAGCCGCGCGGCAGCCGCGGGCACCTCGGGGCGCTGTTGGTCGGCGTGTGGGGCAAGGACGGCCAGCTCGACTATGCCGGGCGCGTCGGCAGCGGCTTCGATCAGGCCGGGCTGCAGGCGATGCGCGAGCGGCTGGCACCCGACGAGACAGCGCGCTGCCCCTTCCGCAGCAAGCCGTCACTGCCCGGCGCGCCGACGGTGCATTGGGTCGAGCCGGTCCATGTGGTACAGGTGCGTTACGCCAGCTGGACCCAGGAGGGCCTGCTGCGTCAGGCTTCGTTCGTCGGTGTGCGCGAAGACAAGCCGGTGCGCAAGGTGGTGCGCGAATTGCCGCAGACGGTGGCACAGGAGGACACCCCGATGCGCCCGAGCGCCACCCGCCTTGCCGGCCGCCCCGCCAGCCCTGCCGCCACCGCGGCACGCGCTTCGTTGCGCCGCAGCGGCGCCAGCAGCGATCCGAAGGCCAACAGCGTGGGCGGCGTGCGCGTCACCCACCCCGAGCGTCTGGTGTTCAGCGTGCCGCGCATCACCAAGCTCGAGGTGGTGCGCTACCACGAAGACATCGGCGAGTATCTGCTGCCCCATCTGGCGGCGCGCCCCTTGAGTCTGCTCAGGTGTCCGCAGGGCACCGGGGGCGAATGCTTCTTTCAGAAACACGTCGAGACCACCTTGCCGAGTGGCGTCGAAAGCGTGGAAGTCCCGGCCAGCGACGGCACCGACACGCTGGTGATGGTCAACAGCGTCGAAGGCATCGTCGCGCTGGCGCAGTACGGCAATGTCGAGTTCCATACCTGGGGCGCGCGAGCGCCCCGGCCCGACCGCCCCGACCGCATCACGATGGACCTCGACCCCGACCCGGACCTGCCGTGGGCGCAGGTGGTCGAAGCGGCCCAGCTGACCCGGGTGCTGCTCGAAGAACTGGGACTGGCGGCCTTCCTGAAGACCACCGGCGGCAAGGGCCTGCACATCGTCACGCCGATCAAGGCGACGCGCAGCTGGGACGAGGTCAAGGCCTTCACGAAAGGCCTGGCCTCGCGGCTCGCCAGCGTCGCGCCCCAGCGTTTCACCGCCCGGCTGTCGAAATCGAGTCGCGGCGGCCGCATCTTCATCGACTACCTGCGCAACGGGCGCGGCGCCACCGCGGTCGCGTCCTACTCCTTGCGCGCACGTGAAGGCGCCCCCGTCTCGGTGCCGCTGCACTGGGACGAGCTGTCGGCCAAGAAAGACGTGCGGGCCGAGCATTTCAACCTTCGCAACGCCGTGGCCCGGGCGCCCGAGTCGGAAACCGCGTGGCAGGACTACGCGGCACAGCGGCGCACGCTGACGGTCAAGATGTTCCGTGCGCTCGGCGTCGACCCTGGCAGCGCAGAGTCATAGAGCGGCTTGAATGCCTGGCAACGGGCGACATGCCGCTCACAGGCTGCCGACGCAATTTGGCGCACCGCAGCGGCACGTCAAGCGCCCTTCGTGGTGGGTTTCGCCGTAGTTCGCCGTCAGCTCCTCGCCCGGCACGATCGCGCGCAGGGCATAGAACTCGACCCGGCCTTGCCGGATGCGCAGCACGGTATTCGGCGCGCACGAATGGTTGGTGAACCGCATCGGGTCGCTCGAGCCGGACGCGTCGATGGCACGCTTGTCCGACACCTCGACGATCATGATGCGCTGCTGCCGCTTGGCGCGCCGCCGCGCCTCGGCGACGCTGATGGACTCCCCGCGCAACTCGCCGATCTTCTTGTACGGCGGGATCGCCTCGTCGGCGAAAACGCCGGTGCCGTCGATCAGGCTCGGCTGTACTTTGACCTTGAACTTCTGGGGATTGCTGGCAAGACTGACCATTTCGGGAAGATACCGCAATACGCTGGCGCGAACCGCCGCAGCAAGGTGCCGCCCGCGGCCCCATGCAGAGGGAGGCTATGGCAGCGCGGTGCTCAGCACGACGGTCTGGACAGCCGGCAGCTGCGCCACCGGCACCCAGACGGCGTCAGCGGGCCGGTCGCTCGCCCCGGCGGCCACGAACAGCATGAAGATGGCACCCGCGGCAGCCCAGCGCTGCCCGGCCGATGCTCTGCGGAACCAGCGATAAAGGGAAAACAGCAGCATACGACACCCGTACTGTCCGTAACCTCTGCTGCTGCGACGGCAACATGCATGCCGAGCTGCAGCCTGCCTGCCTGCCGCCGAGGCCCGCAACGGGTCCGCTGAAAAACCTGCAGGGCCGGCGGCAGCTTCGGCCCCACAGCCGGGCCCTCAGGCGCGCACTTGCATACGCTGGTGGATGCGGTCGGCCGCCGCCGCCTCGATCGCCGCATTGACGAGCTGGACCCGATTGCGCACCGAAAAACGGCGCCGCAACTGCCGCAGGTGGTAGTCCACGGTGTGCGACGACAGGCTCAGCCGGTGGGCGATTTGCTTGTCGCTCTGCCCTCCGATCAGGCACTCCAGGATGTCGCGCTGCAGCGCCGAGAGTTCGGCCCGCGGCCCCGACGCAAACACCGAGCGATGCACGTGGCGCGACAAGAATTCGTGCACGCTCAGCCCCAGCGTCAGCGCCTGACCCAGCACGCTGTCGACGATCCACCCACGCTGCGGCGCGCTCGACATCAGGCTGATCACGGTGCGCTCGTGCGGCATGTCAGGCGACGCCACGCTGAAGAACACACCACTGCGGATGCCGCTGTCACCAAAGTCGTTCAAGAACCTGCGCGCCCTCGAGCTGCCCGGTTGCGTCCGGGCGCTGGCGGCGATGTCGTCGAGGTCCCAGACCAGCGGCAGACTGGACGACGGGGCGTCGTAGTGGCGCGGATCCATTTCGTAATAGCGCTCCCGGAAGTAGTGCTCTGTCCACACCGGGTGGCCGTAGGTCGTCAAAAAGCTGCGGGGTATCGCGCGGCCGCGCTGGATGCCTGCCGTGCCATAGGCGAGCCACTCGAAACCCAGCCCGTGCAACAGCCGGCGCACCAGGCGCACCCGGTCGGCGCTGGAGGGCTGCGCGAGCAGCTCGTTGACCAGGCCGGGCAGCGAGCCGGTGCGTTGCGGCGCATCGTGCAACAACAAGTCCGACTCCGAATAGAGCAACACGCCCCCGGCATCGCCCGACGCGGGCTGCCGGCGGGCGAGATAAGGTTCAAGCGTGTCGCTGGCGCCGGACATCCCGCCATCGTGCAGCGGGCTGCGCAGTACCCCTGAGTCCCGGCGCCACGGTGGCGGGCCGTGAGGCTCCTCGCGTGCGGTCAATTCCATAACTCACCTCTCCTGCCATTCGATGTAGTCGGCGAAACGCTGACCCGCCGACCTTACAGCAGCTGGCCCGCGAAGCGAGCCCAATACAACTCTAGCGCGCAGAACTGCCGGCGAGGCCGCAAGCGCCTTCGTCGGCAACCCTGCTTTTTGCGGCGGGAGAACGGTACGTCAAGGCCACCGGCTTCAGGCGTAGCAAGGGCTTTGTTGGGTTACAGAATGTTGATCCGACGAACGGGCCCAGCCGTGGGTTTTCGTGCAGCCGCAGGCCCGTCCGAGCGCTTGGGCCTGTCCAGTCGAATGCAAAAGGGTACAACCTCGCTCGCGCTGCAGCACACCCTTGTCGCGTCTCTGTGCCAGCAGGGAAACAGGCGCATAGAAACTGAAACGCCGGCGGCGCCGGCGTTTCGGGAGCGGGCGCTGCCGTCAGCGGTGGGAAGCACAGCCAGCGTCCGAGTGGCAGGCCAGTTCTGCGTCTGGCACCGCCTCGTCGTCGCTCCCACGATGTGCGAAAACGTCGCGCTCACGCTGCGGTGTCGTGTCGGCCGCTGCGCCGTCTCGCACCAGGGTCAGCAGCTCACGCCGTCGTTGCGCCAGCTCATCCCATCTCTCCGCCAGCAGCGCCTCGGCGGCGGCGACACGGCGTTCGCTGTCGACCCCCGAGCCCCCGGGCGCCATAGGCCGCCACGCGCCGGCACGCCGCAGCTGCTCGATCCGGCAGGCGCCGACAGCCAGGGCCGCCGTGCCCGACAACCACACCGCCGACAAGCCTGGGCTTTGCCCAGACGCCGACCCACCCACCGCCTGCGACCAGCCCTCGACCGTGTCCGCTGAGCGCGCGGCTGAGAAGTCCTGCAACACCGGAATCGGGGGGTTCCCGTTCCATCCATTTGCCATGATCTGTATCCCTCGGAACATACCGATGCCGCTGAAGCAGTGCGCGGGGGCTGCGGCGGGCCAGCGCGCGATCGGAACGCCGATTCGAAACGTCCGTTCCTTGCGGCGCTCGGTCAGTGCGTCCAGGTGCAGCAGCGCCGGCGCGAATAACTCTGCAGCACGGGCAGCGCCGAAGGACTCGGGCAACGGCGCGACCATGCCTCTGGCCACGACCTGTCGATGGGCTCCGCGCAGCCCCGCGGACGCCAGCGGGTGCGGTACGAAACGCTACGGGTACCGGGACTGCGCTTGCTGAATTCTTTCTTCATGAGCTGTCCTCCTGCGTATCGGCCGTGCGTGGGGCGGTCCCTCCGCTCTTGCACGTTTTGCCTAGTTGATGCGCAGGACTCTACGGTTGTATACGCACGCGTCGCAACACCGAGTTCTCGTAGTTGGGCGTGGCGGCCCGCGCTAGGGCGGGCCGGCGGCACCAAAACTCGTCCGGCGGAAGCAAAGCCCGCCGTCCGTTGCCTGGGCCGAAAACGACTTCCGTCAACGGTCCAGATCGAGGAAAGCCGACACGCCAAACGCCACCGCGCCTGCCACCGGCAGGCTCACGAGCACCAGCAAGGCCTCGCCGGCCGCGTCCACACCCAGGGCGGTTCCCATCACGGTGAGCACGACGGCCACCAGCCCCAGCACCTTCGCACCCACTGCCCAGTTCGTCATGGCCGTACTCCTTCATGAAAGCCGGCATTAATGCTCCAACCGCCGCTTGGCAGGTCGCGCCACCGCCACCAATGCGGTCGCGGCGGCAAGCACCCACAAGATCACGGTCGCCAAAGAACTAAAAGCAAACGAAGTGCCTGCCCAGCTGAACAGCACGGCTAGCAAGGCAAATACCACCGACCACTTCCACATCGAAAGCTCCTGAAAGAAATTCTGTGTGATGTGTTGGGATGTTAGAAAAGCGGCCCGCAGAGGCGTGTCGGCAGGCGGCGGCGCGGATTGTCGGCCCGGTCCTACAGGCGTCGCCTCGCGCTTTCCCCACTCGTTCAGGGGGGCGGGCCCGTTCACAATCGAAACAGAACGAGATCGGGGCGGGCCGAAACTGCCACCGATTGCGGGTGTCGGCGGCGACGGCCGGCGCACCGCTCAAAACAACAGGGGCTGAAGCGCCCGGAACGCCGTGGAGACCTTGCAAACATCCCAACCGCGTCTGCTCGTGGTGGACGACGACCGCGACATGGTCGCCGTCCTGGAAGACCTGCTGACACGCGCCGGCTTCATCGTCGACGGTGTCCATTGCGGCGCCGCGATGTTCGCCGCGCTGGCGCAGCGGCCATACGACCTGCTGCTGCTCGACCTGCGCCTGCAGGCCGAAGACGGCCTGGCCTTGGCGCGCCGGCTACGGCAACAGTCGCGCGTGCCGCTGGTGATGATCAGCGGCAGCAGCGACGAAACCGACCGGGTGCTGCTGTTGGAGCTGGCTGCGGACGACTTTTTGGTCAAACCTTTCAGCGAACGCGAACTGGTGGCGCGCATCCGCGCTGTCTTGCGTCGCCACGGCAGCCCCGCCCTGCCCGTGGCGCTGCCCAGCGCCGATGCGACCCCCCCGCCCGCCGGCCGCGGTGAACGGCTGTGTTTCGGCCCCTGGGTGCTCGACCTGCGCGAGCGCGAATTGCGCAAGCGCAGCGGCGAACCCTGCGCGCTGACGCAAGGCGAGTTCCGTCTGCTGGAAGCATTCGTTCGCGCCCCTCGTCGCGTCTGGACCCGAGACCAACTGCTGGAGCAGACGCGCAGCCTCGAGACCGAGGTGTTCGACCGCACCATCGACGTCCTGATCCTGCGCCTGCGCCGCAAGATCGAGGCCAATCCCAAACATCCGCAGTACATCTGCACCGAACGCGGGCTGGGCTATCTGTTCGCGGCCGACGTGGTGCCGGCTTGAGCACCCGCTCGGCCGCCCGAAGGGGCTCGCACCGTAGTGCGCAGCACGAAGGTTTTCCAATCAGCACCCGCCCGGCCGTCCGAAGGGGCTCGTACCGCCGTGCGCAGCACGGACGCTACGCCGCGATCCGGCAGGAAGCCTGTCCGCGATGACCGCCCCCCGCCGCTGGGCACTCGACCGGGTGCGCACCCGCCTGCTGGCCGCCTTCGGCCTGCTGCTGCTCGCCGCCATCAGCCTCGCCGCAGTCGGCTGGCTCGGCATGCGCCACGCGCAGCGTGCGGTCGCCGGCTTCGAGGACGAGCTCATGCCCAACCTGGCCGACGCGCTGGAGCTGGCGGAGCGCACCACCCAGCTCGCCGCGATCGCACCGCGCATCACCGAGTGGCGCGACAGCGACGGTGTGGAGTCCGACCGGTTGCGTGCCGAGCAGTTGCTCGGACAGATCCGCCACCATGCGCTCGACCTGCAGGCCACCGGCGAGTTCGGCGCGCTGTTGGCCCGCCTCGAAGACGAGGTGCGGCGCGACCTGGCGCAACTGGTCGCGCTGACACGTCAGAAGGTGGAGCTGCAGCGTCGCCTGGATGCGCAGATGCGCCGGCTCGAGCAGCTGGGCGATGAGTTGCACCGCCCGCGCGCCGCTGCCGGCCGCGTCGACCCCTCGCTGGCGGCGGTCTGGTCGAGCCTGGTGCTGGCGGTGGCCACCGACAGCGCGGCTGCCTTGGGCAGCCTCGAAGCGGATGTCGAAGCCTCGCTGCTGTCCGTGCAGCGGCGCGACGTGTTGTCGGCCTACCCGCCCCGCACCGCGCAAACGGTCATGGCCCTGGCCAGCGGTGCGGATGCCGTGCTGGCCTTGCGCCGTTCGATGCTCGAACTGGAGCGCAGCAGTGCCTATCTGGTGGTGCTGATGCGCGCCAATGCCACCGAGCTGGGCGATGCGGTGTCGCGCTACGTCGGCGGGTTGCAGGCGACCGCGCGCGAGCGCAGCGAGGCGATCCGACGCTCGGTGCGCGTGGGCGAAACCGGCATGTTGCTGGTGGCACTCGCCTGCCTGGGCATCGCGGCCGGTGCCGCCGGCTACGTGCGCCGGCTGGTCGGACAGATCGAGAACATCACCGCGGTGATGTCGCGGCTGGCACAAGGCGACACGGCCCAGCCGACCCCGGCGACCCGGCGCCGCGACGAACTCGGCGCGCTGGCCCGCACTTTCGAGGTGTTCCGCGACGCCCTGCTCGCCAAACAGCGTCTGGTGCACGACCTGCACGCTCAAAACGAAATGATCGCGGCGGTGCACAGCAGCATGACCGACGCCCTCGCGGTGTTCGACCCCGACCACCGGCTGCTGCTGTGGAACCCGCAGCTGACCCAGCTGCTCGAGCCGCATGGTGTACGCCCGTCCCTCGGCCTGTCGGCGGCGCGCCTGCTGGCCGGCCTGCCGGCCGGCACCACCTGGGCGGCGCCCGGGCAGACCGCGCGGCGGCCGCTGTCGCGCCGCGAGCGGATTGCCTTCGCCGGCTATGACCATGTCGAGCTGCAGCTGCCGGGCGGCCAGGTGCTCGACACCCGCACCCGTCGCGTGCCGGGCACCGGCGCCGTGATGCTGGTCACCGACCTGAGCGCCCGCCGCGCGGTGGAATCGCAGCTGCAGCACGCGCAGAAGATGGAGGTGCTCGGCCAGCTGACCGGCGGTGTCGCGCACGACTTCAACAACTACCTGGGCACCATCCTCGGCACACTGCCGCTGCTCGAGGCCGAGCTGCCGAGCGGCTCGCCCGCGCAGGCGCGCCTTGCGCGCATCCGGCGGGCTGCCACCGGCGCCGCCGCCCAGACCCGCCGGCTGCTCGCCTTCGCGCGGCGGCAACCGTTGCAGGCCGAGGTGGTGCCCGTCGACGAGGCGATCGAGGAGATGCGCGACCTGATCGAGTACAGCGCCGGGCCGCAAGTGCAGGTCGACCTGGCGCTGGGGGCCGGCGATGCCTGCGTCGAGATCGACCGGGGCCAGCTCGAGAACGCCCTCCTCAACCTGGTCCTGAACAGCGGCGCGGCCATGCCCACCGGCGGCCGGCTGACGGTGCAAAGCGAAGCCGACCCGCAGCAGGTTCGCCTGCGCATCGAGGACAGCGGCTGTGGCATCCCCGAAGGTGTGCTCGGCAAGGTGTTCGAGCCGTTCTTCACCACCAAGGCCCCCGGAGAAGGCAGCGGCCTGGGCCTGTCGACCGTCTACGGATTCGTCAAACAGTCGGGCGGTGACATCCGCATCGAAAGCCAGGCGGACGCCGGCACGACGGTCTGGCTGACGTTTCGGCGGCTGCCGCGCCCCGCCGCCGTGCAGCCTGACCCGGTACCCGGCCAGCCCTTGCCCGGCCTGGCGGGGCTCACCGTGCTGGTGGTCGACGACGACGACAGCCTGCGCGAGACGGTGACCGAGATGCTGCAGGCGGCAGGTGCCCGCCCGCTAGCCGCGGCGAGCGGCGAGACGGCGTTGACGGCCTTGCAGCAGCACGAAGGGGTCGGCCTGGTCTTGTCGGACGTCTGCCTGGGCGCCGGCATGGATGGCTGGCGGTTGCGGCAAATCGTGCAAAGCCGCCATCCCGCGCTGCCCATCGGCCTGATGTCCGGCCTCGGCCCCGAGGGCTGGCAATCGCCGCCGCCGGAGCACGCGGCGGTGCCGGTGCTGCACAAGCCGTTTGACCTGCGCACCCTGCTGCACTGGCTGGGCGGCTTGCTGCCCGCCACAGGTCAACCCGCCGCTGTCGGCTATCGACCGGACTGATGCGAGACGTGCGACCGCGCCGGCCTTGCAGGCGTCTTGGCCATGACGGCACTCCTATCATCGATGGCTCGGGACGCCGGCCGCCTTGCCGTGTCCGGCGGTGTCCAACGTTCGCCCTCCTCGAGCCTCCCATGACGCTGTCGCCTTCGCTCTACCAAGTCGCCCTGGCTCCCTACATCCGGGGCCTGCAGACCCTCGCCCGCCTGCTGGACAAGGCCGCCGAACACGCCGGCCGACAAGGCCTGGACGAGGCCACGCTGGTCGCCCGCCGCCTGCACCCCGAGATGTTTCCGCTGTCGCGCCAGGTCGAGATCCTGACCTCGGCCGCCCGCGGCACCGCGGCACGCCTGGCGCGCCGCCTGGCCAGCCACGACACCTCACCCGATCATGCCGTGTTCAACCGGGGCCACGACGACGAGTTCGGCAAGCCGCCCCCCTCGTCCTTCCTCGAACTGCAGGCGCTGATCCAGGAAGCCCTGGCCTACCTCGCCACCGTGTCGGCCAGCGAGGTGGACGATGCGGCACCCGTGTCGGTCACGGTCGCGAAGGCCGGCCACGTGCGTCAGTTCGACACCCAGGACTTCGTGCTCGCCTACGTCCTGCCCAACCTCTATTTCCACCTGACGGTGGTGTACGCGCTGCTGCGCTCGGCCGGCGTGCCCCTCGGCAAAGCCGACTACCAGGGCACGCCACCCTATACGTTGCTAACCGGCATGCCGGCCGACACGCCCCCCGCCTGACCCCCGCCACGCTCACCGCACTGCCTGGAACAGTGCTTGCCCTGGTGCTTGCGCACCAAGGCGGCCGGCCGGTGGCAGTGAGCCGGTTGTTTCATTGCGGGGGCGCGGGGCGTCACAAACGAAATCGTCGATTCACGCTTCGCCTCTCCAATACGGGGCAGGCCTAGTGTTCTAGTGCCGACCGGAGGAGACAAGCGCGCCCGCATCCCGGCACCACGACCGGCGATCGACGCGCCTTCGGTGAAGACCCTAGCCTTCTTCTATCAAGAACGGGATCGCACCCAGGAGGACTCGCAATGAAACATGCCCACCGCCCCACCCTCGCCGCCCTGCTGCTGTTGGCCCTTGGGCTCCACGGCGCCGCCCACGCCGCCTCGATCAAGATTTCGTGCGGCGCCGTCGGCCAGGAACTCGAGATGTGCAAGCAGGCCGCGCAGGCCTGGGCCCAGAAGTCCGGCCACGAGGTGCAGGTGGTGGCCACGCCCAACGACGCGAGCGAACGGCTGGCGCTGTACCAGCAGGTGCTGAGCTCGCGTTCGGACAAGATCGACGTGTTCCAGGTCGACGTGGTGTGGCCCGGCATGCTGGCCAGCCACCTGGTCGACCTGAAGCGCTACACCCAGGGTGCCGAAAAGCAGCACTTCCCCAGCATTGTCGCCAACGCCACGGTGGGGCCGCAGCTGGTCGCGATGCCCTGGTTCACCGATGCCGGCCTGCTCTACTACCGCAAGGACCTGCTCGCCAAGCATGGTCAAAAACCGCCCACCACCTGGGACGAGCTGAGCGCAAGCGCGAAGAAGATCCAGGACGCCGAGCGCGCTGCCGGCAACGACAAGCTGTGGGGCTATGTCTGGCAGGGCCGTGCCTACGAGGGGCTGACCTGCAACGCCCTCGAGTGGGTGGCGAGCCATGGCGGCGGCACCATCGTCGATGCCAATGGCAAGGTCAACGTCAAGAACCCGCAGGCGATCAAGGCGGTACAGACCGCGGCGAGCTGGGTCGGCCGCATTTCGCCGACCGCCGTGCTGAACTACGGCGAGGAAGAAGCGCGCGGCGTGTTCCAGGCCGGCAACGCCGTCTACATGCGCAACTGGCCTTACGCCTGGTCGCTGTCGCAGGCCGAGGGCAGCGCGGTCAAGGGCAAGGTCGGCGTGACCATGCTGCCGACCGGCGGTGCGGGCGGGCGCCATGCCGCGACGCTGGGCGGGCAGCTGCTCTCCGTCTCGAAGTACTCCAAGCATCCCGACGTGGCGGCCGACCTGGTGATGTACATGACCAGCGCGGCCGTGCAGAAGGAGCGGGCCTTGAAAGGGTCGTTCAACCCGACCGTCAGCGGGCTGTACAAGGACGCCGACATCCTCAAGGTCAACCCCTTCATGGGCGAGCTGCACGAGACCTTCACCAACGCGGTGGGCCGGCCGGCCACCGTCACGCGCAGCAAGTACAACCAGCTGAGCAACCAGTTCTGGAACGCAGTGCACGAGGTGCTGTCGGGCAAGGCCAAGGCCGACGCGGCGCTGAGCCGGCTGGACGCCACCGCGAACCGCCTGGGCCGTGGCGGCAAGTGGGAATGAAACCCTGAGCTGCCTCCCGGCCGCGTCGTCTTGCGCTGCGGTGGTGTTGTCGCCCTGCCCGCACCGCGGGACGCCGGCCGGCTTTCCTGGTTCCCCTCTTGAGCGTTGCTGCTGCTGACATGAAGACCCAACCTTCCGCCCTCGACGTCCAGCGGGTGCGACGAGCCTGGCTGATGGTCACCCCGATGCTGGTGGTGCTGCTGCTGGTGGCCGGCTGGCCGCTCGGGCGCACGATCTGGTTCAGCCTCACCGATGCACAGTTGTCGCAGCTCGACAACTGGAGCTTCATCGGCCTGGAAAACTACCTCGGCGAATACGGATTGCTGCGCGACCCCGAATGGTGGGGATCGGTGCGCAACACCGTGGTGTTTGCCGCCTTGTCGGTCCTGATCGAGACGGCGCTGGGCCTCGGTGTCGCGCTGTTGCTCAACCATCCGTCACGGCTGCGCACGCTGTTGCGGGCCTCGATGCTGATCCCCTGGGCCATCCCGACCGTGGTGTCGGCCAAGATGTGGAGCTGGATGCTGCACGACCAGTTCGGCGTCCTCAACCACTACCTGGTGTCGCTCGGGCTGCTGTCGACGCCCATCGCCTGGACCGCCAACCCCGACCTCGCCCTGTTCACCGTCGTGCTGGTCGACGTCTGGAAAACCACCCCCTTCATGGCGCTGCTGATCCTGGCCGCTTTGCAGATGGTCCCGCAGGACTGCTACGAGGCCGCGCGTGTCGACGGTGTGCCGGCCTTCACCGTGTTCCGCCGCATCACGCTGCCGCTGATCCTGCCCGGCATCGCGGTGGCGATGATCTTCCGCATGCTCGACGCGCTGCGCGTGTTCGACCTCATCTACGTGATGACCTCCAACAGCCACTCCACCCGCAGCATGTCGGTGTTCGTGCGCGAGCAGCTGATCGACTTCCAGCAGATCGGCTACGGCTCGGCCGCCGCCACCGTGGTGTTCTTCACCATCGCGCTGATGACCATCCTGTACATGGGCCTGCTGCGCCCCGCCCTGCAGAAGGTGGAAGCATGAAACAACCACAACACAAGCCCAAGACCCGCTGGCTGCCCCGGCTGGGCTATTACGTTGCCAGTGCCGCGCTGGTGCTGTTTTCGGTGTTTCCGTTCCTGTACGCGATCTCCAGCTCGCTGAAGGGCCGCGCCGGCCTGTTCTCGCCGGCGCTGCTGCCGGAGGCGCCGACGCTGGAGAACTACCGCGCCGTGTTCAGCGAACAGCCGTTCGCCCACAACCTGATGAACTCGGTGATCGTCGCCGGCGGCGTGGTGCTGCTGTCGCTCGGGCTCAGCCTGATGGCCGCCTGGGCCCTGGGCCGGGTCTCGTTCAGGGGCCGCGGCGCGCTGCTGCTGACCATTTTGTCGGCCTCGATGTTCCCCCAGGTCGCGGTGCTGTCGGGCATGTTCGAGCTGGTGCGCTGGGCCGGCCTCTATGACCACCTCGGCGCCCTGTTGTTCGCCGATCTGCTGCTGACGCTGCCCTTCACGGTCTGGGTGCTGGTGACCTTCATGCGACAGCTGCCGAAGGAACTCGAAGAAGCCGCCACGATGGACGGCGTGGGCGTGTTCACGCTGGTGTTCAAGATCTTTTTGCCGCTGCTGTGGCCGGCGGTGGTGGCCACCGGCCTGCTGGCCTTCATCGCCGCCTGGAACGAATTCCTGTTCGCGCTGACCTTCACGTTGTCGACCGAGCAACGCACCGTGCCGGTGGCAATCGCGCTGATCAGCGGCCCGAGCGGCTACGAGCTGCCGTGGGGCAGCATCATGGCGGCCTCCGTCATCGTCACGCTGCCGCTGGTCGGGCTGGTGCTGTACTTCCAGCGTTTGATCGTCTCGGGCCTCACCGCCGGCGCGGTGAAAGGCTGAACCACATCCGCCGCGGCGCCCCCGACCATGCCGTCCCCTCGTATGCCGACCCTCTCACCCGCGGCCCTCGCAGTGGCCTGGCACGCCCGCGCGCTGCTGGCCGCCGGGCTGGTCGCCCCTCCCTGCGGGTGATGCCAGGCGGCAGGCCACGCTCGCCTGCCTCGCCCTGCGCCTGCAGGCGCTTTGCCCACACATCACAACAACCGGTAGGAGCGCCGGCCCGCCCGTGGCCGGCCCCACCGCCCCGAGGGAACGCCATGACACTGCCCCAAGACCCGATCGCCCTGCTCTCCACCCCGGCCGACAGCGCCGTCGAGACCGTCCACGAACAAGACACCGACTGGTGGGTGGGCGCCTCGATCTACCAGATCTACCCGCGCAGCTTCCAGGACAGCAACGGCGACGGCCTGGGCGACTTGCCCGGCATCACCCAGCGGCTGCCCTACATTGCCTCGCTGGGCGCCGACGCCGTCTGGATCTCGCCGTTCTACAAGTCGCCGATGCGCGACTTCGGCTATGACATCTCCGACCATTGCGAGGTCGACCCCCGCTTCGGCACGCTGGCCGATTTCGACCAGCTGATCGCCGAGGCCCACCGGCTCGGCCTGCGCGTGCTGATCGACCTCGTGTTGAGCCACACCGCCTCCGACCACCGCTGGTTCGTCGAGAGCCGGTCCAGCCGCACCAACCCCAAGGCCGACTGGTATGTCTGGGCCGACGCCCAGCCCGACGGCTCGCCGCCCAACAACTGGCTGTCCTTGTTCGGCGGCAGCGCGTGGCAATGGGACACGCGGCGGGCGCAGTACTACTTCCACAACTTCCTGACCTCGCAGCCCGACCTCAACTTCCACCACCCGGAGGTGCAGCAGGCGGTGCTCGACATCGTCGAGTTCTGGCTCAAGCGCGGCGTCGACGGCTTCCGCCTCGACGTGGTGAACTTCTATTTCCACGACAAACAGCTGCGCTCCAACCCGACGCAGCCGCCCGGGCGCATGGCCGCCGCCGTGCCGCGCGTCAACCCTTATGCCTTGCAGCGCCACCTCTACGACAAGACGCAGCCGGAGAACCTCGAGTTCCTGCAGCGCCTGCGCGCGCTGCTCGACCACTACCCCGGCACCACCAGCATCGGCGAGATCGGCGACGACGAGCAGTACCAGACGCTGGCGCAGTACACCCGCAACAACCGGCTGCACATGGCCTACACCTTCAACCTGATGGACACGCAGTGCTCGCCGCGTTTCATCCACTCGGTGCTGGAGGAGTTCTTGCGCGAGACGCAGGGCGCCTGGGCCTGCTGGGCATTCAACAACCACGATGTGACCCGGGTGATGACACGCTGGAATTTGCTCGGCGGCGGCTCGGCGCTGGCCCCGGTGCTGCTGGCACTGCTGGGCTCGCTGCGCGGCTCGATGTGCCTCTACCAGGGCGAAGAGCTGGGGTTGACCGAGTCGGTGATTCCCTACGAGTTGATCCAGGACCCCTACGGCAAGGAGATGTGGCCCGAGTTCCCCGGGCGCGACGGCTGCCGCACCCCCATGCCCTGGCATGCCAGCGAGCCCCACGGCGGCTTCAGCGTCGCCTCGCCCTGGCTGCCCATCCCGCCCGAACACCTGGCCATCGCCGCCAACGTTCAGCAGGAGACACCCCGTTCGGTGTTGCAGCGCTACCGCACCTTCATCAACTGGCGCAAGCAACAAGCGGTGCTGCGCAAGGGCGAGATGGAATTGCTGCCGGCGCACGAGCAGGTGGTGGCCTTCATCCGCAGCAACGGCATCGAACAGCTGCTGTGCGCCTTCAACCTGTCGGGGCAGCCGGCACGCTATGCGCTGCCCTTCCAGGCCGCCGTGATGCCGCTGGAGGGCCACGAGTTCACCGGCGCTCTGGAGGGCCAGGAACTGGTGCTGCCGCCGCATGACGCCTTTTTCGGGCGCTTGCAGCCGGTCGCTGCAGCCCCCCACCCCGACCCCGTCTACCCCGCCGTCGAGCCCCTCCCGCTCGACATGCCCGCCACCCTGACCTGAAAGCCTTGCGATGAGCCGCATCCAACTCCGCCAAGTCGACAAGCTGTTCGGCGATGTCAATGTGTTGCAGAACATCGACCTGACGATAGAGCCAGGCGAATTCTGCGTCTTCATCGGCCCCTCGGGCTGCGGCAAGTCCACCTTGCTGCGGCTGATCGCCGGGTTGGAAGACCCCAGCGCCGGCGAGATCGAGATCGACGGCCGTATCGTCAATGCCCTGCCGCCCTCGGCCCGCAACGTGGCGATGGTGTTCCAGAGCTATGCGCTCTATCCGCACATGACGGTCTACGAGAACATGGCCTTCGGGCTACAGCAGCAGAAGGTCGGCAAGGCCGAGATCGAACAGCGTGTGCAGGAGGCCTCGCGCATCCTGCACCTCGACGGCCTGCTCGACCGCAAGCCCAAGGCCTTGTCGGGCGGGCAGCGCCAGCGTGTGGCGATCGGCCGCGCCATCGTGCGCAAGCCCAAGGTGTTCTTGTTCGACGAGCCGCTGTCCAACCTGGATGCGTCGCTGCGGGTGGCCACGCGGGTCGAGATCGCCAAGCTGCACCGCGATCTCGGGTCGGCCAGCATGGTCTATGTCACCCACGACCAGGTCGAAGCGATGACGCTCGCCACCAAGATCGTGTTGTTGCGCCCCGACCCGGCGCGCCATGGCGGTCGCAGCGTGGCGCAGGTGGGCCACCCGCTCGAGCTGTACCACCACCCCGCCAACCAGTTCGTCGCCGGCTTCATCGGCTCGCCGTCGATGAACTTCCTGCCGGCCGAGGTCGAGAGCGCGGAAGACCGCAGTGTCACCGTGTCGTGGCGCGGCACCAGCCTTGCGGCCCGCGTCGAAGGCGCGGCCCGGCGGGGCGACGCGGTGACGCTCGGCATCCGGCCGGAGCACGTGGTGGTGGGCCACGGCCCACACCAGGCGCAGGTGACGCACGTCGAGCGCCTGGGCGAACACAGCTACGTCTACCTCGCGGCCGACCCCGCCCTGCCGCCGCTGCTGGCCAAGACACAGGACGACCACGTGAGCATCGGCAGCCAGCTCGCCTTCGAGCTGCCCGCCGACGCCTTGCACGTGTTCCGCGCCGACGGCACGGCGCTGCGACGTACGGCCGATGTGGGGTGGACAGCGGAGCCGGGCGGCGCCACTGCGACCTGAGAACCCTGGTGCGTCGAGGTGTGTTGCAACGTGCAAAGATAGGCACTCTGGCCTGGCGGACCACAGGTTTACCCTGGGGTGTTGTCCCATCTGGGCCATGCTTCAATATCAGCAGCAAAGCTGAGGCACCTCAACATGTCGGACCACGGCAGCGACTCCGCAACGCAGGGAACCGCCCGCTCTTTGCTGCGCACCGTCGAACGGTTGCTCACCTTCCGAGAGGTGGAGCCCCTGCTCGATGCCCTGGCTCAGGAAGCCGCGGCGCTGGTGCGGGCCGACGGTGGGTTGGCGGGCCTTTATGACGGGCAGGCATTGACCTGCCAACGCTATTGGCGTGGCGCCGTGCCGCATCCGCTGGGGGCACGCTGGCTGCCGCACCAGGGCCTGGCCGGGGCCCTGCTCGTGCAGCGCCGCGCGCTGCTGTGGGACGACACGCTGCTGCCCGCCCCGTCCGCCGACATTGCCCAGTACCGGGCCTGGGGCGTGCGCAGCGTGCTGGCCCTGCCCCTGCTCACGCCCGAAGGCCAGTTGCTCGGCTTCGTCGAAGTGCATCGCGGCAGCGCCGGCCTCGCCTTCGGGCCCGCCGAGCAGGATCTGTTGAGCGAACTGGCGCGCCTGGCGGCGACTGCGCTCGCCAACGTGCTGGAGATGCAACGCCTGCGACATGCCGACGATGCGATGCACGACGTCGACCGGCGCAAGAACGAGTTCCTCGCCACCCTCGCCCACGAACTGCGCAACCCGCTCGCGCCGATCCGCCATGCGCTGCAGATGATGCAGTTGGCCGGCCACAAGCCCCAGATGCTCGACTCGGCCCGCGCTGTGATGGAGCGCCAGGTGCAACAGCTGGTGCGGCTGGTCGACGACCTGCTCGACGTGGCCCGCGTCAGCACCGGGCGCGTCGAGCTGCAACGCGAATGGGTGGACCTGGGTTCGGCCGTGCACCATGCCGTCGAAACCGTGCGGCCCCAAATGGTGCAGCGCGGCCAGCGGTTGCGCGTCAACCTGCCGCCGAACGCCGTCTACCTCGACGCCGACGCGGCCCGGCTGGCACAGGTGTTCATCATCCTGCTCGACAACGCTTCCAAGTTCACTCCGGTGGGCGGACGCATCGCGCTGACGGCCGAGGCCGAGGCCGGCGCTGTCCTGGTGAAGGTGAGCGACACCGGCCGCGGCATCGCCCCAGACGCGCTGCCCCGGCTGTTCGACCCCTTCACCCGCATCGACCGCCTGCTCGACCGCGCCGAAAGCGGGCTCGGCGTCGGGCTCTCGCTGGCGCGCAAGCTGGTCGAGCTGCATGGCGGGCGCATCGAGGCGTCCAGCCCCGGCGTGGGCCAGGGCAGCGAGTTTTGCGTGCGACTGCCGCTCGCGGCCGCGCAAAGCAAGGCGCAACCGGCGCCGACACAACCCGCCTCATTGCCCGGCGCGGTGCAACGCGTGCTGCTGGTGGACGACAACCCGGACACCGTCAGCATGCTGGCATCGCTGCTCGCGATGATGGGCCACGAGGTGAAAACCGCGACCGGCGGTGTCGAAGCACTGGAGGCGGGGCCCGTGTTCCACCCCGACGTGGTGCTGCTGGACATCGGCATGCCGGGCATGGACGGCTACGAAACGGCACGCCGGCTGCGCGGCACCGCATGGGGCAAGGACGCCGCGTTGGTGGCCGCCACCGGATGGGGCCAGCCCGAAGACAAGCAGCGCGCCTTCGAGGCCGGCTTCAACGCTCACATGACCAAACCGATCGACCCTGACGCGCTGAGCCAGCTGCTCGCGGGCCTGGCACCGGCCGCGATGGCGGGCGGCGGCCCCGAACGGCGCCACCGCTGAGCCGCCGCAAGCGCCCCGTCAGGCGGGACGGTGCGGTGCCGGGCGGCGCGCGGCCGCGCTCAGCGGCGACGACTCACGACTCGCTTTCGACCGGCGGTGCGTATTCGCGCACCTGATCGCGCACGTTGCGGCCCACATCGGTCAGCCGCAGCGTGCCGCCATACCATTCGATCCACTCCAAGGCCAGGTATTGGCCGAGGTCACGCAGCGACAGCAGGTCGACGCGACGGCTGCGCAGCAGCCGCTCCACCGTGGGCAGTTGCGCCCGCAGCATCTCGCGTTCGGGAGGTGGACCTTGGATGGTCGGGAGGGGCGGCGTGCGCGCCGACGCGCTGGTACGCACCTTGCGCTGGGGGGTGGCGGTTTCCCCGGAGCACTGTTGGATCATATGGGTCCAGTGGACGTCCCCGGGTGCATCGGGCGCGGTCTTCGACATGACGGGCTCCTTTGAAGGACTGCTCCGACTGTCCACCGGCTGGCATGCAAAGGCAAGGCCCCGCTCACGGGAAAGTGGGCGGTTTGCGACACACGACGCATCTTCGCTGGCCGCCCGCCGCGCGCACCCCGCGCGGTGGTGCGCAGGGGGCTCAGTGCAAGGTACGTGGCAGGGGCGGCGGCCCGTCCTCGTCGTCCCACGCCGCCAGCTCGGTGTCGGCTGCCTCCTCCGGCGTGTTCCATTCCTCGGCGTCGAACCACAGATCGGCCGCCAGCGTGATGGCCTGGTCGGGCCCCAACCAGGGGTTCTGGTCGAGAAAGCGCTGCGCGCAGCGCCGGATCCACTGCAGTTTGGACATTTCCATCTTCAGCTCCTTGGGCGTGCAAAGATGGATCGGCAAGTGGCATGCCTCGGGTGGGTTTCCCCGGCCCTGCAGGCCCGTCGCCGCCCTGTTCAGATCGGAAGTATTTCCGTCGCGTCAGCACCATTTGTCACGCCTGCACAGGCGTGCCCCGCGGACCGGTCGATCGTCTGGCTACAATACGCAGCTTCGGGGTGTAGCGCAGCCTGGTAGCGCAACTGCTTTGGGAGCAGTGGGTCGGATGTTCGAATCATCTCACCCCGACCATCAAATTCCAGTCCTGGCGCGCCTTCTCTTGGGTCAGCCCCGCAGACGCCAAGACACGCGTGCCCAACCGAGCGCGCTTTCGACCAGACTGCCGAACATGTGCAGGAGGCGCCAGAGGCCCAGGAAGTCCGTATGGTGCAGACTCTGAGCCTGGCTTCGGTCTGAAACACCCCCTCCCCGCCGTCCCCTATAGTGGCATCAGTCCCAACGAAGGGCACAGGGAGGAACACATGAGCATCTTTCACCGGCTGTGGGACAACCACCCCACTGGCAAACACCCGTGCTCCAGCGACGGGAAATCCAATTTCGAGAATCAGTGCGCGATCCGCATGGGCGTTGCGTTCATGAACTCGGGGATCGACATTCGGTCGTGGGGCATTCGGCATTGTTGGCACCATGACAAATCCGAAGGCCACGCGCTGGCAGCGGAGGAGATGGCGAACGCCCTGACCCGCGTCATCGTGCCGGGAATGAAGCGCGTCGAGCGCTACACGGGCTCGGACGGCTTCTCGCACATCAAGGGTCGCAAGGGCATCGCCTTCTTCAAGGACTTTTATAACGTCACCGGCGACCACATCGATCTGTGGAACGGCTGGCGCCTGACGTCCACGCTATCGCCCCTGGCGGTTTACTTTCGCTGGGGCAGCGACTACACCAAGGGCAAGGTTTGGTTTTGGGAGGTGATGTGAAGATCTTGCGTTGGCTGCTCCCGGTCGTCGCGGTGCTGCTCGGTGCCTACGCGGCCGCCTGGATCGGGGGCTTGGTCGGGTCCATTACCGGCCCCCATGCCAGCTTCGACGACCTGACCCAGAGCAGCGCATGGGGCTTCCTCATCGCGGCTGCAATCCTCTGCCCTCTCCTCGGTTGGGCCGGGTGGCGGATCGGCAACAGGAAGCGCTAAGCCTACGCAGAGCAAGTCCCGCAAGCCAGCGCCGCGCAGGGACGCCAGCCCGAACCGCGCGCATGGCCGCTTCCTCAGTCCGTATACACCCGCACCCGCAGCCGCGTAAAACTCATCGTGTGCGCGACGTTCTCGCGCGTCACGAACTCCAGCCCCGGCCGGATGCCGTTGGCGTTGACCCATTTCGACGCGTCGCCGAACTCGCCGATGATGTCGTCGCCGCCCAGCAGATAGCCGCGCTTCTCGCGGCACATCACGCGCAAGGCGAGCGATTTGGAACGGTTGCCGTTGAACACACCGCCGCCGGCGACGCTGTAGGGAAAGCTGGCTTCGACGTTGCCGCCGACGTTGTAGATGCGGCTGCGCATGGACCACCCTGAGGTCTGCGCTGGCTGGTACAGCAGCACACCCTGTTTGCCGACGTGGTTGTGGCAGGCCATCAGGAAGTCGAACTTGGACGCATCGTCGGTGTCGAAGCGCAACCCGTCGACCCGCACCTCCACCGCCTCCACCGCCTGCAGATTGATGCCGAAGGCGAGTTTGACGCTCGCGACGTTGCCGGCCACCGCCCCGGTGGCGACCCACGCGCGGCCGACGTCACCCGTCGCGTCCATGCGGTGGATCGACAAGGTGCCGACGACGCTCAGCCAAGACGGCGGCGCGGTGTCGTTCCAGATCGACCAGTCGAGTTCCTTGACGTTGGGCGTCGGTGGCACCGGGTGGCCGAGCAGGTCATAGGCGGGCTTAAAGTTCATGGCTCAAACACCCCACGTTGTAATGACCGGCCGCCTTGACCACGTAGTAGACGTAAAGCACGCCGTCGTCGACCAGGGGCGTGACGCTGCGCAGGTCGCCTGACTCCCACGCCAGCTCAGGCGCCCACACCTGCCGCAGCGGCTGCAAGGGCACGCGCGCGTCGAGCGAAAGCGGCGCGACGCCCAGCCGAGCGTTTTTCGGCGTGCTGCCGCTGCTGTAGTTGGCCAGCAGCGCCACCAGCATCAGGCCCGACGGCGTCTCGACCGCGAACGCGTGGTTCCACGACACATAGCGCGGCACGCCGTCGGCCATCCGGCACCAGGGTGTCCAATGCCCGAGGTAGCGAGGGTCGGTCGCCCAATCGCCCAGGTGGCGGTCGGCATAGTGGATGGCGAAGTGGGGATAGTCGCCCGAGCCGTAGAGGCTGTACGCGACCCAGCGCCGGTTGACGACGAAGGGCATGAAGTAGCCGGTGTGGCCGTTGCCCGCCTGCACCCAGGCGTTGTTCGGATCGATCTTGAAGCTGTCGTCCACGGCCCACGCGATGCCGTCCCGGCTGGTCGCAGCCAAGGTCGTTTGCACGCCCACCGCCGGCCCGCCGCCCGTGACCGCGGAGATCTGCTGGTAGAACATGCGCAAGCCGCCGATCAAGGGGTCCCAGACCACGCTGGGCGTTTCGGTCTGCCCCTTGCCCGGCGAGCGGGTCCGCACGGTGTCGACGAACACTTGGCCGTGCGAGGTCCATGGGCCGGTCGGGCTGTTCGCATAGGCCATCGCGATCCCGCCGTTGCCGCTGTCGTGGTCGGTGGAGTAGTAGGCGTAGTAGCGGCCGCGCGGCTGCGCCAGCAGGCCGTCGACGCGCACGACCCACCACCAGTAGACACTCGGGTAAACACCGGGCACTTCACTGAAGAGCGGCGTGGTCGCCACCCGTGTGAATGGGCCCGGCGCGGTGCCGCCCTGCGGCTGCAGGCCGCGCAGGTTCAGCGTCTTGCCGCTGGGCAGGCGCTGCCCTCGCAATCGGCCGCCGCCGCCCTCCCGCATCCATTCCACCGCGCCGGCACTTTCGAGGGCCGCCGCCGCAGCGGCCTCCAGCCCGACCTGTTCGGCGACCGCTTGAGCATCCGCGTTCGAGACATCGAGCGCCCCGGCCTCGGCCGGCGTGCTCACTCCCGCAGACGGGGCCTTGCTCTGGGGCCCCGCTCGCAATCCGTCCGTCATGACCACCTCCGGCACGCATCGCGCAAAGTGCGGCCCTCGACCGGTCGTGAAGCTCGCTTCGCCCGACGGCGGGCCGCACCGATACTGTGCGCTCCCGGTCAGCGGATGCACATCCTCCAGATGGTGGAGCCGGGCAGGCTCGCCGCCTGCTCTGCGTGAAGTCGAGTCGGCGGACCGCCGGCGCGGCGCGGGGGCCGCCGTTCAGGCGCTGTTCACCGCCGCCTGCACCGCCACGTTCTCATGCTCCTGCAACGTCCGCCACATCACTTTGCCGCTCCCCGACTTGGGCAGGCTGTCGACGAACTGCACCAGCCGGGGCGTCTTGTACGCGGCCATGTTGGCGTGCGCCCAGTCGATGATCTCCTGCGCCGTCACCTGGCCGACCTGGGCAGGCTTCAGCACGATGACCGCCTTCACGGTCTCGCCACGTCGCTCGTCGCGCACAGCGATGACGCAGGCTTCCTGCACTGCCGGGTGCTGGTACAGCAGCGCCTCGACCTCGGCGGGCCAGACCTTGTAGCCGGACACGTTGATCATGCGCTTCAGGCGGTCGACGAAGAAAAAGTAGCCTTCCTCGTCGACCCGCCCGAGGTCGCCGGTGCGCAAGAACCGCTTGCCCTCGATCTCGACGAAGGCCGCGCGTGTGGCGTCGGGCTGCATCCAATAGCCCAGCATCACCTGCGGGCCATGCACGACGATCTCGCCAGTTTCGCCGTCCGCCAGCGGCTCCAGCGTGACAGGGTCGACCACGCGGGCGTCGACGTCGAAGGAAGGCACGCCCAGGCACTGCGCCTTGGGCCGGTCGGGCGGGTTGCTGTGGGTCGCGCCCATGGTTTCGGTCATGCCATACCCTTCGGCGTACTTCAGCCCCATCTTGTGCTCGAGCGTCTCGGCCACCGCACGCGGCATCGCCGCCCCACCGCCGGCGATGCGGCGCAGGCTGCGCAGGTCGTACTCGCCCAGCCGTGGGTTCGAGACGAAGTCGACCACCATCGCCGTGATGAGGCCGAGTGCGGTCACGCGGTAGCGCTGCACGCAGGCGGCGGCGGCATCCCGGTCCCAGCGCGGCAGCAACACCACCGTGCCGGCGTTGTAGAGCGGCGCATTGAGGCCGGCCTGCAGGCCGGTGACGTGGAACATCGGCAAAACCGCCAGCCCGACCCAGCCCTGGCCCAGCTGCCACCAGACGCTACCCGCCACCGCGTTGACCATGGTGCTGCGGTGCGTGTGCATGCAGCCCTTCGGGTGCCCGGTGGTGCCGGAGGTGTAAGGCATCACGGCAAGGTCGTCGGGTCCGCCCGTCAGCGGCCCCGGCGCGAGTTGCCGCTCCAACACGTCAGACCATGACACCACGCGGGGATGCTCCGTCGGCGTCCGGGGTGCGGCGACGAAGTCGGGCACCGACAAGGCGGTAGCGGCGCGCAGATAGTCGCTGTAGGTGGCGACGATCAAGGTCTGCAGGCCGCGCTCGAGCAGCGGCACGAAACGCCCCGACAGTTCCTGCGCGATAAGGGCCACGCGAGCGCCGCTGTCCTCCACGTAGTGGGCCAGCTCCTCGGTCAGGTTCATCGGGTTGACCGGCACCACCACCGCGTCGGCGCGCAAGATGCCGTAGAACGCGATCATGAACTGAGGGCTGTTCTGCATGCACAGCAGCACCCGGTCGCCCTTGCCGACGCCGCATTCACGCTGCAGATAGCCGGCCACGCGTTCGGCCTCTTCGGCAAACTGGCCGAAGCTCACCTCGGTGTCGTAGAACACCAGGAATGGCTTGTGCGGAAAGCGCATCGCCGAGATCTCGGCGTTGCGCCACAGATGGGTCTCGGGGACGTACAGGTGCTGCGGCACATGTTCCGGCCAGAACGCGAAATGCCTGTTCGACATGCTGAAGTCTCCACGGTGGTGAGGGATTCGGCGGCCGGCTCCGGCGGCGCCGAGGGATGACCATGACGAGGCGGATCTGTCGCAAGGGATGTGGGCCTGCCGCTGGCCGGGGTGCGGCAGGGCGCGTCTCGCAGCCCTCCGGCGCAGCCGGAGCCTCCGGTGCGAGGCAAGGCCGCCATGCCGCGGGGGCGCGGCGCGCACACAACCTTCACTGCAGCCCTCCTGCTGAAGCTGGACGCGCGCAGCACCCATGTCGAAGGGCACGGGTGAGCAAACGTCGGGCGAGGCGAAACCGTTCTGCACTGCAGAACAAGGTTTCGAGCGGACCATGCTATCGACGTGTGGAAGGGGTGTAAAGGCAACCGCAGCGCCAGCAGGGCTAGCCGGGCGTCGCCTTGCGATTCATGGCTGGAAAAACACCGGCACGAGCGGTGGGCACGGCGTGAACGCGGCGCGCCGCAGGTGTCGTAGCCCCGCGACCGGACGACGCCCTGCACCCGCCGCGAGCCGTGTTTCAGCCGCCGGCGTTAGCGCGCCTCGGCTTCCACCACCCCGGTAGCAGTGCACGCACTTCCGCGCGCGCATAGCGGTCGTCGATCAGGTAGACCACCCCCTGGTCCGACGGCGTGCGGATGACCCGGCCGGCAGCCTGCACCACCTTCTGCAGCCCGGGGTACAGATAGGTGTACTGCTCGCCCGATCCCAACAGCGCACCGACACAGCGCTTCATCTGCTCGTTGACCGGATTGAACTGGGGCAGGCCCAGTGTCGCGACGAAGGCGCCCACCAGGCGTTGTCCGGGCAGGTCGACACCTTCGCCGAAACTGCCGCCGAGGACGGCGAAGCCGATGCCACGCCCGTCGGCGGTGAAACGTTGCAGAAACGCCTCGCGGGCCGCGTCGGTCATGTGGGGCGATTGCGCCCACTGCGGGATGTCGGGGTGCGCGACGGCCAGCGCGGCCGCCACCTGGCGCAGATAGTCGAAGCTGCTGAAGAAGGCGAGGTAGTTGCCCGGCGCCCCGGCGTACTGGGCGGCCATCAGCTCGACGATCGGTGCCACCGAGCGGTCGCGGTCGCGCCAGCGCGTCGAGATGTGGCTGGCGATGCGCACGTCCAGCTGCTCGGCGTTGAACGGCGATTCGACGTCGATCGAGACGGTGTCCGCGGGCAGGCCCAGCATGTCGCGGTAGTAGTGCGATGGGCTCAGCGTGGCCGAGAACAGTGCCACGCTGCGCGCGGCCGCGAAGCGGGGGCCGAGAAACGGAGCCGGCACGACGTTGCGCAGGCACAGCACCGAGGCGGGCCGCGCCCCCGGGCGGGCGGGGTGGCTGTCCAGCGTGAGGTCGACGAGGGAATGGTCGCCGAACTGCTCGGCCAGCCGCAGGAAGTGCAGCGCGTCGAAATAGAAGTCCTGCAGGCCCCGGTCCACCGCGGCTGGTTGCTCGGCGAAGTGCTCGCCGATCGCAGCGACGCTTTTCTGCAGGGCGGCCAGCAGGCGTTCCGGCACTGCGTCGTAGGCCTGGTAGGCAACACCTTGCGCGCGGTTCAGCGCGTTCCAGCACCGGCCCAGCGCGTCGAGCGCCCGCTTCACCGCCGGCACCGCCGTCCGTTTCACCTGCCTCAAACCGGCCTGGTGCAGCTCGGCGCTGTACATCTTGCGCCCGCGCTCGACCAGGTTGTGCGCTTCGTCGACCAGCACCGCCACGCGCCAGCCTTCGGCCAGCGTAAGGCCATGCAGCAACGCGGCGGTGTCGAAGTAGTAGTTGTAGTCGCCCACCACCACGTCGGCCCAGCGCGCCAGCTCCTGCCCCAGGTAGTAGGGGCAAACGCGGTGCGCCAGCGCGCTCTCGCGCAGCGCAGCGCGGTCGAGCCGCGCGACACCGAGCGCCGCCGCGCGGGCCGCGGGCAGACGGTCGTAAAAGCCTTGCGCGAGCGGGCAGGACTCGCCGTGGCAGGCCTTGTCGGGATGCTCGCAAGCCTTGTCGCGCGCCACCAGCTCGAGCACGCGCAAGCCCAGCGGCACAGGCGCGGCCGATGTGATCAAGTCCAGTGCATCGAGCGCAAGCTGCCGGCCCGACCCCTTGGCCGTCAAAAACACCACCTTGTCCAGCGCCTGCCCCGGGCAGGCCTTGAGCAAGGGGAACAGGGTCCCGACGGTCTTGCCGATCCCGGTCGGCGCCTGCGCGGTCAGGCAGCGCCCGCCACTGGCGGCTTTGTAGACGGCCTCGGCCAGCGGCCGTTGGCCGGGGCGGAACGCCGGGTGGGGGAAGCTCAGTGCCGCCAGCGCAGCATCGCGGCGGGCGCGGTGCGCCAGCTCTTGCTCGGCCCAGGCCAGAAACGCCTCGCACTGCTGGTCGAACGAGCGCCGCAAGGCGTCGGCCGAGTGCCGCTCGGTCAACACCGTTTCATCGCGGGTGCCGATGTCGAAATAGACCAGCGCGAGCTCGACTTCGGGCAGCCCGAGCTGCTGGCACAGCAACCAGCCGTAGACCTTGAGTTGCGCCCAGTGCAGCGCCCGATGGTTCATCGGCATGCGGGCCAGGTCGCCCCGGTAGGTCTTCACCTCTTCGACCACCCGGCGCTCGGGATCGTAGCCGTCGGCGCGCCCGCGCACGGTGAGGTTGCGGTAGTCGCCGCTCAGGCTCACTTCCGACTGGTAGTGGGCGGGCCGACGCGACGCGACCAGCGCGTGACCGGCGATGCCCTCCTGGGCCGACGGCGACGGCGTGAAGCGCAGGTCGAGATCACCCTGTTTCGCAGTGAATTCGCACAAGCTGCGAACGGCGACGAGGTACTTCAAGGGCAAGGTGGGGCGGGCAGCGGCGGGAGCGCCGAGCCCAGCAGGCCGGCGCCCGCATTATCGCCGCCTGGCCCAGCCGCCCGGGTCGTCGCGCCCCATTGCTTCCACCCGGCCCCTTACGATGGGCCACGGTTCAAGCCCCCACCCCGCGGCGCGCCAGGCAGCGCTTGTATCGCTCGTCGACCCGTGTGGCGAACCACTCTGTCGTCAGCTTGCGCTGGATCTTCGGGCTTTGCAGCTTGATGCGCGGCACCACCGCACGCGGCAGCGCTTTGCCTTGCTGGCGTTCGGCCAGTTCAAAGACGCGGCGGTACAGGCGGGTCTCGCCGAACCCGGCGCCACCGCCTTGCGCCAGGGCATCGCGCACCGCGCCAGGGCTGAGGTCGAGCCGCTCTGCCAGCGACAGCGCGGCGCTTTCGGTGGCGCCCGGTTTACCGTCGCCATCGTCGTCATGTCGCACCAGGTCACCGTCCAGCGCGAGAGGGATGCCCGTCACGGTCGAGAGCGCCTGCTGGAAGGCCGCGTTACGGCTGGCGTAGCGCCCGGCGTTGAAGTCGGCGAAGCGATACAGGGGGCGGTCGTAAGCTGCCGGGTAATCAAGCAGATGGGCAATGCCGAAATACAGCCCGCCCCGGCGTGTGAAGACTTCGGCGCGGATGCCGTCGGCGGCAGGATAGGGGTAAGGATTGTCGTCCGCCTGCTGCTCGGCGAAGGCGATGCTGACCTGCATCGGCCCCCCCGTGCGCACCGGGTTGTAGCCGCCGAACAAACGCCGGCCGAGGGGCACCATGCCGATGAAGTCTTCGAACAAGCGGCTCAGGTCCTTTTCGGTACGGGCCGCGTCGATGCGCTCGGCATAGCTGCGCCCGTCGGGCGACGACAGCTGCAGCGCGGCGCGCACCACCAGCCGGGGCACGCCCAGCCGCTCGGCGCGTCGGTCGATCTCCTGCCAGGTGATGTCGGGCAGCCGCGGCACCGGCGGGTCGACCCGGAAGGTCGATTCCTGCTCGATGACGGCCAGCGCCGCGCACACGTGCTCGGGAGTGGTGTCGATCTGCAGCGCGCTGAACGCGGCGTGGATGTCGGTCGCCCAGCCCGTGCGGTCCGGCGTGGCCGGCGGCAGCAAGGACACGATCAGCGCACGCGCGTCGGCGGGCGGGAGCGGGGCCGGCGCAGCGCTGCGGTCGCCGCTGGCGCAGCCGACCAGCACGGCGGCCAAAGCCAATGCGGCGAGTGCCGCCGTTCTCCCTCTGTACCGCGCCTCCGGCGCGCCTGACCTCGGTTGCTCACCGGTACCCCGTGTAAATGCTGACATGCCCCACTGCGATTGAACGGTCACGCCCCTAATGCTAGGGGATCGTCGACGGTCCCCCGTCCGCTAGCATGGCTCGGCGGTATCCAGCGCGCGACGCTCAGCGACGTACCTGCGGTCTGTGGCCGCGACAGCGGTGCGCATTCCATCCATCGAGGTTCTTCAGCCGACCACACTCACCGGGGCGGCTGAGCAGGAGAAAAGACGTGCTCAAGGACGTGATTCAAAAGGGCGTGCTGATCGAGGGACTGTCAACCGTTCTGACCAGCCAGCAGCCCGCAGGGGAAATGGGCTGGCGCCTGCAGCGCAATGTGCTGTCGGGCAACGTGATCACCTTCGCCGCCCCGCCAGCCGCCGGCAGCGAGCGGGTCCGGGTGTTGCCCTACGTGCAATGGGAGACCGCGGAGACCGACACCGGCGGCCAGGAAGTGATCAGCGGCGAGTTCACCGGTTGCATCATGGGGGTCTACCAGCGCGCCGGCGGCAACACGACGGCCGCGCATGTCTGTACCGCCGAACGGTCCGACCGGACCACACCCTGCCTCGATGCGTGGAACGCCCTCAAGGAAGAAGCGGACGTTCAGCTGTTGGCCGAACATGCCACTGGAGGCGAAGTGGGCGACTATGTGTTCGGCGTGATGGATGACAAGCGGCGTGCCAAGAGCGGCCGCACGGCCTCGATGCTCTGCATCGCGTCGCCGTCGGCCGGTGGCGGCTACACGATCACGCGTGCGATGGTCTACAAAAAGGACACCGGCGAGTACCGCGTGCTGGCCGTGCAGCGGGGCTGAGACCGGCGGCGCAGCGACACCACGCCGCGCCCTCCGGTCGACCCCGAACTCAATGCCCGTCGTGGTCGGCGTCACCCGGCATCGCGCGTTCCATCCGGTCGCTCAGGCGGTGCCACGAGTCGCGCGTCGCGTGCTTGGCCTGCTCCCACGACAAACGCGAGCGGCCGCGGGCATCGTCCCAGCCGCGTGCCAGGTGCGGCTCGGCTTCGTCCCAGCTGCGGCCGGCATGCTCGTCGTAGCTGTCGACGCCATAGCGGTAAGCCGGGCCGAAATCATCGTAGCTCGAGCCCTTGGCCACATAGGGGCGGTCGGCGTAGTTGTCGCGCCAGTAATCGTCTTCGATGGTCGGATCGATGCGCTCGGCTACGCCCTTGCCGGCGAGTCCGCCGACGATGGCGCCGGCGGCCGCACCGATGGCCGTGCCGACCGGCCCGGCCACGGTGCCCACCGCTGCGCCCGCCGCCATGCCGCCTGCAGCGGCACCGACGCCGGTGCCCACCGGGTGCGCGCCCGGTGCGCCAGTGATCGGGTCACGGTTGGCGCTGCCCTTCGAATGCCGATCGCCCGTCGATTGATTGCTGTGCATACCGTTCTCCTTTCAAGTCATTGCCCTGGCGGGCAAGCGCGGCAGGAGGCCGCTGAGGTGTATTGCAGCGCGCCGGGACCGGCCGCGGGATCGGACGGCGCACGACGTGGGCGTAGGACGCAGCCTACCGCTGTCGGGCCGGCCGCGGCCCGCCGCGCCCAGGGCCGGGCCAGGCCTGGCCGGCCGCCGGCCATGCCGGCAGCGGCGTCAGCGCAAGGCCGTTCAGGGGGCCGTGCGCCCCGGCGTCGAGGTGGGTGCCGGCGCAGGCGCAGTCAGCGTACCGGAGGGCGGGGTGCCGGAGGGCGAGGTGCCGGAAGGCGACGTACCGGTCGCCGGGGCTTCGTGCTGGATGATCTGCCGGTGTTCGCGGTAAACGCCGCCGGCCTCGACGCTGCCCGAAGTGGTGCCCTCGGACAGGCGTGCACGGCAGTCGGCCCGGTCCTGCTCGGGCAAGGCGTTGCAGCGCATCCGGGCGTTTTCCTCGTAGCGGGCGCTACGGTCGTTCAGGGCACCCCGGCGGGCCTCGCCGCGGGCCGCCGCCGCCTCGCGCAGGCAGGTGGTGCGGTCCTGGTGCGACTTGCCGCTTTCGCAGGCCGCCCGTTCGGCCTGATAACGCTTCTGGGCATCGGTGTCGGCCGCGTGCACGCCGGAGGCGGCGATCAGGACGGCAGACAGCATCAGGCCTGGGGCGCGGAGATGGCGTCGAAGGGTTGAAACGTTCATTGAAGGCTCCTTGTGGTGAGTTCGCCTGGCGAAGCAGTTGCCCCACCGGCATGGTTGTCGCGGCAGTCTAGGCACAGCCGGCGCAGCCCGACTGTCGGCCTCCACGTGCCCGGGCGTCGGCGTGCCGCAACGCCAACCGTCGGCCGATGCCTACACCGGCCCCACCGCCTCTTCCGCAGGCATGCGCAAGGTGCGCCCCGACAAACGCTCATACTCGGTGGGGTCATGGGCGCAGAAGACCTCGACCGTGGACGCGTCCCGGCGCCGCAGCAGTCCTCGCAAGCGCTCCTGGTTGTCGAGCCGGGCACGCCGGTCCTTCTCCATCAGGGTCTGGTAGAAGCGCAGCCCCGGCGTGCAGCGCGGCCCGTCGAGATCCATCTCCTCATAATAAAAATACGCGTCGCCCGCCTGCAGCAGCCAGGTGTGCGCGAGCTGGATGGCAACGCCGGCGTGCCCATGGGTGTGCCCCAGCAGCGGCACCAGCAGAATTTCCGGTGGCAAGCCGTCAAGCTGGCGCACGCAATCGAATCCGAACCAGCGCTCGCCGTGCCGTAACGGGTAGACGCGCCAGCGGTCCCGGCTCGACCACTGCTGGGGCCGAAAGCGCTGCCGATCGAGCCAGGTCTTCTGCATCAGCGCGTGATCGCGCTCCTGTTGCAACAGGTGCACCTGCGCCTGCGGGAAGTCGTCGAGGCCGCCGGCGTGGTCGAAATCGAGATGGGTGAGCACGATGTGGCGGACCTCGCCGGGGTGGAACCCGAGGCGTTCGATCTGGCGCACCGCGGTCATCTCCTCGCGAAAGTCCGGGCTCAGCAGGGCCAGGAAAAACCCGCTCAAGCGGCTGCGCGGTTGTGCCACGTCACGCAGCCCCAGCCCGGTGTCCACCAGCACCAGTCCGGCGCCCGTCTCGAGCAGCAAGCAGTGGCAGCACAGCTGCCCCCGCTGCAGCACCGACGGCGAGCGGCCGTCCATCAGCCGGCCGCCCAGCGGGCAGGTCGAGACGCAGTTGAGGTGGTGGACACGCATGCCGGGCTCCCGATTGCATTGCAGGCCCAGCAGCAATCGTCACGCCGGGCCGTCACGTGGCATTCGGTGCCCGGGCGATCAACTCCCGCAGCAACGCGAGCAAGCGCGGCACGGGTGCCGGCTTGACGAGGTGCTCGTCGAAGTGGGCGGCCAAGGCGCGCTGGCGGTCGGGCTCACGGCCATAACCGGTCAGGGCCACCAGGCGCACGTGGCGGTGACGAGGATCGTCGCGCAGCAAACGGGCCAGCTCATACCCGTCCATGCCGGGCAAGCCGATGTCCAGCACGGCGACGTCGGCATCGAACTGCGCGAGCGTCGCAAGGGCCGCGTCTGCGTCAGCCGCGGTCCTGACCTCGTAGCCCACCTCGGTGAGCGCAACCTCGAGCGCCGCCGCGGCGTCGAGGTTGTCGTCGACCAGCAGCACCCGTCCGCTCGCGCGGGCCGCGTCGCCCGCCGCCGCCGCGGGGTCGGCCAGCGCCGGCAGTTCCACCACGGTCGGCAGGCGAACCACAAAACGGCTGCCCTGCCCCGCCCCGGCGCTCATCGCACTGACGCTGCCGCCGTGCATCTCGACCAACACCTTGACGATGGCGAGCCCCAGCCCGAGGCCACCGGCCCGACGGTCCAACGCCTGTTCGCCCTGCACGAACAGGTCGAACACCCGCTCCAGCAGGTGCGGCGCAATGCCGGCACCGCTATCGTCGACGCTGACCTCGACGGCCCCGCCCAGCGGTGTGACGCGCAGCGCGATCCGCCCGTCGCCGGGCGTGAACTTGATCGCGTTGGTCAGCAGGTTGCACAACACCTGCGTCAGCCGCACCGCGTCGCCGTTGACACACACCGGCTCGCGCGGCACCACCACCTCGATGCCGCGCTGGCGTCCGGCGAGCGCCGGCTGTATCAGCTCGAGCGCACGGTCGACCACGCTGCGCAGGTCGAGCACGGCGCAATCGAGTTGCACCTTGCCGCGCGTGATGCGCGAGACGTCGAGCAGGTCGTCGACCAGCCGCGACAGGTGGGCGACCTGGCGTTCGATGATGCCGCGCTCCATCGCACTGTGGTCGTCGCGCCGCATCCGCATCAAATGCAGCGCGGTGACGATGGGGGCGAGCGGGTTGCGCAGTTCGTGGCCCAGCATGGCGAGGAACTCGTCCTTGGCACGGTTGGCCGATTCGGCCGACTCGCGCGCCGCCTCGGCCTCGGCGTACAGGCGGGCGTTGTCGAGTGCCAGTGCCGCGCGCTGCGCCAGCTCGGCGATCAGTGCGCGGTCTTCGGCGCCCAAGCTGCGCTCAGAATCGGCCTGGATCACCGCGACCACCCCGATGGTGCGGCCACGCGCGACCAATGGGACGACAAAATAGGCCCGCACGCCGACCTCGCGCGCGAACCGCTGCATCACCGGGTCGGGGATGCTCGCGAGCGCCTGTTCGGAATCGAAGTGCGCATCGAAGGACCGGCCGGTGGCGGCCGCCCATGCCATCGAGCCGATGGTTTGCGCGGGCAGCCGCGAGGTGCCCACCGCCGCCTCGAAGCGGCGCCGCAAGGCGTCGTCGCGGTGGTGTGTCAGCGAGCGCAGCACCTCCCCCTTGGCGCCCAGCAGTTCTACCCGGCAGCCGTCGGCGACGGCCGGCACCAGGGTCGCGGCCACCGCGGCCAGTGTGGCCTGCGGCTCGAGCGAGCCGGACAGCGCGGTGCCGGCCGACGCCAGCAGTTCGAGCCGCTCGCGGGCCCGCTCGGCCGCCGCGTGGGCCGCGCGCTCGGCACTCAGCAGGCTTTCCCGCTCCGCTTCGCTGCGGGCCCGCTGGCGCGCCGAGGCTTCCAGCGCATCAGCCACCGCCTGCACCTCGATCAGGTTGGACGCCGGCAGCTGCGGCGTTTCGCCACGCCCCAACCCAACCGCCGCCTTGCGCAGTTCGTCGATCGGGCGGTTGATGCTGCGCGCCAGCGCCAGCGCGGTCAGGCCGCCCAGCAGCAACGACAGCAACAGGCCGCCGCCGTAGGCCTGCAGCGCGCGCGAGGCCTCGCGATCGACTTCGGCGGTCGGCGTGCCGACGGCCACCGTCCAGCCCGTCTCGGGCAACCGCACATAAGCCGTGTAGACCATCTCGCCCTCGAGCGTGCGCGTCGCGCCCATGCCTTCGTCCTCGCGCGAGGCGAGCAAGCCTTGCAGCGTCGGCGACGGGCGTTGGCCCAGCGAGCGCTCGTGCCCGCGGGAGCGAGCGACACACAGGCCGCGCCCGTCGAACACCGCCACCACCCACGCTTGCGGCACACGCTGGCGCTGCACCACGCGCAGCACGGCCTCCGGCTTGAGCACGGCCGACAACACGTACTGCAGCCGCCCGCCGCGCAACATCGGCAGGCGCACCGCGATGCCCCACTCGCTCTGCGGCCCCCTGGCGAGGTAGCCGACCGTCGGCAGCTGTGTGCGCACGGCCGCATCGAAGCTGTCGCGCTCGGCCAGCGTACCGGCCGCGCCCGGCTCGTACGGCGTGCCGGTGCGCAGCAGCACGGTGCCGTCTGGGTCGGACAGAAGCAACCCGCGCCAATCGGGCTGCGTGCTCAGCACCCGTTCCAGCAGCGCGTGGTAGGCGACCAGGTTGTCGGCCTCGATCAGCGGCGACGCGGACAACGCCTCGGCCACCGCCATTGAACGGCGCAATTCGGCGTTCACCGCGGTGGCGAGCGCGCGGCTCAGGTCCAGCCCTGCGCTCTGCGCTTTCAGGCGCTGCTGATCGACCAGCGCCTTCAAACCGACGCCCGACGCCAGTGCCAGCGGCAGGATGGCCGCCACGGCCAGCAACACGAGGCGCCGCCGCAGCGGAACGCTGCGGCCCCTGCGGACGAACCCTCCGCCGGCGACCAGCGCCGTCACGCCACCGTCCCGCCAACCGGCGCCGCCCCTGAGGGCAAGGCCCGGACCTCGGAAACCTGCCCGGCAGGCCCTGCCAAGCCGAACACCTTGCCACCGGACCGCGGGCGCACGCGTAAGCGTCGTCGCGACCAGCGGGTCTGCCGCCGGCCAGCCGCGCCGGCGACGGTGTCGGGGAGAACTGAGCAAGGCGAGGCGATGGAGCGGGCGTGCATGCCCGGATTGTGCGCGAGCGTGCCCAAAACGCGGGAACAGCGTCCGCTTACAAATTACCCCTGCAGCACTGTAAGAATCCCGGGGGCTTGGCCGTGGCAGATCCGCCTCGGCCAGCCCGACCGTCTTCACCATGCAATCTGCCGATACGCAACGTCGTCTGACCTACATCCTGCTGGCGGGGGCCGTGGCCGCCATCTTCGCGATCGACACCTTCACCAAGCTGGGGATCGCCGAATGGCTGCTCTACCTGGTGCCGCTGGCGCTGTGCCTGTTCCAGCCGCGCGCCGACGTGCCCTTGCTGATGGCGGCGGCGGCCACGATCATGACCGGGCTCGGCATTTTCCTGTCGCCGCCCGGCAGCGACGTCTGGATCGCGCTCCTCAACCGCCTGATGGGCCTGGTGGCGATGTGGACCGTCGCACTGCTGGTGGCCCGCACCCTGCGCGACCGCCAGGCCGACCAGGTCGAGTTGTGGGTCAACGGCGGCGAAGCGCAGCTGTCACAGGCGCTGGTCGGCGAACAGAACCGTGCCGAGGTCGCCGAGGCGGCACTGAGCACACTGGCGCGCTACTTGGGCGCGAGTGTCGGGGTGCTGTACCGGCTCGAAGGTCAGGCGCTGCTGCGCACCGCCACCTACTCGTGCGACCCGGCCGCCATGCCGCCGGAGCGGCTGGATCTGGGCCAGGGCCTGTCTGGCCAGGCGGCCCGCGACGGCGAATTGCAGCTGATCGACCCCCTGCCCGAGCACTACCTGAAGGTCAGCTCCGCACTCGGCCAGGGTGCCCCGCGCTCGCTGCTGATCGCGCCGATGAAGGCCGACCGGCGTGTGGTCGCCGTGATCGAACTCGGTTTCGTCTCCGCCACCGCGAATGGCGACGCGATCCGCCAGCTGGCGCTCAAGATCGCCGACCCGATCGGGGCGGCGCTGCGTTCGGCGCTCTATCGCGAGCGTCTGGTCGAGTTGCTGGAGGAAACCCAGCGCCAGAGCGAGGAACTGCAGGCCCAGCAGGAAGAGCTGCGGGTTTCGAACGAGGAACTGGAAGAACAGTCGCGCGCACTGCAGGAGTCGCAGGCCCGGCTGGAAGTGCAGCAGGCCGAGCTGGAGCAGACCAACGTCCAGCTCGAAGAACAGACCCAGCGGCTGGAGCGGCAGAAAGAAGACCTGCTGGTCGTCAAGCGCGCGCTGGAGATGAACGCACAACAGCTGGAAACGGCCAACCGGCACAAGTCGGAGTTTCTGGCCAACATGTCGCACGAGTTGCGCACGCCGCTGAACAGCGCGCTGATCCTGTCGAAACTGCTGGCGGACAACAAGCTGGGCCACCTCGACGCCGAGGAAGTGCGCTACGCCCAGTCCATCCACGCCGCCAACAACGACCTGCTGACCCTGATCAACGACATCCTCGACCTGTCGCGCATCGAGGCGGGTCATGTCGAAGTGCATGCCGAAGCGGTCGGGGTCGACGGCCTGGTGCAGCGTTTGAACGACACCTTCTCGCCGATCGCACAGAACAAGGGGTTGGCGTTCCGCATCGAGACCGCCGACACCGCACCGGCCACCTTGCTGACCGACGCGCAGCGGCTCCAGCAGGTGCTGAAGAACCTGCTCTCCAACGCCCTCAAGTTCACCGAGCGCGGTGAGGTGGTGCTGTCGATCGGGGCGCGCGCGCCCGGCCGGGTGGGTTTTGCCGTGCGCGACACCGGCATCGGCATCGCCCCGCACCAGCGCGACGTGATTTTCGAGGCCTTCCGCCAGGCCGACGGATCGACCAGCCGCAAGTACGGCGGCACCGGCCTGGGCCTGTCGATCTCGAAGGAGCTGGCCCACTTGCTAGGGGGCGAGATCCTGCTCGACAGCACGCCCGGCCAGGGCAGCACCTTCACGCTCGACATCCCGGTCGCCTGGCAGCCGCCCGTCGAAGGCCAGGCGCGCCCCGGCCCCCCGCCCGCCCCGGTGCCCCAGCGACTCGCCCCGGCCCCGGCGCCGGAGCCGGTGCTGCCCCTGCCCGGACCGGTGCCGGCGCCCCGGCCGGTACCGCAGGATGACCGGGGCCGCCGGACCCGGGCGCACCGCTTGATCCTGGTGATCGAGGACGACGTGCGCTTTGCCCAGGTGCTCTACGACATGGCGCACGAGCTGGATTTCGACTGCGTGATGGCACATCACGGCGCCGAGGGGCTGCAGCTGGCGCGGGAACTGCAGCCGAGCGGCATCCTGCTCGACATCGGGCTGCCCGACCAGTCCGGCCTCGGCGTGCTCGAACAGCTCAAGCGCGACTCGCTGACGCGCCACATCCCGGTGCACATGATCTCGCTGCACGACCGCGCCCACACCGCGCTCGAACTCGGCGCGATCGGCTATGCGCTGAAACCGGTCGGACGTGACGACGTGGTCGGCGCGATCCGCAAGATCGAAGACAAGCTGCAGCAGCAGGTGCGGCAGGTGCTGGTGGTCGAGGACGACCCGGGGCTGCGCGACAACCTGAAGCTGCTGCTGAGCACCGGCCAGGCCCACATCACCACGGTCGGCACCGTGAAAGAGGCACTGGAGCAGCTGGCCGGGCAGACCTTCGACTGCATGGTGACCGACCTGGCCCTGCCCGACGGCACCGGCTTCGACCTGCTGAGCCAGATGGCGACGGGCGACAACTACGCCTTCCCGCCGGTCATCGTCTATACCGGGCGCGAGCTGACCGCCGACGAGGAACAACGGCTGCGGCGCTATTCGCGCTCGATCATCATCAAGGGTGCACGCTCGCCCGACCGGCTGCTGGACGAGGTGACGCTGTTCCTGCACAGCGTCGAGTCGGCCCTGCCGCCCGACCAGCAGCGGCTGCTGAAACAGGCGCGCCAGCGCGACGTGGTGCTCGACGGGCGCACCATCCTGCTGGCCGAAGACGACGTGCGCAACGTGTTCGCGCTGTCGAGCGTGCTGGAACCCCTCGGGGCCACCCTGCGCATCGCCCGCAACGGCCGCGAGGCCCTGCAGCGCCTGGGCGATGGCAACGACGTCGACCTGGTGCTGATGGACATCATGATGCCGGAGATGGACGGCCTGAGCGCGATCCGCGAGCTGCGCGCGCGGCCCGAACTCGCCAAGCTCCCGGTCATCGCGCTGACCGCCAAGGCCATGCCGGACGACCGCGTGCGCTGCATCGAAGCCGGCGCCGACGACTACATCGCCAAGCCCATCGACGTCGACCGGCTGGTGTCACTGTGCCGGGTCTGGATCCGCAAGTGAGGCCCTGAATGGACGACGACAGCCGCCTCTTCGACATCGAGATCCAGCTGCTGTTGCAGGGCATCTACCTGACGTACCAGCACGATTTCCGCGACTATGCGGTGGCGTCGCTGCGGCGGCGCATGCAGCAGGCGATGGAGCGCTTCGGCTGCGAGCGGCTGTCACAGTTGCAGGACAAGATCCTGCACCAGCCGGAGGTGTTCGCGCAGTCGCTGCAGTACTTCACCGTCCAGCTCAGCGATTTTTTCCGCGATCCGGCCTACTTCCGGGCCTTGCGCGAAGAGGTGGTGCCGGAGCTGCGGACCTACCCCTCGGTCAAGGTCTGGGTCGCCGGCTGCAGCAGCGGCGAGGAGCTGTGGTCGCTGGCCATCCTGTTCCAAGAGGAAGGGCTGCTGCCGCGCACCGTGTTCTACGCCACCGACATCAACCCAGAGGCCTTGCGCACCGCAGAGGCGGGCGTCTATCCGCTCGACCGGGTGGCGCAGTTCAGCACCAACTACCGGCTCGCCGGCGGCAAGGCGTCGCTTGCGGACTACTATGTGAGCGCGTATGACGCGGCCGTGTTCGACCGGCAGCTGCGTTCGCGTGTGGTGTTCGCCGACCACAGCCTGGCCACCGACCACGTCTTCTCGGAGGTGCATCTCGTGTCCTGCCGCAACGTGCTGATCTATTTCAACCGCAACCTGCAAGACCGGGCCATCGGTCTGTTCAAGGACGCTTTGGTGCGACGCGGCTTCCTGGGCCTGGGGTCCAAGGAGACGCTACGTTTCACTTCGCACCAGGAAGCGTTCGAGGAATGGTTGCCGGACCAGCGCATCTACCGGCGGCGCTGACACATCATGACGAGTGTGCCCCCCGACCTCACGCCGCCGCGGCCTGTCGACGCCGTCGTGATCGGCGCGTCGGCCGGCGGCGTCGAGGCGCTGGGTCTGCTGCTAGCCGCGCTGCCGCCCGGCTTCGGCGCACCCGTGCTGGTGGTGCTGCACGTGCCGCCGCAACGTGCCAACCACCTGGCGCAGCTGTTCGGCGCCCGCTGCGCACTGCCGGTGGTCGAAGCGCAGGACAAGCAGCCGCTGCGCCCCGGCACGGTTTACCTGGCGCCGCCCGATTACCACCTGCTGGTCGAACCCGATTTTTGCGTCGCGCTGTCGGTCGACGCGCCGGTGCACTTCTCGCGCCCTGCGATCGACCCCCTGTTCGAATCGGCGGCGGCGGCCTACGGCAGCCGCTTGCTTGCGATCGTGCTGACCGGTGCCAGCAGCGACGGCAGCCAGGGCCTGCGGGCCGTGCGCAAGGCCGGTGGGCAGGCCTGGGTGCAGAACCCCGCCGATGCGCAAGTCCCGACCATGCCCGCGGCGGCCCTGAAAGCGGCCGGCGCCGACGCCATCCTGAGCCTCACCGCCATCGCCCACACGCTGGCCGGTCTCACGACACAGGCCCCTGTGCCTCCCGACAACGTTTTGCGTAGCATCTCATCATGAACGCCGACACCCGTATCCTCGTCGTGGACGACATTGAGCAGAACCTGGTCGCGATGGAAGCGCTGTTGGGCCGTTCCGGCCTGCAGGTGCTGAAAGCCCGCAGCGGGCCGGAGGCGCTGGAACTGCTGCTGGTGCACGACGTCGCCGTGGCGCTGGTCGACGTGCGCATGCCCGAGATGGACGGTTTCGAGCTGGCCGAGCTGATGCGCGGCTCCCCCCGCACCAGCCATGTGCCGCTGATCTTCGTCACGGCCGAGCCGGAAGACCAGCAACGCTCCTTCCGCGGCTACGAGGCCGGCGCCGTCGATTTTCTGCACAAGCCGATCGACCCCCAGGTGATCCTCAGCAAGGTCAAGGTGTTCGTCGAGCTGCATGCACAAAAGCGCCAACTGGCGGCACAGATGGCCGAATTGCGCCAGGCGCTGCAGATCAACGAGATGTTCACCGCGGTGCTCAGCCACGACCTGCGCACGCCGCTGTCGGCGGTGCGGATGGGCGCAGAGATCCTGCTGCGGGTCGCCAGCGACGACGTCGCGCGGGCGGCCGCCACGCGCATCAAGTCGAGCAGCGCCCGCATGTCCCGCATGATCGAGCAGTTGCTGGACGTGTCGCGGCTGCGCTCCGGCGCGATGTGCCTGAAGCTTCAGGAGGCCGACATGCGCGACGTCTGCGAGCAGATCTGCGCCGAGTTCGAAGACCCGGCACGGCCCACCCGGGTCGAGCTGACGGTGCACGGCGAAACGCGCGGCAGCTTCGACACCGACCGCATGGCCCAGGTGCTGTCCAACCTGATCGGCAATGCCCTGGAGCACGGCGACAGCGCCGGCGCGGTGCAGGTGGTGCTCGACGGGCGTCACGACGACACGCTGCAGGTGCGCGTGCACAACCCCGGGGTGATCCCCGAGGAGGCCATGGACCTGCTGTTCGAGCCCTTCAGGAGCGCGCCGCACGAGAACACCCCGGGCCTCGGGCTCGGCCTGTACATCGTGGATCAGTTCGTCAAGGCCCACCATGGTTCGGTACAGGCCACCTCGAGTGCGCAACGCGGCACGGCCGTGTGGGTCACGATACCCCGCGACGGCCACGCGGCGAGCCAGAAAGAGCGCGAAGCCGGCGCACCGCCGCCGTTGCCCCAGCTGGGGGTGCCGCCCTCCTTGTTCGCCTGAGTCCACGCCCCGGCAGCTTTTACCGCAGCGCCGCAAGTTTTGCCGGGCGGCCGGCTGCTGGCCGGGCCTGGTGCAAACCGCGGCCCTCGCAGGAGCGCGAGTTGCCAGGGTCGCTGGGACGGCCGCCCCGGCCGCGACAGCACAGGAGGATCGCCATGCAACAAGTTCTCGTCGGTGTGTTCGACCGCGCCGAAGCCGCTCATGAGGCGCACGACGACCTGCTCAAGAGCGGCTTTGCCGCCGACCGACTGCGCCTGGCCAGCTCGCGCGGAGAGTTGGCGGAACGCCAGGACAGCGTCGCCGAGTCGGTTGCGCGCAGCAATTCCGTCGCCGACACCATCGGGGATCTGTTCCGCTCGCTGGTGGGCGACTGGTCAGGGCCCAGCGAGCACGCCGAGCTCTACAACGAGGCATTGCGGCGGGGCAGCCTGGTGCTGACGGTGCGAACCGAGGGCGAAGCCCAGGCCGGCACTGCACTCGACATCCTGCACCGCCACGGCGTGGTCGACATCCACGCCCGCAGCGAAGCATGGCGCCAGCGCGGCTGGACCGGCTGGGACCCGTCCGCGCCACCGTTCGGGCCGGAAGAGGTGGCACGCGAACGCGAACTGAACGAGCGCGCGCTGACGGACCTGCCGGTGCTCGGCGAAGCCCCTCCCGGAGGTCTTCCGCAAGACGGCAGCGCCAGGGACTACGGCAGCAGCAGCCGACCCGGCGGTTCGCTCGGAAGGCGCTGAAGCTCGGGACGCGCTGCGCGAGGCGGTCAGCCCGGCTTGCGGAAGAACTCGAAGCGATGGCGGTTGTCGGTCTCCAGCTGCAACACCTGCGTGTGCAGCGGGGCGAAATACAGCGGCTGCAAGGCCTGCAGCGCCAGCACCTCCGAGAAGGGAAAGGGCCGGTAGCGCGGCACGTCGTTCCAGCCCACCACCAGTTCGCCGCCGGCGCGCAGCAAGCGCGCAAAGGCACGCACCGCGGCCTCCACGTCGTCACGCGCGTTCAGCCCCCAGCCGAACACGCCGTTGAAGACGATCAGGTCGAAGCTGTTCGGCTCGAAATGGCGATCGGCCTCACTGGCCGAGGCGGTGACGTGATGCTGCCGGCTGCCGTAGCGGGCGGCTTGCGGGTCGATGTCCAGCGTCGCGTAATAGGCATGGGCGAAGCGCGCCTCGTAGGCCTGGGTGTACCAGCGAGTGCCGACGAACAACACGCGCTGCACGTCGGCCCGGTTGGCATAGTGCGGCAGGATCGTGCCTTCGAGCACCTGCCGGTCTGCCGTGTCGATCACGACCGGCAGGCCCAGCTGGCGACGCATCCACTGTGACGCCACCCGGCGCATCCACGCCAGCCGTCGGCGCCAGCGGCCGTCGACTGGCGTTGCAAGCGGGCTTGGGGTCGGGTCGGCGTCCAGTGGGCGGTGTTCCATGCTCGGGTCAGGTAGAGGATGGGATGGCAGGGCAAGAACGATGCGCGGCGTCCTGGCCTGCCGCCGCTTCGGCCCCGCGTCGCGGCGGCGCAAGAGGTCGCCCTCGCACTGCCACCCAGCGAGACGACTGCACATGAAAAAGGCCGGCAAAGGCCGGCCTCTCGGTCCACCGCGCTGGCCGGGGCCGGCCGCGGTTGCAAGCGCGCCGTTGCCGGCGCCGCCCTCACTTCTTGCCGGACTTGCCGAAGGCCTCGATCCCGCTGCGCACTTCCTCGCGGGCCGACTCCGGGCCTTCCCAGCCCTGCACCTTGACCCACTTGCCGGGCTCGAGGTCCTTGTAGTGCTCGAAGAAGTGCTTGATGCGGTGCAGATGCAGCTCGTTCAGGTCTTCCGGCTTCTGCCAGTGCTTGTAGATCGGCAGGATCTTGTCGATGGGCACCGCCAGCAGCTTCGAGTCGCCACCGGCTTCGTCTTCCATCTTCAGGATGCCGATCGGGCGGCAGGTCACCACCACGCCGGGGATCAGCGGGAACGGTGTGATCACGAGCACGTCCACCGGGTCGCCATCGGCCGCCAGCGTCTGCGGAATGTAGCCGTAGTTGCACGGGTAGTGCATCGCCGTGCCCATGAAACGGTCGACGAACAGCGCACCGCTGTCTTCGTCGACTTCGTACTTGATCGGATCCGCATTCATCGGGATCTCGATGATCACGTTGAACTGCTCAGGCGCCTTGGCGCCGGGGGTGACGTTGTGGAGGCTCATGATGCTCGTGCAATGTTGGCGAGGGAAAACCCGCAGTGTACCGGCTCGCCTGCCCCCGCCCTGTACGGGCTTGCCCGCGGCCGCGGCGGCGAACTGCCCTAGGGCCTGTTAGCACTATGGGAGGGCTCGCGCCGGTGCCTTGCAGGCACCGGCCCTGTGGGTGATATCAGTTATGAGCCCTCCCATAGTGTTAACAGGCCCTAAACACAGGCACACCGCGATTGCGGCTGCTGCGCCCTTCCCGTAGCATCAGCGCGCGACCGGGCAGCAGACCCAGGCGCGTCGCTCATTTCCATGTAGATCATCTCTAGGAAGGAGACCGCCTCATGTCGACCTCTTTGGCGCTTTATTTTGCGCTCGTCTGCGGCCTTGCCGCAGTGCTGTACGGCTTCGTGTCGCGCAGCTGGATCCTCCGCCAAGACGCGGGCAACGCCCGCATGCAAGAGATCGCACAAGCCGTCCAACAGGGTGCGGCTGCCTACCTGGCCCGTCAGTACCGCACCATCGCCATCGTCGGTGTGGTGCTGGCGGTGCTGATCGCCATCTTCATCGACACAACCACCGCGGTGGCCTTCGTCGTGGGCGCCGTGCTGTCGGGCGCTTGCGGCTTCATAGGCATGAACGTGTCGGTGCGCGCCAACGTGCGCACTGCGCAAGCCGCCACGCGCAGCATCAACGATGCGCTCGCTGTCGCCTTCCGCGGCGGCGCCATCACCGGCATGCTGGTGGTGGGCCTGGGCCTGCTCGGCGTGGGTGGCTTCTTCTGGTACCTCACCGCGCGTGCGCCCGACGCGGTGCCCCTGTCCCACGTGCTGAGACCGCTGATGGGCCTGGCCTTCGGCGCGTCGTTGATCTCGATCTTCGCGCGCCTCGGCGGCGGCATCTTCACCAAGGGAGCCGACGTCGGCGCCGATCTGGTCGGCAAGGTCGAGGCCGGCATCCCCGAAGACGACCCGCGCAACCCGGCGGTCATCGCCGACAACGTCGGCGACAACGTGGGCGACTGCGCCGGCATGGCCGCCGACCTGTTCGAGACCTATGCGGTGACGCTGATCGCCACCATGGTGCTGGGCGCCTTGATGGTGACCCGCTTCCCGCTCGAGGCGGCGGTCTACCCGCTGGCCTTGGGCGGGTTCTCGATCATCGCGTCCATCATCGGCTGCGCCTTCGTGAAGGCGACGCCGGCGATGAAAAACGTGATGGCGGCCCTGTACCGCGGCCTGATCGTCTCAGGCGTGATCTCGCTGATCGGCTTCTTCTTCATCACGCGTGCGGCCATACCGGACGACGCGGTATACGCCAGCGGCACCCAGCTGCGATTGTTCGGCGCCGCGGTGGTCGGCCTGCTCCTGACCGCGCTGCTGGTCTGGATCACTGAGTACTACACCGGCACCGACTATTCACCGGTCAAGCATGTGGCGAATGCCTCCACCACGGGGCATGGCACCAACATCATCGCGGGCCTGGGTGTCAGCATGAAGTCGACCGCCTGGCCGGTGCTCTTCGTCTGCGCCGCCATCATCTCGTCGTTCATGCTGGCGGGCCTCTACGGCATCGCGATCGCGGCGACCTCGATGTTGAGCCTGGCCGGCATCGTGGTCGCGCTCGATGCCTACGGCCCGATCACTGACAACGCCGGTGGCATAGCCGAGATGGCCGAGATGCCCGCCAGCGTGCGTGCCATCACCGACCCGCTCGACGCGGTGGGCAACACCACCAAGGCCGTGACCAAGGGCTACGCCATCGGCTCCGCGGGGCTTGCGGCGCTGGTGCTGTTCGCCGACTACACCCATGCGCTGGAGGACCGGGGCATGAGCGTGAGCTTCGACCTGTCCAACCACATGGTGATCGTCGGCCTGTTCATCGGCGGGCTGATCCCTTACCTGTTCGGCGCGATGGCGATGGAGGCGGTGGGCCGTGCGGCGGGCAGCGTGGTCGAGGAGGTGCGGCGCCAGTTCAAGACCATCCCCGGCATCATGGACGGCAGCGCCAAGCCCGAGTACGGCGTCGCGGTCGACATGCTGACCAGCGCCGCGATCAAGGAGATGATCGTGCCGTCGCTGCTGCCGGTGGTGGTGCCCATCCTGGTGGGCATGATCCTCGGGCCGGCGGCGTTGGGTGGGCTGTTGATGGGCACCATCGTCACCGGCTTGTTCGTCGCGATCTCGATGTGCACCGGCGGCGGGGCCTGGGACAACGCCAAGAAGTTCATCGAAGAAGGGCACCACGGTGGCAAGGGCTCGGACGCACACAAGGCGGCCGTCACCGGCGACACCGTGGGCGACCCCTACAAGGACACGGCGGGCCCGGCGGTCAACCCGCTGATCAAGATCATCAACATCGTCGCGCTGCTGATCGTGCCCTTGCTGCCCGCCGGCATCGTCGCGACCCGCGCGGAGGCGCCGACGGCGGCACCGGTGGCTGCTGCGGTCGCCGCTCCCGTGGCCGCCGTCGCGGCCGTCGAGCCGGCGTCGCGTTGAGCTGGACGGGCCGACAGATGGGGGCGACGCGCGTTCTCCCCCTCATCGGCAAGACGCCGACCGGTGCGTTGGAGCGGCCCGGGATGCGGGGTGAAATGGCTTGACGCGGCAACGAAACGACACCCCAGCCCTGCCCCCGCGCGCCGGACGCAGGACGCGCGCGGCCGCGGCCGCCATGCTGGCCACCGTGCCGCTGGGCTGCACTTCGCTGCCCCCTCTCGACGACAGCCGCCCGGTCACGACGGCCTGGGTCGAGACGGCGGACACCGCGTTGGGGCGCGCGGTCCGGCAACTCGACCCCGGCCGTCCCGGACACAGCGGCATCTTTACGTTGGTGGCGCCCCACGACGCCTTCGCTGCGCGCGTCTCGCTGATACGGGCCGCCGAGCGCTCGCTCGACATCCAGTACTACATCTGGCACCCCGACACCACCGGCCAGTTGTTGCTCGACGAGGTGCGCCGCGCAGCCGAACGTGGTGTGCGTGTCCGGCTGCTGCTCGACGACAACGGCATCGCCGGGCTCGACCCCGACCTGGCGGTGCTGGACGCCCATCCGAACATCGAAGTCCGGTTGTTCAACCCGTTCCGGCTGCGCCGGTGGAAGCTGCTGGGCTATCTGACCGACTTCCGGCGGCTCAACCACCGCATGCACAACAAGTCGCTGACGGCCGACACCCAGGCCACCATCGTCGGCGGCCGCAACATCGGCGACGCCTACTTCGGTGCCGACCCGCAGCTCGATTTCGCCGATCTCGACGTGCTCGGCGTCGGCACGGTGGCACGCGACGTGGCACAGGCCTTCGACCTCTATTGGAACAGCCCGTCGTCGTATCCGGCCGACTACATCATCGCCGCGGCGCCTCCCGGAGCAGCACAGGCGCAAGCGCAGCGATGGGCCGCGCTGCAGAGTTCTCCCGACGCACTCGCCTACCTGGCCGCGGTGCAGCGCACCCGGTTCGTCGAACAGATGCTGGCGCGGGAGCTGGCCTTGGAGTGGGTCCCCGTCCGGGTGGTCTACGACCCACCCGCGAAGGTCGAGCGCACGGTGGCCGAGCCGCAGCTGCTGCTGGCGCAGATCACACAGGCGATGGGCACACCCCGCCGTGAACTCGACCTGGTGTCGCCCTATTTCGTGCCCGGCGACGCCGGCACCGAGGCCCTGGCGCGTTATCCGGGCCAGGGCGTGCAGCTGCGCGTGGTCACCAACTCGCTGGCCGCCACCGACGTCGCGGCCGTCCATGCCGGCTACGCCAAGCGTCGCAAGGCCCTGTTGCGCGCCGGCGTGCGCCTCTACGAACTCCGGCCCGACCCCGCTCCGGCACCCAAGGCGACCGGCCAGGGCGTGCGCCGGGCGTTGGGCAGTTCGGCCGCCAGCCTGCACGGGAAGACCTTCGCGGTGGACCGCGAGCGGGTGTTCGTCGGCTCGTTCAATTTGGACCCGCGCTCGATCCACCTCAACACCGAGATGGGCCTCGTGATCGAAAGCCCGGCCTTGGCGTCGACGATCTCGAAAAAGCTCGACTCGGACCTCGGCCAGCGCGCCTACGAAGTGCGTCTGCGCGATGACGGCGGTGGTCTCGAATGGATCGAAGAGACGGACGCGGGTCCCGTTCGGCACGACAGGGAACCGAAAGCGGGCCTGGTACGTCGGCTGACCGTGCGACTGCTGTCATGGTTGCCAATCGAAGGCTTGCTGTGAGGCGGCCGGCTTGGCCTCAAGGCTCACGTGCACCGATGCCGGGGCGCAGGCCTAGCGGGGGCGCCCGGCCCCCGTTCAAAAGGTCGGCCGGTGCGGCGCAGGTTCGCCGCGGCGAAGGCTGATCTCAGCCAAGACCCGCTCCAGTTCACCCGGGTCTGCCGGCTTGACGAGGTGGTAGTCGAAGCCGGCTTCCAATGCACAGATCTTGTCTTGCGCCTGGCCGTAGCCGCTCACCGCGACGAGCGCGGCGCCGGCCGAACGCGGATGCGAGCGCAGCCGGCGCGCCAGTTCAAATCCGTCGATGTCGGGCAGCCCCAGGTCCAGCAGAAACACGTCGACGTCCTCATGCTCCGCCTGCTTCAGCGCCTTGCGGGGCCCACATTCGACCGTCACGCGGTGACCCAGCGCTTCGACCAGCATGCCCAGGGTGCCCGCCGCGTCGACGTTGTCATCGACCACCATGACCTTCAAGCTGCGCGCCGAGGGCACGCCCGGCGCCGGTGCGGGACCGCGGCCACCGCGCTCGTCCAGCGCCTGCACCAGCGGCAGCCGCACCGTGAAGCGGCTGCCCTGGCCCGGGCCGTCGCTGTGCACAGCGACGCTGCCGCCGTGCAGTTCGACCAGACGCTTGACCACCGCCAGCCCGATGCCGAGGCCGCCCTGGGACCGGTCCGCGGTGTGATGTGCCTGTGAAAACAGGTCGAACGCAGACGTGAGGAACTCCCGCTCCATGCCGATGCCGTTGTCCGTCACGTTGATCACCAGCTGCGCGCCGTCGGTCACCATCACGACGCTGATGTCGCCCTCCGGCGGCGTGTACTTCGCGGCATTGGTGAGCAAGTTGGTCAACACCTGAACCACCCGCTTGCGGTCGCCGATCAGTTGCACCGGATCGCTCGGCATTTGCACGGTCAGTCGATGTTGCCTGGCCTCCAGCAGCGGCCGGACCTGCTCGACCGCCTCCTGGAGCACCCGCGTTCCGTCATGCAGGGCCATGTCCAGCGTGATCAGGCCGCGCGTGATGCGCGACACGTCGAGCAGATCGTCGACCAGGCCTGCCAGGTGTCGGGCCTGGCGCTCGACGATCTCGCTCATGCGCCTCACTTGCTCATGGTCCAGCCGCCCCATCGCCAGCAGCGCCGCGGCCGAGCTGATGGGTGCCAAGGGGTTGCGCAGCTCGTGCGCCAGCATGGCCAGGAACTCGTCTTTTCGCCGGTCCGCCTCGCGCAAGGCCTGCTCCGCCCTGACGCGTTCGCTGACATCCATCACAGCCGCCACGGCGCCGACCGCGCGCCCCTGGGTGTCGACGATCGGCGCTGCCGAGGCCAGCACCGTGCGGCGTTCGGGCGCAGCTCCGGCGAGGGTCACCTCGATCATGGCCCGCGCGCGCTCGCCCCGCAGCGCACGCGCCAGCGGCCACTCATCGGCTTGCAGCGGCTCTCCTTGCCGTGGGGAACCGTCCGCCCACTGGCCTTGCGACACCACCTCCGCGAAGACATCGCCGGGCTGAGGCCGTGGGACGCCCCAGATTTCAGCGTTGGCAGGGTTGGTCCGCACGATCCTGCCGTCGCGGTCGGCGACCAGGATGCCGACCGGCGCGGCGTCCAACACCGCATCGAGGCGCTGTCGTTCGGCTTCCGCTTGGCGGGCGATCTCCAACGCCTGCTGCTCGCTATCGCGCAGGCTCTGGTTGGCGGCACGGATCTCGACAGCCTGTGCGGCGATGGTGGCGGCGTCCGCCAGTGCCTGGTTCTCGGCCAGCACGATCTCGGTGACGTCTTCGACGCGGTGGATGACGTGGGTCAGGCGGCCTTGCGCGTCGAACACCGGGGTGTTGACGGGGCTCCAGTAACGCTCCTCGAAAGTCTCGTCGTCGACCACCGGAATGTCGTACTTCTGGATCGCCATCGTGTCGCGAACACCGTCGCGCAGCACCCGCTCCAGCGAACTGCGCAGATTCTTCACGCCGCTGGACGCCGGGTCGTCTGGATTGTCGGGAAACGCGTCGAAGATGTGGCGCCCCAACAATTCAGCGCGCACGCGGCTGGTGGCCGCCAGGTAGGCGTCGGTGACCGCCACGATGTGGAAGTCGGGTGCCACCACGAGGCAGGACGCCGGCGTCGCCTCGAACAAGGCACGAAAGTCAGGCGCGAGCGAACAATCAGAAGGCATGGTGGGGACGAGAACGACGGGCAAACGGCTCCAACTCGCGGCCCAGGACACCGATCGATTCTGCCCGCCGCTGCCCTGTTGACCAGCAACAGCCGTTCCCTCTTCCGCCCCGTGTGCACGCTCGAGCGCCGGCGCCCGGCCAGGTCGCGGGCGCAGGAGTGTTCCGTTGTTCTAGTCGCCGGTGGAGGGCTCGCAGGTGCTGCCCCGCACCGGGTCGCCCGCATATTCCATCTCCAACATCACCCGGTCGCGCCGGGAGGCTCCGTAGCGCTCGGCGATCTCACACAAGCTGCGGTCCAGTTGCGCGGCGGGCGCGAGGTCCGGCGCCAACGGCAGGCGCTGCGTGAGCCGACCCGCCGGACGCGCCGAGAGCCGCAAGCCGCTGCGCAGCGTGACCGCGTTCGCAGCCGAGGCCTCGACGCTGACACGGCCGGTGCGCGACCACGCGTCCACGGCCAGCGCCAGCGCGATGTCATCGACACCGTCTTGTACCTCGACGCTCCATCGCTCGTGGCCCCAGAACCGGGCCTTGTTGAGCAGGTAGCGCCACATGCGGGGGGCATCGAGACCGAAGGACGTGCTGTCGTGCGCCGGGCTCCAGGATGTGACGCCGAGCAGCGCGGCCACGGCCCGGGCCTTCTCCCGGCCGCCGATCGCCTCGACGAGCGCCAGACTGGTGGGCACCGAAGCGGTGATGCCGGTGGTGGTGGCGACGCCGTGGTCGATCACATAGCGCCGATGCGGCACGTAGGTCGCGCCGGGGTGCCGCCGGCGCAGCTTGCCGCGGTCGTACCAGTGCCCGGTGAAGCGGCGCCCGTCGAGCAACCCCGCGCGGCCCACCACCCGGGCCCCGGAACAGATGCCGATCACGCGGGCGCCTTGCTCGGCTTGCCGCCGCAGCCAGGTCGTCACCGTCGGGTCGTCGTCGGTGTGCATGGCCGGAACGATCACGTAGTCGGCGCCTGAGGGGTATGTCCGGTCGAAGCCGGCGAGATCCTGGGTGGCCTCGATTTCCAGCGCAGGATAGAGGCCCACCGGGCCGCGGCGCGGCGCGACGACCTGCACATCGGCCACCCCGGCACGCTGCAGCACGGCATGCGGCAGCAGCAGATCGGTCGTTTCGGTGCCTTCGTTGAGCGCGAGCACCACGACCACCGGCCGGCCGGCACGGCGCGGCTTCAAGGCGTCGACGAAGACCTGCTGTTCATGCTCGAGCAAGGCCGGGTCGTCCTGGCTCGGCGGCAGTTTTGCGCCGGCGCTGCAGCCTGCCAGTGCCAGCGCTGCCATACTCGCCCCGATCAGCGCCCATCCCCAGTGCTTCTTCACTGCCGCCGCCCTTTGAAAACCGCGATGCCCAAAGCCTAAGGATGCCCAGCCCACCCCACAAGGACGAAGAAGCCGCCGTTTCTGCCATCGACGTGGTGCTGGTGGCCTTCGACGGCGTCGAGGGGCTCGACGTGGCCGGCCCGGCCAGCGTGTTCAGCAAGGCCGAGATGCTGCGTCCGGGCAGCTACCGCCTGCACATCGCCTCGCCGTGCGGCGGCACCGTGCGCACGAATGGCGGGCTGGAGCTGGCCAACACGCTCGGGCTGCAGCAACTGCCGGCCGCCATCGACACCTTGATCATCGCGGGCGGCGACGAGCCGGCACTGCGCACCGCCATCGTCGAGCAGAACGTCGCCGGCTGGCTCGCCGCAACCGCCCCTCGCGCACGTCGTATCGCCAGCGTCTGCACCGGCGCCTTTGCGTTGGCGGCGGCCGGGCTGCTCGACGGCCGCGAGGCCACCACCCACTGGCGTGTCTGCGATCTGCTGCAGACCCTGCGGCCGCAGGTGCGCGTGCAGCGCGAGCGCATCTATGTGCGTGACGGCCGGCTGTGGACCTCGGCGGGTGTCACCACCGGCATCGAGCTGGCGCTCGCGCTGGTCGAAGACGACCTCGGCCATGCGGTGTCGATGGAGATTGCGCGCACGCTGGCGTTGCCGATGCTGCGGGGCGGCGCCCAACCGCAGCTCAGTCAGGCGCTGCAGGCGCAGGCCACGGCGAGCAGCCGCTTGCGCGAACTGCTGGCGTGGATCGGCACACATTTACAGGAGGATCTGTCGGTCGAGGCGCTGGCCGCGCGCGTGCAGATGAGCCCGCGGCATTTCGCGCGCGAGTTCGCCGCCCAGACCGGCAGCACGCCGGCGCGCTTCGTCGAGCAGGCCCGCGTGGCGGCCGCCGCGCAGTTGCTGTTGCAGACGCACTGGACCCAGGAGCGGATCGCGAGCCACAGCGGCTTTCGCTCGGTGGACGCCTTGCAGCGGGCGTTTGCCCGGCAGCACGGTCAAACGCCGCAGGCCTACCGCAGCGCCGCCTTCGGCAAGCCCCGGTAGCGCTCCCGCGTCAAAGACGGGGCCGATCACGGCCGGGTGGGGGCCGCAGCCTGGCCACCGCCACGGCGGCGAGGACGGACCCTAGCGCCGCTGCGGCGGCACGTCGGTGCAGGTGCCGTGCGCGATTTCGGCCGCCATGCCGATGCTCTCGCCCAGCGTCGGATGCGGATGGATGGTCTTGCCGATGTCGACTTCGTCGGCCCCCATCTCGATCGCCAGGGCCACCTCGCCGATCATGTCGCCCGCGTGGGTGCCGACGATACCGCCGCCGAGGATGCGGTGCGTGTCCTCGTCGAACAGCAGCTTGGTGTAGCCCTCGTCACGGCCGTTGGCGATGGCGCGGCCCGACGCGCTCCATGGGAACAAGCCCTTCTTGACCTTGCGGCCCTCGGCCTTGGCCTGGTCTTCGGTGAGGCCTACCCACGCCACCTCGGGGTCGGTGTAGGCGACGCTCGGGATCACCCGCGCGTCGAAGGCCGACTTCTCGCCGGCCGCCACTTCGGCCGCCACATGGGCCTCGTGGACCGCCTTGTGCGCCAGCATCGGCTGGCCCACCACATCGCCGATCGCGAAGATGTGCGGGACGTTGGTGCGCATCTGGATGTCCACCGGGATGAAACCGCGCTCGTTGACGATCACGCCGGCCTTGTCGGCGCCGATCTTCTTGCCGTTGGGCGAGCGGCCCACCGCCTGCAGTACCAGGTCGTAGAGCTGCGGCTCTTTCGGGGCGCCCTCGCCTTCGAAGCGCACCAGGATGCCGTCGGCGGTCGCTTCGGCGCCCACGGTCTTGGTCTTCAGCATGATGTTGTCGAAGCGCGGCGCATTCATCTTCTGCCACACCTTGACCAGGTCGCGGTCGGCGCCTTGCATCAGCCCGTCGAGCATTTCGACCACGTCCAGCCGCGCGCCCAGCGTCGAATAGACGGTGCCCATCTCCAGGCCGATGATGCCGCCGCCGACGATCAGCATGCGCTTGGGCGTGGCGCGCAACTGCAGCGCGCCGGTCGAGTCGACGATGCGCTCGTCGGACGGCAGGAAGGGCAGCCGCACCGCCTGCGAGCCGGCGGCGATGATGGCCTGCTTGAACTTGATGGTCTGGGTCTTGCCGGTCTTGTCCTGGCCCTCGCCACCGGTTTCTTCGACCGACACGTGATGCGGGTCGAGGAAGCTGCCGTAGCCGCGCACCACCGTGACCTTGCGCATCTTGGCCATCGCACTCAGGCCGCCCGTCAGCTTGCCCACCACCTTGGCCTTGTGTGCGCGCAGCTTGTCGAGGTCGACGCTGGGGGCGCCGAAGCTGACGCCGATGTCGGCGAAATGCTGCACCTCGTCCATCACCGCGGCCACGTGCAGCATCGCCTTCGACGGGATGCAGCCGACGTTCAAACACACGCCGCCCAGCGTCGCGTAGCGCTCCACCAGCACCACCTTCATGCCCAGGTCGGCGGCGCGGAAGGCGGCCGAATAGCCGCCGGGGCCGGCGCCCAGCACGAGCATGTCGCACTCCAGGTCGACGCCACCGCTGTAATGGCCAGCAGCCGGGGTCGCCGCCGTGTCGGCCCGCGCCGCGCCGGGCGCCGGTGCGTACGACTCTCGCGCCTGCGGCTGCGGCGGCGCCGCTGGGCCGCTTGCAGCAGGCGCAGGCGCCGCGGCGGCAGCCTGCTCGCCCGCCGCCTCCAGCGTCAGGATGGTGCTGCCCTGGTTGACGACATCGCCGACCTTGAGCCTCAGCTCCTTGACCACCCCGGCATGCGACGACGGAATCTCCATCGACGCCTTGTCGGACTCCACCGTGATGAGGCTCTGCTCCGCCTTCACCGTGTCACCCGGCTGCACCAGCACTTCGATCACCGCGACGTCCTTGAAGTCGCCGATGTCGGGGACCTTGATCTCGATCACTGCCACACTCGACTCCTTACAGCATCACGCGGCGGAAGTCCGCCAGCACGGTGGCCAGGTAGGTGTTGAAGCGCGCCGCCGAGGCGCCGTCGATCACCCGGTGGTCCCAGCTCAGGCTGAGCGGCAGGATCAGCCGCGGCTGGAAGGCTTGGCCGTCCCACACCGGCTTCAGCGTCGACTTGCACACGCCGAGGATGGCGACCTCGGGCGCGTTGATGATGGGCGTGAAGTAAGTGCCGCCGATGCCGCCCAACGACGAGATCGAGAAGCAGCCGCCGGTCATCTCCGCCGGGCCGAGCTTGCCTTCGCGCGCCTTGGCCGCCAGCTCGCTCATCTCCTTGGCGATCGCGACGATGCCCTTCTTGTCGGCATCCTTGATCACCGGCACCACCAGCCCGTTGGGCGTGTCGGCCGCGAAGCCGATGTGGAAGTACTGCTTGAGCACCAGCTGCTCGCCGTCGAGCGAGGCGTTGAAGTCGGGGAACTTCTTCAGCGCCGCAACGCAGGCCTTGATCAGGAACGCCAGCATCGTCACCTTGACGCCGGCCTTCTCGTACTCCTTGTTGAGCTGGACGCGGAAGGCCTCCAGCTCGGTGATGTCGGCGTCTTCGTGGTTGGTGACGTGGGGGATCATCACCCAGTTGCGGTGCAGGTTGGCACCCGAGATCTTCTTGATGCGCGAGAGGTCGCGCCGCTCGACCGGGCCGAACTTGGCGAAGTCGACCTGCGGCCACGGCAGCAACCCCGGCAGGCTGCCGCCGGCCCCGCCGGCCGCGGGCGCCTTGGCCTTCTGGGCTTCGGTCTGCACTTGACCGACCATGACGTTCTTGACGAAGTGCTGCACATCTTCCTGGGTGATGCGGCCCTTCGGCCCGCTGCCCGGCACTTCGCCGAGCGGCACGCCGAGTTCACGCGCCAGCTTGCGGATGCTGGGCGAGGCGTGCGGCAGCTTGCCCTGCGGCGCCGTCGGCTCGTGAGCGGGCAAGGCGGCCGTCGGGGCGGTCCGCTCCACCGGCGGACTCGACAACTCGGCCGGCGAAGCGGCGGCAGCCGAGGGCGCCGCCGCCGTCGCGGGGGCCGGCGCCGGTGCGGCCGCACCACCGCTGGCCTCGACCACGGCGATCACACTGCCCTTGCTGACCTTGTCGCCGAGCTGGACCTTGAGTTCCTTGACCACGCCCGCATGCGAGGACGGAATCTCCATCGACGCCTTGTCCGACTCCACCGTGATCAGGCTCTGCTCCGCCTTGATCGTGTCGCCCACCTGCACCAGCACCTCGATCACCGCCACCTGGTCGAAGTCGCCGATGTCGGGCACGCTGACCTCGACCGGGCCGCCGCCGCCCGGCGCGCTCGGAGCCGGAGCCGGAGCCGCCGCTGCGGGCGTGGGCGCTGCAGCGGGCGCCGGAGAAGCCGGCGCGGGTGCCGGAGCCGGCGCAGCCGCCCCGGCCGATTCCGCCTCCAGCATCAGCAGCAAACTGCCCTCGCTGACCTTGTCGCCCAGCTGCACCTTCACGTCCTTGACCAAGCCGGCATGGGTCGACGGAATCTCCATCGATGCCTTGTCGCTCTCGACCGTGACCAGGCTCTGCTCGACCTTGATCGTGTCACCGGGCTTGACCAGCACCTCGATGACCTCGACCTCCTTGAAGTCCCCGATGTCGGGCACCTTCACTTCCACCAATGCCATTTGTTGTTTCTCCTGATGCAAGCCGCCCGCGCCCACACCCCCGGCGGACCGGGCAGCGTGCGTCGCGCGGGCGCTCGGGGCTTATGCGTAGAGGGGGTTCACCTTGTCGGCATTGATGCCGTACTTGCGGATCGCTTCGGCCACCTTCTCAGCAGGTACCGTGCCTTCCTCGGCCAGCGCCTTGAGCGCCGCCACCACGATGTAGTGGCGGTTGATTTCGAAGTGTTCGCGCAGCTTGGAGCGGAAGTCGCTGCGGCCGAAGCCGTCGGTGCCCAGCACCTTGTAGCTGCGGCCCTTCGGGATGAAGGGGCGGATCTGCTCGGCGTAGGCCTTCATGTAGTCGGTCGACGCGACCACCGGGCCGTTGTGCGGCTGCAGTTGCTGTGCCACGAAGGGCACGCGCGGCGTCTCGGTCGGGTGCAGCAGGTTCCAGCGCTCGCAGTCCTGGCCTTCGCGGCCCAGCTCGTTGAAGCTCGGGCAGCTCCAGACGTTGGCGGCCACGCCCCATTCGTCTTCGAGCAGCTGCCGGGCGAAGATCGATTCGCGCAGGATGCTGCCCGAGCCCAGGAGGTTGACGCGCGGTATCTTCTTGGCGCCCTCTTCGAGCAAATACATGCCCTTGATGATCTGCTCTTCGGTACCGGGCTTGAGGCCGGGATGGGTGTAGTTCTCGTTGAGCAGCGTCAGGTAGAAGAACACGTTGTCCTGCCGCTCGACCATGCGCTTCAGGCCGTGGTGCATGATCACCGCCACCTCGTGCGCGAAGGTGGGGTCGTAGCTGATGCAGTTGGGAATGGTGCCGGCCAGGATGTGGCTGTGGCCGTCCTCGTGCTGCAGGCCTTCGCCGTTCAGCGTGGTGCGCCCGGAGGTGCCGCCGAGCAGGAAGCCGCGCGCCTGCATGTCGCCGGCCGCCCAGGCCAGGTCGCCGACACGCTGGAAGCCGAACATCGAGTAGTAGACATAGAACGGGATCATCACCCGGTTGTTGGTCGAGTACGACGTCGCAGCGGCGATCCACGAGGCCATGCCGCCCGCTTCGTTGATGCCTTCCTGCAGGATCTGGCCGTCGTGCGACTCCTTGTAGTACATCACCTGGTCCTTGTCGACCGGGGTGTACTTCTGGCCGTCCTGGCTGTAGATGCCGATCTGGCGGAACAGGCCTTCCATCCCGAAGGTGCGCGCCTCGTCCACCAGGATGGGCACGACGCGCGGGCCGAGCGTCTTGTCGCGCAGCAGCGCGGTCAGGAAACGCACATAGGCCTGGGTGGTCGAGATCTCGCGGCCTTCGGCGGTTGGGTCGAGCACCGCCTTGAAGGCGCTCAGCTCGGGCACCGGCAGTTGCTCGTCGGCCTTCGGGCGGCGCTTGGGCAAATAGCCGCCGAGGGCCTTGCGGCGCTCGTGCAGGTAGCGCATCTCGGGCGTGTCGTCGGCCGGCTTGTAGAACGGCAGTTCGGCGAGCTTGTCGTCCGGGATGGGGATGTTGAAGCGGTCGCGGAAGGCGCGGATGTCGTCGTCGGTCAGCTTCTTGGTCTGGTGTGCGGTGTTCTTGCCTTCGCCGCTCTTGCCCATGCCGAAACCCTTGACGGTCTTCACCAGCAGCACGGTGGGCTGGCCCTTGTGGTTCACCGCACGGTGGTAGGCGGCGTACACCTTCTGCGGGTCGTGGCCGCCGCGCTGCAAGCGCCAGATGTCGTCGTCGCTCAGCTTCGCGACCATCTCCAAGGCCTTCGGGTGGCGGCCGAAGAAGGTCTTGCGCACGAAGGCGCCGTCGTTGGCCTTGCAGGCCTGGTAGTCGCCGTCGACCATGTCCATCATGATCTGGCGCAGGATGCCTTCCTTGTCGCGTGCCAGCAGCGGGTCCCAGTAGCTGCCCCACAGCAGCTTGATGACGTTCCAGCCGGCGCCGCGGAACTCGCCTTCGAGTTCCTGCACGATCTTGCCGTTGCCGCGCACCGGGCCGTCGAGTCGCTGCAGGTTGCAGTTGATGACGAAGATCAGGTTGTCGAGCTTCTCGCGCGCGGCGACACCGATCGCCCCGAGCGACTCGGGCTCGTCCATCTCACCGTCGCCGCAGAACACCCACACCTTGCGGTTGGACGTGTCGGCAATGCCGCGTGCATGCAGGTATTTGAGGAAACGCGCCTGGTAGATGCCCATCAGCGGCCCGAGACCCATCGAGACCGTGGGGAACTGCCAGAACTCCGGCATCAGCTTCGGGTGCGGGTAGCTCGACAGGCCCTTGCCGTCGACTTCCTGGCGGAAGTTCTTCAGCTGCTCCTCGCTGATGCGGCCTTCCATGAAGGCGCGCGCATAGATGCCGGGCGAGGAATGGCCCTGGATGTAGAGCAGGTCGCCGCCATGGCCCTCGTGCTCCCCATGCCAGAAGTGGTTGAAGCCGGCGCCGAACAGCGTCGCCACTGAGGCGAACGACGAAATGTGGCCGCCCAGGTCACCGCCGTCCGCCGGGTCGAGCCGGTTGGCGCGCACCACCATCGCCATGGCGTTCCAGCGCATGTAGGCGCGCAAGCGTTCCTCGATGTCGAGGTTGCCGGGGCAGCGTTCCTCGTCGTTGGGTTCGATCGTGTTGACGTAGCCCGTGGTGGCCGAGAACGGCATGTCGATGCCGGTTTGCCGGGCATGCTCGAGCAACTGCTCGAGGAGGTAGTGGCCGCGCTCGCGGCCCTCGCTCTCGATGACGGCGGACAGGGCGTCCAGCCATTCCCGGGTTTCTTGGGCGTCGGCGTCGTTCGCCGCCGAGCCGAACGAATGCGGCACTGCAGACATGGGGTCTCCTCGCTGGGTCTAAAGCCCGGCTAGTTTGTCACAGAAAAGGGGTGTTTTCAAATAGTGCGAACCGCTTTCACCATATGAAACCAAACTGAACGAGCGTTCGTTTTTCCCCGGTCCGGGGCCGGTGCGGCGGCTCGATAATCCGCGCCTATGCCTGTCGTTCCCAGCGAATTTCGCGCCAGCACCCACGAGTTGCCGCCCCGCTCCCGCCGTCTGTTCGGGAAATGGTGGCGGCGCCAGTCCCCCGCCCGTCAAGACCGTTTTGCCACCCTCGGCCCGCTCGTGTCGGTGCTGATGTTTTTGGCCGCGATCATCTCGGCCTTCTGGTATTTGCGCAGTGAAGAACTGGAACGCGAGCACGAGTCGGTCAAGCGCGACACCGAAGTGACGCAGCAGCAGATCCGTTTGCGGCTGATCGAAAACCAGGAACAACTGGTGCGCATTGCGCGCGAGATCACTACCCGGGCGGTCGACCAGGACGAGTTCCTCGGCCAGGCGACGACGTTCGCGCGTGAGCGCCCGGAGGTGGTCAGCCTCACCTGGCTCGCCGCCGACCGCGCGCCGCGGGTCAGCTATCTGTCGCCCAGCCACACCTTCAACGGCAGCCGCTACAGCGAGGCGCCGGAGGGCGCGTCAGCCCCGCTGCCGGGTCCCGCCGTGACCAAGAGCGAGCCGGAGTGGGCCTTCGAGGCCGCGCGCGACCTGCGCCAGCCGGTCTATTCGCGCACCTACAGCACCAGCAACGGCCAGCCGGTGTTCCAGGTGCAGGTGCCGCTGATCGACCGCAGCGCCTTCGCCGGCACGGTGGTCGCCGAGTATTCGGTGGAAGCCTTGCTGCGCTATTTCGTCCCCACCGAAGTGGCCAACCGGCACGGGATGACGCTGCTCGACGCGAACGACCGGGTGCTGGCCAGCACCACCTCGCGGGCGATGTTGAAGAACAGCGAGCGGCCATCGATCTTCCAGGACATCCCGGTGGCGCCGGTGGGCAATGGCCTGATCCTGCGGGGCCTGGGCTACCGCACCTCGATCGGCCTGATCAGCAACACCTTGTTCTGGATGGTGGCGGCGCTCAGTGCGCTGACGGTCTGGATGCTGCTCGGCACCTGGCGCCACATGCGCCGGCGGCTGCAGGTCCAGAGCGCGCTGGTGGCCGAAACCAACTTCCGGCGGGCGATGGAAAACTCGATGCTGACCGGCATGCGCGCGATGGACCTCGAAGGCCGCATCACCTATGTGAATGCCGCCTACTGCTCGATGACCGGCTTCTCCGAAGCCGAGCTGATCGGCAAGCTGCCGCCCTTCCCCCACTGGCCACCCGACCGGATGGAAGAAAACCGGCGCTTGTTCGAGCAGGAGCTGCAGGGCCGCAGCCCGGCCGGCGGCATCGAGGTCAAGGTGATGCGCAAGGACGGCACGCAGTTCGACGCGCGCATGTACGTCTCGCCGCTGATCGACGCCAAGGGCCACCAGACCGGCTGGATGACCTCGATGACCAACATCACCGAGGCCAAGCGCATCCGCGACCAGCTGTCGGCGTCGCACGAGCGTTTCACCACGGTGCTCGAGGGGCTGGAGGCGGCGGTGTCGGTGCTGTCGGTGCAGCAGAGCGAACTGCTGTTCGCCAACCGCTCCTACCGGTTGTGGTTCGGCGCGGACGCGCGCGGCCACGGGCTGCTGGCCGGCGACCATCCGGACGACGAGATCCCGGTGCACGACGGCGACGACAGTGTCGACAACCTCAGCGGCCTGCCCACCCAGGAGCTGACCGAGGCCGGCTCCGACCCGCGCGAGGTGTATATCGAGTCGCTCGACAAATGGTTCGACGTGCGGGCGCGTTACCTGCAGTGGACCGACGGCCGGCTGGCGCAGATGCTGATCGCGACCGACATCACCGCCCGCCGGCGCGCCGAGGAACAGGCCGCGCAGCAGGCCGAAAAGGCCCAGGTGACCAGCCGGCTGGTGACGATGGGCGAGATGGCGTCGTCGGTGGCCCACGAACTGAACCAGCCGCTGACCGCCATCACCAACTACTGCAACGGCATCATCTCGCGGGTGCAGTCCAACGCGATCCAAACGCCCGACCTGGTGACCGCGCTGGAAAAGACCGCCAAACAGGCCCAACGCGCCGGCCAGATCATCCACCGCATCCGCGCCTTCGTGAAGCGCAGCGAGCCGCAGCGCCAGCCGTCGCAGGCGCACGAGATCGTCGAAGACGCGGTGGAGCTGGCGATGATCGAGCTGCGCCGGCGCAATGTGGCGATCCACACCTACGTGGCACAACGCTTGCCGGTCTTGATGGTCGACCCCATCCTGATCGAGCAGGTGTTGCTGAACCTGTTGAAGAACGCCGCCGAGGCGATCGACAACGCCAAGCTGCCGCCGCCGCGCCGCAATATCGAACTGCGCATCATCCCGCGCCACACGCCCGAGGAAGGCGGAGTGATCGAATTCAGCGTCACCGACAGCGGCCCCGGTCTGAAAGAAGAGGTGCTGGGACGCATGTACGAAGCCTTTTTCTCGACCAAATCGGACGGCCTGGGCATCGGCCTCAGCCTGTGCCGCTCGATCGTGGAGTCGCATCGCGGCAGGATCCGTGCCGAGAACTTATACAATGGTCACAGCGTGGTCGGTTGCCGGTTCTCGTTCACGTTGCCGGTGGACACCACCCATTCTTCCAACCATTGAAGAACCCGCCCATGAGCTTGATCCCCAAGAAAGGCACCGTGTACGTCGTCGACGACGACGAGGCGGTTCGCGACTCGCTGCAATGGTTGCTGGAAGGCAAGGACTACCGGGTCAAGTGTTTCGACTCGTCCGAATCCTTCCTGTCCCGCTTCGACCCGCGTGAAGTCGCCTGCCTGATCGCCGACATCCGGATGGACGGCATGAGCGGCCTCGAACTGCAAGACCGTCTGCTCGAGCGCAAGTCGCCGCTGCCCATTGTCTTCATCACCGGCCACGGCGACGTGCCGATGGCGGTCAGCACGATGAAAAAGGGCGCGATGGACTTCATCGAGAAACCCTTCAAGGAAGACGAACTGGTGTCGCTGGTCGAACGCATGCTCGACCAGGCCCGCTCGCTGTTCTCGCAACAGCAGGAGGCCGCCAGCCGCGACGCGCTGCTGTCGCGCCTGACCACCCGCGAAGCCCAGGTGCTCGACCGTATCGTCGCCGGCCGGCTAAACAAGCAGATCGCCGACGACCTGGGCATCAGCATCAAGACGGTGGAGGCGCACCGCGCCAACATCATGGAAAAGCTCAACGCGAACACCGTCGCCGACCTGCTCAAGATCGCCCTGGGCGCACAGGCCAAGACCTGAGGGCCTGCAAGCCGACCAGGCCGCTGTCTTCAGCGGCCTTTTTCGTTTCTCGCGCTCCGCAGGGGCATTGTTCCGTTCTCGCTCCCGGCCGCCGCCTTTTTCGTTTCTGAAGGAAGACTCATGACCGCGCGACTCCTCGATGGCACCGCCCTTTCCCAACAGATGCGCGGGCAGATCGCCCAGCGCGCCGCCCAACTCGCCGAACGCGGCACCCGCCCCGGCCTGGCCGTGATCCTGGTCGGCGACGATCCGGCCAGCCAGGTGTACGTGCGCAACAAGGTGAAGGCGTGCGGCGAAGCAGGTTTCCATTCGGTGCTCGAGCGGTACGACGCCAGCCTGGGCGAAGCCGAGTTGCTCGCCCGCATCGAGGCGCTCAATGCCGACCCGGCCATCCACGGCATCCTGGTGCAGACGCCGCTGCCGAAGCACATCAACCCGCAGAAGGTGATCGCGACCATCGCCACCCACAAGGATGTGGACGGCTACTCGGTGCTGAGCGGCGGTGAGCTGCTGACCGGCCTGCCGGGCCTGCGCCCGTGCACACCCTATGGCTGCATGAAGCTGATCGAAAGCATCGATTACGACCTGCGCGGCAAACACGCAGTAGTGATCGGCCGCAGCAACACCGTCGGCAAGCCGATGGCCTTGTTGCTGCTGCAGGCCAACGCGACCGTCACGATCTGCCACAGCGCCACCCCGGACCTCGCCCGCCATACCCGGGAGGCCGACGTGATCGTCGCAGCCGTCGGGCGGCGTAACACCGTGACGCGCGAGATGGTGAAACCGGGCGTGGTGGTGGTCGACGTCGGCATGAACCGCAACGACGCCGGCAAGCTGTGCGGTGACGTCGATTTCGAAGGCGTCTCGCAGGTGGCCAGCGCCATCACGCCGGTGCCCGGCGGCGTGGGCCCGATGACGATCACGATGCTGCTGTCCAACACGCTGCAGGCCGCTGAACTGGCGGCGGGCTGACGCAGGCCGACCGGCCGGCGCGGCGCCGCCGGTGGTCGTCCGCGCCGTTCGCAGAATGACCATCTCGATAACGTTGCTCTATCCACCTCGCCTCATCGATTGGCGGCGAAGCGCAATACCATCGGGACATCGCAGCCTCCTCTGCAGGAAGAAACGCACGCCCGTGCGTCTCTGATCGCCGCCCGGCCCGACCCGGCCTTGAAAGCGGCGCCGCCCAACGTCATCTGAGTGCCCATGAACCCTCTTTTGCTCGACGCCGCCGAACTCCCCCGCTTCTCCGACATCCGCCCGGAGCATGTCAGTCCCGCGATCGACCAACTGCTGCAGGCCGCGGAAGCGGCGCTCGAGCAGGTGGTCAGCGATGCCGTGCCGGCCGACTACGACGCGGTCTCGGCCGTGCTCGACGTCGCCACCGAACGGCTGGGGCGGGCCTGGGGCACCGTCGGCCACCTGAACGCGGTGGCGGACACGCCGGAACTGCGGGCCGCCTACAACGAGAACCTGCCCAAGGTGACCGAGTTCTACACGCGCCTGGGTGCCGACGAGCGGCTCTACGCCAAATACAAGGCGCTCACCGCCAGCCCGCAGGCGGCGCAGCTGAGCGCCGCGCGCCGCAAGGCGCTGTCCAACGCGATGCGCGACTTCGTGCTGTCGGGTGCCGAACTGCAGGGCGGTGCAAAAGAGCGCTTCGCGGCCATCCAGGAGCGCCAGGCGGAACTGGCGCAGAAGTTCTCGGAACATGTGCTGGACGCCACCGACGCCTTTGCCTACTACGCGAGCGAGGAAGAACTCGCCGGCGTGCCCGACGACGCCAAGCAAGCCGCCCGGGCTGCCGCCGAGCGCGACGGCCAGGCCGGCTACAAGCTGACGCTGCAGTTCCCCAGCTATCTGCCGGTGATGCAGTACGGCAGCCACCGGCCCCTGCGCGAGAAGCTCTACACCGCCTACGCGACGCGCGCGTCCGAGCTGGGCCAGCCGGAACACGACAACTCGGCGCTGATGGTCGAACTGCTGGCGCTGCGCCAGGAAGAGGCGCAATTGCTGGGCTACCCGAGCTTTGCCCACGTGTCGCTGGTGCCCAAGATGGCGGAGTCGCCGGCCCAGGTGGAGGCGTTCTTGCGCGACCTGGCCCAGCGGGCCCGCCCGCATGCCGAAAAAGACCTGGCCGAGTTGCGCGACTTCGCTCACAGCGAGCTGGGGCTGGACGAGCTGGCCGCCTGGGACGTGGCCTACGCCTCCGAGAAGTTGAAAGAGCAGCGCTACGCCTTCAGCGACCAGGAGGTGAAGCAGTATTTCACCGAGCCCAAGGTGCTGGAAGGCTTGTTCAAGATCGTCGAGACCTTGTTCGAAGTGGCCATCCGCCCCGATTCGGCGCCGGTGTGGCACCCGAGCGTGCGGTTTTTCCGCATCGAACGCCAGGGCCGCCTGGTCGGCCAGTTCTATCTTGACCCCTATGCCCGCCCCGGCAAGCGGTCGGGCGCCTGGATGGACGACGTGCGCGGCCGGTGGGCGCGGCCCGACCGTCAAGGTGAGCAGCGGCTGCAAACGCCGGTCGCGCAGCTGGTCTGCAACTTCGCCGAAGGTGTCAACGGCCAGCCGGCGCTGCTGACGCACGACAACGTGATCACGCTGTTCCATGAGTTCGGCCACGGCCTGCACCACATGCTGACGCAGGTGGAGGACATCGGCGTGGCCGGCATCTCCGGCGTGGAATGGGACGCGGTCGAGCTGCCCAGCCAGTTCATGGAAAACTTCTGCTGGGAATGGGACGTCCTGAAGCACATGACCTCGCATGTCACGACCGGTGAGCCGCTGCCGCGCGAGTTGTTCGACAAGATGATCGCCGCGAAGAACTTCCAGAGCGGCCTGCAGACGCTGCGCCAGATCGAGTTCGCGCTGTTCGACATGCGGCTGCACGCCGAGCCGGGCAGCGAGCAGCGCATCCAGCAGGTGGTCGACGAGGTGCGCCGCGAGGTCGCGGTGTTGATCCCGCCGCCGTTCAACCGCGTGCAACACAGCTTCTCGCACATCTTTGCCGGTGGCTACGCGGCCGGCTATTACAGCTATAAATGGGCCGAGGTGCTGTCGGCCGACGCATACAGCGCCTTCGAAGAAGCCGGTGTGCTCGACGTCGAGACCGGCCGCCGCTACCGGCAAGCCATTCTGGAGGCCGGCGGCAGCCGCCCGGCCGAGGAAAGTTTCAAAGCTTTCCGCGGTCGCGAGCCCAAGATCGACGCCCTGTTACGTCACCAGGGCATGGCCTGATAGCATCGCGGTCGTTTTCACCCGGGGAGTCGGTATGAAATCCATTGCGCGCTGGGCGCTTCTTTTGTGTTGTTGGGCGGCGGCCCTGCCGGCGCACGCGCTCTACAAGGTCGTCGGCCCCGACGGCAAGGTCACCTACACCGACCGGCCGCCCACCGAGGTGAGCCGCGTGCAGCCCTTGACCTCGTCCGGCGCACCGGCTGCCGGCGGTGGGGCCTCGGCGCTGCCGTTCGAGTTGCAGCGGGTGGTGGGCCGCTTCCCGGTCACCCTCTACACCTCCCGCGAGTGCCAGCCCTGCGAGGCAGGCCGTGCCTTGCTGCGGCAGCGCGGCGTGCCCTACACCGAAAAAACCGTCAACACCGCTCAAGACGCGGCGGCACTGAACCGCTTGGCGGGCGGCACCGACCTGCCCTTGTTGCAGATCGGCGGGCAGCAGATCAAGGGTTACGCGGCCGAAGAGTGGCAGTCCTACCTCGACACGGCGGGCTACCCCAAGCAATCGACGCTGCCGACGAGCTTCCAGTTCGCTCCCCCGACCCCTCTCGTGGCCGTCGTTCCGGCGCCCGCGCCGACCCAAACGGCCGCCGGAACGCCGCGTTCGGCGCCGTCGACCAGCAGCCCGCCCCCACCGGCGGGCAATGCGCCCCCCGGTTTCAAGTTCTGAGCAGCAGCGCCCGCCAGCGCTGCGGGCGGCTGTCCGTGTGCCTGATGCAGGCCGCGCCGCCTGCCGGCGGTCCGCTTCGCCACGAGAGGCCACCGCCCCTGTCGCACACGGTGCTCGCGGCCGCCTGATGCACCGGGCGGTGAGCGACCGCCGCGGCGGCAGCGCTTAGAAGTCGAGCCGCCGCACGCCTTCCGGGGTGCCGAGCAAACAGACCTTGGCCCGGTTGCGCGCGAAGATGCCCACCGTCACGACGCCGGGCCAGTTGTTGATGTCCGACTCCATCGCGGCCGGATCGCGGATCTCGAGGCCGGTGACATCGAGAATCACGTTGCCGTTGTCGGTCACCACCCCTTCACGCACACGCGGTTGCCCGCCGAGCGCCCGCAAACGGCGCGACACCAGGCCGCTGGCCATCGGGATCACCTCGACCGGCAGCGGGAAGCGCCCCAGCGTCTGCACCAGCTTGGAGGCATCGGCGATGCAGACGAAACGCTCCGCCATGTCGGCGACGATCTTCTCGCGCGTCAGCGCCGCGCCGCCGCCCTTGATCATGTGGCCGCCGTGGTCGATCTCGTCGGCGCCGTCGATGTAGACCGGCAGGCTGTCGACCTGGTTGGCGTCGAGCACCGCAATGCCGTGCGCCTGCAGCCGCTCGGTGCTCTTCTGGGAACTCGACACGGCGCCGGCGATGCGGTCCTTGATCTTCGCGAGTTCGTCGATGAAGCAATTCACCGTCGAGCCGGTGCCCACCCCGACGACGGCGCCGGGCACCACATGCTCGACGGCCGCGCGGCCGACGAGGGCCTTCAGTTCATCCTGGGTCATGAGAAGAGGCGCCCGCTCGCGCCGGTTTGAGACAATCCGCGGATTATCCAAGAAGACCCGCGCGCGCCGGCAACGGCGTCGCCCCTTGCCTGCCCGCCTCCCCTCCTTGCCATGGCCCTGCTTCCCTACGCCCTTGCCCGCCCCTTCCTGTTCGGCCTCGACCCCGAGCAAGCTCACGAAATCACGCTCGGGGCGCTGGCCCGGGTGCAGCGCAGCCCGCTGGCCTGCCTCTATGGGCAAGCACGCGTGTCCGACCCGGTCAGCCTCGCAGGGTTGCGCTTTCCGAACCGCATCGGGCTGGCCGCCGGGCTCGACAAGAACGGGCGCTGCATCGACGGCCTGGCCGCGATGGGCTTCGGCTTCATCGAGGTGGGCACGGTGACGCCCAAGGCGCAGCCCGGCAACCCCAAACCCCGCATGTTCCGCCTGCCGGAGGCCGATGCGCTGATCAACCGGCTGGGCTTCAACAACGACGGGCTCGACAGTTTCATCGCCAACGTCACGCGCGCGCGCTTTCGCGGCGACGGCGGCATCCTCGGGCTCAACATCGGCAAGAACGCGAGCACGCCGATCGAGCGGGCCGTCGACGACTACCTGATCTGTCTCGCCGGCGTCTATCCGCATGCCGACTACGTGACCGTCAACATCTCGTCGCCCAACACCCAGAACCTGCGCAGCCTGCAGTCCGACGCGGCGCTCGATGCGCTGCTCGGCGCCATCGCCGACCGTCGCGAGGCGCTGGCGGCGCAGCACCAGCGGCGGGTGCCGGTGTTCGTCAAGATCGCGCCCGACCTCGAGGAAGGCCAGGTCGCCGTGATCGCCGCCACCTTGCAGAAGAACGCCATCGACGGCGTCATCGCCACCAACACCACCATCGCCCGCGACGCCGTGCGGCATCTGACGCACGGCGCTGAGACGGGCGGCTTGAGCGGGCGCCCCGTGTTCGAAGCGAGCAACCGGGTGATCCGCGCGCTGCGCGCGGCACTCGGGCCGGCCTATCCCATCATCGGCGTCGGCGGCGTGATGAGCGGCGACGACGCCCGCGTCAAGCTGGAGGCCGGGGCCAACCTGGTGCAGATCTACACCGGCTTGATCTACCGCGGGCCGGCCCTGGTGCGCGACGCCGCGCTGGCCCTCAAGCAAACCTCCGTCTGAGCCCGCGGCGACGCGACGCGGCGCTGCGTGTCAGCGACCGGCCTGCGCGAGGTCGGCGGCCACATCGCCGAGCGCCAGCGCCGCGGTCAGACCGGGCGACTCGATGCCGAACAGGTTGACCAGCCCCGGCAAGCCGTGCTGCGCCGGCCCCGCCAGCAGAAAGTCGCGCGCCGGCTCCCCGGGCGCCTGGATCTTCGGGCGGATGCCGCTGTAGGCCGGCTGCAGCGCGCCGTCGGGCAGGCCCGGCCAATAACGGCGGATGTCAGCGTAGAAGCCGTCGGCCCGGCCGGGGTCGACACGGTAGTCGAGCCGGCCCTGCGAGTCCGGCTCCACCCATTCGACGTCGGGCCCGAAGCGCGCCTGCCCCGCGAGGTCGAGCGTCAGGTGCACGCCGAGGCCGGCCGCCTCGGGCACCGGGTACACCAGGCGCGAGAAGGGTGCGCGCCCGGCCAGCGCGTAGTAATTGCCTTTGGCGAAATAGGCCCGCGGCACCTGCGTCGCCGGCAAGCCCGCGATGCGGGACGCGAGCGCGGGCGCCCACAACCCCGCCGCATTCACCAGCACCCGCGTGTGCAGCGTGGTCGGCACCTCGCCCCCCACCTCCAACACGAACCCGCCGGTCTCGGCGCGCACGGCCTGCACCGGCGACGCCAACGCCACCGCGCCGCCGGCCGCTTCCAGGTCGCCCTGCAGCGCCAGCATCAGGCCATGGCTGTCGACGATGCCGGTGGACGGTGACAAGACCGCGCCGAGACACGACAGCGCCGGCTCCAGCGCCCGCGCCGCCGCGGCGTCGAGCCGCTGCAGATCGTGCACACCGTTGGCCGCCGCCTGCGCCAGCAGCGCCGTCAACGCCGGCTGTTGGGCGGCCGAGGTCGCCACCACCAGCTTGCCGCAGCGGCGGTGCTCGATGCCGCGTTCGGCGCAATAGCGGTACAGGCGCTGCTTGCCCGCGACGCACAAGCGGGCCTTCCAAGAGCCGGCCGGGTAGTACAGGCCGGCGTGGATGACCTCGCTGTTGCGCGAGCTGGTGCCGCTGCCGATGCTGGTCTCGCTTTCCAGCACCACCGTCTCCAGGCCCCGCTGGGCCAGGGCCCGCGCCACCGCCAGCCCCACCACACCTGCGCCCACCACCACCGCCTCGACACGCTCGGTCATCTGCCCTCCCCGCTCAACACCGGGCCGGGTCGAGCGTCGTCAACCGCTCGACCAGGTCGTGCAGGTCACGCTTGAGGCGCCGGTGTCCTTCGTGCAGCGCCAGGCTGGCCTCGTCCATGTAGAGCCTGCGGTTCGCCTCCAGTTGGATCGAATGCCGCCCGGCCTCGGGCCGCCCGTAGCGGCGCACCAGTTCGACACCCTTATAGGGATGGTTGATCGACACGCTGTAGCCGCGCGCCTCGAGAAACTGCGCGATCCACCGCGTCAGCCGCGGCGACGCGGTGCTGCCGTCACGGTCGCCAACCACAAAATCGGCATGCACCAGGCCCGGAAACTCGGTGGCGTGCGAGGCGCTGACCGATGGCATCGAATGGCAGTTGAGGTGGATCACCCGGCCGTGACGGGCATGGGTGGCGTCGAGCAGTTGCGCCAACGCATCGTGATAGGGCTGCCAGCAGTGCTCGATGCGCCCTGCGACTTCGGCCACGCCGAGCTTGCGTGCATAGATGGGCACCCCCTCGTCGGTCAGCCGCCAGATCAGGCCCTTGCCCAGGCGGACCTTGGGGCCCGCCTCCACCGGGTGGGGCCAGGGGCCGTCCAACAGCTCGACGTCCAGTTCGGTGAGATTGCGGTTGGCGTCCAGGTAGGCGCGCGGGAAGTGGGCTTCCAGCCAGCCGACGCCCAAGGCGCCGGCGAAGTCGTACAGCTTCTCGACATGTGTGTCCTCGGCATGCCGCAACAGCGCAAGGTCGCAGGCATGGCCGAAGTCGTCGGGGTACCAGGTGCCGCTATGAGGCGAATCGAGCACCACCGCGGCGGTGCCCGGCGTACAGGTGATGTATCGCATGCACCCGATTGTGGTGCATTGGGCCCGCGGTGTATGAGCCGGCCGCGGGGTGGGCGCGGCAGGCGGACGGCCGGGCCGCGCCTCGGGGTCATTCCGGGTTGCGCGGGCTCGACGAGGCGGCTGCCGCCCCAGGTGGCAGCTCGAGTTCGCGCAGGATCGCCTCGGTATGCTGGCCGACGGCGGGCACCGCCGCGATGCGGTAGTCGAAGCTGTCGTTCACCCCCGGCGGCTTCAGGGCGGGCACCGGCCCGTTGGGCGTGTCCACCTCGGCCCAGCGGTCGCGCGCGGCCAGTTGCGGATGCCGCCACACGTCGTGCAGATCGTTGACATCGGCATACGCGATCTGCGCCCCCTCGAGCCGGTCGCGCACTTCGGCGCTGCTGAGCGCCGCGAAACAGCTTTGGATGAGGGCCCGCAAGGCCTGGCGGTTCGCGCTGCGTCGCTCGTTGTCGGCAAAACGCTCATCGTCGGCCAGCCCGGGCGTCTGCAGCACCGCCGCGCAAAACACGCGCCACTCCCGCTCGTTCTGCAGGCCGACCATCACGGTGTTGCCATCTCCGGCGACGAAAGGGCCGTAGGGGTAGATGGTGGCGTGCGCCGCGCCGCTGCGGGGCGGCGGCGGCGCCCCTTGATAGGCGTAATAGAGCGGGTGGCCCATCCACTCGCACAACGACTCCAGCATCGACACGTCGATGTGCGAGCCGCGCCCGGTGCGCTCGCGCAACAACAGCGCCGACAGGATGCTGGTATAGGCATACATGCCGGCGGCGATGTCGGCAATCGCAGCGCCCGCCTTGGCCGGCTCGTCCTCGCTCCCGGTCACCGAGACGAAACCCGATTCGCTCTGGATCAACAGGTCATAGGCCTTGCGGTCGCGGTAGGGGCCGTCGCTGCCGTAGCCCGAGATGTCGCAGACGATCAGGCGAGGATGGCGTGTTTGCAACTCCGCCGCCCCATAGCCGAGACGGGCCGCGGCGCCGGGCGCGAGGTTCTGGACGAAGACGTCGGCCTTGGCGATGAGGCGGTGCATCACCTCGGCCGCCCCCGGCGCTTTCAAGTCCAACGCCAGGCTCTCCTTGGAGCGGTTGACCCAGACGAAGTGAGACGAGGCCCCGGCCACCCGGCGGTCGAAGTGCCGCGCGAAATCGCCTTCGCCGGGTCGTTCCACCTTGACGACGCGGGCCCCGAGGTCGGCCAGTTGGCGGGTGCAGAACGGCGCCGCCACGGCCTGCTCGACCGACACCACGGTGATGCCGTCCAGAGGCCGAGCAGCGTTCGGCGGGGTCGTCACCATGGCTTGCACCTCCGTCAGACGAGGCGCAGGCGACCCCATGCCGCCCATCCGCCCTCAGGGCCGACATGATGCCGCACGCTGGCGAAGCGGTGAGCCGGCGGTAGTGGCAGTTGCAGTGGCTGAGGCCCGGGGTGCGAAAACGCGACGGCGGATTGCAACAGGCGAAGGTGGTGTCGACCGGTGGATGGCCGGTCACCCGCCACGGTGCGTGGCGCGAGGGTGTCGCTCAGGCCGGCTCGAGCACCCGCTCGACATACCAGCTGACCGACAGCGCCAGGCCTTCGCTCAAGCTGTAAGCCGGTGTATAGCCGAGCAGCCGGCGCGCCTTGCCGATGTCGGCCAGCGTGTGGCGCAGTTCTTCGGGGTCGGCCTCCCGGTAAACCGGCGTGGCGATGCGCAGCCCGGCGTGCTCACGACCCAGCGCCTGTGCGATCAGTGCGTGAAGTTGGTTGAGCGTGGCCCGCTCGCCGCCGGCCAGGTTGTAGACCTGGTTCACCGCTTCGGGGTTGTCGACCAGGGCGGCCGCCAGCGTGCCTTGCACAACGTTGCCGACGTAACAGAAATCGCGCGAGGCATCACCGTCGCCGTGGATCACGCAACGCTTGCCCTGCCACATGTCCTGCGTCCAGCGCGGGATCAGGCGGGCCGGGCCGGCGTCGTCACGGCTGACCTGGCGCGGGCCAAACACTTCGAAGTAGCGCAACCCGACGGTTTCGAGCCCGTAGCAGCGGCTGAACACATCGGCATACAGCTCGTTGACGAACTGGCTGACGGCCGCCGGCGTCTGCAGCCGGCCGGTATGGTCCTCGGTGGCCGGCACGGCGGCCGCATCGCCATAGGCGCTGCTCGAGGCGGCATACACGATCCGCTTGACGTTCGCCGCGCACGCGGCCACCAGCAGGTTGACGAAGGCCGTGCTGGTGGCGCGGTGCACCGCGAGCGGGTCGCGGATCGAGGCGATCGGCGAATCGACCGACGCCTGGTGCACCACCAGGTCCACGCCCTGGCACAAGGCGTGGCACACCTCCGGGTCGGACAGATCGGCCTCGACAAAACGGTGCAATGCCCAGGCGCTTTCGCCGACGGCCTCGCGCACGCTCTCGAGGTTGGCGCGTGAACCGGTGACGAAGTTGTCAACGCTTGTGACCCGCTGGCCGGCTTTCAGCAGGGCCTCGAGCACGTGCGACCCGATGAAGCCCGCACTGCCCGTCACGAGCCAGTGCTCGCGCCGGTCGGCCATCGACGCTTGCAGCAGCGATTGCATCACCCACCCCTCGCCGCGCGCCGCTGCGCAGCGCACGGCACACCACCGCAAAGCTGCGGTGGCAAAGAGGGCGCCAGCGAGACGATCTCGGCAGGGCAGCGCGACGATGAGCAGGCGAAGTGATTCAAAACGATAGAAAGTGAAACGTCGGAGCGAGCCGCGACCCAGCCCGCCGGAGGCGACCGATCGCTGCGGCCGAGACCGGCGTAGCGCAGCAACAGCCACGCCTCGGTGCCGTGGCAACGGTATCGGTGAGGAAGTATCGACAATGTGCACAGGGGCAGCACTCACTCATTTGAGGGGTGCTACCGCAAGGCCTGCGTCAGTTCCGAGGACCGGAGGGCCACCCGGGCGACGCCCCGCGCTGCGCGCCCGTGGCGCACCACGAAGGGCAGCCCCACACACGCCTCTTACCTGGGCACTCACCTATTCAGGGGGCCCCGGCTACGGGGTGCCGCACTGATAATTGGTTAACACTTGGCGACACCCGGCGCCACGCCGGCCACGGCCATCCACAAGGTTGCCGGTGTACCCCCCGGTGAGACACACAGCTGAATGCGGTGAGGCCGCGGTCCTGGCCGCGGCCTCTGCCATGGAGAAACACAAGAAATGCAAGATGACGGAGTAGGGGATGCGCGCTCGAAGCGGGGCGCCGCAGCAGGGACACCACCGGCCTTGGCCGAATGGCTGCACGCGGCCGCCCGCCGCGCGCCCGAGCAGCCGGCACTCGAGTCGCCGCAGGGCGTGCTGAGCTATGCGGAACTGCTCGCCTCCGTCACATCGCTCTCGTCGCGGCTGAAACAAGCCGGCATCGGGCCGGGCGAACGTGTGGCCATCGCCGCCACGCGCGCGCCCGAGACCATCGTCGCCATCCTGGCCACGGTCGACGCGGGCGTGGCCTATGTGCCACTCGATCTCGCCTATCCGGACGACCGGCTGCAGTCGATGCTGGCCGATGCGCAGCCACGCGTGGTGCTCGGCGAGCCCGGCGCGCTGGCCGAACTGCAAGCGCGCGTCGGCGCCCTGCCCGGCCTCGACCAGCCGGCCGCCCCGGCACCGCTGCCGCATGCGGCCGAGCCCGACCTCTGCTACGTGTTGTTCACGTCAGGCTCCACCGGCAAGCCCAAGGGCGTGGCCATGGGCGCGCTGCCGCTGCAGCACCTGATCGCGTGGCATGCGGCCCATCCCCGCCTCGGGCAGCCCGCGCGCACGCTGCAGTTCGCGCCGCTGTCCTTCGACGTGCACTTCCAGGAGATCTTCTCCACGCTGGCCTGCGGCGGCACGCTGGTGCTGCTGCCCGATGCCCAGCGCCGCGACCCGCAGCAGTTGCACCGCGCGCTCATCACGGCACGGGTGCAACGCATGTTTCTGCCCTATGTCGCGTTGCAGATGCTGGCCGAAGCCTCGCGCGAACAGGTGCCGCCCGATCTGCTCGACGTGATCAGCGCCGGCGAACAGCTGCAGGTCACCCCGGCCATCCGCGCCTTGTTCGCGCAGCTGCCGGCCGCCGTGCTGCACAACCACTACGGGCCGACCGAGAGCCACGTCGTGACCGCGCATGAGCTCGAAGGCCCGGCCGAATCGTGGCCCCAGATCCCGCCGATCGGGCGCGCCCTGCCCCATGTCCGGCTGGCCCTGCGCAATGCCAACAGCCAGCGGCCGACCAAGGCCGGCCGTGGCGAGCTGCTGCTCGGCGGCGAAACCCTCGCCCACGGCTACCTCGGCCAAGCCGACCTCAGCGCCGAGCGCTTTCGCGACGATCTGCCCGGCCTGCCCGGCCGCTGGTACGTCAGCGGCGACCTGGTCGAGCGTGGGCCGCATGGCGTCTGGACCTACCTCGGCCGCGCCGACCAGCAACTCAAGGTGGACGGCTTCCGCATCGAGCCGGGCGAGATCGAGCTGGCCCTGATGACCCACCCGGCGGTGCGCGACGCCGTGGTGACCGCGCCCGAGTTGCCGGGCATCGGCCGCCAGCTGGTCGCCCACGTGGTGCCGCGTGAAGCTGGCGCAGCGTCGGACGCCACCGCCTTCGCCGGCGTCTTGCGCGAGCACCTGCGCGGCAGCCTGCCCGAGTACATGCTGCCGGTGCGCTATGTGTGCCTCGAGCGACTGCCGACCACGCCGAGCGGCAAGATCGACCGGCGCAACCTGCCGCTGCCGACGCCCGACGCCCGCCTGCAGGCCGGCACCGACGACGTCCCGGCACTGATGCAGGCCCTGTGGCAAGAACTGCTGGGCCTGCCGCACATCGACGAACACGCCAACCTGTTCGAGCTGGGGGCGAAGTCGCTGCTGGTGCTGCGCTTTGTCACCCGGCTGCGCGAGGCGGGCGTGCGCAACGTGTCGGTCGCCGACGTCTACGACCGTCCCACGCTGGCCGGCCTGTGTGCGGTGGTGCGCGGCGCTGATGCATCGAAGCCAAAGCGGGCGCGGCGCCCCGCATCGGACAGCGACGGCATCGCCATCGTCGGCATGGCGGTGCGCGCCGCCGACGCACCCGACGTCGACGGGTTCTGGCAACACCTGATGGAGCAGCGCGAGGGCATCCGGCGTTTCGCCGACCACGAGCTCGACGCCTCGGTGCCGGCCGAATTGCGCAGCCGCCCCAACTTCGTCGCCGCCCGCGGCGTGTTGGCCGACGCCGACCGCTTCGACGCCGCCTTCTTCGGCATCTCGGCCCGCGAAGCCACGGTGCTCGACCCGCAGCAGCGATTGTTTCTCGAGCTGTGCTGGAGCGCGCTGGAACATGCCGCCATCGACCCCGCCCGCGGCGATCTGCGCGTGGGCGTGTACGCCGGCGTGGCCAACAATAGCTACATCGGCGCGCTGCGCGCCGAGCAGCCCGAACTGGTGCAGCAGTTCGGCGAGTTCGCCACCATGCTGGCGAGCGAGAAAGACTATGTAGCCACCCGCGTGGCCAACCGGCTCAACCTCAACGGCCCGGCCGTCAGCGTGCACACCGCCTGCTCGACGGGCCTGGTCGCGGTGGCCCAGGCGTGGCACGCACTGTCAGCCGGGCTGGCCGACGTGGCACTCGCTGGCGGCGCCACCGTCATCGTGCCGCAGGCCGGTGGCTATCTGCATGTCGAAGGCGGCATGGAATCGGCCGACGGCCGTTGCCGTCCCTTCGATGCCGACGCAAGCGGCACGGTGTTCGCCAGCGCCGGCGGCGTGGTGGTGCTCAAGCGCCTGGAAGACGCGCTGGCCGAGGGCGACACGGTGTATGCCGTGATCCGCGGCGTCGGTCTCAACAACGACGGCGGCGACAAGGCCAGCTTCACCGCCCCCAGCGTGAACGGCCAGGCCGGTGCGGTGCGCATGGCGCTCGACCATGCGGGGCTCAACGCCCGCTCGATCGGCTATGTCGAGGCGCACGGCACCGGCACGCCGCTGGGCGATCCGATCGAGATTGCGGCGCTGACGCGCGCCTGGCGCAGCGACACGGCCGACACCCAGTACTGCGGCATCGGCTCGCTGAAGAGCAACCTCGGCCACACCGTCGCCGCGTCGGGCGTGTTGGGCCTGATCAAGGCCGCGCTGGCCCTGCACCACGAAACCATCCCGGCCACGCTGCACTTCCAGCGCCCCAACCCGGAAATCGACTTCGCCAACAGCCCGTTTCGCGTGGTTGCCGAGACGACCGCCTGGCCGCGCGGCGCCGAGCCTCGTCGTGCCGCCGTCAGCTCCTATGGCGTCGGTGGCACCAATGCCCATCTGGTGATCGAAGAAGCACCGCTGCGGCCGCTGCCCGCCGCCACGGAAGATCCGGCCGACGCCGGCCGTTTGCACCTGCTGCCACTGTCGGCCCGCAGCCCGCAGGCAGTGCTGCAACGCGCCCGCGACCTCGCCGACCATCTACAGCAGCAGCAGCCCGGGCTGCGGCTCGAAGATGTGGCCGCGACGCTGATGCGCGGCCGCCAGCCGATGCCGCACCGCGTCGCCGTGGTCGCAGCCGATGTGAGCAGCGCGGTCAGCGCCTTGCGGGCGCTCAACGGCAGCCGCCAGGCCAGCGGCCGCCCGCGCCTGGTGTATCTGTTCCCCGGCCAGGGGTCGCAACACCCGGGCATGGCGCGCCGTCTCTATGACGAAGCGCCCGCTTTCCGCGTCGCGCTCGACCGCTGCCTGGCCGCCGCGACACCGACGCTGGCCGCCAACCTGCGGGCCTGGCTGCTCGACGCTGACCCGGCGGATGCGAAGGCGAGCGAGTCGCTGGCACGCACGCAACATGCGCAGCCCGCGCTGTTCTGTGTCTCGTATGCGCTCGCCAGCTGGCTCGACAGCCTCGGGCTGCAGCCCGACGCGATGATCGGCCACAGCGTCGGCGAATACGCGGCCGCCTGCATCGCCGGCGTCTTTACGCCCGAACAGGCCATGGCCGCCGTGGTGGCCCGCGGCAAGGCGATGGCCGCGCAGCCGCCGGGGGCCATGCTGGCCGTGCGGGCCGGCGCCGACAAGGTGTCCGCATCGCTGCCGCCCGGGGTTGAGATCGCTGGCTATAACGCGCCCGAGCTGACCGTGGTGGCCGGCGCTTTCGACGCCATCGACGCTTATGCGAGCCAGCTCGAAGCCGACGCCATCGGCGTCACGCGGCTGCATGTCTCGCACGCCTTCCACAGTGCCGCGATGGCCGGCGCTTTGCCGCGCGTGGCCGACGCCTTGCGCGGCCTTGCACCGAGCGCGCCGACGCTGCGGCTTTATTCGTGTGTCACCGGCGAGCCGCTGCGCGCCGAGCAGGCCACTGACCCCGAGTATTGGGCCAGCCAGGTCCGCGCCCCGGTGCAGTTCAGCCGCGCCGTGGCGGCCGAAGCCGCGGCCGGCGACAACCTCGTGTTTGTCGAAGTCGGCCCGAGCCAGGCCCTGACCGCCCTGCTGCGTCAGCACCGCACCCCGGCCGGCCAGGTGCCGCACATCGTGCCGCTGCTCGGCCCCGCCCGCGCGCCCGGCGACCCGGCGGTGGCCGCCCTGTCCGGCGTCGGCGCCCTGTGGTGCGCCGGCGTCGAGGTGGCGTGGCCGGTGGCCGCACACGCCCGCCGGCTGGCCTTGCCGACCTATCCCTTCGCCGGCGAGCGCCATTGGTTCGCCCGCCGTGCCCCGGTCAGCGCTGCAGGCGCACCCGCCGTCGCGGCTCCGGCCGCGCCCGTGACCGTCCCCTCTTCCGCTGCGATCGCCCCCACCATGAGCCGACTTCCCCGCCTTGCCCAGGAACTCACGCGCATCCTCAGCGACGTCTCCGGCCTGAGCGCCGACGAGCTGAACGCGGCCTCGAGTTTCGTCGACCAGGGCCTCGACTCGCTGTCCCTGACGCAGGCCACGCTGGAGCTGGAGCGCGTGTTCGGCCTCAAGCTGCGCTTTCGGCGCCTGCTCGAAGACCTCGACACGCTCGACAAGCTGGTCGAATTCCTCGACGCGCAACTGCCGGCGGGCCAGTTCGCGCCCGAGGCGCCGGCCGCCGCGCCGGCTCCCGCCGCGACGACGGCACTGCCCGGCGTCGGCGGGCCAGGGCCGGCAGCCTTGCCGGTGAATACCGATGCAGCCGGCATGTCCGGCCTGCAGTGGGTGATCCAACAGCAGATGCAGTTGATGGCGCAACAGCTGTCGGTGCTGTCCGGCCAGGCCCTCGCGGCGCCTCAGCTGGCCATGCCCGTCCCCGCCGCGGCCGCTGCCCAGCCGGCGGCCGCACCCGCCAGCGCGGAGCCGGCCCAGCCCTCGATCAAGGCGCTGGTCGAACAGCCCTTCGGCGCCTCGGCCCGCATCACGCTGCAACCGCAGCTCGACTTCACGCCCGCCCAGCGCCACTGGCTCGACGAGTTCACCACCCGCTACAACGCCCGCACCGGCCAGTCGAAGGCCTACAGCCAGCAGCATCGCAAGCTGATGGCTGACCCGCGCGTCGTGACCGGCTTCAACCCGCTCTGGAAAGACCTGGTCTATCCGCTGGTGGTCAACCGCTCCAAAGGCGCGCGGCTGTGGGACCTGGACGGCAATGAATACATCGACCTGCTGTCGTGCTTCGGCGCCAACCTGCTGGGCTACCAACCCGAGGCCGTGGTGCAGGCCATGGCCGAGCAGCTGCAGCAAGGCATCGAGGTGGGACCGCAACATCCGCTGGCCGGCGAGGTCGCGCAGCTGATCTCCGACTTCACCGGCATGGAGCGCGTGGCCTTCTGCAACACCGGCTCGGAAGCGGTGATGGGCGCGATGCGCATCGCGCGTACGGTGACCGGCCGCAAGACCATCGCGATCTTCACCAACTCCTACCACGGCATCTTCGACGAAGTCATCGTGCGTGGCACCAAGCAGCTGCGTTCGCTGTCGGCCGCGCCCGGCATCCTGGCCAGCGCGGTCGAGAACGTGCTGGTGCTCGACTACGCCAGCGACGAGTCGCTGCGGGTGCTGCGCGAGCGTGGCCACGAGCTGGCCGCGATCATGATCGAGCCGATCCAGAACAAGCTGCCCACGCTGCAGCCGCGCGGCTTCGTGCAGTCGCTGCGCGAGATCTGCGATGCCAAGGGCTGCGCGCTGATCTTCGACGAGGTCGTCACCGGCTTCCGCGTCGCGCCCGGCGGCGCGCAGGAGTTCTACGGCGTGCGCGCCGACCTCGCCACCTACGGCAAGGTGATCGGCGGCGGCCTGCCGTTCGCCGCCATCGCCGGCAGCAGCCGCTGGCTCGACGCGCTCGACGGCGGCGATTGGCAATACGGCGACACGTCCTACCCCGAAGCGGGCGTCACCTATTTCGCCGGCACCTTCGTGCGCCATCCGCTCGCGCTGGCCGCCGCGCGCGCCGCGCTGCTGCACCTCAAGCGCGGCGGCAGCGGCTTCTACCGCCAGCTCAACGAACGCACCCAGCACCTGGTCGAGCGTCTCAACACGGCCTTCGCGGTGCGCGGGGCGCCGGTCAAGGCCGTCCATTGCGCGTCGATCTGGCGTTTGCAGTGGGACGACAACCAGAAGCACGTCAGCCTGTTCTACTACCTGGCGCGCCACCGCGGGCTGCATCTGTACGAACAGTTCGGCCACTTCGTCACCGAAGCGATGGGCGAGGCCGAGACCGACCGCATCTTCGAGGTCTTCACCGAAGCACTCGACGAACTGATGGCGCTCGGTTTCATCCTGCCACGCGAAGGCACGCCGCCGTCGCCGCCGTCCGGGGGCGGTGGGCAGCCGGCCACGGGTGCGCCGAATGACGGGCCGCTCTCGCCCGGGCAGACCGAACGCTGGTTGGCCGCCGGTTTCGACACCAACGCACGGCGGGCCCTCAACGAGTCGTTCTGCGTCAGCTTGGCCGGCCCCGTCGACCTGCCGGCACTGAAGGCGGCGCTGCAGGACGTGCTGACCCGCCACCAGGCCTTCCGCATCCGCTTCGACATCGACCAGCCGCGCCAGACGCTGGCCCCGGCCGCAGCGGTGCCGGTGCAGGAGGTCGACCTGCGCAGCGAGGCCGATGCCGACGCCGCGCTCGACGCGTTCTGCACCGAGGCGAGCGGCCGCGATTTCCCGCTCGGCACCGCGCCGCTAGCCGCCTGCAGCCTGCTGTTCCTGTCGGACGGCCGGGTGGTGGTGCACTTGGTGGCCAGCCACCTCGTGTTCGACGGCTGGGCCTCCAGTGTCTTCAATGCCGAACTCGCAACGGCCTACCGTGCCCGCAGCCACGGCATCGCCCCGGTGCTGCCACCGGCCGAATCACCGCTGCTGTTCGCACGCCAGGAACTGGAGCGCATGGAGGGCCCGGCCGGCCAGGCCTGTTTGCGCTATTGGCAAGAGGTGCTGCGCCACCCGCCGGCACGGCTGGAGCTGGGCGACCGCACAGCGCCGAGCCCGCGCCGTTATGCCGCCGACACCGAGCGCTGGCGTATCGAGGGCGAGCTGTACACACGCTTGCGCCAGCAGGCACGCCGCAACGGCACGACGCTGTTCCAACTGCTGCTCGGCGCCGTCACGCTGATGCTGCAGCGCCAGAGCGGGCAGGACGAGTTCCTCGTCAGCATCCCCTACGCCAGCCAGAGCCAGGAACGCCGCGGCCCGCTGATGGCCGACGGCGTGCTCGACCTGCCCTTGCGCCTGGGCGTGCAGGCCGGCGACACGCCGTCGCGCCTGGTCAAGCGGGTGCGCGAACAGTTGCTCGACGCGCTCGAGCAACCGCTGATGACCCAGGGCACCGTCGCCCGCGCACTCGGCCTGCGCAGCGCCGGCGACCGGCCGGCCCTCACCGGCGTGTACTTCAACCTCAACCCCAAGGTCGATCTGTCGGCCTTCGCGCCACTGCGCGCGGCCCTGCACGAAGGCCGCAAGCGCGGCACGCTGGGCGAGCTGTTCTTCAACTTCTACGAACTCGACGACGCGCTGTCGCTCGACCTGCACTACAGCACCGAGTTCTTCAGCCCGCAACGCGCGTCGGCCCTGGTGGCCGCACTGCTGGACGCCTGCGAACGTGTCGTGGCCGACCCCGACCTGCCGCTGCAGGCCGAGGCCGCAGCGCCGGTGGCCGCTGCACCGCAGCCCAAGGCGAGCGTGCAGGCGCCCCAGCCTGTCGTTGTCGCCGCGGTCCCCGCGGCCCCCACGGCCACCGCCAGCACGCCGACCGCCCCTGCCCCGGCCCCCGGCGCACGCCAGATCGATCCCCGTCTGCTGGCCTGGAACGCCACCGAGGCCCCGCTTGCCGAGCGTCCTCGTGTCGAGCAATGGATCGCCGAGCAGGCCGCTCGCACGCCGGACGAGATCGCCGTGGTCGCCCGCGGCCGCCAGCTCAGCTACCGCGAACTCGACCGCCGCGCCAACCGCTATGCCCACCTGCTGCAGGGTGAAGGCATCGGCCCCGGCGACCGTGTCGGCCTGTGCTTGAGCCGCGGGCCCGAGCTGCTGCCGGCCCTGCTGGGCGTGCTCAAGGCGGGTGCCGCCTATGTGCCGCTCGACCCCGGTTTCCCGCGCGAGCGGCTGCACTACATGGCCGAGGACGCCGGGCTGGCGCTGGTGATCACCGAGTCGGCCCACGCCGAACTGGCCGGCGTGCCGCGCGAGCAGCAGCTGCGCATCGACGAAGACGTCGCCCGCATCGACGCGGAGCCCGACCATCAGCTGCCGCTGCCGACCGACCTGCCGGCCGACGCCACCGCCTACGTCATCTACACCTCCGGCTCGACCGGCAAACCGAAGGGCGTGGTGCTGCCGCAGCGCGCCGTGTGCAACTTCCTCGCCAGCATGCAGCGCGAGCCGGGGCTGGCGGCGCGAGACCGACTGCTGGCCGTGACCACGCTGTCGTTCGACATCGCGGTGCTGGAACTGCTGCTGCCGCTCACCGTCGGCGCCCGCGTCGTCATCGCGCAGCGCGACGACGCGATGGACGGCGAGGTGCTGGCCCGCTTGATCGCCGAGCACGGCATCACCGTGATGCAGGCCACCCCCACCACCTGGCACATGCTGCTGGACGCCGGCTGGACACCGCCCACCGGCTTCCGCACCTTGTGTGGCGGCGAACCGCTGCCGCCGTCGCTGGCCGCGCGCCTGCTGGCGCAGAAGGTGGCGCTGTGGAATCTGTATGGGCCGACCGAAACCACCGTGTGGTCGACCTTGTCGCGCATCACCGACCCGCAGCAGCGCATCACCGTCGGCCGGCCGATCGACAACACCCAGGTCTGGATCCTCGACGAGCACATGGCGCCTTGCGCCGTCGGTGCCGAAGGCGAGATCTGCATCGGTGGCGCCGGCGTCGCGAGTGGCTATTTCAAGCGCCCCGAGTTGAGCGCCGAGCGGTTCGTCGCCGACCCGTTCAACCCACACGACCCCGACGCCCGCCTCTACCGCACCGGCGACCTGGGCCGCTGGCGTGAGGACGGCACGATCGAACACCTGGGCCGCCTCGACTTCCAGGTCAAGATCCGCGGCTACCGCATCGAGCTGGGCGAGATCGAAGCCCGTTTGGCCGCCCTGCCCGGCGTGGCCCGCAGTGTCGTCGTGGCGCGCGAGGACAGCCCGGGCGACGTGCGCCTGGTGGCCTACTTCGTGCCCCAGGCCGGCGCCACGCCCGAGCCAGCCGCGCTGCGCGAAGCGCTGCGCGCAGGCCTGCCCGACTACATGCTGCCGCAGTATGTGGTGCCGCTCGACACCTTCCCGCTGCTGCCCAACGGCAAGATCGACCGCAAGTCGCTGCCGGCGCCCAGCGTGCCGGCGCCCGACACCTCGCGGTCCGTCGAGCCCCCGCGCAACGATCTGGAGCGCACCATTGCCGCCGCGATGCAGGCCGTGCTGAAGCTGCCCGCCGTGGGCCTGCACGACGACTTCTTCTCGCTCGGCGGCCACTCGCTGCTGGCGGCGCGCCTGGTGGGTCAGCTCAACCGCGAACTCGGCTTGCAGCTGAACCTGCGGGTGCTGTTCGAATCGCCCAGCGTCGAGAAGCTGTCGCAGGCCATCGAGCAGCAACGCGGCAGCCAGCAGGCCGCACCCCAGCGGGCCCCGCTGGTGAAGCGCGCCGACCAGAGCCGTGCGCCGCTGACGCTGATGCAGGAGCGCATTCGCTTCATCGAGGAAATGCGCCCCGGCCAGGTGATGTACAACGCGCCGTCGTGCCACCGCTTGCGCGGGCCGATGGACCTGCAGGCCTTCGACCGCGCCTTCGGCGAAATGGTCCGGCGACACAGCGCCTTGCGCACGGCCATCGTGCGCACGCCCGAAGGTCATGTGCAGCAGGTGCACGACGACGTGGCCGTCAGCCTGCTGCCGCTGGAAGACCTCACCACACTGCCAGCGGGCGAGCGCGAATGCCAGTTGCTCGACCGTCTCGAAGCACTGACGGCCCACACCTTCGCGCTCGACCAGGCGCCCTTGTTCACCGCCCGGCTGTTCCGGCTGGCGGACGACCACCACGTGCTGTTCTTCATGCCGCACCACATCGTCTGGGACGGCTGGTCGTTCGACATCCTCTACACCGAAATGTCGGCGCTGTACGACGCTTACCGCAACGGCCAAACGCCGACGCTGCCGGAGCCGCCGTTCAGCTACGGCGACTTCGCCGAGTGGCACGGGCAGTGGTTGCGCAGCGACGAGATGCAGCAACAGCTGAACTACTGGAAGCAGCAGTTCGACCGCCTGCCGCCGTCGCACGAGCCGCCCGCCGACAAGCCGCGCCAGCTGGCCCACACCAACCGCGGTGAGACCGCCTGGCTGCAGCTGAACACCGCACAGGCCGAGCGCGTGCGCGAACTCGCCAAGCAGACCGGCTCGACGCTCAGCATCGTCGCGTTGTCGGTCTATGCCGCGATGATGTCGCAATGGCTGGGCGACCCCCACCCCGCCATCGGCATGCCCGTGCGGGGCCGTCCGCTGCCCGAGCTGGAAAGCGTGATGGGCTTCTTCAACAACATGCTGCCGCTGCGGCCGACGGTGCAGACCGGGCTGTCGGCGCTCGACTGGATCAAGGCCACCCGCCACACCGTGGTCGAGGCCTTCGCCCACCAGGACGTGCCCTTCGAGCTGCTCGCGCAGCAACTCGAATCGCGCCAGCAAGGCGCTCGCGGCCGCCTGTACCAGGTGATGTTCTCGTTCCAGGACGCGCGCCAGCGGCAAGACCATTGGGGCCCGTTGGCACACGAGCGCATCAAGGTGATGCAAAAGGGTGCCACCGAAGACATCAACCTGTGGCTGGTCGAAGTGCCCGGCGGCATCGAAGGCGGCGTGCAATACAACGCCGAGCTGTTCCTGCAAAGCACGGCCGAATGGCTGCGCGACCGCTTCCTGGCCCTGCTCGAGCGTTTCGTCGAGCAGCCCGGCCGCCCGGTCGCCGAGCTGCTGGCCGACGTCTCGGCCGACACCCCGACCGAACCGGCCGGCTCGCCCAGCCCCGCGGTCGACACCGTTGCCGCGGTGACCACACTGCAAAGCTGGCTGTCGGCACAGCCCGACGCGCCGGCCTTGCGCAGCGCCGAGCGCTCGTTGCGCTACGCCGAGCTGCAGCAGCTCGTCAGCGCCACGGTGGAACGGCTGCCGCAAGGTGATGCGGCCCCGCGCGCCATCGGCATCTGCATCGCCGACCCGGTGGCCTCGGCCGTCGCCGCACTCGCCGCCCTGAGCAGCGGCGCCCGCTGCCTGGTCGTCGACCCCCACGGCACGGCGCCGACCCTGCGCGCGACGCTGGCCGCCGGCGAGGTGGACTGCGTGATCAGCGACGAGAGCTTCCGCATCCATGTCCCCGCGCCGCTGGCCTGGCTCGACGCGAAGACCCTGCCGGGCCATGTGCCCGCGGCCACGCTGCCCAAGCTGCCGCGCCAGGACTACACCGGCGCGGCCGAGACGCCGCGTCGCGCGGTGTCGGTCGAGCAATACGTGGGCGCAGCGCAGCAACTCGGCGCGGTGCTGACGCTGTCGGCCGGCACCACGGTGCTGGCGCTCGAAGGCGCCCCGCGCTCGCACCAGTTGTTCGACCTGTGTCTGGCGCTGGCGTGCGGCGGCGATTGCCTGATCACCGCCGACAATCCGCAGGCGGTGCCGCCGTCGCTGCTGGCCCGCACGCCCACACTGCTGATGGCCGGTGGCCCCACCTGGTGCCGCTGGCTGGACGCGCGACCGGGCACACCGCTGCCCACCGTGGCCTTGCTCGACGCGGCCGAAGCCTCGCCGCGGCTGGTCGCCGAACTGCGCCAGGCGGGGTGCACCCCCTGGGCCTTCCTGCGGGCCGACGACACCGGTGTGCCGGTCAGCGCCGGCGTGCTGGAGGCCGACGACCCGGGCCACGCCGGGGCGCTGCTGCTGTCGGGCCTGCAGATCGTCGACGCCGACGGCCAGCCGGTGCCTCCTGGCCGCGGTGGGCGACTGAAAACCGCTGCCTCCGGCGCGGCCGGGCAGCGCCAGGCGCGTTGGCGTTCAGACGGACGGCTGCAGGTGGTCGCCGACGACGAGTGTTTGCAGATCGACGGCTGGGCGGTGCAGCGCACCGGCCTCGCCCAGGCGCTCGGCGGGCTGCCCGGGGTCGGCAGCGTCGAGGTGTCGCTGGTCGAGCCGCGGCCGGGCGACCGGCGCTTGCGGGTGCAGGCCACGCCGGCAAGCGGTTCGACGCTCGACGTCGCCGCCCTGACCACCACGCTCAAGCAAGGCCTGCCGCAGCGTCTGGGTGCCGCCGTCGAGATCCAACTCGCCGCGGCACCGGCGGCTGCCAAAGCGGCCGGTGCGAACGGCGCCTCGGCGTCCGGCGGCGACACGCTGACCGACGCCCAGCGCGCGGTGGCGGAGGTTTGGTCCGAGTTGCTGCGTGTGTCGCGCATCGAGCCGAAGGACAACTTCTTCGACCTCGGCGGCACGTCGCTGCTGGCGATGCAGGCCGTGGCCCGGCTGGAGCAGCGCTTCCGGCGTCCTGTCAATGCGCGGCGTTATGTCTTCGAGACCCTGGCTCAACTCGCCACCGCCTACGAGGGTGGTACCGAGCCGGCGGCGGCCGTCGTCGCCGCGCCGGAGGGCAAGGCCGCGCCGGCCACCACCAGCCCCCGCCCGGCGAAAGGTGTGCTGGGTCGGTTGACCGGCTGGTTGCCGCGCCGCACGGCACCCAAGGCGGCCGAGCCGGACGCGGCAGACCGTTCCTCATGAAGCCCGCACGTCGATCGACATCCGTCGCACCGACACCGGTGCGGCGACCGGCTTGCATCGCAGTGCGCAGCACGGAGGTGATCCAATGAGCGTTGAAGTGCTGCGGTTCGCCGGCCCTGCCCGCGAGGTGGTGGGCGTGCTGCAACGCCCCGAAGGCACCGTCGAGGGTCGGCCCGCCTTCTTGTTGTGCAAGCCGTTCGGCCAGGAGGCGGTGCGCACCAATCAGATGTTCCAGGCGCTGGCCCAACGGTTGTGCCGCGAGGGCTGTACCGTGCTGCGCTTCGACTACCACGGCACTGGCGACGCCCCCGGGGACGGCGCCGACCAGACGCTGGCCGGCTGGACCGCCGACACACTGGCCGCGTGGGAACAGCTCGAAGCCTACGCCGGCGCGGCGCCCGTGCACCTGTTCGGGGTCGGCCTCGGGGCCACGCTGGCCGCGCTGGCGGCGGTGCAACGCCCCCATGCCGCCGCCCGCGTGGTGCTGTGGGAACCGGTGCTCGAAGGCCCCGCCTATCTGCAAGCGCTGCTCGAGGCGCACCGGCGTGAGGTGGCACGCGAACTTCAAACCCCGTGGCGGCGGTTGCGGCGCGAGAACCGCGTGCCCGAACCCACCCTGCCCGGCTCTGTGATCGGCTTCGACATGGGGCCGACCCTCACGCGCGAGATCGAGGCGCTGCGCCCCGAGGTGCTGCGCCGGGTCGCGGTCCGGCAACAGCCGCTGCTGATCGCCTTGCGTGACGACCAGCGCCGCGGGCTGGCGGTGGGCGCCCTGCCCGATGCCGAGTTGCTGTCCATCGAGGAGACGATCGACTGGATGTCTGGCGATGCCCGCGGCACCGCCATCGTGCCGCGCCAGATCCAGACCGTGCTGCTCGCCGGCCTGACCGGCGCCGCCGAGGCGGAAGCCGCCGCCATCACGGCCACGGTCGCGGCGGCCGTGGCCGCCGCCGTCACCGCTGCAGAAACGCCATGAAAGAAGAGACCCTCGTCTTCGGCCCCGAACGCAATCTCGTCGGCACCTTCACCCACCCCGCCGCCGACGTGCCGGCACGTGACGACCTGATGGTGCTGCTGAGCAACGCCGGCGTGATCCCGCGTATCGGCCCGCACCGCATCAACGTCAAGCTGGCACGCCAGTTCGCATCGCTCGGCCTGCCGACACTGCGCTTCGACACCAACGGGCTGGGCGACAGTGCCCGATCGAGCTCGACCTTGCCGGTGGCCGAACAGTTCGTCGCCGACACGCGCAGCGCGATGGACGCGGCCGAGGCCCGTTTCGGACGCCGACATTTCCTGATGGTGGGCATGTGCTCGGGGGCGGACATCGCACATCTGACGGCGCTCGAAGACGTGCGCCTGAAGGGCATCGTGATGTTCGATTCCTATGTCTATCCGACCCGCAAGACGGCATGGCTGCGCCGCTGGCATCTGCTGCGCAACGCCGGCGTGCTCGGGGCGGTGGGCAAGGTGCTGGTGCGCGCCTTGCGCCTGCTGTGGCCCAGGCGCGCCGGCAGCAGCGCTGCAGGGGCGCCCCGGCCCTCGGCGGCGGTCGGCATCTTCGGGCGCAGCAGCGTGCCGTCTCGCGACGAGTTCGCCGAGCGCCTGAAACGTTTGGTCGAACGCCAGGTGCAGTTGCATTTCATCTTCTCGGGTGGCGAGCCGGGCGCCTACAACTACCACCGCCAGTTCCACGACACCTTCGGCCGCTACGGCCTGGTGGACCGGGTAGGCTACGAGTTCCTGCGCGAGTGCGACCACGTGCTGACGCTGCCGCAAGCGCAAGACCTGTTCATCCGCACCGTGATGCAATGGTTGCGAAACAAGATCCTGATCGAATCGCAGAACTGGTCGAGCTGAGCGCCGAGCTGGCCTGGCCGCCGCTGCGCCTGTGGCTGGCGAGGCTCGACGCGACACCCGATGCCGCACGGCTGGCCTGTTTGTCCGAGGCCGAGCGACAACGTGCGGCCCGGTTCGTCTTCGAGCGCGACCGGCGCCGCTACCTGGCGGCCCACTGCCTGCTGCGCGAGGTGCTCGCCGAGCAGTGCGACCAGGCGCCACAGGCGCTGCAGTTTCGGCAAGGCATCCACGGCAAGCCCTCGCTCGAGGCCGGCCACCCGCTGGCCTTCAACCTCAGCCACAGCGGCGACCTGGCGGCCATCGTGGTCGGCCCGGACGGCGAACTGGGGGTGGACATCGAAATCGTCCGCCCGATGTCCGACGTGCTGTCGCTGGCGCAGCACAACTTCACGGCCGGTGAGAACCAGGAATTGCGCGACACCGACCCGGCCCGTCGCGAACTCGCCTTCCTGTGGGGCTGGACGCGCAAGGAGGCCTGCTTGAAGGCGCTGGGCAGTGGTTTGAGCCTCTCGCCCGTGACCTTCCATGCCGGCCTGGCCCCGCTGCCGCGGACCGTCGAACTGCCCGGCCCCGAAGGACCGGCCCTCGCCGCGCTGCGGTCGTTGCGGTGCGAGGGCGCCTTGCTGTCGGTGGCCTGGATGGCCGCGTCCGGTACGTCGCCGCCAGAGACCACACCGGCGGCAGCCCCCCCACAATCCGGGCCCCTGCATTGAGGGGGGTCCGGCGTGGAAAGCACGCCCCCACCGCTATAGTGCGCCGCGGGGGGCAGCAGGCCCGGTGACCAGGGCGGGATCACGCCGCAGGACCGGCGGGCCGCTGGCAGCGGCGGGCGCGAGCACGGCGCAAGGCCGCGATGCAGGCTCTCCCGGCGTCGCGGCGGTCCGATCAGGACCGTCGGCGTGCGGCGGTGGCGGGCGTGAACGCCCGCGATGCACATCCTTCAACAAGACGACAAGTTCGAGTCGATGCTCATTTGGACCTTGGCAAGCACGTGGGGCGTACCGGACCTTCTTCCGCTGTCGACTGCCAGCTGCTCGGCGAAGCCGACGGCGGCCCGGCCGACGGCCTGCCTGCCCGCTACGCGCGCGCCCAAGCTCGCACGCCGTCGCGCCACACCGCCTTCGGGGCGGCCACGCGTGGCCGCGGCCCGGCGATCGGCATGAGGGAGATCGTGCGCGCCGCCGCCGCGCGGCTCTACCGCCTCGGCGCTCGCAGCACCTACCCGGGGGGCTGCGGTTCGCGCCTGCCCATCTTGATGTACCACCGTGTGGTGGCCCGCAAAGACCCGCTGCTCAACGACGTGCCCGACGCCGCCACGCTGGCCGACCAGTTGCGGGCACTGTCGCAGGCGTTCACGGTGCTGCCGCTCGAGGAAGCGGTGGAGCGTCTGCAGGCCGGCACCTTGCCGCCCCGGGCGGCGTGCATCACCTTCGACGACGGGTACCGCGACAACTACGAGCTCGCGCTGCCCTTGCTCCAGCAGTTCAAGCTCACCGCCACCTTCTTCGTCTCAACCGGCTTCCTCGACGGCGGGCGCATGTTCAACGACACCGTGCTCGAAAGCGTGCGGCGCCTCGGCGCCCACCAGCGCATCGACCTCGGCGAGATCGGCCTGGGCCAGCGCAGCGTCAGCGACGCCGCATCGCGCATCGCGCTGGCCGACGACATCGTGGCGGCGATCAAATACCTGCCGCTCGAGCGGCGTGAAGAGGTCTGCGCCTCGCTGGCCGGCCAAGTGGACACGCCCTTGCCCGACGACCTGATGATGACGTCCGACCAGGTGCGCGCCATGGCGCGTGCGGGCATGACGATCGGCGGACACACCCGCCACCATCCCATCCTGGCGCGCATGGACCGCGACGCCGCCGCCCTCGAGATCATGGCCAACCGCGATGCCTTGACCTCCTTGCTGGGCGCCGCACCGAACTGTTTTGCCTATCCCAACGGCAAGCCCAACGCCGACTACACTGCCGAGCACATGGAGCTGGTACGCCAGGCCGGCTACCGCTGCGCCGTCTCGACCGCATGGGGGGTCGCCACGCACGAGATGAACCGCTACCAGCTGCCGCGCTTCGGCCCGCCCGACCGTCATCCCGGCGTGTTCGTGGCGCGTTTGATGCGCATGTCGTTCCACCACCGCCCCGAACTCGTGGCCTTCCCGCATGACGAGCCGTCGTCCCCACGGCCGGTCTCGGCACCCTGAGTCTGCCCCGCACTCTTCCTCTGACAACATGGCCGTCCTGGGTATCAGCCTCGAGCCTCCCTTCGATCCCCGCAGCTGGTCGGGCTCCTCCAAGTTCTTCTTCGAATCGCTGCGCGAGCGCGGCGTGCTGCACGACGCGCGCCAGGTGCGCCTGTCGGCCACCCGCGAGCGTCTGCTGCAGCTGGCGGCCATCAGCTGGCCGCGTGAGCGCTGGCGCAGCCGCTACAACGCCAGCCCGGCCCGCTTCCAGGCACTGAGCGAGCAGGCGCAAGCCGAGATCCGCCGCTGCCGCGAGGCCACCGCGGTGGTGCAGATCGGCGCGCGCCTGCGTTGTGCGCAGCCCGACACGACCACGCAACCCCCGGTGTTCGGCTATCACGACGGCAACGCGGCCCTGCGCTACCGCTATTACGACCAGGGCTTGCTGGCCGATCGCTCGCGCGACGACCACCTGCGCTGGGAAGCGGCGGTGTATCAAGGCATGCGCGGCATCTTCGTGATGAGCGCCTGGCTCGCCTCGTCGTTCATGAAAGACTTCGGCATCCCGGCCAGCCAACTGCATGTGGTCGGCGCCGGCATCAACTTCCCCCAGTTGCCGACCCTGCCGCCGAAGCAGGCCGCCGGCCCGCACTTTCTCTTCGTCGGCCGCGAATTCAAGCGCAAGGGCGGCGATCACCTGCTGGCCGCCTTCGCACAAGTGCGCCGGCAACTGCCCGAAGCCCGGTTGACCATCGTCGGGCCCGACGTGCCGGCCCAGGTCGACCCCGGGGTCACCTTCGCCGGTTTCCTGTCCAAGTCGGACCCTGCGCAAGCGGCCCAACTGCGCACGCTGTTCGAGCAGGCCACGGCCCTGGTGCTGCCGTCGGTCTATGAACCGTTCGGCATTTCCTTGCTGGAAGGCATGGCCTATGGCATGCCGTGTATCGCGGTCGACCGCTGCGCGATGCCCGAGATCGTCGCGCATGGGCAGACGGGCTTGATCGCCGCCGCGGAAGATCCGGCCTCGCTGGCCGCCGCGATGCTCGAACTCGGCTCGCAACCGGCGTTGGCCGAACGTATGGGCCAGGCCGGGCGCCAACGGGTGGAACAGCAGTTCACCTGGTCGGCGGTGGCCGGCCGGGTGCACGACGTGTTGCGAGACCAGTACCGGGTCTGCGCATGACACACCTACTGTCGACCTCTCCTGCGCCGGCCGCCGTGAAAGCTGCGATGTGTTTCAGGGCCGGGGCCGGCCCTGCCTCTGCGGGCGGCGCCTCGGCCGCCGCCTCTTCTGTGTCGGCTGCCCAGGAGTCGCGGCGATGAGTGAGCGTTTCGGCGGCAAGGCGGTGTTCCGCTCCGCCCTGCTGATCACCGGCTCGACCTACGTCGCGTACGCGGCCGGGCTGGTCACCAACATGATCATCGCGCGTGGCCTGGGTCCCGCCGACTTCGGGCGCTACTCCTATCTGGTGTGGCTGTCCGGGCTGTTGGTGGTGTTCATGAACAACGGCCTGACCACCTCGGCCATCCGCTTCATCTCGGAATGCATGGGGCGCGAAGACGCCCCTGCGGCGCGCAAGCTGCACCGGTGGTTTGCGGCGCGCCACTGGGCTGCCTGCGCGGTGGTGGGCGGAGTGTTTCTGGCCGCGCTGCCGTGGGTCAAGCCGGCCGGCTGGGACGGCCATCTGCTGACCTTCGCCGCGGTCGCGCTGGCGGCAGCCCTGGCGCGCGCCTGGTATCTGTTCGGGGTCTCGGTCGCCAAGGGGCATGGCCTGTTCGGGCTGGAGGCCGCCAGCGTCAGCCTGCTGGCGGTGGCCAACCTGGTCGCTGCGGGCATCGGCTTGCTGGCCGGCGCCCACCTGCTCGGCTTCCTGCTGATCTTCGTGCTGCACAGCCTCGCGCACCCGCTGGTGATTGCCAGGTGGTCACGCAAGGCCGGCGTGCAGGCCGACCCCGGTGAGAGCGATCCCGCCTTGCTCGCCCGCGTGCGGCCGCACCTGTACTGGACGGTGGTGCTGACTTTTGCCGCAGCCCTCAGCAACAAATCGGTCGAGACCTTCTTGCTGAACTCGCTGGTCGGGCCCGAGGCGGTCGGCTTCTTCACGATTGCCGCGGCTTTGACCCGCGGCGGTGTCGACCTGTTGTCGTCGGGGCTCACCACCATCCTGATGCCCACCATGGCGCATGCCTACGGTGCCGGGGGCGTGGAGCGGGTCAGCCGCATCACCTCGGACGCGGCGCGCTACTTCCAGTACCTCGGCCTGTTGCTGGCCGGCGTCGGCGCGTTCTGGGCCGCGCCGGCGATCCAGATCATGTACGGCCCGAAGTTCGCCGAAGCCGCCTTGCTGCTCGAGGTGATGGTCGTCGTCGGCGGGCTGACGCTGACACAAGGCACCTTCGGTGCGTTGCTGTCGACCACCGACAACCAGCGCGTGCGAGCGGGCGTGGCCGTCTTCTCGGTCGTGTTCTCAGCGGTCACGGCGCTGCTGCTGGTGCCGCGCTTCGGCATCATCGGCGCGGTTGTGGCGCATGCCATCTCCAGTGTCGTGGTGTTGGTCGTCGTCGCGCTGCTGGTGGTGCGCACCCTGAAGATCCAATTGCCCCTGGCCGATGTCGGGCGCATGCTGCTCGCCGCCGCCGGCGGTGCGGCCCTCGCACTGCCGATCGCCCTGTTGGCCCCCGGCCTGCTCGGGCGTTTGGCCGCGGGGGTGGTGTACGCGGTGGCCTACATCGCGTGTTCGCTGTTCCTGCGTGTCTGGTACACGCGCGACATGGCCGTGATCGGTTCGGTCGCGCAACGCATCACCTTCTTGCGCGGCGTCCCGGCGTTGCTCGAGCGCTGGAGCCGCCCGGCCTGACGCCGACGCCGCGGCCGATGCCATGCCGCGCGACGGCATGGCATCGAGGGCGTGAAGGCGGTCATGCGGCTGGGGCTCACATTGCCCACCCGCGCACGGCGTTGCCCTGATCGTCGCCTCGCCCTGCCCGGCGTGGGGCGTCACCGCAGCTGACTGCCCCTTACTTCGATGGGTCGACACGATGGCGCCGCGGGAGGTCCTGCGCCATGCTTGGGAGGCAGTCGCTGCTGCTGCTGCTGCTTCCACCCACAAGGAGATGCCATGGCCGTGATCGAAGGATCGGACGCGGACGACACCCTGTCGGACGACAACGTCGAGCAGTCTTCATGGTTCAACTCGAACTGGTCATCCGGTGAGGACGTGATGTCCGGCGGCCTCGGGAACGACTTGTACTTCGTCAATTCAGCCGGCGACGCGGTGGTCGAAGGCGCCGCTCAAGGCAATGACATGGTGGTCTCGCGCCTGCAAAACTACTGGCTGCCGGATCACGTCGAGCATTTGCAACTCGATGACACACGCATCGAACCGGAGCCCTCGCCCGGGGACAAGCCGACATGGCCCGCGGCCCTCGAGGGCTACGGCAACGTGCTCGACAACGACCTGCAGGGCAATGCCAACGACAACTTCCTGCGCGGCGGCGGCGGCGACGATCGGCTGTACGGTGGCAAGGGCGACGACGTGCTGCTCGGCGATGCCGGGGACGATGAGCTGGTGGCGACGGACAACGACCGTGCTGGCGCCGCCACGCAAGGCAGCCTGGCCTCGGGCGACGACGAGCTGGCGGCCGCACAAGCCACGATCCGCATCGAGCTGCTGTTCGGGGGTGACGGCGACGACACGCTCGACGCCCGCGGCGCCAACGCCTTGCTGGTCGGTGGCCGAGGGCACGACGTCTACCGCATCGTCGGTGACGGGCGCGAGCGGCTCGTCGAAGCGGTCCGAGATGCCGGCATCGACAGCGTCTATTCCCAGTCGAGCTACACCCTGCGGGACGGCTTCGAACACCTGACGCTGGCAGAAGCGCCGGCCGCGCGCGACGGCAGGGGCAACGGGCTCGACAACGTCCTCACCGGCAACAGCGCCGCAAACCGGCTGACCGGCCTGGCCGGCGACGACACGCTGTGGGGCGGCCAAGGGAACGACACCCTCAACGGCGGCGGCGGCGACGACCGGCTCGACGGCGCGGCCGGCAGTGACCGGCTCACGGGCGGTGCTGGGGGTGACCGCTTCGTCTTCGGCAGCCTGCAGGCAGGCGAGGCCGACACGGTCGCCGACTTCTCGCACGACGACGACCGCCTGGTGCTGCTGGACACGCTCGACGCGCAGTTGCCGTTGCCGCGGGTCTCCGGCCTGCAGGGCCTGATCTTCATCGGCGGGAATGTCGAAGGCAACCCGCTGTCCACCGGCTGGTTCTTCAAGGGGGAAGGCTGGACCGGGCAAGAGGGGCTCAAGCTCAGCGGCCTCTACGTCAACACGCTCGACGGTGCGCTTTGGTACAACCCCACCGGCCTGGAGGCGGACGACGCGGCCTTGCTGGGGTACGTGAGCGTCAGTGCGGCCGGCAGCCTGGAGGCGACGGACATCGTCTTCGGGGGCTGAAACGCCGCACCGCGCCATGCGCGGTGCGAAAGCGGATGGCGGCGTTCGATGCGGCGTACCTTGAAAGAAGGCTGCCTGGCATGGGCTGCTCCGCCAGCGAAGGCCGTGTGCCTTGCATGCCGCCGCGCAAGGCGGCGTGCAAGGTCGGACGGCGCCCGCTTCAGCGCTCGAGCGCGCCCAGGTCGCTGCCGCTGCCGTTGACGGAGCGCGGCTTGGGCAGATAGACCCGGTCCAGCTGGAAGCCGACCGGGAAGCCCGTGGCGGCGACGGGCGCCGATTGGCCGACGTCCAACACCGGGCTGCCGGCCTTCGGCAGCATCGTGGCCAGGTCAACCGGCGGGGTGGTGCCGGTGATCAGGTTGGCCACGCCGTTGAGCTTGCCGCCCACGGTGTGCCACGGGCCGGCGTCGCTCCAGCGTGCGTCGATCCAGTTGCGGCCCAGGTTCAGGATGCCACCCGACGGGATGCCGGGGGCGTTGTCCTGCTTCTCGCGCATGCGCGGGTACTTGATCCCCGGATCGAACATGAACACGTTGTTCCAGACCTCGGCCGTCTCTTCGGTGGTCGACAGCTGGAACAGCACCGCATAGTCGTCGCCGGTCACGTGCACCGTGTTGTTGAAGAAATACAGCGTGCCTTTGCGGTAGCTGGCTTCGTTGCCGGCATGGTCGCCACCGTAGTGGATCGTGGTGCCGGTGCGGCCGTCCTTGACGATCTGGTTGCCATAGACCCAGCTGCTGCGGTAGGTCGGGTCGAGCTTGGCGGTCTCGGCATAGTCTTCGGTCTCGACCAGGTCGATCGAGTGGGCACCGCCTTCGATGCGGTTGTAGCGGATCACCGGGCCGACCGACCGGTCCTTCAGCGCGTTGCCAAGTGCGCCTGCGCGCATGGGGCCGTAGCGGTTGAACTCGTAGACGACGTTGGCGCTCTGCACGTAGGTGGTGTGGATCAAATAGTCACCCACCACGCCGTTGCCGTGCATGTAGTTGCCGGCGATGCGCAGGTTGCGCGTCACGCTGAACTCGCCCTTGCCCTGGCCCATCCACTCGTCGCTGGACCGGCTGAAGATGGCCTGGGTGCAGTCGGTGATCTCATTGTTCGCGATCACGATGTTGTGGCCGCGCTCGACCCAAACGCAGGCGCCGAACTCCACATACGGTTGGCGCTCGCCGTTGGAGTTGGTGAAGCTGTAGTACGGATGCGCGCCGCGGATCTTCAGCCCGTCGATCTGGATGTGCTTGGGGTAGGCCTCCCACAGCTGCGGCTGCAGGCGGTGGATGGTCACCACGGAACGCTGTTCGAACAAGGGATGCGCGTACTTCAAGCCACGCCGCGTCACCGCGTCCTTGCCATCGACCACCGGACGTTCCCCGTTCGGACCCGGCACGCCACACACGCGCACCGGTGCATCGGCGCGGCCCTGTGCGTTGATCATGATCTTGCCGCGGTAGGGCACCTCAGCCCAGAAGATGCGCACCGTGTCGCCGGCGGCGAGGCTTTCCCAGGGCACGTCCGCCAGGGTCCGCAACTGCCCGGCACCCGGGCCGACCTGGAAGTCGCGGCCCTTGCCGGAGGGCTCGCAAGCGCTCAGCGACAGCGCGGCGGGTGCCGTGGGTGGTGGCGGAGGAGGCTTGGACGCGGCGGGCGGCGTCGGAGCTGCTGCCGGCGGTTTGCTCGAGCCGGGCGCCGGTGTCTGCGTGGTCGGGCTGGAAGCGCCGGTGCTCGGCACCTGCGCCACCTCCTGCGACGGCGATGGGGCGGCGGTGGCCCCTGGTTCCGGCGCGGCGTCGCCGCTGTTGCCCCCACCGCATCCGGCCAGACCTGCACTCAGGCAGATCCAACCCGCGACGACCCATTCCCAACGCAGCGCAATGCTCATGCCTGTTCTCGCTTATCGTTTCTTGTTTGGCCGCTGTCCAACAGGCAGCGGCGCAACCGGCACGGCGGTCGTACAACCCGCCCCCAACCGGTCGGCATGCGAGACTCGGCGCGGCACACAGCGTCCTAAGACGTGCACCTGCCCGGGCCACCCCCACCGACCGCCCTCTTCTTCAGGTGCGCCAGCGTAAGGGGATTCGCCCCACCCTGTGTAAGGCTTTGTTTCACCTGTCGTCGTGACGTCGACGAGCGTGACGAATTACCGTAGCTCGAAGGCACCGAGGTCGTAACCCTGACCGTGACGCCGGCGTTCCACCAGCCCGACGTCCGGCGCGTATTCATGTCGCACCGCCAGGTTCTCGGCGGCCACGCCGACCCGCAGGCCGGGCGGCAGGGCCGAGGCGCGGTCGAGCACCGGGGAGCCGGGGCGCGGGCGGCCGTCGGGCCCCAGCCCCGCATCCCGGCCGAGCAACAAGGGCCCGCTGCGCCGCAACGAAACGGGCGAGTCGGGCCCGCGCGGCACCCAGCCGCTGCTGATCCAGTTGGTGCCCGCCAGCTCGACGGTGCCGTCGTCGGTGCCGAGCCGCAACTCCGCGGTGCTGCGGTTGACGATGATGTTGCCGCGCACCAGCGCGGTCTGCTTCGGGGTCGGCATGTCGAACAGCGTCACGTACCAGAACTGCTTGCGCTGCTCGACATCGAGGATGACCGTGTTGTTATAGAAGTAGAGCGTGCCCTGCCGAAAGGCATCGGGGCTGTTGTCGCCGCCCCAGTGGATCAGCTTCACCGACGAGGTGCCCGGGTTGTTCCAGTCGTCGACGATCAGGTTGCCGTACACCCACGCGTGGTCGTAGAGCGGGTCCTGGCTGACCTGCTGCACGCCGTCTTCGATCTCCACCAGGTCGAGTGCGCGCGCCGCAGCGACGATGTGGTTGTAGCGCACCACCGTGCCGCTGGCCCGGTCCTTGAGCGAGGAGCCGAGCGCCCCGGGCACCAGCTGGCCGATGAAGTTGCCTTCGTAGAGGGTGCGGGCGGCCTGCACATACAGGTTGTGCTCGAGGTAGCTGCCAGGGTTGCCGTTTTGATGCACGCGGCTGCGCCGCACCGTGATATGGGCACTCGCCTCGTCGCTCGAGCGGCTGTTGACGAAGATGCCGTTGCCGTTGCCCGTCACTTCGCAGTTGTCGATCGTCAGGTGCTCCACCACGATCGCGTAGATGCCGGCCGCCCCGGTGGAGTAGCGCCCGCTGCTGCCGTCTTGCGCGGTATAGCGGTTGGGCGAGCGCGCGCCGGTGATCTTCAGGTTCTGGATCACGATGTGCTGCGGACGATGGCCGTAGCGGTCCTGCGGGCCGCGATAGAGAAAGATGGTGCCGAGGAACTCGCTGTGCTCCTTGCTGAAGAAGCCGGCCCGCGCGACGTCCTTGGCCGTCACCGCCGACTCGCCGCTGATCTCGGGCCGGCGACACTGCGCGTCGGTCACACCGTTCAAGATCACTGGTGCGTCGGCCCGGCCTTGTGCGCGCAACCCGATCTTGGTGCGGTAGGGCTGCGGGCGGTAATGGATGTTGACCACGTCGCCCGGGCCCAGCGACAGCCAGGGCACGTCGGTCAGCTCGGCGTAGGCCTTGCCGGGGCCGACGTCATAGGTGCGACCGCTGCCTTGCAGCGGCCCGGCGCAGGTGCTGGTGCGTAGGGCCGGCACGGGTGGCGGCCAATCGGCGCTCAACACCACACCGCCGGGCCCGCTGGCCGCTGCCGGTTGCGCCAGGCACTGGCCGGCCGTCAGCATCGCCACCCCGGTCGCCACCCCGGTCGCCATGCCCCAGCCCCTCCGCGCCAGAACGTGTCGTGCCCCACCCGCACCTCGCATCATGCCCACCCCTTGTTGTGTCGCCGCATCTGCACGGCAGGGCGCCATTGTGTCGGCTCGATGCCGGGTTGTGCAGTCCATGAATGAGGGCGGCACGCGAGGCGAGACTGTCGCGCAGACGTTGACCCGCCCTGCTGTAGGCGCCGTCCGACAGCCACGCGGCGCGCGCCGGAAGTGAACTGCGGCCCGCGGCGCACTAGCATCGCGAGCACGCCCGATCACAAAAAGGAAGAATGACCCATGGCGACGCCGCTGCGAGGACGCCCCTGCCCGAGCCGTGCTGACAGACCCTGGGCCGCGATGCCGCGGCTCCCGGTCCTGGGCAGCGACGCGCAAGACCAGGCCCGCCGCACGGCCGGCCGCGAGATGTGCCCATGACCCGGCTGCCGCTCGGCACACCCGGCAGCTGGGTGAAGGCCTTTTCGCTGCTGGGCAGCGGCGCCATCGTGCTGGGCCTGCTGTATTGGCTCAAGGGCGTGCTGGTGCCGATCGCCCTGGCCTTGCTGCTCACCTTTCTGATGAGCCCGCCCATCACGATGATGCAGCGGCGTGGTGTGCCGCGCTTCGGCGCGGTGCTGGTGATGCTGGCCGTGGTCGCGGCCTTGTTGGGTGGCATCGGTTGGACCGTGGCACACCAGGCCACCCGCCTGGTCGACGAGTTCCCCCTCTACGAGCGCAACCTGAATGCCAAGATCGCGGGGCTCAAGCGCGACGAACGCGGTTTCGTCGCGCGGCTGGAACGTATCGTCGGCCGCGTCTCGCGGCAGCTGCAAAAGGCCGAAGTGCTGCCGGCGGCCGAGGGCGGACCGGCGCGCACCGTGCGGGTGGTCGAAGACGGCGGCGCCCTCCAGATCACCAAGCTGTGGAACACCTTCGGCCCGGTGATCGAACCGGTGTCGATGGTGGCGTTTGCCTTCGTGCTGGTGGTGTTCATGCTGCTGCGCCGCGAAGACCTGCGCGACCGGCTGATCACGCTCGCCGGACAGGCGCGGCTGGTGCCGACCACCAAGATGCTCGATGAAGCGGCCGGGCGCATCAGCCGTTATCTGCTGATGCAGTTCGCGATCAACAGCTGCCACGGCCTGGCTGTCACCGCGGGTCTGTGGCTGATCGGCGTGCCCTATGCCTTCATGTGGGGCCTGATCGCCGGCGTGTTGCGCTACGTGCCCTACATCGGACCGTGGATCGCCGCCATCTTCCCGCTGCTGCTCAGCCTCGTGATCAGCAACAGCTGGGTGCCGGCGCTGCAGGTGTTGCTGCTGTTCGCGGTGCTCGAGACGGTCAGCAACATGCTGGTGGAGCCGGTGCTGTATGGCCGCGGCATCGGCGTGTCGGAAACCGCCACCTTGGTCATGGTGGCGTTCTGGACCTGGCTGTGGGGGCCCATCGGGCTGCTGCTCGCAACGCCGTTGACCGTGTGCCTGGTGGTGCTGGGCCACTACGTGCCGGCCTTGCGCTTCTTCGACACGCTGCTCGGTGACCGGCCCGCACTGGCCCCCAGCGCGCGCTTTTATCAGCGGCTGCTGGCCCGCGACCGGCACGAGGCCGGCGAGGTGGCAGCCGAGCATGCTGGCACGGCCGGCCTGCTGGGCGTCTACGACGAGCTGATGATGCCGGCGCTGTGCTATGCGCGTCGAGACCTGGAACGCAATGCGCTCGACGAAGCCGACGTCGAGTTTGTCGTCACTGCCGTGGCCGACCTCGCGGCCCGGTTGGCCGCCGATCCGCAGGTGGGCGTCGACCCGGCCGCGCCGGTCGCACCCCCCGACCGCGCCGCGCCGGCCGCCGCCATGCCCTTGCTGGTGGTGCCGGTGCGCGACCCCTGCGCCGCCGCCGCCGCCGGGCTGCTCGAACAGCTGCTCGAACCCGGCGGCTTCTCGCTCGACACCTGCGACCCCGGCGCACTCGCCTCCGAGGTGGCCGCCGAACTGGAGGCCCGGCCGGCGCCGGTGGTCTGCATCGTCACGGCCAGCGCCTCGGCGCTGGCCTATGCGCAGTTGCTCTGCAAGCGTCTGCGGACGCATCCGCTGCAGCCGCAACTGGTGGTGGCCTGCTTCGGCCGGCAGGCCGACGTGGCCACTGCACGCACCGCCTTGACGAGCGCCGGCGCCGACCGCGTGGCCACCAGCCTGGCCGAAGCCCGCGCCGAACTCGCGGCACTGCGTTCACAACTCGTCAACGCCGCCGTGCCCGGTTGCGACACCGCCCACGACGACGAGGCACTGGGACAAGAAGCCTTGCGGGGCGCCTGACCTACCGTCAACGGCCTAAAAGCCGAGGCGTGATCTAGGTCTTCATTTGTATCTGCATTCAGTTGGTGCCCGTCGGGCCCCAGGCCTGATGCGGCGGCCGCAGTACGTCGTGGCACCCACCCGCGCGCTGCCTTTACGGCCGGCGGCCCCTCCCCTATCCTCGCTTGCCGCTCCGGGCCCCCGGGTCGCAGGCCGGCAGGCGGCGTTCGTGTTTGCACATCTCGACATCGAGCCACGGCAGCCGGCGCAGGGGCGTCTGCCTGCCCACAAGGAGGCCACAGCGTGAGACAAGCTGCACCCAGCTGCCTTTTCAACCAGGCGCTGCCCACCGTAACCCTGCTCTTTATTGCGCTGCCCGCCGCAGCGCAAGTCAGCAGCGCCATCGTGCGAGGCACGGTGGCACAAGCGTCGGGCCCGGTGGCGGGCGCGACGATCACGGCGCGCAACACCGCGACCGGCCAGACCCTGCGCACCACCAGCCGCAGCGATGGGGGCTATGTGCTGACCGGGCTGCCCCCCGGCACCTACCGCATCGAGGTCCAGGCAGCGGGGCTTCCGGCCAGCACGCGGGAGGTGACATTGCGGGTCGGGCAGACGCTGGCACTCGACCTGGCGCCGGGGACCCCCACCGTGGCGCTGCAGACCGTGACCGTCACCGGCACACGCGGCGTCGAGAGCAAGAGCAGCGAGGTCGGCGCCTATGTCAGCCCGCGGCAGATGGAGCGGCTGCCGCAGGTGACCCGCAACTTCCTGGCCTTTGCCGACCTGGCGCCCGGCGTCAGCTTCGCGACCGAGGCCGACGGCAGCACGCGGCTGCAAGGTGGTGCCCAGAACATCAACGGCGTCAATGTGTTCATCGACGGCGTCAGCCAGAAGAACTACGTCACGCGGGGCGGCATCAGCGGGCAGGACTCGAGCCGCGGCAACCCGTTTCCGCAGTCGGCCATCAGCGAGTACAAGGTGCTGACGCAGAACTACAAGGCCGAGTTCGACGAGGTGACCAGTGCGGCCATCACCGCGGTCACCAAGTCGGGCACCAACGAGCTGCAGGGCGACGTCTTCTTCGACCACACCCGCGGCAGCTGGCGTGCGTCGACACCCGCCGAAGCCAAGGCCGGCGAGAAGGTCGACAGCCGCCAGAACCAGTACGGCGCCTCGCTGGGCGGCCCGATCGTGAAGGACCGGCTGCACTACTTCATCGCCTACGAAGGCAAGGACAATCGCGACCCGCAAACAGTGGTGCCCGGCGCCGGGCGCAGCGCCGAGGACATCCCGGCCGCCTACCGCCACCTGCTCGGCCCGGTCAGCGTGCCGTTCAAGGAAGACCTGCTGTTCCTCAAGCTCGATGCAGCACTGAACGACGCACAGCAACTCGAGTTCACGCTCAAGTACCGCGATGAACGCGAGACCACCAACCTGAAAGACCAGAGCACCGAGCCGTGGTCGACGCAGAAGGACAACGACGAGACGCGCATCGCGCTCAAGCACCAGTACAACGCCGACACCTGGGTCAACGAGGCGCGCATCACGTACGAGCGCACCGACTGGAACCCGCGGCCGACGACGCTGGGGCCGGGTCTGCGCTTCACCACCGGGCTGACCGATGCGGAGAAGGAGGTGCTCAACGTCGGCGGCGGCCAGGACTACCAGCGCAAAGCCCAGAAGGGCTATGCCGTGCAGGACGACTTCACCTTCACCGACCTGCAATGGCGCGGGCGGCACGTCGTGAAGATGGGCGTGAAGGTCAAGAGTGTCGAGGTCGACGCGGTCGAACGACTGCCCTACAACCCGCAGTACTACATCGACATCACGAGTGGCAACCCCGACCCCTACAAGCTGCGCGTGGGCACGGCGCTCGAGGGCGTGGGGGACGGCAGCGCACACTCGCGCAACACCCAGATCGGCCTGTATGTACAGGACGACTGGGAGGTCAACCGGCACCTGACGCTCAACCTCGGGCTGCGCTACGACTATGAGCGCAGCCCGGCCTACCTCGACCACGAGACGCCGTCCGACGTGATCGCGGCGCTGAACGAGCAGGACCCGAACGCGCCTGCGGGCCAGACCTACGCCCAAACGCTGACCAACGGCGGCATCGACATCAACGACTACATCAGCACCGGCCGCAACCGCAAAGCCTTTGCCAAAGCCTGGCAGCCGCGGCTCGGCTTCGCCTACGACCTCAAGGCCGACCAGCACAGCGTGGTCTACGGCGGCTATGGCCGCTCCTACGACCGCAACATCTTCGACTGGCTGCAGCTGGAGCACACCAAGGGCACCTTCCCGACGCGCGAGTTTCTGTTTCCCGACGGCACCTGGAAGCCGGAGTACTACACGCCCGAAGGCCTGGTCGGCCTGCTCGGCCCGGCCAGCAACACCCAGGGTCGCGAGGTCGTGCTGATCAACAACAAGCTCAAGCTGCCGTTCTCCGACCAGTTCAGCCTGGGGCTGCGGCAGGTGGTCGGCAACTGGAACACCGACGTCGGCCTGTCGCACGTGCGCAGCAAGAACGGCTTCGCCTTCCTGCTCGGCAACCGGCGCCCGGACGGCAGCTTCTTCGCGCCGGGCACCACATGGGGCCCGCCGTTCGGCAACGGGGTGCCCGGCTATGGCTCGTTGATCCTCGGCACCTCCGGTCTGGAGACTCGCACCAACTCCTTGTTCCTGCAGGCGCAAAAGCCGTACACGCCCACCAGCGGCTGGGGCGTCACGCTGGCCTACACCTATGCCAACGCGAAAGAAAACCGGCAGTTCGGCGAGCACTACTCGCTCGACTACCCGAGCCTGGCGGATTACGGCTGGAAGCAATCGTCGGCCGTGCCCAAGCACCGGCTGGTGGTGGCGGCCCTGCAGGACCTGCCCTGGGGGCTGGAGGGGTCGCTGCGGCTCAGCTATGCGTCGGGCCGGCCGCAGTACTACACCGACTGCACCGCGGGGGCCAACCAGTGTTCGATCGAACAGTTCAAGCGCGGCAGCCAGCGGCAGGTGGATGTCGCGCTGGGCAAGGCGTTCAGGGTGGGTGCGGGCGCGCGGGTGCGGGTGCGGGCGGACGTGCTGAACCTGTTCAATCGTCGCAACTACAAGGACTACAAGACCGACGGCGCGGAGTTCGGCAGCCCCACCGGCACACTGGAAGGGCCGCCACGCACCGTCAAGCTGTCGCTCGGCGCGAGCTGGTGAGGCGGGCCGGCGCCGCTTGCCAGGCGCGCCGGCTCCTCCCAGTTGCGGGTCAGGAAGGCTGTTCGCCCTGCGGCGGCCGATGGGCCGCTTGCGGCGCCGCGGGAGGCGTGGCGTCCCACCCGCCCCCCAAGGCCCGGATCAGCCCGACCGTCGACTGCTGCTGCGCCGACCGCACCAGCACGGCCTGGCGTCGGTTGCGCAGCTCGCTGCGCTGCGCGTCCAGCAGCTCCAGCTGGCTGACCAGCCCGTTGCGATAGCGCGAGCCCGACAAGCCGGTTGCCCGTGTGGCCGCTTCCACCGCGCGCTGTTGCGCCTCGAACTGCTGCGCCAGCAAACGCAGGCCGGCCAGTTGGTCCTCGACCTCGCGGAACGCCACCAGCACCTGCTGCCGGTAGACGGCCAGCGCCGCGTCGAGTTCGGCCTCGGCCCGCCGCACGCCGGCGTCGCGCCGGCCGCCGTCGAAGATCGGCAACGACAGCAAGGCGCCCACACCCCAGGCTCGCGCCGACCACTGGAACAGGTCGGACAGCTCGCTCGACGCATAACCGCCACTGGCGGTCAGCGTCAGGTCGGGGAACCAAGCCGCCTTGGCGATGCCCACCCGCTCTTGCGCCGCCATCAGCGTACGCAAGGCGGCGGCCACGTCGGGGCGCCGGGCCAGCACGGTCGACGGCACACCGGCCGGCACCGGCGGCGGCGGCGCATCCGATGCAGCACCACGGTCGGAGACATCGGCCAGCGTGAACGACGATGCCGGCTCGCCGACCAGCGTCGCCAGGGCGTGCTCCAGTTCGGCACGGCGGCGGTCGAGCGCGATGGCTTCGGCCTCGGTCGACGCGACCTCGGTCTTGGCCCGCGCGACGTCGAGCTCGGCCACGTCGCCCGCGTCGTGGCGGCGCTCGGTGAGTCGCTGCGTGTCGCGCAACGCCTGCAAGGTGTCGCGTACCAACCGGCGTTCGGTGTCCAGCGCCCGCAAGCCCAGGTAGGTGCCGACCACGTCGGCCTGCACCACCAGCCGCGTGCTCTGCAGCAAGGCCTCGCGTGCCTGCACGTCGAGCCCCGCCGCGCGGCTCGCACCGGCCAGCCGGCCGAACAGGTCCAGCTCGTAGCTGGCGCCAGCGCCGGCCGTGAGGCTGGTGACGGGCCGCCCGCCCTGCCCTGCATCGGTCTGCCGGCTCGCGCCGGCTTCCAGGCCCAGTTGGAGCGCGCGGTCGGCCTCGGTGTTCTTCAGCAGCGCGCGGGCCTGTGCGAGCCGGGCGGCGGCGAGCTGCAAGTCGGTGTTGCGCTCACCGGCGCGCCGGGCCAGGTCGTCGAGCACCGGGTCGGCGAACACCTGCCACCAGTCGCCCCGAGCCTGCGTGTCGGCGGGCGGGGCGACGGTCCAGCGTGCGGTTTCGGCTTCCTTGAAGGTGGCCGGCATCGGCAGGTCGAGCGGCGGCTGCTCGGCAGGTTGTGTGGCACATCCGGCCAAGGCCAGCGCCAGCACCAGTGCGGGCACTCGCCAGGCGGGCCGGGTGGTCTGTTGTGTGGGCATACTCATCACGCGACTCCTTGCGACGTGGCGGTCAGTCATGGGTGTGGTGCGGTGCGGCCGGCAGCGGGCGTACCGCCGCCCCACCCCCACCGCCGCCGGTCGTCGGCGCATCGATCTCATCGGCGTGCGGCACCTGGCCGTGCAGCTTGAGCGGCCGGTTGCCGGTGAGCCGGCGCAGCAGCACATAGAACACCGGCGTCAAGAACAGCCCGAACAGCGTCACACCCAGCATGCCGGCGAACACCGCCACGCCCATGGCCTGGCGCATCTCGGCGCCGGCGCCGGTCGACAGCACCAGCGGCAGCACCCCCATCACGAAGGCCAGCGAGGTCATCAGGATGGGCCGCAGCCGCAGCCGGCTGGCTTCGATCGCGGCGGCGGTCGGCGTGCGGCCGGCCAGTTCCAGCTCACGGGCGAACTCGACGATCAAGATCGCGTTCTTGGCCGACAGGCCCACCAGCACGATCAGCCCGATCTGGGTGAACACGTTGTTGTCGCCGTTCGACAGCCACACGCCGGTCATCGCCGCCAGCAAGCCCATCGGCACGATCAGGATGATGGACAGCGGCAGGCTCAGGCTTTCGTATTGCGCCGCCAGCACCAGGAACACCAGCAGCACCGCGAGCGGGAACACCCACAGCGCCGAGTTGCCGGCCAGGATCTCCTGGTAGGTCAGCTCGGTCCATTCATAGCTGACGCCCTTGGGTAGCGTCTCTTGCGCGATACGCTCGACGGCCTCGCGTGCCTGGCCGGACGAGTACCCCGGCGCCGCGCCGCCGTTGACATCGGCGGACAGAAAACCGTTGTAGCGCATCGCCCGCTCGGGACCGAAGCTCGGCTGCAGGCGCAGCAGCGCGGACAGCGGGACCATCTCGCCGGTGCGCGAGCGCACCTTCAAGTGACCGACGTCTTCGGCGCGCGCCCGGAAGGCCGCATCGGCTTGCACACGGACCGAATAGGTGCGACCGAACTTGTTGAAGTCGTTCACGTACAGCGAGCCGAGGTAGATCTGCATCGTGTCGAACACGTCGGTCACGGCGACGCCCAACTGCCGCGCCTTGGTGCGGTCGATGTCAGCATACAGCTGCGGCACGTTGACCTGGAAGCTCGAGAACATGCCCGCCAGCTCCGGGGCCTGATAGGCCTTGCCCATGAAGGCCTGCAAGGCCTCGCTGAGCGCGCCGTAGCCGAGCGCGGCCTTGTCTTCGATCTGCAGCTTGAAGCCGCCGATGGTGCCCAGGCCCTGCACCGGGGGCGGCGGGAACATCGCGATGAAGGCGTCTTCGATGGCCCCGAACTTCTGGTTCAGCTGGCCCGCGATGGCGCCGCCGCTGAGCGACTCGTCGCGGCGTTCGTTGAAAGGCTTGAGCGTGACGAACACGATGCCGGCGTTGGAGCTGTTGGTAAAACCGTTGATCGACAGGCCCGGGAAGGCGATCGCGCTCTCGACGCCCGGCTGCTTCAGCGCGATCTCGCCCATGCGGCGGATCACCTCTTCGGTGCGGTCCAGCGTCGCGCCGTCGGGCAGTTGCGCGAAGCCGACCAGGTATTGCTTGTCCTGGCCCGGCACGAAACCACCGGGCACCGCGCGGAACAACACGAAGGTCACGCCCACCAGCGCCAGGTAGACGCCGAACACCAGCGCGCGCCGTGCGATGGCCCGCTTGACGCCGCCGCTGTAGGCCTCGGCCCCGCGCCCGAAGGCCCGGTTGAAGCCGCGGAACAGCCAGCCGAACCAGCGGTCCATCCACACCGTGAGCCGGTCTTTCGGCGCGTCGTGCGACTTCAGCAGCAGCGCCGCGAGCGCCGGTGACAACGTCAGCGAGTTGATGGCCGAGATCACGGTGGAGATGGCGATCGTCAGCGCGAACTGCTTGTAGAACTGCCCGGTCAAACCACTGATGAAGGCCAGCGGCACGAACACCGCGATCAGCACCAGTGCGATCGCGATGATGGGCCCCGACACTTCGCGCATCGCGCGGTAGGTGGCCTCGCGCGGGCTCAGCCCGGCTTCGATGTTGCGCTCGACGTTCTCGACCACCACGATCGCGTCGTCGACCACGATGCCGATCGCCAGCACCAACCCGAACAGGCTCAGCGCGTTGATCGAGAAGCCGAACAGATGCATCACCGCGAAGGTGCCCACGATGGACACCGGCACCGCCAGCAGCGGGATGATGGAGGCGCGCCAGGTCTGCAGGAACAAGATCACCACCAGCACCACCAGCGCCACCGCTTCGAGCAGCGTGTGCACCACCGCGTCGATCGAGGCGCGCACGAACTGCGTCGGGTCATAGACGATCTGGTAGTCCACGCCCTCGGGCATGTCCTGCTTCAGCTCGGCCATGATGGCGCGCACGTCGTCCGAGATCTGGATCGCGTTGCTGCCCGGCGCCTGGAAGATCGGCAGGGCCACGGCGGGCTTGTTGTCGAGCAGCGAGCGCAAGGCGTATTCGGAGGCGCCCAGTTCGATGCGCGCCACGTCGCGCAACCGCGTGACGCCACCGTCCTCGCTGCTGCCGACGATGATGTCGCCGAACTCTTCTTCGCTCTGCAGCCGCCCCTGCGCGTTGATCGACAGCTGCAGATCGACGCCCGGCAGGCTGGGTGAGGCGCCGACGATACCGGCGGCGGCCTGCACGTTCTGCTCGCGGATGGCCTGCACCACGTCGCTGGCCGACAAGCGGCGCTCGGCGACCTTCTGCGGGTCGAGCCAGACGCGCATCGAATAGTCGCCCGCGCCGAAGGCCTGCACCTGCCCCACGCCTTCGACACGCGCCAGACGGTCCTTGACGTTCAGCAGCGCATAGTTGCGCAGATACGTCATGTCGTAGCGCTCGTTGGGCGACAGCAAATGCACCACCATGGTCAGGTCGGGCGCACTCTTGACGGTGGTCACGCCCAGGCGCCGCACCTCTTCGGGCAAGCGTGGCTCGGCCTGCGAGACACGGTTTTGCACCAGCTGCTGGGCCTTGTCGGGGTCAGTGCCGAGGCGGAAGGTGACGGTCAGCGTCAACAGGCCGTCGGTGGTGGCCTGGCTGCTCATGTAGAGCATGTTTTCGACACCGTTGATCGCCTCTTCGATCGGCGTGGCGACGGTTTCGGCGATGACCTTGGGGTTGGCGCCGGGGTACTGGGCGCGCACCACCACCGAGGGCGGCACCACCTCCGGGTACTCCGAGATGGGCAGAGCGCCCAGCGAGATCAGGCCGGCGATCAGCATCAGCAGCGACAGCACGCCGGCGAAGATCGGTCGGTCGATGAAAAACTTGGACAGGTTCACGGTGTGGCTCCAGTCACGGTCGAACGAGGGGGTCGCAAAGACGGCATGGCGCTTCCCCTCAAGAGAGCGAAGCGGCCGCGTCGCGCGTCTGCGGCGTCCGGCTTGCTTCCATCTCGACCGTTTGCGGCACGACCTCCGCGCCGGGCCGCACGCGCTGCAGCCCATTGACGACGATGCGCTCGCCGGGCTTGAGCCCACGGCTCACGACACGCAGGCCGTCCACCTGCGCCCCCAGCGTCACCTCGCGGTAGCTGGCCTTGTGGTCGTCACCGACCACCAGCACGAACTTCTTGCTCTGGTCGGTGCCCACCGCACGCTCGCTGATCAACACGGCCGGCTGTGCGGCCGGCTGGCCCATGCGCAACCGCGCGAACTGGCCGGGCATCAGCACACCCTCCGGGTTGTCGAAGACGGCACGCACGCGGACCGTGCCGCTGCGCGCGTCGACCTGGTTGTCGATCAATTGCAGTTTCCCGCTATAGGGCAGCTCGGCACTGTCGGCGGTGCCCATGCGCACGGGGATACGGCCGATCTGGGCACGCCCGCCGGCGCCGCCGGGCAGTTGCTTCAAGGCACGCAACACCACTTGTTCGTCGGCCTCGAAGCTGGCGTAGATCGGGCTCACCGAAACCAGGGTGGTCAGCACCGGCGCACCGGGGCCGGCCGCCACCAGGTTGCCCACCGTCACTTCGAGCCGGCCGACGCGGCCGGCCACCGGTGCGCGGACTTGCGTGTAGCCCAGGCTGAGCCGAGCGGACTGCAAGGCGGCGCGGGCGCCGCGCAACAGCGCCTCGGCCTCGCGCTGCGCGTTCACACGTTCGTCGAGTTCACGATGGGCGATCGCACGTTCTTCCCACAACCGCTGCGAACGCTCGAGTTCGTTGCGTGCATGCGCCAGGCGCGCTTCGGCGGCGGCCACTTGGGCCTGCTGGCGCTCGACCTCAGCGGCATACGGCGCCGCATCGAGCGACACCAGCAGGTCGCCCGCCTTGACCAGTTCGCCCTCGCGGAAGTGCACCGCTTGTACGGTGCCGGCCACACGTGGGCGCACGTCGACACGTTCGACCGCTTCGAGTCGCCCTGAGAAGTCGTCCCACGACGCGACCTGTCGTTCGACCACCGTGGCCACCGAGACAGGCGTGGCCGCAGGGGCGGCGGGCGGTGCATCGGCCTGCGCCTTGGGCGAGGCCAGGCCCAGCACGATCAACGCCGCGGCCGCCACCGTGGCGAGCGCGACACCGAGGGCCCACAAGGCGCCGCCGCGGCGACCTGCAGGGCCGGCTGTCGCGCCGGTCGACAACAAGGGGGAATGTGCCACGCCGTCACGCGAGGATGGCTTGGTCGGCTCAAAGTCTTGGGACATGCAGAACTCCTGATGTTTGCTGTTGTTCTGTGGCAGCCCGCCCGTGTGGCGGAATGCTGCGGTGCCGCAAACGATATGAGTTCTCGCGTGGCGAATAAATACTGCAGATCTGGCTTCTTTTTTTCTGTGCGTGAATAATCAGCCGACCTTGCGCTGTTCCGCCCTACCCCTTCAGGAGCTTCGATGGATCAACTCGCCGCCATGCGCGCCTTCCTGCGCGTTGCTGACACGGGCAGCTTCACGAAAGCCGCCGAGTCGCTGCAGATGCCCAAGCCCACTTTGACCAAGCTGGTGCAAAACCTCGAGACGCACCTGCACACCAAGCTGCTGCACCGGACCACCCGGCGTGTGCAGGTGACCTCCGACGGCGCTGCGTATTACGACCGCGTGGCCCGCGTGCTGGTGGAGTTGGACGACATCGACGCCAGCATGTCGAACGCCCGCGCCTGCCCCAAGGGCCGGCTGCGTGTGGAGGCGCCGAGCAGCCTCGCGACCCTGGTCATCCTGCCGGCGCTGTCCGAGTTCTTGCAGGAGTACCCGTCGATCCAAGTCGACCTCGGCGTCAGCGATCGGCCGGTGGACATGATCGGCGACAACATCGACTGTGCCGTGCGGGCTGGCGAAGTGACCGATGAGTCGATGGTGGCGCGCCACATCGGCGAGGTGCACGCGGTGGCCTGCGCGACGCCGGCCTACCTGCGCGAACATGGCACGCCGTCGCATCCGTCGGAACTTGAAGACCGCCACACGATGGTCAGCTACTTCCTCGGCGGCGGGCGCCAGAAGGAGTTCGTGTTCGCGAAGGATGCCGAGCGCATCACCGTGCGCGGCCGCTACCGCGCCGCGGTGAACGACAGCAACGCGTACCTCGCCGCCGGCCTGGCCGGCCTCGGCATCATCCAGGTGCCCACTTTCATGGTGCAGCAACATCTGAGCAGCGGCGCCTTGCAGCCGGTGCTGTGCCAGTGGATCTCGGCGCCGAAGCCGATCTATCTGGTCTACCCGCCCAACCGCCACCTCAGCACACGCGTGCGCGTGTTCGCCAACTGGGTCACCGAGTTGTTCGCCAACCACGATTTGATCCAGCGGCGGTCGACCTTGCGAATGGGCGAGAGCGGGTTGACGCCGCTGTGCGAGTTGATGGGGGGCTTGCCGATGCCGCATGGGGCGGCGGCGAGCGAGGCACAGGTGGCCGAGGAGGTGGCGCAGGCATGAGGGGCGGAGCGGCAGCGCGGATCGCAGCGTCTGGACGGCGCGCAGGCTGACGGGCGCCGAAGGTCTGCGCCGTCAGACCTTGTCGCCCACCCCGTCACACGGCCGAGCGCAGCGCGGAGACGGAAGCGCTGCCGGTCGCAGCTGCTGCAGAGCCGGTCTGCTCACGCACGCGCATCACGGTCCGCATCGACAGATGGCACATCGCCGCGCCGAGCAGCACCGGCGCCAGCAGCCCGGCGAACGGAATCAGCGTGAAGCCGGCCACCATCACACCGACCGCCGTGGTGGCGACGCGGTTCTCGGAGATCGCCTTGCGACGTTCGACATCGTTGGCAATGCCATCGAGCGCATCGTTGACCAGGCTGCGGGCGTTCAGGTAGTTGGCCAGCAGGAACAACAAGACGGCGCCGACGAACGGGATCAGCAAGCAGATCGTGCCGCCGACCAGGAACAGGGCCCACGCGCCGAGCACGTTGCGCAGCCCGCCGTGCCAGCTCGCGTCGACCTTCTGCCGCAGCGCCGGATAGCGCTCCAGACACGCTTGCTGGATGCGCGGCATCAGCCACCACTCGACGACGAGCCGCATCGTGACGAGGACCAGCACGGCGAACGCGGCGGCCACCACGACGTACTTCAACACACCCGCCGCCACCGCGACGAGGCCGACCGGCGCCGCCACACTCGCGAAGCTGCCCATCGCTACCACGCTACCGGCCAGCGGCGCGGCGGGCGCGAACACGACCGCCAGCACGACCAGGCCGACCAAGGCGAGCTGTACCAACTCTTCCCACCACGTCACGAACACGGTGAGCCACAGCAACAGCGACACCAGGGCCGCGACGACGGAGACCAGCGCGAGTCGCGGGCGTGCGCATTCGCGCAGGCCGAGGGCGAAGGATTTGGCGGCTTCGCTCAGGCCGAAACGCAATGAAGAAGGGAAGAAGATCATGAACTTGGGTAGGGACACGGATGGAGTCGACACGCCTCTGCTGGGCCAGCCACTCGGGAGCCGCGCGAGCGACAAAGACTGCACAGGTCGAACCGCCGAACGGCAGTTGCGCCGACCAGGCTTTCCATTGTGCTTCGGTGCGTCCGGCCTGCCGCACCCGGCGGCTCCCCCCGTTCGGGGGCTGCCCACCGCGGTTCATCCGGCGACGACCGGCGGGAAATGTGCGTGGACCACGGTGGGCTCGACGGCTTGAAGGCAGAGGCTTACGACCGGCGCTGCGTTCGCCTCTGCGCTCGCCGAGCGGCCAGACGCAATAGAGATCCAGGTGTGGCGGCGCGCGCCGAAGCGACACCGACTCGCCACGCAGAGCACACGCCGCCAGGCCTCGACCGCCCGTCGACCCCCGAAATGAGCGGCCCAGGAACACTCGCTGCTGGAGCCGCTTCCACTACAGTACGGCTCTTCATTTTCTCAGTGCCGGTCGGCTGTTTCCTTCTCATGCGAGTGATGCACATCCTGGAGTCGCTGGATCACGGCGGTTTGGAACGCGTGGTGACCGACCTCGCGATCGCCCAGCGGCGCTATGGTCACGACGTCTCGGTGTTGTGTTTGCATCGCACCGAAGGCTACAAGGCCGAGTTGCTGAAGCACGGCATCGACGTCGTCATCGCCGGCAAGAGCCGCCCCTTCGACGTGCCGGCCTTGCGCTGCATCCGCCGCAGCGTCGCCGAGCGGCGCGCCGAGATCGTGCACGCGCACAGCTTCGTGCCCAACTACTACGCCGCCACGGCCATGTTCGGCATGCCGGGGCGTCCGACGCTGGTGGGCACTTGCCACGACATGGGCACGCGGCTCAGCAGCCGCAAGCTGGGCTTGTTCTACGGCTGGTCGCTGCACCGCACCGCCGGCGTGGCGATGGTGGGCCGCCAGGTGCACGACCGCTTCGTCGGTGACGGCATCGTGCCCGCGGCCAAGGCGAGCACCGTGCTCAACGGCATCCCGGTCGAACGTTTTCGCTGGTCACCCGAGCGCCGTGCGGAAGCGCGCCGCACGTTGGGCATCGGGCCCGACGAGCTGGTGGTGGGCGCCGTCGGCCGCCTGGTGGCGCTGAAGAACCACCGCCTGCTGATCGCGCAACTGCCGGCCCTGCTGCAGGCCCATCCGCAGTTGCGCCTGGTGCTGATCGGCTCGGGCCCGCTGGAAGAAGAGCTGCGCGAAGAGGCCCGTAAGCTGGGCGTGACGCACAAGGTCTTGTTTGCCGGCCAACGCTCCGACGTGGCGCAGCTGACGCCCGCCTTCGACGTGTTCGCGATGCCGTCGCTCACCGAAGGCGTGTCGATCGCGCTGCTCGAAGCATGCGCCACGCGCCTGCCCATCGTGGCGACGCGGGTGGGCGGCAACCCGGAGATCATCAGCGACGGTGAAACCGGCCTGCTGGTCCCGCCAGCCGACGGACCGGCGCTGCAGCAAGCCTTGTCGCGCCTGCTGTCCGACGCCGTGCTGCGCGAGCGGCTGGCCAGCGGTGCCTCGGCGTGGGTGCATGCCAACGCCTCGATCGAAACCTTACGCTCGGCCTACGACCGCTTCTACGCGAAGGCGGTGGGGCCGAACCTGTCGGCGATCCAGCCGGCGTGAGCCGGCCGCACCCGTCGCCATACTGAGCGAGCGAGCGGGCTCCGCGCCCGCTGCGGCTCGCCGCTCCTCGCCCTCTGCTGCTTGCCGCCGGCCCACGGGCTGCCAGCCGACCTGCGACTTGCAGGCCCGCGCCGTCAGCGGGCCGGGCCGATCACCGGCCCTGCGCCTTCCACGCCTCGAACGAGCGGCGCATGCCTTCGGCTGTCGACACCCGGGGCGCCCAGCCGATCTGCTTCAGCGCGGCATTGCTGTACTGCAGCGGCGTGAACATCGAGCGCACCACATAAGGCGTGAACACCGCCGGCAGCTGGCCCTTGGACACCTTGTGATAGTGCTGCAGCCACGCCGCGCCCTTCACCAACGCCCAATGCGGCACCGGCAGCACCCGCATCTTCTGGACCGAGCGGCAATAGGCGCGCAGATAGGCCGAACAGGTGGGCAGTTCGTCGTCGACCACGCTGAAGACAGCGCCCGACGGCGCGTGCAGCGTCGCTCGCGCCACCGCGTCGGCGCAGTTGTCGACATAGGTCAGCGGCAGCAGCGCCTTGCCGCCGAGGCTGAAGAAGAAGCCCATGGCCTTCAGGCCCACGCGCGGCGACAGAGCGCCGCCCCCGGGTCCGTAGATCACGCCCGGGCGCAACACCACCGACTCGAAGCCGAAGCGCTGCTCGAACTCGCGGAACAGCTGCTCCTGCCGGGTCTTGGCGTAGCCGTAGGCGCCCTTCTCGATGCCCACGGTCTCGGTCGGTGTGGTTTCGTCGAGCGTCGCACCCGGCGAGAGCTGCTCGGTGCGAAACACCGCGAACGAGCTGATCAGCACCACCCGGCGCACACCCTGCTCGCCGGCGGCTTCCAGCAGGTTGCGGGTGCCGATCACGGTGTTGGCGAACATGTCGGCCGCACCGCCTTTCATGCCAGCCGCGGCATGCACCACGCAGCCCACGCCTTGCACCAGCGGCGTGAGCGTGCCGCGCGCCAGCAGGTTGCCGGTGCCGATCTCGATCCGCGCCGCGGGGAAGTCGCGCTGCAGCGCTTCGACCAGGCCCTGAGGCGCGGTGTGGCGCACATGCAGACGCAGATCGGTCACGCCTTCGGCGAGCAGGCTGCGGGCGATGCGCTGGCCCAGGAAGCCAGCAGCGCCGGTCACCAGCACGGTGGAAGAAGAACTCTTGTCGTTCATGCTCGTCGTCATCGTCATGCGGAGGCCTCGATGCCGGTGACGATCTGGTCGATCACGCGGCACACGCGCAAGATCTGGTCTTGCGGCACGGGGTCGGCGCCGCGGCCTTCGATGCTGTCGTAGAAGCGGTTCAGCAGCACCCGCATGCACTGGAAGTAATGGAATTCGTGGCGGCGGAACTGCCCGACGTTGCGCCAGCCGTTCTTGAAGAACTGGCGGCCCTGGCTCCACGGCACGAAGGTGCGGCCCAAGGCGCTGGGCTGGCTCTGGCGGGCGCTGTGGACCAGCGTGCGCGCGGCATAGTCGAGCTCGACCGTGTCACGGGTGCCGACCACGCGCAAGGTGTGGGCCACCGGCCGGCCATGCGCGCTGACGAGGCCCGAGACGGTCAGGTGACCGCTGCGCAGCATGAAGCGCAGCTCGTCAGGCATCGCGTCGACCACCGGGTTGCCGGTCGCGTCGCGGCGCCGGAAGGCGCACACCTGGGTCTGCACGTCGTCGCCGAGGTGCGCGACCACCTTGGCCAGCACATGGTCGAGCACGTTGTGGAACAGCTTGCCCGGCAGGCGATGCACCCAGTGGCCGGGGTCGGACATCACCGCCAGGCCGTAGTCGCCCGACAGGTTGTAGCCATAGGCGGTGTCGAGGTGCACCAGCTCGCCGAGGGCCGCGCTGTCGAGCAGCTGCTGCAGCTGCAGCCCCGGGGTTTCGAAGTTGTAGAGGTAGTTGACGCCGACCTTGCGGCCCGCCTCGTTGGCGAGGTCGACGATCACGCGCGCCTGCGCCTCGGTCAACGCGAACGGCTTTTCCATGAAGACATGGCAGCCGGCGGCGAACGCCATCTTGGCCAGTGCCAGGTGCGAATCGGGGGGCGTGGCGATGTGCAGCACGTCCAACCTTTCGTTCTGCAGCATCTGCTGCAGATCGTCATAACGCCCTGGCACACCCAGGCGCACCGCCAGCTGCTCGGCCATCAGCGGCTCGCGGTCGCACACCGCCACCACCTCGGCACGCCCGATCGCCCGCAATTGCTCCACATGTCCGTCGGCAATCTTGCCGCACCCTACGATCCCAACCCGAAACACGCGCGTGTCCTCTCTGTCTTGTCGTCTTGTATGGCGGCCGCACTGTGGTGCGCCGCCGATGAGTGTGCGATGCGCCGCCGTTCAGCGGCTGCTGCGCCGCCAGGTCCCGCTGTAGCGCCCGCTCGCGTAACGCCATGAGGCCACCAGAAAAGCCCAGTTCAACGCGAACAGAAACGCCGGCAGGCTGAGCAGCGTCGGCAGACGCCGCCCACGCGTGCTGAGCCCGAACAGCACCGCCGCGCTGAGATAACCGGCCAGTTGCAGCAGCGCGAAGGCACGCCATGCCGGCGACGCCACCCCCAGCCACGCCGACACGCCCAGCGCCACCAGCAGCAGATGCGGCGCCAGCCAGCGCAGCACCTTGTGCGACAGGTAGGCGAAAGCAGTGCCCTTGGAGGTGCGCAGCAAATATTCGGGGTGACGCCACAGCGCCTGGAAGTTGCCGATGCCGATGCGCACCCGGCGGCGGTACTCTTCACCGATGAAATCGGGCGTCGCCTCTTCGGCGAACGCGGCCGGCTCGTACACCAGCCGGTGGCCGGCCGCCGCGACGTTCATCGCGACGCAGAAGTCGTCGCAGATGGTGTCGGGCCGCAAGGGCTTCCAGGCGGCGCGGCGGATTGCATAGATGGCGCCGTTGGCCCCCAGCAGGCCGCCGATGCGGGCCTCGAAGAACTTCAAGAACTGCTCGATGCGCCAGTACAGGCTGTCGCGGTTGTCGCCGGCGCTGCCGGCCAGCCGCAGTTCGCCGCTGACGCCGCCGACCCGACCATCCTCGAACGGTGCCACCAGCTTGCGCAGCGCTTCACGGTCGAAGAAGGTGTTGGCATCGGAGAACACCAACACCGGCTCGCGGGTGCGCGACACCAGGTCGTTGAGCACGTTGGCCTTGCCACGGTTCTGCTCGAACACGAAGGCCTGGATGCGCGGGTCATCGCACTCGGCGAGGATCTGCCCGGTAGCGTCTCGGCTGCCGTCCGAGCCGATGTAGGCACGCCAGCGGTCGGCCGGGTAGTCGAGTTCGAGCAGGTTGGCGATGCGCTGCCGGATGTGGCCCTCCTCGTTGAAGGCCGAGATGACGATCGCCACCTCGGGCAGCTCACCCTGCTTCAGCGTCGCCCGCCGCTCGGTCTTGCGGAACACCCGGGCCACGTCGCGCTGCCCTTGCACCCACGCGCCGAGCACGAACAGCACCAGCGGATACAGCAGATAGGAGTACAGCACCGCACCGAGGCAGGCAAACACGATGACGGGCAGCCACATGGTGTTCAGGCCTCGGTCATGCCGCGGCGGCGTAAGCGGGCCGCGGGATCACGTGGTCGCGGTACTGATGCGGGTCGCCGCTCAAGCCCGCCTCGGCGGCCTTGACGATGTTGTACATCTCGCGCGCGCTCACGTAGTGCAGCTTCCACTCGCGACCGTCGTTGTAGCGCGTCTCCAGGTGCGTGAAGGCCTGGTGCATCGGATCGCCGAGCAGCGTGTCCATGTCGCGCTCCTGCGTGCCATGGGTGTGCACCTTGACGAAAATCCACTCGGGCCGCCCCTGCACATGGATGCCGGTCTCTACCCAGGCGTCGACGCGCGACGGCGTGGGCGGGTTGCTGGTGCGCACGTCCGAGTTCTCGATGCGCGGCAGCAGGCCGAACTTGCGGTGTTTCCACATGAAGCCGAGCGGGCCCTGGATCAGCATCAGGTCGCCGACCGGCCGACCGCCCACCCGCACGCGCTCGCCGGTGTCGTGCGACTTGGGTGCGTGGGCGTCGTCGGTGGCGTAGTAGATCTTGTTGATGGTGCTGGTCTGGCAGGGATCGGGTGCGGCCGGGAAAGTGAAGTCGGCGTAGCAACCCTCTTCGCGCAGCACCTGCAGCTCGTTGTTGACCCCGCAGCCGGTGCCATGGGGATGCGAGTTGTCGAGCGCCCAGTTGCCGTGGATGAACGACCAGCGCGGTTGGCCGGTGGCCGGGTCGGTGGGCAACGCACCGTGCCGGTCGACCAGCAGCTGGGTGAAGCGCTGCAGCTTCTCGCGCAGCCCGGCCTCGGTGTCCTTGTCGTGGTGCAGATGGATCTCGATTTCGCCCAGCCCCATGCGGCACATCTCGACCAGTGCGTCGAGGTGCTCGGGGCGGTACTCTTCTTCTGGGTAGAAGAAGCTGTGCACCGGGGGCCGGCCATCACCGTCGCGGTGCGATGCACACAGCGCGGGATAGTCGCGCCGCCAACGCGCCACGCGCGCGCACTCGACTTCATACGTCGGCTGCTGCCAGCCCGGCTCGTAATGGTCGACGAAGCAGAACATCACGTGCTTCAGGCCCGGCGCAGGGGCCTCGGGCTTCCAGTCCTGGCGCAGGTAGCTGCGCAACCAGATCGAGATGTTGCGCTGGCGCAGATATGCCAGCACCACCGCCAACACGGCGATCAGCAGAGCCACGGCAAGCAGGGCCACGATTTTCATGAGTTATATCGGCTCGACAGTATCAACAAACACAAACACGAGAGGCGCTCTCCGACCCGCCTCGCCCATCTATCTTCCAGCGCCTATGCGTAGTGCAGGCGCACGAATCCGTACACCAGCGTCAGGCTGCCGAACACGGCGCCCCACGCGCCCCGCCCCCAGCGGCTAGGGCCCAGGCGCAGCGCCTGCAGTTGCCCGGCCTCGCTGCCTTGTTTGGCGCAATGCCAGGCCGCCACGCACAGCCCCAGCAGGAAGTACAGCGTCGGCTGGTAGGTGCGCGACAGAAACCAGGCACACACGAGAAAGCCGACGAAGGCCATGCGCAGCAGTTCGGCCATCTGAAATTCAGCGCTGTCGGGTGTACGGCTGGCCATCACACGGCTCATGCCCTTGTAGGTGACGACCAGCAGGCCCAGCCACGTGAAGTAGCCGAACAGGCCCAGCTCGGAGAAACACAGCACGAAGGAGTTGTGCGCGGTCAGGTAGTGGTGTTCGGTGAAGTTGCCGTAGCCGACACCGAACAGCGGATGCGACTTCAGCATCATCAAGCCGGTGCTCCAGGCTTCGATGCGCTCGCCGGCCGACCCTTCCTTGGACGAGAACTCGCGTTCGCCGCCCATGCTCGACACGATCGCCGCGCCCGCCAGCAAGGCCACCATCATCGCGCTCTTCACCGGCCCGAGGCGCCGGCGCAAACCCACCGCCAGCATGGCGCCCACCCCCAGCATCGCGCCGCGCGAATGGGTCAGATAGATGGCATACAGCAGCGCGAGGCTGGGCAGCACCAGCAGCATCAAGGTGCGCCAGCGACGCCCGGGACGGTAGGTGGCCCACAACAAAGGCATGGCCATCACCATCGCCTGCGCAAAATCGTTCGGGTCGTTCAGGAACCCCAGCCAGCGCACCCGCCACATGTAGAGGCCGGAGGTGTCGTGTGCCGGCACCGGCCGGCTGTCGGGCACGATACCGTCGCCGCGCGCGCCACTGAAGCCGCCTTGCTGCAGCACCAGTTCCTCGGCACGGTAGCCGGTGTGATAGGAATAGACCGACATCGTGGCGCCGAACACCAGCGCCACCACCATCACCGCGCAGGTGGCGCGCAACCGACGGATCGACGTGACGTTCATGCACACCAGCACGAACAGCAAGGCGGACGAGCTGAAGTTGCTCACCGCGTCCAAGCCGCCGCCGAACCAACCGTTGGTGATCTGCGACATCGCGATCGCGAGCGTGAAGCCGCCGAGCAAGACCATGTGCACCCCGCTCGCCGCAAACTGACGCTTCGACAACGCGCGCGCCAGCGCCGCGACAAAGGCGATCAGCCACAGCCACAGCATCGGCCGCAACTCGGTGTCGGGCGCGAGCAGCTCCACAGGCCGCAGGAAGGTGAACAGGACGTACACCAGAAAAAGGGCGAAGCTCATGGGCTGGCGGGCGCACTCCGGTCTCGGGAGGACGCGAACTACCTCTTGCGTGTCTATCGTTGCTGGGGGGTGGGGTGCTGCACACCGTGCTGCACAGAGGGCGGCAGCCACGTCACAAGGTGCCGCGTCCGCCCGCCGATGCAACCGACAGGCGTCGATCAAACGCCCCCTCGAAGCGCTTGTATCAAACGGTGCCAATGCTAAAGGGGCGCGGCCCGTTTCTGCGTGAATCTGCCCCCCTAGCATGCGGGGGGCGGTGCACGGCACACGGGTGCTCGCCCCTATGATAGGCGGCCGTCGCGAGACCGGCCCGGCGTTCGCCATCGGCGCCGCCGTCACGCGGCCCGGCTGCCGCTGCCCTGAACGTGACGCCTCACTACCGTCCGACGCGCGCCGATCATTACAACCGACGACTGACTGAGGGTCATGAACGCCACCACCACCTCTACGCCGCCGCTGCGACGCGTGCTGTACCACCACCGTACCCAGGGCAAGGCCGTCGAGGGCGTGCACATCCGCGGCATCACCGACGCGTTGCGCGCGATGGGCGTGGCGGTCGACGTGGTGTCGGTGCCCGGCGCCGACCCTTATGCCAGCCCGAAGGCGATGTCGCCGACCCAGCAGGCGCGCTGGTGGATGAAGATCGTGACCCGGCTGCCCGAGCCCTTGTTCGAGTTGGCCGAGCTGGCCTACAACGCCGTCGCCGGGCTGCGCATCGTGCGCTACCTGCGCGAGCACGACGACCTGGAACTGATCTACGAGCGTTATTCGCTGTTCCTGTTCATCACCGTGTGGCTGGCCAAACGGCGCGGCCTGCCCATCATCCTCGAGATCAACGACTCGGCCGCGGTGCACCGGGTGCGCCCGTTGCACCTGGGCTGGTTGGCCCGGCGCATCGAACGCTGGACCTTGCGCAACGCGAGCGGCCTGGTGTTCGTCTCGGGGCTGTTCCGTGACCGCGTGACGCAGGCGCATGGCCACATCGCGCCGTCGATCGTGACGCCCAACGCGGCCAACATCGACAAGTTCAGCTTCAGCGAAGCCGAGCGACGCGAGACGCGCGCCAAGTGGGGGCTGGAAGGCCATGTGGTGTGCGGCTACCTGGGCGCCTTCGTGCCGTGGCATGCGATCGACCAGTTCGTCTACCGCATCGCCGACCGGCTGAAGGCGACACCCCATCTGAAGCTGCTGCTGGTCGGCGACGGCGCCACCTTCGACACCGTCGCCAAGTTCGTGCACGACCGCGGGCTCGACCAACAAATCCTGCTGACCGGGCGCGTGCCGCACGACGACGTGCCGGGCCTGCTGGCCGCGATGGACCTCGCGGTGCTGCCGAGCGCCGGCGACTACACCTCGCCGGTCAAGCTGTTCGAGTTCATGGCCTGCGGCATTCCGCCGATCGCACCCGACTTCTCGCCCATCCAGGAAGTGCTGGTCGAGAACCAGACCGGCTGGATGTTCAAGGCCGGCAATCTGGATGCAGCGGTCGACGCCGTGATCGAACGCAGTGCCGATCGCGAGCGCCTGGCCGAAGTGGGACGCAACGCGCGCGCCTACATTGCGGCCGAGCGCCAGTGGCGCCACAACGTGCTGCAACTGATCGAGTTCAAGCAAGCGGTGACGCAGCCGGCCGCCCTGCCCGTTCATGCTGTTGCTGGATGATCTGCGCGCCAAGCAGCGCCTTTATTCGCAGTACGGCGACACCTGCTCGTTGCTGAAGGCCATCATGGCCGACGGCACCTCGGCCAATGTGTTGTACCGGCTGCAGGCGGCGCTGGCGCGCTGGCGTTTGGCGCCGCTCGCGCTGATCCCCCATTGGTTGAACAAGTCGCTCAATGGCTGCGTGATCGGCGTGAAGGCCCAGTTTGGCCCTGGCTTCGTGCTGATCCACCCGGTGGGCGTCGTGATCAACTCGAGCGTGCGCGGTGGTCGGAACGTCTGGCTCGAAAGCAGCGTCGTGATCGGCGACAACCGCGGCGGCTGTCCGACGCTGGGCGACGATGTGTTCATCGGGTCGGGCGCCAAGGTGATCGGCGCGCTGCACATCGGCCACGGTGCCCGGGTGGGCGCCAACGCGGTGTTGCTGCGTGACGTGCCCGACGGGGCGACGGCGGTCGGCATTCCAGCCCGTGTCCGCTGATCGCGGCCGGGCCCGCACGCTGAGTTCGGTTCGAGCAGGCCGCGCCCCTCTCCCTCGCCATCGAAGGTTGCGTCAGCGCCGGCGGCTAGACCGGCGGTTGCGATACACGGCGACGAGCCCCCCGAACAGGGTGAGCAGCCAGGATGCCGGCTCCGGCACGGCCGACACCCCCAGCTCGACGAAGTTCGCGCCATACAGCACGCTCACGCGGTACAGCGCCGGGTCCAGTTCCCAGTCCACGCTGTCGAACCGGCCCGATACCCCGCCACTGGCGCTGAGGAAACGGTAGACGCCGTAGGCCGGCGGCACTTCGCCGAACAGCAGTTGCAGGGCGCCGCCCAGCTGGGCTTGGCCGTCGACCGAGACGGTGTCGAAGTCCGCGCGGTCCCGGATGTCGACCAGCAGGACACCCGAGATGAAGCTCACTTGCTGCACGTCCAGCTCGGCATGGCCCGTTTGGCCTTCCAGCCCAGCGCTGAAAAGCCCGCCTTCGAGGTGCATGCCGGACGCCGCCAGCCAGCCGTCGATCCAGGTGCGCGCGGATGCGCCCGTTTGTATGAAGCTGCCGCTCAGCCGTGCCCCGCTCGCCCCGTCGATCTCCAGCTCTCCGAGCTGCCGCAGTGCGCCGAGCTGCAGCACCGCGCCGTGCAGTGCCGCCAGGCGGCCATCGTTGTCGAGCTGCGGTCCGAACACCGACTGCCGGCTGCCCGCGCCGTCCAGCACCAGCTCCGCACGGTTGTGGTGTAGGCGTTCGGGCCCGTTCCCGTAGGGCGCCAGCTCGCCGTTGCGGATGAGGTAGACGCCCTCGAGCACGCTCAGGTGCTCAAGGTTGATCGCCGCCCGCGAGTCGAGCACTTCCACGCGGCCGTGGTTGCGGAAGCCGTGCAGGTGCAGCTCGCTGCCGCCGACGAGACGAATGGTGCCGCGATTGTTGACGCGTGCGATCCCGGTCACGCCACCACCCGCCATCAGGTAGGTGCCGTCGTTGTTGACGGTCGCGCTGACAAACCGGGCTGACAGTTCCTCAAACCCCGGCCGGTAGACATTGTTGTCGAGGAAGCGTGCGCCCTCGGCGATGTTGACGGTACCGTCGCCGATGATGGGGACCGCGCCGTCCCAGGTCACGTCACCGTGGAAGTTCCAGGTACCCCGCATGAGTTTGTTGAACGCCGGATCGCCCGACGTGGACGCGTTCCACCCCCAGCCATGCAGCTTCGCGTCACCATTGACCGTCACCGGCCCGCCCGCCTCCAGATTGCCGTGGCCCCAGTCGAGCCTGTCCACCGTCAGTCCGCCTGCCAGCGTGATGCTGCCCGGGCCATGTTCGATCGGGTCTTCGGGGCCCGCCAAGCGCACCCAGCCGAGTTGCATCGTCTCGGCATTGTGGGAGATGAAGGCAGCGCGGCCGACCTCCAGGCCGCCGGGGCCCCGCAAAGTGGCGGTGGTGCCAAACGCGACCACGGTGCCCAGTTGGGGTGCGTCGACCTTCAATGTGCCGCGGTTGTCCACGGTGCCCGAGGCAAAGTCATGCCAGGCGGCAACACCGACCACCGACAGCGTCGCCTCCTTGCCGATGTGCCAGTTGCCGGTGCTCAGCATGTTGTCCGCGCCGTTGTGGTCCAACACGAAATGGCCGCTGTCGGCGATGTTCAGCGTCCCCGTCTGCGAAATCGTGCCGCCAGAGGTGCGCAAGCGGCCGTCCTTTAACGTCATCACACCGGTGTTGATCCAGGCGGCGTTGTCGGTGACGTCGAACGCCAGGCTGCCAGAAGCCGTGAGGCTCCCGCGCTGGATGAAGGCGGCGCCCCCGCCGGCAAACTGGAGCGCGGCCTGACCTGCGGTTGAAACCCCCAGCAGTTCCACACGGCTGGCGCCGCCCTGCAGCGCGCCTCGCAAACGGGCATTGCCTGTCACCGTCAGCGCCGGCCCGGCCAGTTCACCTGCTTCCCAGTCGAGAGACCGCGCTGTCAGGGACCCGGGCCCGGTCAGGCGACCGCCCTGCAGGTACAGCTGTCCGAGGGTGGAGCCCGGCGCGTTCAGCTCGATCTCACCACCGACCACCTGCAAGAAGCGGTTGCCGTGCAGGGTGCTCACCGCGAACGAGCCGCTGGCCACCAGACTGAAACTGTTGCCCAGCAGGGCACGCGTCGATGCCGACACCGGGGCCCCCGCCGACCAGTTGGCGTCGAGGTCCCAGCGGTCCCCGCCCGGAGCGCCGCCGATGAACACGGTGTCGGCGGCCAGCGCGGAGGCGGCCGAGGCAGTCGACAGAAGGACCGCCGTGAGGCGGGAACGCCACACTTCGTGCGGCCGCGAAGATAGCTTGCGCCCGTTCATCCGGACCTCCGTGCCAAGTTCCAGCCTTTTGCATGACCTCGCCGCGGCCTGAGCCCGTCCTGTGCGCCGCTTCGATTCAGCGTACGCGTCGACAGCGCGCCACGGCCACACCGAGCAGGCCCACCGTCAGCAGCGCCCAGGTGCCGGGCTCCGGCACGGCCGTCACGCTCAGGTCCACGTAACGATCGCCGTAGACCAGGCTCCAGTGGTAGACACCGGGGTCGAGGTTGGTCCGCAGCGAGGCAAAGCTCCCGTTGACACCCCCTGCCGCTTCGACGATGCGATAACGGCCGGTCACGGAGCCAGCCGAATCGAACTCGGCGAACACATGACCTCCCTCGGCGATCTTCAACGTATGGTCGAGCAGGAAGCGGTCGAAGCTGGAGGTCGAGGCGATGTCGACCTCCAGCACGGACCGGCTCATCAGGAGCACGTCGCCCAAGAAGCGCGCCACCCCGATGTCTTCGTCCAGCCCTGCCCCCAGCGCTCCGTACGAGAAGCTCATCCCGGAGGGATCGGATATCGTGCCGGCGACGAGAGTACGGGTGTCGGGGCGGTCCGCGTTGTAGTCCTGGGAGTAGCCGACCTCCAGGAGACTGCCCGGGCCGACCTCGACCAGGCCGGTGTTGGTCAGGGTCATCGACTGCCGCAACACCGCACCGTCGAGCAGACTCAGTTGTCCGGCGTTGTCCAGATGGCCGTGCAGCAGGTCCACGTCCTCACCCAGCCACAAGGTGCTCAGCCGTGCGTCAGGGCCCTTGAAGACCAGTGCCCCGAGGTTGCGCGAGAGCCGCGGCCGCCACAGGGGGTCGTGCGCCTGCGGCTCGCCGAAGTTGAGCACGATGCTGCCGTGGTCGGCGATCAGTCGGCCGCCCGTCAGCTCGGTGATGACAGTGCCATCGCCCAGTGGTGAGTGGTGCAGTTGCGCCAAGCTCCCCGAAACGACGATACGCGAGCGTATGGCCTCCAGCGTGCCGGGATTGTCGAGCGAGCGCACGAAGTTGAGGGTGCCAGCGTCTTGTACACGTACCGTGCCCGCATTGGAGAACGGCGTGTCCATGAGGGTCACAGCCGGGCCGGACTTGAGCAAGACGCCGTGGTTGTCGAAGCCGCGCAGCGTGATGCGCAGCGGTCTCGCGTGGCCGTATTTGTCACGCCCGTCTTGCGTGTGCAGGTCCTCGAACACCGTGCCGGCTGCCACGCGGATGCGGCCCGTGCCGGTGATGTCGGCATCGCCGTCCCAGCTGCCGCCGCCGTCGAGCCTCAGCTCGGTGTCCAAGCGCTTGTCGTAGACGTCGTTGCCGGAGCCGATGGGACGGTAGGCGCCGGCCGACAGGCGCGCGTGGCCGCTCACCGTGATAGGCCCGCCTGCGAACAGCTCGCCTTCACCCCAGATCAATTCGCCGAGGGTGAGCGCGCCGCCCGTCCGCACACTGCTGGCCGCGGGCGGCCCGCCTTCTCCGTGTAATGCCTCGTCGACGCGCAACGAGCCGAGGTTCATGCCCCCGTCTACCGAAAGCCTGCCCCCGCGCAGCGCTTGTACCGCGCCGCCTTCGATGGTCGCGCCGGCCGAGAACTTGGCGTGGCCTTCCGTGAAGGTCACACGGCCCTGGTTGTGAATGGTGCCGGTGAAGCTGTCTCCCGGGGGCACGGCACCGTGGTAGGGGGTGCGCCAGCCGGTGATGTCCAGCTGGCCTCCGGAGGCGATCGCCCAGGTGCCGGTGCTTTGTAGCGGCGACGCGGGCATCTTGAGTGCGAAGCGCGCGTTCTCGCCGATGCGGACGGCGCCTCGCTGGTACAGGTTGCTGTCGCGATCGGCGAAGATGTCCAGCCGGGTGCCGGCGGCCAGCTCGACCAGGCCGCTGTTGTCCCAGACGCCGCCGGACGTCCCGATCTCGATGTCGAGACCACCTCCGGCCACACGCAGGGTGCCCCGGTTGAGGTACTGAGGCCCGGCGGGGCCCGGGAAGCGCAGCACTCCGCCGCCCCGCTTCAGGTAGAGGCCGTCGTTCTCCAAGTTGCGGAAGGATGCCAGGGCCGATTCACCCGCGGGCACGTCGGCGACGTACTGTTCACCGGGCCCGATGTAGAGGGTGTCCTGCGCCGAGGCGGACGAAGCCGTGGCCGCCGCGAGCACGCAGCAGGGCACCACCACGCTCAACGCCTTGCGTGCGATACGGTTCAACGGCGGCCTATGCCGGGACCGGGTCGCACGGGTGAGGCAGCAGGCGCCGGGCGAGCGTGCTGGCAGGAGCATGGCCATCTCCTCTCTTGAACGATGTCGTGGCGAGCACCACGGTTCTGCTGTCGCACGTGAAGGACGCGCGGGCCGCAGGCGTTCGGAGACGTTTCGATTCCGGCGATGCGCTGTCGGATGTCTGCGGTAGAAGTTGCGCCTGCTTGAAACACTGTATGCAAGCGGTCGCGTGCCCGCCCCCCGCAACCAGGGGACTTTGGCTGCGGCTGCGGGCAGTCAACGCAGAGGCGACGGCAGCGGCTCTCGCAGCGGTGGAAGCGTCATGACGTCGCGGCGTAGCGCCGCCCCCCGGCCGTGCCCGCCGCCATCAGCGCAAGGATCGGTCGATCAAGGTGAGAACGGCTCTGGTCCGGAGCCACCGGACATCAAGCGCAAGCGAGGCGAGTGGCAAGCTGGCGACCGGCCAACCGGGCTTGGCGGGTTTGCGTCACCCCGCATGGCCGCGCGCGCCCTATTGCGTCATTGCGCCAGCCCGGCAATGACCCGGCCTTCCATCACGGACGGCACGGGCAGCCCCATCAGGGACAGCATGGTCGGCGCGACGTCGAGGTTGGTGCAAGGCTGCAACGACGTGGGCTTGATGCTCGGGCCCCAGAAGCCCAGCACGCCGTCGATGTGGTGCATGCCCTGCTTGACGGTCGGCGTGTCGGCGGCAAACAGCGATTCAAGCGTGTGGGACTCGGCCGCCCCCTGTGCGCGCTCGGGGAAGTGATAGCGCACGCCCTGCTCGAGCTGCGTCAAACCCAGCGGTGTGAGCGTCAAACAGTCTTCGGTCTCTTCGACCGCAAAGGCCGGCTCGGTGACACCGCGCACCGTGCGGCGGGCCGCTTCGATACGCTGCTTCAGCTGGGCGCGGCGGCCGGCATCCGGCACGTGCACATTCCATTGCGGCACCATCGTCGGCACCACCTCGGTGACGCCGTCGCGGCCCAGCAGCTTCAGCAGGGCCTCGATGTCCTTCACCCGCACCACCACCTTGCCTTCGCGGTACTTGTCGCTGATGTAGGGCTGCTGGCCCATGCTGGAAGCCACCACCAGCACGGTGTCGCGGTCGATCAAACGCATCGCGCGGCCCAGCAGCTCGTCGCACAGGCGGTAGCCATAGGGCACGGCTTCGCCGTACTTGCGCTTTTCATCCGGCGGCGACTTGACCGGGAAGGCGCTGTCGTCCCACGCGCGCCAGTAGTGGTGCATGTAGTGCGCGGCGTGGTTGCTGTGCCAGGTCGCGAAGTCGGGCCGCTCACGCTGGTAGAGCGAGGCGAAGAAATCGAAGTTCAGGCGCGGCTGCAGGCTCACGCGCTGCCAGCGCAGATGCGGGGTCAGCCGCTCGCGGGCCAGCTGGGTCGCGATGCGAGCGCAGGTGGCGGGCTTGAGTCCCAAGCCGAACAGCTGGGCGCCGGTCCGCACGTTCTCGAACATGCCCGGGGCGCGCGTGGTCTTGTTGTGGACCTGCGTGTAGCGGCGGTTGATGGCCTGCACCGGCTGCAGCCGCGGCGGATGGGTTTCGTCGCCCGGCGCGAACGGCCCCGGCACCATGAAGCCACGCACCGGCTCGGGCGGGTAGGCGCTGATGCTGCCGAACACACCGACCTTGCGGCCGGCCTCGCTGACGTAATGCCAGGTGCGCTTGGCGCGGATGGTCTCGCCCTTCTGCTCGAGCACCGAGGCGCCGTGCACCGCCTGCGAGACGCCGGTGTGCAGCGTCACCCAGGTGATCCACGGGTCGAGCAGCGGCGGACGTTCGACCGCCGACTGCACCCCCCACGCACCTTCGCGCCGCAAGCGCATCAGGTTGGGCAGGAACTGCTCGCCGCGGGTCGCAACCAGGCGGTCGATGACGTTCCAGTTGATCTCGTTGAACTCCAGCAGCAGCACCTTGCGCTTGTCGCTCATGTCTTGTTTTCCCTCAGTTGCTTGCTTGGTGTGCGGCGAGCGGCATCGACACGATGCCTCAGCCGCGCCGGTGGGCCGCGACCGCGGACTCGCACACCGCGAGCGTCTCGCGGGCCACGTCGTCCCAGCTGCGTTTCATCTTGGCGGCGATGTCGTCATGGTCCCAGTGGCGGTCGAGCGCCTCGCGCAAGGCGCGCTGCAACTGGCCGGCGTCGCGTGGCGGCACCAGGATGCCGTTGGACGGGTTGACGATCTCGGCGGTGCCGCCGACGTCGGTCGCCACCACCGGGCGACCGCAGGCGACCGCCTCGACCACCACGTTGGGGTAGCCCTCCGACCAGCTCGGCAGCGTCAGCACATCGCTGGCGCGGATCCAGCGCGCCACTTCGAGCGGCGCCAGGCCGCCGGGCACCAGCACACGTTCCGACAAGCCGGAGGCGGCGACGCGGGCCAGCAGGCCGTCGCGCATCACGCCGTCGCCAATCAGCACCAGCCGCACCGCAGGGTCGTCCTGCGCCAGCTGCGAGAAGGCGTTCACCAGTTCCAGCAGCCCCTTGGCCTCGACGAAACGGCCGACGTAGACGATGTAGCGGCCCTGCTCCGGCAAGCCGAGCTCCGCCCTCGCCTCGCGCTGGCAGCCGGGCCGGAACACCGCCGTGTTGAAGCCGTTGACGATGGTGTGCACCCGCTCCGGACGCGCACCGAAATCGTCGATCGCCGTGTGGCGCATCGCCTCGCTGACCGTCAGCAGCGCATCGGCCTGCCCGATCGTCTTGCGTGTCATGTAGACGTTGAGGCCCGAACGCACATGGATGTCGGAGCCCAGCGCGCCGACCACACAAGGCACGCCGAGCGAGCGTGCGACGCGCACCGCGGCATACCCGTCGGGGTAGACCCAGTAGGCCAGCACCAGGTCGGGCGCATAAGCCTTGACCCGCGGCTGCAGCACCCAGCCGCCGACGTGGCCGTTGAGCATGCGCGAGACGACCGGCACGGCGGGATAGCTGAAGGCTTCCACGTCGACACCGTCGAGCCGGTAGTCGGCCGGCACGTCTGCATATAGAAAGCTGCGCGGGCGCAACAGCGGCAGGTTGGGATACCGCAGCGACTGGAAGAAGACGCGCACGTCGGCCAGCTGGGCCAGCGAGCGTGCGGTTTCATGGATGTAGCGGCCGCGCGTTTGGTCGTACGGCACCGGCAGCATCGGCGTCACCAAGGCGATGCGCAGCCGCCGGCCCCCCGGCGATGTGGCGTCGGCAGCGCGGCTGCCCGGTGTCGTGTTGGTATCGTGTGTGCCCGTGACCGCGACCCGCAAAGAAGCAATGTCGGAGCACTGCATGGTTCTCACCCCAGAGATAGTGCCCGGCATTGTGCCGAAGAAAGGCAGCGCGCCGGCCGGCGCGTGGCCGCCTGGATGGGGGATTGCGTCCCGTGTGGACACCCCCGATAGTCGGGCCCATCGTCGACCGTCTGGTGGCTTCCGATTCCACGGTTCCAGGGTTACAGGCCACCAGTGCCCCGCAGCTGCTGGCGAGGGTCTCGTTGGCGCCCCGCATGGCGGGGTCCACCGGTCCTCGTCGAGGGTGGTGCCAAGTACGCCACCCCGCCTCATGCCCCTTGCAGCGGGGCGCCAGTCACTCGAGCGGTCGGACAGATGCAGCGCCATCGTTTTCATGAAATCGACTTGTTGCGCGGCATCGCCTGCGCCATGGTGGTCGCCTTCCACTATCTCTGGCGCGGCCAGCAAGCCGATTGGCTGCACGGCCACGCCCCCGGCTGGCTGGCCGGCGCGGCCCAGTACGGCTACCTCGGCGTGCACCTGTTCTTCATGATCAGCGGCTTCGTGATCTTCATGAGCGCGCAAGGCGTCAGCGGCCGCCAGTTCGTGGCGTCGCGCGCCGCGCGGCTGTACCCGGCCTTCTGGGTGGCCGCGCCGCTCACCGCGCTGGTCGCCTGGAGCTTCGGCAGCACCCTCTTCGGCGTCACCCTGCCGCAGCTCGCCGCCAACATGACGATGGCGCCCCACTGGCTGGGCGTCGAGTTCGTCGACGGTGCCTATTGGTCGCTCGCCGTGGAGCTGCACTTCTACATCATGGTGTGGGCCGCCCTCGTGCTCGGGTTGTTGCCGCGCGCCACCTGGCTGCTCGCGGGCTGGTTGCTCCTGTCGACCCTGAATGCCGTGCGGCCGATCTATCCGCTTGAGTTCTGGCTCAACGCCAAGTGGGCGCCCTTCTTCGCCGCCGGCGTTTGCTGCTACCTGATCCGCGAGCATGGGCCCAGCCTCGAGCGCTGCGGACTGTGGCTGTGGTCGTTTTGCCTGGCGCTGTTCTACGTCGCCGTGGCCCCCTGGCTGAAGCAAGCGGGTGCCGAGGCGAGCGTGCAAAGTGCGGTGGTGAGCGCCGCACTGGTGTCGATGTTCTTCGGCGTCTTTGCGCTGATCGCCTTCGACCGCTGGCGCATGGCCGCGTCGCGCTGGACCTTCTGGGCCGGTGCGCTGACCTACCCGGTCTACCTGCTGCATCAGAATATCGGCTATCTGCTGATCGAAGCACCCGGCTGGCAGGCCCTGGGTTTCTGGCTGCGGGTGACCCTGACCTGCGCCGTGATCGGCGTGCTGGCCTGGGCATTGCACCGCTATGTCGAACGGCCTCTAGCGCCGCGCTTGCGACGGGCGCTGGCCGGGGCCGGCGGGTTGCGGCTCGCCACCCCCTGATCGCCGCAGCTGGCGCACCCAGGCGGTCTCGGCGCGTTGCGGGCCGTCGATCGGCGGCTTGAATCATTGACGAGCATTTGATGGCGAAGGCCTCGTATCTCCGGCGGCGCAGAACCGCCTTGGTCGTGGGCGCCGCGACGGCGCTGGTCCTGGCCGGCGCCGCGGCGCTGTGGCGCGGCCCCCTGGGCGACGCGGTGCCGCTGCACTGGCGCACCGATCTGCGCGCCCGTCTGTATGGCCTGCAGGTCGACCACACGCTGCGCCTGCGCATGCGCGACGGCGTCGAACTGGCCGCCTCGCTGTACCTGCCGTCGGCCGACCTGCAGCGGCGCGGCACGGTGTACGTGCGACTGCCCTATCACCGCCTGAAATACGGCGAGGCGCTGAACGCCGGCTTGTTCTTCGCCCGACACGGTTATGCCGTGCTGGTCCAGGACTTCCGCGGCACCGGTGACTCCACCGGCGAATTCCTCCCGTGGCGCCATGGCACCCAGGATGGCGTCGACACGCTCGACTGGATCGTCCGGCAACCGTGGTCGAACGGCAAGGTCGGCACCTGGGGTTGCTCGGCGCTGGGGGAACTGCAGTACATGCTGGCGCGCGCGCGCCACCCGGCCCATGCGGCCATGGTGCCGATGGCGGCGGGCGGCGCCTTGGGCGCGCTCGGCAGCGAGCACGCGCACTACGGCTGGTACGAGGGCGGCGTGTTCCAACTGGCCAGCGGCTTCGGCTGGTTCCTCGACAGCGGGGCCGCCCGGCCCGACGTGCCCGCGCCGCCACGACTCGACCGCAGCGCTGCGTTGCGCGAGCTGCCGGTGGCCGGGCTGGTGGGGCGCCACCGCCCCGGGCCCAACGGCTACCCGTGGTTCGTCGGCACGCCCTTGAACGACCCGCGCTGGCGAGGGCTCGACTATGTGTTCGACGACGACCGCTTCGCGACGCCCGCGCTGGTCATCAACACCTGGGGCGACCAGACCATCGAAGAAACGCTGCGCATGGCCGAACTGATGCGGACCACCACGCCGGCAACCGCGCCGCAGCATGTCGTGATCGCCCCCGGCACACATTGCAGCCATGAAGAGAATGCGGCATCGGGGCAGTTCGGCGAGCTGGACATCCCCGGCGCCGAACAGCCGTACCGTGAGTGGTATCTGCAGTGGTTCGATCGCTGGCTGAAGGGCGAAGGCCAGGGCCCTGCCGGGCTTCCGGCCTATCTCTACTACGTGATCGGCGAAGGTGTTTGGCGATCGGCCGATCGGTGGCCACCGCCCGAAGCGCGCATCGAGAAGTGGCATTTGCAGAGCCAGGGTCACGCGAACGGACGTGACGGCGACGGCCGGCTGCAACTGACACCGGCCGAAGGCGCCAGCGGTTTCGACGAGTACCGCTACGACCCGCTCGACCCAGTGCCCACGCTGGGCGGCTCGATCTGCTGCACCGGCGACCCGGCGTTTCGCCCGGGGCCGGCCGATCAACGCACCATCGAAAGCCGCCCCGACCTGCTCGTCTACACCTCCGAGCCGCTGGCGCGGCCGTTGCGCATTGCGGGGCACCTCAAGGCACGCCTGACCGTGTCGTCGAGCGCGCCCGACACCGACTTCGTCGCGCGCCTGGTACACGTGTGGCCCGATGGCCGCGCGACGACCATCCAGGAAGGCGTGCTGCGCGCGCGCTATCGCAAAGGGTACGCGGCGCCGAGGCCGCTGCCACTCGACACGCCGGTGGAACTGACCGTCGACATGCGCTCCATCGCCTACCGCCTGCCGGCCGGCCACCGGCTGCGGCTGCATATCAGCAGCAGCAGCTTTCCGCGCCTGGAGCGCAACCTCAACACGGGCGGCGGCAATCTCGACCAGAGCCTCCCGGTGGTGGCGCGCAACCGCGTCTATCACGGGCCGGCGACCCCCTCCTATCTGGAGCTGCCGGTGATCCCTGACGACGTGGCCGACGGGCGCAAGCCGTAAGGCGCGACGGACCACACATCGGTTCCGGCCTCGCTCAGGCGGTGCTCGCCCCTTGTATTCCGACCACCGCTTCGTTTCCGGCGCACCAATGAAAAAAGAGCGGCAGAAGCCGCTCTTTGAGACCGAGACCCGGGCGGCGGAAGTGCCGCCCGGCGGGAAGGTTCAGCGCTCGATCGCGCCCAGGTCCATGCCGACACCCTTGACCGTGCGGTTCGCGGGCAGGTAGGCACGGTCCAGCTGACCCTTCACCGGGAAGCCGCTGGCGGCGGTCGGCGCAGCTTGCGCAGCGTCCACCACCCGGCTGCCGCTCAGCGGCACCAGCGTCTTGATGTCGACCGGCGGGGTGGTGCCGGTGATCAGGTTGTGCCGGCCGTTGAGCTGACCGCCCACGGTGTGCCACGGGCCGGCGTCGCTCCACTTGGCGTCGATCCAGTTGCGGCCCAGGTTGACGATGCCGCCGGAGGCGATGCCGGGCGCGTTGTCCTGGCCTTCACGCATACGGGGGTACTGGATCGCCGGGTCGAACAAGAACACGTTGTTCCAGACTTCCGCCTTCTCCTGCGTCGTCGACAGCTGGAACAGCACGGCATAACCGTCACCGGTCAGGTGCACGGTGTTGTTGAAGAAGTACAGCGTGCCCTTGCGATAGCTGGCTTCGTTGCCGGCATGGTCACCACCGTAGTGGATCGTCGTGCCCTCGCGGCCGTCCTTCTTGATCTGGTTGCCGTAGACATACGTGGTGCGATAGCGCGGGTCGGCCAGCGCCACCGACGAGTAGTCTTCCGCTTCCACCAGGTCCAGCGCGCGGGCGCCGCCTTCGATGCGGTTGTAGCGGATGACCGGGCCCACCGAGCGGTCCTTCAGCGCGTTGCCCAAGGCACCGGCGCGCAGCGGACCGTAGTGGTTGAACTCGTAGGTCACGCCCACGCTTTGCACGTAGGTGGTGTGGATCAGATAGCTGCCCACGACACCGTTGCCGTGCATGTGGTTGCCAGCGATGCGCAGGTTCTTCGTGACGGCGAAGTCACCGTCTTCCGTCGAGCGGCTGAAGATGGCCTGGGTGCAATCGTTGATCTCGTTGTCGGCGATCGTGATGTTGTGGCCACGCTCGACCCACAGGCAGGCGCCGAACTCGACATAGTTCTTGCGAGCACCGGTGGACGACGTGAACTGGTTCTTCGGATGGGCACCGCGGATCTGCAGGCCGTCGACCTGGATGTATCGCGGGTAGGCCGTCCAGTCCTGGTTCGACAGGCGATTGAAGACGATCACGGAACGCGATTCATGCAGCTCGTGGCCGTAGGCCAGGCCGCGGCGGGTCACCGCGTTGGCGCCGTCGATGATCGGGCGCTGGCCTTGCGGACCGGGGACGCCGCACAGACGCACCGGCGCATCGGCACGGCCTTGCGCTGCCAGCAGCACCTTGCCGCGGTAGGGCGTCGAACGCCAGAAGACGCGCACGGTGTCGCCCGCGGTGAGCTTCTCCCAGGGCACTTGTTCGAGGTTGGCAATCTGGCCGCTGCCCGGACCGACCTGGTAGTCGCGGCCCTTGCCGGAGGGCAGGCAGGCGGTCAGCGACAGTTGCGGCGGGGCGGTGTTCGGAGCGGGCGCCGGCGCCGGAGCGGGCGTCGGGGCAGGTGCAGGTGCCGGCGTCGGGGCGGGTGCCGGCACGGGTGCAGGCGCGGGGGCCGGAGTCGGTGCGGGGGCAGGCGCCGGCGTGGGTGCGGGCGCAGGGGCCGGCACGGGCGGCAGCGGTGCCGGAGCGGGCGCCTGGACGCGGACCCATTGTTCGCCGTCCCAATAGAAGCGGCGGCCCATCGCGTCTTCGCGGTCCTCGCCTGGTTGTCCGTCTGCCTGATGGGTGTCCGATGACGCAAGCGAAGCATCGGTCGAAGCACTGTCGCCTCCGCCACCGCAGGCGGACAAAACGGCACACGTGGCGAAAAGTTGCGCAACCCGGAGGACGCGGGCGCGGTCGATGGTTTTTTGATTCACGGCGAAACCCCAATGACCCCACATTCAGGCCGAGCAGATCCCTGCCGCGTATTGCGCAGCTTTTGCTCGTGTCGGCCTTGTGTTCCAGTGCCGTGACCTCACCGCGTGGGAACGGCGTGTCCTGCTTTTATGTTGGCCCTGGTGCTGAGTGCCGCCGTATGTTGAATTCCGGCGGGTACATCCTCGAATGCGGCGCGATCCTAGGGTTGCCTTAGGGCAGAAATGTAAGTGAACCTGCGCTCACGTAACCCGATGTACGGGTGGTGCAGCTCTTACAGAAAAGAAGTAACGGGTCGGTAGAAACTCGCAGACCCCGTGAGCCGTGGGAAGGCGTTGCAACGCGGACGCCTCTGTACAGACCTGAAACAAAGAAGCGGGTTACAAAGTGGCGCGAGTTCCACGGCCCTCGAAAGGCTCCAGATCGTGATCTACGTCACGAATTTCGAGGCCCAGACACCGCCGAGCGGTCGATTCTTGCGTTCTAGCGGCACAAGCGCGAGGCCGGCCCGCCGGCGACCAAGCGCGAACGAGGGCCCGGGCGCGCAGAATGGGATGATGGCCCCGGCGGGCGTCCCAGAATTCGAAAAAAAGGGCAGGAATCCCTGCCCTCGTCCCGTGTTCGGCGGCGCTCCGACCGGCCCTCCGCCACGCGCTCAGGGTGTATGGGTCGCCAGGCGCTCGGCCTCGCTTGACGCCGCCCGCCAGAGCCAGTGCCCCAGGTGTTCGGCCATTCTGGCGGCCGGGCCGCCGTCCCAGAAACCGGGCTCCTCGGTCGGCGCCCGCCCCCGCGATAGCGCCTCGCGGACCAGCGACAAGGCGCGCTCGACGTCGCGCGCCGTGCTCGCGGCGCTCGTCGGGTCGGTGGGTTCGGCGACCGGCAGCAGCCGCACCGACACCACCGACAAGGCGGCGGCCTCCTCGCACAGCCGGCCTTCCGGGCCGGTGAGCAAACAGGCGGCGCGCTGCAGCAAGCCAAGGCTCTGGAGATAGTCGATCTCGTCGATCGCGTCGATCTTGCTGTTCTTGATCCACCGCCCCAGGCCCACCCGCTCCAGGGCCTCGCGCGTTTCATCGCGCATGGGCCACACCACTTGCAGGTCGGGCGGCATCGCGACAAAACCCGAGACGAGATCACTGAGGATTTCCACCCGGGTGGATTCCGGATCGAATTGCAGCGTCACGAGCACGAAACCGCTGGCCGGCTGCAGCCCGCGCGCCGCTGACACGTCTCGCTTCAGGGTGGATTCCGGCGGCGGCGCGAGCGGCGCCACCTGGTGCAGCACGTTCTGCATCAGGTTGCCGAAGCAGTGCACGCGATCGGAGGCGATGCCTTCGCGGTAGAGGGTGTAGTGGGCGGTCAGTTCGCTGGTGTAGAGCGCGTTGGCCAGCCGGTCGAGCAGCAAGGGGTTGGCATCTTGTGCGACGCCGGCGTCGGCGCTGCGCTTGCCCGCGTCGACCCGCACCAGCGGGACGCCGGCCTTGTGCGCGGCCAGGCTGCAGGTCAACACCGCGTCGTCGGCGCCCAGCGCGAGCACGGCGGTGGGTTGCAGTTCGCGCCGCAAGGCGTCGAAGCCCGCCAACACGGCCGCGGCCCGCTCGGCGTAGCCACCCGGCGGCAGGCCGAGGTGCAGGTCCATCGCCGGCAACGGCAGCAGCCCGGCCATCCCGGGCGGCAGCGCGACGTCGTCCTCGCTGCCGGCATTCAGCACCACGACCGGGGGCAGGCCCGATTGTTGGGCGCAGGCATCGGCCAGTGCGCAAGCCTTCATGTAGCTCGTCGGGCCGTCGACCAGGCACAGCAGCGGTCGCTGCACCTGCATGCCGGCGACATGGGTGCGACGCACGAGGGCGGGCACCGGCGCTGCGTTGTCGTCGCTGCCGCGCGCCGCAAGCCGCGCCGCCGCCGCATCGACCGGCATGGCGGCGAGGTGGGCCGCCGGCGCCGTGGTCAGGGCCGGGTCGCCGACCTCGCCACGCATCTCGCGCGCGGTCTGCACGACCAGGTCCGCGCTGACCTCGTCGGTGCTGCCCAGGTAGGCGCCGAGCAGCAGGCGGTTGCACAGCAGGTTGATGCGTCGCGGAATGCCGCCGGTCCAGCGGTGGATCTCCTGGAAGGCGGCGGCGTCGAACAGCGGCCGGTCTTGCCACCCCACCCGCTTCAAGCGGTGCTCGACATAGGCGCGGGTTTCTTCGAGATCGAGCGGTCCGAGGTGGCAGGAGGCGATCACGCGCTGGCGGAACTGCTCCATCGAACGCGATTCGAGCAGCTTGCGCAGCTCCGGCTGCCCGACCAGAAAGCTCTGCAACAGGGCATGCTCTTCCAACTGGAAGTTGGACAGCATGCGCAACTCTTCGATCGCCTCGAGGCTGAGGTTCTGCGCTTCGTCGACCACCAGCAGCGCGCGCCGCCCGCTGGCCGCCACGGCCGTCAGGAACGCCTCCAGGCCGGCAATCAGCTCGGCCTTGCTCTTGCCGGCCGGCGCGATGCCGAAGGCGGTGCAGATCGCGCGCAGCAGGTCGCCCGACTCCAGCTGCGTGCTGACCACCTGGGCGGCCACCACATGCTGCGGGTCGAGCCCGCCCATCAACGTGCGCACCAGTGTGGTCTTGCCGGCGCCGATGTCGCCGGTCACGACGATGAAACCTTCGCCTTGATAGACGCCGAACTTCAGATAGGCCAAGGCGCTCGCATGGCCGCGACTGTCGTAATAGAACGACGGGTCGGGGTTGAGCTGGAACGGCGCGCCGGTGAGGCCGAAGTGCGATTCGTACATGAGGTGCTGTTCTCAGAAGCGGTGGCCGAGCCCGGCAAACGCCGCGCTTTCCTGCGAGGGGCCGCTGACGTTGGAGTCGAGCAGCTGGCGGCGCACGCCGAACGTGACGAAGGACCGCGGCGAGAGATTGTGATGCAAGGAGACGCGCAGCGCCTTCTCGCGACTGCGCGAGCCCTCGAGCAGACCGAGGCCCTCCACTTGCGTCCAGGACAGGCGGACGTCGCCTTGGGTGGTGGGCGTCAGCCGGCGGTTGACATTCACGAGCAGGCCGCGCTGCTCGCTGTCGGCCGTGCCGACGGCGACCCCTGCAAACGGGTCGTCGTCGCGCCGCAGCCGCTCGAGCTTGCGCATGTAGACACTGGCCGTCAGCGTCGTGCGGCGGCCGAGCAAGGCGATGCTGGCGGTCGTGTCCTGCTCGAGCTGCGCGTAGTTCGAGAACAGCTCCACCGGCCCGATCAGTTGCGTCGGCAGCCCCAGGCGCTGGATCATGTCCTGCACCAGCGCCGCCCGCTGCACCGGGTCGGGATGGCGGGTGGTGAGGATGGCGTCGAGCAGCGAGGCGACGTCGCCGCCGCCCTCCCCCAGCTCTTGCGAGGTGCCCTGCACCACCGGCTGGCGGCTGCTGCTGAGGTGGAACGCGATGAACGGCGAGCGGTGCTGCCAGCGCAGCTGCCAGCCGGTGCCGAGGAAACGGCGCTCGACCACGGCGTCGAGCGCGGTGCGCTCGGTCGGTGCCCACTGCAGCCGCAGGCCATAGAGGCCGTCGCTTTCGGTGGAGCCGAAAAAGCTGCTGCGTTCGTGGCCGGCGATCACGCCCAGCACCAGCTCGGGGTCGAAGGCGTAACTCGCCACCGCGCGCAGCGTTTCGATTTCGAGTGCCGAGACGCTGTCGCCGCCGTAGGATGCATCCTCTTTCGACCATTCGGCGTCGAAGCCGAAGGGCAGCGGCTGCCGCGCCAGACGCACCAGATGGCGCTGCTGATAGACCCGCTCCTGGTCCGGCTGCAGCTCGTCGCCTTCACGGCGCGTCCAGTCGTGTTCGGTGCGGGCCAGCAGTGACAGCGATGACGTCAGCCGCCGCTCGACATAGGGCGCCAGGCGCAGCCGGGTGGTGGTGGCGAGGTCGACCGAGGAGCTGAGCTCGGCACGACCGGAGAACGCCTCGGTGGCGCTCTGTTCGACCAGCGCGTCGGCGTCGACGTGCACCCATTGTTCGACCGGCTCAGACCGCAGCCGCAGCCGGCCTTCCGGTAGCACCCGGCTGGGCCGAGTGCCACCGGTGTAGTGCAAGGCGTTGAGACCCGCCTCGGCCGACAGGTCGAGCCTGGCACCGCGGCGCTCGAGGCGCACGCGCGGCGCCACGTCGAGCACCAGGTCGCTCGGGCGATCGCCGCTGTCGGAGTAGCGGCTGTTGTTGGTGGCGGTCGCGGTTGTCGTGACCTCGGCGTCGGCGCGCAGCGTCTGCGCGGTGACCGGGCTGGCGGCGAGACAGCACAAGGCCAGCCGCAGCCAGCCGGACAGCGGCGCCAAACGCGCACGCTGAGCTTGCGGCGGGCGCTTCATGTCAGTACCCGTAGCGGACGACGGCCGCTGGCACGCGTGTCTTGTTGAGCACCGACATCACGACCGGGCAACTCTCCAGCGCCGCAAAGGCTTCGGCGACCGCAGGCCGGGTGGTGCGGCCCGCTTCGACCACCATCACCACCTGCCCCACTCGGGAGGCCAGCACGCGCGACTCGGTGGTCGGCAGCAGCGGCGGCGCATCGAAGACGATGATGCGATCGGCATAGCGGGTGGCCAGCTCGTCGAGCAAACGCTCCATCGCCGCGCTGGCCAGCAACTCGTTGGCGTGCGGCCCGGGCGCGCCGGTCGGCAACAGGCTGAGCTTGGGCACGTTGGTGCGCAACATCACCTCGGAGAGGTCGAGCTGCGGGTTCTTCAGCACGTCGAGCAGGCCCGATTCCATGCCCAGCCCCAGACGGCCCATCACCGCCGGGCGCACCACGTCGGCGTCGACCAGCAACACCTTCTTGTCGACCTCCATCGCCAGGCTGAGGGCCAGGTTGATGGCGCAGAAGGTCTTGCCCTCGCCCGGCATCGCGCTGGTCACGAGGATCAGGTTGGCGCGTCGTATCGGCGCTGCCGATTCGCCTTGCGCGTTCTTGATCAGCGGCCGCTTGATGACACGGAATTCGTCGGCCAGCGCGGCTTCGACTTCGCCGGGCACGAGGTAGCCGGCGCGCGCCAGGCGGTCGAGGTCGAGCACCACTTCGCGCGAGCGTCGCTCGACCGCGGGTGCCGGCGCGACCCGAGCAAGGCCGGCAGGGGCACCGGCCGGCCCGAGCGGCGCGCGCGCAAACGACATCTCGAGCGCGTCTTCGCTGCCGACGTAGCCGCTGGCGGCAAAGGTCGATTCGGCCCACGGCACCTCGACCCCGGCGCGCCGCAGTTCTTCGAGCCGTCGGGCGGCCTTTTCAATGATGCTCATCTTGCGTCACCGTCCTCAGATCTGGCCATGCAGGGCGACCCAGCCGACCCACGCCATGTTGACCAACAGGAACACGCCGGTGGCGCCGGCGAACTGCAGCCGCTGCCGGCGTTCGAGCATGCTGCGCTCGGGCGTCAGCACGACGGCCACACTGCCCAGTACGGGGCGGCGCGTGAGTTCCCGCAGTGTCTTCTCGTCGCCGAACGACGGGTACAAGCGGGTCAGCGCGAACGCAGCCGCGCAGCCGACGCCGGCCGCCGCCAGCACCACCAGCAGCGCCAGCACCTTGCGGCTCGGGAACACCGGGCTCGGCGACACACGGGCCGGCTCCACCATGCGGAAGTCGGTCAGCTGCGACGACTGGTCGATCTTGACGCCGAGCGACGCCGCCTCGCGGCGCGCCACCAGCTGCTCGTAGTTCTTGCGGATCACGTCGTAGTCGCGGTTGAGCTGCGCCAGCTCTGCCTCGACCTGCGGCACGCGCCCGGCCACCGAGCGGATTTGTTGCAGCCGCGACTCCTGCGCGTTCAGCTGCCCCCTCAGCGCGGCCACCTTGGCCTCCGCCTCGGCCAGCGCGACGCGCAGCCGCTGGAACACCGGGTTGGTCGCCGCCACCGGCTTGCCGGCACCGCGGCTCGCGCGGGCTTCGGCCTCGAGCTTCTTCTGCTGCTCGATGCTGGCGATGGTGCGCCGGGCGCTGATCACGTCCGGGTGGTCTTCGGTATAGCGGCGCAGCAGGTCGTCGAGCTGGCGTCGCTGGGAGTCGAGCCGGGCATCGAGTTCGGACACCACCGGGCCGGTGGCCGGGAGCATTGCCTCGGGCGGCAGTTGCGGCTCTTCGGAGTTGAGCTCGCGCTTCAAGGCATCGCGCGAACGCTCGGCGGCGTCGAGTTCCATGCGCAAACGGCTGACCTCGTCGGCCAGCGCCGACATGCGGGCGAAGTAGTCCTGGTTGGACATGCCCGAGACGCCGAAATTGCGCAGCTTGAAGTCCTTGAGCCGGTTCTCCGCCTCGATCAGCTTGCCTTCGTATTCTTCGATCTGCTCGTCGATGAAACGGCTGGCCTCCTGCGAGTCGCGCTTCTTGCCGCCGATGCTCGCCTCGACGAACAGGTTGACGAGGTTTTCGACCACCCGGTGCGCCCGCTCGCCTTCGGTGTCGCGGTAGCTGATGGTGTAGAGGTTGCCGCCGCCGCTCGGCGTCACGCGGATCTTGGTCATCAAGGAGTTGATGACCCGCTCGCGCTGGCTGCCTTCAGGCGGCATCAGGCCGATGTCGCGGTTGTCCACCAGCTTCTCGACGTTGGGGCGCGAGACGAGCGTGCGTGCCAGCATGCGCACCTGCTGGTCGATGTCGGGCTGGAACGCCAGGCCGGCCATCAGCGGCTTGAGCACCGTCTGCGTGTCGACGTAGATCTGGGCCGTCGCCTCGTAGCGGTCTTTCACGATGAAGACGATGGCCCCGCCCAGCACGGCGGCCAGCCACGCCACACCCAGCGCGATCCAGCGGCGTTGCCAAACGTCGTACAGCACGCCGGCGGCCTGGCGGACAAACTCGTTCATAAAGTCTCGGACCTCGTTCCTGTAGGCCACCCTCTCGCGGGTGCGCCAGCGGCGGCCGGGCGGCAACGCACCCGGCGGGCATCAACGACACGGAGCCCGGCCCGCTTATGCAGCGCCAGGCCGGGCGGCACTCGCAAGGACGGCGTGCTCAGAACCAGCTTTGCGGGACGATGATGATGTCGCCCGGCTTGATGTCGGCATTGGCGGAGATGTCGCCACGTTTGAGCAGGTCCTTGAGGCGCAGGCTGAATTGCTTGCCACCTTCGGAGCCCCGCACCAGCACCGCGCCGTTGCCGTTGGCGAAATCGGTCAGGCCGCCGACCTGGATCATCACGTCGAGCACCGTCATGTTTTCCCGGTAGGGCACGGCTTGCGGCCGCGTCGCTTCACCGACGATGCGGATCTGCTCCGAGAACGTGCCCTGGAAGTTGCTGACGACCACCGTCACCACCGGCTCGCGCACGTATTTGCCGAGCGCTTTCTCGATGTCGCGTGCCAGGTCCTTGGGGTTGCGCCCCGCGGCCTTCACGTCTTCGACCAGCGGCGTCGAGATGTAGCCGTCGGGACGCACCGTGACCGAGGTCGACAGCTCGGGGTTGCGCCACACGACGATGTTGAGCGTGTCGAGCGCGCCGATCAGGTAACGATGGTCGGACGTCTGCGCCTTGGTCGGCGCAGGCGGATACGAGGCGGTGGTGCTGCAGGCGGCCAACACGGCCGCGGCGGCAAGACTGCAACCGGCACGCAACAGGCGCCCGGCGGCGCGCTTGCTCATCAAGGACATCTTGTGCTCCTCACTCCCACTATGTAGCCGGCGCAGCAGGCACCGGCCTTTTGATTGGTTCAGTGCGCGCCTTCGCGGAACAGCACCACGCTCACGGTCTCGATCAGCACCAGCAGGTCGAGGAACAGCGAGTTGTTCTTCACATAGTACAAATCGTACTGGTGCTTTTTGCGCGCGTCATCCACGGAAGCGCCGTAACGGTAGCGGATCTGGGCCCAGCCGGTCACGCCGGGTTTGACGCTGTGGCGCAGGTCATAGAACGGGATCTGCTCTTGCAGTTCCGCGACGAAGCTGGGCCGCTCGGGCCGCGGGCCCACCATGCTCATCTCGCCGCGCAGCACGCTCAGCAGCTGCGGCAGCTCGTCGATGCGGGTCTTGCGGATGAAGGCGCCCACGCGCGTGATGCGCGAGTCGTTCTGCGTGGCCCAACGCGCCACACCATCTTTCTCGGCGTCGGTGCGCATGCTGCGGAACTTCAAGCACATGAACGAACGGCCACCGAGGCCGACACGCTCCTGCCGATAGATGATGGGGCCGGGACTGTCGAGGCGAATCAGCAGCGCCGTCAGCAGCATCACCGGCGCAGTGATGACGAGCAGCAGCGACGACGTGACGACGTCGAACACACGCTTGGCCGCCCGGCGCGCCGGGCCTTGCACGAAGCCCTGGCTGTAGATCAGCCAGCTGGCCTTGAGGCTGTCGATCGGCACCTCGGCCTTGGCACGTTCGTAGAAGCCCGCCAGGTCGAGCACCGGCGTGCCGCGGATGCGGCAGGCCAGCAACTGGTCGACCGGAATGCCGCCGCCGCGCTGCTCACGCACGGCAACGATGATCTCGTCGACATCGTTCTGCCGCACCACCTCTTCGATCGACAGGCTGCGCGAGAACACTTTGTCGCCCGAGACGGCGGCCGGCCCTTCGGTCGACGTCGGGTAGAAGCCGACCACCTTGCGCTCGATCCGCCGCAAGGCACTCAGGTCTTGCGCGACGCTCTGCGCTTCGGCCCCGGTGCCGACGATCAGCACGCGCGGGGCACCGATGGCCCGCTGCATCAGGAACACCGCCACCCGCACCATCACGAGACCCACCAGCAGGTAGAGCATGACGAAGCCGGCCACATAGCCGGCAGACGGGCCGTTGGCGACCTCGCTGATCAGCAGATAGATGATGTAGGCACCGATCAGCAGGGCGAGCAAGGCGCGCCGCAGGATGGTGCCCAGACCCATCGGTGTGGACCCTTGTCGGTAGAGACCGACGAAGGAGTACAGCAGCAGCATCGCCAGTGCGAAGCCGGCGGCCAGCCAAACGATGTTGGACTGCGCCACCACTTGCACATGCTGACCCGGCACCAGGTGAATGGCCGACGCGATGAAAAGCGCGGCCAGAAAACACAACAAGCTGTCCGCAAACAGCTCGAGTAATGTCGACAAAGCGACGTGATGATGAAATACGCGGAACACCCTCATTCTGTCCTCCCCAGTTGCTCCCTCGACCGAACGACAGCGGGCGGTAAGCTCGTGAAACTCTTGAAACTCATTCTCCACATCCGTGAATTCCGCACAATCCTCTAAGTAGGTGCTGCGGCCCCCTTGAGTAAGGGGTGGTCCAGCGCGTGTCGGTGAACACTTCGTCTGGGACACGTGGAGAGCAGGTCATTGAAGGGTGACCTACGGGCCGGGGAGCAGGCCCTCACGATGCGACCGGCGTTGCGTTACCTCGAGGTTACATTGAGGCGCGATGCGGCTTGGGCGTCGTGTGAGCGTGATTATGGCAAAGCTGCCAGCTCTTAGGCCGCTCGTGAACCCTGAGGTAGGTCATGCGACTGCAGGCGCGACGAGCACCCGCTGGTGGTGTCCGTCGCGTCCCTCGCATCAGGCTCGCAACATACCCTCGACGTTGCGCGCTCACCACTCCACCGTCTTCACCCACGTCAGATCACCGATACGCCGCAAGGGCACGACGAAGGTTTCGCGCTTTTCCTGCGGTGTGTTCTCACGCGTGACGACGCTCAACGAGACCGTGATGACCGGCCGCTGCCGCGTCGTCTCGTCGAAGTGGTAGCCGGCTTCTCCGAAGTTGCCCCAGTAGTTGACGTACAGGTGGTAGCGACCCTTGCGTGGCGCCGACAGCGAAAACATCTCGGGACCGGCGCCGTCGACGCTGTCGACGTCCAGCCCGCCGCCGCCTTGCAACACAGGCGCCGCCCAGAACGCATGCTGGCCATCGGGCGTCACCACATGCATGTCGATCTCGGCCTGTGGGTCGTCCCAGCTGGCAATGACGCGCAGCGCCGCCTTGGGGCCGTTGCCGCGCGTTTCGTAGAACTGCAGGCGCTTGGCCACACCGCCGTCCGGCCGGCGCACCTCGATCGAGTTGGAGCCGGGGCCGAAGGCGTAGGGCCGCACGAAGCGGCCGTCATCCCCGGCATACAACGGCATCGGATTGCCGTTGACGACGAGTTGGTGGGGCGAGCGCCGGTCGCGTCCTTGCGCTGTGGCGAGTCGGCCCTGGATCAAGGTCCGGTGCTTCTGGGCGCCACGGTCGATGAGGTTGTGCGGATAAGCCACCGCTGGGCGCTCGTCGTCTTCCAGCAGGCCGGCCGCGTGCCAGCCGCCGCGCGGGCCCTGCAGGTCCACCTCGGCAGCGACGGCACCTGTGACGCTGGCGAGCCAACAGGCGGCGACCAGCGCACCGGCTTTACAGGACGCTGAAGCTCGCCACATGTTGAAGGTCTCCGGTGGAGCGCAGGGGCACGCGGAACACGCGCTGGGTTTCGGACGCGGTGCCTTCGCCGCTGATCACGGCCACCTGGGCCATCGTGGTCGACCGGCCGCCCTCGCCCCCGCCGTAGTAATTGACATAGACGTGCCAGGTGCCGCGCTCGGGACGCGTGGCGGCAAAGATCTCGGGCCCGTAGCCGGTGGTCACGTCGACGTCGAGGGCGCCACCGCCGTCGATGACACGTTGGGCGTAGTAGGCATGGGCACCGCGCGGCGTGATGACGTGCAGGTCGACATCCGTGCCGGGCGTGTCCCAGCTGAGCAGCACGCGCAAGCGCGGCCGGGCGCCGGTGCCGGCGTCGATGAACTGGGTCCGTTTGACACCGTGCGGGCCGCGCACTTCGACACTGTTGGAGCCGCCGCTGAAGGCATAGGGCCGCTGGAAGCCACCGGCCTCATCGGTTTCGAGTGGCATCGCGACACCGTTGACGACCAAGGTGGCCGGGGCGGCCTTCGCGTGGCCGTCGATGTGTCCCTTGATCTGGGCCAGTGCCGAGGTGTCGGCCCGCGTCGCGACACGCGACGCCGGGTAGTGCACCTCTTGCAGAAACGCTGCGGACGGGTCGCCGCCGGTGCGCCAACCGCCGCGGGGCAGCTCGAGTGTGACCGACTGCTGGGCCGGTGCCGCAGCCGGACCGAGTGCCATGGCCAGCGCCATCGCAGGAATGAACATGTACTTCATGAAGCGCCTTCGTCGTCGAGGCCGAGCAGCCGGCGTGCGAGCCGCTCGATGAAAGATTCATCGGCGCTGCGCGGATGGCCGGAGAACGCGAGGTGCAGATATTCGTGCGTCAGCGTCAGGCGTTCCTCCAGCGACTGCACACCGCTCACGTACAGCCGGCCGGCAGCGCGCAGCGCGTGCGGGCGGCCCCCGGCCAGCCGGCACACCCGCACCTGCGCCGGCGGCGCGTAGCCCGGTTCACCGGCCAACATGCGCTGCCACACGGCGCGCCGGGTGGTCAGCCAATGTTCGGCCAGCGGCAATGCTTCGCAGCTGCTGCCCGCCGCACCGGCGCGTGCCGTCAACGCGGCCTGTGGATAGGCATGACGCAGCAGCTCGTCGAAGCGCTCGCCGGCTTCGGCAGCCCGCACACTGTCGGCCCACGACATGACGTTGGGCGCCGCCTGGCTGCTGTGGTAGCGGCCCTCCGCGCCTTTGAGCACCAGGCCGGCGGTGTAGGTCGCGGCCGCACGCGCGCCGCGGCTCGGCGGCCTCGGCGCGACCCGCTGCAAGGCGCTGCTGTCGGCAATCGCCAGGCAGCCCGCGTCCGGCCGCCCGCGCGCCAGCACGTAGGTGCGCGCAGCGACGGCCAGGGCCTGGGCGGCGGCCGCCGGTTCGGCACGGCCCTCGCGCTCGACGACACGCGCGACATAGTCCTCGAGTGTCAGCCGGCCTTCGAGCCGCACCCGCCCGTCGTCGCCGCGCGACCAGCGCAAGTCACGACGGCTTTCGATCGAGAGCCGTTGTCCGTTGGCGAACTGCACCCGGTAGTGCCCCGCCGGCAGCACACCCTGCTGCGACGGCTCGGGATGCAGCCGTGCGATCGGGTAGCGGCTGAAGTAGTCGACCCGGACACAGGTGGCATCGCTTGCGTCAGTGGCGACCTGCCCCAAGGACGGCGCCGCTCGCAGCCCCTCGCCGTCGAGATGCTGCAACACGCGCGCCGCCCAGGTCGGCAGCACTTGGGCACTGGTACCGCGAGCCGCCATCCAGATCGGCGTGCCCTCGCCCGTCCAACCCGACGCGCCGGCCCAGCGCTGGCCTTGGCCGCCGGCCTCCTCGCGGGCCATGGTGAAGGTCTTGACGCGCAAGCGGCTGCCAACCTGCCCCAACACGGCGCGCCCCGGGCCCTGCAGCCAATAGCCCAGCAGGTCGTCTTGCGCCTGCTGTCGCACCGGTGCGGGCCACTGGCCCAACCACGACAACCAGTCGCGCAGCGGGACACGCTGATGCTCATCCAGATGCCGGCCTTGTTGCAGGGCGGCCATCGAGGGGGGCAAGGCGCCCAAAGCACCGCCCGGCGGCAGCCGGTCCCACTGCACCCGCGTGGCGTCGAAGTACAGGCCGCACGAGCGCCAGAGGGCTGTGCCGCGGCCGATCTGCTGGCCAGGGTTGCAGCAATACACCTCGTCGGGTCTGCCGCCCTGGCAGCGGTACTCCGGCTCGCGCGCGGCGCCCTCGGCCAGACGTGCATACGACACCAGCTTCCACAGGCTGCCCAACGCCACGCCCGACGTGGGCCCGAGATCTTCCACACGCGTGGTGCTGGCGCTGCCATCGGCGCGCAGCGTGACCGCCTGCACTTCACCGGCGGCGTCCAGCCACGCGAGCTGCAGTTCGCCCGGCCCGGGTTCGCGGGCGTGAGCGGCGCTCAGCAGCGCGCCGGCCAGCAGCGCTGCCGTGGCCACACGCCACACGCCGGCGAACGGCGCGTGGTCAGTTCGAACATGGTTGCGCCTCATCGCCGCACCCCATCTGCCCTCACCGCACCTGCCAGGCGTAACCACCGCCTTCGGCCGCCTCGACGGCCTGCGCGCGCGGCTGGTACACCCGCCACAGCCGCGCCGCGGGAAGCTGGAACCTGCCCTGCTGTGCAAACCGCACCAGGTGGCGGAACACGCGGCTTTCGCCGGCCGGCAGGCTGTCGACCGGCAAGCTGTAGCCGAGCGAGGTGGCCTCGGCGATCGCGCGGTCCAAGGCGGCCGGTTCGGCGCCGCCGGACTTCAGCCGAATACCCCAGGTGCTGGGCTCGAGGCTTGCGCCGGGTGGCAGCGCGAGCTCGGCCAGCGCGAACGACAGCGTCTGCTTCGAGACCACGGTCACTTCGTCGAGGTACAACTCGCGGCTCGACAGGGCGTCGCCCGGCTTCACCAGCACCGGCTCGAAAGAGGCTCCCTGCGGTTGCAGGCGATAGAGCCGGCGCTGCAGTTGCGCCGGCAGCGTGTTGCGCGGTGAGGTGACGCGGCCCTGCAGTCGTACCGACAGCATCAGCGGTTGCGCCGTCGGCTGGGCCCACTCGACGGCGGTGGGCAGCTCGCGTCCTGCGGGCACCCACTCGCTCTGGCCGCTGGCCGATGCACGCGCCGTCCAGCCCGCCTTGGGCGCGTCGGCCGGTGCTTCGGCGCGCAAGCTCAGCCCGCTGGTGTGGGACAGCACGATCAAGGCCAGGGTTCGGTCGAGGCCGGCATCGGCCTGGCTCGCGCGGGCCAGGGCGGCAGCGAGGGCGTCGCCTTGTGCGGGGCGCCGCCCGGACCACACCAGCAGCGCCTGCGACAGCATCGCCTCGGAGGTCTCGAGCCGCGCATAGGCCGCTTCGAGCCCGGCCGACACCGCGGGGGGCAGTTCCTTGCGGTGCGCTCGGGCCAGTTGCGCTGTGACCACCAAGGCGAGATCGCGCCCGGCCGTGGCGTCGGTGAACCAGTGGCCGCCGGCCACACGGCGAGGCGGTGCGACGGTCGGCGATGAAGCCGCGCTCGCAGCAGTCGGTGCAGCTGACGCCTCGCTCTCGCCCTGCGCCAGTTCGGCCAGCAGGCCTTCGGTCATGGTCGCCGTCGGCAGGCCCATGCGGTGCATCAGCCACAGCGCCCAGGCCCGCTGCGCGAGTGGCTCCTGCCCTCCCTTCTCGCTGTAGATGTCGAGCAGACGCTCCCAGTGCGCCGCCGGCAGCTCCATGCCGAGCGCGCGGGTCGCGAGGTGGTCGGCGTGGTAGGCATAGGCGCTCCAGAACGCGCTGTCGGCGCTACTGCCCTGCCCCCACCAGCCGAACACCGCATTCGGGCCCGCCAGCGCGGCCAGCCGCAGCCGCGCGGCATACAAACGCTGGCGCAGCGGCGAGTGTGGCGGCACGTCGGCCGACAGGCTTTGCAGCGCCAGCGCCAAGGGCACGATGCGGCTGGCGGTGTGTTCGACACCGTCATGCGGCTGCTCGATCAGGCCGTCGGCCACGTGGGTCCACGCCGCCACGCCAGTGGGCAGCACGCGCAGGCGTACGCCGGTGGCGTCGGCCGGCAGGGCCAGCGGGGTCGACGTGCTGCCTGCGGGCACCGGCACCATCAGCTCCTGCTCGCCGCGCCACTCGCGCGGGACCACCGACAGCCGGGTGGTCAGCGTGTCGACTCGCTCGCTGCCGTGGTGCACATCGAGCGTGACCTCGGTCGAGGCCTTGAGGGGCGGCAGGTCGAGTGCGACGAAGGTTGCGCCGGGGGCGGCATCGAGCTCGCGCACCAGCGGTGCCGCGCCGGGCATGCCGAGGCTGAGTTTGAGGGCGCGGCGTTCGCGGGTCTGGTTGAACACGGCCACCGTGGCCTGCGGACGGTCGCCCTCGCGCGCCCAAGTCGGTGCCGTCCACTTCGCGAAGTACGGCTGGTCGGACAGGAAGAAGGCGCGCCGTTCGCCCACCAGGCCGTCGGCGTCACCGAGGCCGTAGCCCTTGGCGGTGATGCGCCAGCGGGTGAGCGCGTCCGGCACCTTGAAGCGCACCTGGGCACGCCCGTTGGCGTCGGTGCGCACGGTCGGCTCGAAGTAGGCGGTGTCGCGTTCGTCACGTCGCGGCCGCTCGAGCAGTTTGACGCCGCGCTCGTGGCGCTGGCCGGCGATCGACGCGGCGGTCCGGGCGTCGTAGGCCTCGTCGAACGAGATGAACGACAGGCTGGACTGCGTGCGCACGTTGTTGCGCCGCAGGTGGTAGAAGAACTCCTGCAGGCTGGGCGCCAGCTCGGGCTGCAGCGCATACACCATCTCGTCGACGGCGCCGATGCTCAGCACCGCCGCCGCGGGCTTGCCGGCGGCGTCGCGCGTGGTGATCTCGAGCACCACCGTCTCGCCCGGTCGGTAGCTCTCGCGGTCGGTGCGCAGCGTCACCTGCAGCGCCGGCTGCTCGACCACCACGCCGGCATTCTGGAAGCCGTATTCATGGCCGTGCACATAGGCCACCGAGAAGCTGATGTTGGGCGCATGGTCGGCCTTCACCTGCAGCGTGGCCTCCCATTGACGCTCGTTGAGCCGGCGCACGTTCGCCACGCCTTGTGGCGCCAGCAAACGGCCATAGTGCTCGACACGGTCCCGCTCGAGCGTCACGAGGGCATCTTCGACCGGCACCGGGAAGGTGATCAGCGCGCGCGCCGTGTCGCCGGGCCGGTAGCGCGGCTTGTCGAGCACGATCTCGATCGCGCCTTGCGGCGGCTTCAGCTCGCCGCCGGACACCCAGAACGGTGCGGCGCCGAGCAGACGCTGTTGCTCGTCACGCAGCTCGACGGTGTAGGAGCCGGGCCGTTCCAGCTTCAACGTCAGTTGCTGCGCGTCGGGCGCCAGCGTGCCTTGCGTGCGGGTCTGGCTTTCCTGGTGGATGGCCAGCCAGGCGGTCGGCTTGCTCGGCTGGGCGGCGCCGTCGTCGTCGGGCTTCAGGCTCCAGGTCACCGTCTCGGCGGGGGCTGCGTAGCGCCGCTGCGGTTGCAGCGTCCAGGCGCTGGCCGCCCGCTCGATCAGGATCTCGCGCGTCGCCTTGACACGCTGCGCGGCGCCGTCGCTCGCGAGCACGCTGAGCACCAAGCGACTGGGCTCCTTGGCGGGCGGCAACTCGAACGCCGCCACGCCGTCGGCATCGGTGTGCAGCTCTTTGTCGTTGGCGATCTGCAGGGGGAACAAGCCACCGTAGAGCAGATCGCATTCGACCATCGTCAACACCTGCGCGCGCGCGCTCAAACGCAAACTGGCCTTGGCGACGGGCTTGCCGTCGGGATAGGCCAGCCGGATGCGGCCGCTGATCTTCTCGCCGGTCTTGAAGCTGGCCTGGGCCGGCTCCACCAGCACCTCGAAGTGCGGCTTGACGTAGGGCGCGACACGGAAGGCGGCGCTGTAGCTGTCCTCGCCGCGGGTCAGCACGATCTCGTAGCCGCCGGCCGGCGCATTGGCGGGCAGCCGCAAGCGGGCGGCGGCACCGTCTTGCGGGTGGTAGGCCAGGCGCTCACGGTGCACCAGGGCACCGGTCGCATCCATCACCTGCAGCTCGACCGGAGCCGCCGGCAAGGCCGTGGAGCGCGTGGCCGAGGTGAACTCGCGGCCGTAGAGGCGGATGTTCACCTCGTCGCCCGGGCGGTAGAGCGGCCGGTCGGTGTAGGCGTAGAGCTTGGCGTTGTAGATCTCGCTGTCGTAGTAGAAGTTTTCGGTGACGAACACACCGCCTTGCGCATCGACGCCGAAGGCGTAGCTGGTCTGCGGCACCGCATGGTCGAGCGCCAGCACGCCGTGCGCGTCGGTACGGCCGGAGCCGAGCACACCTGCCAGGTCGGTCCAGACCACCTCGGCCTGCGCCGGCCGGCCATCGGCCCGCTGTGCGGTCCAGATCAGGAACTGGCGGCCCGAGGTCTTGGTGACGGCCACCGTGTCGGACACGAACAGCAGCGTCACGGCGCGGTGGCGGCCCACCGCGGCTTCGACGACGTACAGCCCGGGCTGCTGACGGCCGAGCGGGATGTAGACGTTGCCTTCCTCGGGCGGGCGGAACTCGCTCGACGAGCCGCTGAGCTTGAGATCGGACGGCGGTGCGATCGGCTTTGCGGCCGCCACCGGGTAGCGCATGCGCTGCACCTCGGCGAGACCTGGCAGGGAGCGGTAGGCGCTGGTGTAGGTGTAGGCCGTGGGCTTGCCGATGTCGGGCGAGGTCTTGAGCTGCGGCGCCTGCTCGGTGACCTTGACGCGCAACTCACCCTTGAAGAGGTTCTGCCAGATCTGCCGGGCGCGCAACCACCAGCGGTCCCACAGATAGCTCAGCGTGTTCGCCAGGCCTTCGGGCCGCGCAGCGGCCTTCAGATCGATGCGGTGCAGGTTGCGCTGCTGGCGCAAAAACTCGAGGGGCCGCTCGACCCGGTAGAGCGCGATGTCGGCGCCGCCGGCGTGTTCGACCTCGGCGAGTTGTTCGCCCGTCACCTCCAGCCGCACGCGGGCTTCGTCGCTGCTCGCGAAGCTGGTGTCGGTCAGCAGGAAAAACGGCACGCCGCGCGGCGGCATGTAGCCCGTGTCTTCGTCGTCGGCGAGGGCGGCGCCCGTCGCCAGCAGGCTGCACAGGGCGGCAAGCAGCAGAGCCAACAGCGCCGTGTCGTAGCGCAGCGCCGGGCGCGTCGAGCGGCGGGAGATAGCGTAGATGGAGATCATGCGAGTCGACACTCAGTGCGACAGAAAACCGAAGCGGAACAATCCCGCGAAATTGCGGTTGTGCTCGAGCGGACGCCAGCGTGTATCGGGCATCGCCAACAACTGCTCCCAGCGCAGCCGGCGCAGGCCGTTGTCGCCGGGCTGCGGTTCGGCGCCGGTGTGGTAGGCGATGTGCCGGCCGGTCCACACCATCAGGTGCTGGTCGTCGCCCTGGTCGAAGAACAACAGGTCGCCCGGGAGCGCGGTGGTGCGCTGGCGACCGACATGGCGGGTGTTGTGCTGCACGATGGCGATCGCCGGGGCATACGCCCCAGCGTCGCCCTCGGGCAGTTGCCAGGCTCGCGCCCAGCCGCGTTGGTCGTCGGCCAGGTTCAACTCGGGCGGTCGGGGACGCTGCCGGTTCCAGCCCATGGCCTGCAGCCAGGTGGACGTGTGCGGGCGCATGGCCTCGGCCACCGCGAAACGGACCAGTCCCGCGCAATCGCGGTGCACCCAGCGCGGCGATGGGCGCGACACCTGGTTGTCGACCAGTGCGACGAACCAGCGCCGGAACGCCATCGACTGCTCGGCATCGAGCGGGCGCAGCGTGGAGCGGCTGGCGGCATAGGCCGGGCGCGTCAGCAGCGCCGTGGCGCAGCTGCCGGCCATCGTGAGCAGCGCACGGCGGCGCGAGCCATCGGCCAGCGTCATGGCGTCGCCTTCGCCGCTGGCTGAGGGCCCGCAGCACGCGCCGCCGCGGCTTCGCGATGGACGGCGAGGGGCACCCACTGGGTTCGGTCGGCGGGTTGCACGGCGATCGGCAGGCCGACCTGCAGCGTGCCGAGCCGCGCCACGGCCTGCAGCCGGGGTGTCAGCAGCTCGCGCGCGACGCGGTTGAAGGTGGGCGCTGCAGCCGCTTTCAGGGTGCGCCAGCTCTCGGTCTCGAGCACACCGGCCAGACGGGCGCCGTCGGCGAACAGCACCGGGACGGCGCCATCGACCGGCGTGTCGGACAGGGCCGGGTAGGTCTTGGCGGCCACCGCGAGCGTGTGCTCGACCGCGCGCAGGTCGGTCGACGCGACCAGCAAGGAGCCCAGGCGCGCGACCGCGACGACGTTGGCCCGTTGCCCACCTTGCGAGACGGCGCCGTGTTCATGCGCCACGCGGCGCGTCCACAGGCGTGCGCCGTTGGGCTGCTTCAAGGTTTGGGTGCGCACGGCGCTGGCGGATTCGCTGTCTGCCGCCGCGCGCTTGTTCTCGTCGTCCTCGTCGGCCGCGGCTTGTTTGGCAGGGTCCGCAGTGGCCTGCTGCAGCACGCGTGCGAGTGTCTCGTCGTGGCGCGTCTCCGCCCCTTCTCGCAAGCGCAGCGCCAGCATCGGCGCGAACAAGCCGCCTTGCGGGCCCCAGCACAAGCCGGCCACCGGCAGCAGGTCGGCCGCCAGTGCGCTGCCCGCCTTGCCGCCGAGCATTTCGAGCATCGGCTCGGCGCGCGACACGTCGATCGGGAGGCTGGCGCACAGCGCACTCGACCTCGGCAGCGTACGCCACAGTTGTGCCGCACCACGACCCCACTGCTCGAGCGCCGCACCCGTGGCCTGCGCGGCGAGCGACCACTGGCCGCGGGCATCGAGGTCGAGGCGCACAGCTTTCAGATCGGGGAAGAAGTGCTGGTAGCCGAAGGACAGGAAGGAAGTCTTCGCCGCGATCTGCTGTGCCACGTCACCGCGCGCGCCGAGATCGAAGTCGCGCGCGAACGGCGAGACGGCGCCCGGCTCGGTGGCGATCGCGTCGGCCAACACCCCGGCGGCGCGCCGCGACAGCCCGCCGTCCGCCTCGAGCAACAACCCGGGATCGGAGGCCACCAGCGTGCGCCCGCCTTGCGAGACGAACAGCCAGGTGGTGCGTGCGTTGAGCTTGACGGCGTAGACCGTGCTCTTGGCCCCGAAGCCGGAGCCGAGTTCGCCGGCCACACTCAACTGCTTGTCGGGCAAGCCGACCTTGGCCAGTTGCAGCACGGCCTCGGCGGCGAGGTTGTGCTCGAGCAGCAACACGAAATGACTCGGCCGGCCTTTGCCGTCCCGCCACAGCGCAAGCTCGGCCGGCGCGTCGAGCACGGCAGCGATCAAACGATCGCTCCAGCTGAGTTGGTGGTCATAGGCCAGCCGTTTGAGGGTGCCGAGCAACGACAGCCGGGTCGGGTGGTCTTCGTAGTAGTGCACGAAGTCCTCGGTGAGGACGTCGCGCAGCAGCGGCGCGGCCACCAGGTCCTTCGACAACGCGCCCAGCCGGGCCGAGCGCACCAGCAGGTCGGGTTGGCCGAGGTCGACGTCGAGCGCGTTGTAGCGGCCGGCGAACCGGCCCCGGGTGAGCGCCGCCGCTGCGAGCGCGACCACCACGACGCCCACGGCCAAGCCCGCGAGCCAACGCGTTTTGCGATTCACGAGATTCCCTCTTCCGACCGTTCTGGCTTGATGTTGTGTGTCGCCCGCTGTGCGCAGGCTGGCGCGCAGCATACCTGCTCGGCGTGGGCAGCGCCCTCCCCTTTGTGGAGGATGCGACCGTTCAAATTAGGGAGTCGGTGGCCGACGCCCGGCACCTGGTCCGGCAGGGCGCGCGGGGTCGGATCGGCGCAAGCCGGAGCAAGAGATAAGAGGTCGCAAGAAACGACGAAACCCTCGCAAGGAGGGTTTCGTCATTCTTCTTTTTTGGTGGGCGGTGCAGGGTTCGAACCTGCGACCCCTGCCGTGTGAAGGCAGTGCTCTACCGCTGAGCTAACCGCCCGAATCGGGTGTCGATCGGGCTTCGGCCACTGCGACCTTCGGTGTGAAGGGCGCTGCAATCGAGAAGCCGCGATTATGACACAAGATTCCGCCAGAGTGTTTTGCCGCTCGAAGATTTGTCGAGCTCGGCCAACACCGATTCATGCGAACCCACCTCCGCTTCAGTGGCGAGCAATACCGGCAACTGGAACTGGCTCAGGTCGACACGCTCGATCACCAGGTCGCCGCTGCCGCCCTCGTCGTCTTCGATGACCAGCGACTCCTGGCCGCGCGTCATCTGGATGTAGACCTCGGCCAACAGCCCCGCGTCGAGCAAGGCGCCGTGCAGCGTGCGGTTGGAGTTGTCGACTTCCAGCCGCTTGCACAACGCGTCCAGCGAGTTGGACTTGCCGGGGAACATCTCGCGCGCCATCAACAGGCTGTCGGTCACCGAGCCGACATGCTCGATGAACTTGGGGCGGCCCAGGCGGCGCAGCTCGGCATCGAGGAAGCCGATGTCGAAACTGGCGTTGTGGATGATGATCTCGGCGCCGGCCAGGTACTCGAGCAGTTCGTCGGCCACCGCGCTGAACAAGGGCTTGTCGGCGAGGAACTCGTCGGTCAGGCCGTGCACCTTGACCGCGTCTTCATGGCTGGACCGCTCAGGGTTCAGGTAGAAGTGCTTGTTCTGGCCGGTCAGGCGCCGGTTGACCATCTCCACACAGCCGATCTCGATGATGCGGTCGCCCGCCTCGGGGCTCAGGCCGGTGGTTTCGGTGTCGAGGAAGATCTGTCGGGTCATGCCACGATTATCGTGAAGCGCTCGGTCCTTGCCGCGCGCTCAGTGGTTCTCTTTGGCGTGGTTGATCGAGTACTTGGGAATCTCGATCGTCACGTTGCGCTGCGCCAGGATGGCTTGGCACGACAAACGCGATTGCGGCTCGAGGCCCCAGGCGCGGTCGAGCATGTCCTCCTCGCCCTCTTCGGGTTCGTTGAGCGAGTCGTAGCCCTCTCGCACCACCACATGGCAGGTGGTGCAGGCGCAGCTCATTTCGCAGGCGTGCTCGATCTTGATGTCGTGGTCGAGCAAGGCCTCGCAGATCGAGGTACCAATGGGCGCCTCGATCTCGGCGCCCTGCGGGGCGTATTCGGGGTGGGGCAGGATCTTGATGATGGGCATGGCGGACTCGGGCCTCTGATACGGGCCGGTTCAGACCTCTTCGACGCTACGGCCGGACAAAGCCTGCCGGATGCTGCGGTTCATGCGTTCGGCCGCAAACGCTTCGGTGCCCTTGGCCAGGCGTTCGATCGCTGCCTCGATCACCGTGTGGTCGTCTTGCTGCATGACCGCGGCGAGTTCTTCGAGCAGTTGGTCGATGCGGTGGTGCTCGGGCGGTGACAGCAGGTCGGCGTCGCGTTCCAGCGCCACCTTGGTGGCGAGCAGCAGGCGCTCGGCTTCCACGCGTGCTTCGCGCAAGGCGCGCAGCTTCATGTCGCTTTCGGCGGTGCTGAAGCCCTCTTGCAGCATGCGGGCAATCTCGTCGTCGCTCAGGCCGTAGCTCGGCTTGACGGTGACCGCCGCTTCGACGCCGGAGCTTTCCTCGCGTGCCGACACGTTCAACAGGCCATCGGCGTCGACCTGGAAGGTGACGCGGATGCGGGCCGCGCCGGCCGCCATCGGCGGGATGCCGCGCAATTCGAAGCGTGCCAGCGAGCGGCAATCGCTGACCAGCTCGCGCTCGCCCTGCACCACGTGCACGGCCATCGCCGTCTGGCCATCCTTGAAGGTGGTGAAGTCTTGCGCACGCGCGGTCGGGATGGTGCTGTTGCGGGGAATGATGCGCTCCACCAGTCCGCCCATGGTCTCGAGACCGAGCGACAGCGGAATCACGTCGAGCAGCAGCAACTCGCCGTTTTCACGGTTGCCGGCGAGGGCGTTGGCCTGCAACGCAGCGCCTAGGGCCACGACCTCGTCGGGGTTCAGGTTGGTCAGCGGCTGTTGTCCGAAGTACTCGCCCACGGCCTGCTGGATGCGCGGCATGCGGGTCGAGCCGCCCACCATCACGACACCCTGCACCTCGGTCTTGTCGACCTTGGCATCGCGCAGCACCTTGCGCACGGCACTCAGTGTGCGGGCCACCAGCGGGGCCGTCAGGGTGTCGAACTGCTCGCGGCTGACCTCCACGTCGAGCGCGCGACCACCGATGCTGCATTGCAGGTGCGCGGTCGCGGCGTCGGTCAGGCTTTCTTTGGCCCGGCGTGCAGCCACCAGCACGGCGCGCTTGTCCTGCGGGCTCGACGCCTGCATGCCGCAGCGCGCCAGCGCCCAGTCGGCCAGCGCGCGGTCGAAATCGTCGCCACCGAGCGCCGAATCGCCGCCGGTGGCCACCACCTCGAACACCCCTTTGGTCAGGCGCAGCAGCGAGATGTCGAAGGTGCCGCCGCCGAGGTCGTAGACGGCGTAAAGGCCTTCGGAGCCGTTCTCGAGCCCGTAGGCGATGGCGGCGGCGGTCGGCTCGTTGATCAACCGCAGCACGTTCAAGCCGGCGAGTTTGGCCGCGTCCTTGGTCGCCTGCCGCTGGCCTTCATCAAAGTACGCGGGCACCGTGATGACGGCGCCGAACAACTCGTCGTCGAACGTGTCTTCCGCGCGAAAGCGCAGCGTGGCGAGGATCTCGGCCGAGACCTCCACCGGCGACTTGACGCCTTCGCGGGTCTCGATCTGCAGCATGCCCGGGGCGTCCACGAACCGATACGGCAGCTTGTCGCGCCCTTCGATGTCGGACAGGGCACGGCCCATGAAGCGCTTCACCGAGACGACGGTGTTCTCGGGATCGTTGGCCTGTTCGGCCAGCGCGTCGAAGCCGATCTGGCGCCGGCCCTCGCCGAGATAGCGCACCGCCGACGGCAGGATGGCCCTGCCCTGGTCGTCCGGCAGGCACTCCGCCAAACCATGGCGCACGGCCGCCACCAGCGAATGTGTGGTGCCAAGGTCGATGCCGACCGCGATGCGGCGCTGGTGGGGGTCGGGCGACTGGCCCGGCTCGGAGATCTGTAGCAATGCCATGGTGTTGGGACAGACGGGGACGGTGTCAGGGCGCGCCGCGCCGCTGGCTCAGGACTCGGCGGCTTCCTGCCGCCGTTCGACTTCTTCGGCAAAACGTTCGACGAACATCAGCGCGCGAACTTCAGCGGCCGCCGCGTGCGGGTCCTGTTGCTCGTCGAGCAGGTGCTGCAGCCGGGCCAGCATGTCGCGTCGACGCGCGGCAACGTCCTGGGCCAGCCGGTCGAGCTCGTCGGTGTCGGACGCGTCCTCGAGCGCCTCGCGCCACGCCATCTGCTGGGCCAAAAAGGCCGGCGGCATCGCCGTGTTGCGCTCGGCGTCGATCGGCACGCCGTTCAGCTCACAGAGGTAGGCGGCACGCTTGAGCGGGTCCTTCAGGCGCTGATAGGCTTCGTTGACACGCACCGCCCATTGCATCGCCACACGCTGTGCCGCCGCACCTTGCGCGGCGAACTTGTCCGGGTGCACCTCGCCCTGCAGCGACTTCCAGCGGCTGTCGAGCGTGTCGCGCGCCAGGCCGAACTGCCGTGGCATGGCAAACAACTCGAAATCATCGACATCCAGCTTCATCGGAATCGCCATCTACGCCGGGGCATGGCGCGCTTCGCACGACCGTTCTAGCGCGGCTCGAACCGGAGCCTGCGCGGCGAGCCGAGACGCCGCGCACCGGAGCACACACTCGACCGCATCAGATACGGAACGACTCGCCGCAGCCGCAGCGGTCTTTTTCGTTCGGGTTGTTGAAACGGAAACCTTCGTTCAAACCTTCACGAACGAAATCCAGCTGGGTACCCTCGAGATAGGGCAGGCTCTTGGGATCGATCAGCACCTTCACGCCATGTCCTTCGAACACATGGTCTTCAGGGGCCACGTCGTCGGCATACTCGAGCTTGTAGGCCATGCCGGAGCAGCCGGTGGTCTTGACCCCCAGGCGCACCCCAACCCCCCGCCCGCGTTTGGCGAGGTAGCGCGTCACGTGCCGCGCTGCGGCTTCGGTCAATGTCACAGCCATCGCTCCACCCATCTCAATGCGTCTTTTTGGCCTTGTAGTCCTCGACGGCGGCCTTGATCGCGTCTTCGGCCAGGATCGAGCAATGGATCTTGACCGGCGGCAGCGCCAGTTCCTCGGCGATGTGCGTGTTCTTGATCGTCACCGCCTCGTCCAGCGTCTTGCCCTTGACCCATTCGGTCACCAGCGAGCTGGAGGCGATGGCCGAGCCACAGCCGTAGGTCTTGAAGCGTGCGTCTTCGATCACCCCGGTTTTCGGGTTGACCTTGATCTGCAGCTTCATCACGTCGCCGCACGCCGGCGCGCCGACCATGCCGGTGCCCACCGTGTCGTCGCCTTTTTCAAATGAACCCACATTGCGGGGGTTCTCGTAGTGGTCGATTACCTTGTCGCTATAAGCCATGTCAATCTCCTACTGCTCGGATCAGTGCGCGGTCCATTGGATCGTGCTCAGATCCACGCCGTCCTTGTACATCTCCCACAGGGGAGACAACTCGCGCAGCTTGGCCACGCGGTCCTTCAAGATCGACACCGCGTAGTCGATTTCCTCGGTGGTCGTGAAACGACCGATGGTCATGCGCAGGGACGAGTGCGCGAGTTCGTCGCTGCGGCCGAGCGCCCGCAGCACATAGCTGGGTTCGAGGCTCGCCGACGTGCAGGCCGAGCCCGACGAGACGGCAATGCCCTTGACGCCCATGATCAAGGACTCGCCCTCGACGAAATTGAACGAGATGTTGAGGTTGTGCGGCACCCGGCGCTCGATGTCGCCATTGATGAACACCTGCTCGATGTCTTTCAGGCCGTTCAACAGACGCTGATGCAGCGCGCGGATGCGCTCACCCTCGCTGGCCATCTCTTCCTTGGCGATGCGAAAGGCCTCGCCCATGCCGACGATCTGATGCGTCGGCAAGGTGCCCGAGCGCATCCCGCGCTCGTGCCCGCCGCCATGCATTTGCGCTTCCAGGCGCACACGGGGCTTGCGGCGCACGTACAGCGCGCCGATGCCCTTGGGCCCGTAGGTCTTGTGTGATGCGAGGCTCATCAGGTCGATCGGCAACTTGCTCATGTCGATCTGCACCTTGCCGGTCGCCTGCGCCGCGTCGACATGGAAGATGATGCCGCGCTCGCGGCACAAGGCGCCCAGGGCCGGGATGTCCTGGATCACGCCGATCTCGTTGTTGACGAACATCACCGACGCGAGAATCGTGTCGGGACGCAGTGCCGCCTTGAACTTGTCCAGATCGAGCAGGCCGTTCTCCTGCACGTCGAGGTAGGTGACCTCGAAACCCTGACGCTCCAGCTCACGGCAGGTGTCGAGCACGGCCTTGTGCTCGGTCTTCACCGTCACCAGGTGCTTGCCCTTGGACTTGTAGAAGTGCGCCGCACCTTTCAGCGCGAGGTTGTTGGACTCGGTGGCCCCGGACGTCCAGACGATCTCGCGCGGGTCAGCGCCGATCAGATCTGCCACCTGGCCGCGCGCCTTCTCGACCGCCTCTTCGGCCTCCCAGCCCCACGCATGGCTGCGCGAGGCCGGGTTGCCAAAGTGCTCGCGCAACCACGGGATCATCGCGTCGACGACGCGCGGATCCACGGGCGTGGTGGCGCCGTAGTCCAGGTAGATCGGGAAATGCGGGGTCATGTCCATGATGCTTGCATCGGGAGCCCTCCGGCTCCGGCTGGCTGGAAAGGAACAAAAAGGAAGAACGTTTACTTCGAGAACGCGTTGCCCAGAGCGAACACGGAATTGGGCGCGTTGACCTTGATCGGCTTGACCACCGGCTGACTGGAAATGGCCCGCTTGACCGGTTGCTCCTCGATCGAAATGCCGCGGGCGATCTGGTCTTCGACCAACTTGCGCAGCGTGATCGAATCGAGGTACTCGATCATCTTGGCGTTCAGGCTGGCCCACAGGTCGTGGGTCATGCAGCGCCCCTGGTCGCTCATGCAGTTCTCTTTGCCGCCGCAGCCGGTCGCATCGATCGGCTCGTCGACCGCGACAATGATGTCGGCCACCGTGATTTCCTCGGCCTTGCGCCCGAGCGAATAACCGCCGCCCGGGCCCCGGGTGCTTTCGACCAGCTCGTGACGACGCAGCTTGCCGAACAGTTGTTCGAGATACGACAGCGAGATCTGCTGACGCTGGCTGATCGCAGCCAGCGCCACCGGACCCTGATGCTCGCGCAACGCGAGATCGATCATGGCAGTGACGGCAAAACGACCTTTGGTGGTGAGACGCATGGCAAGCTCCTTAAGCGTTCAGCTAGCTCTGCTGAAAGTGTTAAACCCAAAACAGCTTGTGGTCCGGGCAAACCCTCGGTTGTTTCCCGACTGATTTACTCGAATTCTACCTTAAGCCTAGTTTTTTAGTCAAGTTTTCCCGGTGGACTTCCTGCTGCTGGAGCCCCTGCTTGACCAGGTGCTCCAACAGGCCGGCGCAGGCGTCCTCGAGGTGATCGAGAACGGCTTCAAAACCTGCCGGCGGGCCGTAATAGGGGTCTGGGACGATCTCCAGGGTGTGATGGCGGGCGAACTCCATCAGACGGCGCAGCTTGTGGCGATACGCCGGCGGACAGAGGGCCTGCAAAGCCGCCAGGTTTTCCCGGTCCATCGCGAGCAGGAGATCGAAACGTGCAAAGTCTTCGGGAACGACTTGCCGGGCACGCAAGTCGCACAACTCGTAGCCCCGGCGCCGGGCGTGATCCTGGGCACGGGGATCGGGCGGTTCTCCGATGTGGTAGTGGTGGGTACCCGCAGAGTCGATCAGCAAGCGCGATGCCAGACCTGCACGCTCCGCAAGCCCCCGAAAAACGCCTTCGGCGCTCGGCGACCTGCAGATGTTGCCCATGCAAATGAACAAAATGCGGGCGAAAGGCTGCAAGGCAAGAGGCGGCATTCCGGGAGTCTAGGGCCTTGTGGGCCGCACCGACACAGGGGAGCGGCAGAAGTTGCCGCCGACTCTCCCTGTTGCTCGCGCCCGCGCCGGGCCAGCGCGGTCTTCGCGGCGCGCATTGCGCACCGTCTGCGTCTCGCCGCCGCCCCAATGCAGGCGCTCCAAGCCCCGCCGCCCGATCACCCGCGTCTCCGAAGTGGCAGTCGGCCATTTGGTGCGCCGGCATAATCCCCGCCTTTCGAGGCCTCACTGCACCATGTCCATCACCGGCGACCATCGGCTCTTGAAGCGGCTCAACCGTATGGCCGTGGTGCGTCGGGTGCGGCAGGCGCCGGGCAGCTCACGCGCAGACCTGGCGAATGCGACAGGTCTGACGAAATCGACCATCAGCTTGCTCACGCAGGAACTGATCGACGAAGGCTGGCTGGTCGAGCTTGAAATCGAGTCGCCCGGCCTGCAGGCGCGCAGCACCGGGCGTCCGCCCACACCGCTGACGCTCGACGAGCACCGGCTGGCCTTCATCGGCGTCGACATCGGCCTCGGTTCGGCGACGGTGGTGGCGACCAACCTGGTCGGCAAGGTCCTGACGGAGCACACCGCGCGGCTCGACACCACGGCCCCCGAGCAGGTCTGTCGCGAGGTAGCGACCTTGATCGAGGCGCGCCTGGCCAGCGAGGCATTGCGCCAACGCACCACGGTGGGGATCGGCATCGGTGTGCCGGGCGCCGTCGACGAACGCACCGGGGTGCTGCGTTTTGCCCCCAACATCGGCTGGAAGGACGTTGCGTTGCGCGACCTGTTGCGCGCGGCGCTCGCGGCGGGCCCTGCGGCCGGCCTGCCCCTCTACCTGCAGAACGACGCCGACGTGGCCGCGCTGGGCGAGTTCGAGTTCGGCGACCCCCAGGTGTTGGAACCGCTGGTGTTCCTCGGCCTCGGGACAGGCGTGGGTGCGGGCATCGTCGTGAACGACCGATTGCTCACCGGCTGGGGTGGCTTCGCCGGCGAAGTGGGCCACACGGTGCTGGACGCCGCGGGCCCGTTGTGCAGTTGCGGCCGGCGCGGCTGCGCCGAGGCCTTCATCGGGCTCGCGGCCGTGACGCAGGCCGTGCTCGGCACCGACCAGCTGCCGCGCACGCGCGATCCTTCGGCGCTGCTACAAAGTCTGCCGCCGGCCGCCTTCGACGCCGATCGGGCCCACCGCGACCCCGCCTTGCGTGCCGCGCTGGACCGCGCCGGCCAGCACCTGGGGCTGTTGATGCAGAACCTGTGGGCCGCCTTCGATCCGGCGGTCATTGTGCTGGGTGGGCCGACCTGCGAACTGGGGGACAGCTTGCTCGGCCCGGCGCGCGAACGGCTCGAGCGTTATGCGCAGGAAGCCGGCCTGCAGCCGCCGACGGTCCGGCAGGCCCGCTTCGGCCGTCTCGCCCACGCCGTGGGCGCCGCCGCTGCCGTGATCCACTACCAGGTGCGCCCGCTCTCGGACGCCGCGATGCGCGGCAGTGCCGTGGCCGAACCGGCCTGAGGCCGGCCGCACCGCCTGAAAGGGCTCGCACCGCACCGCGCAGCACAGGCTGCCCAACCAGCGCTGCCGACCGCCACCAGCGTCAACCGATCGGAACGATCTTGTCGTCGCCGGCGGCGCCGAAGGCCTGCTCCTTCAGCAGAGCCAATTGGTCGCGCACCCGCGCCGCCTTCTCGAACTCCAGGTTGCGGGCGTGTTCGAGCATCTGCTTCTCGAGCTGCTTGATGCGCTTGCCCAGGTCTTTCTCCGACAAGGCCTCGACCTTGGCCGCTTCTTCCGCCGCCTTCAGGCCCTGGCGGGATTCCTGCGCGGAGAACACGCCGTCGATCAATTCCTTGACGTGTTTGGTGACCGTGCGCGGTGTGATGCCCTGCGCCTGGTTGTGCTCGAGCTGCTTGGCACGTCGGCGCTCGGTCTCGCCAATGGCGCGCCGCATCGAGTCGGTCATTTTGTCGGCGTACAGGATGGCTTTGCCGTTGACGTTGCGCGCGGCGCGCCCGATGGTCTGGATCAACGAGCGTTCGGCGCGCAGGAAACCTTCCTTGTCGGCATCGAGGATGGCCACCAGCGACACCTCCGGGATGTCCAGCCCCTCGCGCAGCAGGTTGATGCCCACCAGCACATCGAAGGTGCCCAGGCGCAGGTCGCGCAGGATCTCGACCCGTTCGACGGTGTCGACGTCCGAGTGCAGGTAGCGCACCTTCACGCCGTTGTCGGACAGGTAGTCGGTCAGCTGCTCGGCCATGCGCTTGGTAAGCGTGGTGATCAGCACCCGCTCGTTGACCTCGACCCGCTCGCGGATCTCCTGCAGCACGTCGTCGACCTGGTGCGTCGCGGGCCGCACCTCGACCACCGGGTCAACCAGGCCGGTCGGCCGCACCACCTGCTCCACCACCTGGCCGGCGGTACGCTTTTCATAGTCGGCCGGGGTCGCCGTGACGAACATCACCTGCCGCATCTTGCGTTCGAACTCCTCGAACTTCAGCGGCCGGTTGTCGAGGGCACTCGGCAGCCTGAAGCCATACTCCACCAGCGTCGTCTTGCGGGCCCGGTCGCCGTTGTACATGCCGCCGAGCTGGCCGATCAACACATGGCTCTCGTCGAGGAACATCAGCGCGTCGGGCGGCAGATAGTCCACCAATGTCGACGGCGGCTCGCCCGGCTTCGAGCCCGACACATGCCGGGTGTAGTTCTCGATGCCCTTGCAATGGCCGATTTCCTGCAGCATCTCGAGGTCGAAACGGGTGCGCTGTTCGAGGCGTTGCGCTTCGACCAGCTTGCCGGCCTTGACCAGTTCGTCGAGCCGGGTACGCAACTCCTCCTTGATGCCTTCGATGGCCGACAGCACCCGCTCGCGTGGCGTGACGTAATGGCTGCTCGGATAGACCGTGAAGCGCGGGATCTTCTGCCGCACGCGGCCGGTGAGCGGGTCGAACAGCTGCAGCGACTCGATCTCGTCGTCGAACAGCTCGATGCGGATGGCCAGCTCGGAGTGCTCGGCCGGGAACACGTCGATCGTGTCGCCGCGCACCCGGAACGTGCCGCGCGCGAAATCGATCTCGTTGCGCTTGTATTGCATGCGGATCAGCTGGGCGATCACGTCGCGCTGACCCACCTTGTCGCCCACCCGCATCGTCATCACCATCTGGTGGTAGTCGCTCGGGTTGCCGATGCCGTAGATGGCGGAGACCGTGGCGACGATCACCACGTCGCGGCGCTCCAGCAGGCTCTTGGTGGCCGACAGCCGCATCTGCTCGATGTGTTCGTTGATCGAGCTGTCCTTCTCGATGTAGAGGTCGCGCTGCGGGACGTAGGCTTCCGGCTGGTAGTAGTCGTAGTAGCTGACGAAATACTCGACGGCGTTGCGCGGGAAGAACTCGCGGAACTCGCTGTAGAGCTGCGCAGCCAGGGTCTTGTTGGGCGCGAACACGATCGCCGGGCGGCCCAGCCGCGCGATGACGTTGGCCATCGTGAAGGTCTTGCCGGACCCGGTGACGCCCAGCAGCGTCTGGTAGCTCAGGCCGTCCTGCACACCTTCGACCAGCTTGTCGATGGCGACCGGCTGGTCGCCCGCCGGGGGGTACGGCTGGTAAAGCTGGAAGGGCGAACCGGGGAAGTGCACGAACTTGTTGTCGTCCAGCACGGAAACTTCGGTCGGAGTGTCAGCCATGGGATACGGGCAGCGGCCTAAAATGGAGGTTGTTCCTCGCCGTCGGGCGCAGGGGTGCGGTGATCTTAGGCCAAGCCCCTCGCCTGCTCACTTCACTGATTAGGAAAGACCTCATGGCAACGCTCTTTGCCGCTGTCGAAATGGCCCCCCGTGACCCGATCCTCGGGCTCAACGAGCAGTTCAACGCCGACCCGAACCCCAACAAAGTGAACCTCGGTGTGGGCGTGTACTACGACGACAACGGCAAGCTGCCCCTGTTGAAGTGCGTCGCGGCGGCCGAAAAGCAGATGCTCGAAGCGCCCAAGGCGCGCGGCTACCTCCCGATCGACGGCATCGCCGCCTACGACCGTGCAGTGCAGACGCTGGTGTTCGGCGCCGACAGCGCGGCCGTCAAGGACGGCCGCATCGCGACCGTGCAAGGCATCGGCGGCACTGGCGGCCTCAAGATCGGCGCCGACTTCCTGAAGAAGCTGAACCCGAACGCCCAGGTGTTGATCAGCGACCCGAGCTGGGAAAACCACCGCGCGCTGTTCGAGAGCGCCGGTTTCACGGTCGGCACCTACGCCTACTACGACGCGGCCAAGCGCGGCATCAACTTCGACGGCCTGCTGACGTCGCTCAATGCGGCCGCCGCCGGCACGGTGGTGGTGCTGCACGCGTGCTGCCACAACCCGACCGGCTACGACCTGAGCGCCGAGCAGTGGAAGCAGGTGGTCGAGTTGCTGAAAGCCCGATCGCTGGTGCCCTTCCTCGACATGGCCTACCAGGGCTTCGGCGAGGGCATCGCCGAAGACGGCGCGGTGATCGGCCTGTTCCTTGCCTCCGGGCTCGACTTTTTCGTCTCGACCTCGTTCTCCAAGAGCTTCTCGCTCTATGGCGAGCGGGTCGGCGCGCTGAGTGTGGTGGCGCAAAGCAAGGACGACGCCGACCGCGTGCTGAGCCAGCTCAAGCGCGTGATCCGCACCAACTATTCCAACCCGCCGACCCATGGCGCCCAGGTGGTCGCGACGGTGCTGACGACCCCGGAACTGCGCCAGCTGTGGGAGCAGGAGCTGGCCGAGATGCGCGTGCGCATCAAGCAGATGCGCGGCCAGTTGGTCGAGAAGCTGCGCAGCGCCGGCGTCAAGCAGGACATGAGCTTCGTGACCACGCAGAAGGGCATGTTCAGTTATTCAGGTCTGTCCAAAGAACAGATGCAACGTTTGCGCAGCGAATTCGGCGTTTATGGCGTCGACTCCGGCCGCATCTGCGTGGCAGCACTGAACAGCAAGAACATCGACTACGTCACCGCCTGCATCGCAAAAGTCTGCTGATGTCGTCAGCTGTGTGACAAAAAACAGGGGCTTCGGCCCCTGTTTTTTTGGGCAATATGCCCAGATCTGCAAGGTTTTCCGCCGATCTTAGGGGTTTCCTCCGGGCCCACGCTCCGCACACATCTGATTACCGAACTTAGAATGGTGCAGCGCAGCATGCGGACGTGATCGCGCATGGTACTTGCACCACACGCCGCGTAGCCCCGATTTCCGGTGGCGTTCGAATGAACAGAAAGGGCCCCGATGCTGTACCAACTGTATGAAACCCAACGCGCCTTGCTCAGCCCCTTCGCGGAGTTCGCAAGCGCGTCGTCCAAGCTTTACAGCCATCCCCTGTCGCCGTTCACGCACACCCCGGGTGCTGACCGGGTGGCTGCCGGTTTCGATCTCATGCACCGGTTGTCGAAGGAGTATGAAAAGCCTCAGTTCGGCATCACCACGGTGAAGGTCGGCGACCTCGACATCGCGGTGCAAGAGCAGGTGGCGGTCGACAAGCCGTTCTGCCAGCTGCGCCGTTTCAAGCGCTTCACCGACGACGCCGGGCTGTTGACCCGGATGAAGTCGCAACCCACCGTGCTGGTGGTGGCGCCGCTGTCGGGCCACCACGCCACCCTGCTGCGCGACACCGTGAAGGCACTGCTGCGCGACCACAAGGTCTACGTGACCGACTGGGTCGACGCCCGCATGGTCCCGCTCGACGCCGGCCCCTTCCACCTCGACGACTATGTCGAATACGTGCAGGACTTCATCCGCCACATCGGGCCGCACGTGCATGTCATCTCGGTGTGCCAGCCCACCGTCCCGGTATTTGCGGCGATCTCGCTGATGGCCAGCCGTGGCGAGCAAACGCCGCGGACGATGACGATGATGGGCGGGCCGATCGACGCGCGCAAGAGCCCCACGGCGGTGAACAACCTGGCGATGAACAAGAGCTACGAGTGGTTCGAGAACAACGTCATCTACCGTGTGCCGCCGAACTACCCCGGCGCGGGCCGCCGTGTCTACCCCGGCTTCTTGCAGCACACCGGTTTCGTTGCGATGAACCCGGACCGCCACCTCAGCTCGCACTACGACTACTTCCTCGACCTGGTGCGCGGTGACGACGAGAGCGTGGAGGCGCACCGGCGCTTCTACGACGAGTACAACGCGGTGCTGGACATGCCGGCCGAGTACTACCTCGACACCATCAAGACGGTGTTCCAGGACTTCGCGCTTGTCAACGGCACCTGGAAGGTGCGCGGCGAGCTGGTGCGTCCGCAAGACATCAAGACCACCGCCTTGCTGACCATCGAGGGTGAACTCGACGACATCTCGGGCGCCGGGCAGACCCGGGTCGCGCACGAGCTGTGCACGGGCATCCCAAAGGGCGAGCAGCCGCACTACACTGTCGAAGGCGCCGGTCACTACGGCATCTTCTCGGGCAAGCGCTGGCGCGAGAAGGTCTATCCGATGGTGTCCCGGTTCATCGCCCAGCACGAAACCGCCACCGCCGACGCCCGCGCCCTGGCGACGACCTGAGCCGGTCCCAGCCGAGGTTGCCGGTCGGGTGCCGGCAGCCTTTGCTCACCTGGGGCGGTTTTACCCGCCTGCCCTGCTGTTCCATGCTCCCACCCATCGTCACCGCCGAAGCCCTCGACGCCGTGCTGCCGCAAACGCAGTGCACGCGCTGCGGCTACCCCGATTGCCGCGCCTATGCCGAGGCCATGGCTGCCGGCGACGCGGACATCAACCAGTGCCCGCCGGGCGGCGCGGAAGGCGTGAGCCGACTGGCCGAACTCACCGGGCGGGCCCCGCTGCCGCTCGACCCCGCGCGGGGTGCCGAGGGGGAGCGACAGTTGGCGGTCATCGATGAAGACTGGTGTATCGGCTGCACGCTGTGCATCAAGGCCTGCCCGGTCGACTGCATCGTCGGCGCGCCCAAGCAGATGCACAGCGTGGTGGCGAGCCAGTGCACCGGATGCGAGTTGTGTGTGCCGGCCTGCCCGGTCGATTGCATTTCGCTGGTGTCGGTGACCCCCGGGCGCACTGGCTGGCAGGCCTGGAGCCCGCTTCTCGCTTCTCAAGCGCGGGAGCGCTACGCGTTCCGGGGCGAGCGGATCGCCCGCGAGAAGCTCGAGAACGAGGCCCGGCTGGCCGCCAAGGCGCAACACAAGCTCGAGCATCTCGAAGCCGAGACCCGACTCACCGACCCGCAGCAGATCGACCGCAAGCGCGCGCTGATCGAGGCCGCCTTGCAGCGCGCCCGCGAACGCCGCAGCGGCAGCGGCTGAGCCGGCGGCAGTGCCGCTACACTGCGCCGCCATGCGCGCATCCGACATCGAGCCCTTCTTCGCCACACTGAAAGCGGCCAACCCGGAACCGAACACCGAGCTGGAATACACCAGCGTGTTCGAATTGCTGACCGCTGTGCTGCTGTCGGCGCAGGCCACCGATGTGGGTGTCAACAAGGCGACGCGCCGGTTGTTCCCGGTCGCCAACACGCCGCAGAAGATCCTCGCCTTGGGGCATGACCGGCTGTGCGAGTACATCAAGACCATCGGCCTGTACCGCAGCAAGGCCAAGCACCTGCTCGAAACCTGCCGCATTCTGTTGGAACAACACGGCGGCCAGGTCCCGCGTACGCGCGAGGCGCTCGAGGCGCTGCCCGGGGTCGGCCGCAAGACCGCCAATGTCGTGCTCAACGTTGCTTTTGGCGAGCCGACCATGGCGGTCGACACCCACATCTTCCGGGTCAGCAACCGCACCGGCCTGGCACCGGGCAAGAACCCGCTGCAGGTGGAGCTGGCGCTGCTGCGCCGCGTGCCACCGGCCTACCTGGTGGACGCCCACCATTGGCTGATCCTGCACGGCCGCTACGTCTGCGTGGCCCGCAAGCCCTTGTGCTGGAAGTGCCACGTGGCGCGCTATTGCGACTTCACCCCGAAGACGCTGCCGCCCACCTGAACCGCCGCAAGGCGCCGTAGCCCGGCGGTGCCGGCCAGTCCGACGCGCGCTCGGGCACCGGCCGTCCGGCCGACATGAAGGCGAGCGTGTTGATCCAGCCCGCGTGGCCGACGATCAGTAGCGGCGTCGCGTCGCCGTGCTCGCGCAGAAAGGCCTCGCAACGCCCGAACAACTGCCGCAGCGACTCGCCGCCGCCCGGCGTGTGGTCCGCGAAGCGGTCGCACCAGGCCTGCACCTCGTCAGCACCGATGCCGGACCACGAGCGGCCGTCCCAGGCCGCGAAATCGAGTTCGGCCAGGCGCGCGTCACGGCAGTGCTGCCACCCCCAACGGCGCAACCAGGCGCCCACCGCCGCCGCCCGCTGCAAGCGGGAGGTCCAGATGCGACGCGCCCAACCGTGCCGACGTGCGGCCGCTCGCACCCGGTGCGCCAGCCGCTTCGCCTTGCGCGGGTCGACCGGCAGGTCGGTGGAGCCGATGCACCGTCCCGCCGCGCCCCGCGGGCGGGGATGGCGCCAGATCACGCACTCCATCGCCACGTCGCCGCGCACACCAGGTAGACCGCGAGTTCGCACAGTTGCTGTGCCGCGCCCAGGCAATCGCCCGTGTAGCCGCCGAGGCGGCGCTGCAGCCAGAGGGCCCAGCAGAGCGTGACGAGGCCACCGGCGCCGACGGCGGCCAACACCACCGGCAGCGGCAGCCAGCTGCTGCTCGCGCCGGCGGCCGCGGCCGTCCACGCCAGCGCCACGCCCCAGCCGCGCATCGAGACCTGGCGGGCCAGCGGCTTGGCCTTGGCCTGTGCCAGGTCGCCCGCGTAGGCCATCCAGCGGATCAGGCTGACGGCGGCGGTGCGAGAAGCGCTGTGGGCCAGCAACAAGGCCCCGGCCGCCACGGGCCACGGCAGCGCGGCCAGGGTCGCCCACTTCAAGCCCAGCATCATCACCAGCCCGATCGCGCCATAGGCGCCGATGCGCGAGTCCTTCATGATCTCGAGCGCCCGCTCGCGGCTGACCGCGCCGCCCAGGCCGTCGCATACATCGGCCCAGCCGTCTTCGTGGAAGGCCCCGGTGATGAGCAGGGTCGCCGCCATCGACAAGCCCGCCGCAACTGTCGGCGGCCATAGCAGGGCCGCCACGGCGTAGACCGCCGCGGCGTACAGGCCGACCAGCGCACCCACCAGTGGAAAGTGGCGGGCGCTCGCGTGCAGCCAGGCATCGCGGTAGCCCATCCAGCGCAGCCATCGCCCGGGCAATGGCACCCGGGTCAGGAACTGCCAGGCGATCAGCGCCAGTCGCAGTTCGTGTGCGGCGGCCCTCACTGGAGAACCTCCGCGCGATGCACTGCGGTGCGAGCGCCTCCGGGCGGCCGAGCGACGCTCATTCGATAACCTCCGTGCTGCGCACTGCGGTGCGAGCGCCTCCGGGCGGCCGAGCGGCGCTCATTCGGCAACCTCCGTGCTACGCACTGCGGTGCGAGCGCCTCCGGGCGGCCGAGCGGCGCTCATTCGGCAACCTCCGTGCTACGCACTGCGGTGCGAGCGCCTCCGGGCGGCCGAGCGGCGCTCATACCACCGCCGTCCGCTCCGAAACACCGGCCGACTCGAAGCTCGCCATCTCGTCGAGGAGGCGCAAGCTCGAAACGATCAGCGGCCACGCGAGTGCTCCGCCCGAGCCTTCCCCCAAGCGCATCTGCAAGTCGAGCAGTGGCTCGGCCCGCAGGTGCTGCAGCAGCAGGCCGTGGCCTCGCTCGCCCGAACGGTGGGCGAACACGCAGTAGTCGAGCACCGACGGCGCCAGCACCGATGCGACCAGCATTGCCGCGCTCGTGATGAAGCCGTCGACGACGATCAGGCGGCGCTCGTGGGCGGCCTGCAGCGCAGCGCCGACCATCATCGCGATTTCGAAGCCGCCGAACGCCGCGAGCACCTCGAGCGGCGCCCGCGCCGCCTGGTTCGTTTGCAGCGCGCGCCGCAGCACCGCCTGCTTGTGCGCCAAGCCGGCGTCGTCCAGGCCGGTGCCGCGGCCGACACAGTCTTCGATCGGCAGCCCACACAGTCGCGCCATCAGCAGCGACGCACTGGAGGTGTTGCCGATGCCCATCTCGCCCAGCAACACCGCATTGCCAGGCCGCTCACGCACCGTCTCGCCGCCGGCCGCCAACGCAGCCTCGCATTGCGCGACGCTCATCGCCGGGCCGCTGCTCGCGTCCTGGGTCCCGGCAGCGATCTTGCGCAGCTGCAAACCGGGCCGCGGCTCGAAGGTATGGCGCACGCCGGCATCCACCACCGTCAGGGCCAAATCGTGCTGCCGGGCGAGCACGCTGACGGCGGCGCCGCCGGCGAGAAAGTTCTCGACCATCTGCCACGTGACATCGCTCGGATAGGCCGACACCCCTTGCTCGGCCAGCCCGTGGTCGCCAGCGAACACCAGCAGCTGCGGCTGCACCAGTTGCGGCGCTGCCCGGCCTTGTATCAGCCCGATCTGGACCGCCAGGCGCTCCAGTCGGCCGAGCGAGCCCAAAGGTTTTGTTTTGCAGTCGAGCAGATGCTGCAGGCGCGCCGCCAGTGCGTCGTCGGCGACGGCGGCGATGGCGGGCAAGACAAAACGGGAAGAGGCAAAGTGGTCCGTCATGTTCTCTCGTTGTTCAGTGGCTCGGGCCGGCCGCCCACGGCGCCGGCTTGATCGGCATCGCGAGGCCCGCGACCATCAGGGTCACGTGGCTCGCGATGGCGGCGATGTCCTGGTGCAAACGGCCGAGGCTGTCGACCACCTCGCGTGCTTGCGGCCCCATCGGTGTCACGCCCCAGCCGATTTCGTTGGACACCAGCAGCACCTGGCCCTGCACGCCGCGCAAGGCGTCGAGCAAGGCTTGCACGGCGGGCGCCGCCGCATGCGACGGCAGGCCGGGCGGAGGGCACAGCAGCTGGCTCAGCCACAGCGTCAAACAGTCCACCAGCACGCAGCGCCCTCGACCCGATTGCTCCGCCACCACACGGGCCAGTGCGGCGCTCTCCGGTGGCAACTCTACCGTCTGCCAGCGCGCGGGGCGCGTGCGACGGTGATGGGCGATACGCTCGCGCATCTCGTCGTCGCCGGGCCACGCCGTTGCCACATACACCACCTGCGCGCCGTCGCGCTCGCACTGCGCTGCCAGCAGCTCCGCATGACGGCTCTTGCCCGAGCGCGCACCGCCCAGGATCAGATGTACCGACGAGGTCATCGCACTCCTTGAGGATGGAAGCACCGCCCCCATCTGAGCCGCGAGCGTGTCGTCGTAGCGCTGCGCGTTTGCGTTCTATCTGGGGCACCCCTTCCGGGTGGATGCCGCGTGAATTGTAAGAGCGCGTTCTACAATGGCCCAAGAGGATGCCCGCCCATGTCACAGACCGATGAACTCGCGGACCGCGTGGAACGCTTGCTGATGCGCTACGAGGAACTCAAGCGTACGAACGCGCTGCTCGAGCAGCAGCTGGCCAGCGTGACCGCCGAGCGCGACAGCCTGCGCTCCCGGCTCAGCGCGGCACGCCACCGCATCGACGCGCTGCTCGAACGCCTGCCCGAGACGTCCAGCCCCGCGCCCGGCGGCGAAAAGGAGCGCGGATGAAGCAGCTCGAAGTGACCATCATGGGACAGAGCTACATCCTCGCCTGCACCGAGGGTGGCGAAGTGGCGCTGCTGGAAGCGGTGAACCACGTCGACCGCGAGATGTGCGCGATACGCGATGCCGGCAAAGTGAAGGCGCGTGAGCGCATTGCGGTGCTGGCGGCCTTGAACGTGGCTTACGAACTCGCGCAACGGCCTGCGGCCGCTGCGCCCGCGCCGCGCCGCGAAGAAGCGCCGGCCGGCCCCACAAGCACAGATGTGAGCCAGTTGATACGACGTGTCGACGAAGCCCTAGGACAAGACGGGCGACTGATCTGAGCCCCTGCTACGCGCGTAGAATTGCCCATGTCCGTCGCGTTCGCAGGAGTTTTATATTTCCTTGAACCGATGCTCTTTGAGCAAGGGCTTGGAACATCGTCCTGCTGGTGCGATCGTCTCGCGTCAGATGAACCCGAAGCTTGACTGACCTCGCCCACCTGAATCCCCTGGGTTCAGGAATGCGGCTCCTGGTTCGTGGCGGACACCTTCTACCTTCACCGTGGCATCGGCTCCCCCGTTGTGGCCTCTGCGCCGTGCACACGGTCCCCGCCTACCGTCGCTGGCCCGTCGGCCCGATCCTCCGCGGCGCGCCACGCTTGCGTGCGCTGCGCCGGGCGTGCTTCACTGACGCGATGAACTATTGGTTGATGAAGAGCGAGCCCGACGAGTGCTCGATCGACGACCTGGCCGCAGCACCGTCGCAGCGCGTGCCGTGGACCGGGGTGCGCAATTACCAGGCCCGCAACTTCATGCGCGATGCCATGCAGGTGGGCGACGGCGTGCTGTTTTATCACTCCTCCTGCGCGGTCCCCGGCATTGCCGGCCTGGCGCGGGTGGCGTCGCCCGCCTACCCCGACGCCACGCAGTTCGACCCGCACAGCCCCTATTTCGACCCCAAATCGAAGCGAGAATCACCTCGCTGGCTGCACGTCGACGTCGAGTTCGAGCGCAAGACCCGGCTGCTGCCGCTGCAGACCTTGCGTGCCACGCCGGCCCTGGCCGGGATGCAGTTGCTGCGCCCCGGCAGCCGGCTGTCGATCACGCCGGTCACGCAGGACGAGTGGCATTTGATACTTTCGCTGTTGGAGAGTTCTTGAATATCGAATGGTGGTTGGTCGCCGAGCTGTTGGTGCTCGGCGGGTGCACCGGCTTTCTGGCCGGCCTGCTCGGCATCGGCGGCGGCATGCTGATGGTGCCGTTCATGACGCTGATCCTGTCGCACCGAGGCGTGCCGGCCGACATGTCGGTCAAGATGGCGATCGCGACGTCGATGGCGACGATATTGTTCACGTCGATTTCCAGCGTCCGCGCGCACCACAAGCGCGGCGCCGTGCGCTGGGATCTGGTGCGCGGGCTGGCGCCGGGCATCGTGCTCGGCGGCCTGCTCGCCGGTGCCGGCATGTTCGCCTTGCTGAAAGGCCAATCGCTGGCGTTGATCTTTGCCGTCTTCGTCGGCTTCTCGGCCACCCAGATGCTGCTGGACAAGAAACCCGCCCCGACGCGCCAGATGCCCGGCGCCGTCGGGCGCACCGCGGCGGGCGGTGGCATCGGATTCATCTCGGGACTGGTCGGGGCCGGTGGCGGCTTCATTTCGGTGCCGTTCATGACCTGGTGCAATGTGCCGATCCACAACGCGGTCGCCACCAGCGCAGCGCTCGGGTTCCCGATCGCGCTGGCCAACACCGTCGGCTATGTCGCCGGCGGGTGGGGGTTGCCCAGCCCCTTGCCGGGCGCGGTCGGCTACCTCTATCTGCCGGCCCTGCTCGTCATCGCCTCGTCCAGTGTGCTGTTCGCCCCGCTGGGCGCCCGCACGGCGCATGCGATGAACGTCAAGCAGTTGAAGCGCGCGTTCGCGTGTGTGCTCTACCTGCTCGCCGCCTACATGCTCTACAAGGGGGTGCGCGGCTGAGCCTCACCGCCGGCCCCGCCGGCCGGGCGACCGGCGCCCTCAAGCCTGCTGGGCAGGGCTCGGCGGGGGAGCGGCCGGGGGGCTGAACGGAATCGCGGCGAGCATCACGCTGTTGCCGCCACGCCGGCGCGCTTCTTCCAGCGCGAGGTCGGCACTGCTGAGCAGCAAGGCACGGTCTTGGGCGGTGTGAGGGAAACTCGCCACCCCCATCGACACCGTGAAGTGCAACTCGCTGCCTTCCAGCATCACCAACTGCGCTTCGCATTGTTTGCGCACGCCTTCCATGCGGGCATGGGCGGTCGCCAGGCCGATGCCCGACAGCACCACCGCAAAGCGGTCGTCGCCGAGGCGGCACGGGGCGTCCATTGCGCGCGTGTTGCTGCGCAGCAGCCGGCCCAGCGCTTGCAAGGTGCGCTCGGCTGCTTCGCTGCCGTGGGTCTGCTGGAGCTGCCGGAAATCATCGATCTGCACCGACACCAACGCAAATTCACGATGTTCCCGCATCGACAAGTCCACCTCGCGGTGCACCTGCTCTTCAAAGTGGCGCCGGTTGTAGACGCCCGTGACCGGGTCGCGCACCGATTGGTCACTCAGTTCGCGCCGCAGTTCCTCGTTCTGGCGTTGTTGTTGTTCGAGCTGGTCGAGTGCCTGACGCAGCACCGTCTGATTGCGGCGGGTTTCGGTGACGTCGGTCCAGGTGCCGCACAGCCAGCGCTCGCCGGTGTCGGTGCGCACTGCGATGCGCAGCGCCACCAGATCGAGTGCGCCCGCGTCGTCGCCGGGCAGCCGGTCGTCGCGGTGCTGGGCATGCTGCTGGGCCCAGGCGGCCTGGTCGGCGGCCTTCAGCGCGTTGGCCCAATCAGGCGCCAGCAGGTCGTCATCGCCGCGGCCGAGCACCTCGCCCACCTCATGGCCCAGCATGCGGGCGGCGGCCGGGTTGACGTAAACATAGCGGCCGTCGCCATCCTTGGCGTACACGCCGATCTGGGCATGCTCGGTGGTGGCAAGCAACACCTGGAGCAAGGCGGGAGCCGGCAAGACTGGCCCCTGCGACGGGTCGCGCGCGAGGGACGCAGCATCTGCGACAACGGGGAATTGCGGCTGTTCCATGAGCTGCCTGGCCAGGCGGTCCTCCATGCCCGTGAGGGGCTCGTGCGGGCGTGCGACGACAGGTCGCTGCCACCTGGTCATTGTGTACCGAAGCAGCTGAACACACGCTGGCAAGGCCTTCCCTCCCCCCTTGTTCGAGGCGGGTGGAAATCGCCAACTATTCCCGTTTTTCCGCAGCAGCTCACAACTCACCGCGTCAGCACCTGCAGGCTGCGCTCATAGCGCTCGGTCAGCCGCTCGAACACGTCCAACAGCGATTCGCTGGCAGCCGCCAGTGCACGGCGGCCAGTCGGCGTCTCGGCACGCCGGCTGCCTTGGCGCAGCTCGTGCCAGCTGCGGTCGGCCGCTTCCAGCAGTTGGCGAATGTCTGGCGAGCCGAGCGGCGCACCGTTCAGATAGGACAGCGCCTGCTCGAATTCACCCACGGTGCCCGCCGCACCATCACGCGCGGCATCGCCCGCCGCACCGTCGAGCAGCCCGCCCAGCAGCACCTGCTTGGTGAGGCGCTGCGACAGCATACGCTGGCGCCCACACATATTGACGAGGTGCAGCGTCTGCAGCTGACCTGCCACTTCCAGCGCAGAGGTGAGACGCTCCGCGCTGCCCAGCAAGCGCTCGGCCGCGGCGTCCAGCGCCGACAGCCGCGCCAGTTCGGCAGGCAGTGCCAGCGGCTGGCGCAGCTCGGCCCAGACTGCCTGCACCGCGTCGATCAGGTCGCCGAAGGTGGCTTTCGACAGATCGCGGGCCAGCGTGTCGAGCTGCCGCTCCACCCGCTCGACCGACTGGGTCAGCAAGGCCTGCGCGCTGGCCGGCTCTGTTTGTGTGCACAACAATGCATACAGCTTCACGATCCGCTGCGACAGCATGCGCAGCTGGCCCGCCCGGTTGACGGTCTCGGCATAACGCGCCGCATCGATCAGCTGCCGCGACACCTGGCCGACACGCTGGTTGTCGCGCATCGAGACGGTGCGCAGCAGCCGGAACGCGTCTTCCTCCGACATCTGGGTGGCCCGCATCAAGATGCCTTTGGCCCGGTCGACCAGCTTGCGCTCCTCGAAGCGGTGGGTCACGTCGTCGAGCGCTTCGCGCAGGCGCTGCTCGCGCCCGAAACGCGCCTGCGCCAGGTGCAGCAGCGGCCGCAGTCGTTCGACGCCGTAGCCGTTCACCACGTAGGCATGGGCGCCGGCGTCGACCACCCGGGCCATGCCCTCCGCATCAGGGTCCTGGGTGAACACCACGACCGGCAACGGGGCGGTGCGTGCCAGCGTCGCGAGGATCTCGGCGGCCTCTCCGTTCGGCTCGGTCATCCACCAGACGAGCAGATCCGGTGCATCGCGCACCACCTGCCGCACCACATTGCGGCGGTCGATTGCACCAAGCACGTGAATGCCGACGCTGCCGAAGTCGGCAGTAAGTTCCGTGGCGGCAGCACCATCGTCGCTGACCACAAGGATGGACTTCATCGCAGGCGTTTCCCTCTCTCTTGTTCATGGGGCGTTCGGCTCTGTAAAGCACAGACCAGGCCACGACCGGCGACCGGCCCTCGGTAGTTTTGGCACAGACGTTGCTTACGTTCGCGACGGGTGTGACGCTGCACCCGGGCCGGGCACTGCACCCCCGTCCCTGTGCATGACGACGTGCGCAGCCATGTGCCTCACCGTTGTTCCGGAGAGCATCATGAGCCGCCCCCATCCCCTCCTGGTCCGCACCCGTTCGCTCGCGCCTGGCGCTTGTCTGCCGGCGCTGCGTGCTGCCTCACCTCTTCACATCGAAGACATGTGGTCTCGCTCGACCACACCGCAGGCACGCGCCTGACGCCGCAAGGCGGTGCCGCTGCTCGAGTGCAGGTCACTGCCGTTCCCCCGCTTCTTCGTTTCCTCCGTCGGAGTCTCACGCATGGCAGGCTACAAAAGCTTCCTCAAATCAGGCCATTGGCCCACGCTGCTGGCCGCGTTCCTGTATTTCGATTTCTGCTTCGCGATCTGGGTGCTCAACGGCGCGATGGGTCCCTTCATCGGCGAGAGCTTTCAGCTCACGGCGGCGCAAAAGGGCTTCATGGTGTCGGTGCCCATCCTCGCCGGTGCGCTGATGCGTTTTCCGCTCGGCGTGCTGTCGCAATACATCGGCCGCAAAAACGCGGCGATGGTCGAGATGACGCTGATCGTCCTGGCCCTGGCCTACGGCTATTTCTTCGTCGACAGCTATGACGGCGTGCTGGCGATGGGCGTGTTGCTCGGCATCGCGGGTGCCAGCTTCGGCGTGGCGCTGTCGCTCGGCTCGGGTTGGTTCCCGCCGCGCTACAAGGGCCTGGCGATGGGCCTGGCCGGCGCCGGCAACTCCGGCACGGTGCTGGCCGTGTTGTTCGCGCCGCCGCTGGCCACCCGCTACGGCTGGCAGGCCGTGTACGGCCTCGCCGCCTTCACGATGCTGCTGCCGATGGCGGTGATGTGGTGGGCCGCCAAGGAGCCGCCCGACCGCGAACACCAGACATTTCGTGAGCATGTGTCCTGCTTGTTCGAGAAAGACGGCTGGGCCTTCAGCCTGATCTACGTGGTGACCTTCGGCGGCTTCATCGGCCTGTCGAGCTTCTTGCCCACCTACTTCTACGACCAGTTCGGCGTCACCAAGATCGAGGCCGGGCAACTGACGATGCTGGCCACCCTGATGGGCTCGGCGGTGCGCGTCGTCGGCGGCTACATCTCCGACCGCATCGGCGGCGTCAACACCCTCACCGGCGTGCTGCTGCTGGTCGCCGTCACCTTGCTGTTGTGCGGGCTGAGCGGCACCTCGTTGGCGGTCACCACGCTGCTGTTCATGCTGTGCTTCGCGGCCCTGGGCGCCGGCAACGGCGCGTTGTTCCAGCTGGTGCCGCTGCGCTGGCCACTGGCGACGGCCGTGGCGGGCTCGATGATCGGTGAAGTGGGTGCGCTCGGCGGCGGCTTGGTGCCCAACGCGATGGGCCTGTCGAAGCATTACGGCGACACCTACTTGTGGGGCTTCGTCATCTTCGCGGTGCTGGCGCTGGTGATGCTGTTGATGCTGCGTGTCGTGCAGATCCGCTGGACCCGCACCTGGGCCGAAAAGGGCGGCCGTGCGCGGCCCGCTGCGGCCCCGGCGGCGACCAGCCCCGACGACTACGGGCGCCCGGTCTACACGACGCAGCAGAAGTAAGCCGCCGGCCACGCCATGACGCGCCTCACGTCCACCCCCTGCCCCGACCGCGCCCCCGGCTCAGCGCGGCAGGAACAGCAGCCACACCACCAGCAGCATGTTGAACAGCAGCGAGATGGCCAGGCTGATCTTCCACAAGGCAGCCGGGTCGCGGGCGACCAGTGGTGTCGCACTCGGCGCGGGCAGCGGACGCGAAGCGCCGCGCTCGAGGGCCAGCGCGAACTCCTCGGCGGTCTCGAAGCGCTGGGCGCGGTCGCGTGCGACCGCCTTGAGCACCACGTGGTCGAGCCAGATCGGCACGTCGGGGCGCAGCCGCGACGGTGGGCGCGGGTCGCGACGGAAGGCGCCCAACTGGTAGGGTTCGACCTCACCGTATGGCAGCCGTCCGCTCAGCCACCGGTAGAGCGTGACACCCAGCGCGTACAGGTCGCTGCCGGCGTCGGCCGGCACGTCGGCGCCGTCGTCGCCGCCCGGCCCCCCCAGCCATTGCTCGGGGTTCATGTAGCTGGGCGTGCCCGCATGCAACTGTCGCTGCACATGTGGTTCGCGGCCCGAGACGGCCGCGCCGAGGTCCAGCACCCGCCACTGCCCGTCGTCGCCGAGATGCAGGTTGGCCGGCTTGATGTCTCGGTGGACAACGCCCAGCCGGTGCAGACGCCCGAGGGCTCGCACCACGGCCAAGGCGCCGGCGATCACCTCCTCGATCCGGAAGCTGCGCCCGGCGCCCAGCATCTGCTCCAGCGTGTGCCCGCCGTGCCAGTCGAACACCGTATAGAAAGCGCTGGGCGACGCCACCTCGCGCACCCTCACGAAGCCGCCGGCGTCGTGCTCGCCCAGGCGGCAGCCCAGCCAGGCCTCGTGCGCCAGCATGGCCCGTTCTTCCGGGTCATGGGCGCGCGCCGGGTGCAAGGTCTTGAGCGCCACCAGTTGCTCGGTGGCGGCTTCACGCGCCTGGTACAGCCGGTGCACCCCGTTGTCGGCGACCACCGCGGTGACGACGTAACCGTCGAGCGCGGCACCGATGCGCAGCCGTACCGGCACCGGAAGCTGCCGGCCGCGCATCAGCACGTCTTCGAGGCGCGCCGGCGCCAGGCCATGCACGCGCAGCACCACGGCGGTGGCGTCGTCGCGCGAGCCGCTGGCCACCGCTTCACGCACCAGCGCTTCACTCGCCTCCTGTGCGGTGCCTTGGCTGGCCAACTCGGCAAGGCGGCGCCGGTTCAGCGTGCGGTGCACACCGTCGCTGGTGAGCACGAAGGTGTCACCGGTGTGCAGCTCGCCCTGCAGGTAGTCGATGCGCACCGCGTCGTCGAGGCCCAGCGCGCGCGTCAGCCCGCTGCGCAGGTCGGGGTGGTCGAGCGTGTGGTCCTGCGTCAACTGCAAACACTCGGCGCCGCGCACCAGCCAGGCGCGCGTGTCGCCAACGTGGGCGACGGTGTAGCTTTGCCCCTGCAAGACGAGCACCGTCAAGGTGCACATGGCCGTGCCTTCGCCGCGCCGGCGGTTGTGGTCGGCCAGCCAGGCGTTGTGGGCGCCGATCAGGCGGTCGAGCGCGACCGTGGTGTCCCAGGTGGGCGGCGTGGCGTGGTAGTCGCCCGTCACACTGCGCACCGCGGTCTGCGCCGCCACCGCACCACCGCCCCCCTCCGAGACACCGTCGGCGACGGCCGCAACCCAGCCGCGCGCTTCATCCTGGTGCGTGGGCTGCACCACCGCGGCGAAATCTTCGTTGCGCCGGCCTTCTTCATGGCGCTTGCGCGGCCCCGGCTCGCTGCAGCGACCTGCCTCCACTTCGAAACCCATGCGCTGCCCACCTTGCATGCGGCCCCGGCCGCGACGGCGCGCATTGTGGACTCAAAAGACGTCACGGCCAACCTCGCCCTGCGCCGGCATGTGTTGGCACCCTCTTTGCGTGAACTCACCCCGTCAGCCTTGGAGCAAGACAGATGAGAAAGTTGAAACTGGTGATGGTCGGCAATGGCATGGCCGGCGTTCGTACCCTGGAAGAGCTGCTGAAGATGGCGCCCGATCTTTACGACATCACCGTCTTCGGCGCCGAGCCGCATCCCAACTACAACCGGATCCTGTTGTCGCCGGTGTTGGCCGGCGAGCAGACGCTCGACGAGATCGTGCTGAACCCGATCGAGTGGTACGCCCAGCACGGCATCACGCTGCACCTGGGCAAGAAGGTGGTCGACGTCGACCGCCGCCGCCGCATCGTCAAGGCCGAGGACGGCACCACCGCCGAGTACGACCGGCTGTTGCTCGCGACCGGCTCGAACCCCTTCATCCTGCCGGTGCCGGGCAAGGACCTCGACGGTGTCATCGCCTACCGCGACATCCAGGACACCAACACGATGATCGAGGCCGCGCAGCGCTACAAGCACGCGGTGGTCGTCGGCGGCGGCCTGCTGGGGCTGGAAGCGGCCAACGGTCTGATGTTGCGCGGCATGCAGGTGACGGTGGTGCACATCGCCCCCTGGCTGATGGAGCGCCAGCTCGACGATGTGGCCGGCAAGCTGCTGCAGAAGTCGCTCGAAGACCGTGGCCTGCGCTTCATGATCGGCGCCAGCACCGCTGCGCTGATCGGCGACCGCGACGAGGGCAAGGGCGGCCGTGTGATGGCCGTGCAGTTCAAGGACGGCCGCGAGGTGCCGGCCGATCTGGTGGTGATGGCGGCCGGCATCCGCCCCAACACCGAGCTGGCCGAGAAGATCGGCGTCCATTGCAACCGCGGCATCGTCGTCAGCGACACGATGCAGACCATCACCGACGCGCGCATCTACGCGGTCGGCGAATGTGCTTCACACCGCGGCATCGCCTATGGCCTGGTGGCGCCGCTGTTCGAGCAGGGCAAGGTCTGCGCGACCCATCTGGCGGAGTTCGGCATCGGGCGCTACACCGGCTCGCAAGTCTCGACCAAGCTCAAGGTCACCGGCATCGACTTGTTCTCGGCCGGCAATTTCATGGGCGGCGAAGGCACCGAAGAAATCGTCATGAGCGACCCTTACGGCGGGGTCTACAAGAAGCTGGTGCTGCAGGACGACAAGCTGGTCGGCGCCTGCCTCTACGGCGACACCGTCGACGGCAGCTGGTACTTCCAATTGCTGCGCGAAGGCCGCAAGGTGGCCGAGATCCGCGACCGGCTGATGTTCGGCGAGTCGCATCTCGGCGTGGCCGGCCATGAAGGCCAGAACAAGGCGGCCAGCATGGCCGACGACGCCGAGGTGTGCGGCTGCAACGGCGTCAACAAGGGCACCATCTGCAAGGCCATCAAGGAAAAAGGCCTGTTCACGCTCGACGAGGTGCGCAAGCACACCAAGGCCAGCGCGTCGTGCGGCTCGTGCACCGGGTTGGTGGAGCAGATCCTGATGTTCACCGCCGGCGGCGACTACTCCGCCACGCCCAAGAAGAAGGCGGTGTGTGCGTGCACCGACCACAGCCATGACGAGGTGCGCCGCGCCATCCGCGAGCACCGGCTGGTGACGATGGACAGCGCGTTCCGCTTCCTCGACTGGCGCACGCCCAACGGCTGCTCGACCTGCCGCCCGGCCGTCAACTACTACCTGCTGTCGACCTGGCCCAAGGAAGCGCAGGATGACCCGCAATCGCGCTTCATCAACGAACGCTCGCACGCCAACATCCAGAAGGACGGCACCTACTCGGTGGTGCCGCGCATGTGGGGCGGCGAGACCAACGCGTCGGAGCTGCGCCGCATCGCGGATGTGGTCGAGAAGTACAAGATCCCGACCGTCAAGGTCACCGGCGGCCAGCGTATCGACCTGCTCGGTGTGAAGAAAGAAGACCTGCCGCACGTCTGGCAAGACCTGGGCATGCCGTCTGGCCATGCCTATGCGAAGGCGCTGCGCACGGTGAAGACCTGCGTCGGCAGCGAATGGTGCCGCTTCGGCACGCAAGACAGCACGCAGATGGGCAAAGACCTCGAGCGGGCACTGTGGCGCATGTATGCGCCACACAAGGTCAAGCTCGCCGTGAGCGGCTGCCCACGCAACTGCGCCGAGTCGGGCATCAAGGACGTCGGCATCATCGGCGTCGACTCGGGCTGGGAGCTGTACATCGGCGGCAACGGCGGCATCAAGACCGAGGCGGGCCAGTTCTTCTGCAAGGTCAAGACCGCCGAAGAAGTGCTGGAGTACAGCGGCGCCTTCCTGCAGCTCTACCGCGAGGAGGGCTGGTATCTCGAGCGCACGGTGCACTACCTGCACCGGGTCGGCATGGAGCACGTCAAGCAAAAGGTGCTCGAAGACGCCGAAAACCGCAAGGCGCTGTGGGAACGATTGCAGTTCGCGCTCGACGGCGAACCCGACCCGTGGTTCGAGTTCGACAAGGCGCATGTGGACACGCGGCAGTTCGAGCCGCTGTCGGTCTGACCCAAGGAGACAAGAGAAGATGAGCACATGGAAAGCCGTTTGCCGCGTCGGCGACATTCCCGTCCTCGGGGCCCGTCGTGTCGCGCGGCCGCAGGGCGTCGACGTGGCCGTGTTCCGCACGCAGGACGACCAGGTGTTTGCCCTGCTCGACCGCTGCCCGCACAAGGGCGGCCCGTTGTCGCAAGGCATCGTGTTCGGCACCAGCGTGGCCTGTCCCTTGCACAACTGGACCATCGGCCTGGACGATGGCTGCGCGAAAACGCCTGACGAAGGTTGCACCCAACGCTTCAGCGTCCGGCTGGAGGGCGACCAGGTTCTGCTCGACCTCGACGAACTGCTGACGCTGGCGCTCGACGAACTGCCTCCCGCGGCCGGCGCGGCGATCCGCCTCGTCGCGGCATGAGCGCGGCCGGGACCGACACGGAGCACCAGCAGGGAACCACCATGAAGGAAACGCGCTCGACCTGCCCCTATTGCGGCGTCGGCTGCGGCGTGATCATCGCGTCGCAGGACGGGCAGATCACCGGCGTGCGGGGCGACCCGGACCACCCGGCCAACTTCGGCCGGCTCTGCACCAAGGGCAGCACCTTGCACCTGACGGCAGCGGCACCCGTGACCTGGCAAGCCCGTCTGCTGCAGCCGCAGCGGCGCGACGAGCGCGGCCAGGCGCCCCGGGTCATCGGCTGGGAAGCCGCGCTCGACGAGGCCGCCAACCGCTTCGCCAACATCATCGACCGCAACGGCCCCGACGCGGTCGGCTTCTACATCTCGGGCCAGCTGTTGACCGAGGACTATTACGTTTTCAACAAGCTGGCCAAGGGCTTGATCGGCACCAACAACGTCGACACCAACTCGCGGCTGTGCATGAGCAGCGCGGTGGCCGGCTACAAGCAGACGCTGGGCGCGGACGCGCCGCCCAGCTGTTATGAAGACATCGACCACGCCGACTTGATCTTCATCGTCGGCGCCAACACCGCCTATGCGCACCCGATCCTGTTCCGCCGCATCGAAGACGCCAAACGTGCCAACCCGAACCTCAAGCTGATCGTCGCCGACCCGCGCCGCACCGAAACGGCCGAGATCGCCGATCTGCACCTGCCCCTGCTGCCGGGCACCGACGTGGCGCTGTTCCACGGCCTGCTGCACCTGCTGATGTGGGAAGGCCACATCGACCATGCCTACGTGCAGGCCCACACCACCGGCTTCGATGCGCTGAAGACCGTGGTGCGCGACTACGACCCGCGGCGGGTCGCTGCCGTGTGCGGGCTCGACGAAGCTGCGCTGGCCCAGGCGGCGCAGTGGTTCGGCGAAGCCGGCAGCGTGCTGTCGCTGTACTGCCAGGGGCTGAACCAGAGCAGCAGCGGCACGGCCAAGAACGCCGCCTTGATCAATCTGCACCTGGCCACCGGCCAGATCGGCCGCCCGGGTGCTGGCCCCTTCTCGTTGACGGGCCAGCCCAATGCGATGGGCGGGCGTGAAGTCGGCGGCCTGGCCAACCTGCTGAGCGCGCACCGCGACCTGGCCAACCCCGAGCACCGCGACGAGGTCGCGCGTCTGTGGGGGGTGCGGGACGTGCCCGCCGCGCCGGGCAAAACCGCCGTCGAGATGTTCGAGGCCGCGGCCGACGGCGCCATCAAGGCCTTGTGGATCTCCTGCACCAACCCCGCCCAGTCACTGCCGGACCAGCGCACCGTGCGGCGTGCCCTGGAACGGGCCGAGTACGTGGTGGTGCAGGAGGCGTACGCCACCACCGCCACCTGTGCCTATGCCGACCTGCTGCTGCCGGCGAGCACCTGGGGCGAGAAGGAAGGCACGGTCACCAACAGCGAGCGCCGCATCAGCCGGGTGCGCGCCGCCGTGCCGCCCGCCGGGCAGGCTCGGCCGGATTGGCTCGCGGTGGTCGAGTTTGCGCGACGCCTCGAACAGCGCCTGCCGCAACGCCTCGCCGGTCGGCCGACGCTGTTCCCCTATCAGGGCGTCGAGGACATCTGGAACGAACACCGTGAAACCACCCGTGGGCGCGACCTCGACATCACCGGCCTCAGCTATGCCCTGCTGGACCGTCACGGGCCTCAGCAATGGCCCTGCCCCGCGTCGAGCGAAGGCGAGGCCAGCACGTCGGCCCCACCAGACGAGCGGCGTTCTTTCGGTCGTGCCCGGCTCTACGAAGACGGCGTCTTCCCCACGCCGGACGGCCGCGCGCGCTTCGTGGCGATACGCCACGAAGCGCTGGCCGAACCACGCGATGCGCGCTACCCCTTCAGCCTGACCACCGGGCGGCTGCGCGACCACTGGCACGGCATGAGCCGAACGGGCACCTTGGGGCGCTTGTTCGGGCATGTGCCGGAGCCCGCCGTGCAGTTGAACCCGGGCGACATGACGCGGCGCGGGCTGAAAGACGGCGATCTGGTCTATCTGACGTCGCGACGCGGCAGTGTGGTGGTGCCGGCGCAGGCGAGCGAGCAAGTCGCGCCCGCGCAAGCCTTTCTGGCGATGCACTGGGGCGAGGAATTCCTGTCGGGCTGCAGCAGCACCGGCGAGCCGCTGACCGGCGTCAACGCCCTCACCACGTCGGCCTTCTGCCCCACCTCGAAACAGCCCGAACTGAAACACGCGGCGATCAAGGTGCTGAAGGCCGAGCTGCCGTGGTCCTTGCTCGGCGCCGCCTGGCTGCCGCACGACAAGGCGCTGGCGGCGCGCGACACGCTGCGCTCGATGATGCGCTTGTTCCCGTTTGCCACCTGCGTGCCCTTCGGACGCGAGCCGAGTGAGCGGCAGGTCAGCGGCCTGCTGTTCCGCGCCGCGGCCCACGAGGCGCCGCCGCCGGACGTGCTGACCCAGATCGAGGGGCTGCTGGGGCTGAGCGGCACCGAGGTGCTGCGCTATCACGATGTGCGCCGGGGCCAGCGTCGGGCGGTCCGCCTCGAGCGGCGCGGGCCCAAGGAGGCGACCTTGCAGGCCTTCGTGCTGGCCGGCGACACCAGCGCCGAGGCCTGGATCAAGACGCTGTTGCAGGACGAACTGCCCGCGCAGGCCTACGGCCGGCTGTTGCTGGTGCCCGGCGCCAAGGCGCCGGTCGCGGTGGTGGCCAAGGGGCGCCAGGTCTGCACCTGCTTCAACGTCACTCAGCCGCAGATCGAGACGGCCCTGGGTGCGTGCTCGGGCAACGCCGAGTCGCAACTGGCGCAGCTCCAGGAGCAACTCAAGTGCGGCACCAACTGCGGCTCCTGCGTGCCGGAGTTGAAGCGCTTGGTGCGGGCCCAGCTCAGCGTCGCGTGAAGGGCGCCGGCCGGCGTCAACCGTCGGCCCCCCTGCCATTGCGCACCATCGGCGTGATGGCGTCGCGGGCATGCCGCGCACCGTCGTGCGTCTTACGGTCTGGCCTGAGAATTGCGGACGACGCGCACCGACATGCGCGAGCCCGCCACACGACAAGGAGACCTATGAGCATCGCCCCGTACATCAAGGTGATCGGCCGCGGCAAGGACGGCGCGCGTCCGATTTCCCGGGACCAGGCCTACGACCTGATGTGCCAGGTGCTCGACCGCCGCGTCACCGACCTCGAGATCGGCGCCTTCGCGGTCGCCATGCGCATCAAAGGTGAGTCGCTCGACGAACTGGACGGCTTTCTCGCGGCGACGACCGAGCGCTGCATCCCGGTGGCGTGCAGCCGCCCCACGTTGGTGCTCCCCTCGTACAACGGTGCCCGCCGGCTGCCCAACCTGACGCCGCTGCTGGCCTTGCTGCTGGCCCAGGAAGGTGTCCCCGTCTTGGTGCACGGGGTGCCGGACGACCCGGGTCGGGTCACCACGGCCGAGATTTTCCAGGTGCTGGGGCTGCCGATCGCCCAGGACGAGGCCGGCATCCAGCGCGCGTGGCAGCGCCGCGAGCCGGTGTTCATCCGGACCGAGGTGTTGTGCCCGCCGCTCGCCCACCTGCTCGACGCCCGCTGGCAGATCGGCCTGCGCAACCCGGGCCATACGGTCGCCAAGCTGCTCGATCCGTGCACGCCGGGTGCCGGCCTGCGCGTCGTCAACTACACCCATCCGGAATACGGTGTCACGCTGAACCAGTTCCTGCAGCAGACCCACGCCAATGCCCTGCTGATGCGCGGCACCGAAGGCGAGCCGGTGGCAGACCCGCGGCGCACGCCGCGCATCGAAGTGTTCCTCGGCGGTGTGAGCCAACCCGGCTTGAGCGTGGCCGCCCGCGAAGGTGTGCTGGCGGAGCTGCCGATCCTGCCGCGCGAATGCGACGCGGCGACGACGGCGGTCTACATCCAGGGGGTGGTCAGCGGTGAGAAGCCGGCGCCGCCCGCCTTGCTGCAACAAGTGGAATGCATCTTGCAAGCACTGCGGCGCCTGCCCGTCACGGGCGGCGTTCCTGCAGCCCCACCTGTTCCGCCCGTCCTCGATGAACGTACTGCCTGACACCCCTGCCCCCGTTTCGCACCGTCCCACCGTGACCCTCGTCGGCGCCGGCCCCGGTGACCCCGAACTGCTGACCGTCAAGGCGATCAAGGCGATCCGCCGCGCCACCGTGCTGCTGGTCGACGACTTGGTGGGCGAAGGCGTGCTGCGCTATGCGCGCCGCTCGGCGCGCATCGTTTACGTCGGCAAGCGTGGGGGCTGCGCCAGCACGCCGCAGGCTTTCATCGAACGACTGATGCAAAGCGAAGCGCAAAAGGGCGAACAGGTGGTGCGCCTCAAAGGCGGCGACCCGTTCGTGTTCGGCCGCGGCGGCGAAGAGCGCGAACACCTGCGCGCCGCCGGCTTGGAGGTGGACGTGATCAACGGCATCACCTCAGGCCTGGCCGCCGCCACCAGCCTCGGCGTGCCGCTGACACACCGCGACCATGCACACGGCGTGATCTTCGTCACCGGGCATGCGAAAGGCGCCGACGCGCAGCTCGACTGGGCCCAGCTGTCGGCCACCGCGGCGCAAGGCTTCACGCTGGTGATCTACATGGGGGTGTCGCAGGCCGGGCAGTTGCAGGCCGGCCTGCTGTCGGCGTTGCCGCCGCACACGCCGCTGGCGGTGGTGCAGCACGCCAGCCTGCCCGCCCAGCGCCACGCGGTCGGCACCTTGGGCGGGCTCACCCACCTGATCGAGTCCGAAGGCCTGGGCAGCCCGGCGATCATCGTCGTCGGCGATGTGCTGCGCGGGCTGGCCGCCGCCCAAGGCCAGCAGCCCCAGCCGCTCAATGCGGCTGCCGCCTGACGAAAAACAGCGCCGCGCCGACGGCCATCAGCACGCCGCCGAAGAAGCGGTTCTGCCAGCGCTGCGCCCTTGCGCTGCGCAGCCAGCGCTGCAGGTGCGCCGCCAAGCCGGCGTAGCTGTGCATCACGATCAGGTCGACACAGGTCATCGTCGCGCCCATGATCGCAAGCTGCAGCGCGGGCGGGCGTGCCGGGTCGATGAACTGCGGCAGCACCGCCACCGTGAACAGGATGCCCTTGGGGTTGGTGGCATTGGTCAGCACCCCGGTGAGAAAACGCCGGCGCGCCGACAGAGGCGCGGCGGCCACCGCACCGGTACGCGCCACCGCAGGGGCCCGCCATTGCTGCAGGCCCAGCCATAGCAGGTAGAGCGCGCCGACCACCTTGACGACGGTGAAGGCGGTTTCCGATGCCACCAGCAGCGCGCCCAGCCCGGCCCCGGCGACCCCCAACACGAACAGCAGCCCCACCTGCAGCCCGAGGATCGTGACGCTGGCGCGCGCCAGGCCGTACGAGAGCCCGTGGCTCATCGACAGCACCGCCCCCGCGCCCGGCGACAGCGCGATGACCCACACCGCGAAGAAAAATGCCCACCAGGCATCCCAACTCATCTTTGCTCCTTAGCAGGCTTGCGCCCTCAGCCGGCGCGACCGAGCGCGGCGCGCGCGCCCAACGCCAGCACCGCCGCGAACACCACCACCACGAACAAGGCGGCGGTGAGCGACGACTGCTGCGCCAGCACCCCGATCAAGGGCGGGCCGGCCATGAAGCCGACGTAGCCCACCGACGACACCGCCGCAATGCCGTGCGCCGGCGAGGTGCCCGGCACCCGGGCGGCGGCGCTGAACAGCACCGGGACGATGTTGCCGAACCCGACGCCGACCAGCGCAAAGCCGATCAACGCCACGACGGGGTCGCCCACGACGAGCACCACGGCCATGGCCACCGCCGCGAGCGCCGCGCTGGCGATGGTCAACGGTGCGGCGGCGTAGCGCGCGCGCACCCGGTCACCGCCGAAACGGGCCGCCGCCATCGCGGCCGAGAAGCTCGCATAGGCGAGCGCCGCCTGGTCTTGCGGGCTGCCGAGTTCCTTCTGCATGTAGAGCACGCTCCAGTCGTACATCGCGCCTTCCGCAACCAACCCCAGCGCCGCCAGCAGCCCCAGCAGCAGCAAGGCGCCGCGCGGCAGACGGAACGGTGTCGAGGCCTCGACCGGCGCCTCGGGCGGCAGCATCTGCAAACAGGCCAGCCAGACCGCCACCGCGGTCAACGCCGACAGCCCGACCAGATGCGTTTGCGGCGTCACCTGCCAGCCGAGCAACAGGCTGCCCAAACCCGCGCCCGCCATGCCCCCCAAGCTGAACATCGCATGAAAGCCGCTCATCAGCGGCACGCCTTCGCGGCGCTCCAGCTCCGAGGCTTCGGCATTGATGGCGACGTCGAAGATGCCGCTGGCGACACCGAACACGGCCAGCACCGCGAGCAAGGCGGCGTACCCGGGCAGGCTCAGCAGCGCGGCGATCGCGGCGGTCGAGACCAGGCCGCAGACCCAGGCGACCGCCTTCGGCCCATGGCGTCCGATCAACGCGCCGGCGCGGGACAGCCCCAGCAACGCGCCGACGCCGGCCGCCAGCATCGCCATGCCCAGCGCGGCCTCGCTGATCTCGTAATGGGCCCGCACGGTGGGAATGTGCACGCCCCAGGTGGCGAACAGAAAGCCGGTACAGAAGAACTGGGTGCGGGTGGCCCACCGCGCGGCGCGCAAGGAAGGCGCGCCGCGAGCCGCTCGCTCGCTTGCAGGACTGGACATGGGGGGTACGACGGTTGGCGCGGCGCCCGGGATGAGCGCTGCTGGGCCGCCCGAAGGCGCTCGACCGGAGTGCGTGGCACGGAGGTCATCCGATCAGCGCCGGCAGGCAGATCCCCCATTCTAGGGAGCGATCGGTTTCATACCTGCCACAACTCGCATAATCGCAGCAGATCGAAAACAGATGAACGAGGGACGGCGCCACCCGACCGCGGCACACGCGGGCCCGAGGTGGGCCGTGGGGACGCACAGATGCTGGACAAACTCAATCAACTCAGCGAGTCGCACGGCTCGCTGCGCCGCGGCACCGGCATGGTGTCGGGTGTGGTAGCGCTGACGCTGGCCATCCTGTGCTTCCTCGGCGTGCTCGCCTTTCACTTCCCGCAGTACCTGACCACACCGCAGCTGCGCAAGTCCTACGACGTCGATACGCTGCGCACCGTGATGTATTGGGCGATGGTGGTCTCCGGCTCCACCGCGTTGTTCAACGTGGCGTTCGGCCGGGTGCGCTGGCTGTCGTTCGTCGCCTTCGCGCTGGTGGGCCTGACGCTGGCCCTGGGCGGGCACAAGGTGCCGGTCGGCGACTTCCCCGACCACACGCCCTACATCGGCCTCGACTGGTTCATCCTCGACCTGCTCGGCTCGACGCTGATCTTCGTCTTCATCGAAAAGCTGTTCCCGCTGCGCCGCGAGCAGCCGGTGTTCCGCCCCGAGTGGCAAACCGACTTCCACCACTTCATCGTCAACCACATGGTGGTCGGCTTCGTGCTGCTGGCCACGAACTTGCTGGTCCACCGGCTGTTCGGCTGGGCCGTCAAGGACGGCGTGCAGGGCTATGTGCAGCAACTGCCCTTCCCGGTGGCGTTGTTCCTGATCGTGCTGGTCGCCGACCTCGTGCAGTACTGGACCCACCGCGCCTACCACGAGGTGCCGGCGCTGTGGCGCCTGCACGCGGTGCACCACAGCGTCAAAAGCATGGACTGGATGGCCGGCTCACGCCAGCACATCCTCGAGCTGCTGCTGACCCGCACCCTGGTGCTGGCGCCGATCTTCGTGCTCGGCTTCTCGAAGGAAGTGATCGACACCTACATCGTCATCGTCGGCTTCCAGGCCGTGTTCAACCACGCCAACGTCAGCGTGCGGCTCGGCCCGCTGCGCTACCTGCTGGTGACGCCCAACTTCCACCATTGGCACCACTCGCAAGACGCCGAGGCGCTCGACAAGAACTACGCGGCCCACTACGCCTTCCTCGATTACCTGTTCGGCACCGCCGTCAAGTCCGACCGCGAGTGGCCGGAGCAATACGGCGTACTGGGCGACTACGTGCCCAACGGCTTCTTCAAGCAGCTCAAGTTCCCGTTCACCTGGAAACCGTGAGCGAGACCGGCGGGCGGCCGCGCTCGGAGCGGCCCGATAATGCCGCCCCATGCTGAAGTTCGACGCGGTTTTCATCGGCGCCGGCGCCGCCGGGTTGTTCGCAGCCGGCATCGCCGGCCAGGCGGGCCTGAAGGTGCTGGTGATCGACCATGCCGAGAAGGTCGCCGAGAAGATCCGCATTTCCGGCGGCGGCCGCTGCAACTTCACCAACCGCGACGCCACGCCGGCCAACTTCCTGTCCGAGAACCCGCATTTCTGCCGCTCGGCGCTGGCACGCTACACGCCACAGGACTTCCTCTCGCTCGTGCAGCGCCACCGCATTGGTTGGCACGAAAAGCACAAGGGCCAGTTGTTCTGCGACGAGTCGAGCGACGAGATCATCGCCATGCTGTTGCGCGAATGCGAGCAAGGCGCCGTGACGCGTTGGCAGCCGTGCAGCGTCGCAGCGGTCCGCCACGGGACGCAAGGGTTCGAGCTGGACACCTCGGCCGGCGTTGTCGCCACCCGCCATGTGGTGGTGGCCACAGGGGGTCTGTCGATCCCGAAGATCGGCGCGAGCGATTTCGGCTACCGCCTGGCACGCCAGTTCGGGCACCGCATCGTCGAGACACGTCCGGCGCTGGTCCCGCTGACCTTCGACGCCACCCAATGGGCCCCCTATGCCGCGCTGGCCGGGGTGTCGCTCGAAGTGCGCATCGCGGCCGGCGGCGGCAAGGCGCGCACTGAATTCCTGGAAGACCTGCTGTTCACCCACCGCGGCCTGAGCGGCCCCGCCGTGCTGCAGATCTCGAGCTTCTGGCGCCCCGGACAGGCGCTGGAGATCGACCTGACACCTCAACTCGACCTGGCGCCCCAGCTGCGCGCGGCCAAGACGGGCTCGCGCAAGCAGGTGGGCACCGAACTCGCGGCGCGCCTGCCCGACCGCCTGGCGCAGGCGTGGCTCGCCGAGGCACCGGAGCTGGCCGGCCGGCCGATCGCGGACGTGAAGGACAAGGACCTCGACGCATTGGCGCACCGCCTGCAGCATTGGACGCTGACACCGTCCGGTACCGAGGGCTACCGCAAGGCCGAAGTGACCGCGGGCGGTGTCGACACCCGTGAACTCAGCTCCCAGACACTGGAAAGTCGCCGCGTGCCAGGGCTGCATTTCATCGGGGAGGTGGTGGACGTGACCGGCTGGCTCGGCGGTTACAACTTCCAGTGGGCCTGGGCCAGCGCGGCAGCCTGCGCGCGCGCCCTGGCCGCCCAGCGGGCGGCGTGACGCCTGCCGGCCCCTTTTGCAAATGCAAAAACTGTGGCTATAATCGCGGTCTTTGCTGGCAAACCGCGTCCGCATCATTGCGCTAGCACTCGAGCTCTAGGCACCCGCTGACAGCCCAGCCCGTACACCTGGGCGAGCTTACACGGAAACCGCGCTGCAAGCAGTTGGCAGCCGGCGGCACCGAAAGTGCAGCGCCTTGGCGGCGGACGCAACCGTATACCGAAGGATCCGATCTCTCAATGACTACTATTCGCGTCAAAGAAAACGAGCCGTTCGACGTCGCCCTGCGTCGCTTCAAGCGCACCATCGAAAAGCTGGGCCTGCTGACCGAGCTGCGTGCTCGCGAGTTCTACGAAAAGCCCACCGCCGAGCGCAAGCGCAAGAAGGCAGCCGCGGTGAAGCGTCACTACAAGCGCGTTCGCAGCATGCAGCTGCCGAAGAAGTTGTACTGATCGCCGTTCAGACCTGAACGAGCCGGCCCGCCCTGCGCGGCCGCGCCCAGCGACCAGCCCGCCCGGGGACGCCCGAGCGGGCTTTGTTGTTTCTGGACCGCCACAAAGGCCCCGCGGTACCATCGACCACTCTTCTCCCAGGCAACAACGACATTCTCATGAGCCTCAAGAACCAGATCACCGAAGACATGAAGACGGCCATGCGTGCCAAGGACGCCGACCGCCTGTCGACCATCCGCATGCTGCTCGCCGCGCTGAAACAGAAAGAAGTCGACGAGCGTGTCGAACTAGACGACGCCGCGGTGATCGGGATCGTCGACAAGCTGATCAAGCAGCGCAAGGACTCCTACACGCAATACAGCCAGGCCGGTCGGAGCGATCTGGCCGACAAGGAAGCAGCCGAGATCAAGGTGCTCGAAGGCTATCTGCCACAGCGGCTGAGCCCGGAGGAGATCGCCGCAGAGGTCGCCAAGATCGTCGCCGAAACCGGCGCTGCGGGCCCGGGCGACATGGGCAAGGTGATGGGCGCCGCCAAGACTCGCCTGGCCGGCAAGGCCGACATGGGCCAGGTGTCGAGCGCCGTCAAGCAGGCCTTGAGCCGATAAGCACAACACCCGAGGAGCCACCATGAGTCTGCCGATCCAGCAGCTGTCCCCCGACCTGTGCGTCGCACCCCAACTTGATCCCGCCGCGATGCAGCTGGCGGCAGAAGCGGGGTTCAAAAGCGTGATCAACAACCGCCCCGATCACGAAGGCGGCGCGGAGCAACCGACCAGCGCCCAGATCGAGGCGGCCGCGCGCGCCGCCGGCCTCGAATACGTGCACCTGCCGGTCAACCCCTCGGTGCAGACGCCCGAGGAGATCGCCCGCTTCGGTGAACTGCTGCAGACCCTGCCCAAACCGGTTCTCGCCTTCTGCCGTTCCGGCGGCCGCTGCACGCGCTTGTTCCGCGCGGCCACCGGCGGCTGAGCCGCCTGCGGCGGCCGCCGGCCGCCGCGGCTCCGCGCCCAGCGGCGCTGGGCTCCCGCTCCCCGCTTCCCCGCGCCCTGCCCCTGCCTGCACGGCGCCCCCTCCCGCCGGCCCCCCCCCGGCCGCCCCTCCCCCGCCCCGGGGCATCCCTTGTGATCTCTGGTTTTCGGCGATGCTTCAGGGTTGCCTCACCCTCGCGTGGTTCACGGCGCGCGACCCTCTCGCGCGGACTGGGCCGCCCCAAGCACCAGAGGAGACGACACGATGTCTGCGCTGCTTCGGCTTTCGGGTCTCATCGACGCGCTCAACCGCCGGGTCGGCAAGTCGGTGATCTGGCTGATCTTTGCGTCCACGCTGATCAGTGCGATCAACGCCATCGTGCGCAAGGTGTTCAACATCAGCTCGAACGCCTACCTCGAGGTGCAGTGGTATCTGTTCGCGGCGTCCTTCCTGCTGGCCTCCGCCTACACCCTGCTGGAGCACGAACATGTGCGCATCGACGTGTTGTCGGGGCGGCTGTCCAAACGGGGCCAGGTCTGGATCGACGTGTTCGGCTTTGCGCTGTTCCTGATCCCGATGTGCAGCGTCGTGCTGTGGCTGTCGCTGCCGTTCGTGCAACAGGCTTATGTCTCGGGTGAAGTGTCGTCCAATGCCGGGGGGCTGATCCGCTGGCCGGTCTACGCGATGATGCCGGCCGGCTTCGCGCTGCTGCTGCTGCAGGGCATTTCCGAACTCATCAAGCGCGTCGCCTTTCTGCAGGGCCGCATCGACGATCCGACCGTCAAGCCCCACGACACCTCGGCCGAGGCCGCCCTGGTCGAGGCGCTCCGCGCCGAAGCGGAACAAAAGGCCCGGGCCGGGCAGGCGTGAGGGGCGAGCGCGATGGCATTTCTGGTCGACAACCTGGCCCCCATCATGTTCGCGGGGCTGATCGTGTTCTTGCTGATCGGCTTCCCGGTCGCCTTCAGCCTCGGTGCTTGCGGCCTGTTCTTCGCCTTCATCGGCATCGAGCTGGGCGTGCTGCCGGCGGCGCTGGTGCAGGCCCTGCCGCTGCGCATCTACGGCATCATGCAGAACGACACGCTGCTGGCGATCCCGTTCTTCACCTTCATGGGGCTGATCCTGGAACGCTCCGGCATGGCCGAAGACCTGCTGGACACCATCGGGCAACTGTTCGGCCCGATCCGCGGCGGCCTCGCCTTCGCGGTGATCCTGGTGGGCGCGATGCTGGCCGCCACCACCGGCGTGGTAGCCGCCTCGGTGATCTCGATGGGCCTGATCTCGTTGCCCATCATGCTGCGCTACGGCTACGACCGGCGCATCGCCAGCGGCACGATCGCCGCCTCCGGAACGCTGGCGCAGATCATCCCGCCGTCGCTGGTGTTGATCATCCTGGCCGACCAGCTCGGACGCAGCGTGGGCGACATGTACAAAGGCGCCTTCCTGCCGGGCTTCCTGCTCACCGGCATGTACGCGCTGTTCGTCGTCGTCATCGCGATCGTGCGGCCCGCCTGGGTACCGGCCTTGCCGCCGGAAGCCCGCACCATCCGGGAAGACGACGGCAAGAGCGGCCTGCTGTCACTGCTGCTGCTGACGGTCCTGTCGGTCGGCCTGGCAATCGCCTTCGGCCAGCACTACACCGAGATCGTCGGCTGGTGGAAGGGCGAAGTGCAGGCCCGGCCGGTGGCGACCGACGAGACCATCGTCGTGTCGATGTCGCTCGGCGTGCTGCTCGCGTTCGTGATTGCCCTGCTCAACAAGCTGACCGGGCTGCGCCTGCTGTCGCGCATGGCGGAGCGCGTCACCTTTGTGCTGATCCCCCCCTTGCTGCTGATCTTCCTGGTGCTGGGCACCATCTTTCTGGGCATCGCGACGCCGACCGAAGGCGGTGCGATGGGCGCCGCCGGGGCGCTGGTGATGGCCTGGGTGCGGCGACGGCTGAACTTCCAGCTGCTGGTACAGGCCCTGACCAGCACCACCAAGCTGGCGTCCTTCGTGGTCTTCATCCTGATCGGCGCCACCCTCTTCGGCCTGACCTTCCAGGGCGTCGACGGGCCCAAGTGGGTCGAGCATCTGTTGACGCAGCTGCCGGGTGGCACGTTGGGTTTTCTCATCGCGGTCAACCTGCTGATTTTCCTGCTCGCCTTCTTCCTCGACTTCTTCGAACTGTCCTTCATCGTGGTGCCGCTGCTGGCCCCGGTGGCCGCGAAGCTGGGCATCGACCTGGTCTGGTTCGGCGTGCTGCTCGCGGTCAACATGCAGACCTCGTTCATGCACCCACCGTTCGGCTTCGCGCTGTTCTACCTGCGCAGCGTGGCGCCGGCCGACGACTACGTCGACCGCGTCACCCGCAAGCCGATACCCAAGGTGACCATCCAGCAGATCTACTGGGGCGCCGTGCCTTTCGTCCTGATCCAGCTGGTGATGGTCGTCCTGATCATCGCGTTCCCGGCCATCGTGTCGTCCGGCCTCGACAAGGCCGAGCAGATCGACCTGGACAAGGTGAACATCGAGATGCCGACCAACACCGACGGTGGATACGGCGAGCCGTCGATGGAGGGCCTGGAGGACAGCGGCGCAGCACCGGCCAGCGCGCCCGAAGGTGCTCCCGAGCCGCAATCGCCACCGGCCGTCGAAGAGGACCCGATGAAGGCGTCGCAGGAGGCCGTCGAGGCCGAGAAGAAGCCGTAGCGGCGGCAGCGTCCGCAGTAGCGAAAGGCCCCGCACGGGGCCTTTCTTCGCTTCGGTGCTGCCACCGCAGCAGCACGTCTCTTGTTGCAGGCGGCGCTCAGAGCTTCGACGCCTGCATGTAGCGGTCGAACTGCGCCTCGGTGAAGCGGAACCACAGATTCTGGTCACGCCGGAAGTTTGCGTAGTCGGTGTACACCTTCTTCCAGTTGCTGTTCTTGGCGCTGATCTCCGAATAGAGCGACATCGCCTCCTTGAAGGCCGCGTCCAGCACCGTCCTCGGCAGCGGCAGCACCTTGGCCTTGCCGGCCACCAGCTGCTTCAGCGCGGCCGGGTTGCGGGCGTCGTATTTCGCCTGCATGTCCACATGCGCATACGCCGAGGCGGCTTCGACGATGGCCTTGTATTCGGCGGACAGGCTCTCGTAGGCCTTGCTGTTGATGAACAAGTCGAGCTGCGGCCCGCCTTCCCACCAGCCGGGATAGTGGTAGAACGGCGCCACCTTGTGGAAGCCCAGCTTCTGGTCGTCGTAAGGGCCGACCCATTCGGCTGCGTCGATGGTGCCCTTCTCGAGCGCCTGGTAGATCTCACCGCCCGGAATGTTTTGCGGCACCGAGCCGAGCCGTTCGAGCACGCGGCCGGCAAAACCGCCGATGCGCATCTTCAGGCCCTTCATGTCGGCCAGGCTTTTGATCTCGCGGCGGTACCAGCCACCCATCTGCGCCCCGGTGTTGCCGCCGGGGAAGTTGACGATGTTGTACTGCGCGTAGAACTCGCGCATCAGCTTCAAGCCATTGCCGTCGTACATCCACGCCGTCATCTGCCGCGAGTTCAAACCGAAGGGGATGGCGCAGCCGATCGCAAAGGTCTCGTCCTTGCCGAAAAAGTAGTACGGCGCGGTGTGCGCGATCTCGACCGTGCCGTTCTGCACCCCGTCGACCACACCGAAGGGCGGCATCAGTTCACCGCCGGCGTGCACCGAAATCTGGAACCTGCCGCCGCTCATGTCGCTGACCTTCTTCGCGAACACCTCGGCGGCGCCGAAGATGGTGTCCAAGGCCTTGGGGAAACTCGACGCGCACCGCCACCGTATCGTTGCCTGTGCCTGCACGAGGCCCGGCCCGGCCGCGGCTGCCGCCATCGCACCGGCAACCCCCGCGTTTTTGATGAAGGAACGACGCTGCATGTTGCTCTCCTCTCCGACGTTGGATTCCCGCCGTCGACTGCTACGCTCGGCGCACGTCGGGCGATTCTAGGAGGCGGCATTCAGCTCATTGACAGGGAGTTTCCCGCGTCGCCGTATCGCCCTTTGCGCAAGCACCTCGGACCGGCAACAAAAAAGCCCCGCATCGCGGGGCTTCGGAGAGGGGCGGAGCGGCGCTCGATCAGAGCTTGGCCGACTGCATGTAGCGGTCGAACTGCGCCTCGGTGAAACGGAACCAGAGGTTCTGGTCGCGCCGGAAGTTGGCAAAGTCGGTGTACACCTTCTTCCAGCTCGGATTGCTGGACGACAGCTCCGAGTACACCGCCATCGATTCCTTGAAGGCTGCATCCATCACCGCCTTGGGCAGCGGCAGCAGCTTCACCTTCTGGGCCACCAGCTGCTTCAGCGCGCCCGGGTTGCGCGCGTCGTACTTGGCCTGCATGTCCACGTGCGCATAAGCGGAAGCGGACTCGACGATGGCCTTGTACTCGGCCGACAGGCCTTCATAGGCCTTGGTGTTGATGAAGAAGTCGATCTGCGGACCGCCTTCCCACCAGCCGGGGTAGTAGTAGAACGGTGCCACCTTGTGGAAGCCGAGCTTCTGGTCGTCGTACGGGCCGACCCACTCGGCCGCGTCGATGGTGCCTTTTTCGAGCGCCTGGTACAGCTCGCCGCCGGGGATGTTCTGCGGCACGCCGCCCAGACGCTCGACGATCTTGCCGGCAAAGCCGCCGATGCGGAACTTCAGGCCCTTCATGTCGGCGAGCGTTTTGATCTCCTTGCGGAACCAGCCGGCCATCTGGGCGCCCGAGTTGCCGCCGGGGAAGTTGATGAAGTTGTACTGCGCGTAGAACTCGCGCATCAGCTTGAGGCCGTTGCCTTCGAACATCCACGCGCTCATCTGGCGCGAGTTGAGGCCGAACGGCACGGCCGCTCCCAGCGCGAAGGTCGGGTCCTTGCCGTAGAAGTAGTAAGGCACCGTGTGGCACAGCTCGACGGTGCCGTTCTGCACACCGTCGACGACGCCGAACGGGGGCATCAGCTCACCGCCGGCATGCACCGAGATCTGGAACTTGCCGCCCGTCATCTCGGAGACCTTCTTGGCGAACACCTCGGCCCCGCCATAAATCGTGTCCAGCGACTTCGGGAAGCTGGAGGCGAGGCGCCAGCGCACATTGGCCTGCGCCTGCACGATCGCCGGTGCAGCACCGGCCGCCAAGACACCGGCGATGCCCGTGGTGCGGATGAACGAACGACGTTCCATGAGGTTCTCCTTATTGCGCTCTGAAACTGAAGGGGATGCGACTACTGGCCTGTCAAACCGTTGGCGATTCTAGGAGCCGCGCTTCCCTCCTTCGCCCAGGGGTTTCCCTTCGCTCGCGTTCAGGTGTTTGCAAGGCACGCGGCGTTAGAGACGCGGGAACCTGCGTCGGCGCTCACAGCTTGGCCGCCTGCATGTAGCGATCGAACTGCGCCTCGGTAAAGCGGAACCAGAGGTTCTGGTCGCGCCGGAAGTTGGCATAGTCGGTGTAGACCTTCTTCCAGTTCGGGTTCTTGGCCGACAGCTCGGAATAGAGCGCCATCGACTCTTTGAACGCCGCGTCCATGAGATCCTTCGGGAACGGCGCCAGCTTCACCTTCTGGGCCACCAACTGCTTCAGGGCTGCTGGGTTGCGGGCGTCGTACTTGGCCTGCATGTCGAGGTGGGCATAGGCCGACGCCGCTTCGATGATGGCCTTGTATTCGGCGGACAGCCCCGCATAGGCCTTGGTGTTCAGGTAGAACGCCAACTCCAGACCGCCTTCCCACCACCCGGGGTAGTAATAGTTCGGCGCCACCTTGGCAAAGCCCAGCTTCTGGTCGTCATACGGGCCGATCCATTCGGCGGCGTCGATGGTGCCCTTCTCGAGCGCCTGGTAGATCTCGCCACCAGGGATGTTCTGCGGCACGCCACCCAGCCGCTCGATCACCTTGCCGGCAAAGCCGCCGACCCGGAACTTCAGCCCCTTCATGTCGGCCAGGCTCGCCAGGCTCTTGCGGAACCACCCGCCCATCTGCGCGCCGGTGTTGCCGCCCGAGAAGCTGATGATGTTGTACTGGGCGTAGAACTCGCGCATCAGCTTGGTGCCGTTGCCCTCCATCATCCACGCCGTCATCTGGCGAGAGTTGAGGCCGAACGGAATGGCACCGCCGATCGCGAAGGTGTCGTCCTTGCCGAAGAAGTAATAGGGAGCCGTGTGCGCCATCTCGACGGTGCCGTTCTGCACGCCGTCGACCACGCCGAACGGCGGCATCAATTCGCCGCCGGCATGGACCGAGATGTTGAACTTGCCGCCGCTCAGCTCCGCGACCTTTTTCGCAAACACCTCGGCGCCACCATAGATGGTGTCGAGCGCCTTGGGGAAGCTCGACGCGAGACGCCAGCGCAGCGCGGCTTGCGCCTGCACGACCGCCGGCGCGGCGGCAGCGCTCAGCACACCGGCGATGCCGGCATGGCGAATGAAGGAACGGCGTTCCATGAGAGAAGTCCTCGCAAGAAAAGTCCAGGCACCGCGCCCGCGATGGGCCGCGGCAAACGTAGGACGATTCTAGGAAGCGGGCTGAGGCCGCCGTACCGGGGGCAATCCTGTTCGCAATACTACGTACGGCGTGCCCGGTTCTCAGTCGATGTTCAGCACGACGTGATAGCCGCCCGACTCACGAGCCGGCGATCTTCATCTTCTCGATCAAGACCGAGCCGACCGTCTTGGAGCCCATGTTGTAGGCGTCGGCACCGACCGCGACGATGTTGCGCCACATCTCGCGCAGGTTGCCTGCAATCGTGATCTCGTGGACCGGGTAGGCGATGCGGCCGTTCTCCACCCAGAAGCCCGCGGCGCCGCGCGAATAGTCGCCGGTCACGTAGTTGACGCCCTGCCCCATCAGCTCGATCACGAACAGGCCGCGGTGCAGCTTGCGCAGCATCTCGTCCAGGTCGTCGCCGGGCTGCGTGGCACGGCTGCGCAGTTCCAGGTTCTGAGAGCCGCCGGCGTGCCCGGTGGTGCGCATGCCCAGCTTGCGCGCCGAGTAGCTCGACAGGAAATAGCCTTCCACCCGGCCGTCACGCACCACATGACGCGGGCGTGTCACCGCCCCCTCGTCGTCGAAAGGTGCGCTGCCCTTGCCCTTCGGAATGTGCGGGTCTTCGACGACCTCGATGTGCTCGGGAAACACCTGGGTGCCGAGACTGTCGACCAGAAAGCTCGCCTTGCGGTACAGCGCCCCGCCGCTGGTGGCCTGCACGAAACCGCCCAGCAGGCCCACCGCGAGCGTCGACTCGAACAACACCGGGCATTCGCAGGTCGCGATCTTGCGTGACTTCAGGCGCGACAGCGCGCGCTCCGCCGCATAGCGGCCGACGGCCTCGGCCGCGGCCAGCTCGGCCGGGTCCCGCATCGAGCTGTACCAGGCGTCGCGTTGCATCTCCTGCCCGCGGCCGGCAATCGGCGCGACTGACAGCGAATGCCGTGAGCTGGCATACCCCCCGCGAAAACCGCGGCTGTTGCCCGCGAAAAAGTGCGACTGCTGGGCCGACACGCCGGCGCCTTCGGAGTTGGTGATGCGGCGGTCGGTCTCGAGCGCCGCCGCTTCGCAGCGCACCGCCAGCTCGGCCGCCCGTTCGGCGTCGATGTCCCAGGGATAGAACAGGTCGAGGTCGCGCGTGGCGGCCTCACCGAGCGCCAGATCGGCTTCTTCGGGCAGGCCGGCAGCCGGGTCTTCGGCGGTGAACCGGGCGATGTCGTACGCCGCGCGCACGGTCTGCTCGAGCGCTGCACGCGAAAAGTCCGACGTGCTGGCATTGCCCCGCCGCTGGCCGAGGTAGACGGTTACACCGAGCGACTTGTCGCGGTTGCGCTCGACGTTCTCGAGTTCGCCCTTGCGCACCGAGACCGACAGCCCCACCCCCTCGGACACCTCGACGGCCGCGTCGGTCGCCCCCTGCTCGCGGGCAAAGGCGAGTGCGTCCTCGACCAGTTGCCGGAACTGGTCTTGTGCATAGGCAAAACCGTGCTGGGCTGAAGTGGCGTCGGTGTTGGGCATGGTAGGGGTGTCGCCTTGACGTTTCGGTTGAAGACAGCAGCGGAAGCAAGGTGCCTCACGGGCGGCTTCCGGGGGGCGTTTTATCATAACGACCCCCTTCTCATCTCCGCGCCCAGCCCCGCGCCGCCCGTATGCAGCACCGCGTGCACGAACCCGACCCCCTCGACCCCGACGACAACGGCGAGCAGACCCCGAGCAAGACCCAGCGCAAGAAAGCGTCGCACGAGCTGCAATCGCTGGGCGAGGCGCTCGCCGAGATGCCCGACGACCGGCTGGAACGGCTCGAGATCTCCGAATCGCTGCGTGACGCCGTGCTGCAGTACAAGCGCACCCGCTCCCACGAAGGCCGGCGCCGGCAAATGCAGTACATCGGCAAGCTGATGCGGCAGGCCGAGGTGGAGCCGATCCGCGAAGCGATCGCGGCCCTGCAACTGGGCCACGCCAAGGACACGCTGGCGCTGCACCGCGCCGAACAATGGCGCACCGAGCTGATCGCGGACGACGACGCGGTGACCCGCTGGACCGCCGAGCATCCGGACTGCGACGTGCAGCAGCTGCGCAGCCTGATCCGGGCCGCCCGCAAGGATGCGGCCGCCATACCCGAGCAGCGCAGCGGGCGCGCCTACCGGGAGCTGTTCCAGTTCATCAAGCCCTTCCTGGTGGAGGCCGATGCCGATGCCGATGCCGATGAGTGATTTCGATCCGGTGCGCATCGGCGTCGTCTCGATCAGCGACCGTGCGTCGAGCGGCGTCTACGAAGACAAGGGCGTGCCGGCCCTGCAGCAATGGATCGCCCGCGCGGTGCGCAACCCGGTCAGCTGGGAGGCCCGGCTGATCCCCGACGAACAGGACGTGATCAGCGCCACCTTGCGCGACCTGGTCGACCAGGCGCACTGTCATTTGGTGTTGACCACGGGCGGCACCGGCCCTGCACCGCGCGACGTCACGCCCGAGGCGACGCTGGCCGTAGCCGACAAGGTGATGCCCGGTTTCGGCGAGCAGATGCGCCAGATCAGCCTGCAGTTCGTGCCGACGGCCATCCTGTCGCGCCAGGTCGCGGTGATCCGCGGCCAGGCGCTCATCATCAACCTGCCCGGGCAGCCCAAGTCGATCGCCGAGACGCTCGAAGGCCTGAAAGACGACCAGGGGCGCCCGGTCGTGCACGGCATCTTTGCCGCGGTGCCCTATTGCATCGACCTGATCGGCGGGCCCTACATCGAGACCGACGAGTCGGTGTGCAAGGCTTTTCGGCCGAAATCGGCGGTTCGGGCGCCCAAGCCCTGAGCCGTGAGCCGCGCGGCCCACCCGCAAGGCCGGCCTGCCCGCCTCACTTGACCAACTGGTTCATGCGTTCCGCGTCGAAGTGCTCGGTGGTGTGGGCGTCGGTCGGCAGCCCACCGCTCACGCCGCGAGAGAGCTTTTCCAGTGCCTGCCACAGCAGCGCGATCTGGTGTTCCTGGCTCGCCGCGTTGTCGACCAGGCCGCGCAAGGCCTGCGACACCGGGTCGTCGCTCTGCGTCACGCCATAGGCCGAGAACCCCATGCGGGCAGCCGCCTGCTCGCGGGCCGCGTCGGTCTCCTTGTGCAGCACCCGGGCCGGGTTGCCCACCGCCGTGCCGCCCGGGGGCACCGCCTGCAGCACGACCGCGTTGGACCCCACGCGAGCCCCGTCGCCGACCGTGAAGCCGCCCAAGACCTGCGCATTGGCGCCCACGATGACACCGCGGCCCAGCGTCGGGTGGCGCTTGACGCCCTTGTACAGCGAGGTGCCGCCGAGCGTGACACCTTGGTAGATGGTGCAGCCGTCACCCACCTCGGCGGTCTCGCCGATGACGACACCCATGCCGTGATCGATGAAAACGCGACGGCCGATCTTGGCACCCGGGTGGATCTCGATGCCCGTCAGGAAACGGTTCAGATGCGAAATGAAGCGCCCGAGCCAGTGCCAGCCGCGCTGCCAGCAGGCGTGGGCGCGACGGTGCAGCAGCAGCGCGTGCAGGCCGGGGTAACAGGTGAGCACCTCCCACGACGAGCGCGCGGCGGGGTCGCGCTCCAGGATGCAGGCGATGTCCTCTCGTAGGTGCTCAAACAACATGGCAAGCCGACCGATGTTCGGAAAGATGGGCGGGAATGAAGCTTGCACAGTGTAATGTCCGGCCCCAACGCCCTGCCGGGCGGCAGAAAAGGCCCTCAGTGCTCCGGGGGGCGGCTTTTCTGCTTCTGCATCACCTTGGCGATGCCCCGCAGGATGTGCACCTCTTCCTCGCTCAACTGCGCCCGGTTGAACAGCTGGTTCAGGCGCGGCATCAGCTTCTTGGGCGCCTCGGGGTCGAGGAAGCCGACCTCGACCAGCGCCTGCGCCCAATGCTGCAACACACCCTGCACCGCCGGCACGTCGGCCAGCCGCCGGTCCGGCGTGCGCGGCTCGACGCCGAACCCGCCCAGCGCCTGGCGCCAGTCGTAGGCGATCAGCTGCACCGCCTGCGCCAGGTTGAGCGAGCCGTAAGCCGGGTCGGTGGGGATGCTGAGCACCGCATGGCAGCGGTAGACGTCGTCGTTGCTCATGCCGTAGCGCTCGGAGCCGAACACGAAGCCGACCCGGTGGGCCGATGCCGCCAGCTGCGCGAACAAGGGCCGCGGCGCATGCGTGGGCGGGCCGAAGTCGCGCGGGGTCATCGCGGTGGCACACGCATAGCTGACGCCGTCGAGCGCCTCGGCCAGCGTGTCGACGATGCGGGCGCGCACCAGGATGTCGGCCGCGCCGCTCGCCATCGCGACGGTTTCCTCCTGCACCAGCACGTCGGGGAAACGCGGCGCGACCAGCACCAGGTCGCCGAACCCCATCACCTTCATTGCGCGGGCCGTCGCGCCGACGTTGCCGGGGTGGCTGGTGTTGACCAGCACGAAACGGGTCGTGTCGCGCGCCGTCATGCCGAAGGCGCACCAGATGCCGTGGGGCCACACGGCATGCCGCTCGTCGGCGTGCCGCCCGTCGGCGCGCAGTTCGATACGCAACAGATCACGGCGATTGGTTTCATTCAGGCAGCCCGGTCCGGCAGATGGATAGAATGGCCGATTATCTTTCGCGAGCAGGGCCCCGTGCCCGCTTCGTGCGCGTGCCTGCCGCGCGCCCGTTCTCGCACCGTTCTTAATCTCCCGCCGTCGTCCGCCCGCCCCTGCTGTAGGTATCGCCCCATGTCCCAAGCGCTCCATCCGATGCTCAACACGGCCATCAAGGCCGCCCGCGCCGCCGGCGCCATCATCAACCGGGCATCGCTGGACCTGGACCTGCTGCGCATCAGCACCAAGTCGTCCCCCAACGACTTCGTCACCGAGGTCGACCAGGCGGCCGAACAAATCATCATCGAGACGCTGCTGACGGCCTACCCGGGCCACGGCATCCTGGCCGAAGAATCGGGCCGGGCCCATGGCGCCAAGGACAGCGATTTCGTCTGGATCATCGACCCGCTCGACGGCACCACCAATTTCATCCACGGCTTTCCGGTCTACGCGGTCTCGATCGGCCTCGCGTTTCGCGGCCAGGTACAGCAGGCGGTGGTCTACGACCCGGCGCGCAACGACTTGTTCTACGCGTCCAAGGGCCGCGGCGCCTACCTCAACGACAAGCGCATCCGCGTCTCCAAGCGCACCCGCATGGGCGACGCGCTGATCGGCACCGGGTTTCCCTTCCGCAAGGGCGACAACTTCAAGCGCTACATGAAGATGTTCGAACTCGTGATGCAGTCGTGCGCGGGCCTGCGCCGCCCGGGCGCCGCGGCGCTCGACCTGTGTTACGTCGCCGCCGGCTATTACGACGGCTTCTTCGAGACCGGGCTCAACCCCTGGGACATCGCCGCCGGCTCGCTGATCATCACCGAGGCCGGTGGGCTGATCGGCAACTTCACCGGCGAGTCCGACTTCCTCAACCAGCGCGAAGTGGTGGCCGCCACACCGCGCATCTACGGCCAGCTGGTGCAGATGCTGGCGCCCTTCAGCCGCGTCATCAAGGACGTCGACGACGACACCCACCCCACCGAAGCGCCGAAGACCGAAGGCGGCGAGGCAGCTCCCGCCGCTGCGGCCGTCGACGCGCCGAGGAAGAAGGGCCCCGTGCGCATCCGCAAGGCCGACCTGGCGGGCGCCAAGGACGAGGACAGCAGCCTCTGAGCCGGTCGACGCCTGCCATGACGACGAGCCCGGCCCTGTCTTCCGCTGCTCAGTCGCCCGACACGACGGGTAGCAGTGCACGCATGACCGACTTCAGCCAGCACACGCCGGTGATGGCGCAATACCTGCGCATCAAGGCCGAGTTCCCGGACACGCTCGTCTTCTACCGGATGGGCGATTTCTACGAGCTGTTCTACGACGACGCCGTCAAGGCCAACCGCCTGCTCGACATCACGCTCACGACGCGCGGTCAGTCGGGCGGGCAACCAGTGGTGATGGCCGGCGTGCCGGTGCACTCGGTCGAGTCGCACCTGGCCAAGCTGATCAAGCTCGGCGAAGCCGTCGCGCTGGCCGAGCAGGTCGGCGACGTCGCCACCGCCAAGGGCCGGTCGAGCGCAAGGTGGTGCGCGTGGTCACCCCCGGCACTGTCACCGACACCGAGCTGCTGGCCGACAAACGCGACACGCTGTTGGTGGCGCTGCACCGGCAAGGCGCCACGTACGGCCTGGCCTGGCTCGGCCTGACGCAGGGGCAGCTGGGCCTGACCGAGTGCTCGTCGCGCGAACTCGGCACCTGGCTGACACGCCTGAACGCCGCCGAACTGCTGATCTGCCGCGACGACCTGCCCGACGCCGTGCGGCAGGCCCGCGTGCCGCTGACCAAGCGCCCGAGCTGGCAGTTCGACACTGCTTTAGGGCTGCGCAAGCTGTGCGAGCAACTGCGCGTCGCCGGCCTCGGCGGCTTCAACGCGCAAGACCTGAGCGTCGCCCAAGCGGCAGCCTCGGCCCTGCTCTGTTATGCCGAACACACCCAGGGCCGGGCGCTGGCCCACGTCACCACGCTGAACGTCGAACGTGCGAGCGATCTGCTCGAACTGCCGCCGGCGACCCAGCGCAACCTCGAACTGACCCAGACGCTGCGCGGCGACGACAGCCCGACACTGCTGTCGGTGCTCGACACCTGCCGCACCGGCATGGGCAGCCGCGCGCTGCGCCGCTGGCTGACCTACCCGCAGCGCGACCGCCACACGGCGTTGCGCCGCCACGAGGCCGTCGGCGCTTTCCTCGAACATGGGCACGACCGCCTGCGCGACAGCTTCAAGCACGTGAGCGACGTCGAGCGCATCGCCGCCCGCATCGCGCTGCGCCAGGTGCGCCCGCGCGAGCTGACCGGCCTGCGCGCGACCCTGGCCGTGTTGCCGATGCTGCGCGAAAGCCTGCCGGCGCAGGCCACGCCGCTGCTGGCCGAGTTGCACGAAGCGCTGACGCCGCCCCCCGAGATCGCCCGGCTGCTCACCGCCGCGGTCGCCGAAGAGCCGGCCGTGCTGGTGCGCGACGGCGGCGTGATCGCGCCGGGCTTCGACGCCGAACTCGACGAGTTGCGCGCCATCAGCCAGAACTGCGACGCCTTCCTGATCGACCTCGAGACGCGTGAGCGCGCGCGCACCGGCATCGGCAACCTGCGCGTGCAGTACAACAAGGTGCACGGTTTCTACATCGAGGTGACGCAGGGCCAGGTCGACAAGGTGCCGCTCGACTACCAGCGCCGCCAGACGCTGAAGAACGCCGAGCGCTACATCACGCCCGAGCTGAAGGCCTTCGAGGACAAGGCCTTGTCGGCCCAGGAGCGCGCGCTGGCACGCGAGAAGTTCCTCTATGAACAGCTGATCGACGCCTTGCAGCCCCATCTGCCCGCACTGGGCGCGCTGGCGCGCGCGCTGGCCGGCCTCGATGCGCTGTCGGCACTGGCCGAACGCGCCGCGACGCTGGGGTGGACCCGGCCGCACTTTGCCAAGGAGCCCTGCATCGAGATCGAGCAGGGCCGCCACCCGGTGGTCGAGGCGCGGCTGCAGGAAACCAGCAGCGGGCCCTTCATGCCCAACGACTGCCGGCTCGACGCCAACCGCCGCATGCTGGTCATCACCGGCCCCAACATGGGCGGCAAGTCGACCTTCATGCGCCAGGTGGCGCTGATCGTGCTGCTGGCTGCCATCGGCTCCTATGTGCCGGCGAAGAGCTGCCGGCTCGGCCCGATCGACGCCATCCACACCCGCATCGGTGCGGCCGACGATCTGGCGAATGCGCAATCGACGTTCATGCTGGAGATGACCGAGGCCGCCGCCATCATCCACAGCGCCACCGAACATTCGCTGGTGCTGATGGACGAGATCGGCCGCGGCACCTCGACCTTCGATGGCCTGGCGCTGGCCGGCGCCATCGCCAGCCATCTGCACGACAAGAACCGTTCGTTCACGCTGTTCGCGACCCACTATTTCGAGCTGACCGAATTCCCGGCCCAGCACACACGGGCGCTCAACGTGCATGTGTCGGCCGCCGAGTCGGGCGACGACATCGTGTTTCTGCACGAGATCCAGCCCGGCCCGGCCAGCCGCAGCTATGGCGTGCAGGTGGCGCGGCTGGCCGGCATGCCGGCGCCGCTGGTGCGCCAGGCGCGCGCCACGCTGGAAGCGCTGGAAGCCCAGCAACGCGCCCACAACGCGCAGATCGACCTGTTTGCCGCCCCGGCACCGGCAGCGGCCGCCGAAGACCGCGAGCCCTCGGCCGTCGAGGCCGCGCTGGCGGCCATACAACCCGACGCGCTGTCGCCTCGCGAAGCGCTGGACGCCTTGTACCGACTCAAAGACCTGCAGGGGAAATCCGCATGACGTACTGTGTCGCGATGAGCCTTGATGGCGGTCTGGTGTTCTTGTCTGACTCCCGCACCAACGCCGGGCTGGACCAGATCAGCACCTTCCGCAAGATGACTGTCTACGAGAAGGAAGGCGACCGTGTGATGGTGTTGCTGGCGGCCGGCAACCTGGCGCTGACGCAGGCCGTGCGCCAGCTGCTCAACGGGCACACGCTCGAATGCGACGACGGGCCGGTCTCGATCTGGAACTGCAAGACCATGTTCGACGCCGCCCGCATCGTCGGCAGCGCGATCCGCAAGGTCTTCGAGCGCGACGGCGACTCGCTGCGCAAGTTCGGCATCGAGTTCAACCTCAACCTGATCTTCGGCGGGCAGATCAAGGGCGAGCCGACGCGGCTGTTCAACGTCTATGCGGCCGGCAACTTCGTCGAAGCCGGCGAGGACGGCGTGTGCTACTTCCAGATCGGCGAGTCGAAGTACGGCAAGCCCATCATCGACCGGGTCGTGAACCGCTCCACGCCGCTCGACCAGGCGGCCAAGTGCGCGCTGGTCTCGATGGACTCCACGCTCAAGTCCAACCTGTCGGTCGGGCTGCCGCTCGACCTGCTGATCTACCACGCCGATACGCTGCATGCCCAGCGTATCGTGCACATCGACGAGCACGACCCCTATTTCCGCATGATCCGCAGCAGCTGGGGCCAGCGCCTGCGAGAGGTGTTCGAGTCCATCCCCAACCCGGTGTGGGACGAAACCTCGTCGGAGTCGGGGCTGCGGCCGCCCAGCCAGCACGAGCAGTTGAACCCGATCCGCAAGGTCAACGCGCCCCAGCAAGCCTCCTGAGTCTCCGGCCGATGTCGACCAAACTCCCCCTGGTTTTCTCGCACGCAAACGGTTTCCCCGCCGGCACCTACCGGCTGCTGTTCGATCAGTTCACCGAGGGCGGCTACGACGTCCACGCGATCGACAAGTTCGGGCACGACCCGCGCTACCCGGTCACCAGCAACTGGCCCCACCTGCGCGACCAGCTGGCGCACTTCGTCGAACGCCACGTGCCCGACGGCCCGGCGTTTCTGGTCGGCCATTCGCTGGGGGGCTTCTTGAGCCTGCTGGTGGCGATCCACCGGCCGGAGCTGGTGCGCGGTGTGGTGTTGCTCGACTCGCCGGTGATCTACGGGGTCAAGGCGCGCGGCGTGCAGCTGTTCAAGGCGACCGGCTGGATCGGCAAGGTCGGCCCGGCGCGCATTTCGCGCCAGCGGCGCGCCAGCTGGACCGACGCCAACGAGGCACTGGCCCACTTTCAGAGCAAGCCCAATTTCGCCCGCTGGCACCCCGAGGTGTTGCGCGACTACATCGCCGCGGGCATGCAGCCGGCCCACGGCGACCAGCACACGCTGAGCTTCCGCCGCGAGGTCGAGACCGACATCTACAACACGCTGCCGCACCACATCCACCGGCTGTTGAGACGCCAACCGCTGAAAAGCCCGGTCGCCTTCATCGCCGGCACGCAGTCGAAGGAAGTACAGCAGGTGGGTTTGCGGGCGACGCGCCAGGTGACGCACGACCGCATCACCTGGATCGAGGGCAGCCACCTCTACCCGTTCGAGAAACCGACCGAAACCGTGCAGGCCACGATCGCCTGGCTGAAGGCATTCGAGTGCGCCTGAAATCAGTGCAGGGCGGCGCGGGCCTTATGCCCACGCAAGCCCCCGCGCGCCGCCGCGGCGCCGATATAATGCCTCTTTACCACCACAGCGTTCGCGAAAGCGTGCGCTGCATGCAATGACCAAGTTTGTCTTTGTCACTGGCGGTGTGGTGTCCTCCCTTGGCAAGGGCATCGCTTCGGCCTCGCTGGCTGCGATCCTCGAATCGCGCGGCCTCAAAGTCACCCTCATCAAGCTCGACCCCTACATCAACGTCGACCCCGGCACGATGTCGCCGTTTCAACACGGTGAAGTTTTCGTGACCGACGACGGCGCCGAGACCGACCTCGACCTCGGCCACTACGAGCGGTTCATCACCACCAAGATGAAGCGCTCGAACAATTTCACCACCGGCCAGATCTACAAGAGCGTGCTCGAAAAAGAGCGGCGCGGCGACTATCTCGGCAAGACGGTGCAGGTGATTCCCCACATCACCAACGAGATCCAGGAATACGTGCGCCGTGGCGCCGGTGTCGGCTCGGCCGACACGGTCGACGTGGCCATCGTCGAGATCGGCGGCACGGTCGGCGACATCGAATCGCTGCCCTTCCTCGAGGCGGTGCGGCAGATGAGCCTGAAGCTCGGGCCCAACAACACCGCGTTCGTCCACCTCACCTACGTGCCGTGGATCGCCGCCGCCGGCGAGCTGAAGACCAAGCCGACCCAGCACACGGTGCAGAAGCTGCGCGAGATCGGCATCCAGCCCGATGCGCTGCTGTGCCGGGCCGACCGCCGCATTCCCGACGATGAACGCGAAAAAATTTCGCTGTTCACCAACGTGCCCGAATACGGCGTGATCTCGGTGTGGGACGCCGACACCATCTACAAGGTGCCGCGCATGCTGCACGAGCAGGGTCTCGACCAGCTCATCTGCACCAAGCTGCATCTGTCGACCAAGCCGGCCGATTTGTCGCGCTGGGACAGCCTGGTGCACGAGGTCGAGCACCCCAAGCACGACGTGACGATCGCGATGTGCGGCAAATATGTCGACCTGAGCGACTCCTACAAGTCGCTCAACGAAGCGCTGCGCCACGCCGGCATCCACAACCATGCGCGCATCAAGATCGAATACGTCGACTCGGAAGAGCTGTCGCCGCAGACGGTCGACAAGCTGGCCCGCTTCGACGCCATCCTGGTGCCGGGAGGCTTCGGCAAGCGCGGCGTCGAGGGCAAGATCCTGGCTGCGCAGTACGCCCGCGAGCACCAGGTGCCTTATCTGGGCATCTGCCTCGGCATGCAAGTCGCCACGATCGAATACGCCCGCCACAAGGCCGGACTGACGGGCGCCAACAGCACCGAATTCGACAGCAACGCGCAGCACCCGGTGATCGCACTGATCGATGAATGGCAGGACGCCGACGGCTCGATCCAGCGCCGCGACGAGCACTCCGACCTGGGCGGCACGATGCGCTTGGGCGCGCAAAGCTCCGACGTGAAGCCCGGCACGCTCGCGCACGACATCTACGGGCCGGTCGTCACCGAGCGCCACCGCCACCGTTACGAGGCGAACGAGAAATACCTCCATCAGCTGGAGAACGCCGGCCTGGTGGTCTCGGCCATCACGCAGCGCGAGAAGCTGACCGAGATCGTCGAACTGCCGCGCGAGGTGCACCCGTGGTTCATGGGCGTGCAGTTCCACCCCGAGTTCAAGTCGACGCCCTGGGAAGGCCATCCCTTGTTCAAATCCTTCATCAAGGCGGCGCTGGATCATCAGCAGCGCCGGCTTGGTGCCGAGAAGGCCGGCGCATGAGCGTTCGAGCCACCGAGACGACGACCCCACGCTGAGGAACGCCCCCATGCAACTTTGCGGCTTCAAGGTCGGCCTCGACCAGCCTTTCTTCCTGATCTCCGGCCCGTGCGTGGTGGAGTCCGAGCAACTGCAGATGGACACCGCCGGCGCGCTCAAGGAGATGACGGCCGAGCTCGGCATCCCCTTCATCTTCAAGTCGAGCTACGACAAGGCCAACCGCTCGTCGGGCAGCTCCTTCCGCGGCCCCGGCATGCAGAAGGGCCTGGAGATCCTGGCCAAGGTCAAGCGCGAGCTGGGCGTGCCGGTGCTGACCGACGTGCACAGCGAAGCCGAGGTGGCCGAGGTGGCCGCCGTCGTCGACGTGCTGCAAACGCCTGCCTTTTTGTGCCGCCAGACCGACTTCATCCGCGCGGTGGCGCAAAGCGGCAAGCCGGTCAACATCAAGAAAGGCCAGTTTCTGGCGCCGGGCGACATGAAAAACGTCATCGACAAGGCCCGCGCCGCTGCGCGCGAAAAGGGCCTGAACGACGACAACTTCATGGCCTGTGAACGCGGCGCCAGCTTCGGCTACAACAACCTCGTCAGCGACATGCGCTCGCTGGCCATCATGCGCGACACCGGTGCCCCGGTGGTGTTCGACGCCACGCACTCGGTGCAGCTGCCGGGTGGCCAGGGCACCAGTTCGGGCGGGCAGCGCGAGTTCGTGCCGGTGCTGTCGCGTGCGGCGGTGGCGGTCGGTGTGGCGGGTCTGTTCATGGAGACCCACCCCGACCCGGCACAAGCCCTGAGCGACGGCCCCAACGCGGTGCCGCTCAAGCGTATGCGCGAGCTGCTGGCCACGCTGGTCGAGGTCGACCGTGTGATCAAGCGCAGCGGCACCTTCCTCGAACAGAACTTCGGTTGACCCCCCCGCCGATGAGTGCCTACATCCTCGCGGACGTGACCGTCCACAATCCCGAGCAGTACGCTGAATACCGCAAGTGGTCGACCGAGGCCATGCAGGCCCACGGCGCTGAAGTGCTGGTGCGCGGCGGTAGCGTCGAAGTGCTCGAAGGCCCCTGGCAGCCCGGCCGCCTGGTGGTGCTCAAGTTCCCGTCCATGGAGAAGGCGCGCGCCTTCTACCACTCGCCCGAGTACGGCCGCGCCCGCGAAGCGCGCGAAGGCGCCGCGGTCATGCGCATGGTGCTTGTGGAAGGTTTGTAACCAGACTGGCGGCCGAATCTGGTCCAATGGGCGCCGCACCAACATCCATCATCGATTACAAGCAAGAGGAAACGTCATGAGTGCCATCGTAGACATCGTCGGCCGTGAAATTCTGGACAGCCGCGGCAACCCCACCGTCGAGTGCGACGTGCTGCTCGAGTCCGGCGTGATGGGCCGTGCAGCCGTGCCGTCGGGCGCGTCGACCGGCTCGCGTGAAGCCATCGAACTGCGCGACGGTGACAAAAGCCGCTACCTCGGCAAGGGCGTGCTGAAGGCGGTCGAGCACATCAACACGGAAATTTCCGAAGCGGTGCTGGGCCTCGATGCATCCGAGCAGGCGTTCCTCGACCGCACCCTGATCGACCTCGACGGCAGCGACAACAAGTCGCGCCTTGGCGCCAACGCCACGCTGGCGGTCTCGATGGCGGTGGCGCGTGCCGCCGCCGAGGAGTCGGGCCTGCCGCTGTACCGCTATTTCGGCGGTTCGGGCTCGATGCAGATGCCGGTGCCGATGATGAACGTCATCAACGGTGGTGCCCACGCCAACAACAACCTCGACCTGCAGGAATTCATGATCCTGCCGATCGGCGCCCCCAGCTTCCGTGAAGCGATCCGCTACGGCGCCGAGGTCTTCCACGCGCTGAAGAAGATCATCCACGACAAGAACATGAGCACGGCGGTCGGCGACGAAGGCGGCTTCGCCCCCAGCGTCGCCAGCCACGAGGCGGCCATCCAGCTGATCCTGCAGGCCATCGAGCAGGCCGGCTACACCCCGGGCGAACAGATCGCGCTGGGCCTGGACTGCGCCGCCAGCGAGTTCTACAAGGACGGCAAGTACCACCTCGAAGGTGAAGGCCTGACACTGTCGGCCGAAGAATGGACCAACGTGCTGGCGACCTGGGCCGACAAGTACCCGATCATCAGCATCGAAGACGGCATGCACGAAGGCGATTGGGCCGGCTGGAAGCACCTGACCGAAACGCTGGGCAAGAAGGTGCAGCTGGTCGGCGACGACCTGTTCGTCACCAACACCAAGATCCTGCGTGAAGGCATCGAAAAGCGCATCGGCAATTCGATCCTGATCAAGATCAACCAGATCGGCACGCTGACCGAAACCTTTGCCGCGATCGAGATGGCCAAGCGCGCCGGCTACACCGCGGTGATCTCGCACCGCTCGGGCGAGACCGAAGACTCGACCATCGCCGACATCGCCGTGGGCACCAACGCCGGCCAGATCAAGACCGGCTCGATGAGCCGTTCCGACCGCATCGCCAAGTACAACCAGCTGCTGCGCATCGAGGAAGACCTGGGCGACATCGCCTACTACCCCGGCCGCTCGGCGTTCTACAACCTGCGCTGATAGATCGCCCCCCTGCCTGCCATCATGCGTCTGCCGCTCGTCACCCTGGTGCTGGCCGCGTTGCTGCTGGGCGTTCACGCCCAGCTGTGGTTCGGCAAGAACGGCGTGCACCGCGTGATGGAGCTGCAGCGCAAACTGGCCGAGCACCAGGACCGCAACATGACGGCGCGAGAGCGCAACGCTCAGCTCGCGGCCGAAGTGCGAGACCTGAAAGAAGGTCTCGAAATGGTCGAGGAAAAGGCCCGTTTCGAGTTGGGCATGGTGAAGCCCGACGAGATCTATGTGCAGCTGACGCCGGCGCCCTGAGCCGTCGGCCTTCGACGACACGGAGCCGCGAGGCTCCGTTTTTCATTGACGACCGCCTGTCCCGCTCCTTCCCCCGCCCCATCCGATGGACACCTTGCTCGCCGTTTTCGCCCCCTGGATGGCCCCGGCCTTCACCGCCTGGGGGGTGCCGGTCACCTGGCTGGAGCTGGTGGCCTTCGTGCTCGCCGTGGCGATGGTGGTGTGCAACATCCGCGTCGTGCCCTGGGGTTGGCCGCTGGCCATCGTCAGCTCCTTGCTTTATTTCCTGTTGTTCTGGCAGAGCAAGCTGTACGGCGACGCGTGTCTGCAGCTGTTCTTCGCGGTCGTGGCGGGTTGGGGCTGGTGGCAATGGCTGTATGGCAAGCGACCGGACGGCCAGCGGCTCACCGTGCACGCCCTGCCCCGCGCCGGCCGCTGGGCCACCGCGGCCGGCGTGCTGCTCGCCTGGCCCTTGCTCGGCACCTGGCTGGCGCGCACGACCGACAGCGACGTGCCCTATTGGGACGCCTTCCCCACCGTGGCCAGCGTCGCCGGCCAGTTTTTGCTGGGCCGCAAGCTGATCGAGAACTGGCCCACCTGGGTGGTGGTCAACACCGTCAGCGTCGGGCTGTTCGCCTACAAGGGGCTATGGCTCACGGTGCTGCTGTACGCGCTCTTCGTTGTGATGTCGGTGCTGGGCTGGCGGGCCTGGCAGCGACTGCGGCAGGCGCCGGCGGTGGCTGCATGAGCTAGCACCCCGGAGGGTTTCCGATGAGCAGCAGCAGCAACAGCCCTGGCCGTGTGATCGCCCTGGTCGGCGCGGAAAGCACCGGCAAGACCGAACTCGCCGCGGCCCTTGCGCGGCGTTTGCAATCGGCGGGCCTCGACGCCGTCGCAGTGCCGGAGTACCTGCGCCTCTTCTGCGAAGCCCAGGGGCGCACACCGCGACAGGACGAACAGCGTGGCATCGCCGACGAGCAGAGCCGCCTGATCCGCTACGCAGCCGGGCGACACGCGGTGGTGGTGGCCGACACCACGGCGTTGATGATCGCGGTCTACAGCGACTATGTGTTCGGCGACACCTCGCTCTACGCCGACGCCGAGCGGGCGCACGCCGAGGCGGCGCTGACCCTGCTGACCGGGCTCGACCTGCCCTGGGTCGCCGACGGCTTGCAGCGCGACGGCGCGCACGTGCGCGAAGGGGTCGACGAGCGGGTGCGCGCAGCCTTGCAGCGGGGCGGCTCGCCCTACAGCCTGGTGTACGGTCTGGGGCCCGCCCGGGTCGAGGCAGCGTGGGCGGCGGTGTGTCCGCTGCTGGGCTTGCCCGCCGGCGCAAAGGGCAGCGGTGAGAGCGGTGAGAGCGGTGAGGCAACCACGCACACGTCGCGCAAGCTGTACTGCACCGAGTGCCTGGACCCGCACTACGAGCGCCTGTTCAGCCGCTTGTTGGGCCGCGACCCGTCCTGAATCTCAATGGGACTGCCGTAGCCGGTTGAGCCTCTTGTGCTGTACCCTGTGCACCGCGTCCCAACAAGAACGCTATCTATAAGTACGCGCAGCACCGAGACCTCAGCGAGCCAAGAGATGCGAGCCATTGCTCGATGCTGCCTGCCAGGGTTCTCTCCGCTAGAAACGCGCCTTGGTCGAGTCTGGACGTAGCTGTCGCTGCTAAAGTGCTCGGATTCAGGAGTATTAATGGATTCAACTGTGTTCATTCGCCGCGTCCGAGCGAAGAATTTCAAAAGCATCGCTGCTTGTGACGTTCGACTCGGCCCGCTGACCTATTTGGTCGGCCCGAATGGATCGGGCAAAAGCAACTTTCTCGATGTCCTTCACTTTGTGAAAGACGCGTTAGAGGGCTCGCTCGAGAACGCATTACATCTACGCGGCGGACTTTCAGAGGTGAGGCGCAGGTCAGGCGGGCATCCGACCCATTTCGGGGTCCGACTCGATTTTCGCTTGCCCGACGGACGGCCGGGCCACTACGCCTTCAACGTCGGTGCGCGAGCGGCAGGCGGTTTCGAAGTTCAGAGGGAAGAATGTGTCATCGGCGCTCCGGGCTTGGGGCCGAGCTACTTGGTGGTTCAGGGAAAGCCAGAGAGCACCAGCGAAGACGTCTTTCCTGTCAGCACGCCTGACCGTCTTGCGCTCGTCAATGCCGCCGGACTTCCCGCATTCCGCCCGGTATTCGACGCACTCACGGCGATGGGGTTCTACAACTTAAATCCGAGGGTGATCAGAGATCTGCAGAAGCCTCAAGACGGTACCGCTTTAAAGCCTGTCGGGGAGAACATTGCAAGTGCGATATCCTACCTAGAGCGCTACGCGCCTCAACGCAAGGATCTAATCGAGGAATACCTGAATCTCGTGGTCCCATCCGTTCACGGGGTGGAGCGAATCGGAGTTGGGCACATGGAAACTGTCGAATTTCGTCAGGACACCGCGGGGTCCAAACATCCTTGGCGTTTTGCAGCGAATAGCATGTCCGACGGGACACTAAGGGCCCTGGGGATATTGGTTGCACTCTTTCAGGGTGGCGAAGACAGTCGCCCTAGCCTGGTCGGCATAGAAGAACCCGAAGTTGCATTGCATCCTGCCGCCGCCGCGGTCGTGCGGGACGCACTTGCCCGGGCCTCAGAGCGCAGCCAAGTCCTCATAACCAGCCACAGCCCCGAATTGCTTGATGACCCGAATATTGCCATCGATAGCTTACTGGCGGTCTCGGGCGAGGGCGGCGTGACGCAGATCGCCTCGATCGACTCTGCCTCACGATCAGTGATCCGTGATCAGCTTTACACGCCGGGCGAACTCCTAAAGTTGAACCAACTCGTCCCTGATCCCTCTCTTGTCATCGATCCTGACTCGCCGCAGCTCAAGCTATTTGGCAACGGGGGAGAAGGGAGCACATGACGACAATCGTCAGTATCGTTGAAGGCGACGGAGAAGTGCGAGCGGTTCCCCTTCTGCTCCGGCGAATTGCCGAAGGTCAAGGAATTTTCGATCTCACTGTCCCTCAGCCTATTCGCGTACATCGCGATCAGTTCATCCGCCGCCCGGACGAGCTTAAACGAAAGTTACTGCTCGCGGCTGCAAAGGCGGGCGACAGCGGGGCCATCCTAGTTCTACTCGACGCCGATGACGAATGCCCAGTGGAACTCGCAGCAGATATTTCGAGGCAATCGGCCCGTGTGTTGCCGCACAGGACGGTTTCGGTGGTCATCGCCGTTCGGGAATATGAGGCGTGGTTTCTTGCCGGGGCAAAGTCACTGGCCGGAAAGCGCGGATTGGATACGTGCATTGAGTCTCCTGCGGATCCCGACTCACCTCGCAACGCAAAAGGTTGGTTGAACGACCGGATGAAGGGAAGCCGGTATCACGAGGTCGTGGATCAGCCCGCGTTGACCGCGCTCCTCGACATCGATGACGCTGCCACTCGGAGTCGGTCCTTGCGCAAGCTGGTGGCAGCCGTTAAAGGCATGTTGTAGTCGACGCAGCATCTGGACCTGGCCGGACCAGCGTGCACCGTGCGCCGACACCCCTGTCAGGCGTTGACTGACCGACATCCCTGGGACCCTCTGGCGGAATAAGGCCATGTTCAAACCGTCGTAGTCCTGCAGGCCCGGCACGCTGGGCCTCCGGGGCGGTGAGAGATGAGCCTTCACCCCTCGATTACCACATCGCAGTCGCTCGGCTGCCGTTCCACTCCGGGCGCGCCCACACAGGCCGCGCGTCGTCCGCGGTGGCCCGGCCTCGCAACTGCCGGCGCCGCCGTCGTGCTGATGCTGCTGACCGGCTGCGGTGACCGCCCGCAAAAGTCCGATGTCGGTCCTGCCGACGGTACCGCGGCGACGCAGCCAGAGCAGCCCAGCGGCGCTGCCCGAGAGATCGAGCGGCGCCTGGCCGACGGCGCTGCCGGGGAGCCGGCGCTGCCGAAAACCGAACTCGCGGACCTGCAGCAGCTCTACCAGCCCGGCCATCACACCCCCCTCTGGTTCGACACCTCGCGCAAGCTGACGCCGGCCGCCGATCAGGCCCTGGCGCTGCTCGGCGCCGCCGCAGCCGAGGGCCTGGACCCTGCCGAGTACGGCGCCGAGGCGCTGGCCACGCAGGTGCGCTCGATGAAAGAAGCGCGGCAACCGGTCGACGCCGACGTGGCCTCGCTGGACCTGGCCCTCAGCCGCGCGACGCTGCGCTATCTGCGCCACCTGCACGCCGGCCGTATCGACCCCAAGACGGTCGGCTTCCAGATGCCGGCCAAGGCCGCCGAAACTGACTTTGCCGCCGCACTGCGCCCCGCACTCGAAAAGCAGCGTCTCGAGGACGCGGTGGCGCAACTCAGGCCCCCGCTCGAACAGTACCGCAGCCTGCGTGCCATGCTGGCGCGCTACCGCACGCTCGCCTCACAGCCGGCGCCCGCGCCCTTGCCGGCCGTGCCCCGGGAGCTGAAGCCGGGCGAGGCCTACAGCGGCGCCCCGGCCTTGCGCGAGCGGCTGGTGTTGCTCGGCGACCTGCCGGTCGACACGCCGCCGCTGGCGGACGGCGGGCGCTACGACGGCGCGCTGGTCGACGGCGTCAAGAAGTTCCAGGCCCGCCACGGGTTGCCGGCCGAGGGCGTGCTGGGCAAGGGGACGGTGGCCGCGCTGAACGTCCCGCTGGACCGGCGGGTGCGCCAGATCGAACTCGCCCTGGAGCGGCTGCGCTGGTTCCCGCACCTCGAAAACCGGCCCTTCGTCGGCATCAACATCCCGATGTACCGGCTGTGGGCGGGCGGGCCGCAGGCGCTGGACGGGCGCACGGCGCTCGACATGGACGTGATCGTCGGCGGCGCACTCGACACCGAGACACCGGCGATGGTCGAAGAGATGCGCTACGTCGTCTTCAGCCCCTACTGGAACGTGCCCACCTCAATCGTGCGCAAGGAGATCCTGCCGGCGCTGGCCCGCGACCCGCAGTACCTCGTCAAGCATGAGATGGAGCTGGTGCGCGGCGGCGGGGACGACGCGGCCCCGGTCGAGGCCACCCCCGAGAACCTCGAGCAACTGGCGCAGGGCCAGCTACGCGTGCGGCAGCGGCCGGGTCAGAAGAATTCGCTCGGCCCGGCGAAGTTCATCTTCCCGAACGACGACAGCGTCTACCTGCACGGCACGCCGGCCCAGCAACTGTTCGACCGAAGCCGCCGCGACCTGAGCCACGGCTGTGTGCGGCTCGAGAACCCGCTGGCGCTGGCGCAATGGGTGCTACGCGACCAGCCGGAATGGACGAAGGAGCGGATCGAGGCGGCGATGGGGGGCGGCGAACAGGTCAAGGTCGACCTGAAACAGCCGGTCCAGGTGCTGCTGTTCTACATCACCGCGATGGTGGCGCCCGAAGACGGTGCCCTGCATTTTGCGGACGACATCTACGGACACGACAAAAAGCTCGACCAGGCACTCGCCGAGCGGCGCACCTGATACGGCTTGTCCGTGCGGCGCCGGCTTACCAGGTGCGCACGCGCCCGGTGTCGACGTGCACGAAACGCGAGTCCGGGTAGTAACCGACCCCGCCGGCGGCCATCGACAGCGCCGCCTTGCGCAGATCCGCGAGGGCCACGTCGGCGACGCGGATGTCGACCGCCTGGCCCGTCATGTGCAGGCTACGGGTGGCGACGCCACTGTGTGCGCTCTTGCCGCGCAGCGCCGCGTTGGTCTGTGGCGACCGGTAGCCCGAGATGATCTGGAACGGCTGCCGGCTTCCCGTGCGTTGGCGCAGGCCGTGCAGCAGGTCGAGCAGCTTCGGGTCGATCGTGCTCACCTCACCGGTGCGGAAATCGCGCAGCAGCTGGTTGACCTCGCCCAGGGCGTCCTGCAGATAGGTGCCGCCACTGAAATACTCGACTTCCAGCCGCTCGCCGGTGTGCAAATGGTCGAACATGAGCACACGGGGCTGCTGCTGCGCCGCGGCGGCGAGCGCCAGGCGCGGCATGACGACCATCGGAGCGGCGACGGCCACGGTGGAAGAAAGAAAGCGGCGGCGGGAAAAAGGGCTCACAGGCGAAGTTCCGGCTGAAGACGCGCGGGTTGGCGCGTTTTATAGGGTGACAACCCACGCCACGTCAACGCGTGTAAATTCGACACGGTGACGCCGCGTGACGGCGGAGGTGGCCGCAGCCGGCCTTGTAGAGGCCGCTGCGCGGCGGCCCGTTCGTGGCAGCGAGCGAGCCGGCATGGTTGGATCTGTTCCCGGTTCGGCAGAATAGTTCAGTTCGAGCGGGCAAGTCGCGGCTTCTGTGCGTATTCCTACCGCAATTCCGCCTACCGCAATCCCCCTACCGCAATCCCGCGCCCGGCAGCGCAGCAGGGGTGCCCCCGCCGCTACTGCACGCTGCTGGGCCCGGGCGGGTGGTCGCGGTCCGGCGTGAACAGGCTGCCGACGTCGACCGGGTCGAAATAGTATTTGGCGCCGCAGAATTCGCAGGCGATCTCCACCTGGCCCTGCTCGGCCACGATCTCGTCGACCTCTTCGCGGCCCAGGCTCTTCAGCATCGACCCGACCCGCTCGCGCGAGCAGGTGCAGGCGAACCGCGGCCCCTCCTCGCCCGCCATCGGCTCGAAACGCCGCACCTTCTCTTCCCAGAACAGCCGGTGCAACAAGGTGTTGGCGTCCAGCGTGAGCAGTTCCTCGGCGGTCAGTGTGCTGGCCAGGTGGGCGATGCGGTTGAAGTCTTCGCTGAGGCCGATGTCGTCCTCGCGGGCGCGTTGCTGCTGGCCCGCCAGGTTGCCCTCGCCTTCGATCGGCAGACGCTGGATCAACAGACCGGCCGCGATCTCGTCGTTCGCCGCCAGCACCAGCCGTGTGTCCAGCTGCTCGGACTGCAACATGTAGTGTTCCAGCACCTCGCTGATGCGCTGCAACGGCTCGCGATGGTCACCGTGCAGCGGCACCACCCCTTGGTAGGGCTGCTGCCCGGGGAATTTGTCCTTCGGATCGAGCGTGATCGCGCAGCGTCCGCGGCCGTGCACGTTGACCATCGCCTCCAGCGTCGCATCGTCCGGGACCGATCCGACCACCTTGGCGGTGGCCCGCAGCGCCAGGTCGGGCTGCACCTCCGCGACGGCCAGCTTCAGCGGCCCGTCGCCCGAGATCTGCAGCACCAGCGCGCCGTTGAACTTGATGTTGGACTGCATCAGCACGCCGGCGGCCGCCATTTCGCCCAACAACCGGCGCACCGGCTCGGGAAAGGGCCCGCTCTCCTGGCGGCGCACCAACATGTCTTGCCAGGCGTCGGTCAGCCGCACCAGCATGCCGCGTACGGGCATCCCCTCGAACAGGAATTTGTGCAGTTCGCTGGGCGTGGAAGTGATGTTCAAAACGAGACGTCCTGGTGGTAGCGGGTGGTGGGAGCGGCGGCGGCGCGAGCGATCATCAACCGATCTTCTTGAGGCCAGCCTTGAAGCGGCGCGCGTTCTCGACATAGTGCCGCGCGCCGAGCTGGAACGCGGCGATCTGCTCGGGCGTCAGCTGTTTCACGGCTTTGGCCGGCGAGCCGAGGATCATCGAACCGTCGGGGAATTCCTTGCCTTCGGTGACCAGCGCGCCGGCGCCGACCAGGCAGTTGCGGCCGATCTTGGCGCCGTTGAGCACCACCGCCTGGATGCCGATCAACGCGCCGTCGCCGATGGTGCAGCCGTGCAGCACCACCTGGTGGCCGACGGTGACGTTCTCGCCGATGGTCAGGGGCTGGCCGTGATCCGCGTGCAGCACGGAGTTGTCCTGCACGTTGGAGCCGCGGCCGATGCGGATCTGGGCTGTGTCGCCGCGCACCACCGTGCCGAACCAGACGCTGGCGTCTTCGGCCAACACGACATCGCCGATCACCTCGGCACTGTCGGCCACCCAGGCGCTCTCATGGACGTCGGGCGTGTGGTCGTCGAGCTGGTAAAGGGCCATCGTGTCGGTCTCCGGGTGCTTGGTATTCGTTGGTTGAATGGCTGGAGGAATGTCTGACCGGATGAAGGCCAGCGAGCCCATAATTTTAGAGATGAAGCTTCGTCGCCGTGCCCTCGCCGTTCTTACCCTGACCGATCCCACGGACAAGGCTGCCGCCGCGCGCGGGCTGTTCGAGCAGATGCTGGCCACCGGCGAGCCGCCTGACCCCGACGAAACCCTCGACGAGCCGCCTGGCTTGCCGGGCCGGCCCGCTCGCCCGGCCCTGGTGCCGCCCGACACCGTACCTCGGCGCACGCCGTTCACGGTCGAGGGGCGCGCCGCCCTGCTGCACGCGATTGCGCACATCGAGTTCAACGCGATCAACCTGGCGCTCGACGCCGTGTGGCGCTTCGGCGGGTTGCCCGAGGCCTACTACCGCGACTGGCTGCGCGTTGCGAGCGAAGAAGCGCTGCATTTCACGCTGCTGCGCGAGCATCTGCAGACCCTGGGCCACGACTACGGCGATTTCGCCGGCCACGACGGCCTGTGGGCGATGACCGACAAGACCCGCCACGACCTCGTCGCCCGCATGGCCCTCGTGCCGCGCACCCTCGAGGCGCGCGGGCTCGACGCCACACCCTTGATCCAGGCCAAGCTGCGCAAGGCCGGCGACGGGCGGGCGGTGGAGATTCTCGATGTGATCCTGCGCGACGAAGTGGGCCACGTCGCGATCGGCAACCACTGGTACCGCTGGCTGTGCGAGCGCGACGGCCTCGACCCGGTGGCGCACTATCGGCTGGTCACCGAGCGCTACCAGGCGCCGCGATTGAAGCCGCCCTTCAACCTGGAAGCACGCCGCGCGGCCGGTTTCACCCAGGCCGAGCTCGATTTTCTCGAGCAGCGTGATTGATCGGCAGCCCGAGGGCTGCTCACTCACTCACTCGAAGAAATAGCGCTTCAGCCCGGCCAGGATCATCTCGACCGAAATCGCGGTCAGCACCAGCCCCATCAGCTTCTCGACGGCACTCACCACGGAGTCGCCCAGCAAACGGCGGATGCGGTCGGCCGACAGCAGCACGGCGCCCGACACCACCATCACGGCCGTCAAGGCGGTGACCCATTCGGTCAGCCGATCGGGCTGGCGCGACGCGAGCAACAGCACGGTGGCCATCGCCGACGGCCCGGCCATCAGCGGTACGGCGAGCGGAAAGATGAAGGGCTCGCGGTCGTCGTCCGATGCATAGATGGATTCGCCGCTCGCGAAGATCATGCGGATCGAGATCATCAGCAGGATCACGCCGCCGGCCACCTCGAGTGACCGCTCGGACAAATGCATCAACCGCAAGAAGGCCTGGCCCGTGAACATGAAGACCAGCAGCACGCCAAAAGCCAGCAGCACTTCACGCAAGGCGACCCAGCGACGCCGGTGCGGCGGGACCGTGCGCATCACCGAGATGAAGATGGGCAGGCTGCCGAACGGGTCGAGCACCAGCAGCAGCAGGATGAAGGCGGAAACCAGGGTGTGATCCATGGGGCAGATTTTGGCAGGCGCCGTTGCCCGGCTGGGACGGTCGCCATTCCGGCCCCGGCGGTGTGGAGCCAGGCGCGCCGCCCTCGCCTGCCCGCGTTCAGCCTCGCGGATGGTGCTTGGCGTGCAGCGCCTTCAGGCGTTCGCGTGCCACGTGGGTGTAGATCTGCGTGGTGGAGATGTCGGCATGTCCCAGCAGCATCTGCACGGCCCGCAGGTCGGCGCCGTGGTTGAGCAAATGGGTGGCGAAGGCGTGGCGCAGGGTGTGGGGCGAGATCGGCGCCGTGATGCCGGCTTGGCGGGCGTATTTCTTGATGAGGTTCCAGAACATCTGCCGCGTCATCGCGTCGCCCCGCACGGTGACGAACAGCGCCTGGGTGCTGCGCGCGCCAAGGATGGCGGGCCGGGCCTGTGCCAGGTAGCGGCGCAGCCAGCCATGCGCTTCCTCTCCGAACGGCACCAAACGTTCCTTGCTGCCTTTGCCGGTCACCCGCAGCGCGCCTTCGTCGAGCCCGACATGGACGGTCTTGAGCGTGACCAGTTCGCTGACACGCAGGCCGCTCGCGTACATCAGTTCCAGCATCGTGCGGTCGCGCAGGCCGAGTTCGGTCTCGACGTCGGGTGCGCCCAGCAAGTCTTCCACCTGGCGTTCGCTCATGGTCTTGGGCACCCGCATCGGCTGCTTGGCGGTGACGAGCTTGAGGGTGGGGTCGGCGCTGATCAGGTGCTCGCGCAGGGCCCAGCGGAAGTAGCGGCGGAACACGGCCAGGCGCCGGTTGGCGGAGGTGGCCTTGGTGTCGGCGCGTTGGACGGCGTAGCCGAGCAGGTCGACTTCGGTGGTGGCGTCTAGCGGCTTGTTTTGGTGTTGGGCGAGCCAGGTGGCGTAGAGGGTGAGGTCGCGGCGGTAGGCGGAGAGGGTGTTTTTCGACAGGCCTTCCTCGATCCAGAGGGCGTCGATGAAGCGGGTGATGGAGGTGAGGCTTTGGGTTTGGGGGGGGCTCATCGGGGCCTGGGGGTTGGGGGGGCGGATGAGGTTGAGGGGTGGGTTTGGGTTTGGGTTTGGGTTTGGGTTTGGGTTTGGGTTTGGGCTTCTTACGTTTTGCCGTTGCTTCTGTCGTGGCGGGTATCGCCCCTGCGGGGCGAGCGCCCTTGCGGGCGGTGCCGGGATGTGCGCCCGGCAGCGCACCTACTTTCTTTGCTTCGCCAAAGAAAGTAGGCAAAGAAAGGCGACCCGGGTGCGGCGCCCCTTCGCTGCGCGAAGGGGTCCGCTGCGGTGCTCGCGACGGGAAGGCGGCTGCGGAACTCGCCCTTTTTGAAGAGCGCCTTCGCGCTCTTCAAACGGAGCTCAGACAGTCCTCGCCGACCCCGCGCGTTCCGCGCGGGGCAACCTTCCCGTCACTGCGCTCCTCGCCGCCGCACACGGGAGAGGGAGAGGCTCGGCTCGCTGCGCATCGCCTCGAAGGCCTGCTCTCCCTACGGGAGAGTGACGGAAAGGTTTAAGGCACCGTGTTCAAGGACATGGGTGACATGCGCCCTGGCCTGCTGCGCCCATGGTCCTTGCGAACCCGTCGCCCCTCTCTGGTGTAACCCATGTCCTTGAACATCACTGTTTCCCATGTTCATGACTCACGGGGGCTGCCCCCTTGTCCGCCACCCGCGGAGCAGAGGTCGCGCACGTGCCTCTCGCGAATTCTCCGAAGGAGAAGAGCCCTCCGAGGCGATGCGCAGCGAGCCGAGGCTCTCCCCCTCCCGTGTGTGGCGTCGAGGAGCGGAGGGGCTGGGAGGTTGCCCCGCGCGCAGCGCGGGGTCGGCGAGGACTGTTTGAGCTCCGTTTGAAGAGCGCGTAGGCGCTCTTCAAAAAGGGCGAGTTCCGCAGCCGCCTCCCAGCCCCGAGCACCGCAGAGCACCCCTCGCGCAGCGAGGGGCGCCACACTCGGGTCGCCTTTCTTTGCCTACTTTCTTTGGCGAAGCAAAGAAAGTAGGTGCGCTGCCGGGCGCACATCCCGGCACCGCCCCCAGGGCGCTCGCCCCGCAGGGGCGAATCAACAGCACCCCGCAAAACCAGCATCGAAAACCGAAAACCGAGAACCGACAGCCCGCCCACTCAATCCAACTTCAACCTCTGCTGCTCCACCACCTTCTTGTAAACCTCAAACTCCGCCCTCGTCTGCGCCGCAAACTGCTCCGGCGTATTCGCCACCACCAACGACCCCGTGTCCTCGATCCGCTTGCGCACCTCCGGCAACTCCACCGTCTTGCGCACTGCCGCATACACCTTGTCGGCAATCTCCTTCGGCAGCCCCTTGGGCGCATGGATGCCGTAATACGCCATCCGGTTGACCGGCTCCAGCCCCACCTCCTTGAAGGTCGGCACATTGGGCAGCACCGTCAGACGCTGCGGCGCCGCCACGACGATCGCGATCAAGCGCCCGTCCTTGATGAAAGGCAGCGCTGACGGCAGGTTGTCGAAAATGATCGGCACCTGCCCGGCCACCGTGTCGTTCAGTGCCGGCCCGGCGCCCCGATACGGGATGTGCGTCAGGAAGGTGCCCGACAGCGACTTGTAGAGCTCCATCTGCATGTGCCCGATGCCGCCGGTACCCGAGCTCGAATAGCTGTACTTGCCCGGGTTCTTCTTCAACTCGGCCACGAAACCCGCGTAGTCCTTGGCCGGAAACGACGGGTGCACCGCGATCACGTTGGGCGTCGCGGCGATGTTGGTGACCGAAGTGAAATCCGTCAGAGGGTTGTAAGGCGTCTTGGGATTGATCGCCGGGTTCGACGCGGTGGTCGACACCGTCGCGACGCCCAACGTATAGCCATCGGGCGTCGCCTTGGCGACTTCGTTGGCACCGATGATGCCGCCGCCGCCCGCCTTGTTCTCGACCACCATGGTCTGGCCCAGTGCGGGCTGGATCTTGTCGGCCAGCGTGCGGGCAATGATGTCGGTGGTGCCACCCGGCGCGAACGGCACCACCAAGCGTACCGGCTTGCTCGGATAGGAGGACGACTGCGCCCAGGCGGTGCCGGCCACGGTGACCAGTGCCAGCGGGATCGTCACGACAACAGCCATCAGATGTCTACGCTGCATTGCAAGAATCTCCAGGGTGGGGAAATCAGGAACAACGGGATCAACGGCAAGAAGAGCCCACGCGATGGGCTTGCATCCTAGCGCTGTTTGTTTGTCTGTCGACACCCTGCGCCCGCTGCCACACCGTGCTCATGCTGCGGCCTATGCTGGGACGCCCCGACCACGACGGGGATTGTGGGAACTACGAACGCGGGTCTGCCCCAAGCAGCCTCCCCGGCTGGCAAACTCAACAGGACCGCTGCGGCGGCCCTCGGACTGTTCGCCCTCCCCCACATGCACAACGTCCTCCTCCTGCTGCCCGATTTCCTGCTGATCGTCTGCGGGTGGGTCCTGTGCCGCTACACCGCGCTCGACCGCAGCGTGTGGGACGGGGTCGAACGACTCGTGTACTACCTGCTGTTCCCGGTGCTGCTGTTCAACGCGATCGTGCGCAGCCCCCTCGACTTCAGCACCACCGCACCGCTGGCCGCCGCCGGCCTCGGCATCGTGGCCATCGGCATCGCCGCCAGCTATGCCCTGCGCCACGTGCCCGGCGTCGACCCGCGCCTGCATGCGTCAGGCGCCCAAGTGGCGTTCCGCTTCAACTCGTATGTCGCGCTGGCGCTGGCCGACAAGCTGGCCGGCCCCGCCGGCGTCGCCTGGACCGCGATGCTGGTCGCGCTGTGCGTGCCGTTGTGCAACTTCGGCGCCGTCTACCCCCTGGCACGCCACGGCGGGCACCACTTCTGGCGCGAGATCGCGCGCAACCCGTTGATCCTCGCCACCGTCGCCGGCCTGGTCGCCAACCTGATCGGTGTGCGCTTCATGCCGCCGCTGCAGCCGGCCCTCGAACGTATCGGCCAGGCCGCGTTGCCGCTCGGGCTGATGGCCGTGGGCGCCGGGCTGAAGCTGGGCGGCTTGTGGGATGGCCCGCGCCTGGCCGCCGCGCTGCTGGGCATCCGCCACCTGCTGCTGCCGCTGGCGGCGCTGGGGCTGGTGCGGTGGCTGCAGGTGCCGGCCGAGCAGCATCCCATCGTGGTGGCCTTCGCCGCGATGCCCACCGCGTCGAGCGCCTATGTGCTTGCGATGCGCATGGGCGGCCACGGGCCTTACGTGGCCGGCCTGGTGACGTTGTCGACGCTGCTGGGCATGGCCTCGATCCCGGTCTGGCTCGCGGTGGCGACGGCGCTGGCCTGATCACCCAACGCCCAGACGATGTGCTCCGCGACCAGCGGGGTCGCATGCGGCAGGGCCTCGCGCAAGGCCCGCTCGAGGTCGGCCGAAGGCGCGGCGCGCAGCGCATTGCCCATCGCCACGGCCAGGTTGCGACGCCATCGTTCGTGACCGATGCGCCGGATCGCGCTGCCCTCGGTGTGGCGCAGAAACTCCGCCTCGGTCCAGGCCCACAAGGCCAGCAGCGTGGGCTCGGCCAACACAGGGCGGACGTCGAAATCGGGCAGCTCGGCCCGCTGCGCGTATTTGTTCCAGGGGCAGATCAGCTGGCAGTCGTCACAGCCATAAATGCGGTTGCCCATCAGCGCCCGCAGCTCGACCGGGATGGGCCCGTCGTGCTCGATGGTCAGATACGAGATGCAGCGGCGCGCGTCGAGCCGGTGCGGCGCGACGATGGCGCGCGTCGGGCAGACGTCGAGACACGCCTGGCACGAGCCGCAGTGCCCGCTGGTGGGCTCGCTGGCCGGCAACGGCAGGTCCAGATAGATCTCGCCCAGAAAGAACATCGAGCCGGCGTCCCGGTTCAGCACCAGCGTGTGCTTGCCGCGCCAGCCCTGGCCACTGCGCCCTGCGAGTTCGGCTTCGAGCACGGGCGCCGAATCGGTGAACACGCGGTGGCCGAACGGGCCCAGCCGGTCGGCCATGCGGTCGGCCAGCTTCTGCAGCCGCTGCCGCATCACCTTGTGATAGTCGCGGCCGCGGGCATAGAGCGACACCGTCGCCGCCTCGGGTTGCGCAAGGCGCTCGAACTCCACCGCCTGCCAGCCGGGCTCGGTGCTGCGCGGCAGATAGTCCATCCGCGCGGTGACGACGCTGACGGTGCCGGGCACCAGCTCCGCGGGCCGCGCGCGCTTGAGCCCGTGGGCGGCCATGTAGGCCATCGAACCGTGAAATCCTTCCCCCAGCCAGGCCATCAAGCCCGGCTCCGCGCTGCTCAGGTCGACGCCCGAGACGCCGATCTGTGAAAATCCGAGCTCGCGCGCCCACTGGCGGATGTCCGCCAGCAACGCGGCGTGATCGACGACAAGCTCGGATTGATGCATCCACCGATTTTAGGAACACGCCAGTGCACCTGGCCCGACGAGGCCACATGTGCCGGTTTCGCACAGGGCCTGGCCGCCCGGCCCGAACTGCGCCACGCGCTGATCGAACTGCACGGCCCGCTGGGCGCGGGCAAGACCACCTTCGTGCGCCACCTGTTGCGCGCACTGGGCGCGACCGGCCGCATCAAGAGCCCCACCTATGCGGTGATGGAGCCCTACGAGCTGCCCGGGCTGCAGGCCTGGCATTTCGATTTCTACCGCTTCCATGACCCGCGTGAGTGGGAGGACGCCGGCCTGCGCGACATCCTCACCGGCCCCGGCCTCAAGCTGGTCGAATGGGCCGGCCAGGCGGGCGGGCTGTTACCGCTGGCCGACCTGAAGATGGAACTTGCGCCCGCCGAACACGACCAACGCCACGTGACCCTCGACGCCTACACCCCGACCGGGGCCGCGCTGATCGCATGAAGATGACCCCTCTGTGGACCCGCCGCGCGCTGCTGCAGCGCACCGGCAGCGTCGCCTTGCTGCTCACCGCGCCCCAACTCGCCTTCGGCGCCAACATCGTCGCGGTGCGCGTGTGGCCTGCGCCCGACTACACCCGCGTGACGCTGGAGAGCGACACCGAGCTGGTCGCCAAGCACTTCCTGATCGCCGATCCGGACCGGATGGTGATCGACATCGAAAACCTCGAACTCAGCCCGGCGCTGCGCGAGATCGTCGGCAAGGTACGTGCGGACGACCCCTACATCGCCGGCGTGCGCGTGGGCCAGAACCAGCCCCGCGTGGTGCGGCTGGTCATCGACCTGAAGCAAGGCGCCCAGCCGCAGGTGACCACCTTGCCGCCGGTGGCGGCCTACCAGCACCGGCTGGTGTTCGACCTCTACCCGACCGTCGCACCCGACCCGCTGCTGGCGCTGATCCGCGAAAAAGAGCAGGCCGAGAAGGAAGCCAAGACCGCCATCGACGATGCGCTGGGTGAGTTTCTCGGCAAGGTCGCCAAGGCACCGCCCCCCGACCCCTCGGCCTCCGCGCCGGCCAACGGCGGCGCCCCCACGCCCTCCCCCGACGCACCGGTGACCCGCAAGGCCGAGGTGGACCCGGGCACCAAAAAGAAGATCGACCGCCTGATCATCGTCGCGCTCGACCCCGGCCATGGCGGCGAAGACCCGGGCGCGA